>DASXHC010000020.1:0-376254 GCA_036488735.1 Occallatibacter sp.
ACACTTTCATGCCCTGATCACCCCGGCTCCGGAAGTCTCGCTTGAAAAGGGCATGCAGTTCATCAAAGGCGGCTTTTCGTTTCGATTGAAGAGCAAGCTCGACGTGTGGATGCGCAGCTTCAACGAGACGCAGATCATGACGAAAGAGAAGTTCCTCCGTTGTGTCTTGTATATCGAGGACAACCCCGTCCGACGGGGACTCGCTTTGACGCCGGGAATGTATCCCTTCAGCTCGGCCGTGGGTGGGCCATGGGACGCCATGCCTCTTCATTTTGCGGGGAAATGAGGCCCGCGCCTAAAGGCCTCCTGCTGAAATATTGCTTTCAGGGGCCTGAAGGCCCCTGCTCCCTCCGCCGGGTTTCCGAGCGTGTGGTGGACAACTCGGAAGCAATGCCACTTTATAACTCCCAAAGGCAACCGCGGATCCTTCGCTTCTCTCCGGATGACAGCGCATAGAGGGAATAGCACACGGCGCGTTATGACTTACTACAAGTTATTCGTCAGCGCGCGCACACCAGCGATGAGGACTTCGGTGTAGCCGGCGTCGGTGGGATCGTGCCACGCCGTCCGGTATGTGAGCTTGGTTGGCTGGAGCTGCTGTTGGTCGGGTGGCTGGCCGGGGTTCAGGACCGTGGAGTACAAGTGAAAATCCGTGTCGAAGGTTGTGTTCGGGTACTTGAGATCGCCCTTCTTGCTGCCCTCGACAAACAAGCGCATGCGGATATGAGTAACTTCATCGAAGACTCCCTTGGGTTGATGGAGACCTTTGAGGACATTGAGAACGCCGGCGCCGCCCATGGCCGCTTCGATCCAGAACATCAAGCCATCGTGACCGTGGTTTCCAACCAGCGCCGCGGCGGCGTTCTGGATGAGGCCGCGGGCCAGAGTTTTCGATTTCAAATGATGAACCGCATACTTCTCCCAGCCTTCCTCGAAGAGAATCACTGCCTGCCTCCCACACTGTCTGGATTTTTCAGGCACCTATTCTACGCGCAGTGACCAGTCCGCCGCCGTGCATTCGAATCCTTGCTTGAGGCACGGAACAAGCACATGCCTGGTACGGTTTTGGGCGGATTGCGAAGATGGAACGCCAAGGTGCGGGAAGTTTGCCTGTTGGGAAAAAAACGATTGGAGACGCCACGCGTCGAATGCTAATCCGGGAGGCTTTTGAGCCTGGGGGGCAACAGCCAGAGAATTGCAACGATGGCGATGAGCGCGAGAGAGGCGGCGGGCCGGTAATACGCTGCGGGGATGGCCGCGAGATAGAGCGATACGGAGGCAATCTGCTTGCCCCAGCTGAAGTGAGCGGGCGCGGCGCTCCTGGACCGCACCTGCGTCCACAGCGCCATGTACCCGAGCCCCGGGAAGATGCTGACGGCGGCGTAGAGCGCGGTGCTGAAGGACGACAGGCCCTTGATGCCGATCCAGTCGGTGGCCAGCGGAAACAACGAGAGGCAGAAGAGAAACGCCAGGTTGGACCACAGAATGCTGTGGCTCACCGTCTCAACTTCGTCGACCAGGTAGTGATGGTTGACCCAGTAAATTCCAATCTGCACGAAGGTGAGCAGGTAGAGGAATACGGAAGGCAGCACCGCGCGCACGCCGGCCAGTCCGTCGAGCGCGGGCACTTTGAGTTCCAGCACCATGATGGTGATGATGACCGCGATAATGCCGTCGGAGAACGCCTCCAGACGACCGGGAGTCATGCCCTTTCTGCTCATGGTGATACCACCGTACCACGGCGCTGGTTTGAGTTTGGAAAAGCGGGCGATTTAACGAAAGTTTCACTGAAATGGCTCGATCAAGAGAGAATAGCGACAGCGGCATCCTGCCGCTACGAAAGAAAACATGACATCGGCGGCGAAAGTACTGATTGTGGAAGACGAGCCCCACGCGTTGATGGGCCTGGCCGAATTGATCTCGGGCTGGGGATATCGTACGGAGACCGCGCGGGATGGCATCGAGGGCTGGGAGAAGGCGCTGGCCTGGAATCCGGCCATCGTGGTGACGGACCTGAAGATGCCGCGGCTGGACGGCATCGGGCTGCTGCAGAAGTTTGCTGCGGAAGGATCTTCGTCGTCGATGCAGACGGCGGTAGTGCTGCTGACCGCGCAAGGCACCATCCAGACGGCCGTGGATGCAATGAAGCTGGGTGCGTACGACTTTCTTCTCAAGCCTGTGGATGCGGCGCGGCTGCGCAACATTCTGTCGAATGCGACGCGGCAGCGGGATACGGACATCGAGCTCGAGGTCGCGCGGCGACGGCTGCGGGAGACGGGCGTACTGGGCTCGATGGTGGGCAATTCGAAATCAATGCGCGAGATTTTTGCATTGATCGAGCAGATCGCGCCCTCGAATGTTTCGGTGCTGATCACAGGCGAGAGCGGCACCGGCAAGGAGCTGGTGGCGCGCACGCTGCATGAGCTCAGTCCGCGCAAGCCGCGGCCTTTTGTGGCGGTGAATTGCGCGGCCATTCCGGAAACGCTGATCGAGAGCGAGATCTTCGGACACGAAAAAGGATCGTTCACCGGCGCGGTGGAGCGGCGCATCGGCTGCTTTGAACTGGCGGCCGGCGGCACGCTGCTGCTGGACGAACTGGCGGAGATGCCGGTGGGCACGCAAGCCAAGCTGCTGCGCGTCTTGGAAGAACGCAAACTACGCCGCCTGGGCGCGCGCAGCGAGATCGACGTGGACGTGCGCGTACTGGCAGCCACCAATCGCGAACCGGATGACGCCATCGAAAACGGCCGGCTGCGCTCGGATCTTTATTACCGCCTGAATGTGTTTCACATCCACATGCCGCCCCTGCGCACGCATCTTGAGGATTTGCCGGCGATGGCCGAGGCCATGCTGATCGAGATGAACAACAAACATGGAAAGCATGTTTCCGGGGTCGCGCCTTCCATTCTCGACCGCATGATTGCCTATCACTGGCCGGGAAACGCGCGCGAGCTGCGCAACACCATCGAACGCGCGGTGATTCTCTGTCCCGACGGCGCTCCCCTTGACGCCGGCCATCTGCCTCAGGGTTTCGGCAAGGCACAGCCGCTGGCTCCGCCGGTGGACGACGCCAGCGCGGTGCCGGTGCGCGTGGGCAACACCGTAGACGAAGCGGAAAGGCTGCTGATCATGCGCACCCTGGAGTCCACCGGGCAGAACAAGACAAGAGCCGCGGAGATTCTGGGCGTCAGCTTGAAAACCCTGCACAACAAGTTGAAGGAATATAGCCAGGCCCGCGATCACCAATCGTCCTGAGCTGAGTTCGACTTAATGCGTCTGAAGACCAAACTCGTGCTGGCTATCACGGCCCTCGTGCTTCTGATTTCGGGGATGCTGTCGCTGGTGTACGTGGGGCAGTTGCTGCTTGCATCGGTGAAGCAGTCGTACGAGACCAACCGCATGGTGGCGAACCAGGTGAAGTTCGCGGTGCAGAACGCTCTCGAGACGGGGTTGAAGGATCGTAAAGTCGATCCGACGAAGCCCTACGAGTTGCGAGACCTGGTCACGGAAGCGGTGCGGAATAACCAGGCGCTGCAGGCGGTGCTCGACTCGGTGAACCGGTATTCGTTGACGGTGTACGACGTGAACATCGCGGACAGCAAAGGAAAAACGCTGCTCAGCACCAACCCGGACAACCAGGACAAGCCTCTGCCCCCGCGGTCCGACTACGAGCAGCTTCGCTATGCCAATCCGTTCCGGGTGATCTCCGAGATCGCGGTGGGACCGCCCAAGGTTTTCGACGTGGTTGTGCCGCTGCCGCTGGAGCACGATGGGCAGCCGCTTGCAACGGTTCATGTGGGCGTGCGCACAACCTTCCTGCGCCTCGCGTATGCTCCCTGGCTTCGCGACGCATTCTGGCTGATGGGCATCGCACTGGCCATCTCCCTGGTGGTTTCGCTGTTGTTGAGCAACCTGGCGCTGCGGCCGCTGGAAGAGATCAGCATGCAGCTCGACTACTGGACATCCGCCAGCGAAAACACCGAGATTGCGGAACAAGCGAAGAAAGTCCCGCGCGAAGATACGGCCATCCTCGTCTCCAACAAAATCGAACAGATCGGCCAGCGCATGCGCAATGTCGAGGAAGTATTCTCGGCCTTGAAAGACAACCTCGACCAGATCCTCGGCAATCTGCAGGACGGCATTCTGCTGTTCACGGGCGATGGACGCGCGGTGCTGGTTTCGGAGGCCGCGCGCCGGTTCCTTCAAGTGGAGCGATCCAAAGTGCTGGGCATGCATTCTTCCAAGATCTTTGATCGCTCGACGGTACTGGGAGCCACGCTGCAATCCGCATTCGAAACCCGCAAACCGCTAACACGATTAGAGATTCGGACGGAGACAGGGAGACGGATTCAGGCCTCGGTGGACTATATCTACGACGATATGACGAAGCAGGGCCTGGGAGCACTGGTCACCCTGCGCGACCTGGAGTCGATGGAGGAGATCGAATCGGAGCTGGAGTTGTCGCGGCGCATGGCAGCCATCGGCCGGCTGACCTCGGGCGTGGCGCATGAAGTGAAGAACCCCATCAACGCGATCGTCGTGCATCTGGAGCTGCTGAAGACGAAGATGGGCGAGGCGAGCGCTTCGGGGATGCGCCACCTGGAAGTGATTGAGGCGGAGATCCGCCGTCTGGACCGCGTGGTGCAGACGCTGGTGGACTTCTCGCGCCCGGTGGAGTTGCAGCTGCGCGAGCAGGACTTGCGGCTGGTGATCGGCGACGTCCTGGCCCTGGCCACAGAGGAGCTTTCGACGCGCAACGTCATTTTGGTAAGCAATTTGCCGTCGAAGCCGGTCATGGCCAACGTCGATGCGGATCTGCTCAAGCAGGCCACGTTGAATGTGATTGAAAACGGCGCCCAGTCCATGCCCGATGGCGGGACCCTGGAATTGACGCTGGAGACGGATCGCAAATCTGCCGTGCTGCGCATTGCGGACGAAGGGTGCGGCATTCCTGAAGAAATCAAGGAAAAGATCTTCGATCTTTATTTCACGACCAAGAGCGGCGGCAGTGGAATCGGACTCGCCATGACCTATCGCATTCTCCAGTTGCACCATGGGGGAGTCGAAGTACAATCTAGGCAGGACCGGGGAACCGAATTCAGATTGCGAATCCCGCTGGCAGCAGCGGAATGGGGACGTCGACACTTGCAACCTGCAACTGTTGTCGATGCGAAGGGGCTTGGGGAATGAAATTGCGCGCCAGGGACATTGCGTGGCTGTTGCCATTGCTGCTGTGCGCGTGTGTCCACAACGCCAACCAGTCCCAGGTGCAGCCGCTGGCGCCTCCCATCGAGGATGAGCCGGTGCTGAAGCCCAACAAGGCGCCGGACAAACTTCCACCGCCGGTGATTACGATTCCGCAGGAGACGCCGATCGTGGTGTCGCAGGCGGAGCCGCCCAAGCCCGCCCCGAAGCACAAGAAGACAGCACCGAAAGCGACGACGCCGGCAGCCACAGCGCCAGCGCCGGCGCAGACCACCCAGACCGCGAGTGCAACACCGCCTCCCGAGGTCAATGCGATCGGCCAACTCGCGACCAGAGAGACATCGAACTCGACGAAGAAGGCCTCGGACGATATCGCCGATGTCGAGAAGGGCCTGAGCGGAATCAGCCGCAAGCTGAGCGAGCAGGAAGAAAAGACGTCGACGCAGATCAAGGAATTCCTGAAGCAGGCCAAGACCGCCCTGACGACGGGAGACGCCGAAGGCGCGGCGACGCTGGTGGCCAAGGCCAAGGTGCTGCTGGGCGAGCTGACCCAGTGAGTTGTCAGGAATATTAGCAACCCGTTGGCAACAGTCCCCGTGAGCCGCGCGGGAGATGAAGTCGAAGTCTACTTCGTGTGGATCGCGCTTTGCGCCAGCTTTTCGGCGACCCGCAGTGCGTCCGCGGCATCGACCCGCACGTCGGATGGAACCCCGGTACCTTCCCAAATGGGTTTGGGCTCCGAAAGCGCGAGCGGGCTCGGGGCAGTTCCCCTTCCGGCATGCGATGCGCCGCTCGTAGTTTCACCGACGAGGGTGGCCCGCTTCAGGGTCTTGAGGTTGTACGCAAAGTGTTCCGCGCCGGAAAACGTTCGCGACGACGTGAGCACAAAAACCGGCTTATCGGCCAGGCGGCTTCCGGGAACGGGCGAATTCGTAACCAGTTGTGCTGGTGAAACAGCGCGCGGGTTGTACCAGGAAACCGGGTGATCGAAAAGCCAGCCGGCCATCAGGCGCACCATCTCCGGAGAGCCTCCGCGAGCGTCGCGCAGATCGAAGATGATGGCGTCGGTTTCGTTCAGGCGCTGCATGACGCCTTCCGCAATTTCACGGCATGGCGCGCTATCGGGGAACCAGTTCAGTTTGACGTAACCGATGTTTCCGGGATGCTGTTCGAGCTTTTCGAAGGAGCAATTTTCCATCTGGCGGGCGCGCCCCATCTTCTCCTCGATCTTTTCCGCCACCACCTGAGCGTCCGGGTTGGTCTCGCTTCCGGCGGATGCCGCGGCCAGCCTGCCGGCGGAAGTCGAGAACGGGTGGTATGCGGCGGCGTGGTTCATCAAGGAAATGAAAAGAGCCAGGGCGGCGATGGCAAAGAGGCCGCCCATGACGATCGAAGACGGCCGGAGGGGCTCTTCTTCAAGGGTTCGGAAAGCGGGAGATCCCGCGGCGGTTTGCCACTCCGGCGCCGTGGCTGCCTTCGGGTAGGTGTTGCGGTACGCCTGGGGGAGTCCCACGGCGAGATCCTTAAGCAGGTCGGCCCAGAGGCGCAGCTTTCGCCGCGCGCCTCGCTCATCGCGCATGCGGTCCCGGAACAGCTGTAGCGCTTCGGCTTGATAATGGCGGCGGAAGCGCGCGGGGTAGAGGCGAAGCAGGCAGGCGTAGATCTTCTCAGACATATTCCCCCCTGAGGATTTTCTTGGCGCGGGCGATGCGCAGGATGCCGGCCAGCCGTTCCGCTTCGGTGCGGGCGACCTTTCTTCCACCAGGGGTCAGGCGGTAGAGGCGGCGGCGGTCTTTGGGAGAATTCGAAACTGAGCCGTCCGGGGCGGGAGCTTGCTCAATCTCCTCGATCAAGCGCTCCTCGAGCAGCGCCTGGATGGAGCTGTAGAGCGTTCCGGGGCCAAGCCGCACTTTACCCTCGGTCTGAGCCTCCACCTGGCGCATGATGGCATAGCCGTGGAGGTCGCCTGCGGAGAGGGAAAGCAGGATGTGAAAGGCTGCGGCGGGGAGCGGATCGAGCTTGCGTTTGGGCATCGCGCCTCCGATCATCGATATATCGATGATCGACTGTAGGATGGACGCATCGACGCTGTCAAGAGGCTCGTTCGCGGACCAGCTCGTCCACCGCTTCGACTTCGAATGGAGCGGACAGGTCGTGTTGGTTTTTTCGGCTGATCCCGGGTTTCCGCAGCCGTAGCGGGGCCCGATCCATCCACGGTCAACGCGGAAAAGAAGCTATCGTTCGCCCCAACTCAGCTTATTGCGCAGAGCTTCAAAGAACCCGCCTTCGTTGAGACGGATCAGGTTGACGGTGTGCCGGGAGCGCTGGCAGCGGATCTCGTCGCCCACTTCCAGTTCCACGGCTCGCTGGCCGTCGACGGTGAGCAGGGCGAGGTTGGGGATGCCTTCGACACGAACCGTCAGGCAGGCATCGCCGCGCACCACGATGGGGCGCAGGGTGAGCAGGTGCGGACAGATGGGAGTGACGATCAAGGCATCCACATCGGGGGTAAGAATGGGACCGTTCGCGGCCAGGGAATAGGCGGTCGAACCGGTGGGCGTGGAGACGATGACGCCATCGGCTCGGAACGACGCCACGCTCTTGCCGTCGAGTTCCACGCGGAACTCGCCCATGCGCGCGATATCGCCCTTGGTTACGACGATGTCATTGACCGCCTCGAAGGCGGAGTGCTCCGTGCCCTGGCGCCACAGCCCGGCGTGCAGCATGGCGCGTGAATCGATCTGGTGGCAATTCTGGCACCACCCTTCCAGCGTGGCATACAGATCGCCGAGACGGACCTCGGTGAGAAAGCCGAGGTAGCCGAGGTTGACACTGAGAATGGGCGTGCCGGTCTCCGCGAAGATGCGGCCCACCGAAAGCAGGGTGCCGTCGCCGCCCAGGACAATGATGAGTACCGGGGCATAGCGCGGCATGTCGTTGCGGTCAACCGATTCAGCCGCCGAGGTGTACTCACCCGCTGCCCGATCGAGCAGCGGCTCGTAGCCATGCTCGCGGAGCCACGCCACCAACTCCGGCAAGAGGCGCACAAGCTCTTCCTTCTGCGGCTTACAAACTATCGCAACTCGAATCATGCGGTCTCAGTGTACCGGATCGGGGGACAGTGGACGGTCGGCGGTGAAGAGGGGATGAGTGAAATCGATCTGGAGTGAAATCGATACGAAGTGAAACAGTGAAAAAGTGAATTAGTGAATCTCCATCGGGCGGGCGGGAAGCAGGCTTACGGATGACGGGCGTGGAGAAGGAACTCGTGATTGCCTTCCATGCCGGTGATGGGAGACGGGATGGTGCCGGTGACGTGCCATGCGAGAGACGCGAGATGGCCGGCAACTTTGTCGATGGCGAGCTGGTGCGCGGCGGGATCGCGCACGATGCCGCCTTTGCCGACATGCTCGCGGCCGGCTTCGAATTGCGGTTTGATCAGAATCACGGCTTCGCGTAGAGCGGGCGCAGCGGCCAGCACAGGGCCAAGCAGCAGAGTGGCTGAGATGAAGGAGACGTCCATTACCAGCAGCGACAACGCGGCCGAAGGAGGCTCGGATGCGAGCGTTGCAGGGGCCAGTGAATTGGGGGCGAGAAGGCGGGCATTGGTGCGCTCCATCAAGCGCACCCGTGGATCGTTGCGGAGCTTCATGGCAATCTGGCCAAAGCCGGTGTCGACCGCGGTGACGTGGGCTGCTCCGCGCTGCAAGAGGCAATCGGTAAATCCGCCCGTGGACGCACCCACGTCAAGACAGGCGCGACCGGGGACGTCGATGTTCCAGTGATCGAGCGCCGCAGCGAGCTTGATGCCGCCGCGGCTGACGAAGGGCTGGTCTTCGCCGAGGAGGCGGATCGACGCATCGCCTGGTACGGATGCGCCGGGCTTGTCGATCTTCTGCTCATTGACCAGAACCCGCCCCGCGAGAATCATGGCGCGCGCGCGTTCGCGGCTGGGCATCAGGCCCCGCTCCACCAGCAGCAGATCGATGCGCGTTTTGCTCATGACTTCGTTCCTGCAAGTCGATTTCGGTAGGTGAAGAAGCACTTCCCAAGTACAAAGGGCCATTCCGCGGTGGGAATGACCCTCGAATCCGTTCGGCGGCAACCTCGATCAGGGCAATGTTGCGCAGTTTTGAACCGTGTACGCGGCGCCGTAGGTGGACACTTCCAGCGCCGGCGGCAGATAACACGGCTGCCCATAACCGGGCTTGCGGCTGAGCACGTTGGTGTTTCCTGACGAGCCGTTTTCGGTGCTGACGCGAACATCCACGATGTTGCCCTGCACCAGCACAGTCGCATCCACGATGTCCTGATCGGTACGCAGGATGGTGAGGTAGGGACTGTCAGGAGAGGCCACGTAGACCTTGCCATACAGCGAATTCTGCGTGGAGACAACAGTGCGCGGATGGCCGTTTACCGGAAGTGCCTTTTCAACTGTGTGGCTGGTCAGGTTCACGATAGTCACGGTGCCGTCGGTCTGATTGGCGGTGTAGGCGCGGCTGCCATCGTAAAGCGCGGTCACGCTGGCAGGATTCGTACCCACCGGAATGGTAAACGTGGTGCCGAAGGTGGGGCTGTCGTTGCCATATACATCGAGACTCACATCAATCACGCTGATCAAGCCGCCGTCGTAGTCGGCGACGATCAGCTGGCCGGTGGAGGCGTTGTACTCGGCATACACAGGCCCGGCGACCGCGGTCATGCCCGCGGTGCCGTTGGGCGGACTGAAGGGAGTAGTCGTGCCCGCGTAGGCAGTCTGCAGGGCGGCCACGGCAGTGGTGGAAAGGGGCAGCGCGGGATGGCAGAAATAGGACTGATTGCTCTGATTGACGCAGCCGGTGGGAGGGCAGGTGCAACTGTCGAGCGTATTGTTCTGGCTGTTGATGACCGTGATGGTATCGTCGCCGCGATTCATCACGAAGAGCCGCTTGGCATCCGGAGTCTCCACCCCGTAGACGGGGCATTTACCCAAAGGGATCTTGGCTGAAACGGTGTAGCTGGTGACTTCAATCGCGTCCGCCTCGCCGGGCGGCCCGGTGGTGGGCGCATTATTGCATGCGGTTCCACTGGAAACGGTACCCTGGGTGATGGCATAGTTGCGTTCGCCGGCGGTGGTGGGGCCGATGATGGCTACCGGGGTGGCTGCAACAGGAATGGACAACTTGAAGGTTTCCGGCGACCCGGTCAGCACGTCGGCGAGGTTTCCATTCAAGTCAGAAAGCCAAAGCCCCGCTGTGGGCGAAAACATGGCGAGGGGCTGCGCCGCTGTGGGCAGCGTTGTATAGGACACGTTCTTGGCCTGCAGCGTGCTCGAGACCGGGAAGTTGGTGAGCGTGCCATCGCTGTTCACGGTGTAGCCGGTGGAGCCGGATCCATCGATGGTGAAGGTGAGGGGCCCGGGGCCGATAGGCGCCTGCGCCACGATGGTGTCGCCGGAGTAGTCGATGATCGTCGCCAGGCCCGGAGAGGTGGGCGACGGAGAAGAGACGACGGTCGCCAGCGATGTGGGCTGCGATGCGGGGCCACTGGGATTGATAGGCGTAACGACCGGCCTGTAACCTGCGCCGCAACCGGCGACCAGGGTAGCAGTCAGAAGGGCAACACCAGCCTGGACCAACCGCGCACGCGCCTGGCTCACTTGCATGGGAAAAAGACTCATTCAGTTTCGTTCCTGCTTACCTGTCGATTGTAAATCAGGCGGTTGGGTATCCAAGACGCCCCAAGGTGCGGCATTTGGTTCGGCGTTCGTGCGTGACGACATTGATTCTGTTTGGACGCGCGAGGCGGCTAATGGTGTGGAGTTGCGCGGCGCTCTGCCTGCGGGGGTGCAGCCCGTGGGATGGAGCGCGCCAGCCGGATACGATGAGACGTGGACCCGATCAATCCAGACTGGCAATCGAAGCTGGTTCTGCTGCTCGTGCTGCCCTTCACGGCGGTAAGCACGCTGTTCCAGATATCGGGATGGGCTGCCGATGCGCCAGCGGTTTTGATCTGGACGGCGGGCTTGAGCCTGTTGCTGGGACTGGTGGCGTGGAGACTGCGCGCCGCCACTCCAGCGGCTGCACTGACGGGCACGTTGATTGCCGCGAGCCTCATGTTTTCCACCTTCGTGTATCCGTTTCGGCCCTGGGAGACGGCGCTGGTTCCAGTTCTGACAGTGCTGGTTCTTACTTCGGTGGCGACGCGGTTTGGGCGCGGGCACAAAGAACACCTGGGGACTGCGGAAGAGCGCCGCGGACGCGGGGCGGCACAGGTGGCCGCGAACCTGGGATTCGCCGCGCTGGTGCTGGAACCCGCTCTGTTGACGACTCTCACCGATGGGCGCTGGTTCCTGCGCACGCACTTGCCGCCCGGCGCCATTTTCGCGGTGGGACTGGCGGCGTTGTCTGAGGCAGCGGCGGACACCCTGTCGTCGGAGATCGGGCAGGTTCTGGGCGGGCGGCCGCGCATGATTACGACGCTGCGCAGCGTGGAACCGGGCACCGATGGCGGCATCACCCTGCAAGGGACGGCCGTGGGCATTCTGGCGGCCGGCATTGTGGCCGCGGCCGGCAGCATGGCGCTGCGCGGCGGAGCCTTGATGGTGGCTGTAAGTTGGAGCGGCGGCGTGTTCGGCTTGCTCTTCGACAGCCTTCTGGGCGCAACTCTGGAGCGGCGCGGGTGGCTGAATAACGACGCGGTCAATTTCCTGTCGACGGCCAGCGCGGCGGGGTTTGCCCTGATGGTGCTGGGCAGACAGTGAACGGGCCAGGGTTCAGGGTTCAGGGATCAGGGATCAGGGATCAGGGAAAGCAAACCCAAATTTGCGGTCGCAGCATCCCGTCCTGACAAAGAGCCGCCAGTCGGCACGATGTCTTTTCTGACCCCTGACCCCTGACCCCTGTTTTTCTCAATCCAGGTGCAGCCGCCACAACGTGTAGGTGATGATCTCGTGGGCCATGCGGCCGGCGTCTTCGGAGGGGCTTTCGGTGCCCACCTGGGGCCGCGGCGAGGTGAGCACGTTCAGTCCCTCGGCGGCGCAGATCTCATGAATGCGAAAGAGGTGGGTACCGTCGCTGACGATGACCAGCCGGCGCAGTCCGTTGGTGCGGGCGATAACGGCGACGCGCCGAGCCGACTCCGAGGTGCTGCGGCTGCGGGTTTCGGCGATGATGGCAGAGTTGGGAACGCCCGCGCCCACAAGGTATTCGCGCCCCACGGCGCCCTCGGAAAAATCGTCGCCCCCATCGCCGCCAAGCGTGATGAGCAAGGGCGCGATGTGGCTGTTAAAGAGGGCGTGCGCGTGATCGAGGCGGGCGCGAAACACCGGGGAAGGATGGCCGTCGTACTCGGCGGCGCCGAATATGACGATGGCGTCCGAGGCCGCCGCCTGATCGGTGGCGGCGTAGTGTTCGATCTGGGCGTAAACCCAGGCGCACCACGCAAAGCAGGCCAGGATCAGCAGGAGCAGCGACCAGAGAGTGATTTTGAGTAGCTGTCGGCGGCGGCGGGGCGCTCGCAGGTCGGGCTCGGACAAGCTCTTCATGACACTTTCTCAGCGCTGCAAAACCATCACGATTTCATGGGTGGGGATGGCGCCTTCCCGCAGGATCTCCCAACGGCCTGCGCCCAGGGAGAGGTCGACGATGGTGGTCGGCAGGCTGCGGCCGGTGGGACCGCCATCAATGATCAGCGGAATGCGGTCGCCAATCTGGTCGCGGACACAGGCGGCGTGGGTGCACTCCGAGGCTCCCTGAAGATTGGCCGCGGTGGCCGTGATGGGAAGACCGAATTTTTCAACGACGGCCCGGGGAATCGCAGCGTCGGGCACGCGCAAGGCCACGTTGCCGGTGTGCGCGGTGACGCGCAAAGGCAGCTTGGTGCCGGCGCGCACGATGATGGTGAGGGGACCGGGCCAGAACCTGTCGGCGAGCTTGTCCAGCATGGTATCGACGTCGCGGGCCAGGGAGTAGGCCTGGGACAGGGAGGAGATCAGCAGGGACAGGGGTTTGTGCTTCTGGCGGCTTTTGAGCTGGTAGATCTGCTCCACCGCATTCAGATTGACGGGGTCGACGGCCAGACCATAGAACGTATCGGTTGGCATGGCGACAAGATTGCCTTTGCGCAAACAGGAGACGATGTAATCGATCCGGTCCGGCTGGGGCTCATCGGGATGGACGCGCAAAATCTCCGCGGACAAGAAGGTCTACCTCGGTTCCCGCAAATGATTGTCTCGTAAGACGGTATCTATCAATGCACTATAGCATTCTCGGGGATAGAAGAATCCCGCCGGTCGCCGCCGAACCAAGCCACACCGAGATTCTTCATCCGGGGATGGGGGGCGGCGGGGACCTTGCGCGATTCTATCAGGGTCGCAGGTTTCAGAGAATCCTGTATTTCCAACGCAGGCGCAAAGCGGCGAGGCGACTGGATAGTCGGGCAAAACAGCTAGAATCGGACAGGATTCGGAATCCGGATCCGGATGCGCAGCGCAGTCAAGCGATTGGGCAAATGGCGGTTCCTTCCGAGATGTCAGTGCGAGTCATAGAGAGCAAGCAGAATCCGCGCTTGAAGGAATTGCGGCGGCTGTTGAGCCGGCCGGGGCGAGACGACGGCGGCCTGGCGGGCGTCGAAGGAGCGAATCTCCTGCATGAGGCTTTGCGCGCGGGATTGCACGTGCCGTGCGTCTTCATCGCGCAGGAGGCGCACGATCCCCTGGAGGGGCTGGTGCTGCCCGACGAGACCGAGGTCCTGCTGGTGCCCCGGGCACTGCTGAATGCCTGCCTCGACACTGAAGCGCCCCAACCCGTGGCGGCGCTGGTTGAAATGCCGGACTGGACCTGGGCCCATGTCGTGCGCCATCAGAAGTCCGCACCGCTGCTGGTAGTGCTGGCCGGCATCCAGGATCCCGGAAACCTGGGAACGATTTTGCGGTCCGCCGAAGCATTTGGAGCCGACGGGGTCGTGAGCCTGCCGGGAACGGTGAGTTGCTGGAACCAGAAGGCCGTGCGCGCCTCGGCCGGAAGCGTGTTTCGCCTGCCCCTGATTGCGTCCCCCGTGGAGGAGTGTTTCCACCGGCTCAGAGATGCAGGCGTGACGATTTTAACCACGGCGCTGCAGGGAGCTACGGCGGCCGACGCGGCCAACCTGGCGGGGCCGGTGGCGCTGGTGATCGGCAATGAAGGCAATGGCGTTCCCGCAGACATCGCGGCGCTGGCCAGCGGGGCCATCACCATTCCCTGCCCCGGACCGGTGGAGAGCCTGAATGCGTCGGTCGCCGCCGGGGTGCTGCTCTACGAGGCTTCGCGACAGCGCAGGGGAACGGCATGAGTTTGTTCGATGGGGAGCCGGAGGGACCAAAAGCCACGCTGCGCACTGCACCGCTGGCGGAACGCATGCGCCCGCGCACGCTGGAGGAATACAGCGGCCAGGAACACCTTTTGGCGCCCGGCAAGCCGTTGCGGGTGCAGATCGAGCGCGATGATGGCGGCTCCATCATCTTCTGGGGACCGCCGGGCGTGGGCAAGACGACGCTGGCGAAGATTATTGCTGAGACCACCAAGGCCACCTTCATCGAGTTCTCGGCCGTGATGAGCGGCATCAAGGAGATCAAACAGGTGATGGCATCGGCCGCGCAGGCCGCTGAATTTCAATCCCGCACGATTTTGTTTGTGGATGAAATTCACCGCTTCAACAAGGCGCAGCAGGACGCTTTTCTGCCCTATGTGGAGCGCGGGACGATCCGGCTGATTGGCGCCACCACGGAGAATCCTTCGTTTGAGATTATCTCGGCGCTGCTCTCGCGCTGCCGCGTGTATGTGCTGCAGCCGCTCAGTGAAGAACGCATCACGGCGCTGTTGCGGCGCGCGCTCGACGACCAGGAGCGCGGGCTGGGCGCGATGCAGTTGACGGCCGACGACGAGGCCCTGGAGCTGATGGCCGGCTACTCCAGCGGCGATTGCCGCGCGGCGTACAACACCCTGGAAGTGGCTGCGCAATTAGCCAACGAGGGCGCCCGGCGGATCGATAAAGCGATCGCGACGGAAGCCGTGCAGCAGCGCGTGCTGATGTATGACAAGTCTGGCGAGGAACACTACAACCTGATCTCGGCGCTGCACAAGAGCGTGCGCAACAGCGATCCGGATGCCGCGCTCTATTGGCTGGCGCGCATGTTTGCCTCCGGGGAAGATCCGCTGTATCTGGCGCGGCGCGTGGTGCGGATGGCGGTTGAAGATATAGGACTGGCCGCTCCGGAGGCGTTGAACCTTTGTCTCTCGGCCAAGGAGGCCATCGATTTTCTGGGCTCCCCGGAAGGAGACCTCGCGCTCGCCGAGGCAGTGGTCTATCTATGCCTCGCGCCCAAGTCGAATTCGGTGTACATGGCATACGGAGCCGTGCAGCAGGAGATCGAGCACACCCGCCAGGAGCCCGTGCCGCTGCATCTGCGCAATGCGCCCACGCGGCTGATGAAGGCCCTCGACTACGGCAAGGGCTATCGCTACGCCCACGATGAAGAGGGGCGCGTCGCCGATATGGATTGCCTGCCCGCGTCGCTGCAGGGACGCAGCTATTACCACCCCACCCAGGAAGGCCGCGAAAAGGTGCTGGCCCAGCGCATGGAAGAGATCCGGCGCATCCGGGCGGGGAAACGCGGGCAACCCTAGAATCGCGAAGTCTATTCAGCATTCTTGAAACGAATGTCGTGCGCCGGCCACTGTTCCTGTGACGAGGAGGTCTCATCATGGGAATTTGGCACGCACTTACCAACCAGCCTCACTTCGGCGCGGGAACAATGTTGCTGCTGACCGACGGAAGCGTCATGTGTCAGGACTCTGGAACGCAACACTGGCATCTGCTTAAACCCGATCCGCATGGAAGCTATCGCAACGGCACGTGGTCGACGCTGGCCTCCGGCCCCAACCGTCCCCTCTACTTCGCCTCCGCCGTGATGGCGAATGGCCGCGTTTTCGTGGCCGGGGGCGAATACGAAGACGGCATCACGTGGGATCTGCTGGCGGCCCAGGTCTACAACCCCGAATCGAATTTCTGGAGCCTGGCTTCCCTTCCCCCGGGCTGGTCCAACATCGGCGATGCGCCCACCTGCGTGCTTCCCGACGGGCGCCTGCTGGTGGGCGCCATCATGAACAACCACACCGCGATCTACGACGTGAACAACAACACCTGGAGAGCCGCGGGCGCCAAGACGAATTTCAGCAGCACCGAAGAAACGTGGACCCTGCTGCCCGACCAGACTGTCCTGGCGGTGAACTGCGCAGACCATCCCGGCGCGCAGAAGTACCTTATCGCTTCCGACCAGTGGATCCCCATTCCCAACACCCCGTCGGACCTGGTGGAAGCCACGTCGATTGAGATCGGGCCCGCCATCCTTCTGCCCGACGGGCGCGTGTTCTGCACCGGCTCAACCGGGCACACCGCGCTGTATACGCCGGATCCCATCTCCAGCCAGCCGGGGAGTTGGACCGCCGGACCGGACTTTCCGCCCCAGCCGGGACACCCGGTCGTCGGCGCGAAAGATGCGCCCGCCTGCCTGTTGCCCAACGGCAAAGTGTTGTGCGTGGCCGGCCCCGTGGACGGCGTGGGCGGCAATTATCTCTCCCCCATGTTCTTCTTCGAGTTCCATCCCGGCACCGGCACCTTCGCGCTGATCGGCGACCCGCCCGGAAATCCGCCGGGAGCACCGCCGTTTGTGGCGCGGCTCCTGCTGTTGCCCAGCGGTGAGGCGCTGTTCGCGAACGGCACCACGTCGATGGCGATTTATGAACCGGGCGGCGCGCCCCTGGGCGCGTGGCGGCCCAGCATCGTCGAGATTCTCGACAACACCGGGACCCCGACGACGACCCTTACCGTGGGCGAGGACTACACCCTGGTGGGACGGCAATTGAATGGGCTGTCGCAGGCGGTGAGCTACGGCGACGACGCGCAGATGGCAACCAACTATCCCCTGGTGCGGATCCATCATGGCGGCGGCAACCGGCTTACTTATTGTCGGACCCATGACCACTCCACCATGGGGGTGGCGACGGGAGCGACCCTGCACAGCACGCATTTCACCGTGCCGGGCGGAATTCCGCTTGGACCCAGCGAACTGCGCGTGGTGGCCAACGGCATCGATTCGCCGGCCATCGCGGTCAACGTGGTTTAGGGATTGAACGATGTTAGTGCCGGTGGTGGGCTCGACGCCCATCGCCGGCTTTGGCATTGAGTCCGAACTTCCACCCCTGTGTTCGGAATTCGCCGGCTGACCGCCAGTTTGCTGAAAATTACCCCGCCCTGGAGCAAACTGGGAGTGATCGAGGCTCGCTCCGGTGGCCGTTGACCTGCGTTCTCCCGGATCAAACCGCAAATCGGAAACAGGGAAAGTACAAAATGTCGGGCAGGTCCCCGGTACGTACCCAGGGGGTACCCCCTCCCCCCCTGTTTTATGTTGCGAACCGGCTCCAGAATTTGCCGATCATTTTCAAATTTCCTGCCGCCCGGATCTATCCTCAATGAAAACAATACTTACGCGGAACAGCTCTGCGGCCCGTCAAGATGCCTTTTCGCGCAGGCGCCTCAAAAAAGCCTCAAAATACCCGCAAATTTCGCGAAATCCCGTCGACCCTCTTTTCAGGAAATTCCGGGTTCCAGTGTCGGTTTTAAGGAAAGGATGACGAGATTCCGTCACTGACGAGTCGTCACCTGGGTTTCGTCTCATCTCGGCAAGGACGAGCAAGTCCCCTAAACTCTCCCCTTTCAATAACGAAGCCCTTCTGTTCCAGTTTCGCGGCTTTGGCACGGTAGTTGCTGAATAGATGGCAAGCGTGGGTTGGTCTTGAAGATTGCAAACCACAACGGACAACAGCCGTTCGTGGTTCTAAGTGGAAGGGCAACTCAAGAGATCGAACTGAGCCGAATTCCGCCAAACCTGGTTGAACTCGGCTGCCCACAGCAATCCGTCGAGAAGGTCTTCATCAATTTCTCATCTAGGATGGCAGGTCCATGCGCAAACGGGTTCGGGATATCCGGCATTCAAAGCTCAGCTTGAAGTGTCGGCGAGGTCGCAGATTACGGCATCCGTCGCCTTCTCAAAAACCCACGGAGGAGACTTTGCCATTGGAATTTGCTTTGCAGCTAAGTCTTCCCTTCGAACATGACCGCGAGTTGATCGAGGGTCTGTGCCGATTGATCGGCGCTCCACAGGAGGTTTCAATGTCGTCACCACGGAATGAGCTCGTCTATACAAACGAATTCGTCGGCAACCTGACGGGTAAGTCCGAACTTGTGCCGGTACGGGTAAACACCATGGTGCGCATGGCCACCGAGGAAGTGTCGCTCGCGAGTGAGAGGTATGACCGCACCAACGGGGCGCCGGAGTACATTTTCGGCTGCGGAGGCGCTCTCCCCGTGCAACCGTCCGTGCAGGCAATGGGCCGCCACTACATCAAGTGGTAATTCATCGGCTCATTCAGTCGCTGGATTGGACGGAACAGCCGTAGGAGCGCGTGTACGGCGTGGCGATGGGCTTGAATACAGACGATCAACCTGGCTTACTTCAAGTTTGACGGAACCAGCGAAGCCTGGTTTGCGGTGCGGGGTAGATTGGCGAGGGCGTCGGTCACAATGCCGGGGGTGAGAACTTCCGGCAGGAGGCGCGGAGTCTTTTCGCCTGGAGCATACAGGGCGTAGGCAGGAACACCGCTGCGGCCCAGGGCAGCCAGAGTCTGGGCGATGTCCTCGTCGTGCTGCGTCCAGTCGGCGCGCAGCAACACCACATTGGCATCGGCGAATGCTTTGCGGACTGCGGGCTGGCTGAGAGCCACGCGCTCATTGACCTGGCAACTGAGGCACCAGCTGGCGGTGAAGTCCACGAAGACGGGTCGGCCCTGAGCCTGATAGCGGGAAACGGCGTCCGCGGTCCAGGGCTGCCATGCGCCCGGCTGTGTCGACGCTGTTGCCGTGGCAGGAGCGCTGGCGAGGTGTTTGGGACCCCACGCGCTGAGGGCGACAAATGCAGCCAGGACAAGCACCGCTAAGATCGTGGACCAGAGCCGGGCGGGCCAGCGTCCGAGGAACCATCCCGCGATCGCAATGAGCAGGAAGCCGATCAGCAGGGCCGCAAGGAGAGTAGCGCCATAGGCTTGGGCGAGCACCCATGCCAGCCAGATGACGGTAGCGAAGATAGGCACCGAGATGGCCTGGCGGAGGATTTCCATCCAGGCGCCGGGCTTGGGAAGAATGCGCGTCCAGGCCGGCTGTAGCGTGAGCGCGGCATAAGGCGCCGCGAGGCCGAGGGCTAACGAGGTAAAGACGGCAAATGTCACCACAGCCGGCTGGGCCAGTGCGTACCCGATGGCAACGCCCATGAAGGGCGCCGTGCAGGGCGTGGCGACTACTACGGCAAGGACGCCGGTAAAGAAACTGCCGGTGTAGCCCTGCTTCGCTGCCAGAGAGCCGCCCGCGCTGGTGAGAGTGAGTCCGATTTCGAACTGCCCGGCCAGCGAAAGCGCGAGGAAGAAGAGCAGTCCGGCCATCAGGGAGAGAAACACGGGCGACTGAAACTGAAATCCCCATCCGAAGCGTGAACCGGCGCCGCGCAGGACGAGCAGGACAGCGACAAGGATCCAGAAGGAAACAAGAATGCCCGCCGTGTAGACCAGTCCGTGGGTGCGGAGGCGATGCCGTTCTTCGTTGCCGGATTGCATCAGCGCCAGCCCCTTGAGGAAGAGCACCGGGAAGACGCACGGCATAAGGTTCAGGATGATGCCGCCGAGGAAGGCAAGGAAGGCGATGCGCGCGAAGCCGGGGGCCGCGGAATTGGCGGAATTAGTAGTGCTGGTGGAATTCGCGGGACTCGAAGAGTTTATCGGACCCAGCGCGCTGGGGCGGGCGAGTACGGCCGCTGGTGCGCCTGCCACTGCCGCGACCTCGTAAGCGCGACCGTTCGCGAGTTCCAGAACGCCGTTCAGGTGAGTGGGATTGGCGGTGAGGTTGGCGTCCTTCTTCAGGTCAAGGGTCAGGCCCTTGGCTGTGGATGTGACTTTCTGTGGCGCCGGATTGTCGAGGACGCTCTGGTCGGCGGGAAAGAACGATGCTTCAGTTTCCTTCTGGCCGGTTTCAACCGTGAGGCGGAAGCCGGTGGGCGTGGGCGTGAATCCGGCCTTGAAAGTGGCGGGCGGCGCTTGCGGGACCCGGCTGGCGAGGCGCGCATAGAGGCTGGCGTCAGGATCAACCGTACCGGCTTTGGGGGCCTCATTGGTTACCGGACGCGTGGCTTCCAGTTCAGCCTTGCCGGGGATGCAGACTTCGCGGCAAACCAACCAATCGACTTTCGCGTGCAGAAGAGCGGGGCCCAGAGCGGCGTTGGCGGCCACATTCAAATTGAAGGGGAACAGGACTTCGTTCTCGTAACCGAAATCCATCAGCGGGCCCAGAGGAAGACGCTTCGGCGCCGGAAATTGCAAGGGGCCTGCAGTGATTCCAGCGGGCAAAGTCCACTTGATGCGCGGCGGCTCGCCGGAATCTCCGGCGTTCTTCCAGTAAACGTGCCAGCCCGGTTCCAGCTTGAAATAAAGGCCGGCCTCGACCGGACCACCGGAGTAGAGCGTAGACGACGGCACCACCAACTGCACGTGGAGATGGGCCACATCGGCGGAATTGGACGCAGCCAAAGCCAGCCGGCCCGTTGCAAACAGGAGGACGAGCGCGAAGATCAGTCGGTAGCGGCGCATCTCTGGCTAATTATGGCTCAATTGGTGGACATGTGTTGTCTCGTTCTTGTCTCCGTCCTGTTTCATTCAGTCATGAACGGCAAGACGGGTATGTTCGCGGAAGATGCAGTCGTTCTGCACGCACTTCACGCCGGCTGCCTCGGCGCGGGCGATCGCCTCCTGGTGCACGACGCCGTCCTGCAGCCACAAGTAGGGAATGCCCAGGCGGATGACATCGTCGACGATGGGCGGAACATTTTCCGAAGCACGGAAGACGTCGACGAGGTCGATACCGCCATTGCCCTGTGCGCGGGCGGCGGCCTGGGCAGCGTCGAGGTCGGGATAACAAGGCATCTCGAGAATCTGCGTCAGCGTGGGATTGACCGGCAGCACGCGGTAGCCTTTGCCCGCCAGATAGCGGCCGATGTTGAAGCTGGCGCGCCATGACTTATCGCTCATGCCTACCACGGCAATGGTGCGCGCGCTGCGTAACATCTCCTGAATCACGGATGGATCATTCATTGAAATCTCCGGGGTTTGGATTCACTCTCATGGGTCGAAACGTTCCGCCGCTGAATAACTGAAGGAGTGAAAAAGTGAACGAGTGAACCTGCTGATGAGCTCGTTCACTTTTCACCCCTTGACTCCTTCACTCTTTCACTCTTCCACTACTTCACCGGCGATCCTTACACGTCCAGTTCGTCGTCGGGACCGGAGTCAGCCGTGCCGCGCCGCTTGGCCAGAAGGTATCCGCGCAGGAACGGCTCAAGATAGCCATCGAGCACCTTGTCCACATCGCCCACCTCGACCTTGGTGCGGTGATCCTTGGCGATGCGATACGGCTGCAGCACATAGGAGCGGATCTGCGAACCGAAGTTGATTTCGAGCTTGGAGTCTTCAAGCTTTTTGCTCACCGCGCGCTTCTTTTCGAGCTCGAATTCGTAGAGCCGCGAACGCAACATCTTCATCGCCTTCTCGCGGTTCTTATGCTGACTGCGCTCATTCTGGCATTGCACCACGATGCCTGTCGGAAGATGCGTCATGCGCACCGCGGAATCGGTGGTGTTGACATGCTGCCCGCCCTTGCCGCCGGAGCGGTAGGTATCGATGCGCAGGTCTTCGAGCTTGAGGTCGACGTGAATCGTCTCATCGATTTCCGGCGAGACGTACACCGAAGCAAAAGAAGTGTGGCGGCGCTTGGCGGAATCGAAGGGGGAGATGCGCACCAGCCGGTGCACTCCGCTTTCGCCCGCGAGCATGCCGAAGGCGTAATCGCCGATGATGGTGAAGGTGGCGGACTTGATGCCCGCTTCTTCGCCGTCCTGGTAGTCGTTCATTTCCGTCTTGAAGCCTTGCTGCTCGGCCCAGCGCAGGTACATGCGCAGCAGCATCTCGGCCCAGTCCTGGCTCTCCGTGCCGCCCGCGCCTGGATGCACCGTGACAATGGCGTTGAGTGGATCGGCTTCGCCGGAGAGCATGGTCCGCGCTTCCAGTTCCTCGGCAAACGTTGCCAGGGCCTTGATGTCGCGCTCCAGATCGGCGAGGACATCTTCGCCTTCGCGCGCTAGTTCAAAATAGGCTTCGATGTCGCCGCTGCGGCGCAAGAGTTGCTCGTCGTCGGCGACGAGGGCCTCGAGACGCTTGCGGTCGCGCATCAGCGGCTGGCTGGCGCCGGTGTTCGACCACATGGCCGGATCGGCGAGCTTGGTTTCTATGTCGGCGAGTTCCCTGCGGATGCGGGCAGGGTCAAAGATACTCCCGCAGGTCGCGGACTTGGTCGCGCACGGGAGCATAAGCGAATTCGAGATCGTTCAACGCCATAGTTTGCTCTTAAGACCTGACTTTGATTTTGACTTCGAGTTTGCCGCGCTGTTGCAAAGTCCACGCGACAACCCCTATTGAAAGTATGGCACAGCCCCATGCAAACACGTCGCCGTGGGCACTATAGAAGGTGACGTCATCGCGAAAGCCATACTGCGCGGGCAGCGCGTCGACCGTATGCCGCGCAATGCTTTGCCTTACGCGTCCATACGGATCGATGGCCGCGGTGATGCCGTTATTGGTGTCGCGCAGAATCCAGCGGCGGTTTTCGACGGCCCGCATGCGCGCCATGTTCAAGTGTTGCCACGGAGCGCTGGTGTCGCCATACCAGCCGTCGTCGCTGATGTTGACGAGGACTTCGGCGCCGTTGCGCGCGAATTGACGCACCTCGTCGGCAAACACGGATTCGTAGCAAATGAAAATACCGTAGCGATGCCCTTTTCCGTTCTGATCCACGAGGCGAAACGCTGTCCGTTCGATTCCGCGATCGAATTTGGAAACGCGCCCGGTAAGCTTCTTGGCAAAGAATAGAAGCTTCTCAAATGGAACAAACTCGCCGAAGGGCACCAGGTGGATCTTGTCGTAGCGACCCAACGCAACACCACCGGATGTAAACAGCATGCCGGAGTTGTATTCCAGCCAGCGCTGCTGCTCGCTTGAATAATCGAGGCCGATGCCGCCCACCACGAGCGGAGACCCGGTTGATTTGGCAACTGAAGAAATCGCCTGCTGGAATCGCGGCTCTGTCTGGCCGAACGGCGCGGGCGATTCAGGCCACACGACCAGGTCAGAATGCGTGGGATACGGCGGGCACATGATTTCGCCCGTGGGCGCGCCGGTTTGTGGAATACCGGCGATGTAGGTCTTGCACTGCTCGCCGGCCAGTTTGTTGAACTCCGCGATGTGGCTCTCCCATTCGCCCGGGCCGGTCCAGTCGTTTTCAGTCGCCACATCGAGGTTGGGCTGAATGAGGACCGCGGTGGCGCTGGTGGTAACTTTTGCAGGGTTGTACAGCAGTCCTGCGCAACCGATCAGGGTGACCGCTATGCCGAGGCTGCTCGATCCGATTCTGGATGCGCGGGACGATAGAACAAACGGTCCCGCGAGCAGCGCGCTCGCAAGTACCAACAGAAAGCTGATGCCGTAAACACCCGTCCACGGAGCCAGTCCGCTCACCAGGACGTTGTCCACCTGCGAATACCCCAGTTGGTCCCAGGGGACACTGGTGATGCGCGCCGCGGCTAGTTCGAGCGCAACCCAGAGAAAAGGAGCCGCCGCCAGCGCCAGCCGCCCGCTGCCAGTCTTGCGCCGGATCAACGCGACACCGAGCCCAAAGATACCGAAGTACAAGCCCAGCACCAGGCTAAAACCAATCAAGAGCAAGGTCGGCGCAAGCACCGGCATGTCGCCATAGCGCGACATGGTGTCGCGCACCCAGTAGCAGTTGCCCGTGTACCAGAGAAACCCGCAGCCATAGGAAAGCAGAAATGCCCGCCGCAGTGGATTCGGGCCCCCGGCAGTCGCCGGCGAGAGGACCGCCCAGAGCAAAGGCGCCAGTCCGAACCATGCAAACACACTGCGCCAGGCAGGCATCGGCCCCGCCAGGGGAAACGGCAATTCCAGCAAGGCAGCGGAAAGACCCGCGGCTGCCCAAAGCTTCCAGACGTGGCGTTGCATACAGGGCCGAGTTTAAAGCATGGGGCTGCCTCGACGCCCAGCGC
The DNA here is from genome assembly GCA_036488735.1 of Occallatibacter sp. GTDB lineage: Bacteria > Acidobacteriota > Terriglobia > Terriglobales > Acidobacteriaceae > Telmatobacter. The sequence continues at coordinate 24,434 of DASXHC010000020.1, forward strand.
CAACTCACCCATGGGAATGCGGCTAGGCAAATCCCGATTTGGCGCTACAATCGTGATTATGCAATTTGCCGTGATTGTAATGCGGGTACTGGAACTGATGTTCTTCCTCGGTCTGGCTGGATCGTCCATCGTGGTGCTGATCAGCTTTTTCGAGGACGCCAAGGAACTGTTCGGCGAAGACTAAACCGATTTTGCCTAGGCCCCTCAGAGGCCTGCAACTAAATACCGATTGACGTCTCTCGTGAACAGAACTAGACTCTTCGCAGGGCGAACGGCAATTTTGGCCCCCCAGGATTATTAAGCGGCCGGCCTCGTGCCGGCACTTTCGCGATGGCATCTTCTCGAACGACCGTTGCCCCGCCTTCCGACCGCGTGCGGCTTATTGTGGCATCCTCCGTGATGCTCACATTCATCTCCTTTTGGCGCGCCGCCGCCATCGTTCTCAACGATCTAGGCTCATCCGCCTTCTATGCGGGCGGCATCGCCGAACAGGCTGTGGGCGCTGCTGCGCCCTGGTTCATTCTCGGGATCATGCTGTTCAGTTTTGCGGTGCGCGCGGTTTACGTCGAGAGCTGTTCGATGTTTACGCGCGGCGGCGTTTATCGGGTGGTCAAAGAGGCTCTGGGCGGCACCTTCGCCAAGCTCAGCGTCTCGGCCCTGATGTTCGATTACATTCTCACCGGACCAATCTCGGGCGTGTCGGCCGGACAATACATCACCGGCCTCATGAACGAAATCATGACAGTGGCGAACAAGAGCCACTGGCTGCCGCCGGCCCTGCAGGATCCCCACGGCAATCCCTTCCAGTTCGACATGAACCTGACCTCCGCCTTTTTCGCCGCGGCGGTCACCATCTACTACTGGTACCAGAACATCAAGGGGATCGAGGAGTCCAGCGACAAGGCACTGCGGGTCATGCAGATCACGACCATCATGGTGGTGATCCTGTTTGCCTGGGGCGGATACTCGGTCATCATGAAGGGTTCGAGCCTGCCTCCCTCGCCCATCCCATCGCATTTGAAATTCAGTGACGATGCATTGGGCTTCCTCAAGGGAACGCGGCTGGTGCCCCTGTTCGGGCTGTTCGGGATTCTGATGGCGTTCGGTCACTCCATCCTGGCCATGAGCGGTGAGGAGAGCCTCGCCCAGGTCAATCGCGAAATCGAGCACCCCAAGCTCAAGAACCTGAAACGCGCGGCGATCGTCATCGCGATTTACAGCCTGATCTTCACCGGTGGCGCCACGCTGCTGGCGTCCATGCTGATTCCCACCTACGAGCGCACCCACATCTACCAGGACAACCTGATCGCAGGCCTGGCCATGTTCATGGTGGGGCCCGAGATGTGGAAGATCGCCTTCCGCATCTTCGTCGTGTTTGTGGGGTTCCTGATTCTATCAGGGGCCATCAACACATCGATGATCGGATCGACAGGCGTGCTGATGCGCGTGGCGGAAGACGGTGTGCTCACCGACTGGTTCCGCAAGCCGCATCCCAAGTTCGGCACCAGTCATCGCATCGTGAACCTGGTCTTCGGACTGCAGATGTTCACCATCATCGTGACCCGCGGCAACGTGATCACCCTGGGCGAAGCGTACGCCTTCGGCGTCATCTGGTCGTTCACGTTCAACAGCCTGGCCATGCTGGTGCTGCGCTGGAAATATCACGGCGAACGTGGATGGAAGGTTCCCCCGAACATTCGCATCGGGAAAACCGAAATTCCCGTCGGGTTGTTCTCTGTCTTTCTCGTGCTCCTTTCCACCGCCATCGTGAACCTGTTCACGAAGTCGGTCGCAACCGTAAGCGGCATTGCCTTTGCAGCGGTCTTCTTCATCATCTTCACCATCTCCGAACGCAAGAACATGCAGAAGCATGCACTGACTGCGCGCCAGATGAAGGACCATTTCCAGCTTGAACACCAGGACACTATCAGCCGTGAGTCGGTGGCTATTCGCGCCGGAGGCACCATGGTGACCATGCGCGATGCGGCCAACCCCTTCGCCTTGAAGTGGACGTTGGCCCGCACCCGCACCGACGACCAGGACGTGGTGGTGCTGAGCGTACGCATCATGGGCGTAGGCGGCCCTGAGTTCCTGAGCGCCGATCAACAAAGTTTTAGTGAGCACGAGCAAATGGTTTTCACCAAGGCCATCTCCGTAGCCGAGAGCTTTGGCAAAAAGGTGTCGCTCCTAGTCGTACCTGCAGGCGACATCTTCGCAGCACTGGCGCAGGGCGCAAACTCTCTGGAAGTGGATTCGGTTGTATCCGGCATCTCCACCAAGATGACCGCGGAAGAACAGGCCTTCCACCTGGGACAAGCGTGGGAAGCTCTGCCGGAACCCAAGCGGCAGTTCAACTTCTATGTCATCGATCCCAGCGGGCAGGCCAAGGTGTTTTACATCGGGCCGCACGCGCCGGCGCTCAGCCCGGACGATGTGCAGCTCGTGCACCGGCTGTGGCTGAACATGCGCCGCGACCCATCGCTGCCTGATCTGCATCACAGCGATATCATTACTTACGCCTTGACGCGGCTGGCAGGCCAGTATGCGCGCGAGAAGGTTGAGATTCTCCGCGACCTGCGCAACTGTAAAGCTGCCGATTCGTCGATGATGCCGCTGCGCATCCCAGGCCAGGACCTCTCCACCGTGCAGCCTACTCTGCCCGCCTCCGAACCAACCGGTACCAAGGGCAGAGCTTCCCACTAAGTACCGCCTGCTCGCTTGACCCGGACTTTTCCAGACACTCCCAAATTCCGGTGGGGCCTCTATGTTGGTTGCGCATCTTACATTTCGAGCACATGAAGGTTTAAATAGGTTTCTGGTTATCATAAAGAAAATCGGCTTGATAAGTCGGAATAACGACACAATGGTTATGCGCGACTCACTTTCTCTTTAAACATTTGACCTTAAGCAACTTGTCTCCATTAACATGAACTAAACTTCATTTGTAATTTGCAGCAAGCAGCACGTATCGTGTTCTTCAGGATGAGTGGCTGGCCAGCTATTTGAAATAGGCTTTCACACCCCGGGCGTTCGACCACCTTGAATCATCCAACAGGAGGAACCGTGGGAGTTTTGGATGTATTGGCTCTAATTGATCTCGAACTTAGCCGACTTGAACAGGCCCGCAACTTACTGAAGCGAACTTACTCTTCTACCACTCCGGTACGCCAGGCAAAGAAAAGAAGACTTACTCCGGAAGGAAGAAAACGCATCGCCGAGGCCGTTAAGAAACGGTGGGCGGAGCACAGAAAATCCAAATCTTTGCAACTGGTCGCTGGCTAGGTGATACTCGCGCGGTCCAGATTTGACTGATGGACCACGAGCTATCATGACAGCCGATTCCTACAATTTAGAGAGTCATGCCGATAGTCAATCACTGACTAATACGCTCTCTGGGCTCCTACCGGACGCGCAGCCGCCGCAATTTTCCCCCCGCTCTTAACTAGGGGCTGATTGTTACTCCCCGGGTCAGCCCCATTTTTTTCTTCTGCAATTTTCCTTAGACAGTCTCTCCCGGCTTCCATTGAATCACTTGGACATCTGCGCCCACCAAGGTCGCTAACTCTTCCGGAGTTCCCTTCAAGGGCGGGAAAGTTCCAAAGTGCAGCGGCAGAATGGTCTTGACTTCAAGATACTTCGCAGCCAGTGCCGCTTCTTTCGGACCCATCGTGAAGTGACCGCCAATCGGCAGCATTCCAACTTCGGGATGATATAACTCGGCGATAAGTCTCATATCTCCGAATACAGTAGTGTCTCCGGCATGATAGAGAACCGGGCCATCGGCGATGGTGAGCACATAGCCGGCAGCTATCCCCACATAATGAGTGCCCTTCTTGTCCTGCGCCCCGGACGAGTGCTTCGCATCGACCATGGTTGCCGCCACATCGTTGAGTTGGACCGTCCCGCCCAGGTTCATCCCGATTGTCTTGTCCTTATCCACGCCCTGGTCCGCGACATAATCGGCCAGTTCATAGATCGCCACCACGGTCGAACCGTGCTTCTTGGCCACGGGGGTTACATCCGAGATGTGATCGCCGTGCCCGTGAGTCAGCAGCACGTAATCAATCTTCGATGGAAGCTCGAAGCCTTTAGGGTATTTCGGATTTTGCTCGATGAACGGGTCGATCAGAATCGTTGTACCCTTCGCAGTCTGAATCAGTACGGTTGCGTGTCCCAGCCAGGTGACGCGCGTGCCTTTCATTGAAACCATGTTTTCTCCCTGTTGAATCGTTAAGCTCTGCAATTGATCGATCCGGCTGAAGCCGTTGTTTTGCCCTTGCCGGCCGATATCCGTTTGATTACCTTCATGCCACTTCGGATGCCAGACGCAGGCCATCTTCCACGGACACGATTTAGACAAAAACTGTCTCTTGACGCCGCCCGTGCCGAGGACTACGCTTAATCTCACAAGGCGAACATATGGCGAAAACAGACACCCTCTTCCCCATTCTCGATCATCCGCCCACCTCGTTCCTGGCCCGCGCTGCCTCCGAGGCTCCCCTCGATTCGACCGGCTGCCTCACCGAGTATCGGCCGCTCTCCACGCGCTCCATCCTGGGAAAATCCACTTCCCGGCGCGGGCTCACCTTCACCCACTCCATCAATCCCTACCGCGGTTGTGAGTTTGCCTGCCGCTACTGCTACGCGCGATACACGCATGAATTCCTTGAACTGCGCGATCCGGACGAGTTTGAGCGCAAAATCTACTTCAAGCAGAATGCCGCGTGGCTTTTAAACCAGGAACTCGCGCGCCTGAAGCCGGACACCGAAATTGCCTTAGGCACCGCCACAGACCCCTACCAGCCGCTCGAACGCCGCCAGCGCATCACCCGTTCTCTGCTCGAAGTCTTCGCTCAGAAAAGCGGCTTCCGTCTCGGCATCGTCACCAAGTCCGCGCTCATCCTCCGGGATCTCCAGATTCTGCAGGAGATCTCCAAACACAACGCACTCACTGTCCATTTGACAGTGACCACCATGAACGCCACGCTCGCGCGTCTGCTGGAACCGCGCGCGCCGCGGCCCGACCTGCGCATGTACGCCGTGTCGCGCCTCCGCCAGGCGGAGCTGCGTGCCGGTGTGCTGTGTTCGCCGCTCATGCCGGGCATTACCGATACCCGCAGTTCGATCAGCGCGGTTGCCAGGGCCGCTTCCGACGCCGGCGCCAGTTTCCTGGGCGCAGGCCCGCTCTTTTTAAAGAGCTGCTCGCAGCCTACATTTTTCAAGTTCATTGAACAGCATTTTCCCGAACAACTGCCGGCCTACCGGCAGCGTTACGCCAATGGCGCCTTCGTCTCGGCGGAGTACCGGAAGCGCATGGACGACCTCATCCGGTCCCTTTGCCGCCAGCACGGTCTCGAAAAACTGGTCTTCGACGAGCTGGCATCGGGCGGCGCGCACGCTCAACGTGCCAAAGCACAGCCTTGGCTTCCATTTGGCCCGGATATCGCGAGGGGGCGCGCGCACGCCCACACGGCCTGCGCCTGATGCGCTATCAACTGTTTCAGCGCGTCATGATGACTTCAGACAGACTGTCTTTGGCCAGAAACTGGCGGTGGCCCGACCAGCCATTGAAGAGTCGCTCGATGCTGCGATTGGTGAACGCTCTTTGGATGGGAAATGACTCCGCTTGCTGCATCTCCACGCGATCTTCGGGCGTCACATGAAAACGGCAGAAGGCGGTTCCCTCTCCCTGCGTTTTCATATGGAAGAACGAAAGCACCGATCCGCCGGAATTCATGGAACCATGCAGGTGCTCCACGACCGGCTGCACAAACGCTTCAGGCAGATAATCCAGCGCCGTCCACAGCAGCACGACGTCAAACATGCGGCCGCCAAAGTTGAATGCGTTTTGAAGGAAGCCCGGCAGGTTCCAAATCGGTTGGCCGTCCTCATCTACGCCGGTCTGCCAATTCCCATTGCACGCATCGTGCACCACGTCAGCCATAAACACGCTGTGGCCCAGGCTGGTGAGGTAGTTGATGTTGGTGGGAGACGTATAGCCAATATCCAAAACGCAAAGCCCCGGGTCAGCCTGCAAGCGCTTGCGCAGCGTCGCCCAGCCCCCGGAATAGCGCGCTGTCTTCGGTCCGGTAAATCCCGCCGAAGGAGCAGCCACGCCGCTTCCCTGTTTCTTGTCGAACCAATGCCTGATCAATCCCGAATTCCTCTGCGGCCCGGCGAGAGGCATTCACCGGGCCGGATCTTGTCCGACTTCAGGAAACACCATTGACCGGTACAGCAGCCGCTTCCGGCTTCTTTGTCGCTCCCTGCGTCAGATCCACTTTGCCGCGAAACATGGCATTATCTTCAATCGCCAGCCGAAGTGCGCGCACATCGCCCTCCACTGCGCTGCCCGCGCGCAGCTCAACCCGCCCGGTGGCTATGATGTTGCCCTTCAGGCGGCCCTGGATGAGCACATCCCTGGCGGTGAGGTCGGCGAGTACGTCGGCATTCGGACCAATCGTAAGACGGTTTTCTGCCAGAGAGATTGCTCCCTCCACATGTCCATCAATAATCAGATCTTCGCTGCCTTTAACTTCACCACGGATAACTACGGTCTTGCCGAGACGTGCTGGCGTAAGCTCAACTGCCATGTTTTATTCCCTTTCGGACTTCTCGATTCGACGATCTACATCCCAAGTGTAGCCGCTCGCCCGGCGGCGGAACGGCACTTTCCTATATGCATTCAAGGGCCGCTCCTGTTCTGCAAACTGCTGAACTCTTCGCTGACCCTGCCCGAACTATACTCAATCCAGCGACCCACGTCCAAATCACCGCAACCACTCTCGGGCTGAGGCGTCTAATAGGGGAAGAACTCCCACAGGCCGCCTGCGTTTTTTTGAACTCCGAGGGACGGCATGGATTGTCTTCGAACCGGCGCCGCATCCACAAGCAAAGGCTTCGTAATCAGCTGCATGGAATACGCGCTTCCAGAACGCCATCACCGGAACGTCGAATGATCGTACAACGGGCTCGAGAGTGGTTAGCCAATTCAGTTGCATTTCCGGGTGTCGCAAAATGCGGAATACTCTCGCCGAAATTTCTCGCCGGGGAGGGGTTTATCGCAGTTTTGCTCAGCCTGTTGCTTCCGCTCTTTCTCGGCAGGACGTCGGCGGCGCAAACGCCGCCAACACCCTCGCACGACAGCTACGAAGTGCAGCGGGCATTGGCTGCGGAGCTGAATGCCGCCCAGGACCTCATGCACCCCATGCGCTACCGGCTGCGCAAGTCCACTCCCCGCCTGACCTCGATCAAAGACATTGTTGAAACCAAAGACGGCGCAGTGGCGCGGCTCCTGTCCATCAATGACAGCACCCCCAGCGACGCCGACCGGCAAAAGGATGATGCCCGGCTCGATGCCCTGTTAGCCGATCCCACCCGTCAGCACAAGCGCAAGCAAAGCGAACAGGACGACACTGGGCGGGCCCTGAAAGTGTTGCGCGCGCTGCCCAGGGCCTTCATCTACCACTACGCCGGATCGGTGCCGAATGGCGCCACGACTCTCGATCGGTTCACCTTCAGTCCCAACCCTCATTTCAGTTCTCCCGATCTCGAGACGCAGGTGCTCACTGAGTTGACCGGTGAGCTGACTGTCGATCCCGTACACGAGCGGGTGGTGCGCCTGGAAGGCCACTTGCAGCATGACGTCGACTTCGGGTGGGGCATTCTCGCGCGCCTCAACAAGGGCGGTTGGATCGTGATCGAACAGGCCAATGTCGGTGCGGACCAATGGCGGATTGTGCGCTTCCAGATGGTGATGAACGGCCGCGTGCTCATCAAGACCCGCAGTTTCGATACTGTCGAAGAAGAAACGCAATTCACGCCGGTGCCCGTGGGCATGAGCTACCAGCAGGCCATCCAGATGCTGCGCCCGGCGGGCGCCGCCGCCAGCGGAAAATAGCTCCAAGTTAGTAAGACCCTCAGGCCCCGGCCCTTTCGCGCCACCAAACAAAGCAATGAGTTCGCAGGATGGATCGCATTGGTCGATAGCTGCGCGAAGGTTTGTCTTGACACCCCTAAGCATCTATGGGTACTCTCGCTCATGCCAAGATATCTAGGGAAACGAGGACATGGCTAAAAACGACTTGCAGGGATCTCTCGATCTATTGGTTCTCAAGACCCTGGCCCAGACGGGCTCATTGCACGGTTATGGCATCGTGCTTCACATCCAGCGCGCATCCAATGAGCTTTTGCGCGTGGAAGAAGGGTCGCTCTATCCCGCGCTGCACCGCATGGAACAAAGCGGTTGGATCCGTTCGGAATGGGGTCAGACAGAAACCGGCCGCAGCGCCAAGTACTACAAGCTGAGCGCCGCGGGAAGGAAGCAGCTGGAGCTGGCAGAGGAAAGTTTCGAGCAGTTGGTAAAGGGTGTGCGCGCCGTTCTGCGCTTTGCTTAAGGAGGGCTCCATGTCGATATTTCGCCGCGTAACCAACCTCTTTTTCCGCTCGCGCATGCAACGCGAAATCGACGCCGAACTCAACGCGCACATGGCCATGCGCGTGGAAGACAACCTTCGCAGCGGCATGTCCGCCGATGAAGCGCAGCGCGACGCCTTGCTTCGCTTCGGCAATCGCACCGCAATCCGGGAGCGCGTCACCGGCGAAGACGCGGCCCTGGCGATGGAGAACATCGGGCGCGACATACGCCTGGCCTGCCGGCAGCTCACCAACTCTCCGAGTTTCGCGCTCACGGCCATTGTTACCCTGGCTTTGGGCATCGGCGCCAACACCGCCACGTTCAGCGTTGTGGATGCGGTGCTGCTGCGCCCCCTGCCCTATAACCACCCTGAACGGTTGGTCGATCTGGCTTCAATGAACAGCCGCTTTCCCGACGACATGGGCGGGAACCTCTCTTATCCCGACTATGTGGACATGCGCGCGCGAAACCATACCCTTGCCCACCTGGTCTCCTACCACGACAATTCCTACTCGCTGTCCGGATCCGGCGGACCGTTACACATCGATTCCGAAATCGTGGCCTGGGATCTGTTGACCACCCTGGGAGTGCGACCCGAAATCGGACGTGACTTCACAGCCCAGGACGAGAAGCCCGGAACCCGCGTAGCCTTGATCAGTCATTCGCTCTGGATGTCGCGGTTCGGCGGGGATGCCACCATCGTAGGTCGCAGCGTCCGCCTCAGCGGCGAAACGTTCACCATCATCGGTGTCATGCCCGCGTCCTTTCTTTTTCCGGTGAACGAACCTCAGACCGCCCTGTGGACAACCTTCGCCGTCGACATCGTTCCCACCGATTCCATGTTCACCCAGCGCGGCGCGCATTTTCTGAACGCGGTCGGCAGGATGAAACCAGGAGTCTCGCTCGCCCAGGCCGACCAGGATCTCAACTCCATCGCCGTGAATCTCTCGCAGCAATTTCCCGAAACCAACACCCATCACAATCGAGCCCGGTTGCGATCGGAACTCGCCGCACTGGTGGGCGATACGCGGCGGCCGCTCACGATCGTATTGGGCGCGGTGGGATTGGTGCTTTTGATTGCTTGCGGAAACATCGCCAACCTGCTGCTGGCTCGTATGCGCGAACGTCAACGCGAGATTGCGATGCGCGCGGCCCTGGGTGCGGACCGGCGTCGCATCGTACGTCAACTGCTGGTCGAAAGCCTGGTGTTGAGCACCGCCGGTGGACTCGCTGGGTGCGCGCTTGCATTTGCCACCACGCCCATGATGTTGAGGCTGATCGGAAACAGCATTCCGCGCGCTGCCGATGCAGGTGTGGACTTGCGCATACTGGCGTTCGCCGCCGCTGTCTCCTGTATCGCGGGCCTGGTCTTCGGTATCGCTCCCGCCATCTCCGCCACTAAGACCGATCTGGTTTCCACTCTAAAGGCAGGAAGCCGCACCGACGTCGCCAGCCGCGACTGGATGCGCTCCGCGCTGGTGGTGGGCCAGGTGGCGCTGGGCCTGGTGTTGGCCGCCTCCGCCGGTTTGCTGATCTCCAGCTTCCTCCATCTGCGCCATACCGACGAGGGCTTCAATCCCGACCACTTGTTGACGTTCCTCTTTGAAACCCCCGATGCGCAGTACAAGGAGACGCGGCCCGCCTTCTATCATCCCTATTTCGAAAAGGTGCGCGCCGTGCCAGGTGTGCAATCGGCGGCAGGCGTATTGATCATGCCCATGACCGACGATGGCGCCGATGTCACGTTTGAAGATCCGGAGCATCCGATCCCTGAAGGACAGCGGCCCGGCGCCAGCGTTACCGTGATCACACCGGAGTATTTCAGGACCATGCAGATCCCGCTGATGCAGGGTCGAGATTTCACCACCGACGATAAGCTCGGAGCAGCACAGGTCATGATCGTCGACGAGGCTTTCGCCCGCAAATTCTTTCCAGGTGAAAATGTTCTGGGCAATAAGCTTCGCCCGGGCGCAAGCAATGGACCTGGTCGAGAAGAATGGCGCGTGATCGTGGGCGTCGTCGGCAGTGTCCGGTTGTCTGCGACGCAGCGCGAGATGCGCCCGGAAATGTATTTGCCGGCGGACCAGCTCACACATTGGTGCTGCCTTCATACCGTGGCGCGCACCAGCGTGGAGCCTCTCAGTCTGGAGCCCGCGATGCGACAGATCGTTGCGTCGATGGACAAGGAGATCCCGGTCACCAATGTCAAAACCATGCAAAACCTGATGTCCACTCAGCTTTCGCAGCCGCGCTTTGCCATGGTGTTGCTGGGAGTGTTCGCAGGGCTCGCCGTCACACTCACCGTTGTAGGTCTTTACGGTGTCATGATGTACTCAATTTCAAAACGAACGCGCGAGATTGGCATACGCATGGCGCTCGGAGCTCAACGCGGCAATGTGCTTGGTTCCGTCATGCGCGAGGCCGGAGTCCTGCTGCTGACCGGCGTAATAATCGGTGTCGCTGTTTCCCTGTTGTCGTCTTCGATCCTCAAGAGCATGCTCTACGGAACCGGAGCGCGCAACCCCATCGTGCTCATGCTGGTCTGCGCGATCACAGTGCTCACCGGACTGATCGCAGCATTCATTCCCGCACGCCGCGCCGCATCCATCGATCCCATGCGCGCGCTGCGCACCGATTAATTTCACTCAAGGCTTCGTCACCGACCCGATGCGCGGCGAGCGCCGAAATGGGCGCGCGCTCTTTGCATCGGGAGCAGACGTAACAGCAGCGTCCAGCTGTTTCGCGATGGAATCAAACTCCGCGGTTGGACCCGACCATCGCAACTGGTCCACATTTTCGAAAAGAGGAATGTCAGTGCGCAATGTTGCGAGCGTACGAAAGAGCAATGCCTTGTCCCACTCGCGAAATAGTGTCGTCGCCAGGGTGGTTGCCCCGCTCACGCTGACTCCCCATTCGCGAAAGTCTTTGGGGATGGATTCGAAGTGATGAAATTTCGCGAGCACGGCGGCGGTTGATTTCGCACCCCATCCGGGCAGGCCTGGATAGCCATCGGCGGAGTCGCCCACCAATGCGAGGTAGTCGGGAATGGAGAGCGGCGGCACACCGAACTTCTCCTTCACTCCCGCTTCATCGCAAGTAACGCCGGTGCGCCGATTCAGTTGCACCACGCGCGTCCCCTCGACACATTGCGCCAGGTCTTTATCCGGGGTGCAGATGATCACCTGCTCAACACGCGCATCTTTGCCCGCGATGGCTGCGCCCGCAGCCAACGCATCGTCCGCCTCGAATTCCACCATCGGCCACAACGTGATGCCGGCGGCGATAAGTACTTCTTCAAGCAATGGGAATTGGGACAGCAGATCGGGCTCCACGCCCTCGCCGGTTTTGTAGCCGGGCCACAGTCCATTGCGAAATGACTCAATGACATGATCGGTCGCAACTGCGATATGGGTGGCGCCTCCGCGCATCATCCCCAGCACCGAAGCCAGGAGGCCTCGCACGGCGGCGACTTCACGGCCCCTGGCGTCTTGCGCTTTAGGTAGAGCGAAATAGTGGCGGAACAATTCGTAGGTGCCATCAACCAGGTAAACCTTCACAGCATGTCTCCGTAATGGACTATTGCAGCCTGACTTGTTATTTCTTCTTCATCGAATTGAAAAAATACGGTAAACTCCACATTCTACGATGGTGTGCAGCGATGGCGGCATCGAATCGTTGAGCAAGGCTTCCCCGAGGTGACGAATGGCACGACCGTATTGGTCAGGGCACGTGCAAATTTCACTGGTTTCTTTCGGTGTCAGCTTGTACACGGCCACTGAGAGCAAGAGTCAAATCAGCTTTCACCAAATCAGCAGAAGCACCGGCGAACGCATACGCCACCAGAAGGTTCTGCAAAGCGCGTCGGAGAGCGACGAGGCGGCACCCGCGGTGCAAAAAGACGAGATCGTGAAGGGCTACGAGTACAGCAAGGGCCAGTACGTCATCGTCGAGAACAGCGAACTGGAGAACCTTCGCGTGCCTTCGAAGCACACCATCGAGGTGTCTCAATTCATTGATCTGGCTGAACTTAACCCGGAGTACGTGGAGAAGCCCTACTTCGTGGTTCCGGAGAATGATGCGCAGACCGAAGCGTTCGCGGTGGTGCGGGCGGCGCTGGTGAAGACCGGCAAGGCGGCGATCGGGAAGGTGGGATTCTCAGGCCGGGAACACATTGTCGCCATTACGCCGGCGGGAGCCGAAGGGCGCGGCATGATGGCCTACACGCTGCGCTATCAGAATGAGTTACGGAATCAAAACGATTATTTTCGGGACATCAAGCCGGCCACTATCAGCGAAGATTCGCTGGAACTGGCGGAAACTCTGATCGCGAAGAAGTCGTCGAAGTTCGATCCGGGCAAGTTTCAGGACGGCTATGAGGTTGCAGTCAAAGAGCTTGTGGAAGCCAAGATCAAGCACATGCCGGTGCCGGTGGACGAAACGCCGCAACGGGCTGCCCCCTCGAACGTGATCAACCTGATGGATGCGCTGCGCAAGAGCATTGGCAGCGAGGCTCCGGCAAAGCAGGCCAAGAAGCCGCCGGTGAGCGAGAAGGAAGCGCCGCGCAAGGGCATGGGTTTGATCAAGGCGGCGGCTAAAACTTCGGCGAAACGGAAGACCGCGTAGGGCTGCACGCTGTTAACGACTTAGTAACAAGTGTGCCCAAAAGAGCGCACGCGGAACTCGCTGCAAAGGCAGAGTCTTTTTTGCCGGGAGTGGGCAACGGGCTTTTTTGGTCAAACTGGCAAAACGGGCTTAAATGTCTATTAATGTACAAGTTAGGAGCACTTTACGTGCATGCGGAAAATCCGCGTTTTCGCGATTTTTGCATTTTGGCGCACTTTTTGCGCGGACGTTCACGCATAATCCCTTCCTTATGAGGGAGTTGCGCCCTGTTGCGCGACGCCGTACAAGCAGCGATTTTTGCCGTTATTCGAGCCTATTTGAGCGGACATGCGCGTTTTACCCGCATCAACAAAGGGGCTGCGCGTTTGTGCGCCGGCACCAAAACGGCGCGATGCGGCGAGGAAATGCGAAACAGCAGTCCCAGAGCGGGTTTCCCACGACAGCGATCCATGAGCGGGCGAGTTGAGGGAGCCGGATCCCGGTTTGTTCACGAAACGGAAAGACCCCGCGCGCGCGGGGTCTTTCGGTTGAGGGAGGCCGCGAACTACTTGGTCTGAACGACGGCGAAGATGATGACCAAGGTGAAGAGGGTGAGGGACTCGATGAAGGCGAGGCCGAGGACGAGCAGAAGCTGAATGCCGGCGCGGGCGCCGGGATTGCGCGCCAGTGCTTCGGTGGCGGATGCGGTGGCCTTGCCCTGGCCGAGGCCGCAGAGGCCGGCGGCGAGGGCCATGCCGATGCCGGCGCCGATCGGCACCAGGTTGATGGGGGCCGAGCCGCTCTGCGCAAAGGCGGGAGCCGCGAAGCACAGGACCGCGAGGGTCATGAATACGTATTGAAGTTTCTTCATAGTTCTCCTGCTTCCCAAGGATTGGCTGCCAGGGGGTGGTTGAGGCTCACCGTGCTGGCCCCCTCACGCTTGCAGCCTTCTGTTTACCCGGAGCGGAAGCGGTCTCCGGCAGATGTTTTTGGGATTGGATTCGAAATCCAAACCGAATTTCCTCAGGGGCTAAAGCCCCAGAAAAGTTTACGCTTCTACGGCACGGCTCAAGTCGTGCCCTGAACTTCTTGTTGATCCTCTCGAGGCTTCCGCAGGGAGTGTGTCTTTGACGGAGAGCCTTGAAACTCGCCAATGGATCTGTTGAACAGCGCGATTGAGGTTGGTGGTCGCCCACCCTAGCGACAAATACAAAGACGTCGCGAGGGTGGGGCACCCGAACATTTGTGGACCGGTCGGGAATCTTTCCCTTGTGGCCCGATTGAGGTTGGTGGTCGCCCACCCTAGCGACAAATACAAAGACGTCGCGAGGGTGGGGCACCCGAATATTTGTGGCCCGTCGGGAATCTTTCCCTGTGGACCGGTCGGGAATCTTTCCCTTGTGGCCCGGTTGGAATCTTTCCGCGTGGCGCGATTGAGGTTGGTGGCGGCCCACCCTAGCGACAAATACAAAGACGTCGCGAGGGTGGGGCACCCGAATATTTGTGCCCCGGTCGGGAATCTTTCCCTTGTGGCCTGGTTGGGAATCTTTCCAAACAGGGCCGGAGTTGGCGTCGTTTAGTGCTCGTGGGCGACGGCTTGAGAGAGATAAATCATGGCCAGGAGCATGAAGACATACGCCTGGATGAGGGAGACGCCGGCGTGCAGACCGAGGAAGATGACCGGAATGCCGACGGGGATCAGCGAGAAAAACACCAACGTGACCAGATCGCTGGCAAACATGTTGGCGTAAAGACGGATGGTGAGGGACATGACGCGCGCGAGGTGGGAGACGATCTCGATGGGAAACAGGAGGGGCGCGATCCACCAGATCGGTCCCGCGAAGTGCTTCATGTAACCGACAAAGCCCTGTTCTTTAAATCCGTAGAACTGGTAGTAGAACCAGGTGCAGAGAGCGATGCCGAGAGGGACCACCGGCGATTTCGTGGGGGTGGGGATGCCGGGGATGAGGCCGAGCAGGTTGTTGATCACCACGAAGAGGAAGATGCAGGTGACGAAGGCCTGGAAGCGCTCGTAGTGGTGGCCGATGATCTGGTCGGCGTTGCTGCCGGTGAACTCGTGGATCAGCTCGGCGATGTGCTGGGCGGGATTGGGCTTTTCGACGGACAGGCTGACGCGGACGATCACGAAAAACAGGATGAGGCCGGCGGCGACCAGCAGTTCGAGGGCGAAGGCGTCGGTGATGGGGGCGGCGGGATTGGCGGGATGAACGCCCACCATGTTCAGGAGGGACGCCACGAGGGGCCCGAAGATCTGATTGAGCAAGCGCGTAATGGCAAGTGGTTCAGGCATGAAGGCGTAAATCTTTCTGTTTCCAGCGGAGGGCCGCCCGGAGTATCAATCTTTGAGCAATCGGAGCGCTTCCCAGGCTATGGCAACCACTGCCAGAGCCAAACCGCACAGGAGCGCAATCACCGAACCCCGGAAACATTTCAGGCTAACATAAATGGCCCCGGCAAAGAGGGTGAGGCGGAGCACAAAGAAGCCGACGACCACCAGGGCGCCGCGGGGAGTCTTCTGCTGATCCAATTTGGCATTGAAGAGGCGGATGAGGCGCTGCCACTCGAGAATGCTGGCGGCGGAGATGGCGGCTCCCACGGCGAACATGGCGGCGTTGCGCCACCCGGAGGCAAAGAGGAGCACGAGGGCGGGGATGGCGCCGAGGATGAGGGTGTTGCGGATGGCGCGCTGGAAGAGGGCCTGGAGGGCCTGGTCGGTGAGCCCGGTGAGCGGGTTGAGGGTTTCGTTCATGGCTTGGCTGTGGGAGTTCCCTTCCCGCTGTCAGGGCTGGCCTTTCCGTTACCGGGGCCGGAGGCGATGACGAGGCGGATGACGTAGACGAGGCCGGAAATGCCGCCGAAGACGATGCCGGCGATGCCGAGCCAGGCCTGATGGAAAGCCTTGTCAGCCCAGGCGCCGAGGAGCCATCCGATGAAGGCTGCCGATGGCAGGAGGATGGCAATCTGCATGAGTTTTTCGGCCTGGACCAGCGTCTCGATGCCGCTGGAGGTCTTGCGGGGCGGCGCGGGGTCGCGATCGGAGTCCGGGATGGGGCGGTTAAAAGGCATCCATGGTGGTTATACACGGGCGGGGGCGGTTGGCGCGATGACGGGGCGCGGGAGGTGGAGAGAGGGTTGCGGCGGCCGTTGGGGTTCAGTGGGGGTTGTGTGCGGGTTGTCCATCGGTCACTCGGAACGATGGGACTGAAGGGATGCAGCAGGCGCTCGTCTACGGATTTGCGGTGATGTGGATGGTGACGGGCAGCGAAGAAACCGTCACAAAAGAACCCAGATCCCGGGAATCAGAAATGGCCGAGTTGCCGCAGGGCGGATCGGACGCCGGGTAGGGACTCCACGTAGCTATGAGGCGATAGGTTCCGGGCAGCGCCGGTACAAGATTGTGCTTTCGGTCGGCGGGGAGTCCGAGCCCATACACCCGGCCAACCTCCAGGGGCGCCGGGCACTCTAGCGGGCCACTCGATCCGCTGCTGATGTATTGCAGATTCGATGGCTCGCCGTTTCCGACGACGCGGCCTTTCTCATCGAGGATGGTGAGGTGGAAAGCTCTTGCAACCGGCACATTCCTGGTGAAAGTCGGCCTGTCGGGAACGGCGTACAGAGGGCGCCGGGCAGATACGATCTGAGCCCGGATGTAGAGGGGAATCGCCTCGCCGACGGCAAAGGTGGACTTGTCGAGCGAGAGAGAAACTCGCACACCTTGCTGGGCAGGGCCCCAATTATCCGGCGTTGGAGGCGAACCCTGACCTGAAGCTGACAGACCAAGAGTAGCGGCGCCCAACAGCGCAAGCACAATTTTCATGCCAGTCAGTATAGTCCCGGTCGAACAGCTGAAGCGAGTGGTTTCCGGGGAGGAATAGCGCCGCTGCGGGTTGGCTACGGAAGCTCGCGGGTTACGCGGATGACGGTCAGGTCGTCATTCTGACCGTGGCCCTGCGCGATATCGGCAACGCCCCTAGCGGTTGCGCCCTGGCGGAGCATGGACGCAACCCGGGAGAATCCCAGCAGGACGCGCTCCTCATTCTGGGCTTCGGCAATGCCATCGGTGAGCAATACGAAAGAATCGCCGACGGCCATTTCGAGAGTGGCCTGGTCGTAGGCGAGCGTGTCGACAAGGCCGAGAGGCAGGGAGCCCCCGAGTTCGATCTCGATCCCGTTGAGGTAGGGCGGGAGGTGGCCGGCATTGGCGAGGGTCAACTGGCCGCGATCGGTCAAACGCGCGACGAGGCAGGTGGCAAAGCCCTCCTGCATGCGACCGCAGAGACGGCGGTTCAGTTCGCCTAGGATCTGGGCGGGTTCCTCAGTGAAGCCACTGACGGTGCGGAGGGTGCCGACGATCATGGAAACGAGCATGGCGGCGCGCAGTCCTTTGCCGCTGACGTCGCCGATGACGACCAGGGTGGGGCCGCTTTCGAGAGGGATGACCTGGAAGAAATCGCCGCCCACCTGGGCGGCGGGAAGGTAGACGCTCTCGATGGCGTAGCCGCGGACCTGGGGCAGCGTTTCAGGAACCATGACGAGCTGGACTTCGCGGGCAGCGGCCATTTCTCTCTCGAGGGCGGCACGCTCGGTTTGGACCCGGACGTAGCGGCGTCCTTCGCTAATGAAGACGTAAACGAAGCCGGTGTAGCCGAGGCTGACGACCACGATGGTGGCGATGCCATCGAAGATGAGGCGGCTGTGGAGGTGCAGCAATCTTGCTTCAGGAGACGGAGGGAGCGGCGAAGGCGGAGACCAATTACCGATCAATCCCATGACCAGGAATTGGAGGATGAAGATGGGGATGAAGGCTTTCCAGAACCGGCGCTGGAGAGTGATGCCGGAATAGGCAAAGGCGACGGCGAAGAGGCCGGTGAGCAGGACCTGGACCGCGAATTTGAGCGGCGGCTGGCGTCCCATGTCGATGATGTCGTTGGCAAAGCCCAGGGTGGTGAAGAGCAGGAAAACGGCGAGGAGAAAGATGGCGATGGAGAGGCGCGGAGCGGTTCGCCAGGCGCTGGCGGGATGGATGGAAGGGGAGGTGTCCAAGCAGATCCTCGAATGAGTGCGCCGGGCTGGTGCGGGTCCGCGCGCTTTGGGTGAAAGTCTACGCTATGCGCGCAGCAGGCGGGGGGAGTTGCTTGGCTTGGCGGCGCGCGGGAATGCCGGGCGCGGCGGCAGCCGCAGTACCCCAGCCGCTATACTGACCGTTGGACATTTGATTGGCGAGAAGAGGAATGAGCTGTGTTCGATTCTGAATTTGAGCGCGGGCTTTTTGATCTGCGCAGAGAAAAGCTGGTGGAGATCGAGAAGCTGGGACAGGCGGTGTATCCCAACCAGTTTCCTTTCTCGCATACCATTGCGGACATTCGTGCGAAGTGGAATGAGACGCAGGGCGAGGACCTGGAAGCGAACCGGGTGACGGTGGCGATTGCGGGGCGCATCATGACCATCCGCGCGCAGGGGAAGGCGGGGTTTGCGACGCTGCAGCAGGGCGGGCAGAGATTGCAGATCTACGTGCGCCTGGATGCGGTGAGCGATCAGGGATTTGCGCTTTACAAGCTGCTGGACCTGGGCGACCACATTGGCGTGTCGGGATATTTGTTTCGCACGCGGACGGGGGAGCTGACGATTCACGTGGAGCGGCTGACGTTTTTGTCGAAGGCCATGCTGGCGCTGCCGGAGAAGTTTCACGGGCTGGCGGATGTGGAGTTGCGCTACCGGCAAAGATATGTGGATTTGTTCACGAACCTGGATGCGCGGGAAGTTTTTGTGAAGCGCGCCAAGGTGCTGCGCGCGATCCGGCAGTTCTTTGACGAGCGCGGATTTCTGGAAGTGGAAACGCCGATGATGCAGCAGATCGCGGGCGGGGCGGCGGCGCGGCCGTTCAAGACGCACCACAACGCGCTGGATATGGATTTGTTTTTGCGCATTGCGCCGGAATTGTATCTAAAGCGGCTGGTGGTGGGCGGGCTGGACCGGGTGTATGAGATCAATCGCAACTTCAGAAATGAAGGGATCAGCACGCAGCACAATCCCGAGTTCACGATGCTGGAGTTCTACCAGGCGTACGCGAATTATCACGACCTGATGCAGACGACGGAAGAGCTGGTGGAGTTTGTGGCGCAGACCGTGAACGGGACGACGATCACGGAGTTCAACGGGCACACCATTGATTTAGCGAAGTGGCAGCGGCTGACGATGCGTGAGGCGATACGGCACTATTGGCCGCACGAAGCAGGGGCGAAGCCGGCGCTGACGGCGTTCGATGGGGCGCCGGTGATGCAGGCGCGGCTGCACGCCGCGGTGAGTTCGCTGGAACAGGCCGATGGCGAGACTACGGAGTTGAGCCCGGAGCGGATTGCGGAGTTGAAGACGATTCGCGAGGCGGTGGCGGCGGTGTACTACGACTCAATGAAGGGGGCGCCGCTGGGGAAGACGGTCTACAACCTGTTTGAGGCGGTGGTGGAGCCGTTCCTGATTCAGCCGACGATTATTTATGACTATCCGACGGAGGTTTCGCCGCTGTCGAAGGCCAAGCCGGATGATCCGGAGCACGTGGAGAGGTTCGAGTTCTTCGCGGGCGGATTCGAGTTGGGGAATGCGTTCAGCGAGTTGAACGATCCGGTGGAGCAGCACAAGCGGTTTGAGCAGCAGTTGGCGGAGCGGGGGCGCGGCGATGACGAGGCGCACCAGATGGACGAGGACTACGTGCGGGCGCTGGCGTACGGGCTGCCGCCGACGGGCGGCGAGGGCATTGGGATCGACCGGCTGGTGATGTTGCTGACGGGGTCGAAGTCGATACGGGACGTGATTCTGTTTCCGCTGATGAGGAACAGGGATCAGGGGTCAGAGACCAGGGATCAGGGCTCAATTGCCGGACCGGGGACAGGAGTCAAGGAACAGGGATCAGGGATCAGGGAACAGGGATCAGAAAAAAGCTAGAGAAGTGCGGCCGCTGCTGCCTTCATTCAACGTTAGACCAGAAAGAGAAGTGGACTCGGAAGTAGGGAGATGCGGTGGTTGATTCGTTCTGACCCCTGATCCCTGAACCCCGATCCCTGTACTTCAGGAGCATCGGACACCTTTGAACATTTTGTTTGTCGGCGATATTTTTGGGAGCGCGGGGCGCAGGATCGTGCACGAGCATATCGGGCACATCCGCGAGGCGTACGCGGTGGACCTGACGGTGATCAATGCCGAGAACGCGGCGGGGGGATTCGGGGTAACGCCGCAGATTGCGGAAGACCTTTTCGACCTGGGCGCGGACGTTCTGACGACCGGCAATCATGTGTGGGACAAGCGGGAACTGCTGGAGTATTTCTCATCGGCTGCGGCGGGCAGCCACGAGCGGGCGCGGCGGGTGCTGCGGCCAGCGAATCTGCAACCGGGCCTGCCGGGGCATGGTGTGTATGAAGGCACGACGGCGAACGGGGTCGCGTATGCGGTGGTGAATATCATGGGCCGGGTTTTCATGAACGGGACCAACGACCCGTTCCACGCGGTGAGCGACATCCTGAAGGGCATCCAGGCCAAGGTGATCGTGGTGGATTTTCATGCCGAGGCGACCAGTGAGAAGGTGGCGATGGGCTGGCACCTGGATGGGCGCGTGACGGCGGTGCTGGGAACGCATACGCACATTCCCACCGCCGATGAACGGGTGTTGCCGGGGGGAACAGCCTACCAGACGGACGTGGGAATGAGCGGGCCCTACGACAGCGTGATCGGGGTGGAGAAGGAACTGGTGCTGCACCGGTTTCTCACGGGGATGCCGGGGAAGTTCGAGGCGGCCAAGGGCAATCCCAAGATGTGCGCGGCGCTGGTTACGTGCGATGGGGCGACGGGGCGCGCATCGGGGATTCAGCGGATCATGCTGGGGGAGTAAAGATCAGGGCTGCTGGATGGGAGGGGCCGCGTCGCTGACCGGTGCCGGGCCATTCGGGACTTCCCGAAAGGCAGTCGCTTTCACCGGCACATGGGTGGCCTTGAGCAACTTTCCTGTGCGATCAAAAGAGATGCTCCACTGCATGACCCGCGGGGCGGCGGAGAGATCGTCGAAGTGAATAATGGCGCCGCCGTCCGGAGCAATGACAAGCGTGGGTGAATTGGTGAGGGGGATGGGCGGTCCTTCACCCCTGGTCGATTGGAGTTGTTCGGCGTCGGGATCAGCGCCCGCCAGGGCAGCGTAGCAGAGGCCGGTCGTGAGCCAATCGGGCGCGCTCGCCGGTTTATCTTCCAAACGGATGTGATTGAAGGCCGCAATGGTAAGTGCGCCGATGGGCGCGGGCGAAAACAGCGAGTAACCTTTGCGGACGATGGGGATGATGCGGACGCGCCCTTCGCCGTTGCGGGGAATGGCCGCAGAGAACATGCTCATCTCGCGGGTGCCGTCGTTGCGGGTGAAACGCAGAAGAAGATGGTTGGGAAGAGCCGGGCAGGCGATCTGGGCGTAGGCCCAATGACCTTCGTTGAATTCGAGATTTTCAAAACCGGCGCGCTCCTGAATCGTGGATTCAGCATCCGCGGCCAGGTCACGGTCATGTTCGGTCATTTGATCCGGGGCAATGAACTGAAGGCGGAGCGGCAAGCCGGAGCGCCTGGAATCGATCGAGAACGGCACGCCGGAGTCCAGCTCCGCGGAGTTGGGAACAACCTTGACAGGCCGCCCCTGTAGACCCACCTCGGT
Source organism: Occallatibacter sp. (assembly GCA_036488735.1). GTDB lineage: Bacteria > Acidobacteriota > Terriglobia > Terriglobales > Acidobacteriaceae > Telmatobacter. The sequence continues at coordinate 46,153 of DASXHC010000020.1, forward strand.
GGTGGACGGAAGGACGCTGCCTTTCGCGGGCGGGCTGTCGGCCGGTGCCTGGGCGAAGATCGATGCGCTCGCAACAGAGGCGAGGAAAACCAAGGAAATCTGAAGTCGTCCAAGGCGCATCATGGTGTCACTAGATTACCATCGCGCCCCATTCGGACAGGCGGAGGAAAGGCTGCCCCCGGTCCAAGGAGCAAGACAAAAAGGGCAACCCCTGAGGGCTGCCCTTTCGATTCCAGGAGCGGATGGTGCGGGGTGGTTCCGTGCGATGCACCCCGGTAATGGAGGTATCGATCCGGCTGTCTAGTGGGCGGCCGGGCGATGGGCAGGGGCGTGATGCACCGGAGCTGCCTTCTTCTTTTCAGGAATGTATTCGCCGTCGCGCAGGACGATCACAGCGGCCTGGGTGGTGGTTGCGGTCGCCGGGGTCTGGGTGTAGCTGTCGTAGGTGCCTACGAGTTCCGCAGCGGGCTGGGTCTTGAACTCAAAGCCGGGAACGACGGTCTTGAGTTCGGCATCGGTCAGGGGCTTTTTGAGGTTGACGACAAAGTCGGCGACCTTGGAGTCCTTGGCGTCCTGGGTCACGGCCACCTTGATGGTATTGGCATCCGCTTCGATCACAACGCCGGGTACCTGGGTGGTCTTGTCCTTCAGGAGCGCCCAGAGCTTGTCGGCATCCTCCTTGGTTCCGAGGGCGAGGACGGTTTCCTTATCGGCCAGGGCCAGGGTGTTGAGATCGGGCGTGGCGGCGATGAGGTCATGAATCTGCTCTGCGGGGCTCTTGGCGGCGGTGATATTGAGGGTGCCCGGAGGGAAGGTGGAAGCCTGGGCCTGCTGCTTGATGGAATCGAGGCCGTCGAGAGCGCCGTGGTACTTCTTGTAGTAGTACTCGAGCTTGGGCTCGATCTGCGCCTTGTACTGAGCCGGGGCGAGATCCCAAACGCGGGCGAAGTACCAGACTGCCTTGACGAGATCCTGTGCAGCGCCGGGCTGAGCATAGGCCTGGGCGAGCTGCAGGGTATCGACCAATCCAACACTCTTGGCCTGATCGTCGGAGTAGAGCTTCAGCTCGGCGGTGTACTCATCCTGGGCGCCCTTGTAGTCCTTCTTGGAAAGGGCGTCGTCGAGGGCGATCGCAGAGTGGAATACGGGGTAGGCGGCGGCGGTAATTTTTTTCCAATCGTCTTCCGAGGTGGCGGCGGGCTTGGTCACGCCCAAACCCTTCTGAGCCGAGGCAGCGGCCTCGTCGCAGGTGGCGGCGGCGCTGGTTTTCGCGCATTGCGCTTTTTTGAGCAGGACGGAGAACAACAAGGCCTTCATGTTGTTGGGGTCGACCTGGAGGAGCCGGGAGGCCGCGTCGAGCTGCTTGTCAGGATCGTTGGCGGCCTGATAGGAGTCGATCAAACTGTCGAGCACTGCGTTTTTGACTACGCTCTGCGGATATTTCTGCAGAAAAGCCTCACCGGCGGCAGCTTTGGCCTTGGGGTCGGTCTGCGTGGAGAACATCTGGTACGCGTTGTACTCGGCCGGGTCCTTAATGGTGATCTGGCCTGGGTCCTGGGCTTTCAGTGTGGGCGCGGACACGAAGCTCATGCTCGCCAGCGCCACCACACACGCAATGACTAACTTCTTCATTCAGTGCTCCTGGGAAATGCGGAAATGGAGATCAATCTTCAAGCACTCGCTCGCGGAAAGGCAACCGATGAACTGTTGCGGTTGAGTACCGGGGTGGTTGGAAAGCAATACCACGGCTTCCTTGGCAGTGTTGAAGGGATTATAGAAAGCCCTGCTCCCCCTGACAAGCAAAGTCGCATAAGAAAAAGAGAATTGAGGCAATTCGAATTACCACTCATCGAGATGATACCGGGTTTCCGCTGGGAGTGTGCTTGACGCCGGGCAAAGGGAGCAGGGCGACGAAGCGAGGGACTGGCAGCAAAAACAGTTGAAGCGATTGCTTGCGCGAAGTTCACTACGAGCCCCCAGAGCTCTCGACGCATATCGGCTTAGACACCAACGCAGGCAAAACAGTTCCTGGGCAAGTTGGATGCAGACCGAATGCGGCCCGTTTACGGGAGTTACGAGTTTATGCAAAAAGACTACTGCAGCAACCGTACCAGTTCGGCCTGCTCGGCGAGGAAGGCGTCGTGGCCATGGGCGCTATTCATTTCGCGATAGTCGGCAGCCACGCCGGCATCGCGGATGGCGCACGCGAAGTCGCGCACGGCTTCAGGCGGGAAGAGCCAGTCGGAGCTGATGCCGACAAAGCTGATCTGGGCGCGAATCCTGCCGAACAATTCGGCTGCGGAAGCGTGGCCGCGGAGCGGATCCCAGGTGTCCATGGTGCGCAGAATCGCGAGGTAGGCATTGGCATCGAAACGTTCCTGAAAGCGCTGGCCCTGCACATCGAGATAGCCGGCGATATCAAAGCGGCCGCCGGTCAGTCCCCCACCGTCGTTGTCGAGACACCAGGGATCTTCGCCGGTGCGATTGGGATTGCGGCCAAAGCGTTCCTGGAACAGGCCGGGCGACTTGTAGCTGAGCATGGCAATCTGGCGGGCGAGGCCGAGGCCCTGTTTGGGCGGCCTCTGGGGCAGATAGTTGCCGCCCGCCCAGTCGGGATCTCCCTGGATGGCCTGGCGCTGGAGATGATTGAGGGCAATGCCCATGGCGGAGAGAGGCGCAACGGCGATGATAAGGGCACGCTGAACACGGTCGGGAAAGAGCACGGTCCACTCAAAGGCCTGCATGCCGCCGATGGAGCCGCCCATGACGAGGCGGAGGCGCTGGATGCCGAGGGAGTCAAGCAGCTGGGCCTGGGCCCTTACATTGTCGCGGATGGAAATGAGAGGAAAATCAGAACCGTAAATCGCGCCTGTTTCAGGATTGACGGTGCCGGGCCCGGTGGAACCGTAACAGGAACCGAGCATGTTGATACAGATGACGAAGTCATGCTCAAGGGAGAGGACGGCGCCGGGCGCGAAGACCTCGGGCCACCAGGAACCGACCAGTGCCGAACCGGACAAGGCGTGACAGACGAGCACGGCGTTGTCACGGGCAGCGTTGAGCCGCCCGTATACGGCATAGTGGAGGGTAACGCCGGGCAGAGAGCGCCCGCACTCGAGCAACAAGTGCTGTTCGAGCACGAAGTCGCCTTCATACGTCGGTTCTGGAATCCGGGTTGGGGCCGGAGCGGCGGCCCCGGATTGAGCTTCGCTCATCACAATCATTGTGCAGCATGACCCACGGTGGCCGTCTCGCCGGCGAAGGCATGGCCGTTGGCGGACGCGATGGCCTGGTCGAGATCGGCCAGGATATCGCGAACGTCCTCGATACCGACGGAGAGGCGGACAAGCTCCGGAGTCACGCCGGTTCCTGCCTGTTCTTCGACGGAAAGCTGCTGGTGGGTGGTGGATGCGGGATGAATGACGAGCGACTTGGCATCGCCGATGTTGGCGACGAGGGAAAAGAGCTCGAGCGAGTCGATGAGCTTCTTCCCTGCCTCATAGCCGCCCTTGATGCCGAAGGTCACGAGTGCTCCCTGGCCGGCGGGGAGATATTTTTTGGCACGTTCGTAATAGGAACTGGAGGCGAGGCCGGGGTAGTTGACCCAATCGACGCCGGGATGCTGTTCAAGGTGTTTGGCCACGGCGAGGGCGTTCTGGGAGTGGCGCTCGAGGCGGAGGTGAAGGGTTTCGATGCCTTGCAGCAGCAGGAATGAATTGAACGGCGAGAGTGCGGCGCCAGTGTCGCGAAGGCCCTGCACGCGGGCCTTGAGGATGAAGGCCAGGGGGCCGAAGGCCTGCGCATAGTTGAGGCCGTGGTAAGAGGGGTCGGGCTCGGTGAACTCCCGGAAGCGGCCGGAAGCGGCCCAATCGAATTTGCCGGCGTCGACGATGATGCCGCCGATGGTGGTGCCGTGGCCGCCGAGGAACTTGGTGGCGGAGTTGACGACGATGTCGGCTCCGTACTCGATGGGCCGCACCAGGGCCGCGGAAACCGAAGTGTTGTCGATGATGAGGGGCAGGCCGTTTTCATGGGCAATGGCCGCGAACTTCTCGATATCGACCACGTCGAGCTTGGGATTGCCGAGGGTCTCGGCGTAGATGGCGCGGGTCTTGGGATTGATGGCGGCGCGGAGGCCATCGAAGTCGTCGGTGTCGACAAAGCGGACCGTGATGCCGAGGCGCGGGAGGGTGTAGTGGAAGAGGTTGTAGGTGCCGCCATAGAGGGATGTGGTGGAGATGATTTCTTCGCCGGCGGCGGCGAGGGTGGTGACGACCAGGGTTTCGGCAGCCTGGCCGGAGGCCGTGGCGAGGCCGGCAACGCCGCCTTCGAGGGCTGCGACGCGCTTCTCGAAGACGTCGGTGGTGGGGTTCATGATGCGGGTGTAGATGTTGCCGAATTCCTTGAGGGCGAAGAGCCGTCCGGCGTGGTCGGCATCCTGAAAGAGGTAGGACGTGGTCTGGTAGATGGGGACGGCACGGGAGCCGGTGGCGGGGTCTGGGGACTGGCCGGCATGAACGGCAAGGGTGGCGAACTGAAGCTGCTTGGGATCGGACATGGGACTATGGACTCCTTCGGAGGTTGTCGTTGGGCGATGTGCCGCTTGATCGGGTCGCGATTGGTGCCATGAATGGAATCGGCCCGAATCCTTTCGAGGACCCGGGCCGTTTGGTTTCAAGATCGGTTGCGCTTAACGCATTGGCCGTTCGAGAGCCGCACGCACGGGTGAAGATGGCATACACATGGCCATGGCCCCCATTGCGCACTTGCTTGCGGTCGGCATTGTGGGAAGTATCGGTGGTGGCGATGGAAAAGTCAAATGAAAGTGCGGGCGGAATGGTTTGACGTGATGTTCAATCTGAAAGAAGCTGATGAGGTCTAAAAAGACAGAAGGAGGCGCAAGATGGAACCAGTGCGATTGATTGTGCGGATTGTGGCGCAGGATGGAAAAGCGGATGAAGTGAAGGGTTTCTTTCGGCGCATGGTCCGGCCGACACGGGCGGAGCGGGGCTGCCGGTACTACGAGTTGTTTGAGTCGAACCTGCCGGGGCTGCTGTTTCTGCACGAGTTGTGGAATAGCAAAGAAGACCTCGATGCGCACCGGGAGACGAGCCATTTCAAAGAATTGATTCCGGCGGCCACGAAGTTGATGAAGGAACCGATGGAGGTGAACTTCCTGAGCGAGATTGAGTAGGGGCGGCGCGGCTATTCTTCGGGCTTCCAGACGTACGCGCCGGATTGCGGCAAGCCGATGTGGGCGAGGACGCGATAGACGAACTGGCGGGCCATCTCGGTGCTGTCGATGGGGCGATTGTAGAAGGACGGAATGACGGGGAAGATGACCGCGCCGGCTTCGGCGGCGAGAGTCATGTTGCGCAGGTGGATGCGGTTGAAGGGGGTTTCGCGGACGCAGAGGAGGAGCGGGCGGCGTTCTTTGAGGGTGACGTCGGCGGCGCGGGCGATGAGGGAGTTGGCGAGGCCGTTGGCAATGGCGGCGAGGGTGCCCATGGAGCAGGGCAGGACGATCATGCCGGCGGAGGGATGGCTGCCGCTGGCGACGGATGCGCCGATGTTGGCGTCGGGGATCTGGATGATTTTGGCAGGCGGGGCGCCGAGGAGTTTGGGGAGGAGATCGGTGCGGCCGGAGACGCCGAGTTCTTCAGCGAGGACGCGGAGGGAATTTTCCGAGGCGACGAAGTGGACGCGGGCGACGCGGGCGTCGGCTTCGAGGGCGATGAGGAGTTCGCGGCCGAAGATGGCGCCGGAGGCGCCGGTGAGGGCGACGGTGAGTTGGATGGTTTCCACGTTCAGCTTCCAGCTCCTAACATTTTCTGGCTCCCAGCTTTATTGATTTCCAGCTGCAGGCTTTATTGACTTCTCATAAATTCGCGGTGTTCCGGGGGACCAACATGCAGAGCCCCTGGAAGCGCGCCGGAGGCGCAACGTTGATTAGCCCCGCGCTTCAGCGTGGGGTTCCCGGCGATTGAACCGAATCGAGTCCTTCATTACCCAAACACGTAACGCTCGTCGTATTCGATCCCGCAGCTGCGGAGGAGGACGACGAACTCCTGCTCAAAATCTCTTGTGCGATGATGCTCCTCCTGGTTTTGGATGTATCTCTCTACCACCGGCACCTGGGAAGGACTGACGCTGAAGGCACCGTATCCTTCCTGCCACGAAAATCCCTTCCCCATCCACCGGGAAGAACTTCCTTTGAGTTTCTGAACTGCCTGGGCAAGAGAAGAAGAAGCGGGCAAAACAAATAACAGGTGAATGTGATTCGCGGTTCCACCCGCGGCGATGAGCGAGAAGCCCTCGCCGCGCGCGATGCCGCCCAGGTATGCATGGAGCTCGGCCCTGCGGGCGTCGGGAATCAGGGAGCGGCGATCCTTGGTGCTGAAGATGCAATGGACAATATTGCTCGCGTACGTGTGGGCCATGGTACACCGTCCCTACGGGACTCCCATTTTACAATGGCGATCCCTAACCCCACGCTAAAGCGCGGGGCTAATGAACCCTGCGCCTACGGCGCGGATCTGTGACTGGCGAGGCTTGCGGCCGATGATTTGGGATGAACCAACACCCCACGCTGAAGCGCGGGGCTAATGACCGTTGTGCCTACGGCACGGATCTTCGACTGACTCAGGCTTGCAGTCGACGATCCGGCATGGCTGGTTTATGGCGCGAAGGATCGATGCTCATCCAACTCCCTTGGCCTTTGCCCAGATTCGTTTGGATTACTTGCCCAGGACGCGTTGGAAGATGGCGTCGACGTTGCTTAACTGGCGGGTGTAGTCAAAGGTCTTGTCGAGGTCGCCGGATGACAGCAGTGCGGCGATCTGCGGGTCGCGCGCCACTTCATCGCGGAAGACGAGATCTTCTTTCCAGGCGCGCATGGCGTGGGATTGGACGAGGCGATAGGCGTCTTCGCGCATCATGCCGGCTTCGGCGAGATCGAGGAGCAACTGACCGCTGAAGATGAGGCCGCCGGTGGACTCGAGGTTTTTCTGCATGCGGGCGGGATAGACGAGCAGGCGGTCGATGAGGTCGGTGGTCTTGGCGAGCAGGTAGTCGACGAGGATGGTGGAGTCAGGGAAAATGACGCGCTCCACGGAGGAGTGCGAGATGTCGCGCTCGTGCCAGAGAGGGATGTTTTCAAAGGCCGCCTGCGCGTTGCCGCGGAGGACGCGGGCCAGGCCGCTGATCTGTTCGCTGGTGATGGGGTTCTTCTTGTGGGGCATGGCGGAGGAGCCCTTCTGCTTTTCGCTGAAGTATTCCTGGGCCTCGCGGACTTCGGTGCGCTGCAGGTGGCGGATTTCAACGGCGAATTTGTCGAGGGTGCTGGCGATGATGGCCAGCGTAGAGATGTAAGCAGCGTGGCGGTCGCGCTGGATCACCTGCGTGGCGACGGGCGCGGGGTTGAGTCCGAGGCGGGCGCAGATGCGTTCTTCGTGCCCGGGCTTGAGGTGGCCGAAAGTGCCGACCGCGCCGGAGAGTTTACCCACCCGCATGTCTTCGGCGGCGGCATCGAAGCGGGCCAGGTTGCGCTGCATCTCGGCGTACCAGTTGAGGAGCTTGAGGCCGAACGTAGTGGGCTCGGCGTGAATGCCGTGGGTGCGGCCGATCGTAGGGGTGTGCTTGAATTCGAGGGCGCGGCGCTTGAGGACTTCGAGGAGTGCGAGAACCCCCTTGCGAAGAATCGCGGAGGCTTCCTTGATTTGAAGAGCCTGCGCGGTATCCACGATGTCGTTGGAAGTAAGGCCGTAATGGAGCCAGCGCGACTGGGCGTCGAGGCCCTGCGCCTTGAGGCTTTCGGCGGCAGCGGTGGTGAAAGCGATGACGTCGTGCTTTACTTCAGCTTCGATTTCATGGATGCGCTCAACAGAGACGCTGGCCTTGGTGGCGATGGCTTCGGCGGCATCGGGGGGAATAACGCCGTCCTCGGCGAGCACGGCGCTGGCCGCGGCTTCGACTTCAAGCCAGCAGCGGTATTTGTTTTCCTCGGTCCAGATGCGGCCCATCGCAGGGCGGGTATAACGATCGATCAAAGGGGGACTCCTGGTTCAGATGAGGCAACCTTTGATTGTACGAGGAAGGGGGCAGAGCAGGGCGTCGTGAGTGCATGCGGGGACAGGACCGGCGGGGGTCAGGGATTCCCAAATGTCGCCAAAAGAAGGCAAAAGTATGCGGCACAGAAGATTCCGGGCGGGTCTGCGCATCCCCGTCGCGTCACATGCCTGCTGCGAGAGGCCCCAGAGGCGAGTCAGGAGCGAGGGATGCCGAGGCGCTGATGGAGTTCGTCGTAGAGAAGGCCGCAGCCGGGCTTGTAAGGCTGGAACCATTCGCCGTTGATGACCAGTTGGGGGATGGCGCGCTTGCCCACGTGGCGGATCACTTCGTCGGAGGCAGCGGGGTCGGTGTCGACGTTAATCTCCGTATAAGGAATGCCGTGCGTCTCGAGAAACTGCTTGGCGGAACGGCAATCGCGGCACCATGCCGCTGTGTAGACTTCTACTTTCATGTGAGAAATTGTACCGGTATCGGGCCCGGATGGCATGTGCCGCACCTCACTCCATAAGATGGAGAAACCATGACTGCCGATGAGATCAAAGCGCTTTTGCAACTCGACCCGCATCCGGTGGAGGGCGGGCATTTTCGCCGCACCTACACCTCCGCTGGGATGATTGAATTGTCGCGCGGGATGCGTGCCCAAGGGTCAGCCATCTATTACCTGCTGGAAGCGGGGACATTTTCAGAGATGCATGTGCTGGAGTCGGACGAGCTGTTCCATTTTTATCTGGGCGATCCGGTAGAGATGCTGCAGCTTTATCCGGACGGGCGGTGGGGTGTGTTCACGCTGGGGCAGGACCTAATGGACGGCCAGCATGTGCAGTTGCGGGCGCCGGCGGGGGTGTGGCAGGGGACGCGGCTCAAAGGCGACGGCAAGGTGGCGCTGCTGGGATGCACGGTGACGCCGGGATTTGACTTTGCGGATTACCGGAGCGGGAGCTATGCGGAGCTGGCGGCGAAGTGGCCGGCGCAGGCGGAGCGGATCCGGGCGCTGACGCGACGCTAGGTTCCGTTCGATCTGCGTTCGCGGAAGAAGCTGCGCAGGAGCTCAGCGGATGCCTCGGCCAGAATTCCCTGCTGCACCGGCATCTGGTGGTTGAGGCGGGAGTGATTGAGCACGGCGAGGACGGACCCGGCGGCGCCCGCCTTCGGATCGGCGGCGGCGAAGACGAGGCGGTCGAGGCGGGCGTGGATCATGGCTCCGGCACACATGGCGCAGGGCTCGAGAGTGACGTAGAGGGTGCAGCCATTGAGGCGGTAGTTGCCAAGATGGGCGGCGGCGGCGCGCATGGCGACGATTTCCGCATGGGCGGTGGGGTCGTTATCGCGCAGGACGCGATTCTGGCCCCGGGCGAGGATGGCGCCATTGTGGACGGCGACCGCGCCGATGGGCACCTCGCCAGCGTCCGCGGCCAGGCGGGCCTCGGCGAGGGCGGTTTGCATGGCTTCGAGATCAGAAATCATGGCGACACTGGATCATGGCTGCGATGGCTTCCCGGCCGGCTGTTGCTGGGTCATGCAGTGGAGGGCGCCGAGACCCCAGATGAGGTCGACGGAATGGATGCCGATGACTTCGCGATGGGGAAATACCTCGGCGAGGATATTGAGCGCAAGGCGGTCGTTAGGGTCGTGGAACGTGGGCACAAGGACAAGATCGTTGGCCACGTAGAAATTGGCATAGCTGGCGGGCAGGCGCTGGCCGCGGAAGACGACGGGGCGGGGCAGGGGCAATTCGACAATGGTGAACTGCTTGCCGTCGGGAGTGCGGGCGGCTTTGAGGCGATCGAGGTTTTCAGCAAGCGGGGCGTGGTTGGGATCCGAGGCATCGGGCTCGACGGCGGTGACGATGGTGGACGGGGCGGCGAAGCGGCTGATGTCGTCGATGTGACCGTGAGTGTCGTCTCCCGCGACGCCGCGGTTGAGCCAGATCACCTGGTCGATCCCCAGGTAATCGTGGAAGGCCTGTTCGAGTTGTTCGCGGCTGACTCCGGGATTGCGCTGCTGGACTTCGCTGAGCAGGCACTCTTCCGTGGTGAGAAGGAGCCCCTGGCCGTTGGTATCGATGGAGCCGCCTTCAAGAACGAGACGGCGCTGCGAGCCATTGCCGAGGGCGATGGTGGGCTGCCAGGCGGGAAGACCGAGGAGTTCCGTAACGCGGCCGGGGACCTGGTCGTCGCGATGCCAGTCGGCGTATTTGGCCCAGGCGTTGAAGTGCCAGTTGGTGATGGCCAAGCGGCCTTCGGCGTTGCGCACAAAGATGGGGCCGGAGTCACGGGTCCACACCCGGTCAGTGGGCCAGGCGTGGAAGCTGACCTGATCGAGGTGGGCGCCGGCGCGCTGCAGGATGCCCTCGGCGCGCTGCCGGGATTTCACATCGTCAACCAGGATGTGAATGCGTTCGCGAGCGGAGAGGAGGCGGACAATCTCGGCGTAGAGCCAGGGGATGGTCTGGAACTTGCCCGGCCAGTCCTCGGGATTGTGCGGCCAGGCCAGCCAGGTGGCTTCATGGCGGTCCCATTCGGCAGGCATGCGGTAACCGAGTTGGCGGGGGGTTTCGTTCATTGTCTGTTTACCGGTGGTCGGTTGGGGTTGGAGGTTTCCCAGGTCTCAGAAGCGAGACCTGGGGCACCCGGCGATGGTAATGCGGATGGACTCTGAGAGACGGTTGAGGTTCGTGCCCGCCCACCCTGGCGACAAAAGCAAAGGCGTCGCGAGGGTGGGGCACCCAATCATCGTGCCGAACCCAAAAGCGTGAGGCTATTTGGGCTCGCCGTCGGGGGCCCAGGATGTGGCAGGGTCGAGAAAGCGTTTGGTGATGGGCGCGTAGGCATCGATGCGGCGGTCGCGCAGGAAGGGCCAGTTGCGGCGCGTGTCTTCAAGAAGCGCCAGGTCGATTTCGCCGATGAGGATCTCTTCTTTGTCGTGCGCGGCTTTGGCAAGGATGCGGCCGAAGGGATCGGCGAGAAAGCTGCCGCCCCAGAATTCGAGACCTGCGCCCTGGGCGCGACTGCCGAGGACGTCGCCCTGTTCATGGCCGACCCGGTTAACGCCGGCAACATAGACGCCGTTGGCGATGGCGTGGGCGCGCTGGATGGTTTGCCACGCGTCATATTGAGCGGCCCCGAATTCTTCCTTCTCGGCGGGATGCCAGCCGATGGCGGTGGGATAAAAAAGCACCTCCGCTCCCTGCAGGGCGGTAAGGCGGGCGCCTTCGGGGTACCACTGGTCCCAGCAGACGAGGGTGCCGATGCGGCCGACGGAGGTATCGACTGCCTTGAAGCCGAGATCGCCGGGGGTGAAATAGTACTTTTCGTAGTAGAGCGGATCGTCGGGAATGTGCATCTTGCGATAGACGCTGGCGATGTCGCCTTCCGTATTCAGCGTGACGGCCGTGTTGTGATAGAGGCCGGGCGCGCGGCGCTCGAAAAGAGAGGCGACGATGGTGACGCGCGCTGCACGGGCGACTTCGGCGAGCTTGGCGGTCGAAGGACCGGGGATGGGCTCCGCGAGATCAAAGAGGCGCAGGTCCTCACGCTGGCAAAAGTACTGAGCGCGAAAAAGCTCGGGGAGGCAGACGATGTTCGCGCCGAGGCGCGCCGCCTCGTGAATGTGGCCGATGGCGGACGCCAGATTGGCCTCTGGATCGGGGCCCATGCTCATCTGCACCAGGCCGACTTTGTATTTGCGAATGTTCGCGGTCATGCGTTGCTTGTTCTCCTGCACGGCAAGGCCAACCCCGCGAACGGAATTGGCCACTGCAGTCATTACTGATGCGCTAGTCTTCGTTAAGAATCAGAACGGCGGCAGCGATGGTGGTGGTCCACATGCCGCGCTTGTCGCCGACTGCCGACTGCGTGATGTTGCTGGTGCGGACGATCTTGTTGGAGATGCGGTAGATCTCCTTTTTTTCGTCCCAGCTTTTGTCGGGATCAAATTCGACATCCAGAGTGGTGGCGAGCATTTCGGCGGCCAGCTCTTCAGCGTATTCGCCGGCCTGGTCTTCAGTCTGGCCGAAACCGTGATGCTCGCTGAGATAGCCGTAGGCGTTGCGATCGGCGGGGATGGCCACGCCGATGCTGGCAACAATGAGCCGGTGCGGTTCGCGCGTGGAATTTTCCGCAATCACGGCGAAGACGACTTCTCCGTGATTCAGATGGGTAAGGCCTTCCTTGCGGGGAATGACTTTGCACTGGGGGGGAAAGATGGAAGAAACGCGAACCAGGTTCTGCGATGCGATTCCGGCATCCCGAAGTGCGAGCTCAAAAGAGGTCAAACGCTCTTTATGCTTGCCGACACCCTTGGTGAAGAACAATTTCTTCGGGACCATGCTCTTTCCCAATTTCTATGTGCCCTCCATGAACTTACGAGATCGCGATGCGCGAGACGTACCCGATTGAGTTTATCCCATTCAAGCGGCTGAAAACGGAAAGGAAATGGAATTCATCCGGCTTTTATGAGAGCCGGGAATGGCGGTGAAAAACACACGCGGTGAGCCTGTGGCGCTGCCGGGCACGAGTTTCGGCTTTTTCAATCACCGGCACCGTAACTTTTCGCGGCGTGCGGCGTTTAAGCAGAGATGAAGCAGATTCTTGTGATCGCGACAGCCGCGGTGGTTTTCTTCGCAGGTAGCAAGACGGTGCCGGGTCAACAACCTTCTCCGTACGATACTTCTCCTCCCGCTGATTCGGCTCGCGGGCCGGTGGTGCTGGACTGGACTCCTCCCGCGCTGGGACAGTTGAGCGCGCGGGCGGCGGTAAAGAACAGCTTTACGCTGGACCGGAACATGCTTGGCGCAGCCGCCGGATTGAGCGGCGACATGGACGAGCCAACCCGGCAGGCCATCAATCATCTGGATGGCGTGAGTGTGCACCTGTTGCGGTTCGGGGCGACGGGGGTTCCGGACGAGGGCGCAGTCAGCGCGATTCGCGAGGCCTATCATCTGCGGGGCTGGAAGCACGTGGTGACGTCGACCAACGCGGGCGGACCGATACACAACGGAACTACGGATGTGTGGATGGTGATGGACGGGGTGAACATGCGCGGCGCGGTGGTGCTGGCGGAGACGCCGAAATCGGTCACCCTAGTGACAGTGGCGGGGAATCTGAGCCCCGTCGATCTGCTGCATCTTCGAGGGCACTTCGGGATACCTCGATTCGACCAGGACGGATTGCCGGATACAACCCGGCGCTGAGCGCTGAAGTGAGACGATTGGCCCGGTCGACATTGCCACTCGTAAATTGCAGGTGTTAGCCTTCCCTTTGAACACACACGGGAAGGATACGACCAACCTCATGCAAAGCAGCTATAACGGGCTGGAGCTGCCCAAGGACGGGCAGCCGATCGACTACAGCGACGGACAGTTCAAAGTTCCTGACAATCCCATCATTCCTTTCATCGAAGGCGACGGCACGGGGCGCGACATCTGGAAAGCTTCGCAGCGCGTGTTTGACGCCGCGGTGGAGAAGGCTTACGGCGGCAAGCGCAGCATCAAGTGGTTTGAGATCTTCGCCGGCGAAAAGGCCTATCGGCAATTCAGCAACTGGCTTCCCGACGATTCAGTGAATGCGGCGCGCGATCTGCGCGTGTCGATCAAAGGACCGCTGACGACACCGGTGGGCGGAGGGATTCGTTCGCTGAACGTGGCTCTGCGGCAGATTCTCGACCTGTATGCGTGCGTGCGACCGGTGAAGTACTACCAGGGCGTGCCCAGCCCGGTGAAGCATCCCGAAAAAGTGGACATCGTGATCTTCCGCGAGAACACGGAGGATGTGTATTCAGGAATCGAGTTCAAGCAGGGGTCTGCCGACGTTGCCAGGCTCATCGCCTTCATTAACGACGATCTGTTGAAGGGCGGGAAGAAAAAAATCCGCAGCGACTCGGGCGTGGGCATCAAGCCTATCTCGATCTTCGGGACCAAGCGGCTGGTGCGGGTTGCCATTCAGCACGCGCTGGAGACGGGACGCAAGACGGTCACGCTGGTGCACAAGGGGAATATTCAAAAGTTCACCGAGGGCGCGTTCCGCGAGTGGGGCTACGAGGTGGCCATGGAGGAGTTCCGCGACCAGACGGTTACGGAGCGTGAAAGCTGGATCCTGGGCAATGTGGATGCGAATCCGGGCATCAGCATTGAAGACAATGCGGCGCTGATTGAGCCGGGGCTGGAGTTTGGGAACCAGGCATTTCGCGATGAGTTGTATGCGGAGATCAAGCAGACGCTGGACTCGATCGGCAAGACCCATGGCAGCGGCGCGTGGAAGAACAAGATCCTTGTGAACGACCGCATCGCCGATTCGATCTTCCAGCAGATCATCATTCGGCCTTCGGACTACAGCATACTGGCGACGACCAATCTCAACGGAGATTACATCTCCGATGCGGCGGCGGCGCAGGTGGGCGGATTAGGCATCGCGCCGGGCGCCAACATCGGCGACGGCTACGCCGTGTTTGAAGCCACGCACGGGACGGCGCCGAAGTATGCCGACAAAGATGTCATTAATCCGGGATCGGTGATTTTGTCGGGCGTGATGCTGCTGGACTTTATCGGCTGGAAAGAAGCGGCGAAGCTGATTGAAACGTCGATGGAAAAGACGATTCAACAGAAGTTTGTAACCTACGATTTCGAGCGGCAAACAGCGGGCGCCATCAAGGTGGGCACCAGCGAGTTTGCTACGCGGATTATTGGAAACATGTGAGAGGTAGTGAAAGAGTGAACCAGTGAAACGGTGAATAGCTAGCTGCTGTGACTGATTTGATGGATGCAGCCGCGACGCACTTCCAAGCCAGTCACTCGTTCGCTATCTCCCTTTTTCACTTGTTCACTATTTCACTTTCTCACCAGGAGAAGAGTAAATGCGAAAGAAAGTCAGCATTGTCGGCGCCGGCAACGTGGGCGCTACGGCCGCGCACTGGATTGCGTCGAAGGAATTGGCCGATGTGGTTTTGATTGACGTGGTCGACGGCATACCGCAAGGTAAAGCTCTCGACCTGCAGGAAGCATTGCCGATTGAGAAGCGCGATGTGCGCGTGACGGGATCGAACGATTATGCGGCTACGGCGAACTCCGACATCGTCGTGATTACCGCGGGCATTCCGCGCAAGCCGGGCATGAGCCGCGACGACCTGCTGCATACCAACTTCAAGATCATGTCGGAAGTGGTGCAGAAGGTGGTGGCGCAGTCGCCGGAGAGCATCCTGATTATCGTGTCGAATCCGCTGGATGCGATGGCGCAGGCAGCGTTCCGGCAGGCGGGGTTCAACCGCGAGCGCGTGATCGGCATGGCAGGCATTCTGGATTCTGCACGCTTCCGCACGTTTATTGCCGACGAGCTGAACGTGAGCGTGGAGAATGTGACCGCGTTTGTGCTGGGCGGACACGGCGACACGATGGTGCCGCTGCCTCGATATTCGACGGTGGCAGGAATTCCGATTACGGAATTGATCGAGCCATCGCGCCTGGAAGCACTGGTGCAACGCACGCGCGATGGCGGCGCGGAGATTGTGAAGTATCTGAAGACAGGCAGCGCGTACTATGCGCCGTCGGCAGCGACGGTGGAGATGGTGGAAGCCATTCTCAAGGACAAGAAAAAGATCTTGCCCTGCGCGGCCTATCTGCAGGGAGAGTACGGCATCGATGGGTATTACATCGGCGTGCCGTGCAAGCTGGGCGCGGCGGGACTGGAAAAGATCATCGAGATCAAGCTGACCCCGGAAGAAGATGCGGCCTTGAAGAAGAGCGCGGATGCGGTGAAAGAACTGTGCGCGGTGATCGGCGTCTAGTCTCGTTCAACGCAATTTTCCGCCTGAGCAAGGGCCATTCCGCTGCGCGGAGTGGCCCTTGATTTTTGAGGTCAACCGAAGGGATGAGATGGCCGCCCATCGAAAGGGGGAAGACCATCGTATGCTCGAAGGCCGAGACTTCACTGGACACCATTGCGCTTTCCCCCGTGATTTCTGAGTCAAAGGCAATCACGGAATTCCATGCAAGAGATTGAATTGATGATTCGGGCGCACAACGTATGGGCCCGGCCAGCTGTCCCGGCGTGAAACCCGGGACCTTCCCGAAAGCCAGCTTTCCTTGAGGAGTGCCATGATCCGCAGAAGTTTCTACGTAGCAGTGTGCGTATTATTTGCCCTGGTGACAGCGCGGGCGCAAAGCAATTATGCCGTGGTCCGCGGCTCGATCCTGGACCCGCATCACCGGCCGGTGGCTGGCGCGCGCGTTCATATCAAAGCAACTGGAACCGGCGCCGAACGGGAAGTGGTTGCGAATGGAACCGGTCTCTACGAGATCGCCGGGCTGCAGCCGGGCTCGTACGAGTTGACGGTGGAGAACAGCGGATTCAAGCAAGCCAAGGTGAACCTCGATCTGGAAGTGGGTCAACAGGCCACTGTCGATGTGGATCTTCGCCTGGGTACCGACCAGCAGACAGTTACGGTGGAGGCCTCGAGCGAACTGCTGAAGACGCAGGATGCGAGCGTGGGCGAAGTGGTGGATAAGCGCTCGGTTGATTCCCTGCCCTTGAACGGGCGCATGCTGATCGACCTGGTGCTGACGGTGCCGGGCGCGCACTTGAGCCATGGCGCTTCCACGGGCGACATGAATCCGCTCTACTGGCGGCCGGGACAAAGGTCGGCGGTGAGCATTGGAGGCAGCCGCCCTAACGCCAATTATTTTCTTCTGGATGGCGCGACCAATACCGATCCGACTTTCAGCACGCAGAATCTGAGCGCATCGCCGGATGCGGTGCAGGAATTCCAGGTACAGACGGGCAGCTACTCCGCCGATATGGGCGGTGCGGGCGGCGGACAGATCAACATCGTGACCCGCAGTGGAACGGGAGCCTTTCACGGCACGGCGTATGAGTTCCTACGCAACGGGGCGATGGACGCGCACTCATTCAACGAGATGGGTAGCGGGAATTTTCTGGTGCAGAATAATTTTGGCGCGTCTCTGGGCGGCCCCGTATGGCGCGCGGGCAAGACGTTCTTCTTTGTGAACTATGAAGGGCTGCGTCATGTCGAGACCATGACCATGGTGGATACGGTGCCGACGCCGGCCGAGGTCGCGGGCGACTTCAGCCAGAGCGGCGTGAACATTTACGATCCGACAACCACGGTGGCGAACCCGGGATTCAATCCGGCACTGCCTGCGAGTAAAACGAATCCGCAATATCTGCGCCAGCAATTTCAATATAACGGTGTGCTCAACGTCATCCCTCCGGGACGACTTACGCACGCGGCTTCGGTGATGCTGAACAAGTACACGCCGCAGCCCAACACGATGGACATGGGCAGCATGACGATGATGGGCCAGCCCACGGTGGTGGGCGCGGGCAACGATGCGAACAACTATCTCGACATGCGCAAAGAGCGCATGACCAACGATCAGGGCACGATCCGTGTCGATCACAGCTTCAGCGGCGGCGATACCGCATTCTTCCGCTACTCGGGCGCGGGCGAATTTGGATTCATGCCGGAAGGACTGCCGGGGTTTGGGTTCTATCACGACGATCTTTCGCAGCAAGGCGTCCTGGCGTGGAATCACGTATTCAATTCGCACCTCGTGAACATGGCATCGGGAGCGATTTCGCGGCTGGCCATGATGCACACCACGGAGAGCGCCAACAAGAATGACATCGTGACCGAGTTGGGCATTGGCGGGACAGGGTTCGGCGGGCCGGCGGCATGGGGCGCGCCGTATTTCACGGTACAGGGCTATTCGCCGATGGGTGATAACTACGTGGCGACACCGATGCACGCGTGGGACACGGTGGTGGAGGGGCGCGATTCGCTGAGTTGGCAGATGGGGCGGCACAGCGCGAAGTTTGGCGGAGCCTATCAGAACTTCATCTGGCCGATGTGGGGATTCTTCCAGAACCGCGGCTACTATCAATTCACGAACGGATTCACTACCGAGGGCGCCATCAACGATGGGACCGGTTCATCGCTGGCGAGTTTTGAACTGGGACTGCCGGCGGCGCGGCAAGGACAAGCAGGCGTGCCGCAGATGGACCTGCGCCAGTGGTATGCGGACGGATATGGACAGGACGCGTGGCGTATCACTTCGAACACAACGCTCACGTATGGCGTGCGTTATGAATTCATGAGTCCGCTGGTGGATATTCGTTACACCAACAGCAACATCGATCTCAGCAGCGGCACGCCGCGGGTTTTCATCGGCGGGCAGGACGGCTACCCGCGCGGGTTGATGTACGCGAACAAGACCAACTTCGCGCCGCGACTGGGCCTGGCGCAGAACCTGCCCAAGCTGGGAATCGTTGCGCATGTTGCGTACGGCATCTTCTACACGCCGGTGGACATGAATACGTGGTGTAATCAGCGCCACAACGTGCCGTATGTGTTTCCGTTGACGTCGCAGAGCGATCCGTTCATTCCCAGCATCGCCAATCTCAATTTTCCCACGCCGGTATTGGGGACTTCCGTGGTCAGCTTCACGACCCTCCAGTTGCATGCGCCGGCGCAATACATCCAGCAGTGGAGCGCTTCGCTGGAAAAGCAATTGGGCAGCGAGACGACGGTGGAAGTTGGTTATCTGGGCGCGGGTGGATTTCATCTGCAGCGGGCGCACTTGATCAACAATGCGCAGCCGGGAGCGGGATTGATTCAGCCGCGCCGTCCGCATCCGAAGATCAGCTTTGTGCCCAATACGGTCTTCCCTGCCAATGTCACGGTGGTGAGCACAACGTTTCCGGTGAGCACGATCAACCTGCTGGAGAACACGGCGCAGAGCTGGTATGACGCGGGCTATGTGAACGTGCGGCGGCGCTATGCGAGCGGCTTGAGCTTCCTCGCCAACTACACGTTTGCCAAGGCGCTCGAGAATGCGCCGGATTTCCGTTCGCCGATGTTCGAAGCGGCGACGCCGCAGAATAACGACGATCTGGATGCCGAGAAGGGACCGGGATGCGATATCCGGCATCGCTTCGCGTTGAGCGCTGTTTATAGCTCGCGCGCTTATGGCACGAATGTCGTGGCGCGGGCACTGACTCGCGATTGGCGTGGTTCCGTCGAGTACCAGGCGCAGACGGGATTTCCGCTGACGATTTCGGTGTTCGGCGATACGGCGAATGCGGGAACGGTGGTGGGCGAGAATCCGATCCGGGCGAATGTAACCGGGAAGCCGGTGTTTGGCTCGGGGACAAAGAACTCGACCACCTGGTTTAACCCCGCGGCGTTTGCTGCGCCGCCCGCTTATACGTATGGCAACTCCAGCCGCAATTCGGTTTATGGACCTGGATTGCAGACGATGGATGTGGGCGTGGTGCGCGAGTTTGCGGTGGCGGAGAAGGCGCGGTTTGAGATGCGCGGCGAGTTCTTCAACACGTTCAACCACACCAACCTGGGAACGCCGAACCGGTTTGTGAATACGGCGAGTTTCGGAAGTATTACCGAAGTGGCAACGCCGGGAAGAGAGATCCAGGTGAGTGCGCGGTTGTCGTTCTAGGGCAATCTGGCAACTGAGAACACGTACATAACAAAGCAGGCGTCCTTTGCGGGGCGCCTTCCTTGTTGGCGAAAAAAAATCAAGGCCATGGCAAAAAACATGAAAAAAGGGCCTAAATCCGAGGCTTTTTTGACGCCGTTTATTTCAGGGGGCTTGACGACCGGCTCCGCAATGCACGGCCTTGCAGGCTTTTCAACGGCGAATACGAAAGCCCTGTAATCTTCGGCAATTTTTCTATACCGGTTCGCAACATAAAGAGGGGGGGAGGGGGTATCCCGTTTCTTTTTGATAGAAAAACGGTGTTTGGCCACCCTTCGCCCTGACTAGAGAATACGTCCGCGGGAGGTTATTTTCTGCAAGGGTCATGCGTCGCGTTGTGGGGCGATCGGAGAAGTTGCGGGTCTTCCGGATCAGACCCGCCAGACGGCCAGCGCCAGGAGGGCGAATGTCTTTCAAGGGGAAGTATCGGCGGTGACTGGACCGGGACCACGCATTTAGAAATACTCACCTCGCTGAGTGACCCGGCGATGATGCGTCAAATGATGACAGCCGCGTTTTTCGAGACTGAACGGGGATGCGGTCCCCTGGTTTCGATCAGTTTGGGTTCAGTGGGAATCCCCGGTCCCCAAGTGCGAGGGACCGGGGGCACCCTCGGTGGGGTTTTGATTCGTCATCGAGATCGTGGCCACCCGCCATTCGTCATCATGCCTGAACACTTTCATGCTCTGATCACCCCGGCTCCAAAAGTCTCGCTTGAAAAGGGCATGCAGTTCATCAAAGGCGGCTTTTCGTTTCGATTGAAGAGCAAGCTCGACGTGTGGATGCGCAGCTTCAACGAGACGCAGATCATGACCAAAGAGAAGTTCCTCCGTTGTGTCTTATATATCGAGGACAACCCCGTCCGACGGGGACTCGCTTTGACGCCGGCAATGTATCCCTTCAGCTCGGCCGTGGGTGGGCCATTGGACGCCATGCCTCTTCATTTTGCGGGGAAATGAGGCCCGCGCCTAAAGGCCCCCTGCTGAAATATTGCTTTCAGGGGCCTGAAGGCCCCTGCTCCCTCCACCGGGTTTCCGGGCGTGTAGTGGCCAATGGGGAAGTGTCGCCGCTGGAAATTTGTAGAGGCAACCGCAGATCCTTCACTACGTTCAGGATGACAGCGTTTGGGATGGCGAAGGTCCTGTATAACGCCGAAACTCCCGGATGGTGGACAAGTGGGAAGTTTCGGGCCGGGATTCTGCATGCGGACTGTCTCGCATGATTCTGATATTCGACAGACGTCTCTACGGCTCGTATCTCTTACCGCGGGCCTGCGTCTGCTGGCTTGTACTACTTCAAAAACTCGGTGACGCTGGGGCCGATCTGGTCGGCGCATTGGACGGGGGCGAGGTGGCCGCAGGGCGGAATGACTTCCAGTTGCGACTGGGGAACGAGGCGGTGAATCTTTTCACCCTGGGTGAGCGGGGTGATGCGGTCTTCCCCGCCCCACACGATGAGGACCGGCATTTTGAGCGTGGGGAGAATGCTGTCGGTGGCGTCGCGGCCCGCCAGCATCGACGCCAGGGCACGATGGATGACCCAGGCGTCCTGACGGGAGACGCGCAGGATGTCGGCCATGATGAATCCCGGAACCTTGGGGGGATGGGGCATGAGCAGCGCGTCGAGCTGCTCCATTTCAACGGAGGATGCGGGGGTGAAGAGGCGCGTGTCCCAAGCGGGAGCCTCATAGATGCCGGCGCTGTCAAAGAGCATAAGGCGCGCGACGCGCTCGGGATGAGAAGCGGCGAGGCGCTGGACAATCCACCCGCCCATGGACCATCCGCCGAGGTCTACCTGCTTCAGGCCCACGGCATCCATGAATCCTACGACCGCGTCGGCTTCGTCGGGAATGGAGTAGGAGTAGTCGGCGGGTTTTTCACTGCGGCCGTACCCGGGCAGGTCGGGCGTGTAGATACGAAAGCCGGCGCGCGCCAGATAGGGGGAGAGATTGCGCCAGTCTTCAGAGCGGCCGCCGAGACCATGAACGAGCACGACCGGCTTACCATGCGCGGGGCCCATCACGTAGTAATGAATTCTGTGGCCGCCGACCATGACATTGCCGCTGTGTGCGCCGGCTCCCTGCATCTGGATATACAGAAGCGTATTGAAATACATGAGCGGCCGGATGACAAATCCAACCGCGGCGGCAATCACGACCGCAACCAGAACAACAGCAGCCCATAGAAGTTTACGAATCGGTGTCAACGCTTTTCCCTCTCCTGCGATTGGATGGCTTGGGCGCGCTGCCATGCCGCTTCGATTACGCGCGTTGTAATGGGGTCGATGCGCAGAGCGCTATGGCTGTTCCACTCCGCGCGCTCGATCCAGCGCGCGGCGGCGGCGTCGGAGGCGGCCAGCAAAGTTCCGCCCACGACTTTGCACAGATAGTCAGCGATCACGTAGTGGTAGCGTACGCGATCGCCGTCGCGATGGATGCGGTCGAGAAGTTCGATGAGTTCAATGGGCTCAATGACAAGGCCGGTTTCTTCGAGGACTTCGCGGACCACGGCGGCGGGCAGCGATTCGCCGACTTCGATGAGGCCGCCGGGAATGGACCATTGACCTTTGGCGGGTTCGGTGCCGCGCTGCACGAGCAGGACGCGATCCCGGTGAACCACAACTGCGCCCACGCCCACGAGCGGCGATGCTGGATACTCCCGCTGCATGATCCTCCGATCGATTGAATCTACGATAATCCCTGCGGTCGATGAAGCGCACGCGCATCGCGCATTGCGGAAAACCGGGGGGTGGGCGTGCATCTTTCCCCGGCGACTATCATCATGGATACAGGGGAACATAATGGCGGAATTTACATTGCGTGTGGATGGAATGCATTGCGGAGCCTGCGTTCGGCGGGTGAGCCAGGCGCTGGCGGGAGCACAAGGCCTGGAAGTCAAGGAAGTGAGAGTGGGGGCGGCGCGGGTGGCATCGGAGGAGGGCGCGCAGGCGGCGGACCGCGCGCTGGCGGCGCTTGCGAAGGCGGGATATGCCGCGCATCTGGAAACAACCGGCGAAGCGACACCGGCGGCACACTGAATGGCTGAGCCTGCGACGGAATCGGTCACGCTGCCCGTATTGGGCATGACCTGTGCCTCATGCCAGCATCACGTGGAAGAGGCGCTGCGCTCGACGGCGGGCGTGGAGTCGGCGCACGTGGACCTGATGGCGCATCGAGCCAGCGTGGTGTTTGATCCGGCGCGGTCGCGGCCCGAAGCGCTGCTGGAAGCGATTCGCGGTGCGGGGTACGACGCGGTGCTCCCGCGTACAGATGCTGAAGCCGGGCAGAGCGACGATGCCGACAGCGGCACCGAACGCAAGGCCGAGATGAAAGCGGCGACCATGCTGGTTGCGGGCGCGGCGGCCATGTTGCTGGGGATGCCCCTGGGAGCGGAAATGGGCGCGGTGGATCATGCGCTGATGCGCGCTTTGCCGTGGCTTTACGCAGTTCCGCCAGGTGCGCTGCGCTGGTTCCTGCTGGTGCTGACCGCGATTCTGATGGCGTGGGCGGGGCAGAGTATCTTTGCCAGTGCATGGCGCGGGCTGCGTCACGGAAGCACCAACATGAGTACGATGGTGGCTCTGGGAACGAGCGTGGCATTTGCGTACTCGGCATACGCAACGGTCTGGCCCGCGCCGAATCATGCCGTGTATTTTGACGCGGTGCTGTTGATCCTGGGATTCCTTCTGCTGGGCAAAGCACTGGAGGCGCGCGCCAAGCATCGCGCCCTGTCCGCGCTGGATTCGCTGAGCCGGCTGCGGCCTGTGACGGCGCGCCGCGTAGTGGACGGCGTAGAGACGCTGGTGCCACTGGCAGAAATCAGGCCGGGCGACAGCGTAGTGATTTTGCCGGGCGAGCGGTTTCCGGTAGACGCCGTTATCACGGAGGGCCGCACCACCGTCGATGAGTCCATGCTGACGGGTGAATCGACGCCTCTGCCGCGGCAAGCGGGCGGCCGGGTGCTGGCGGGTTCGCTGAATTATGACGGGGCCGTGGTATGCCGTGCGGAGTCGCTGGGCGAGGCCACGATGCTGGCGCAGATTACGCGGATGGTGCAGCAGGCGCAGAGTTCCCGCGCGCCCATGGAGCGGCTGGCCGATCGCGCCAGTTCGATCTTCGTGCCGGTGGTGCTGGGGCTGGCGCTGGTCACGTTTGTTGCGTGGCTGGCGGCGACGCGATCACTTCCGATGGCATTGGCAAATACCGTGGCGGTGCTGGTGATAGCGTGCCCTTGCGCGATGGGACTGGCGGTGCCGGCGGCGCTGACGGTGGCGGTGGGCCGGGGCGCGCAGCTGGGGGTCCTTTTCAAGGGAGGCGAGGCGCTGGAGAGACTCGCGAATGTGGATACGATCGCGCTGGACAAGACCGGCACGCTGACCGTGGGGAGGCCTGTGCTGGAGAGTATTCATCCGCTTGCCGGGCATACAGAAGGCGACCTTTTGCGCATGGCAGCGGCGGCCGAGGAAAGATCGAATCATCCGCTGGCGCACGCCATCGTGGACCAGGCGAAGGAACGGGGATGGACCTGGGCTGCGGCGGCGGATGCGCAGGTGCTTCCCGGGCGCGGCATCACGGGCCATGTGGAGGGTCACGACTGCATGCTCGGCAACGAGGCGCTGTTTGCGGAATTCCTGGTCGCGCTCCCGAAACATGTCGCACCGGCACAGCCCGGCGTAACGCGTTTGTGGATGGCTCTCGACGGTGTGACGGCGGGATACTTTGATGCCCGCGACGCGTTGCGCCCCGACGCGGCCGAGGCGATTACTGCCCTGCGGCGCGCCGGATCGAACGTGGTAATGATGACCGGCGACTCGGCGGAGGCGGCGCGGCCGATCGCGGAGCAGGCGGGGATTGCCGATGTCGAAGCGGGACTCGATCCGGCGGGTAAACTTGGCGGCATTCGCGCGCTGCAGGCAAAGGGCCGGCGCGTGGCGATGGTGGGAGACGGCATCAATGACGCCGGCGCGCTGGCGCAAGCGGATGCCGGCATCGCCATGGGTTCGGGGGCAGACCTGGCGCAGGAGGCGGGCGACGTGCTGCTGCTGCGGGCGCAGCCTTCGGCGATTCCTGCTGCGATCGACCTGTCGCGGGCCACGCTGCGCGTGATGCGGCAGAACCTGATCTGGGCGGTTGTCTATAACGTGCTCGGGATTCCCCTGGCGGCGGGCTTGCTGTATCCGGCGTTTCACATCCTGCTGAGCCCGTGGATTGCCGCGGCGGCGATGGCATTCAGTTCCGTAAGCGTGCTGGGAAACAGCCTGCGTTTGCGGGGGTGGCGGCCGGCTTATCTTTCCGATCGAGCGGGCGGCCCCGCGACAGCAGGATAGACTGAGAGCAGGACTTCCTCTGTGCGCATTCTCACCCGCTACATTCTCGGCGAGATTCTTTCTCATGCACTCATCGGATGCGCGCTGTTCACTTTTATCCTCTTCATTCCGCGCCTGCCGCAGATTCTGGAGATGGTGGTCCGCAACAGTTCCAGCTTCACGAATGTACTTCAGATTTTTCTATTTACGCTGCCCAACCTGTTCTGGGTGACGATTCCCATGTCGGTGCTGGTAGGCATCCTGCTGGGATTCAGCCGGCTGGCCGCGGACAGCGAAATAGTCGCGATGCGGGCTTCGGGACTGGGCGTCGGCTACTTCGTGCGCGTGGCCTCCATCGTCGCAGTGGGTGGAGCGCTGCTGGGACTGGCAAACTCGCTCTACATCGCGCCACGCGCCAACCAGGCGATTCTCGACATGGAACAGGCGCTGGCCACGTCACAGGCGTCTTACGAGATTCAGCCGCGCGTCTTTTACGAAGATTTTCACAACGCGGTTCTCTACGTGCAGAACGTGCGCGCGGGAACCGGGGCGTCGAACTGGGATCACATCTTCATGGCGGATGTGAGCGATCCCACCGCACCGAAGGTAACGACGGCCGCCTCGGCAACCGTCGCGAACGACTCGACACTGGAACTGCTGATGCGATTGCGCAATGGAGCGCAGCATGAAACGGTGGCCAATCAGCCGCAGCAATACAACATTTCCACTTTTACTACGACCGATCTGCCGCTGCGGCTTAGTCCGCAGAGCGAAGTGCACCTGGGGCGCATGGATACGGCCGTGTATGCCGTGCCGACGAGGACGCTGTGGAATCGCATTCACGCGCCGGACGGAAAGCGCTACCTGATCGAGCTGAATAATCGTTTTTCGTATCCGGCCGCATGCCTGGTGCTGATGCTTGTCGGCGTGCCGCTGGGAGTTATTTCGCGGCGGGGCGGCAAGAGTTCCGGATTTGTTTTCACACTGCTTCTGGTGGTGCTGTATTACATCCTTTCGTATACGGGGGTTTCGCTGGCCCGGCAGGATAAGCTGCCGGTGGTTCTGGCGGTGTGGCTGGCCAACATTCTGTTTGCGGTGACGGGAATTTTTCTGCTGTGGCAGATGGCCAGCGGCGGCCGGGTGCTGAGTGCGATCGTCGGCTTGTCATCGCGCTACAGCAATTGGAAACTGGTCCCCGCGCTGCAAGAAAACGGAGTGCAGTTTGGCAAGTTGCTGGGACGGCTGCAGCCTCGCGCCACGCGCACGTCGTCGCGCGGCGTGTTCCCGCGCATTCTCGATGAATACGTGGTGCGCGAGTTCCTGAACACTTTCATCCTGGTGCTATCCGGATTCGTTTTATTGATGCTGGTGTTCACGTTTTTCGAATTGGTGGGCGATATCATTCGCAACCATATTGCATTGACCACGGTGGGCTTGTACCTGGTGAATTTAACCCCGAGCATGCTGTATACCATCGCTCCCCTGGCGGTGTTGATCGCAGTGCTGGTGACGTTTGGAGTGCTCAATCGCAACAGCGAAATCATCGCCATGAAGGCCACCGGCATCAGCCTGTACCGGCTGGTGATTCCGATTGTTTCGATTGCCGCCATCCTGGCGGTGTGCCTGTTTCTGTTCGACGAGTTTTATTTACCGCAAGCGAACCGCCGGCAGGAGGCGCTGCGCAGCACCATCAAGGGCCGGCCGCCGCAAACGTTCCTGCACCCTGAACAGAAGTGGATCTTCGGATTGCAACGGCCCGGCGAGCCGGGACGAATTTTCTATTATCAATTTTTTGATCCGGATCGCAACGAGTTCGCGAACCTGTCGGTATTTGAGTTTGATCCGCGCACGTTCTCGCTGTCCCGGCGCATCTTCGCGGCCCGGGTTTTCTGGGACAGCGGCAGTGACAGCTGGAAGTTTCAGAATGGATGGGAGCGCACGCTGAGCGGCGCGAACGTAACCCAGTACCGCGATTTCATCAATACGAGTTTCAGCGAGATTCATGAAGAACCAAATTACTTCAAGAAGGAAAGCCTGCAGTCGCAGGAAATGAACTTCGGCCAGTTGGATGCTTATATCCGCGACCTGCGCCAAAGCGGATTCGACACCATGCGACTGCGCGTGGCGTTGTGGCACAAGCTTGCCTATCCGCTGATCGCGATTGTGATGGCGGTGCTGGCGATTCCGTTTGCGCTGTCGATGGGGCGCCGCGGCTCTCTCAGCGGCATCGCGGTCGCCATCGCCGTGGCGCTGGCATACTGGGTGGTGGATGGCCTGTTCGGCGCCATGGGCAACGTGAATTACCTGCCCGCGCCGATGGCCGCGTGGTCCTCCGATATCCTGTTTGGACTGACGGGCGGATACCTGCTGCTGCGCACGCCAACCTAGCCCCTCCATTCGCCGCTACAATAAGAACATGCTTCGCGACCTGCGCCCCCTCTTCGCCTATATGCGCCGCTACCGGTGGGGCTACGTGTGGGGAAGCCTTTGCGTGATTGGGACCAATGCGGTCTGGGTCTTGTTTCCCAAGGTGCTGCAGCAGGCGATTGATGAGCTGAACCACGGCATTACGCGCCGCCGCATCGTCTTTCTGGCCCTTACGCTGGTGGCTATCGCGCTGGTGAAGGGCGTCTTCCTGTATTCGCAGCGCTGGATCCTGATCGGCATTTCGCGCGAGATCGAGTTCGACCTGCGCAACGACCTGTTCATTCATCTGGAGAAACAGGACTCGGGGTTTTACCAGCGCTATCGCACCGGCGACATCATGGCCCGGCTCACCAACGACCTGAATGCGGTGCGCATGCTGCTGGGGCCAGCCATCATGTACAGCGCCAACACCGTGATGTTTACCGTGGGTGCGCTGTTCTTCCTGCTGCGGATCAGCCCTTATTTAACGCTGGTCGCGTTGGCTCCGGCGCCGGTGGCCAGCATTCTGGTGCAATATCTCGGGCGCAAGATTCACGATCGCTTCGAGCGCATCCAGGCCAGCTTCTCCGAAATTTCTTCGCAGGCGCAGGAGAACTATTCCGGAGCGCGGCTGGTGCGCGCGTTTGCGCGCGAAGAGTCGCAAATCAGCCTGTTTGAAAAGCTCAATCATCAATACATCGGGCGCGCCCTGCGACTGGTCCAACTGATGGGCATGCTGTGGCCCACGCTCGAATTCATTCTGGGCGTGTCCATGATCATCACCCTGCTGGCGGGCGG
This sequence comes from Occallatibacter sp., assembly GCA_036488735.1. Classification (GTDB taxonomy): domain Bacteria; phylum Acidobacteriota; class Terriglobia; order Terriglobales; family Acidobacteriaceae; genus Telmatobacter. Next base: position 74,234 of record DASXHC010000020.1, read on the forward strand.
CCACCTGGTGTTGCAGCACCGCATCAGCGTGGGCCAGTTTGTGGCCTTCAACACCTACATGATCCTGCTGATCTGGCCGATTATCGCGGTGGGCTGGGTGGTCAACATTTTCCAGCGCGGGACGGCTTCCGTAAAGCGGATTGACGAATTGCTGCGACAGGAACCGGCCATCGATGACAGCGCCGCCGATGGGTCGATCAAAAAGAATGCCGTGCTCGCAGGCGAGATCGAGTTTCGCCACCTGGATTTCAATTACGGCGAAACGCCGGTGCTGCACAATATATCGCTGCGCGTACCGGCCGGTTCGAGCCTCGCGATCGTGGGGCCGACCGGTTCGGGCAAGACCACGCTGGTCAATTTGCTCGCGCGGTTGTACGAGGCGCCGGAAGGCTCATTGCTGATCGACGGGCGTCCCATTCGCACCTATCCGCTGGCCGTGTTGCGAGCCAATATCGGCATGGTTCCCCAGGAAACATTTCTCTTCAGCGAGACGCTGAGGGAGAACCTGGCATTTGGCGCCCCAGATGCCGACGCCGCCGAACTGCTGAAGGCCGCCGAAGCGGCACACGTGCGGCAGGAATTCGAGGACTTTCCGCAAGGGTTCGAGACCATGGTGGGCGAGCGCGGCGTTACCTTGTCCGGTGGGCAGAAGCAGCGCACGGCCATCGCCCGCGCGTTGCTGCGGAGGCCGGCGATTCTGATTCTCGATGATGCGCTGGCTTCCGTGGACACGTACACGGAAGAGCGGATTCTCGGCGGACTGCGCAGTTATACCGCGGCCTCGACGACCATCCTGATTTCGCATCGCGTTTCAACCGTGCGCCACGCCGACCAGATCGCAGTTCTCGATCATGGGCGCATCGTGGAATTGGGGAAGCATGATGAGTTGCTGGCGCTGGACGGCTACTATGCCAGCCTCTATCAGAAGCAACAGCTGGAAGAAGAGCTGACGGTGGCGAGCTAGGGTTGGACGCGGGCCTCGCTGGAGGGATCGCTAGATTGAGAGCTCCAGGGGGCGGTGCGGATGCCTGATTGAATCAGGCGTTCCACGTCGATCCGGCGACAGATTCCATTTCGTACCCGTCGTTCGCAAAGCCGGGCCGCGCGGCAGCGACAGAAAATTGAGACACCTGCTCCGGTGCGGGATTGACTTCAGGGTCACGGGCAACCTGCCGCCATGCGTCGCGGACATCGCGCACGCACTCGATGGCATGATTGAATTTCTGCGGGGAAGCGGATTGGGAAGCCTGCAGGATCTGGGCGAAGATCGAGGCATAGAATTCACTCAATACCACTGCCGGGCGTCCGCCCACATCCATGCGCAAGCGCGCCTGGAGATGGATGATGATGTCGAGAGCGCGCTTGACGGCGAGTCGCCGCCCGGCCGCATCGCCGCGGCCGGCGGCGTCCCCGGCCGCATATAAAAAGCGGATGATCCCGTCGTAAAGCGCCACCACCAGATCGACCGCCGAGGCGCCTTCCAATGCATGCTGCTGATAGCTTTCCATCGATGTGCGACTCCTTAGCCTTTGTTGCTGTTATAGCCGGTGATAGCCGAATAGATCTGGTTGATTCCGTCCAGTTGAGACGGCAATTGCTGCAGGATCTCGTTGGCACTGATCAGTTCCGCCGTCAGGCTTTTCTGCTGCGCGGAGATCATGCTTTCCTCCCTGGATACATCGGCATTCAAGGTGGATTCCGTACTGCTGTTGGACCTGTTGACAAGTGACAACATTCCGGATGAGGACGAGTTGCCCGAGTTATTCAGCATGGTGGAGAAGTGCTGTCCCCAGCTGTTGGCGTTCTGGAAGAAACCAACTACGCCGCTGAAGTCGGAGTTCAATGCCGAGGTCAGGGTGGTGGCATCGAAACTGAGGGTGCCATCGGCGGTGGCGGAGGCGGTAATGCCCAGGTTGGCTAGCGTCGAGAGGTCAGAGGAATTGGAGTAGTTGAGTGCCGCAGTGGTGGTATTGGTGGTGTCGAGGATGCTCGAGTTCACGGTCAGCGTACCGGCGCTTCCGGCGGTTCCCGATTCAAGTACGAGATTGGACAGGCCGCTGCTGTCGGTCCCGATGGATGCCGTGACCCCCAGGTTCGAAGAGTTGATCGCATCTCTTAATCCCGCGAGAGTGTTGTTGGAACTGTTGAGGGTGACAGTTTGCGCAGCGCCACCCCCTACCTGAATTGATATGGAGCCGGACAGGGTATCGCCGGGATCGGCTACGGAGGTCAATGCGCCGAGAGATACCTGGGTGCTGGAGCCGGCAGTCCCGGAATAAATGAGCCGGGCGTCGCTGGTGGCAGACAGGTTCGAGCTCACCGAGAGGGCCCCACCCGAGCCCGCGGTCTGCGAAAAAAGCGACAGACTCGAGGCAGTACCGCTGGTGACTACCGCGGCCGTAAACCCTGTACCGGCTACCTGCAGGCTGGGTGTCACCGTCAACGTGCCGTCGCTGCCCGCGGTGCCGGAAGTCAGGGTCAAGGTCTGGATACCGTCCGTGGTTGTGACCGCAGCCGTGAACCCGAGAGCGCTGCCGGCATTGATCGCCGCAGCCACCCCGGAGAGCGTGTTATAGCCCGCCGCGTTGCCGGTGTAAATCGTATTGGCGGCAGCGCCCGTGGCGGGCACGGCGCCAATCACGATATTCTGCGCGTTTCCGCTGCCCACCTGGATGGAGAGTGACCCGCTGACCGGATTGGAACTGGTCGCGACCAGGGTGCCGCTGGAGGGGACGGTGTCACTGCCCGCCGTGCCGGAATAGCCAAGCGCGACGGGGCCGGTGGCGGCATTGATGGCTGCCGCAAGCGCATCGAGGGAGTTGTTGTCCGTTCCGGTGTAATAGGTGTTAGCGGCAGGACCCGTGCTGGGTACGGGACCCACAACGAAGTTCTGGATTACGCCCCCCGCGGCCTGAATCGAGATTGAGCCGGAAAGCACGGTATTGGAGTTGGTGGTAATCGAATCCAGGGAACCGTTCGGGTTTTGCGTATTCAGCGCTCCCATCAATTGCTGCTGCAACAACGACAGGGTGGGAGAACCGAACAGCGGTTCGGCATTGCCGGAACTGTCGAGCCCTTCCTGGGTCTTCACCGCGCTGATCAGTGAGTTGTAATCGCTGACCATGGTGTTGATGGTGCTTTCCACGTCGGTAACGTCGTTGCCGATCACGACCTGCACGGTTTCCAGGCTTCCATCGGATTCTTTGGCGCTGGGAGACAGCAATTGGAACGTCAGGCCGGGGATGAGATCGGTAACCGTGTTGGAGGCGCTGGTGAGGCTGTTGCCGTCAACCGTTATCTGAGCATCGGCGGGAACCACCGGGGATGCAGTGTAATCCAGGGCAGCGTTTGACTTGCTGGTGTCGATGATGGAGTTGGCACTGATGGTGATAAGCCCCCTGGCGCCGGAGGTACCGGACACCAGGCTCAGGCGCGATCCGGAAGAATCAGTCAGCTTGCTGGCCGTGATTCCGACGCCCGACGCATTGATGGCCGCGGCCAGGCCGGCCAGCGTATTGCTTGAAGAATTGAGGGTGATGGTCTGGGGCTTTCCACTGCCCACCTGGAGCGTAATCGAGCCCGACAGAGTATCCGAGGCGTTGGTAATGGGGGTAAGGTATCCACTGGAAGTAGTGGCCAGACTATTAACCACCACGGTATGAGTTCCGGCCGTTGCCGAAGAAGACGCCGCGGTCAACTGCAGAACATTGGTGTCGGAACTGGATCCGGTCTTCTGCGCCATGATGCCGGTGAGATTGGTGAGGCTGCTCATGTCGCTGGAAAGCTTGGACATCAGCGTTCCCAGACTGGAGATCGCGGTGTCCTGACTCTGTAGGGCGGTCAGCTGGGTCTTCCAGGGGGTTTCCACATTTTTGAGATTGCCGACGATCGCCGATACCGTTGCACTCACGTCAAATCCGGTGCCGCTGGTTGGCGAGCCGAAACTCAGACCTACTGTGCCCATCGCACCCTCCTGAGGAAGATCAGCAAACGGACGTCCACCCGTCCGATCGCTTCATTGAAGAAATCTCATGGCCCGAGAATGATTCCTACCGATTCATTGAGCGTGTATCGGAGATCCGTGTATGCAGAGAAGGGCGCCCAGTGGGACGCCCTTCTCTGGTTGGTGATCTGCCCGCAGTGGGCCGAACTTACCCCCGGCTGAGGAGGCTCGCCGCCCGGTACCGGCGACTACTGAAGCAGCTTGGTGACTTCCTGTTGCATGCTGTTGGCCTGGGCCAGGGCGGAGATGCCGGTCTGGCTGAGGATCTGATACTTGGACATGTTGGAGGCTGCCGTCGCATAGTCGGTGGCCTGTACCGCGTTCTGCGCCGCAACCACGTTTTGCTGCTGAGTGCTGAGCACGGAACTGACAGCGTTCAGGGTGTTGATCTGCGCGCCGATGTAACCGTCTTGCGCGGACACTGCACTGATGGCGGAATTGAGAGTCGTCAGGGCCGCCTGCGCATCGGTCTGGTTGGTCAAGTCGGTCGAACTCAGGGCCACGCCAGCGCCATGAGAGTAGGTGATTTTAGCGGCTCCGCCGCTGCCGTTGGAATCAGCAACGATGCCAGTGTTCGTGGTTCCACCGCCGCTCGTGCTGGTATCGGAGACGGTCCCCGAGATACCGATGCTATAGAAGTTGGACGAGGTGGTGTCGCCGGCAGTTACCACGGCAGGAATGGCGGTGACATCGCCAGGTCCCACCCCATCGGTATCAGCCATGGTTCCGGAAGTCACAGTTGCCGCACTGTTGATGGACGTGAACGTCATCTTGCCCGATGTGGAATCGTACGCTGCTGTAACGCCGAGATTGGCGGCGTTGATGTCCGACGCCAGAGTGGTGTAGGCAGACGATCCACTTTCAGTGGTATTGAAGTTGTTCCCGTCGATGACAAGGTGACCGGAAAGTTGGAATCCGGCCTTGGCTTGATCTGCATTGGCAAGCGAGAGCGTGCCAATCACCGACGACTGCGTTGCATTGGTTGTCGGTGTGCCGGTCAACGTGGTGGCCGAGAAGCCTGTTCCCGAACCGCCAAGTGTAGTGCCCGCAGTGACGGAAACGGCAGGATTGGATGTGTTGAAGACGATGTTGGCAGCAGTGGTGCCGACCGACGCAGTATAGGCCGCCGTGACCCCGTAACCGGCACCGTTGATTGTCGTTGCCAAGTTGGCCAGTGTATCCGTTTTGCCCGCTGTTCCGAGTTGGACGATATGGCTTTTGCCGTCGGATCCCACGATGTTGAGGCTGCCAGACATCTTGTTGGCGTCGGCATCGACGTTAGAGTCCGATGTGACGGTCAAAGTGCCCACTTCGCCAACACCGTTTGTGCCAGCAGTGTTGGCGCCGATGTTCGCTGCCGTGATGATGATGCCGGTGTCCGTGGCGCCGCCTTTGCCCCCCACCGACGCTTGAGCGTTCGAGACCGCTGCGGTTCCGGCTTGTGCCGCCGTGCCGAAGGTCGCGTTCAATCCAAGACCCGAGTTGTTGATGGCACTGATCAAGCCTTGCGTGGTGTTCGCATAGGTGGAGTTTGTTCCGCCCACAGTGATCGTTGCGGTGGCGGGGCTAGACGTTCCATTCGACGACGTGCTCATGTAACCGACGGTGATCGTCGTGCTGCCGGTAACGCCGCCGGTCAAAGAATCGGTCAGGGCAGCGTTGGTACCCCCCTTCGATAGATCGATGAACACATTGCTCTGGCCGTTGCTGTACCCCATTGTGCCGTTCGAGTCGCCGACGTTAGCCGAGGAAAGTGAATTGATATTCAGGGAATCCACCGATGCACCGGCTGTCGAGGAGTCGCCCACATAAATATCGGTAGACGAATTGAAGACCTGCTTCTGGTTGTAAGTTGTCGTGGAGCCGATGTTTGAAATTTCAGACAGAATCGACTGATATTCCTGGTTCGCCGCCGATTGCTGCGAACTGTTGAGGGTGCCGTTCGAGACCTCGGTGGCCAGCGTCACGGCACGGTTAAGCAGGTTCGTCACTTGCGAGAGGGCGCCATCGGCGACTTGCAACAGACCCACGCCTTCCTGGGCGTTAGTCTTGGACTGGGTGAGTGCCTGCGAGTTGGCCTGCAGGCCGTTGACCAGCGAAAGGCCTGCGGCATCGTCGGCGCCGGAGTTGATCTTCGAACCGGAAGACAATTCCTGCAGAGTCTTGGTAAGGCTGTTTTGTGTGTTGTTCAGGTTATTGGACGCATACATCGCGGAGAGATTATTCAAGACACCCAGGGACATGGGTTTACTCCTTGTTAGACACGTTGATTTACGGCGCGTTTCCCTGAGTGTCCCCATTTTTTAACTTCTGGGTGGCTGCTGTCGGGTCTGGCCGTCGCGTCTTGCCCCTTCTTCGGCGCGCAAGGCGGGGACTTTATTTGCTGCCCTGCAAGTGTCCCGTGGTGGACAGTTACGCCTATTACTTTAATCTTTCAACCTTTGCCACTTATAAGTCGATAACTTCACCAAAGGAGTTTGGGCATGATTGAACTTACCAGACTCAACGGCAATCCTATTGTTCTGAACAGCGATCTTATCAAGACGGCGGAGGCTTCTCCCGACACTATGCTGACTCTTGTCAATGGAGAGAAGATGATCGTGCGCGAGAGCTGCGACGAAGTCATGGAGCGCGTGCTTGACTACAGGGCGCGGCTGCTCTCTTCCGTTGCGAGGCGCCTGGGGCCTTCCGGCGGCGGGCAACGCCTGGCTCTTCTTACCGGGCTTGGCTTGGAGAATTTTCCGGCATCTCCAGAGCCAGCGGCAGAAAAGAATCCTCGATCCTGATATTCGGGACTTATTGAACTCACGCGTGCCTGGGAGGAACCTATGGACAAAGCGAGCGTAGGCGGAGTGTTGCTGGCTATCGCGGGGATCGTCGCCGGGTTATTGATCGAAGGGGGCAATCTCAGCCAGATTTTCCAGCCCACGGCGGCGCTGATCGTGTTCGGCGGGACCATGGGCGCGGTGCTGCTGCAGTTTCCACTGTCCACGGTAGTGGCTGCTTTTGGGCGCATGGGGCACGTGTTCGCTGCTCCCCGCAGGCACAATGATGAACTTATCCGTCTACTGGTAGCTTTTGCCAACAAGGCGCGCCGCAATGGCGTGGTTTCTCTGGACGCGGATTTGCAGACCATTCAGGATCCATTTCTCAAACAAGCGGTGATGCTGGCCGTGGACGGAACCGAGCCTTCCGACCTGCGCAAGATCATGCAGGTCAGCCTGGATTCAACCGCGGAAACCGAAGATCGGCTGCCCGCTGTGTTTGAATCCGCGGGCGGTTTTTCTCCCACCATCGGCATCCTCGGCGCGGTGCTGGGACTTATCCAGGTTATGCAGCATCTGGACAATATCAATGAGGTAGGACGCGGGATCGCCGTGGCCTTTGTTGCGACCATCTATGGCGTCGGCATTGCCAATCTCTTCTTTCTGCCCCTGGCCGGCAAGATGCGCATTCGAGTGCGCGATGATTACCAACGGCGGGAGATGATGATGGAAGGCGTGATCTCCATTCTGGAGGGGATGAACCCCCGCATGCTCGAGGTGAAGTTATCCGGCTTCATCGATCTCTCCGAGCGCAAGACGGTTAGGAATGCGGCATGAGATCTCGAGTTCCCAGGAGCCGTGTTACGCATGACCGCTGGCTGGTTTCCTATGCCGACTTTATCACCCTGCTTTTTGCCTTTTTTGTGGTGTTGTTCGCGTCGGCAAAGGCAGATCAGAAAAAGCAGGTGCAGGTATCGCAGGCCATTGACGCGGCTTTCAAATCGCTCGGCATCTTTCCCAGCGCATCGCGCCGTCCCTCGAACAAGGGGGCCGATTCCCCGGCCACCGAGCAAGCCGCCATGCCGTTGAACATTGTGATGGGCGAGGATGTGCTATCTCCGGCAAAGGTCAAGGATGACCTTGAGAGCATTCGCCGTGATCTTTCGCAGCGGCTCTCCGACCAGGTGTCCCAGCACACAGTTGCGATTCAGATGGGCCGCGACGGCCTGGTCATCAGTCTGCGCGAGGCGGGGTTCTTTCAGTCCGGCTCCGCAGCGCCTCAACCCCAGACCTTGTCGACCTTGCGCCAGGTCGCAGCTTCACTGGGGCGGACGCCGTATGACCTGCGCATCGAGGGTCATACCGATAACATACCCATTCACACTGCTGAATACGACACGAATTGGGAGTTGTCTTCGGCGCGGGCAACGCGCATCGCGCGCATGCTGATGGATATGCGCCTAATACCCGCCGACCGCCTGTCCGCGGCCGGTTATGCCGAATATCATCCCGTGGCCAGCAACGCCACCGCGGAAGGACGCGCCACCAACCGCCGTGTTGACCTGGTCGTACTCCCACGCACGAAGATTGATTTATCACTACCAGGATTTCCGCGTGCAACCGGGCAATGGCGCAAGATTACAGAGAGCGATGCTGCCAGTCAGCCAGCCGGGGACTCGGCGCCTTAACAATTTCTTCGCGATCGTCTGACTTGCTGCGCCGGGAAGTCATTCCACACCAAGCACCTTCACAATCACGCGTTTGCGGCGCTGCCCGTCGAATTCGGCGTAGAAGACGCGCTGCCATGTCCCAAGATCAAGCTTGCCCGCGGTTACCGGCAATGTTGTTTCATGATGCAGCAGCAGCGACTTCAGATGGGCATCCCCATTGTCTTCGCCGGTCTGGTGATGCTTGTAGTCCGGTTTCGCGGGAGCCAACTCTTCCAGCCACTTGCCAATGTCTTCGATGAGTCCGCTCTCCAAATCATTGACATAGATGGCGGCCGTGATGTGCATCGGCGACACAAAGCACAAGCCATCCTTAACGCCGCTGCGCCGCACAACCTGCTCCACCTGATCAGTAATGTGCACCATCTCGCGCCGCTTCGTGGTTTCAAAAACCAGGTACTCCGTGTGACTTTTCACGCATGCCTCCGCAATCGCAAATCCATATGTTTCTTGATCTCTCATCAACCCTTTATCCTAATAGCAGTGACCGATCACGATCTCGAATCCGCCGAGTTGTTGTCGCAGAAGGGCATGGACCTGCTCACCGCGGGAAACGCCGCCGCAGCTGCACAGGCTTTCCGCGCCGCCATCGCGGCTAACCCCGCACATTTCGAGGCACATCACGGGTTAGTTCGCGCCCTGCGGGATGCAGGACTGCTGGAGCAATCGATTGGCGCGGCTTTGGCGCTCACTGCGCTGACGCCAGCCGACCCGCTGGCTCACACTGCACTTTCCATCTCGTTGCAGGCAGCAGGCCATATCCCGGAAGCCGAGGCCGCGGCCGCGCGCGCGCGCATTCTTGAATGGAAGATACAGCTTCAGTCGCCGCTCCACGAGGATGTGTAACTGTGATTTCGCCGCGGTCTAAAAAAACCAAGGCCCCATCGCGGCATGCGAAAGCCCCGACGCCTGCGCAAAGATTGCGCACCATGCACGATCTGCTCGTCAACGCCTATGGACCGCAATTTTGGTGGCCGGCGCAGACTCCGTTCGAAGTTATCCTTGGCGCTTACCTTACACAGAACACCTCATGGAAAGGCGTCGAGCGCTCGCTCGCGAATCTGCGCGCGGCGGGGGCGCTCAACGTTGAGGGCCTGCGGCGCATCTCTATCGAAAAGCTCACGGAACTTGTTCGCCCGTCGGGGTTCCCCACCCGCAAGGCGCCGGCCCTCAAGGCGTTCGTCGCCATGCTGGATAAGGAGTTCAACGGATCCCTGGATGGGATGGCGGCCTCTCCAACCAAGGAGTTGAGGCAGCGCTTGCTGGCCTTGCCGGGCGTGGGGCCGGAGACTGCCGATGCCATTCTTCTCTATGCGCTGGGCCATGCCGTTCCGGTCGCCGATGAATACCTGCGGCGTGTCGCGGAACGACATAAGCTGGTGCATCCAACGCCCGGGCGCGATCGCAAGAGTTATGCATCGCTGATCAAGCTCACGCGCGACGCATTTGCGAGCGAAGCAGAATCAGGCCACGCAGAATTCTTCAACGAATTTCACGCGCTCACCGTGGCAGTGGGGAAAGCGCACTGCGGAAAAACGGCGCGATGCGCGGGCTGCCCGCTGGCACCCGATCTGGTGTATACCAACGGTTAGGTTATTGCTGCATCTTGTAGTCGGAATTGGGTACTTTGGCGCCCACCTGGGCAGGCGTCATCAACTGGGAACGATCCCATCCTCCACCCAACTGTTGCACCAGTTGCACCGCGGACACCATCTCAGACACGTTCAGCGAATTGAGAGTGACCTGGTCGTTGAACAGAGTAGTCTGCGCGGTGACCACGTCGACGTAGGGATCGACGCCGGACTCGTAGCGCTGCATTTCGAGGTCGAGAAACTGCTGCGCCGACTTAACCGCGTCCTCTTGTTGCAGTATCTGCTGCGAGTAGACGCGGGTTCCGGCGAGGGCATCTTCAACTTGCTGAAAGGCGGTCAGGACCGTCTGACGGTAGTTGGCAATGTCGGCGTTATAAATGGCTTCGTATTGATGTAACTGGGCACGATAGAGGCCACCGTTGAAGAGAGTCTGCGATGCCGAGGGACCGAGCGACCAGAAGCGGCTTCCGATGTCGAACAGATGCTTGATTGTCGAGCTCTCGAATCCGCCGCCAGCCGAAAGGGTGATTTGCGGGAAGAACGCGCCGTAGCCAATGCCGATGGTTGCGTTGGCCTCAGCCAAGGTACGTTCTGCGGCGGCAATGTCGGGACGGCGCTCCGCCAGTTGCGAGGGGATGCCGGTTGGAATGGGCGGCGGCGTGTAGAGCATCGGCTTGACGGGAATTGAGAAGTCGGTGGCGACCTTACCCACCAACAACGCGATCGCATGCTCATATTGGGCACGGGCCAAGCCCACGTTAAGGGCCGAGGACTTCGCCGCCCTGAGCGTAGCCTGGGCTTCGACTACCGAAATGTAGTCGCCGGTTCCTGCATCATATGCGCCTTGCGCGGCGTCCAGTGCTTTCTGATAGGAGTCGACAGTTTGATTCAAAAGCACCTGGAGCTTGTCTTGTCCGCGAATCTCGAAGTAATACTGCGCCAGGCTGGCCTGTTCGGTTAGTTTCTCAAGTTCAAGGTCGGCGGCACTGACCTGCGCCGCATATTGTGCCGAACGAACCTGGTTTCGAATTCTGCCCCAAAGATCAGGAGTCCAGGACACCGACAGTGGAGCCGACCAAAGCGTGGATGCCTTGCCGGTATTGTTCTGGGAAGAGTTTGTAAGGTTGGCCGAACTGCGCGACCGGCCCCACGAGGGCGCGGTGGTAATTGTCGGCCAGTATTGCGCCCGGGCCTCGGCGATCAGCGTGCGCGCTTCCATGAAGTTCTCGAAAGACGCTTTGATGTTCTGGTTGTCGACGTTCAGTTTTTCCTCGAGCGTATTGAGTTCGGGCTCGTTGAAGATCTCCCACCATTTGCCGCGAATCATTGCATCCTGCGGACTCGCCACTTTCCATCCATCCTGATCGTGGAAGTTGACGGTGGACTCCTTGTAGTTGGGAGCCGTAACGGTGTTGGGAGCGGGGGGATGATAAGGCGGTCCTACCCGGCAGCCGCCGAGGATAGCCATCAGGAACAGGCTCGCCGCGATTGCAATCGATTTCGATTTCTGTGCTTCGAACTTCATGATCTCTCTCATTTTTACGACGCAGTCTCCGCTGCCTCCTGAGGCAGGGTGTCGTGCGATCTGCCTAGAACGCGAAGCCGCAGGCGATCCATCGTCAGATAGACCACCGGGGTGGTGTAGAGGGTAAGCAACTGGCTAAGGAGCAAGCCACCTACAATGGTGATTCCCAGCGGACGGCGCAGTTCGGCGCCGGTGCCGGTTCCAAATGCCAGCGGCAGCGCACCGCAGATCGCAGCCATGGTCGTCATCATGATGGGACGGAAGCGGAGCATGCAGGCCTCGAAGATGGCATCGCGCGTATTCAAGCCGTTCTGTCGTTCGGCCATCAGTGCGAAGTCGATCATCATGATGGCGTTTTTCTTCACGATTCCGATTAAAAGGATGATGCCGATGATGGAGATGACATTCAGATCGATGCTGAACAGCATGAGCGCGATCATGGCGCCGACGCTCGCAGAAGGCAGGGTGGAAATGATGGTCAGCGGATGGGCAAGGCTCTCATACAAAATGCCAAGCACGATATAGACAGCCAGCAGTGCCGTGATGACGAGGTATTTTTCCGTGGCCAGCGAATCCTGATAAGCCTGGGCTGTGCCCGCGAAAAATCCGTGCACCGTGGCCGGCATTCCCAGGCCCGCCTCCATCTCGGTAATCTCGCGCGTGGCGTCGCTCAGCGAGACACCATTGGCCAGATTGAAGGAGACGGTGACCGACGGGAAGAGCCCGGTATGATTCACCTGCAGCGGGGTCGTTCCGGTCTTCGGCTTCATGGTGCTCAACAAAGGCGTGACGGTATTCATTCCGGCGCGCGTCGAGTTGGCGGTGGGGGTGAAGTAAATGTTGTTCAATCCCGACGGATCCTGCCAGTATTGCGGCGCAACTTCCATCACCACGTAGTACTGGTTGAGCTGGGTATAAATAACCGATACTTCCGATTGGCCGAAGGCGCTGTAAAGAGCGCGATCGAGCGACTGCGAAGTCTGACCGAGTCGTGCAGCGGTGACGCGGTCGTAGGTAAGCATCTCCTGGAGCCCGCCGTTTTGTTGATCGCTGTTCACGTCCTGCAATCCGGGCAGCTTGCGCATGTTCTGCATCAGCACCGGGCCCCAGTGGGCCAGGTCGGGAATGCTCTCGGTCTGAATTGTGTATTGATACATCGCGTTGCCGCCGCGTCCGCCAATGCGCAGATCCTGCGCTGCCTGAAGAAACGCCGATGCAACCGGCAAGTGACTCATCTTCGGGCGCAAGCGGTTGATGATATCGGCCGCGGATGATTTTCGCCCCTTGCCCAGCGGCTTGAGAGCGATGTAGATGAAGCCGCCATTGCTTGAACCTTGGCCGCCCGTATAAGCATTCACATGCGCCACTGCCGGATCAGCCTTGATGATGCCGACCAACTGCTGCATGGAGAAATTCATGAACGGGAACGATGCATCCTGAGGGCCCTGAACACCGCCCACGATCGCGCCCGTATCCTGCTGCGGGAAAAATCCTTTGGGAATTCTGACGATCACGACCAGGTTCAGCGCGATGGTGAGAGCAAGCACGATCAGGGTAAGCGCCGGATTATCCATCACCCAGGCGAGGGAGTGGCGGTAGATGTTGACCATGCCGTCGAAGAATCTCTCGCTATAGCGATAGAAAAAGTTGTGCTGCTCATTCTCCTTGTGCGCCCTGAGGAGGTGGGCGCACATGGTGGGGGTGGTGGTCAGGGAAATGACCATGGAGACGATGATGGCGGTGGACAGGACGACAGCGAATTCACGGAACAGGCGGCCGACGATTCCACCCATCATGAGGATGGGGATGAAGACAGCGATCAGCGACATGCTGATGGAGAAGACGGTGAAGCCAATTTCCTTCGCGCCCAGGAGCGACGCGGCCAGCGGCTCCATGCCCGCCTCAAGATGGCGAGTGATGTTCTCCATGACCACGATGGCATCGTCGACTACGAAGCCCGTGGCGACGGTGAGGGCCATCAGGGACAGGTTGTCAAGCGTGTAGCCCAGCAGGTACATCACGGCGAATGTGCCGATGAGCGACACGGGCACCGCGACGCTGGGAATGAGCGTGGCGCGGGGGCTGCGGAGAAAGAGGAAGACCACCAGCACTACGAGGACGATGGATCCGATGAGGGTTCGCTCGACATCGCGGACCGAGGCGCGAATGGTGGTGGTGCGATCCATGACGGTTGTGGTCTCAATGCCCTGGGGCATAACCGCTTTGAGGAACGGCAATTGGGCCTGGATGCGATCGACAGTGTCAATGATGTTGGCGCCCGGCTGGCGAAAAATAATGATGAAGACGGCGCGGGTGCCGTCCATGTAGCCAGCGGTACGGATGTTCTGCGTGGAGTCGATTACATCGGCCACGTCGACAAGGCGCACGGCGGCCCCGCGATGATAGCCGATGACCAGGGGCTTGTAGAGTTCGGCCTCGGCGATCTGATCGTTGGTGATGATATCGGCGGTGGTGGTTCCGTCAGCGAGCTGCCCGCGCGGCTCATGGGAATTCTGAAGGCTGAGGGTTGACTGGACACTGCCGAGAGTCAGGCCGAAACTTTCAAGTTTTTTGGGGTCGACTTCGACCCGGACCGAGGGTGTAGCGCCGCCGCCGACGAAGACCTGGCCCACTCCCTGAATCTGGGAGAGCTTCTGTTCGAGGATGGTGGAGGCGAGATCGTAGATCTTGGTGACGTCATACTTCGTTGAGGTGAGGCCCAGGATCATGATGGGCGCGTCAGCGGGATTGACTTTGCGATACGAAGGGTTCGAAGGAAGGTTGGTGGGCAGATAGGTGCGTGCCGCGTTGATGGCCGCCTGCACGTCGCGGGCGGCGCCATCAATGTTGCGGCTGAGGTCGAACTGCAGCGTTACGCCGGTCGAGCCCAGCGAACTGGAGGAAGTCATCTCGGTGATGCCGGCGATGTGGCTGAACTGACGCTCCAGGGGCGTGGCTACAGACGCCGCCATAATCTGGGCGCTGGCGCCGGGGAGGCTGGCGCTGACGTTGATGGTGGGGAAATCGACTTGCGGCAGCGGCGACACGGGCAGCACCGTGAAGGCAATGGCACCCGCGATCGCCACTGCGATGGTGAGCAGCGTGGTGGCGACCGGCCGCCGGATAAATGGAGACGAGAGACTCATACAGGCTGTTCTCCAGGCTGCTGATTCCTCGGGGCATTATGCGAGGGCCTGCGGCCGGTAATGCGCTGGCCCAGGGTGTCAAAGAAGATATAGATGACGGGAGTGGTGTAGAGGGTGAGAATCTGGCTGAGCAGCAAGCCGCCCACCATGGCAATGCCGAGGGGACGACGCAACTCCGAGCCCAGGCCGGTACCGACAGCCAGCGGGATGCCGCCGAGCAGCGCCGCCATGGTTGTCATCATGATGGGGCGGAAGCGCAGCAGGCTGGCTTCATAGATTGCATCGGTCGAGGACTTGCCGTGTTCGCGCTCTGACTCGAGCGCGAAATCGACAATCATAATGCCGTTTTTCTTCACAATACCGATGAGCAAAATAATGCCGATGATGGCGACGACGCTGAGGTCCTGGCCAAAAAGCATGAGGGCCAGCAATGCTCCCACACCGGCCGAGGGCAACGTGGACAGAATGGTGATGGGGTGGATGAAGCTCTCATACAACACGCCCAACACGATGTAGACGGTGACCAGCGCCGCGAGAATCAGCACCGCTTCGTTGGAGAGCGAGTTATGGAAAGAGGCCGCGGTGCCCTGGAAGTCGGCTTGAACGCTGGCGGGAAAGCTCATGTGCCTGGCAACGTTGTCGATGTCGGTGATCGCGGTACCGAGCGATGCATTGGGCGAGAGGTTGAATGAAACGGTAACCGCTGGAAACTGCCCCTGATGGGTGATCGCGAGGGGTTCGGAGACGGCCGAGGCGTGGGTAAACGCGCTCAACGGAATCGACTTGGCACCGGTCGCCAGAATGGATGTGTTCGGAGTCGTGCCCGAAGTGGTTCCGCCACTGGCGGAGGAGCCGGAAGTCGATGTGGTTCCCGCCAGGACACTGGTCGGCGCGCCCAGCACATTCGAACTTGGCGTGTAGCGAACCGCGGTTGTCAGCGCGTTTGAACCCGCGGCGGCTGATGCGGAGGAAGAAAACGAAGTGGCCGCGCCGGCGCCCGTCGCTCCCGAGGATGCGCTGGCCTGGATGTACAACGAGCCGAGGTTGCCGGGATTCTGCTGCCACTCCGGCGCCGTCTCAAGCACCACGTGATACTGGTTCAACTGCGTGTACATGGTATTGATTTCGCGCTGGCCGTAGGCATCGTACAACGTGTTGTCGATCGTGGTAGGCGCGATGCCGAGGCGCGACGCTGTCACCCGGTCAATAACCAGCGAGATCGCGCGGCCGCCAGTCTGCTGATCGGTGGCCACATCTTCGAGTTCCGGCAGTTTCTTCAACTCGGTGACAAACTTATTGGTCCACTCGTTGAGTTCGTTGATGTCAGGATCTTCGAGCGTGTACTGATACTGCGTACGGCTGACGCGGTCGTCAACCGTGATGTCCTGAACCGGCTGCATGTACAAGTGCATGCCAGAAACCTGGGTGAGGTTTGTTTGCAGGCGGCGGATCACGTCGGCAGCGCTCATGTGGCGCTCGTCGAGGGGTTTCAAATTGATCGAGATACGCCCGCTGTTCATGGTGGTGTTCAAGCCGTCGGCGCCAATGAAGGACGAGAGGCTTTCGACCGCGGGATCCTGAAGAATAATGCGGGCGAGTTCCTGCTGCTTGGTCGACATGTCCGCGTAGGAGATGGACTGCGACGCTTGCGAAATGCCCTGAATCACGCCCGTGTCCTGTACGGGAAAGAAGCCCTTGGGGATGAGAATGTAGAGCACCACGGTGAGGATCAGGGTTCCGAGGGCAACCAGCAGGGTGATCGTCTGGTAACGCAGCACCACCTTCAGCGTGCGGCCGTAGAAAGCGATCATGCGGTTGAACATGTTCTCGGAGACGCGGTAGAAACGAGTCTGCTGGTTCTCGGGATTATGGCGCAGGATGCGCGCACACATCATGGGCGTCAGCGTGAGCGAGACGACCGCAGAAAGGATGATGGTGACTGCCAGGGTGACGGCGAACTCGCGAAAGAGGCGGCCGACGACGTCGCCCATGAACAGCAGGGGTATCAGCACGGCAATCAAAGATACCGTGAGTGAAACGATGGTGAATCCGATTTGTCCCGCGCCGGTGAGCGCCGCTTTCATGGGCGGCATCCCCTCTTCGAGATAGCGCGAAATGTTCTCGATCATCACGATGGCGTCGTCGACGACGAAACCGGTGGAGATGGTGAGGGCCATCAGGGAGAGGTTGTCGAGGCTATACCCCAGCATGTACATCACCGCGAAGGTGCCGATGAGCGACAGGGGCACGGCCACGCTGGGAATGATGGTGGCAGACAAATTACGCAGAAAGAGGAATATGACCATGACCACCAGGCCGATGGTCAGCATCAACTCGAACTCCACGTCGTTGACCGAGGACTGAATACTGGTGGTCATGTCGGTCAGGGTCGTGACTTTGATGGAGGCGGGAAGATTGGCTTTGAGCTGGGGAAGGATCTGCTGGATCCGCTTCACCACGGTGATGGTGTTTGCCCCCGGCTGGCGCTGGATGTTGAGAATGACCGCGGGGGTCTGATTCATCCACGCAGCCTGCCTTGTGTTCTCAACGCCGTTCACGACGTTGGCGACATCCCTCACAAAAACCGGTGCGCCGTTGCTGTAGGAGATGACGACGTTTTTATAACCTTCGGCGTCATTGATCTGGTCGTTGGCGTCGATCTGGTAGTCCTGACGGGGCCCGTCAAAGTTGCCTTTTGCGGAGTTCACGCTGGCCGAGGTCAGGGCCGTGCGCACGTCCTCCATGTTCAGACCTTTTGCCGAGAGGGCGACCGGATTCACCTGAATGCGCACGGCCGGCTTCTGACCACCGCTGATGCTCACCAGGCCTACGCCGCTCAACTGCGAAATACGCGGAGCCAGGCGTGTATCGACGAGATCCTCGACCTGCGAGAGCGGCATGGTATCCGACGAAACGGCCAGCGTCAGCACCGGCGCGTCGGCAGGATTGGTCTTGTTGTAAACCGGAGGCGTGGGGAGGTCGGAGGGCAGGAAAGTCTGGCCGCCATTGATGGAAGCCTGAACCTCTTCCTCGGCCACATCCAGACTGAGGGTCAGGTTGAACTGGAGCACGATGACCGAAACACCACCGGCGCTGGTGGAGGTCATCTGGCTGAGGCCCTGCATCTCGCCAAACTGCCGTTCCAGAGGGGCCGTAACCGTGGTGGCCATGACGTCCGGGCTGGCGCCGGGGTAGAAGGTCACGACCTGGATGGTGGGATAGTCGACCTCGGGCAATGCGGAGACGGGCAGTTGCAGAAAGGCCACGATGCCCACCAGCAGGATAGCGGCCATCAGCAGCGCGGTCGCCACCGGCCGCAAGATGAATGGGCGAGACGGGTTCATTGCGCGGGACTCCCGGTGGTGTCGCCTGAGGTAGCGGGGAGCCTGATCTTGGAGATGCTGATCTGGGAGCCATTCTGCAGCTTTTCAAAGCTGCTGTTGGCGACAACGTCGCCGGGATTGATTCCCTGCACCGCGGTTTCGCCCCGATCGGAATTCCCTGCCTTGACCGTCTTCATGGTGGCCTTGTCGTCCTGAATCACATAGACGAAATCCTGGTTCCCGTTGTGCTGAATGGCCGAGGAGGGAATCAAAGTCTGGTTTTCAAGAGTCTTCACCAGCAACCGCGTATTGACAAATTGATTGGGAAACAGCGACCCGTCGCGATTGTCGAACTCAGCGCGCAGCTTAACCGTGCCGGTGGTGGTATCGATCTGGTTATCAATGGATGTGAGTTTGCCGGTGGCAAGGTGGCCCTGCTGGGCGCGATCGAGCGCTTCTACTTTCAACTGCTGGCGGCCGTGAGTCTGTTTCAGCACCTGGGGTAATGCATCTTCCGGCAGGGTAAACACGACGGTGATCGGCTGCAATTGGGCCACCACCACCAGAGTCGTGGTGGAGTTTGCGGTGACAAGATTGCCGGGATCGACGAGGCGAAGGCCGACCCGGCCGGAGATGGGCGAAGTGATGTGGCAGTAACTGACCTGCACCTGGTCATACTGCACCGTGCCTTCGTCGTTCTTGACGGTGCCCTTGTCTTGCAGCACCAGCTTCTCCTGGTCTTCCAGGGTCTGGCGCGGAATGGCATTTTTTGTCCACGCCACCTTGTAGCGTTCGGAATCCATCTCGGCCTGGGCCAGCAGATTTTGATCGCGCTCCAGAGCGCCCTGGGCCTGGGCCAACGTAGCCCCGTAGGGCCGCGCATCGATATCGATCAGCGGATCGCCTTTATGGACCATCTGGCCTTCGCGGAAATGGACTGCAGTCACAACGCCCGTGACCTGCGCCGTAATGGAGTCAGTGTAGAGCGGGGTCACCGTTCCGATGGCATCCTGATACAAGCCCATGTTGCCACTGTGTGCGGTCGCGGTGGTTACGGGAACCACGCCGCCCATGGCGCGGCGCCCGCCCCCGATGGCGGCCTGGCTCTTTTGCTGGTGCTGAATGACCCAATAAAACAAGAGACCGAAGAGGAGCAAAACAACGACCCAGACCCAGCGATGGCGGCGCCTTTTTGCGGGGACGGGCGAATCTCCGGCAGACTGGCTCGCCGGAGTGACGTGCGAAGCAGATGATGGTTGATCCATTTTTTCTCTTGTAGTGTCGTGCAAAATTTCGTGAATTCGAAGGAGCCGGCGCTCCCATGGATTTGTTGCAGAGTATCCGAAGCGACTAGTTCTATACTACGGCGACATCGGTCATTCCACACCCGCCCGCATGAACAAATTCAGACTTCAGAGTGCCTTGGCAATCTGGTACGGAAAGTCCGCATTTTCAGGCACTTCCTGTGTGACGTCCGAGGCGGTGAAATAGTTGCAGATGAGGGCCTTGGAACGAACTTCAGGAACGGCCCCGGAACCCGCGGCGTCCGACTTGCCGGAAGCTTTACTTTTTAATCGAAAGAAAGACGCGCCGAACTTCCGTTCCATGTCAGTTCAAACAGCGGGCACCCTTGTGGATGGGATGGAAAGAAGCACCGGCGGATTGAAGATGCGCGTCGAAAAGGCCGCCCTGCCGTCAGGCGCCCCCGAATTGAGAGGAACTTGCTATTCCGGGATTCGCTTGATGGGTAGGGTGGACGTCGATCCGGTGGGGCGGAGTGCTGGCGCGGGTGTCGTTGAACCCGGGTCAGCGGCAGGCACCGAGGTCGTCCGTTCGACAACACGCAGTCCGGTAGCCGCCGGGGACAATTCTTTGACCCGGGTCTCCGCGGCGGCAGCCTCGATTTCGCTATTGATTTCGGCGCCCGTCAGCAGCATGAGGCCGGTGAGATAAAACCAGGTCAGCAGGATGATGACTGCTCCTAGCGATCCGTAGGTGACCGAATAGCTGTTGAAGAAATGCAGATAGACGCGTAGGCCTAACGAGGCCACCAGCCAGCCCAGAATCCCGATGGCGCCGCCGGGGGTGAGCCAATGCCAGCAGCGGCACTTCAGATTCGGTGCCCAGTAGTACACCACTGCAAATGACAACGCCAGAAGCGCGGTCGCAATCAGCCACCCGGCCACCCGGATGATGGCGATGGCGACCATCGCCACGTATTGGTCGGGGATGCGATGGCGGGCGACTGCGGCGAAGAAATCCCCGGCAAACATGGAACCGAGACAAAGCGAGATGATCGCGGTAAGCATGATCGTCAGGCCGATGGCATAGAGGCGGGCCTTGATGAACGAGCGTGTTTCCTGCACCTTGTAGACTGCGTTCAGGGTGTCCTGTGTTGCGGAGATTCCCACGGACGCCGACCACAGCGCCGCCAACAGCCCAAACGTGACCTTTCCGGACGTGGAGGCGGACGTGGTTTCGTTAAAGGTATGCAACACGGTTCCCAGGGCCGAGGTGGGAATGACCAGGGCGAGGTAGTCGAGCAGACGGTCGTAGATCTTGGTCGCCGATCGGGCGGCTAGTCCCAGGATTGAACTGGCACTGAACAGTGTTGGAAACAGGGCAAACAAGAAGTAGAACCCCAGTTCCGCGGCATGACCGAAGATGCGGTCTTCCATGATCGATTTCCAGGCTCGCCTGGCCACCACCGTCACGGGGACGCCTTGTAGATTCCAGAGGGAGCGAAGTGGGGAATGGGATACGTAGTCCCAAATGCGGCGTTCGTTGTGGCTGTAGCGAAGATCGAGACTGGGTCCGGCGGCTGGCATGGCCACCTCCTAAAAGCTTACTTGCTCACATGGGGAGATGGATGCAGGGAATAGGTAATGGTGGCCTCGTGAAAAAAAGCCTTTTGCAATTCAAGGGGAAGGGTTCTAACCGGTTCTCCCTGCGGAGGTTGGTCAACCCCCATACATCGGGGCGCATCACAGCGAAAGTGGCTTTCCAAAAAGCTTGTAGATTTTTCCCCATCTCGGATGCCGGGAGGATCGGCGTGAGTCCGAACAAAAACTTCAGCGCGCCTGGATTGATTGGCGCTGTGGTGCTGGGGTGTTTACTCTTCCTGGCGAACCCGGCCCATTCCCAGGACAAGCATGAGGCCGGCGCGGAAGCGCAAAAGGCAGCAGTGCCACCTCCGGGAATGCTCTCTTCCTACGAAGGACAAAAGGTCTCCTCCATTGAAATCGCGGGCCGGCCTGATTTGGATGCCTCCGCCTTTGCCGCGCAGTTTGTGCAGAAGGCCGGTGACCCTTTTTCCAACGAAAGGGTCAATCAGTCCGCGGACGCTATCAAGGCCGCCGGTAAATTCGACGGGGTAAGGATCCAGGTAGACCCGGAAGCCGATGGAGTGCGTGTGCTCTTCATCCTTGAGCCAGCCATCTATTTCGGCGTCTTTCAGTTTCCCGGAGCGGAACAGTTTACTTACTCACGCCTGGTTCAGGTAGCGAACTACCCCATCCAGACTCCGTTCAATGCCGCGGAGGTCGAACGCGACCGGCAAAGCCTGCTTGATTTTGTGCGGCAACAGGGATTTTTCCAGGCCGAGGTCCGCTCCGAAGTCAAAGTGGACGCCCCGCACGGACTCGCGAACATCAACTTTCCAGTTACGCTCGGCCGCCGGGCCAAGTTCGGCAACCTTGATTTCGTAGGCATTCCCGCCGCTGAACAGGAATACCTGGAACATAAACTCAAGACCATCATTGCGCGGGCCCGCACCGTCGCCATCCGCCCCGGCAAGGCCTACCATCGCTCCACCCTCACCAAAGCGACGCAGTATCTGCAAACCGAAATGGCCAAACAGGGATTGCTGGGCGCGGAGGTGAAACTCGCCGGGGCCGAGTACCATGCCGACACGAATCGCGCCGACATTCATTTCAATATCGTTCCGGGTCCGAATATTCGCGTCGACATTCAGGGAGCGCATATCTTCGGTTGGACACGCAAGGCGATCCTCCCCGTCTATCAGGGGGTCGGCGTCGATGACGAATCTGTCGAAGAAGGCCGCGCAGCCCTTGCCTCTTATTTTCAGGGCAAGGGCTTCTTTGACGTCAAGGTAGATGCTCATCTCGAAACGGCCAAGAATCACGACGCGATCGTTTACCGCATTACCAAAGAAAAGAAGCATAAAGTTGCCGACGTCAAAGTGTCCGGCAATAAGCTGGTCCGCGACTCCGAGCTCTCCCCACAGCTCGCCGTCGAAGAAAAGCACCTTTTTTCTGCCGGGAAATTCAGCGACCAACTGATGCGCAAGAGCGTGAACAACCTCAAAGCTGTTTACCAGTCGGAGGGATTCAGCGACGTGGCCGTCGTCCCTTCGGTGACCAATCGGGGCGGGGATATTAGTGTTTCTTTCCGTGTGACCGAGGGACCGCGCGACATTGTCAGTTCGCTCAAAGTGGAAGGAGCCGATACCTTCCCCGCTTCTCAATACGCTCCCAACGGATTGAAGCTGGCGGTGGGCCAGCCTTATTCGCAATCGCATGTCCAGCAGGACCGGACTAACATCGTCGCCAACTATTTGAAGGCCGGCTATCTCACTTCGAGTTTTCGCGAGACAGCCACGGAAGTTTCGAAAAGCGACCCACACCATATCGAGGTTGTCTACCACATCTATGAAGGGCCCAAGGTGAACACCGGGGAAGTGCTGACCCTGGGACGCGATCAGACCCGCCAACGGCTGATCGATGAAGACGTATCGGACATCAAGCCGGGTACGCCGCTGACTGAGACCGAACTATTGACCGCGGGCAGTAAGCTGTACGATCACACCGGCGTCTTCGACTGGGCCGAGGTGGATCCCAAGCGCCAGGTAACTACGCAGACCCAGGAAGATGTGCTGATCAAGGTGCATGAAGCCAGGAAGAATGACTTCACTTATGGTTTCGGATTTGAAGTGATTAATCGCGGTGGCAGCATTCCCAGCGGGACAGTGGCGCTGCCCAACCTGCCGCCCGTTGGCCTGCCTTCCAACTTCTCGACCAGCCAGGTTACTTTCTACGGGCCCCGCGGAACGGTTCAATATACGCGCAATAACTTCCGCGGCAAGGGAGAGTCGATCTCGGTGACCGGATTTGGCGGAAGGCTCGACCAGCGCGGCGCGTTCTATTACATCGATCCCAACTTTCGCTGGTCGCACTGGAGAGCGACCACATCCTTCTCTGCCGAACATAACGAAGAGAATCCCATCTTCTCTTCACAGCAGGAACTCGGTGGCTTCCAGCTTCAGCGGTTTCTCGACAAGGCCCAGAAGAAGACTCTTTTTCTTCGCTATCAATTCAGCCAGACCAATCTTACGCGCGTGCTGATCGATGCTCTCGTCCCGCAGGCAGATCGCAACGTGCGTCTCTCGACACTGGCGGCGAACCTGACCCGCGACACGCGCGACAACGTGCTCGATGAACACAAAGGCGTTCTGCAGTCGCTCGAACTCGACTTCAATACCACCAAGCTCGGCTCCAGCGTAAACTTCGCCAAGGTTAACGCGCAGGCCGCGTATTACAAGCAGACATTTCATAACATCGTGTGGGCCAATAGCGTTCGAATCGGTTTGGCCCAGCCTTATGCCAACAGCCGCGTACCCTTGAGTGAAGCCTTCTTCACCGGTGGGGGCAACTCGCTGCGCGGGTTTCCCCTCGATGGCGCCGGTCCGCAACGAAAAGTTCTTATTTGCCCAAACGGCGCCACTACCTGCAGCAACGACGAGATCAACGTTCCTGCAGGCGGCAATGAACTGCTTATCATCAATTCCGAGGCTCGTATTCCGCTGCCGATCAAAAAGGGCCTCGGCCTGGTCACTTTTTATGACGGCGGCAATGTATTCCCGCTGGTAGGCTTCCACCGGTTCACATCCCTTTATGCCAATAACGTGGGCCTCGGTCTGCGCTATGCAACACCCGTGGGCCCGGTACGCGTCGACCTTGGTTACAACATAAACAACCAGGTGCAAGGCGTAAGTTCGACACAGTACTTCATCAGCATCGGCCAGGCTTTCTAAGGAGGGACAACATGCCCGCATCCGTTCCGAACCGTGACGATGATCATCCTTCCGAACCTGCGCCGAGAGCCACGCGACATAAGCTGGTTCGCATCGCTACGTGGTTCTATGGAATATCAACTGCGTTCCTTCTGCTGTCCGCTTTGGTCGTTGCGATCCTGCTCAACAGCACCAGCTTCCATAATTACCTTTTGAAAACCGTCAGGGAACAGGCCTCCGAAAGCCTCGGTGTTCGCGTGCAGTTACAGAACTTCGCCCTGCACCTTTCGACGTTGAGCCTCGATCTATACGGCGTTACGGTTGATGGCGCCAGCCCATATTCGAATCCGCCGCTTCTCCAGGTCCAGCACGCGGAAGCGGGCGTACGCATCGTATCCGTTCTGCAACGCAAGTGGTATCTCGACGGCGTGCGCATCGATCATCCGGTGGTCCAGGTGTTCGTCGACAAAGATGGCCGCTCCAACATCCCCACCATCAAGAGCAGTGGGAACAGCAGTAACAACACCACCGTCTTCGACCTGGGTATCCGCCATGCGGTCCTGGATGGCGGCGAGGTTTTCTACAACGATCAGCCGAGCGCACTTTCCGCTGACTTGCATAATGTAGATTTCCATGCGGCGTTCGTTGCGTCCATGAAGCAGTACTCCGGGAAGCTCGCTTACGCGGATGGCCGCCTCGTTTACGGCACATTCAAGCCCTTTACTCACAATCTGGACGCACAATTCGACGCCACTCCGACGACTTTCCACTTATCTCCCGCGAAGATCACGAGCGGCGCCACCCAGATCGTTTTATCGGCAACCGCTACGAACTACAGCAATCCCTCCGTACAAGCCGGATACGATGTCACTCTCGACGGCGAGCAGCTCGCGAAGCTCCTCAACAATCCCGCGATTCCAGCCGGATTGGTTCGCGCTACTGGTTCCGCGCAATACCAAGCGGTGCCGAATCATTCCATGATTGAAGAACTGGTCGTTAACGGAGATATCAGCAGCCGGCAGCTTCTCGTCAAGACGACGTCCGTCCACGCCGCCGTCGATAACATCGCCGGCCATTACTCGTTGACTAACGGCGATGTTACCTTGCATGATTTTCGCGCCAGCCTCCTGGGTGGACAAGTTACTGCACAAGGCACGATGAAAAGTGTGGCAGGCAACAATCCTCGCTCCGACGCCACCGCATCGGTGCGAGGCATTTCGTTATCCGAAGCACGGCGCCTGCTCGGACCGTCGTCCACCGCCGGCAACGTGGCGCTGAACGGCGTGCTCAACGCGGACGCCAAGGCGACTTGGGGCAAGTCCTTCGACGACCTGATCGCAAAGGCCGACGCCACCATCAACGGCAAAGCCGCGGGCACTCCCGCGGCCGCCCCCGCGGGAGCGAGCGGCCCCTCGGTCATTCCCATCGACAGTGCCATTCATGCCACGTACACGGGTGCGACACAGCAGCTGGCACTCACACAGAGCTATCTGCACACGCCTCAGACCAGCCTCACCATGAACGGCGTGGTGAGTAAGCATTCCAGTCTCGCTCTCCGCCTGCAGGCCAACGACCTGCGTGAGATAGCGACCATTGCCAACCTCTTCGCGACGCCCAAGCCTGGCAGTCCGGCGCAACCTCTCGATCTCTCCGGCGCCGCTTCATTTCAAGGTACAGTGCAAGGGTCGACAACGGCGCCGCACCTCACCGGCCAGCTTTCCGCGCAGAATCTGCATGTGAACGGCTCCGACTGGAAAGTATTCCGCACTAATGTAGACGCCAGCCCGTCGATGGCAAGCCTGCAGAATGGCGATCTGGAACCGGAGTCACGCGGCCGCGTCACGTTCAATGCAAGGGCCGGCCTGACCAAATGGGCGTTCACCCACACCAGCCCCATCCAGGTTCAGCTCGATGCATCGCAGATGGACATCGCGGAACTTACCAAGTTAGCCGGCCAGCAAATTCCGGTTACCGGCACACTTACCACGCATGTTACTCTGCATGGCACCGAACTTAATCCCATAGGAAGCGGCAACGTTGCCTTGACGAAGGTT
This sequence comes from Occallatibacter sp., assembly GCA_036488735.1. GTDB lineage: Bacteria > Acidobacteriota > Terriglobia > Terriglobales > Acidobacteriaceae > Telmatobacter. The sequence goes on from DASXHC010000020.1 coordinate 100,400, forward strand.
ACGGCGTATCAGGAGCCGTTGAACGCAGTCAACATTGACTTCGATGGGACCGGCGATGAAGCGCATGCGAACTTATCAGTCCAATTGCCTGCCGGCAGTCTGCAAGGCAAGGTAAGTGTTCGGCCCAGGGAAAAGAGTTATACCGCGCAGCTTTCCTCCACCGGCATCCGCCTTGACCAGGTGCAAAACCTTAAGGCAAGAAAAATCGACGCGACCGGCGTAGTCTCCGTGAACGCGAACGGGCAAGGCACCTTCGACAATCCGCAATTGAATGCGACGATTCAAATTCCCTCACTTGTAGTCGAGAAGCAGACCATTGAATCCATCAATCTGCAGATGAATATGGCCAATCACGTGGCCAATGCGACGCTGTCATCCTCCGCCGTTCATACCTCGATCCAAGCCAAAGCGCGGGTCGAACTAACCGGCGATTACGCTGCCGACGCGACGCTCGACACGCAGGGCATTCCGCTGCAGCCGCTACTTGCTGTCTACTCCCCCGAGCAGGCCGCATCAATCACGGGCGAGACTGAAGTCCACGCCACACTGCATGGCCCATTCAAGAACAAGAATCTTCTCGAAGCGCATGTAACCGTACCTTATCTTCGGGCCTCCTATAACAACAACATCCAGCTCGCCGCGGCGGAGCCGATTCACGTCGATTTCAAGAACAACATCGTGAACATACAACGCAGCGCCATTCGCGGCACTGAAACCAATCTGGAATTCCAAGGGTCCATCCCCGTTGCCGGCAACGCTCCGATGTCGCTGCTGCTGCAGGGAACCGTCAATCTGCAGTTGGCCCAGTTGTTCGACCCGGACGTACGCAGCTCAGGGCAACTCAAGTTCAACATCAACTCCAACGGCACAGCGCCCAACCTTGGCGGTGAGATCGATATCGTCGACGCTAACTATGCATCGGGGGATTTACCGGTCGGCTTACAACACGGCAACGGAGTGCTGACCCTCACAAGCAATCGCATCAACATCAGCAAATTTGAGGGTACGGTTGGCGGCGGCACCGTTACCGCACAAGGAGGCATCGCTTACCGGCCCAACATTCAATTCGACCTGGGTCTGGCCGCAAAAGGGATTCGCATCCTCTATCCGCAAGGCATGCGCGAAAGCGTCGACGCCAACATGCGGTTCAGCGGCACTACCGACAACGCCAACCTCGGTGGATCGGTAGATATCGGAGATCTCTCGTTTACGCAAGCATTCGATCTTTCCAGCTTCATCAGCCAGTTTTCCGGCGTTGCGGCGCCGCCATCACGCGGATTCGCCCAAAACATCGCGCTCAACCTTGCCGTTCGTTCCAGCAACAATGTCAACCTGGTGAGCCGGACTCTCAGCGTCAATGGCTCCGCGAATCTCCAGGTGCGCGGAACCGCCGCCGACCCAGTGATCCTCGGCCGCGTCATCCTGAACAATGGCGACCTCATCATCAATGGCGAACGCTTTGTGTTGAATGGAGGCACAGTGCAATTTGTGAATCCATCCGAGACGCAGCCGGTTGTCAATCTCGATCTGGCCACCAACATTCAGCAATACAACATCGGACTGCGCTTCCGCGGCCCGGTCGACCAGCTGCAGACACAGTACAGCTCCGATCCGTCTCTGCCGCAGGCTGACATCATCAACCTGCTGGCCTTCGGACAAACCACCGAGGCCAGCGCCGTCAACTCGCAGACTACTTCAACCAATCAAGCAGCCGAGTCGCTGGTCGCATCGCAGGTGTCGAGCCAGGTTACGAGCCGGGTGTCGAAGATCGCGGGCATTTCGCAACTGTCCATCAATCCCGTGCTCGCAAATGGCACTTCGCAAGGACCGCCCGGAGCCAATATCACCATTCAGCAGCGTGTCACTGGAAATCTGTTTGTAACTTTCTCCAGCAACGTAGCCTCGACGCAGAGCCAGGTGATCCAGGGGCAGTACCAGGTTTCGCCGCGCGTCGCCGTCAGCGCAACCCGCGACCCAAATGGAGGCTTCGCCATCGACACCATTATCAAGAAGAGCTGGTAGGTCAGCCGGAGCGCGGCATGTCGCGGTGCAGAGCCTTAACGTGGTATCCCGCTTCCTTCAATCGCTCCGACAGCTCCTCGGCCATCATCACGCTGCGATGCTGGCCCCCGGTGCAACCGAACGCGACGGTCAAATAGCTCTTGCCCTCTTGGATATAGTGCGGCAGGAGATAAAGCATCAGGTCTGTCACGCGGCCGAGAAATTCCTGGGTCTGGGGAAAGCTGCGCACAAACTCCGCTACCTTTGGATCCTTGCCGGTCTTATTGCGAAACTCCGGAACGAAATGAGGATTAGGAAGGAATCGAACATCAAAGACCATATCCGCATCGAGCGGCACGCCGTTTTTGAATCCGAAGCTGAGGCAAGAAACCAGCAGGTGCTTGCTCTTGTCGTCATGGCTGTAGCGCGCCTGAATGTGCGCACGCAACTCGTGTACGTTGAAGTTTGAGGTATCAATCAGGGTATCGGCCACATTGCGGATGGGGTCGAGCAGCTGCCGCTCTTCGACGATCGACCGCGAGACGGTTTCCCAGCGGCTCAACGGATGAGGCCGCCGCGTTTCAGAATATCGCCTGACCAGCACATCATCTTTCGCGTCCAGAAAAACCACGCTGGTTTGCAGAAGCGTGCGCACGCCTTTCAAGATTTCCGGAAGCCGATCGAGTGTCTGCCCCTCGCGAATATCAACCACGATGGCCGCACTCTCGATCTCTGTCGACTTGCCCACAAGAACCGCGAAGTCGGGCAGCAGTTCCAGGGGCAGATTGTCGACCGCGTGAAAACCAAGGTCCTCGAAGGCTCGCAATGCGCTCGCTTTGCCGGCACCGGAGATACCGGTAAGGATCACCAGTTCTTTACCCTGTGGTTCCGATCTCGATGCTTTCTCTGAATTGCTGCGCAAGGGGGCACGGCCTGCTTGCTCGAAAGGCGTCATGCGCTCATCCTACACTGAATCCCCACGATTGGACTCGGGAGGAATAATCAATCCAATGGCGGCAAGGACCGATGGGCTTCTGTTGCAATCCGCAGCGCCTGCGCAGGTTCGAGCGCCTTGGAAAGCAGTTGTCCCTGCCCCAATTCGCATCCCAGCCGGCGCAGCGCGTCGAGTTGCTCCTGTGTCTCCACGCCTTGAGCCAGGAGTTGCACGCCAGCTGACTTTCCCAGATGAATCAACGATTCGACCAATGCCAGTTGGCGCCCCATCTTGGTGGCAGCAATGGTGAGAAGCGGGTCCATCTTCACGACATTGAGAGGCAGCCTTACCAGGTGATTGAGCGGGGCGAGGCCGGAACCGAAATCGTCCATCCCCACGCGCACGCCGCAATCCGCCACTCGTTGCAGAATGATCAGTGCGCAATCGGGCTTGTCGTTCACCGTGGTCTCTGAAACTTCGATCATGAGTCGGGAGGGTTCGGCTCCGGTTGAGTCAAGTACCCTCTTGAGTTCCTCCACCATGTTTTCCTGGTAGAACTGGCGGGGGGTAAAGTTTACGCTCAACGTCAGCCGGTTCCCGGGCAGCAATTCGTCCCAGTTGCGCAACTGGCTGCAGACACCTTCCAGCGTCTCGCGTCCTATACTGACGGACAGACCAGTTTCCTCCGCCGCCGGAAGCAGATCATTGAGCACGTCGATCGACCCGTCTGCGCGGCGCCAGCGCCGCAGGGATTCGAAGCCCTCCAGTTGGCCCGTCGCCAGCCGATACATCGGCTCGTACCAGAATTCAAACGTTCGGTTGGAGAGAGCCTGGCGCAGTTCCCGTTCCCGTTCGTGCAGGCTGTCGATCTGCACCACCATGTTCCGGTCGAAAATCTCGTAGCGCCGTCCCCCCGTTTGCTTGGCGTGATACAAAGCCAAATCCGCGTCGCGCAGGAGCGAATCGGAAGTTGTGCCTTCCTCGCCCGCCATCGCCGCGCCAATGCTGGCTTCGGCGACAAAAGGATAGCCGAGAATCTCGAACGGCTTCTGCAACGCGCAGAGCACACGGTTCGCGATAACTTCAAGATCCGATGCGGTCAGGATGTTCTCGACCAGGATGGCGAATTCGTCGCCGCCAATCCGCGCCGCCGTGTCCTGTGGACGCAACTCTGAAGAGAGCCGGCCGGCCAAGGCCACCAGCAACATATCTCCCGCAGCATGACCCAATGTTTGGTGGATCTTTTCCAGGTTGTCGAGGTCGAGGTAGAGCACACCGCATCCCTGGTCGCGACGCCGTTTGCGGCGGCTAAGCGCCAGCGTGACGCGATCTTGAAACAGGGCGCTGTTCGGCAAACCTGTAAGGACATCGTGCATGGCGTCATGTTGCAGCTTGGCTTCCACCTGCTTGCGATCCCCGATATCGCGATAAGTGACTACCTGTCCCGCCTTGTTGCCACCCACCAGCAAAGGGCCGACGCGTATCGCGACATCGACAAAGTCGCCAGCCTTATTCACACGCACGGTTTCCAAGGCAGCACGGCCGTACGCTTCCACCGCCTTCTCCACCATGCTGTTCTCGTGCAGCCGCGTCTCCGGAACGATGAAATCGCGCAGGTTGCCGCCGCTGACTTCATCCGCGGCATAACCGAACATGTGCGTGAAAGCTGCATTGGTGTAGAGCACATGCGAGTCGTGCACAATTGCAACCGCATCGGGGATGCTTGCCAGTACATCTTCCATCAATCGGGGCTTGGGAGTCCGTTCCCTGCCCCCGGGCTGCGCCACAATGATCGCCTCACGCAGTTCCGCATTCACGATGCAATAGGTGCCCTCCACCGGCACCAGCCGGCCGCCGCCCACCGCCATCGTTGCATGAAACGGGCTGCCGCTCGCCGAACCGGTGAGCAAAGTCTGGGGTTCGGCAGTTCCAGGGAAAAGGCCCCACAAGACTTCCTCCACCGGCCGTGGCGTCCACTTGCTCTCCACCATTCCGAGAAGGACGCGCGCCTCAGCATTGGCAAACACAATCCTTCCCGCACGTTCCAGAAAAATGAGGACCGGCAGACGATCGAGTATCTCTTGCTGCTGGGAGGAGTCCGAATTTTCAGGCAGATTCACGTTCCCAATCTTTCAAGGCGGCTGCCGCGTTTCTCAATCCTGCCGGTTCGTCTCGACAAGAGAGGCAGCGCCTCACTTGCCGAATTCTGTTCCAGGAATCCACTTCACCCGGCACGCCCTGGCAGTCCTGGTGGTCGATCCCAGTTTCAACGATGCAAGGAACCAGACGTTGAAACTAAATTTTGTCAGGATATTCCTTATGAATCGTAGCCTTGAACAGTCGATATATCTATCCCCTAAACCGGGTATCCCGTTCGACTGAAAGTCTGCGAAACGGAACCGGCAAAGTCAACATGAAGATGGTTCCGGGAGCCAACATCCAGGTGCGGGCATTTCGGTGACGGTCTGCCGGAAGAACGTCGGCCTAAACAATTCGCGGTCCGGGAACTCCGGACCGCGAATCGATCGAACCAAAGTTTATACGCGCCTAGGGAATCTCCACTAATTCCATCTGGCCGTCGCGGCGACGATGCAGAACGAACAATTCGCCCGCCAGGTCGCGAAAGATGAACAAATCCCGATCACGGAATTCGGCTTCCTTCACTGCTTCTTCAATCGTCATCGGCTTCAGCGCGATCGCCTCGCCGTTTTTGACGATATGCGGCTCCACCACCGTCTTCTGCGCCGGAAATGAATGAACCGCGATCGCCGTCCGCGCCTTGGAAGACGCTTTCGCCTGCGTTCCATTCTCGGTTCCGTCTTGCGTTTGCGCGGCCCGTGTCTTGGGCCGTGTCACCGGCGGTGCTTCCAGAACCTTCTCCTCCTTTGGCAGCCGTTTTCGGGCCAAATTGCGGTCGCGATAACGAAGCGCCTGATGTTCCGCATGAGCCAGGGCAGCCCGCAGAGCGGACTCCTGGGTATCGGCCTCTCCCGTCGCTGCGATCGTCTGCAGCCGCGCTTTCACTGTAAGTTCGGCAATCTGAAGATGACGCTGGGTTCGAAAGGTGATTGAGGCACTCGTGGTTTTGCCCAGAATCCGGGCGATTCGATTCATCCCCTCTTCGACCTGCGCGCGCAGAGATTTAGGGATTCGTACGTGTCTGGCGGTCAACTCCACTTCCATGGTTAGTCCTCCGCTCTCGTTTTTCTCTCGCCGTTTTCGCGACAGGAGAATTTCGTGATTCTATAGCATTTGGGTTGAGCAGGGCGTAGGGCATAGACATTACGCCGTGGAAAGGCCTGCTGACCGATGTGCAAATCAAGAATTCGAGGGAAGCTCATGTCGTCCACCCTGTCTATTCCCTGATCCCTGTGCTTAAGTTCCGGCTCTATCACCCGTCCCGCCGCCTCCGTTGGTGTGTCGAAGGGATATTCATATCCTCGCGGTATTTGGCCACCGTGCGCCGGGTCAGCTGAATTCCTTGCGATTGCAGCATCGCGGCCAGCTGATCGTCGGTCAGCGGATGCTTTGCATCCTCATCATCGATCAACTTACGCACTTTACGCTTCAGTACCAGCAGCGGAGTGTCAGCCCCCTCCGGGCCGTTCGATCCCTCCGAAAAGAAAAATCGCAATTCGATCACGCCCTGCGGCGTGTGGGCATACTTGTTCGCCACCGCACGGCTTACGGTCGACGCGTGGACACCGATTTCCTCGGCGACTTCCTTGATCATCATCGGCCGCAGCGCTTCGATCCCCCGTTCCAGAAAATCTTGCTGCCGACGCACGATAACCTCGCAGGTGCGCAGGATCGTGCTCTTCCTCTGCGCGATATTGCGCATCAACTGCAGCGCTGAACGAAAACGCTCCTTGACGTAATCCTTCACCTCGCGCTCGGTGCCCTCCGACGCCAGCATCTGGCGATACCGCCGGCTTAGTCGCAGGCTGGGCAGGTCTTCCTCATTCATTGAGACCACCCACTCTCCGCCCCGCTTTACGAATACAACGTCAGGTTCAATCAACCGTGTCTGTTCCCGGTTGTACTGGCGGCCTGGGCGCGGATCGAGCGTACGAATGAATTCGATTCCATGGTGAGCTTCATCTACGGTCACCTGCGCCACCTTGGCCAGGTCCTTCACATCCCGCTTCTGCAAAAGATGAAGATGATGGTCCACGATCAGTGCAGCCACTTCCATGGCTCGCCGCCGCTCGGCCAGGCGTCCCTCGGCCTCGGTGCGGAAACTGCGATGCGGGTCGTCTTCTGTTTCGGCTGCCCGCTGCCGCGCATAGATCTGCAAGAATTCGTGCTGCTGCGCAGCAATCTGAATCAACAGGCACTCCCGCAGGTCCCGCGCTCCGACTCCGGCAGGATCCAGATGCTGCACAAGGTCAATCCCGCGGCGAATCAACTCCAGCGTTTCTTCTTCGGAGCGGTAGCTTCCCGTTCCGCTCCCGTTCATGGGACCGGTTGTTTCGGTGACCTGGTTGAACACCGCAGCCATTTCTTCTTCACTGGCCGCCAGATATCCGTCTTCGTCCAGGTTTCCGATCACAAGATTTGCCGCGTCGCAAAGAGCTGGCTCCAGGGTCAAGGCTCCCAACTGCCACGCCAGGTGATCGGATAAGGTCGTTGGTTGAGAAAGAAAATTTTCAAACGATGGCTTCTCGTTTTCTTCGTACTCAGGTTGGGTACGGAACCCTGGATCAAGATATTCCTGAAAGTACGAGCCAAAATCGATCTCGTTGAACGGATCCTTGGGTGGGGTCGTCGCTGCTTCTTCCGCTCCGCGTTCGAGTTGCTTCTCGCGGCCTGCCACCTCGTCGAGCATCGGAACCGATTCGTCGATCTCTTCCAGGACGGGGTTTTCCACCATCTCGGCATCGATCATCTCCTTCAGTTCGAGCTTGTTGAGCGCAAGAACGCTCACCATCTGCATCAGGCCCGGTGTAAGGACCTGGCGTTGTGCCACCTTTAAACTCAATTTGGGCTGCAACAGCGCCATAAGAGGAACCTAATTCCCGCTCGGATTACAACAAGTGTAACCAAATCATCAAAACCGGGTAGCGGAAAACGCCCTCTGTCGATCCCTTTGTTCCGGAACGGCCAATTCCCGTTTGCGGAACTTTAATTGCTCTTAGGATGCTGGGCGTTCCCCGAAGGGGGCAATGCGCAAGCAAAATTAAATTTTAATTATCCCCCTTCAGAAACGTCTGCGTTCAAAATCAAAACTTCCACCTCAACCCAGTGAGAATCCCTCGCCCAGATACACGCGCCGGACTTCCATATCGTTCCCTAGTTCGTGCGGCGTGCCGGTACGAAATATACGCCCTTCCGCAATAATGTACGCCCTGTCCGTAACGCTGAGCGTCTCGCGCACATTATGGTCAGTGATCAAAATGCCAATCCCGCTAGCCTTCAAATCAAAGATGATCTTCTGCAATTCCAGCACTGCAATCGGATCAATCCCGCTGAACGGTTCGTCCAGCAAAATGAAGTTGGGCTGAATGCACAGCGACCGCGCGATCTCAACCCTGCGCCGTTCCCCGCCCGACAACGCGTACCCCCGCGTTGTACGGATATGGCCAAGATTTAACTGGTGGATCAACCGCTCCGCGCGGGTGCGGCGTTCCTGGCTGCTGAGCGGCTGCGCTTCCAGCACGGCCAGGATGTTTTCCTCCACCGTCAGTTTGCGAAACACCGATGGCTCCTGGGGAAGATAGCTGATACCGAAATTACGCGCCCGCAGGTACATGGGCAGCCGCGTGATCTCTGTATCGTCCACCAAGACGCGTCCCGACTCGGGAACCACCAGCCCCACGATCATGTAGAAGCTGGTCGTCTTGCCGGCGCCGTTCGGCCCCAGCAGACCCACCACCTCACCGCGGGAGATGCGCAGGTTTACGCCCCGCACTACCTGTCTGCCTTTGTACGTCTTGCCGATTCCTTCGGCGATCAGTGTTTCCATCTAGCCCTTGCGCGTACTGTGCAGGCACGCTTCCATCACTCTGGCTCGTGCGCCATTCCTTAGGTGCCGCCACCATTATTTTGGCGCTGTGGTCTCGGTTGCGGTTTTGCGTCCGTTTCCTTCGATACTGACGCTATCATCGCGACTATTGAAAATCAAAGACTCCCCCGTCACTGTTCCCCGCGCCGGGTCAACCAGCTTCGGAGGAACCGCCGCAGTCCCGGTGAGCACATAATCGCCGCTCTCGCTGGAATACTCCAACCGCTCCCCCAGCCCGCGACGCCCCTGCGAAACAATACTTACGCGCCCACTGGCCGTCATGCGATCGACCTGTGCCGAACCGCCATCCTTGGCAGCATGGTTTCCGGCCGGCAGCAGCACCAGGTTCAACTCGTTTGATACAGAGGTGGTTGCCCCCGTTTCCGCGATCACGTTTCCCGCCGCCCCGCCGTGCATGACCCCTTTGCGCTCCGCATCGGAATACTTCAGGTCCCCGGCGGTTATCCGAATCACGGACGGTGCTGACGGAGCTTTCCCTGAAGCCTTCGACCCACCCTGCTTGTTGACTCCAGGCGCGCCCGTCGCACTCCCCGCGCTCAGCAGAGTCAAGCTTACCGGTTCTGCCTTGCTCGTTGCGTGCGCCGTCAGGATTTGACGGTTTCGATCGAGCACAATCACCGGCGCCGAAATTGAGTTCGCCTGTTGCCAGAGCCGTGCCTGGCCGCGGAATGTCGCCTCCCCCGTCGCCTGGTGTAGCTGCGCTTCGGCCGCGATCACGTGCGCTGGTCCCTGGCCGCCCAGCCCCATATTGCCTTCGGCCAGTCCCACTTTGCCCTGCAATGCCGCCTTTCCGGCGCCCTCATCGCTCCATGTGGCTTTGACGTTCCCATGTGCGAACGCATCGCCCGATCCCTGCGACACATCAATTCTTTCCGCGGTGAGTTGCAAGCCTCCATCTTCCACGCGCGGATTGTTCGTCAAATGGAGCCACTCGCCCTCGCCCTCATATGCAGCGTGCCCCGCCGTCGCGCGCAGTATCGCAACGGGTGCGCTGCCAGGTTTGGAAGCCGGCTGTTGCACCAGCACCACATTCCCATCGAAAGTGGCGGATTGGATCTGCGCCGCCGCACTGCGCTGACTTCCCTCTCCGCGCGGCGCTGAGGTCGCCGCCGTTCCGGGCTTCTCCGCTCCCTTCGCCGGAACAACAAAGTTCGCCTCAATCCTATCGCCGCTGGTGGTTTGTTTCGCACCGGCCGCAGTCGTCTGCTCGAGACTTGCATGACCCGTCCCCACCAACTGGGTTAGAACCTGGCCTGCGGCAAACGCGGCCTTCAAGTCATCGGCCCCCATGCCCGAAGGCAAAACCGGTCCCATCCCGTGTCGGCTCTCACCGCTTAGATTCACACCACCCATACCATGCACGGAAGCGAGTTCCACTTGTCCCCTGCCGGCCGGCTGCGGAGTACGAAACTCCACATCAGCCAGTGGGGAACGCCAATCGCGGCTCACTTGAGTGACCTCCCCGTCGCGAGCCGTTATGCTCTCCTCACTGTGCATGGTCACGCCCCGCTCCAGATGTGCATGACGCAAGTCTCCTTGCTGTGTAAAGTCGAGCAGCGCGGTCGGAGCGGCGCCGTGCACCTGGCGCCCATTCGCAGAGGAATCCATGGTTGTCCCGCCTTCGAGGCGTGCGCGCCGGGGTCTGTTATGCTCGTCAAACTCCAGCGTCGCCCGCGGCGCAGCGAGGTGGGAGGCGGTTTTGGTGGTTAGGGCAAAACCGTTGGATGCATTTAGCCACACAGCAGATCCGTCTTCACGGAATTGAATGGTGGCGCCGCCGGCCGACGCATCTCCGCCCCGAAAGCTGGCCGTCGCGGCCTGCAGCCGGCACAGTAGGTCGCCGCGTTCAAACTCCGCATGCTGCGCGTGCACCCGGACACTCTCCGTCCCTCGCTTGATGTCCAGTTGCACGGCGTGATCGAGCACCAGCTGTCCTTTGTCCGAATCGAAATTGGCGCCCACCGAGCTGCCGGTGCCTTGGGTGATCTCAAATTCCACGCGCTGGGCGGTGGTTGCGATACCGCTTTTCTGGTCGAAGGTCAGCCCGCTGGTTTTTACATGCATTTCACCCTCCGACGCGGTGTGGGCCGCATTGGCGAGGGCGCCGCCTTTGTCCTTGTCGCCGGCCGCATGCGCCGGGGTCGCCCTGGGGGCCACGACCGGAGCGATCCCGGGGCGCATGAGTGTGATCTCCACCGGGCCCGCGGCGGTGGCAGTGCCTTGTTTCTGGTCGTATTCGAACTCGTCGCCGGCAATGCGGTCGACCCGGCTGCCGTCTTCGCCATACAGTTCGATCTGCACATCGTGCAGCAAGGCCCGGCCTCCCTGTTTCAACTGGACAACCTTGGAAGCGTGGATCTTGAAGAGGGTGTGCCCACCCCGGGCTTGCGTATAGGTCACCCCGTTGGCTTCCTGCTGAATATCAACGCCCAGGCGCTTGGGAATCTCACGCAGGTTGAAATGACTTCTCCAGCGGCCGATGGCGAGAAAGGCAACCAGGGCCACCACGAGCAGAGCACCCAGCACCAGCACCAGCGTTCGCAGCCGCTCGATCGTGAAGTGCACGGCTAATTCCCCTGGCTGAGTCGTGCTGCCAGACGCTGGGCAAGGCTCTCGCCCAACTCGCTCCACAACAGGCGGGCGGTGGCGCCCGATACTTTTTCCACCGCGTTGGTCAGTTCCACCAGCTGGCGCACGTTCTCTTCCAGGTGTTTGGCGGCCGTGGAATCAATCTCGGTTCCTTCTTCGAGGAACGGCGTATCGTTGCCGAAGTCGATGCGGATGTGGCCGTCCTGCTCGTAAGCCCCGTTATCGAAGAGGGGTCCGAAGCCGGTCACCCGGACCAGCCGCGGGCCGCGCACCCAGCGCGCCTCCAGGCCCCCGGTTGCATCGCGCACCGTTGCCGGGCCGGGCGGACCGGGATTCTCGAGCGTCTCCAGTTCCCATAAGTTCCAGCCGATCTGAAACTCGTAGGCATAGTCCTCGTGCAGGATTTCCAGGGTTTCCTCGACGGATGCTTTCGGCTCCGCGCCCAGCTGGGTAGCGCCGTTGGCGCGACGCCCGTAGACCTGCTGGAAGATGGGCGACTCGCTCCAACTGACGGGCCAGACGGTGGCCGAATAGACGCGCGCTTCGCCGCCATGCGCGGCAAACGCTTCCAGCACGGCAACCAGCTTGTCGGGCATGGTGGCCAGGCGCAGGTTGGGGTACCACAAACTCAGATAAAGTGCGTCGGACATCTTTCTAGATTGTAGACGCGCCAGTGCGGCGGAACGGCTCGGTATGATACGGACGCGGGAGGGATTGGTGTGGGTTTAGACAAACCTGGCAGAGTGCCGCCGGAGACAAAAACAAGGTGCAACATGTGCATATTGCGACACAAATTCCCGGAAAAATGGGGGAAAAGCTCAAAAATCTGCGCATCTTGCGTCTCGAATCTCGTGTAAGGGCAACAATATAGTTGACACACCATAGCAAATAGGTCACAATGGTTTTGCTATGGAAAACACCTTCCCACAGAGCCTGATTCAAGCCACCCGTTACTTCGCTGATCCTGATGTTTGTGTTGATTTCGTCGCATCGATGCGTTGGCCGGATGGAGTTACTTGCCCTCATTGCGACGGCAAGCGGGTTTCCTATCTCAGTTCGCGCCGGATCTGGAAGTGCATGGCGAAGGATTGCCACAAGCAATTCAGCGCCAAGACTGGCAGCATCTTTGAGGACTCGCCCATTCCGCTCGACAAGTGGCTCATTGCTGTTTGGCTGGTAGTGAACTGCAAGAACGGGATCAGCAGCTATGAGATTGCCCGCGATGTGCAGGTAACGCAGAAGTCGGCATGGTTCATGCTGCATCGGATTCGCCTTGCGTTGAAGACTGGCGGATGGGAGAAGCTAGGCGGTGAAGATGGCGGGCCGGTCGAGGTTGACGAGACGTTCATCGGTCCCAAGCCTCAGAAGATGCACCGGGCAAAGCGGCTGGCAATGCAGAACGGAGTCAACGCAAGGCAGAAGACTCCGGTGATGGGAATGCTTGACCGTGAGAGCCGTCAGGTTCGCGCCAGGGTGATTCCCAATGTGAAGCGGGAGACGTTGCAGAGCGCGATTCTCAACCAGATTGAGAAGGGCTCGACCGTCTACACCGATAGCGCCACAGGCTATGATCGCTTGGCTGCTCGGGAGTACGTTCACGAGACAGTAAATCACGTTCAGGAGTACGTGCGCGGTCAGGTTCACACCCAGGGGATTGAGAACTTCTGGAGCCTTCTCAAGCGCGGCCTGAGCGGAACCTATGTTGCGGTCGAGCCGTTCCACTTGGATCGCTACTTGGATGAGCAGATGTTTCGCTTCAACAATCGCGCAACCAAAGACAACCCACTCACAGACGCCGACCGGTTCGTTCTCGCCATCTCCCAGGTTGCTGGCAAGCGGCTCACATACGCTGAACTGACCGGGAAGGAGGGAGAGGCGGAACCCTTCTAACCTGCCTGTTTGGTCGAAGAGACAGCAACGGGGGAAGCGGAAGCCTTAGACCGCTTCCCCTTTTTCTCGGCTTCCAGACGGCGATTCAGTTCCGTCTTGGATACTTTGACGATGGTCTGCATGGCCTTCGTGAATCGCGCGAATTCCGGATTGTCGGGCGGCGTCTTCATGGGTTGATGATAACGTGGTTCTCTCGCAAAAGGAGGATAGACGTGGAACTAATTCGACCTGAGTATTGCATCCCTTGTGATTGCGGAGTATCCATGCCTCTGCATGAATCCACCCTTGAAGAAATATATAGCCGTCTTCCCATGTCAGCCACGGACGATTCTCACGCAATGCTAGTATGCCCGTCATGTAAGGGTCTCGTTCCTCTGGATGCGGTAACTTTCCGACGGGCGACGAAAGTACCCGCTCCCGCAATTCCTCAAAGGGGACCCCGATTATTTTTTCGGGTCGGACGATGCGGTAAAAGCAACTGCGAAGCTCCCCAATTATTCGTAGGAGTCCGCACTCTTGAGACCACAGAAGAACAGTTTGACTTAGAGTTGACGAAAATGGATGGGGCTTATTGCCCACGCGGACACCGGGTTGTGCAGTTTTTGTAGGCAATTATTCACCTCATGCTAGGATGTGCATGAGGGTGATAAATCCGTCGCGGGCGCGCGGACTAACTGGGAATTCCAAAGGGTAGATAGCTGTTAGAGCTGGCACTCTGACTGCTCCCCAAACCCTTTCTAGCTGAAGTGTATCACGACGGCGGAAAGGCCCATGTGCGCTCTGCATCGCCCCTTATGTCTTGCTACTCCCTACTTGAAGAAGCCCTTGAATCTTGGGAACAAGTCGTCACGAATAAAATCGTGTATCTCGATCAATTCCTCGTAGGGAGCGATGATCCCTTCACTCGCGTCTCCGAACTGAATAGTAATCTTGACCGTTGGATTGAGGTCAAGCTTACCCTTTGCGGCGAGAGGGAATCGCAATACGCCATCATCATGCGGCCTGCCAGGAAGGGGAGGCATGTTGGATGGAGACAAAATAAACAACTGGGTTATGGTCGGCTGGAACGGAATCCGACGATGCTTATCGATGTTCCAGAGCCGATGCAGTCGCCACAGCTTCGTGGACTCGAAAGCATCTCCACTGTGGTATGGCTGAAGAGACTCGATAGTTTTGATAGCACCGGGCGTGATACCGCTGACGGCTTCGTTAAACCGCTTGCGACCGGAACTGTTGTTCCTTGCGATGACGGGAAAGCTGGCGGCGTCACTAGGATTTCCACCTTCAACCAGAGTCAACGCCGTTGCGAGGTGATCAAGGGAACCACGCAAACAAGAAACGAAATCTCCGGCGATCAGCGGGATTTCAACGCTGGGCGGAATGGTGTCGAGCTTGACTATGTGCTCTCCAGCTTCAAGGTCATCCTCTACCGAGATGGAATAAGGGTTGATCCTCAAGTAATCCCGAATTTGCGCCGTCAAGAGGTCGAGGTGATGCTTCGCCCAACCCACCTTCAATCCGGGATTGGGATTGTTTGGCAGAGCGTCGAAATTTCTTTTAATCCGGCCATTGTTCATGCCGCACCATCTTAACAGGCTATGGTGCGTCAAGTATATTTATGCCCGTGTAAGTTATTCATGGAAAGTGGCTTACATCGATACTTGGCGCGCATGCGGGCGGTGAATCGACGGATGTACACACTATCGATCGGAATGAGTCAAAAGCGAGAAGGGGACGAGGGCGTGACCAGGATGGGGAGAATTGCCGGTCTACTGGCGGCGGGCGGCCTGGCGATGGGCGCAGTTTTGGCGCAGCGCGCGTTTCGTCAATATCCCTCGGTGGAGTACGGGGAGGAGATACCACTGCCGGCGGACTGGCGGGCGCCGGGCGAGTGGACCTTTGCCCGGTTGATGTATCCTCCGGGGCCGCTGGATGGCTACCGGGGGCGATTCGACGGGCCGTGGCAGGAGGGGCTCTCGCTGTGGACCCAGGACTACCCGCGGGCGGACCGGGCGCTGGCCAACGCGGTGCGGCGGCTGACGCGCATCGATGCCCGCTCCGTCGAGCAGCCGGTGAGCCTCGACGACGGCGACGAAGTCTACAACTGGCCCTTCCTCTACGCGGTGCAGGTGGGCGAGTGGGGGCTGACGCAGGCGGAGGCCAACAAGCTCCGCGACTACCTGTTACGCGGCGGCTTCTTCATGGCCGATGACTGTCACGGCTCCGAGGAGCAGGCGTACTTCGAAAAAACCATGAGGATGGTCTTCCCCGACCGCCAGCTGGTGGATATGCCCAACGACGACCCCATCTTCCACACCCTCTTCGATCTCGACGACCGCTTCCAGATCCCGGGCGCGGAACATCTGGCCACGGGGCACAAGAAGGACGGCTACGTGGCGCGCTGGAAGGGGATTTACGACGACAAGGGGCGGGTGATGGTCGCCTTTTCGCTGAACTCGGATATCGGGGATTCGTGGGAATTTCTGGACGATCCGCGCTACCCGGTGAAGTTCTCGGCGCTGGGGACGAAGATCGGGGTGAACTACGTGATCTACGCAATGACGCATTGAGAGCGGGTTCGCGGAGTTAGCTGGGTTCGCGGAGCTGGTTGTTGTTCCGATGGTCCGGCTTTCTCGAAAGGTCCGAGTAGTCCACCATTCGCTCGGAACTTCGATTCCGCGAGATCAGAGCCAGTCTTGGTAAGCTCGATGCGTGGATTCCGCTCATCTTCGTTGGACTATTGTGCGCGTCGTGGCTCCTGTCATGTTTGGCGTCGGAGGAGTCTGCTTGATCCTATTGGCCGCTCTTGGTCCGCCGAGCTTTTGGTATATTCCTTGCTTTTACAGCTTTCCCCTTCTAGCAGGCGTCTGGGCTTGGCGACCGCGTATAGGTGCTGCCCTCAGTACCGGACCGCTGATCAGCGTCGCAGTGCTTCTTCACTATCTCTCGGGTGCATGGCTGGCCTTCACTCTCGGCGGCTTGTTGACTGCTCTACTTTGCACTGCTGTTGCCGCAAAGGAATCAGGGCGCATCGGCATACCGCTGGCGCTATCTTTAAGCTTTCTCTGCGCATCCCTCTTCGCAGATCGTTTCTTCACGAACAAGGTAGTCGTCCGCTCATATCAGGTGAACGTTTCACTCGATGGAGGCGCACCGTGGGGAACAGTTGGTCCTGAATGGGACGATGCGATGAAGCCGACCGTGTTGTACCGACGCGTGGGGGATGGCTACTGCTACGTGGCTTTTAAGTCAAAGGAACTGCGTGACCGTCTGGCCAACGATCAACGCACGACGGTGTCGATGCAGATCAACATCTTTAAGGATTTCGGAATCGAGCGCGGATATAACGTCCGATCAGTAGATGGACTGTTGCTTGCGGATGGGCCGAAGGTGGTGAACGACGCAGAGCGTTTCGGCGGCCACATTCTTGATCACGGAGTCATCACAAGTGGCTCTACCGACGACTGCTGGAGATGACGGTTCCGGATTCTGGGCGAGTCACCGCCGACTCTTCCCCCACCCCATCCCGGTCTGCCGGGGTCGAAGACGCGTCAAAGGTCCGAGTTGCCCACATCCGCTAGCGACGCCGCATTAGAATGTCGAAATGCCGAAATCGCTCACTGCGGCGTTGTTGGTGATCTTAGCCTCCATATCGTATTCGCAAGCTTCGCATCGCTCGATTCGCGTCTCTTTCGATGACTCGCTCGGCACCCTCGCGCGAGCCGATACGCTGACGCACCTTGAAAGTTTATGGGAGCATGATCCGCACGACTTCCCCCACCGCGCTGTCCACGCAGCGATGTTCACGAAACTTGGAGGATCGAATCCTGATGCCGTCCTGATCAGTGCGATGCCGACCAGCGGTAAGGAAATGCAGGTGCTCTATAACGCGCAGGATACGAAGGAGGGACAAGACATGGCGGTCACGGAAGCCCGCAATCGGTTCTATCCACAGCTTGCAGACGCACTTGGTCGCAATCCCGAAAAACTGCCGCAGTTCATCAGAATGATCCATGCCTATCACTTCGTTGACAACGTAGACGAAGCCCCTTGGCTATGTGGGCTTGCAAGCACAATCTTCAAGTCCCACCCGAAGCAATACATGGCTGCTGCGGCTCGGGTTGGGGGAGATTACGAGAAAGAAGCGTTGGAGTGCAGGGAACCGCCCGACGCTCCCTAATTCTGAGTTGCTCCTGAGTCACCGCCAACACTTCCCTTTGAAATTCTTTCGCCTTGCTCGTTGGGGACTGGCTGGGCGGCGTGTGATCCGGCCCCCTCCAAATTTCCGCATTGCCCACGACTCGATCGCAACCTACGGGCCGTGGAGTCGGCTCTCAGTGCTCTACCGCGTCGATTGGACTGAGCGACGCGCTTGTTTCCTGGAGAAGAGCACAAGGAGTACGAACGCCTCGACGGTGGCGAATGGCACAACATACAAGGTGCCGAGGACTCTCACTTTCGCCAACAAGTAGTAAAACACTACCCCCATGATCAGAAGATGCAGTGCAAGGAACAGTGTCCAGAGGCCCCAAAACGAAGGCGATCCCCACCGCTTCCGGCGAGTGACAGTGGGGGGGCCAAACGCAACGACGGTCCACATGATTGCGGCATGCCATTTCTGCGGCATTCCGTATCGATCGAAAAGGATTGCCGCAGCTAGCGCAAGCGCCACGCCGATCCAAGAAACGGTGTCGTCGCTGACAACGGTTTGCTTTTTCGCTTTCTTCACGCGAACCTGTTTTACAACCTCGAAGCTCTGAATCTGAATGACCACGCAATTATAGCGGCGTTCCGGCATATTACCGCCGATTCGGACATTACGAAGTAACACACAATCCTGTTGCCAGAGCCGCGACGAAGGGGCTGGCGACAAACGGACGGGAATCGAGCAGAACGATGCCATACGTCCGTCAGCGATCGGGAACCAATCGGGCGCGACCTGCGTAAGGGACAGGATGAGATCAGTCTGTTGCGCCGCGGGCGCGGCTCTCCTGGCCTGCAGTCTCGCCGGATTTGCCGAGACAAAGACCCCCTGCAGCCAAACTGTCAGCTATCCTCTGCAATCCAGGGCCGTGCTGATGATTGATTCGAGGCCCGCGGGACTTCACATCGTGGGCACCGACCAGGCCGCGATCCATATTTCCTGCTCGGCGAGCAGCGACGAAACCGCCACGAACGTCGCATTTCATTTTTCGCCGACAACGAATGGTGGCGAATTGTCGATCGAGGGCCCTCATCTCCAACACGGCAACAACGGCCTGAATGTCAAGATCGAGGTTCCCCGGAGAACAAACCTGCGCATTCGCATGTTTGCGGGCCAGGTTACGGTGGCAGAGGTCAAGGGCGATAAGGATATCGAAGTCGGAGCAGGGCAGATCACGATCTCCTCGATTCACGACAGGGACTACCGCAACGTGGACGCTTCTGTCAGCGTGGGCGAAGTCCAGGCACGGGCCTTCGGCACCGACAAAGGCGGCTTCTTCCGGAAGTTCAGCACGAAGAATTCAAATGGAGAGCACCGGCTGCAGGCGCACGTGACGACTGGACAAATCGAACTGCTGGGAAATGCAGAGGACAAAGGCCAGGCAGCCAAACCTGATTGAGTCCTGGGGACGTCGCATTGGACGCAATTGGTGCCATGAACGGGTGGCATCTGCACACAGACGGAGTGCACCTGAATCGCGTTGGGGGGAAGATTCTGGCCAAACTTGTCCAAGAATTCGTTGAACAGCCGATTGGCGTTTCGGAGTAACACTTCCCGGCGATTCATCTGCCCACGACGGACGAGTTCGCCGATTTCTGAGATTCCGGGCTGCGCGTCAGGATGACAGCGCGTGAGGGAGATCGGCGTGACAGGCGGGGATTCCCGCCGGGCAGCGCGGGAGAGTGGATTTCTCCGCTGCGGCTAGGAGGTGACGATCTCGCTGAAGTCGGCGATGCCGGAGAAGCCGCGCAGGACCTCATCGATCAATCCCAGATGGGCTCCGCGCACGCCGGGATCGGGGTCGAGAACCATAACCTTGTCGAAGAAAACGTCGACCACGGGACGCAGCGTGGCGATCTCCACCAAGGCGGGCACGTAGGCGCGCTCATCGCGCAACTTTGCTACCTTGGGGGTAAGAAACGCCGCGGCGTCTGCCAGTTCCTGGGCTTCGGGGGCCAGCTTGACGCCGCGCGGCGCGCCGATATCCAATTTATTTTCTTCAGCCTGGCGCACAATGTTCGTCATTCGCTTGAAGGCGGCGGAGATGGAGGCAAAGTCTTCAGAGCCGCGTACCGCGGTGAGCGCCTCGGCCCGCGCGATGGCATCGCGGACGTCGTTGGCATCGGCGGCGAGCACGGCACTGACCAGGTCATACGCAAAGCCGCGCACATCTTTCAAGTAGAAATGCAGCCGCTCGCGGAAGAAGGCCGACACCTGCCGGGCGGTCGAGTCGCCGGCAGGACTGGCGCTGAGCACATCGTTCAAGGTTAGCGGCAGATCCGACTCGGCCAGAATCTTGACGATGGCGTTGGCAGCACGGCGCAGCGCAAATGGGTCCTTGGAACCGGTGGGGGCATTGCCGATGCCGAACATCGCGGTAATGGTCTGAATGCGGTCGGACAGTCCGAGCAACTGTCCCTCCACCGTTGCCGGGATCGCGCCCTCGGTCGATGCCGGCGTGTACTGATCGTAAATGGCTTGCGCGGCCGTCTCGGGAATGCCCTGGGCTCGCGCATACAAACCGCCGATCACACCCTGCAGTTCGGTGAACTCCTTGACGAGTTCGGTGGTGAGGTCGGTCTTGGCGAGCTCAACCGCCCGGAGCAGAGCCGCTTCGTCCAGGGCGATTCCCGCCGCCTGCACGATCACGGCCAATTTGCGAACCACGCCCAGGTTCTCTTCCGTCTTCCAGTGATAGCTGCCGAGTTCCTTCTGGAAGGTCACGGCCTTCAGGCTCTCGACTCGTTCGGCCAGGGGGATTTTCTGATCGAAGTCCCAGAAGAAGCGCGCATCCTTGAAGCGGGCGCGGAGGACGCGGGCATTCCCGTGGCGGATAATTTCCCTGCCTTCCTCGTCGACCTCGGTATTGAGCACGGCCAGAAAGTGCGGCGCCAGTTTGCCCTGCCCATCCTCCACGGCAAAGTATTTCTGGTGGTCGCGCATCACCGTAACCAGAACTTCCTCAGGCAGCTGCAGGTACTCCCGCTCAAAGTTTCCCAGCAAAACCGACGGCCATTCGGTGAGATGAACCACGGTTTCCACAAGCGGTTCATCCTCGCGCCACCGGGCTCCCGGGACTGTTCTCGTCTGTGCATCCAAAGCTTTGCGAATCAGATGCCTGCGCTGGGCAACATCAACTACCACTTTGGCACCGCGCAAGGCTTCTGCATAGCTCGTAGCCGAGCTGATTTCCACCGGTGCGTCCCCGTGTAACACGCGATGTCCGCGGCTGGCGTTTGCGGCGGCGATGCCCGCGATTTCCACAGGTACGACGTCTGAACCCAGCAGCGCCACCACCCAGCGAACCGGGCGCACAAACCGCTCCGGCTTGCCCGCCCGCCAGTACATGTTTTTGGCCCAGTACAGGGCCAAAACTTCCTTGGGCAAATCGGCCGCGAGGATGGCGGTCACGGTGCGGCCGGGCCGCGTTACAGTGGCTCCCACATATTCGCCCTTGGGGGTGGTCAGCTTATCGAGGGCTTCGACGGCGACGCCGGCTTTTTTGGCAAACGCCTGGGCAGCAGGGGTGGGTGCTCCGTCCTTGAAGGCCACTTTCCACGAGGGACCAGTAAGCTGTTCTTCGATGTCGGCCTGGGCAGCGAGCACCCCCTGGGCGAGAACGGCCAGGCGCCGCGGCGTCGAATAGGTGGTGATCGTACCGCGCTCGTCCAGCAGGCGCTCGCGGGTCAGCAGTTCGGTCACGCGACGACCGAGTTCCGCCTCGGCGCCGGCAATCATGCGGGCCGGAATCTCTTCAAGTCCGAGTTCAAGTAAAAAGTCAGCCATGCCGTGTAAATCTTTCTCGTTGCTGCGTTTGATGAACGAGCCGCCGGTGCTTTGCTCATTCTGTTCTGAAGAAGGGTTGAAGCCCAACGCGGGCCCATCGGGAGCCTTTGGTCGCCGTCTTTCAGCTCGTCTGCTGCTGGGCATACGCCTTGGCCACGCCCACCGCCAGCGCTCGAATCCGCCCGATCACACCCACGCGTTCGGTGACGCTGATGGCCCCGCGCGCATCCAGCAGGTTGAAGAGGTTGGAACACTTCAGCGCCAGTTCGTAAGTGGCCAGCAGCGGAAACCGCCGTTTCTGAGCGGGGCTGGCTTTCTCGTCCGCCAGCACTGCATGGGCCTGTTTCAGCAGCGATTGCGCCTCCGCCTCGTAGGAATTAAAGTGCTCCCACAGGCGCGGCACTTCCGCATATTCAAAGTTGTAAACGGAAAACTGCAGTTCTTCGGCCAGGCGGACCTCTCCGTATCGAACTTCGGCGCCGGTATCGGGATCGCGCGCCCAGACGATGTCGTAGATGGAGTCCACATCCTGGAGAAACTGGGCGATGCGCTCCAGGCCGTAGGTGAGTTCGGCGCAGATGGGGTCCAGGTCGATGCCGCCGCATTGCTGGAAGTAGGTGAACTGGGTGATCTCAAGTCCGTCGAGCATCACCTGCCAGCCGACGCCCCAGGCACCGCCCGCGGGCCACTCCCAATTGTCTTCCTCGAACTTGACGTCATGCTTAAGCAAATCGATGCCAATAGCCTGCAATGATTCAAGATACAGTTCCTGTACGTTGACCGGTGGCGGCTTGAGAATCAGCTGAAACTGGGTGTGCTTGAAGAGGCGGTTGGGATTCTCGCCGTAACGGCCGTCCGCGGGGCGGCGCGAAGGCTGCGCATAGCCTACGCGGTATGGCCGGGGTCCCAGAACGCGCAGAAACGTCTCGGGCGCCATGGTGCCCGCGCCCACTTCCACGTCGTAGGGCTGCTGGAGCACGCAGCCGCGCTCCGCCCAGAATGCCTGCAGCCGGAAGAGCAATTCCTGAAACGTGAGGGCGGTCGGGCGAGGTAACTGTGCAGTCAAAGACACGGGCAATTCTCTCTCGATTTTTTAGCGGTCGGTGGTTTGGCAGTATACGGAACTGTGGTCGATTCTATCAGCCGGCTGGGAGCCGCAGATGGTGTTTTGGCCCCGGCATCTCAGGCGCCAAGACGTCCCAGGGCTTCGCCGGAGCGCAGCTTGCGTTCGAGGTGCCGTTCCAGCATCTGCCAGGTAAAGCGGCGCAGGTCCTGGGCACGGCGGCGGTTCCAGGGTTCGGCTGCGAAGGACGACGCCGGGGCCCGGAGCATGCGCAGCGCCAGCTGCCACGAGTCGCCCGACAGGGAGTTGGCGGCCCCGTTGCGATGCACGGCGCAAAAGAGGCCGTCGGCATGGGCGTTGAAACTGACTTCGCCGGCCGCCAGGGCTTCGCCGCAGGCCGTGCAGTGGGCGATGTCCGGCAGCAGCCCCATCAGCCGCGTCATCCAGAGCGAAAAATACGTGAGCGGCATCCACGGCTGCTCCACCGTGGTCTGCTCCAGCAGCGAGGCCACCAGCCGGAAGGCCGTCTCCTGCGGATCGTGATCGGGCAGGGCTTCGTCCAGAACCTCGGCGAAAAAACTGAGCACCGTAAGCCGGGTCTGGTCCACGGGGGCCGACAGAGGGGAGCGGATGATCTCGAGTTGATCGAGGCGCACCAGCTCCTGGCGGGGCCGTTCGGCAAACCAGGCCCGCGCGATGGTCATGGGCTCGAGCGCGCCGCCGAAGCGCTTGCGGCTTTTGAGTGCGGATTTGGCAACTCCGCGCATCTTGCCGTAGTCCCGGGTAAGAAAACTGACGATGAGGTCAGCCTCCTGCACGGGCCAGGTGCGCAGGATTACGGCTTCTGAGGTGAGTACGGCCATTGGGGTCCATCATCGCACTCGCAGGCTGCGAGTATGAAATGAAAGCAGACACAAACGCGCATCCCGCAGTGGCGGAATGCGCGTCGTATCAAGCCTGCAGCTGGCCCGGGGCGAGGAGTCTAACGGCCGAAGTGCGCCGCGTTCTTCTCGGTGAACTGGGACCACTTTTCGGGCAGATCGTCGACGGCGAAAATCGCCGACACCGGGCAGGCAGGGACACAGGCGCCGCAGTCGATGCACTCGACCGGATCGATGAACAGCTGATCGGCCTCGCCGTGGCCGTCCTCGTCCTTCTTGGGGTGGATGCAATCGACCGGACAGGCGTCTACACACGCGGTGTCTTTGGTGCCGATACAAGGTTCTGCGATGACATAAGCCATTTCTTAAATTCTCCGGGAGACGAACTCTCGACGCTGATAGTAGCACAGGACCCCGCAGGTGCACGCAAGCGCGGCGAGGAGGGTTTTGCGATGCGGGAAAGAGAGAGGGATCAGGGGTCAGGGATTGGGAATTGACGTGCGCCGCGGCGCGCCGGGGACCTACCGGTTGGCTACACTGGTCGGTATGAACAGAGCGAGCCTGGTTGCGGCGTTGGCATTCACGGCATTGGGCTTTGCGCATGCGCAGTGGGAAACGCAGACATCGAATACGACCGCTGACCTGCGCGGAATTCACTCCGTGGGGAACGGAGTGGCCTGGGCTTCGGGGACCAATGGGACGGTCCTGCGCACGGAGGATAGCGGTTTCGTCTGGCAGGGCTGCGCGGTGCCGCCGGGCGCGGAGCATCTGGATTTTCGCGGAGTGCAGGGTTTCGATGCGAATACGGCCATCGTGATGTCGTCGGGGAAGGGCGATTTGTCACGGCTGTACAAGACGACGGACGGATGCCATACGTGGAAGCTGGTCTTCACGAATCCGGACGCGGAAGGCTTCTGGGACGCCATTCTTCTCAACCGATTCGACACCGATGGAGAACTGCTGGGGGACCCGGTCAATGGATCCTTCACGGTCTTTGAAACTGCGGACAGAGGCGAAACATGGACGCGGACAAAGCACATTGGACTCCGTGCGATCAAGGACGAAGGAGCCTTTGCGGCCAGCAATTCCGCCCTGTTTCTTGAGGAACGATTTGCCATCGGGTTGGTCACGGGCGGTCCGCTCGGTGCGCGCATTCTGGTAAACGGAGGCGAGCAGGAAACCGATGCTTTCAAGCCTCACGTCCTGCCCATGAAAGGAAACGGGCCGAGCGCGGGAGCGTTCTCAATCGAAGCGAGGGATCGGTGTTGCTGGGTGGTCGTCGGTGGCGACTACGCCAAGCCCGGGGACGGAGCTGGATCGGCGGTATACACCGATGACGGGGGCAAGACCTGGCAGGCATCCCAGATCCCTCCGCACGGGTACCGTTCTTCTGTTGCCTACGATGGCGCCATCAAGACGTGGATCACGGTGGGGCCGAATGGAACCGATGTGTCGTACGACGATGGAAAGAACTGGAAGGCGATCCACCCGGATGCCGCCTTGCATGAAGCGCCCGATGCGGATCGGAATTGGAATGCGATTTCCCTGCCCTTCGTGGTGGGACCGAAAGGCAGGATCGGAAAGTTGAACGTCGCCAGGCTGAGGCCGTAATTTCGGCAAACTGTCAGTTTGCCGAAGATTGCCCTGTCCCGGCGCAAGATGAATGGGTGAGGTTCTGTGGCTACCCGGGTGCCTTTTTGTGGGACCTGGGGCGTGAAAAGGGTTTAGAGAGAGGTCGCATCCCCCCTCCCCCTCCTTTATGTTGCGAACCGGTATCGGAATTTTGCCAATCCTTTTCGTGATTGGCCGCCAGCGCGACGATATCCTCAATCGGCACAGGCAGTTCCACCGCATGCCACCATCGGCGTGTCAAGGGCTCCCGCGCGCGGGCACTTCAAAAAAGGCCCCGAAAAGACCGATTTTTCGCGAAAATTCACTACCCTCGAGAAAAAATTGGGCTAGCTTGCGGCTCGCGCCATCCGGCGCGCTGCGAACTCTTCCGGCGTCGGAATGGGGCTCAAATCGTGTCCCGCAAAGAGGTCTTTAAACAATCCCACCAGCTCGTCGTGGATCAGCCCGTTCGAAGCCAGAACTTCGCGGCTGTCGAGACGGAAGCTGCCGCCGGAAAAGTCGGAAACCTTGCCGCCCGCTTCTTCGATCAGCAGAATTCCGGCGGCCGTATCCCATGGATTCAGGTTGAATTCCCAGAAAGCCTGGTAGCGGCCCGAAGCAACATACGCCAGGTCGAGCGCGGCCGAACCGGCGCGCCGCACGCCATGCGAGCGCAGCGTGAACTCATGGTAGAAGTGGATGTTGGGACTGTCGTGGCGCTTGCGGCTGGGAAAGCCCGTCGCCACCAGCGATTCGGCCAGATCGGCAATGGGCGAGACGCGCATCGGCTTGCCGTTGAGGAACGCACCGCGGCCAAGTTCAGCGGAGTACAGCTCATCGCGCATGGGGTCGTAGATCACGCCGGCTACCAGGCTTCCGTCTTTGCCCGTGGCGGAACGCTCGGACGGGGCGCTCTTTTCCAGCCCCATCGACACGCAAAAATGGGGCACGCCGTGGGCAAAGTTGGTGGTGCCGTCGAGCGGATCGACGTACCAGCGGAACTCGCGCTCCATGCCTTCGCGCGTGCCTTCTTCGCCGTAAATGCCGTGTTCCGGCCACACCTCGGCAATACGCGTGCGGATCAGTTTCTCCACGGTGCGGTCGGCAACCGTCACCAGGTCCACGTCGCCCTTGTACTCCGTGGCCACGCCCTGGGCCAGAAACTCGCGCAGGCGCGCGCCCGCTTCA
The DNA here is from genome assembly GCA_036488735.1 of Occallatibacter sp. Classification (GTDB taxonomy): domain Bacteria; phylum Acidobacteriota; class Terriglobia; order Terriglobales; family Acidobacteriaceae; genus Telmatobacter. The sequence goes on from DASXHC010000020.1 coordinate 126,572, forward strand.
CGCGCAATCTCCGAGGCTTTCGGAATCCAGACGAAACCGGGTTCATTCACTGGCCGGCTCCGCTTGTTGATCCATTGGCCACCAGCGAACCGACCTCGTTGCGACGCTTGTTCGACTCGGTGATGGTGCGAATCTGGTGCTTGTAGATAAACAGATTGGGCTTGCCTTCGCGCGTCAGGCGCAGCATGCCGTCATCGAAATACTCGATCCATCCGCGCACGGTTTCGCCATCGCGCAACTTGATGATCACCTGCACCTGCCGCTCACTGAGCGAACGCAGGTAGAGCGCCTCCTGCCCGGTTTCACCCGGCGGAGGCATCTTGGAACGACGGCGCGACGCAAATGGCGGAGTCATATTGGTAGTTTAGATGCAATCCGAACCTGCGCGGTTCCAGGGGTGTGAATTGCGGGCGGAGGCGGCGCGTTCCGAATTGGGATTGGGCTCTGTACTCTTGCAGGAACTCGTCGCGAACTTCGCGTGGCGGGATTTGGCGGACCTGGGCTGTCTATTTCGCGGGGGAGTCGCCGTAATATCCGCTGCGATAGCGAATATTGAAGTTGTCTGCCGCGGCGCGGGGAACGGTGACCTGCAGGCGATGAAAGGCTCGACCGGGCTCCTGGTTCCTGGGATAGTAGCCAAGCAGGTATTGGGTGCGGAGGTCTTCGCTCACTTTTTCAAAAGCCTTCACCAGGCCGCCGTCACTGGCATAAAAACTCTTGCCGCCGGTCTGTTCGGCCAGCGTGATGAGCGCGTGCTCTCCGCCCAGGTCGCGCCCGGCGCTGGCCTCGATGGGCACGTCGATGATGCTGTAGATCATGACCTCCGAGCGAAGTGCCTGCTCCAGTGCTTCGGAGTAGGAAGTGGTCTTGGCGGTGTCGCCGCCATCGGAGACCAGCACCAGCACCTTGCGTCCCTCCTTTTTGGCGAGGCTTTGGGAACCGAGGTAGATGGACTCGTAGAGTGCGGTTGCATCGCCTCCGCGCAGCGACGAGAGACCGTGGTCGATCAAGCCCACCTTGTTGGTGAACGGGACCAGCAAGGTCACGTAGGTGGCAAATTCGATGAGGCTCATCTGGTCCTGCTGCCGCAACAGGGCATGGGCGAAGCGCTTGGAAGCATCCTGCTCCAGCGCGCGGTCTTTGAACGTGCTGCCGCTGGTGTCGATGGCCAGGGTCAGGTTCAGGGGCAGTTCCGACTGGCGCTCGAAGATCGCGATTTCCTGGGGCCGCCCGTCTTCCGCGATCTTGAAGTCATCGCGCGTCAGCCCGCCGACGATGGCGCCGGTTTTGTCGGTGACGTTGACAAAAAGATTGACCAGCTTCACGTCCATGTGGAACGTGACGTCCTGCGCGGGGAGCGCAACCGGAGCGAGAAAACCAATGCACGCGCAGCCATGCAGCAGGTACCTGATCTTCAACCTCGCACGGAGACTACTGATCATGCGGGGTCTCCGGGCCGGACACTGCGATGTTCTGAGGAAATGGCTCGCCCGGCGCCCACACCACGCCATCGACGAAGGTCTCTTTCTTCCAGATGGGCACGGTCTTCTTGAGTGTGTCGATGATCCAGCGGCAGGCATCGAAAGCCTGCCCGCGATGCGCAGAGGCCACGACGATGAGGACACTGGTCTCGCCCACGCGGAGCCGGCCCAGGCGATGCACCAGGGTTACATGGCGTACGCCGAAACGCGCGATGGCGTCGTGGGACAGGGCTTCCATCTGCTTCGCGGCCATCTCTTCATAGGCCTCGTAGTCGAGATAGAGGGTCTGCCGGTCGCGGGTGTGGTTGCGCACGATGCCGTCGAAGACCACGACTGCGCCATCTTCCCCGCGCTTGGCGGACGCGACGAGAGTGTCGGCATCGATGACTTCCCGGGTAAGGGCCGTGGCGACGGGTTGATCCGGCTGACTCGCGCTGCCTCCCGATACCGGAGGCAGGAGGCCGACTTCATCCCCATCGCGGAGGATGTGCGTAGCCACGGCGTATTCGGCATTGACGCTCACCGCGATGCCCTGGAAGGGCGCCTGTCTGTCTTTGGCGCGCGTGCTGAGTCGTGCCAGCAGTTCGGCCACCGTCGCGCCCTCCGGTAATTCAACCGTGGACGCAGACGTGCCCAGCCAATCTTTCAACACGCCAAAAGGAAGGATATGTACTTGCATCACTCTAAGATTGTCCCAGTCGCTGCGATCAGGATACTGCCTTTATGTCTTAGACGCGGTCAACCCTGCTCTGGAAAGGCTTCGATTGATTTTGAGGGATCAGCGTCTCATTTCGCCAAGCGCAGCGGTTGACTCACAAAAAAATAAAGGCCGGCAGTTTCGCCGGCCTCTTTACTTGAGTTGACTCGTCGCCTGTCAGGCCGCTGCAATGGCGGGCTGATCCGAAGACTTGGTCAAGGTTACCGGCTGCGCCTTGAATAGAGGCAAAGCCACGGCCAGCACGTCTTCGATATGGCGCGCGTAGTGCACAGTGACGCCTTCCATCAACTCGGGAGTCAGATCTTCTTCGACGTCCTGACGGTTGTCGGCGGGCAGGATGATGGTTTCCACTCCCGCCCGGCGCGCGGCCAGGAACTTCTCCTTGATTCCGCCGACGGGCAGTACATTGCCGCTAAGCGTGATTTCGCCGGTCATGGCGGTCAGCGGACGAACAGCAGTATCCGTCAGAAGCGACGCCAGAACCGTTGCCATGGTGACGCCTGCCGAGGGACCATCCTTGGGAATGGCGCCGGCCGGCACATGAATGTGCAGGTCGATGTCCCGGGTGAAGTCCTCGGCCAGGCCCAGCATGCCCGCGTTGGAGCGTACCCAGGTGAGCGCCGCCTGCATGGATTCCTGCATCACTTCGCCGATCTGGCCGGTCATGGTGAAGGAGCCCTTGCCCTTCATCTTGTTGGCTTCGATGAAGAGAATGTCGCCGCCCGCGGGCGTCCATGCGAGGCCCACCGCGACGCCGGGCCGCTTCACGCGCTCGGCCACTTCGGTGTCGACGCGCACCTGGATGTTGCCCAGGAACTCCTTGAGGACTTCGCGGGTAACGACCAGTTTCTCCTTCTTGCCCTCGACCACGCGCCGCGCTTCCTTGCGGCACACGGTGCCGATCACCTGCTCCACTTTGCGCACGCCGGCTTCGCGCGTGTAATGGCGAATGATGTGGCGCACGGCGTCTTCAGGAAACTCGATCTGATCGGTCGTGATTCCGTTTTCCTTGATCTGACGCGGAATCAGGTAGCGGTTCGCGATGTGTACCTTCTCCTCTTCGCTGTAGCCCTGGAGCGGGATCAACTCCATGCGGTCGAGCAGCGGAGGAGGCACCGTGTCGAGCATGTTGGCGGTACAGATAAACAGCACCTTCGACAAGTCGAACGGCACATCGAGGTAGTTATCGCGGAACGTATTGTTCTGTTCCGGATCGAGGGTTTCGAGCAGCGCCGAGGCCGGATCGCCGCGGAAGTCGCGGCCCAGTTTATCGATCTCGTCGAGCATGATGACCGGGTCGTTGGTTTCGGCGCGGCGGATGCTCTGGATGATCTGACCGGGCAAGGCTCCGATGTAGGTGCGGCGATGCCCGCGAATTTCGGCCTCGTCGTGCATGCCGCCGAGCGAGATGCGCTGGAACTTGCGGCCCAACGCCCGCGCAATGGAACGGCCCAGGCTGGTCTTGCCCACGCCCGGAGGTCCGACGAAGCAAAGGATCGGCCCTTTCATATCGGGCTTAAGCTCAAGCACGCTGAGGTAGTCGAGGATACGGTCCTTGACCTTCTTCAACTCGTAGTGGTCCTGATCGAGGATCTCGCGGGCCTTGCCGATGTCGATCTTGGAACCGGAACTCTTGGCCCACGGCAACACGGCCAGCCACTCAATGTAATTGCGCGTGAGCGAGTAGTCGGCGGCCATGGGGGACATGCGGGAGAGGCGCGAAAGTTCTTTCAGCGCTTCTTTCTTCACGTCCTCGGGCATGCCGGCGTCGTCGATTTTTTTGCGCAGGTCTTCGATCTCGCGCTGGCCTTCGTCCTGCTCGCCGAGTTCCTTCTGGATGGCCTTCATCTGCTCGCGCAGGTAGTAGTCGCGCTGCGATTGCTGCACCTGGTCCTGCACTTCGTTCTGGATCTTGGCGCGCAGTTGCTGCACCTCGATCTCCTTGGCCAGGTGGGTGTTCAGCAGTTCGAGGCGCGCCGGGATGCCGGGGGTCTCGAGCAGCTTCTGTTTGTCGTCGGTGGTGAGGAACGGCAAGGAAGACGCAACGAAATCGACCAGCCGGCCGGGCTCCTCGATGTTGGCCGCGATGGTGCGGAGTTCATCGGAGAGCGTGGGCGACTCGGAGACGATCTGCTGGAACTGCCCAATGACGATCCGAACCAGGGCCTCGACGTTGGACGAAGGCTCGGCGTCGTCCGCATCCATGGTCTCCACCTCGGCGATCATGTAGGGCTCTGTCTGAACATAGCGGAGGACGCGCACGCGCTCGACGCCTTCGGTGAAGACGAAGCGGCTCTGGTTGGGCATGCGCACGACCTTGTGCACCGTGGCCAGGGTGCCCACCGCGTGCATATCGTCCGGGGTGGGGGCATCCATGCGCGGATCCTGCTGCGCGGTTACGGCAATCGCCCGGTCTTCGCCAAGCGACTCGATCAACTGGATGGAGCTTTCGCGGCCGACGGTCAGGGGGAGCACCGCATGGGGAAATAAAACCGTATCGCGGACGGGGAGAACCGGCACTCTCCGAACGCCGGGCTTCTTGTCCGAGGGGCTGAGAATTTCTGGAGGCTGATTTGGCATTGAGTGTTCCTCTATCAACTTTACCTACATTAGACAACGCAGGGCGAGCAAAAGTTTCACGAAACTCTTTGACTGCGCATGAACGAACAGAAACAACGTGCCCTCAATGGGTTACGGCACCGAGTGGCGAGCGGTTCCCGGGGTTGAGGGAAATCCACGCACAATGGCCTCCTTTGTACGCCGGCCGCACCGGTGGAAGCGTTCCCCCTGTGGAATCAAACGGAGCTGCCCGCAATGGTTATCGGCCACGGCTCATGAACAATGAGCGTGGCCGATGGGGAACCAGAATCGCGTTATTGGTTGAGGCTGGCGTCATGGCTTGCATTCGATCCGGAGAGACGCTGGGGCGCGGGAGAGGGCGCGCCTACTGACGGCTGGGGTCGCCCTCCTCTTCCTTGATGGCGGATTGAATGTGTTCCCACAGGCTGTCCGGGGGGTCCACCACCGGGAACAGTTGCCGGGCGGCTTCAGCGATGGTCTGCAGATCGGCCAGCAGGGCACGGCACAAGTCGCAATTTTGAACGTGGGGGTGAGCAGAGGCATCTTCGCCGGTACCAATAAAATCGGCCATCTGTGCCTGAAATTCCTGGCAAGTCATATTTTTGGGGTCTTCGATCATCGCCGCCCCTCCCTTCTAGGAAACGTACGCATGGCGTCGCGGAGTTTGAGGCGCGCCTTATGCAATTGAGATTTGCTGTTGCCAATGGAGCAGTCGAGCATCGCGGCGATCTCGTTATGCTCGTAGCCCTCGATGTCGTGGAGGACAAAAATGAGGCGATAGCCGGCGGGAAGATCGGAGATGGCTCGCTCCAGGGCGAGGCGATCGATGGATCCGGCGAGTGACAGGTCGGGGGCGCCAAAACTGCGGCCTGGACCTTCTTCCGGGGTTGGCTCCATGGCTTCATCGAGAGAAATGAGGGACAGGCCCTTTTTGCGCAGATGCATCAGAACCACGTTGATCGCCAGGCGGTGCAGCCACGTGGAGAAGGCCGAGTCGCCGCGGAAGGTTGCGATCTTGCGATGCAGCTGAAGAAAAGCTTCCTGTGTCAGGTCTTCGGCTTCCGCCACGTTCCCAACCATGCGCAGGCACAGGGAATAGATGCGCCGCTTGTGCAGGGAATACAGCTGTGCGAAGGCATAATGGTCGCCCGCCTGGGCGCGCGCCAGGGTGTCGGCATCGCCGGAAGTCGGCGCGGCGGCGGGAGTGGGCGCTTTGACCGCCGGAGGCGTCGTCACTGGCCCTGAAGCTTGCGGCGTCGTGTCAGGTGGTTGCATAGAGTACCTGGTTTGGGTCATTCGATTCCTTGGGGGATCAAGTTGAAGACTAGGACTTGCTGCGCCGCTCATTGTTCCTCGTTAGTATAGGTGCAGCGGTTGAAGTGGCAGAACACGGCAGAAGATTAACCGGAACGGGGCCCACGCTGGTGATGTCTTGGATGCAAGTCCGGCGCCGAGCGTTATTTTGGGAAACACATCGGGAGAGAGATATTGCGGTTGATTCCTGCGCGGCAGTGCGGCAGTCGGTGCGGCTTTCGCATACCGCTGGCGCGGCTGACTTTGTTTGCGATCTTCGCCGGTGTGCCGGGGTGGTGCCAGAACTCCCAATCGCATACAGTTGCTCAACTCCATTCTAGTGCGCGCCCGTCGGACGCGGACACGCGGAAGCCGGCTGAGCCTTTTTCGCCGGATCAAGCAGCCCTGACCCAATGGCAGGGACGAGCGGTGCGCAGAATCTCGTTCGAAGGGGTCTCAGCCGAGCGCCTGAAATCCATTGAAAACACTTTGGCCTTGAAGAAAGGAACGATTCTCGATCGCGCCGAGGTCGCCGAAAGCCTGCGCCAGTTATTTGCCACTGGGCTGTACGACACCATCGAGGTGGCCGGGGAGCGCGATGGGGACGGCGTGGCACTGACGTTCCGCGGCAAGGCGCGCACATTCATCGGGACGGTGAGCGTGGACGGCGCGCGCGGCGCGACCATGAATATCCAACTGGAGCGAGCCAGCCAGCTGGCGGCGGGCTCGCGCTTTACCAACGCAAAGATGACGCAGGCGCTCGATCAAATGCGGGTGGCACTGGCCCAGAACGGCTACAACGAATCGACGATCACCTATTCGCTTGATCAGCATCCTGACCAGCAGCTTGTGAACATCGCGTTCCACGTGGTTTCAGGACCGCAGGCCCGCATCGGCAGCGTCACGGTGTCTGGCGACCCGGGCATGAGCCTCGACGAGTTTCGCCGCCACGCGCATTTGAAAACAGGCGCCCACGTCGACCACGAAACTGCGAACCGGGCATTGAGCGGCGTGTTGAAAGTTTATCGCGGACAGAAACGGCTTGAAGCGGAGATCAAGCTTGAATCGCAGTCTTACGAAGTCCACAAGGTGAACTATCACTTCACCGCCAACAAGGGCCCGATTGTGCGGGTGATGGTGCAGGGAGCGCCCCTGGAACTGGATCGCGCCAAGCGCCTTATCCCGGTCTTTGAAGAAGGATCGGTCGATGACGACCTGCTGAATGAGGGCAACCGCCGGCTGCGCGACTACTTCCAGAGCATGGGCTATTTTGACGTGAAGGTGGAACACCAGCAGCAATCCAACCATTCCGGCGAGATTTCCAGCGAGGTCACAATCACCTACAACGTGACCCTGGGAGTGCGGCGCCGCGTGGCCCGCGTCTCCATCGACGGAAATCATTATTTCGGCGCGGCGACGCTCAAAGAACTGCTGAGCGTGCATGAAGCCAACCTGCTGGAAAAACGTGGCGCCTACAGCCAGGCGTTGGTATCAGCCGATATCAGCGCGTTGCAGGCTGTGTATCAAAACAATGGATTTTCCAAGGCCAAAATCACTCCCTCGACGAGCCTCACCGAAGTTCCCGCGACGGCGCCCGCTGCGAAACGCGGCAAGCCGGCTTCGCTGCTGGTTGTTTACCACATCGACGAAGGCCCGCAGCAGCGCGTGGGCAAGGTCACCCTGACCGGGAACGAGCATGTGGATGCACAGAAGCTGCTGCCGCTGTTGAACACGGAATCGGGGCAGTTGCTGTCGCCGCGTAACCTGGCCGGCGATCGCGATGCGCTGGTTACCGACTACATGGGCCGCGGCTTCGACCAGGCACGCGTGGATGTGGAGGAGAGCACCGATCCCGCGGATCCCGGCAAGGTCGATGTTGCATTTCACATCGCAGAAGGGCAGCAGATTTTTGTGCGCAATGTTTTGCTGACGGGACTCCACTACACGCGCCCGGACACAATTGCGCGCGCCATCACGCTGCATTCCGGCGATCCCCTGAGCGAGACCGCGCTGCTCGAGACGCAGCGCAATCTCTATGAATTTGCGCTTTTCAACGAAATCAATGCGGTGGTTCAGAATCCCAATGGCGGCGAGATTTACAAGACCATCCTGCTGCAGGCGGTGGAGGCGCGTCGCTGGACGTTGACCTATGGCGGCGGCTTCGAAGCGCAGACCGGCACTCCGAGCAATAATTGCCGCGGCTATATCGCCACCGGCGTGTCCTGTAATCCGGGCGGACACACCGGGGTCAGCCCGCGGATTTTGCTGGCCGTTACGCGCAACAATCTCTTTGGACGGGAACAGTCGATGTCAGTGCAAGGCACATACGGCCTTCTGGAGCAGAAGATCGACTTCATCTTCCAGAATCCCCATTTTCACGGCAACAAGAACTTCGGAGTGACATTTACGGGCGGCTACGCCAACAGCCAGGATGTGACGACCTATGTTGCGTCGAAGCTGGATGCCGGACTGCGCCTGACAGAAAACTTCAATAGCCCGGGCGCGGGCCTGTCGCGCGCCAACACATTTATTTACGAATTCGATTTCCGGCGCGTGAAAGTGGCGGAAGACAGCCTGCAGGTATTTCCGAGCGAAGTGCCGACCCTGGCAGCCGCGGTGCGTGTGGGCGGTCCGGGATTCACCTGGATTCGCGACACCCGCGATTCACCCATCGATGCTCATCGCGGGACGTACACCAGCTTCCAGGAATTTGCATCGGCGCCGGCCTTCGGAGCCCAGGCCGGCTTCAACCGCATCGATCTCTCCAACTCGAGCTTTTATGGTTTCAACAAGAACCGGTTTGTGCTGGCGCGCAACACGCGTTACGGCCAGGAGCGCGCTTTCGGCGATCAGAGCGGCGAACTGATCCCGCTGCCGGAACGGCTCTATGCGGGGGGCGCCACTTCGCTGCGCGGCTTCTCCATCAATGCGGCAGGCCCACGCGACCCCGACACGGGCTACCCTATTGGCGGGGCGGGCGCGCTGGTGAACAGCACCGAACTGCGCCTGCCGCCGCCCACGCTTCCCTACTTCGGCAGCACGGTGAGTTTTGTTCTGTTTCACGACATGGGCAACATCTTCACCAATGCGGGAGACGCGTGGGCGAGCGCGCTGCGATTCCATCAGCCCGATCGCGATGCATGCAGAGTGCTGACGCCTCCGGACACTTCCACCAACCCGCCGACCGAACCGTTGCCCAACGGACCGAATTCCTCCACCGGGCAGCAGGGCCAATGCAGCTTCAACTACTTTTCGCATACGCCCGGCGTGGGAGTGCGCTACCATACGCCGGTCGGCCCGATTCGCCTGGACTTCAGCTATAACCTCAATCCGCCCATCTTTCCGGTCAATGTGAATTACTCGCAGTCCGATCCAACGTCCAATCAGCATGTGGGCGAAGCGAGCCACTTCAATTTTTTCTTCAGCCTGGGTCAAACTTTCTGATGCGCACCGCCGTGACAATTCGATGGATAGCCATAGGCAGCGCCTTGCTGCTGTTTGTGGGTGCGACGGCTGCTTACACGCAGACACCTCCCACGGGATCCGAAGCAGTGCTTGACCGGGTGGTTGCGGTGGTGAATAACCGCGCTATTCTGGCCAGCGATGTCGCCAGCGAACAGCGGTTTGCGGTGCTGGATCCGGAGAAGTCCGGCCGCGATCAGTTACCGCCCAAACGGGCCCTGCAACTTCTCATCTCCCGTGCGCTGATCCAGCAGCAAATTCGACAGGAAGACGCCACGGTCTCGGAGCCCAGCAGTGATGAAGTGCGCGCGCGCCTGGCCGAATTGCGCAAGGAACTTCCGGCTTGCGTTCGCGCCCAGTGCGCAACGGACGACGGGTGGTCAGTTTTTCTGGCCACCAACGGCCTCATCGCCGAACAGGTGGAAGCCTACCTTCGCCTTCGCCTTGAAGTTCTTCGCTTCATCCAGACGCGTTTCAGCCAGGGCATTCGCATCTCGCCGCAGGAGACGGAGGGTTACTATCGCGACAAACTCCTGCCGCAATACGCTCAAGGCCAACCCGCGCCGCCGCTGGAAACCGTGGCCCCGCGCATCGAGGAGATCCTGCTGCAGCAACAGGTCAACGTCATGTTCAGCGCCTGGCTCGACAACCTGCGCAAGCAGGGCGATGTTGAGGTACTCGATCCCTCGCTCGAATCCGCAGCAGATGCCAAGGATGGATTGAATAATGAAGGAGAGCCGTGAGCGAAGCCGCTCTGCAGACTTCCACGCCGCCTCCGCGGCGTCGACGGCGGTTGCTGTGGAACAGCGCCGGAATCAGCATTGCGCTGATCGCGATCATCGCTGCGCTCTGCTTCTGGGCCAGTTCAGCGGGATTTGAAAACCTTGTCCGCCGCCGCATCGTGGCCCAGTTGGAGACCGCTACCGGCGGCCGCGTCGAGGTTCGCTCTTTTCAGTGGAATCTGATCGCACTGGAAGCCGAGGCGGGCGGGGTCGTCATTCACGGACTCGAAGAATCCGGCGAATCACCCTATGCTCAACTCGAAAGGCTGCGCGTGCGCCTCAGCGTCCTGGGACTTTTGAGCCCGCACGTCTTATTGCGCGATCTTTCGATTGTTCGTCCCCGGTTTCACCTTATCCTCTATCCGGACGGAACCACGAACCAGCCGCATCCGCGCACTCCGCAGTCCTTAAGAAAGCCGGCGCTGGAGACGCTCTTCGACATCCAGGCGGGTCACATCGCGGTCGAACAGGGCTGGATGGATATCGACGATCGCGAGGCTGCATTCGACTTTCAGAATCGCTTTCAGACGCTCGATTTTCAGGCCAACGATGCTTCCCTGTTGATGCAGTACGTTCCTGCCGCGGGCAATAACCCGGAGTCGTATCACATTGAAACCGGCGGGCGCGATTTGAATGTGGTGCGCGGCAGCGGGACCCGGTTGCCGTCTCCACCGCTTCATGGATATCTCCAGGCGACTCTCGACATCATGCACAACGCTGCCTTCCTGCGCTCGCTGCGCATCACATCGAGCGCGCGCGGGGTTCGCGACCGGACCCTGGAGGTCTCCGGTACTCTCACCGATTTTGCGCGGCCCCGCTGGGTGGGCAAGTCTGTGGGCGAACTCGATTTGCGGATATTGGATCCAGTGTTCGGTTATCCCTTTGCTCCCGAGGGTATCGCGCGCATTCACCTCGATGGAGCCGGTCAGGCTGGCGAATTTCGCCTCGATGGTACGGTGCACATCGAGGATGGCGCCTACATCCAGCCCGGCGTCTCCGCCAGGGATCTGACACTGGATACCAAGGTGCACGCAGACCCCTCGCAACTGCGCATCACCGCCATCACCGCGCACTTCAAGCAGGGTGGCCAGATGCATGGCGAGGTACTGCTGGACCACTGGCTGCCCCCGATTCCCGGTGAAGCTGTACTACAGCCGAATGAAACCGCCAGCGTGGTTCCGAGCAAACCCAATAAGTTCTGGAATCGCCACAAGGCTCCGGTACCGCCGCCTCCGCCTAAACCACATTCGGTGGCAGCCCACACACTTCCCGTTCCCATCCCCGTCAACGGCAAAGTAAAAGCTGAATTCGAAAATGTCTCCATCGACACGGTGTTGGATATGGTGGGCCAGGAGCCGTTCAAGCGACTGGGAATCGATGCGCGCCTGAACGGCCTGTCCACGGCCGAGTGGGTTAAAGGCGACGTCAACACGCTGGTGGTCAGCAGTGCGCTGAACGTGAGCCCTTCTGCCGAACGAGTTCCGAACGAGGTTGCCGCCAATGGAGCTATCGAAGGCACCTACACGCAGCGCGACGGGGCCGTGGACCTGCGCCGTCTCGAACTGGATCTTCCCGGCAGCCAGATCCAGGCTCACGGCCTTCTGGGGGCGTATCCGCTCACCAGTCGCACCGACATGAGCTTCGACCTCCGCTCCCGGAATCTGAGTGAATTCGACACTGTCCTGCGCGACCTGGGTCTGACCCGGAACGGCAAATCGGGAACCGCTGCATTGCCGGTGACGCTAGGCGGCCAGCTCGAATATCACGGGAACTGGGCCGGCTCCCTTTACTCTCCCCGCCTGGCCGGCGACCTGAAGGCCACCCAGTTCGCTCTCGAGGTGCCTTCCAACCCCGGCGATAAGTCGGGCAAACCGCAATATGTGCCCTGGGACGCAGCGGAGGCGGCCGGCAGCTACTCCGCCGAGCGCATCGCCATTACCCACGCACAATTGAATCGCGGCCCCGCGCAGATCGTGATCGATGGTACGCTGTCTGCCACCGACGCCGCGATCGCGAAAGCCAATGCCAGCGTCCCCAGCTCCGTCCCTAAAGGCGAACTACCCGCATTCGACGCCGATTCCCTGCTCCACGCACACGTGCATGGCAGTCAAATCGCCCTCAGCGACCTGCTGCCACTTGCGGGCGTGCAGGCGCCAGTGACTGGGACACTCGACACGCAGTTCTCGACCGATGGCCCAATGAGTACGCTGACCGCCAACGGATGGGCCGAATTGACTAATGCGGTCGCGTATGGCGAGCCCATCGCCCGGGTTCGGGCCCAGGGCACCGTTGCCAACAAGATCATCAAGCTGAGTTCCATCTCTCTCAATGAAAAAGCGGGAAGCGTCAACGGCTCGGGTAGTTACGACATTGGCTCCCAACGTTTTCAGGCGGAAGCCCACGCGAGCGGAATCGACATCTCCAGGATCGAGCGCATGCACGCCATGGGCGAGACACTTGCCGGCAAGCTGGAGTTCTCCGCCACCGCATCGGGAACCATGGACGACCCCCGCCTGGAAGGCCACGCCTCGCTCGACGGGCTGGCTGTGAGCGGGCAAACAGTTGGGGGACTCGAACTGACGGCGCACACAGTCGATCAGAAGCTCATCTACGACATCAGTTCGCACATCGAAGCGGCGGAGCTGAACGGACATGGCGAGACCGGATTACACGGGGACTATCCCACCCAGGCCAAGGTCGCCTTTTCGCGCTTCAACATCGGCGCGATTTTCAAACTGGCGCACGTGGAGGGAATCAGCGGCGAGTCGGCACTTTCAGGCACCGCCAGCGTGCACGGGCCGCTGGCTCGCCCCGATCAATTGCAGGGCGAGGCCCGGCTGCAATCCATGGCCATGACGGTAGCCGGCGTCCACCTGCAGAGCGAGGGTGGTATGCACGCTACCCTGGCAAATGCGCGCGTCACGCTCGATCCGCTGCACATTACAGGCGAGCAGACCGACCTCCGCGCCGAAGGAGCCCTCAGCCTGAAAGACACCCAGCGGGTCGATTTCAAAGCCAGCGGATCGATCAACCTCAAGCTGGCGGAGACGATCGACAGCGATCTCACGGCCGGCGGAACCACTACGTTTCAAGTGGAAGCGCACGGGCCGCTGGCCAATCCCGGTCTTCGCGGCCGGGTTGATTTCGACAACGGTTCTCTTGCGCTCGAAGACGTTCCCAACGGCCTGAGCCAACTCCACGGCACGCTGGAGTTCAATCAGAATCGCCTTGAAGTGCGCTCGCTGACTGCCATGACCGGAGGGGGCCAATTGAGCGTCGGCGGATACCTTGCGTATCAGCGCGGCGTCTTTGCCGACCTTTCCGTTACCTGCAAATCCATCCGGATCCGCTATCCGCAAGGGGTGAGTTCGCTGGCGGATGCCACCCTGCATCTCCAGGGAACGCAGAACAACCTGCTGCTTTCGGGCAACGTGATGCTGACCCGTTTTTCGGTAAGTCCTGACATCGACATCGCCGCAATGGCCGCGCAGGCCAACGCCGTCGCACCAGTGGCGGCGCCGGACGCGCCCTCGAATCACGTTCGCCTCGATGTGCGCATTCAATCATCGCCGCAGTTGAACTTCCAGAACGCCTACGCCAAGCTTGCCGGAGACGTCGATCTGCGCTTACGCGGTACTGTCGCCACGCCTTCCCTGCTGGGAAGAGTCTCTATCACCGAAGGCAACGCCATCATCGCCGGAACTCGCTACGAATTGCAGCGAGGCGACATCCTGTTCACCAACCCGGTGCGCATTCAGCCGACCATCGACATCAACGCGACTGCGCGGGTGGAGGACTACGACATCACGCTGGGGCTGCACGGAACGCCCGATAAGCTCGGCATCACCTATCGCAGCGATCCGCCGCTGCCGGAAGCCGATGTGGTGGCGCTGCTGGCGCTGGGCCGCACCCAGAGCGAGCAGGGCATCTACACCGAACAACAACAGCAATCGGCGGGCCTGGCGCCTTCTACAGACGTCCTGCTCGGCGGAGCGCTGAACGCCACCGTCAGCAGCCGCGTGCAGAAGTTATTCGGCGCAGGCTCGGTGAAGGTGGATCCCAGTTACCTGGGCGCCCTGGGCAACTCCACTACCCGCATCACCGTGGACGAGCAACTGGGCAAGAACATCACCCTCACTTATGCAACCAACGTCGACACATCGGCGCAGCAGTTGCTGCAAGCTGAAATCGCCGTCAACCGCCATGTGTCCCTGCTGGTGGCGCGCGACGAGTCGGGCGTGTTCTCGATGGTGATCAAGGCCACGCGCCGCTACCGGTAATCGGGAATCAGCCGCGCAAAATTCTAAGAAGATGCGTGGGATGGATCGGCTTCGCCAGTAATTCGAACGAAGGACCATCGGGCAGGGCGTGCTCCAGCAGGTTAGGCGTGGAAGCGTTGCCGGAGATAAGCACGATCCGTGTTCCGGTGCACCGCGATCGAGCCTCCTGGGCAACGTGGATGCCGTTTCTCTCCGGCATCAGTACATCGGAAAGAACGATGTCGGGGCACTCGCTGTGCAGGAAATCGATAGCTTCCTTGCCGCCGTATCGCGCAACGGCGTCGAACCCGCTGCGATTCAGAATCGCGGCGACGGTGTCTGCGATGATGCGTTCGTCGTCCACCACCAGCACGCGCGGCTTGCTTCCGTCATCCGCCGTGCCGCCGCCAGAGCCGCCGGCAAGCCGTTCTTCCGAACGCGGAGGCACGGAGCTGCTGAAAAC
Organism: Occallatibacter sp.; assembly: GCA_036488735.1. GTDB lineage: Bacteria > Acidobacteriota > Terriglobia > Terriglobales > Acidobacteriaceae > Telmatobacter. The sequence goes on from DASXHC010000020.1 coordinate 141,610, forward strand.
ATGGTTCGGATTTCCGGGAACATAAAGGTGCAGCCATGTGGATGACATCACGCCACTTCCGCATGGTCGGCGCTGGTATTGCGCCGAACCGGCAGGAACAGAGTCATCACCGTGCCGGATTTTTCGCCTTGTCTGCTGCGGAAGCGCATATGGCCTCCTTGCTGTTCAACCAGGCATTTCGTGACCCAGAGGCCGATGCCTGTTCCCGTGCCGGTCTTGGTTGTGAAGAAAGGAACGAAGATGCGGCCCTGCACTTCCGGCGCCATGCCGACCCCATTATCCGCAAGCGTGATGCGAATGCCTTGTTCGCCGCCGCTCTTCCAGTTGTGCGCCCGGTGCGCGCGGAACCACAGCTTGCCGCCCGTATGCGATGCGTCGACCGCGTTGGCAGTCAGATTCAACAGTGCCTGTCGAAGCTCGCCGTCCTTGCCATACACAGCGATATCCGGATCGATCGAGACGAATGTCGCCAATTGCTTGTTGCGCAACTTAGCCCCGCAAATATTCAAAATATCCTGGATCAATTCCGGCATTGAAATCCATTTCTGCCGGGTGCCGCCGCGGTAGAAACCCAGGGTCTGCCGGGTGATCTGCGCGGCACGGGATAGCTCGCGGTCCGCTGCGTCCAGGTGTTCCCTGGCTTCCTGCGGCAAATCTTTTGAAGTCTGCGCAAGGTAAATGAAGTTCGTCACCGCTTCGAGCGGGTTATTGATCTCGTGTGCGATGGTCGCGGCCATGCGCCCCGCGGTCGCGTGCTTTTCCGCTTCGATGGCGGCCTGCTGCGCAAGTCTTAATTCGGTCACGTCACGTCCGATTGCGACCAATTGATCCAGACGCCCTTCCGCATCGAGGCACGGCGCAATTCTCACGTCCCACCACGCTCGCTTTCCACTCGGCGCCATGTATTCGCCGACGAAAGTGCCCACCTCGCCGGCAACCGCGGCGGCTACCGCAGCCTCGGCCCGCGAACGGTCATCAACCACCCACAATTCCGACCAGAGACGACCCCGCAGTTGCTCTGCGTCGCCCACCTCGAACGCTCGCAACCCTGTTGGGCTCATGTACTCGAGCCGGCCGTTCAAATCCAGGATCTTGACGCAGTCGGCACTGCATTCCACGAGCCCCTTGGCGAACTCCTGGCTGCGCTGTAGCTTCTTTTCAACTCTTTTCAGGTTTAAGATCTCCTCTTCGCGGCCCTTCATCACCGCCTGCATCGTCCAGGCTTTCTGCTGAAGCGAACTGATCATGCGGTGGCGGTCGCCTTCGCCATCGAGAAAGGAATGACTTTCGCCGGACACCATCCGGGTGCGATTCGAGCACACCTGGCGGAATAACTCGTATTGGGCCTGGTCGGTGAAAAGTCCGATGGGGTATGCGCATCGCAGCGAAAACGCGTGCCGCTGGGCCACTCGGTCCCACAGCTTCTCCACTTCGATCGCGGCCTCGTACTTGCCCTCCTGCCACAGGATCGACACCATCTCGCCAAACGCCACCACCGACGTGGAAGAGCCTCGCAGCGCTTTGCGCGCCCTCAATAGCTCCGGCTCAATGGCGGCATTGAATCGTTCTTCGTCCGGATGGCCGCCGACCATGAAGCGGCCCAGGACATCTACGGCATCGAGGGCAACAAAGCGATGCACCGCGGTGGTATACGACAGGTCGACTCCATTCGACTTAAGCCGCTCGATGAGCCCCGCACGATGGGCGTTGGTGGCAACTATCACGCAGGCCCCGCCGGCACCCAGCGCGGCGCCTACAAATTCGCTGAGACTGTCGAGAAATAGCGAGTCATCTTCATAAAACTGCACCGAGCTTGATGCCGGTCCGTTTTCACGCCGTCCGCGTCCTGAAGGAAGATCGCTGTAATGAAGATCGCTGTATTGTTTTTGAGCCCGGTCCGCTGTGTACACCTATGCCTCCGAACACGCCGCGCGGTTCGCTTAACATCTTTAGCTTTCATTTCCCCTTTCTTTACGATGCTTTGGCCGTTGTCACAGGTTGCACACAGTTAATAACCGGCAGTCTACGGGCGTTCTCGAATGGAACGCGGCAAGTATCTCGGTCTAAAAGTTTTTCCCAAATCACACAACTCGACTACAAAACTTTGCATTGTGTGTCTATAGAGAGCAGGCATTGCGAAACTCAGATTGTCGCAATGCGGGAAATTCTGCATCGTACAAGCGAGAAAGAGGAGGTAAGCCAACATGTTCAGCAAGATGCGTCATTTCAGGACCACAACGCTGATCGCCACACTGTCCGGAGCACTTCTGGTCCTTCCCCAAATGTCTATGGCGGGATCCTGGGGTTCGTTGGCGCAGTCCGATGGAAGCTCCGCGGCCAGTGAGGCCATGCACAAACTTGACAAGAAACAATTTAAGGACATCAAGGTCGCGGTCGACAACAACGGCATTGCCACGCTGACGGGGACCGTCGATCTCTACGAGTACAAAGCCGACGCCGACAAGCGCGTACACAAGGTAAAAGGCGTAACTGGAGTGCGCAATGAAATCGAGGTCGCAGGCCCCACCGTCTCCGACCAGGAACTGCAATCCAAACTGACCGAGAAACTCCAATACGATCGCGTCGGTTATGGCAACGCATTCAACTCCATCGCGGTTAGCGTGCAAAACGGCGCAGTCACACTCAGCGGCCACGCCCGCACCCCGGTGGACAAGGACTCCGCCCTTGCTCTCGTCAGCACCTTTCCGGGCGTGAAGGAAGTGAACGACGAGGTTGAAGTCGATCCCGTTTCCATCATGGACGACCAGACCCGCATGGCTGTCGCCCGCGCGGTCTACGGTTATCCCAGTCTGAATAAATACGCCATCGATCCGGCCAAGCCGATTCGCATCTCTGTCCAGAACGGGCATGTCGAACTCGCCGGTGTAGTCGATTCGAAGGCCGACAAGGATACGGCCTACATACGCGCCAACGCGGTTCCTAACGTTTTCAGCGTCACCAACAATCTGCAAGTGGCCAATCAGCCCGCGGAAAAATCAAAGAATTAGCTGCCTCAACCAGGAAGCTCAACCATCGGACCCCGGCGCAGAACCTGCGCCGGGGTCCTTCCCTTTATCCCCGCTGCTACCACCATCCTCGGATGACCTGCGGCGTGACATTTACAAATCTGTAATCTTCCTACTTGCCCGTTTCATTAAACTCTCGGCATGCACAACGATGGTCCGATCGTGATTGACTCCCACCAGGGCAGTAACCCCGGCACCCGCATCTTTCGCATCACCGGCCCGCTTACACTCAGCAATGTTTTCGGATTCCAGAATGCACTGCGAAATGTCGACGTGCCCGCTCTCGCGATCCTCGATCTGACCAGCGTCCCCTACATGGATTCGGCGGGCATGGGCGCAGTGGTGAACTACTACACGCATTGCCAGCGCAAAGGCACCCGGATGATCGTGGCCGGCGTCAACAGCCGTGCGCGCGAACTGTTTGTTCTCACCAAGGTGCACACCATCATTCCCATGACCGCCAGCATCGCGGAAGCAGAGGCGCTCAGCTGAGCTTCTTCGATTGGCGGCAGCGAGAGCGCTTCCAGTTTCTGCTATCCTCACCAGCAATGAATGTTCGTTCCCTGCTTTCCGTCCTTCTAACAGCAGTTCTCGGCTCGCGTTTGATCGCGCAGGGCACGCCGCAACTGGCCCCTGCGGAGCGCGCCATGGTGGCTTACATCGACGCCAACGAACAGGCTTCGAACGCCTTCCTCGAACAGATCGTAAGCATCAACAGCGGCACGCATAATCTTGAAGGCGTTCGCGCCGTGGGCAAGATTCTCATGGCGCAACTGGGCGATCTCGGCTTCAAGGTACAGTGGGTTCCGATGGACGAAGTTCAGCGCGCCGGTACACTGGTCGCCGAGCATCCCTGCCCCCAGCCCGGCAAGTGCGGCAAGCGTATGCTGCTGATCGGCCACATGGACACGGTATTTGAAAAGAACAGCCCCTTCCAGACCTATACCGTAAAAGGCAACATCGGCACCGGTCCCGGAACCAACGACATGAAGGGCGGCCTGGTCGATATGCTCTTCGCGTTGAAGGCCATGCAGTCTGCCGGCGTCCTGAAACAAACCGAGATCACGATTGTATTGAGCGGAGACGAGGAAGCTCACGGCGAACCGGCCAGCACCTCGCGCCGCGACATGGTGGCCGCGGCCCGCCACAGCGATCTTGCGTTGGAATTTGAGGGCACTCCGCGCATGGACGGCGTTTTCTACGGCAGCGTGAGCCGGCGCAGTTCCATTACCTGGCACATCAAGACCAGCGGCGAAACCGGCCACTCCTCGGGCATTTTTTCAGAGAGCAAGGGCTACGGCGCAATCTACGAACTGACCCGCATTCTCGATGCATTCCGCACCCAGTTGCCGGAGCCCTACCTCACCTACAACGTTGGCATGGTTCTGGGCGGCTCGAGTTTCACCGTTGACGAGGCGGGTAACAACGGCACCGCTACCGGCAAAGACAATGTCATCTCCCCTTCCGCTTATGCGAGCGGAGATATTCGCACCATTTCCAACGAGCAGACCGAGCGCGTAGAGAAAAAAATGCAGGCGATTGTGGCGCAGCACCTGGCCAGAACCGGCGCTTCCATCGACTTTGGCGAGGGCTATCCCGCCATGGCGCCCACGGCGCAGAGCCGCGCACTCCTTGGCATTCTCAACCAGGTGAATGCGAGCCTCGGTTTCAAAACCATGCCTGAACTCGACCCCATGAAACGGGGCGCCGGCGACATCGCTTTCGTTGCCGATCTTCTTCCTGGCCTGGCCGGCATCGGAGCCACCGGCGAAGGCGCGCACGCACCCGGCGAGACCATCGATCTCTCCGCGCAGCCCGTGAACACCAAGCGCGACGCCCTGCTCATGTATCGCTTGAGCCGCATCGATCCCAACGCCGATCTGACCAGCGTCGCAAAATAGCCTCCGGACTCCACCCAAACGTTCGGCGCGCATTCAATTACACTGGACAGGATGACCGGCCTGTGGGGCAAGACGCGAACGACGTTGGAAATGATCAAGTGGGAGCACTCCATCTTTGCGCTTCCCTTCGCCCTCACTGCCACCATTCTCGCCGCTCATGGATTGCCTGGCCTGCGTACCATCGCATGGATCCTGGTAGCCATGGTCTCGGCCCGCTCGTGCGCCATGGCCTTCAACCGCTGGGCCGACGCAGAACTGGACGCAGCCAATCCCCGCACCAAGACCCGCGCCATCCCCGCCGGACTGCTGTCTCGTAACTTCGTGCTTGGCTTTACCTTGTTGATGGGTGCTGTCTTCGTGCTGGCGTCGGCCTCGCTCAATCGCCTGACACTATATCTCTCGCCCATCGTCCTCATCGTGCTGCTCGGTTACAGCTACATGAAGCGCATCACCCGCTGGTCTCACCTGGTGCTGGGACTGGCACTCGGCCTCGCGCCCACCGCCGCCTGGATCGCCGTGCGCGGCAGTCTCGATCCGCGCATCCTCGTGCTCACTGCGGCAGTCACCCTCTGGGTAGGGGGCTTCGATGTGCTCTACGCCTGTCAGGATTACGAACACGACCGCAGCGCCGGCCTGTTCAGCCTGCCCCAGGCCATCGGAATTCCCGCCGCTTTCTGGTCTGCCCGCACCATGCATCTGCTGATGCTGGGCTTGCTGATCTGGTTCGGATGGCTCTTTCATTTCCAGACCGCGGGATGGCTCGGCATTGCCGCCGTTGCGCTCCTTCTCGCTTATGAGCACTCCCTCGTATCGCCCCGCGACCTGCGCCGTCTCAATGCCGCCTTCTTTACCATGAACGGTGTGATCGCCATGGTTTTCCTTGCATTTGTCGCTGCTGACCTGTGGATGAAAAGTTGATTCCCATGCCTGATGATCCTGCGTCTGCCGCATCTCCGCTCAACCTGTGGTATGGTGCCAGAAAGCAGTCCTTGCAAAATAGATCGACCGGCCCCATCCCACCCGCGGTTACAGGAGAAGCAGCCAACGGCATGAAAATAGCCATCCAGGGAGAACCCGGTTCATTCAGCCATGAAGCCGCGATGAACCTGGTCCGCGACGCTTCCATCGTCCCTTTCTCGTTATCCGCGGATGCGTTCGCGGCTCTCGTCAACGGCACCGTCGAGGCCGCCGTCATTCCCATTGAGAACAGTCTCGCCGGCTCGGTGTCGGAACACTTCGATCTTCTCCTCGCCAACGACGTCAAAGTCGAGCGCGAAACACTGCGCCGCATCCGCCACAACCTCATCGCTATCTCCGGCAGCACCATCGCCGACATTGACCGCGTGTTTTCTCATCCCGTGGCCCTGGCGCAATGCCGCCGCTTTCTCGCCGACCATCCCAAGATGGAGTCGTTCGCCTTCTACGACACCGCGGGCAGCGTCAAGCAGTTGGTGGAGGTGCGCGACCGCCACGCCGCTGCCATCGCCAGCGAGGCCGCCGCTCACTACTACGGCGCCCACATCCTGGCCTCCAACATTGAAGACAACCCCGAGAACTACACGCGCTTCTTCCTGGTAAGGCGCGCCCGCCAAAATACCGCGGACACCCCCGCCAACAAAATGAGCCTGGCCTTCTCGGTCGAGAACCGGCCCGGAACCCTGGTGGCCGCCCTGTCCGAACTCTCCGCCATGGGCACCAACCTTACCAAGATCGAGTCGCGCCCCGTCCATGGCAAACCCTGGGAGTACATCTTCTACGTCGATTGCCAGATTCGCTCCCGCCAAGACGGAACCCGCGCCCTGGAGTCCCTGCGTCCCCACTGCGCCATGGTCAAATCTCTCGGTTGCTATCAGGAAGCGCAGCAAGAACCCGTCGCGATCCTGTAAGAACAGGAAACAGAGATCAGTTTCAGGGATCAGAGAAGCAAAAGGGGATAGGCTTATCGCCCATCCCCTTTTGCGTGAGAGCCTATGCAGCCTCGGATCACGGAAAATTGATCGCTGACAATTGTTTAGAAATGGTACGCCACGCCAATCGTCGGCTCGTAAATATTGAACCACTTGTTGGTCGTGAAGTTGAACGTCGAAGTCGACGACTCACCAAAAGTCGGCACCTTGGTCACGAAGCCCCGGTATTCCGCGCGAATGTCGAAGCTGGGACTGATCTCATACGCAATGCCCGCCCCGTACATTCCGCCGATTCCGGTCTGCTGCTTCGCATCGATGGTTTTTGTTCCGCTGTTGCGGATGGGAAGAAAAATCATTGCGCCGGGTCCCGCCTCAACAAACGGGTTGAACTTCTTGAACGTAAAACTGCGCACGTACGCTGCCGAAATTTCCTGGCTGCGGGTAAGAACCGGCACGACGTTGGTGTTGCCTACGATGTATTTAAGCGTGTTCTGGTAGGTGATGCCATAGTTGGCTTCGAGGGCGCTTGAAGGCGTCAGCATGAATCGATAACTTGCCAATGCTCCCAAGGCGTAATTCGAGTGGACCTGGACGTCGGTTGATGAGGCAATAAACGGCTCAATTAGCCCGAAGCCACTGAGGCTGACGTCCTGGCGGCTTTCTTGAGCGCGACCCGCTGTTGCAAAAACCGTCAGCAGGCAAAGTACGAGTACGATCTTCTTCATTCGGTCCTGACCCTCACGACTGCACAACCGTCTGGGCTGGCAAAGAGCTTATCGATTCCGGTGCTCCGGTTCATGCCGGGCCCCGCTCTCAGCATTGTAAATGGCCGGAACGGCGCACGGTCTAAGGCATGGCTCCAGAATGATCTGAGGCTTAGACGCAGCCCAAAGCAAAGGGTGATTTCGTGGTGGCAAATGAGCGCCCCGCATGTCTCCTCCCCAGCCCGGATTCTTTTCAGGCGGTCTTCTCCACGTGGTAATAAAACGGCGGCCCCTGCTCTTTGGCCAGCATCCTGATGGTCTGCAGAAACGCCGTGGCGGCATAGGACAGGGTTCCTTGCCGCCGGTGCGCCATCCGCAGGACCCGCTTCATCTCCAGTTCCGTCACCGGCACCGCCACCAGGTCGCCCGTCTCCAGTTCCCGCGCCACCGTCAGGTGCGGCACCAGCGCCACTCCGTTGCCCATGGCGACAAAACGCTTGATGGCCTCGATGGTGGGCAGTTCGATGCCCATGTTGAGCGGCGTCCGGTAGCGCTGAAATGTCTCGATCACCTTCCGTCGCAATGGCGATGCCACGTTGTGCGCAATGAAGTTCTCCGCGCCCAGGTCGTTGATCGAGACTCTCTCCGCCTGGGCCAGCGGGTGGTTCGGACTCACGATCAGCGCCAGGCTGTCGCCATACACGGCGATACTTCGAAAATGCGCCGGGTCGGGGCGAAACGAAACCATCCCTAATTCAAAGGACCGCAGGTTCAATTCGTCCGGAATCTTCGAGGCCAGCATGCGGTTCACCGTCACGCTGATGTGCGGATAAGCGCGCCGGAAGGCATCGATGGCCGGCAGCAGGTACAGGCACGTGTACTCGTTCGCTGCCAGTTGCAGCCGCCCCCGCTCAAGGCTTTTCAACTCGTCGAGCGCGCTGTTCGCCTCGCGCCGCAAGGCCATCAGGCGCAACGCGTAATCCCGCAGCAACGCACCCGACGCCGTCAGCGACCCGTCGCGCGCCGCCCGATCAAAGAGCGTCTCGCCCACCGAGGCTTCCAGCTTCCGGATCACCTGGCTCACCGCCGGTTGCGTCCGATGCAGTCGCACCGCCGCCCGCGAAAAGCTGCGCTCCTCCGCCACCGCCAGAAACGTCTCAAGCTGGGAAAGTTCCATCACACGCCTCCGGGGCTACAGGGATCAGAGATCAGTTTCATCGTGCCGGTATCAGTCACCGTGGGCGCTAACGCTGATTGAGGGTCGGCCGCCGCCGTTCGCTCGATGTTCTGATCCCTGATCGTCATAAGCAATTGTAATCGCTTCCCCAATAAGAATAACTTTGCGTTATAGCGGCGGAATGCGCGACACTATTTGTGTTCGCGAACGTGTTTCCCCCGGCAGGCCAGTCTATGACAAAAGTTCCCACCCAGCACGTAGCCTTCTTCGACACCACCCTCCGCGACGGCGAGCAGTCCCCCGGCTGCAGCATGACCACTCAGGAAAAACTCACCATGGCCCACGCCCTTGAAGATCTCGGCGTGGACATCATTGAGGCTGGCTTCGCCATGGCGTCCGAGGGCGACTTCGCCGCCATCGCCACCATCACCCAGGCCATTCGCAAGCCGCGCATCGCGTCCCTGGCCCGCGCCAAAACGGAAGACATCGAGATGGCGGCGCGCGCCATTCAATTCGCCGACCGCGCCCGCCTTCACGTCTTCCTCGCCTCCAGCGACCTGCACCTGGAATACAAGCTGAAGATCAGCCGCCAGGAAGCGCTCGACCGCACCGGGGAATCCGTCCGTCTGGCCCGCTCTTTCGTGGACGATGTCGAATTCTCGCCGGAAGACGCCACGCGCTCGGATCGCGACTTCCTCGTGGAGATGGTGCGCATCGCTGTCGAAGCCGGCGCCACCACCATCAACATGCCCGACACCGTCGGTTACAGCACGCCCGAAGAATATGGCCAGATGTTCCGCGAAGTCCGCGAGCGCGTGCCCGCCGTAGATGCGCAGGGCGTCATCCTCTCATCGCACTGCCACGACGACCTGGGACTTGCGGTCGCCAACTCCCTCGCCGCGATCGAGGCCGGCGCCCGGCAGGTGGAGTGCACCATCAACGGCATCGGTGAACGCGCCGGCAATGCCGCCTTGGAAGAAATTGCCGCCGCTCTCTACGTCCGCGGCGACCGCTACGGCGTCGAGACCAGCATCAAGCTCGATCAGCTCTACACCACCAGCCAGGTGCTCGGACAGATCATCACGTTCAAGCCCTCACCCAACAAAGCCGTCGTGGGCGCCAACGCCTTTGCCCATGAGTCAGGCATTCACCAGCATGGAATGCTGGCTAATCCCCTCTGTTACGAAATTATGACCCCGGCCCTGGTGGGGGTTTCCAAGACCCACCTCGTCCTCGGCAAGCACTCCGGCCGCGCTGCCTTGCGCCATCGCCTGGAGCAGCTCGGCTTCACCCTCACCCGCGAAGAACTGCAGCACACCTATTACCGGTTCGTGGCCCTCGCCGATCGCAAGAAAAACATTTACGACCAGGACTTGGTTGGAATTCTCCCCGACCAGATCCGCGAGCGCCGCCAGGAACCAGTCGCCGAACTCGACTGACCGTAGGCCGTTCACTTTTTCACTTATTCACTTACTCACTGGGAAAACGAATGAACCTCAAGATTCTCGTAGTCGCCGGCGACGGCATCGGCCCCGAAGTCACCAATGAGGCAGTCGCGGTTTTGCGCGATGTGGCCGAGTTGGGTGGTCACACCTTTGAATTCTCCGAACGCCGCATCGGCGGCGTTGCCATCGTGCAGGACGGTACGCCGCTGCCCGCCGACACTCTCGCCGCTGCCCTCGACTCCGATGCCGTGCTGCTCGGCGCGGTCGGCGGTAACGAGTTTAATTCCCTGTCTCCCGACAAGCGGCCCGAAGCCGGCCTCCTCAAGATTCGTTCGGAACTCGGCGGTTTCGCCAACCTCCGCCCTGCCTTCGCCTTCAAGGAACTGGCGGTGAACAGCCCCCTGCGCCCCGAAATCATCGAAGGCGCCGACATTCTCTTCGTCCGCGAACTGCTCGGCGGCCTCTACTTCGGCAAGCCCCGCGAGTGGAACCGCGACACCCGCGAATCCTGGAACACCATGCGCTACACCTTCGACGAAGTGGCCCGGGTCGCGCGCGTCGCTTTCAAGCTGGCGCAGGGCCGCCGCAAGAAACTCACCAGCGTCGACAAGGCCAACGTGCTGGAAGTCTCGCAACTCTGGCGCGCTACCGTGAACGAAATCGCCTCTGAATTCCCCGATGTCACCGTCGAGCATCAGTATGTCGACGCCATGGCGATGCACCTGATGAATCAGCCGCGCAGCTACGATGTGGTGCTGACCGAAAATCTGTTCGGCGACATTCTCTCTGACGAGTCCGCGGTCATCACCGGCTCGCTCGGCATGCTCCCGTCGGCCACCATCGGCGGCAAAGTGAATCTGTACGAGCCGGTCCACGGCTCCGCGCCCGACATCGCAGGCAAAGGCCTCGCCAATCCGCTGGGCGCGATCCTTACCGGTGCGCTCATCCTGCGCCACTCGGCAGGCCTTGAGACCGAAGCCCACGCCATCGAAACCGCGGTCCGCAAAGTGCTCGAGTCCGGCTTCCGCACTCCCGACCTGGCTCGCACCAATCCGCAGGGATTTACCGTTCTATCGACCAAGGCGATGGGCGCCAAGGTCCGCGAAACGATTAAGACGCAGATACTAGCTGTTAGCTCTTGATCGCGCGCCTCAAGCTTTTAGCTTTTGGCTTCATCCTGCTGAAACAAGCCGCACCGGCGCAGCAGGACCAATCGGGTTTCGATAGTTGAAGCCGCCCCCTATCGGCAAGTTCAAGCTAATAGCTAACAGCTAAAAGCTGCTTCAAGGAGTTTCATGAGCACCGAACCAAAAACACTCTTCGAAAAAGTCTGGGAGCAACACGTGGTCGTCGACCCCCAGGGCGAGCCCACCATCCTCTACATCGACCTGCAGCTGGTCCATGAAGTCACATCCCCGCAGGCATTTGAAGGCCTTCGCCTGGCCGGCCGCAGGGTGCGCCGCCCCGATCGCACCATCGCGACTGTCGATCACAACGTGCCCACCACCATCGAGGGCCGCCTTCACATCGTCGATCAGATTGCCGCCACGCAGATCGCCACCCTGCGCAAGAACTGCGCGGACTTCGGCGTCGAGCTTTACGATGTCGACTCCCGCGAACAGGGTATCGTCCACGTCATCGGACCGGAACTCGGCATCACCAAGCCCGGCATGACCATCGTCTGCGGCGACTCCCACACCTCGACGCACGGCGCATTCGGCGCACTGGCCTTCGGCATCGGCACCAGCGAAGTGGAGCACGTGCTGGCCACGCAAACGCTGCCGCAATCGAAGCCCAGCACGTTCCGCATCGCCGTCGAAGGCGACTTGCCCACCGGCGTAACGGCCAAGGACATCATCCTCGCCATCATCGGCAAGATCGGCACCGACGGCGCCACCGGCTGCGTGATTGAATACGCCGGCTCCGCCATCCGCGCCCTCTCGATGGAAGGTCGCATGACCATCTGCAACATGAGCATCGAGGCCGGCGCGCGCGCCGGCATGATCGCTCCCGATGCAACCACGTTCGATTATTTGGAAGGCCGCCGATTCAGTCCAAAGGGAGAAGCATGGAAGGCCGCTGTCGCCCAATGGAGCAAGCTGCCCTCCGATCCCGGCGCCAGGTTCGATCGCGAACTGGTCATTGACGCCGCCACGCTCGTTCCCTATGTAAGCTGGGGCACCAGCCCCGGCATGGTCGCTCCCGTCACCTCCTCGGTGCCCGATCCCGCCGCAACATCCAACGAACAGGAGCGTAAAGGCTTCGAGCGCGCCCTCGAATACATGGGCCTCACCGCCGGCACGCCACTTGAAAACGTAGAGATCGACCGCGTCTTCATCGGCTCCTGCACCAACGGCCGCCTTGAAGATCTGCGTGCCGCCGCCCGCATCGCCAAGGGCCACAAGGTCTCCACGCACGTCAGCGCCATGGTCGTGCCCGGCTCCCAAGCCGTCAAGGCGCAAGCCGAACAGGAAGGCCTCGATCGCATCTTCAAGGAAGCCGGATTCGATTGGCGCGAGCCCGGCTGCTCCATGTGTCTGGGCATGAACCCCGACATTCTTTCTCCCGGCGAACGCTGCGCCTCCACCAGCAATCGCAACTTTGAAGGCCGCCAGGGCCGCGGCGGACGTACGCATCTCGTCTCTCCTGAGATGGCTGCCGCTGCCGCCATCGCCGGCCACTTTGTCGACATACGCAACTGGCCCGCGACCGCATCCCTTCGCGAAGAGGTGACTGCATAATGGAACCATTCAAAACACTTACCGCACTGGCCGCGCCTCTCGACCGCACCAACGTCGACACCGACCAGATCATTCCCAAGCAGTTCCTCAAGCGCATCGAGCGCACCGGTTACGGTGACTTTCTCTTTTTCGACTGGCGCCAGAAGCCGAACGGCGAGCCCGTCGCCGACTTCGTCATCAACGATCCCCGCTACAAGGGCGCCCAGATTCTCATCGCGGGTAAAAATTTCGGCTGCGGCTCAAGCCGCGAGCACGCTGCCTGGGCACTGAGCGACTTCGGATTCCGCGCCGTTATCGCACCCACGTTCGCCGACATCTTCTATTCCAACGCCGGCAAAAACGGCATCGTCCTCGTCCGTCTCAGCGAAGAACAAGTGGCCGAGCTTTTGAACAAAGCCCAGACCACGCCCAACTACCAGCTAACCGTCTCGCTCGAAGAGCAAACCGTCACCGACAACACCGGTTTCAGAGCTGCATTCGAAATCGATCCCTTCCGCAAGTTCTGTTTGATCGAAGGCCTCGACGACATCGGCCTGACGCTGCGTCATGCGTCGGACTTGGACAAGTTTGAAACCGCACACGATAACGCGGGTTGGCTCAAGGCAAAGTAAGCAGCAGTATAAAGTGGGGTGCCCCAGGTCTCGCTTTTGAGACCTGGGAAAGCACGATCTCAACCAGATCCATGAAACAGGGCAGCACGAACCAAGCTAATAGCTAGAAGCTAATAGCTAACAGCCAGCGAACAAAGAGAGCTAATGACCATCGAAGGCAAGCGCCAGAGCATTCCATTGACTGAGGGCCCCAGCCGCGCCGCGGCGCGCTCCTATTTGCGTGGGTCCGGATTTTCCAAAGACGATCTGCACAAGCCCATCATCGGCATCGCCAACACCTGGACTGAAATCGGCACCTGCAACGTGCACCTGCGCGAACTGGCCGAAGCCCTCAAAGAAGGCATTCGCGAAGCCGGCGGCACGCCCATGGAATTCAACACCATCACCATCTCCGACGGCATCACCATGGGCACGCAGGGCATGAAGGCCTCGCTGGTTTCCCGCGAAGTCATCGCCGACTCCATCGAACTCGTGGCCCGCGGCAATCTCTTCGATGGCCTGGTCGGCATCGGCGGCTGCGACAAAAATATGCCCGGCATCATCATGGCCCTCTGCCGACTCGACATTCCCGGCATGATGCTCTACGGCGGATCGATCGCACCCGGCAAACTCAACGGCGTCGACATTACAATCCAAAATGTTTTCGAAGGCATCGGTTCCCATGCCGCCGGCCGCATCGACGACGCCGGCCTTGAAGCTCTCGAAGCCAATGCCTGTCCCGGCGCCGGCGCATGCGGCGGCCAGTTCACCGCCAACACCATGGCCATGTCGGGTGAAATTCTCGGCATCTCCCCCATTCATCTTTCCGGCGTTCCCGCTACCGCCAAAGACAAGTACGCTGCCACCCGCGAAGCCGGCCACATCCTTATGGATGCGGTCCGCGCCAATCGCAAGCCTTCGCAGATCATCACCAGGAAGGCGTTTGAAAACACCATCGCCAGCGTCGCCGCCAGCGGCGGATCCACCAACGCGGTCCTTCATCTTCTCGCCATCGCCAGCGAGCTCGGCATTCCTCTCTCCATTGACGACTTCGACGCCATTTCCAAGCGCACGCCGTTCATCTGCGACCTCACGCCCGCCGGTAAATACGTTGCTTCGGATTACCAGGCAGCCGGCGGATCGCGCCTGCTGGCCAAGCGCCTCATTGAAGCCGGTCACGCCGACGGTTCGACCCTGACGATCAGCGGCAAGACCCTCGCCGAAGAAGCCGCACTCGCCGAAGAAACTCCCGGCCAGGTCGTGATTCACACCTTCGACAAGCCCATCAAGCCCACCGGCGGTCTTGTGATTCTCAAGGGAAACCTCGCTCCTGAGGGCTGCGTGATGAAGATCGCCGCCGCCGATCGCTACGAGCATCGCGGCCCCGCGCGCGTCTTCAACTGCGAAGACGATTGCTTTGCGGCGGTGCAAACGGGCCAGATCAAGCCGGGCGATGTGCTGGTGATTCGATACGAAGGACCCAAGGGCGGCCCCGGCATGCGCGAAATGCTCCAAGTCACCGCGGCCATCTCATCCAACGCGGAACTCAGCGCCCACGTGGCCCTCATGACCGATGGCCGCTTCTCCGGCGCAACCCGCGGCTTCACCGCCGGACACGTCGCGCCCGAAGCCTTCGTGGGCGGCCCCATCGCCGCCGTGCGCGAAGGCGACATCATCCACTTCGACATTCCCAATCGCAAGCTGACCCTCGAAGTCAGCGATGAAGAAATCGCCGCGCGCCTCAAGAACTTCGCGCCTCCGGCACTCCGCTGGCCCCACGGCGTCTTCCGCAAGTATGTCGACCGCGTCAACTCCGCCTCGTTAGGCGCAACAACGTAATTACAGGTCTCAGGTCTTTTCTGACCCCTGATCCCTGAACCCTGTTTCAAAGGAGCCATCATGACCACCAACGCCGACGCACACCTCACGACTCCCACCCGCCTCACCGGCGCCGAGATCGTATGGGCCACCCTCGTGGGCGAAGGCGTTACGGACGTCTTCGGCTACCCGGGCGGCGCCATTTTGCCCGTCTATGACGCCCTGCGCAAGTTCCCCATTCATCACACCCTGGTCCGCCACGAACAGGGCGCATCGCACATGGCCGATGGCTATGCGCGCGCCTCGGGCAAGGTCGGCGTCTGCATCGCCACCAGCGGTCCCGGCGCTACCAACCTCGTCACCGGCATCGCCACCGCCATGCTCGACTCCATCCCCATGGTCTGCATCACCGGCAACGTCTCCAGCAAGATCCTCGGCACCGACGCGTTTCAGGAAGTCGACATCACCGGCATCACCCTGCCCGTGACCAAGCACAACTTCCTCATCAACCGCGCCGAAGACATCGCCCCCGCGATCCGCTACGCATTTCAGATCGCCAAGTCCGCCCGCCCCGGGCCGGTGCTCGTCGACATCACCAAGGATGCGCAGCAGGCCACGGCCATCTTCGACTTTGCCGCCGCCAAGCCCCGCCCCCATCGCCCCCATCCCATGCGCCGCGTTGAGGATGTCAACCTGACGCTCGCCGCGGAACTGATCCGCAGCGCCAAGCGCCCTGTTATCCTTGCCGGCCACGGCGTCATGGAATCCGGCGCCATGGAACAGCTCGCCACCCTGGCCGAGCGCGCCCAGATTCCCGTAGCCCTCACTCTCCTCGGACTCGGCGGCTTCCCT
Source organism: Occallatibacter sp. (assembly GCA_036488735.1). Lineage (GTDB taxonomy): Bacteria > Acidobacteriota > Terriglobia > Terriglobales > Acidobacteriaceae > Telmatobacter. Next base: position 157,771 of record DASXHC010000020.1, read on the forward strand.
GCTTCGCATCCGCTCAATCTCGGCATGATGGGCATGCACGGCGAGTCGTGGGTCAACACCGCCATTCAGGAAGCCGACCTCCTCATCGCCTGCGGCATGCGCTTCGACGATCGCGTCACCGGCTCTACCTCCACCTACGCCCTCAAGGCCAAGAAGATTCACATCGAAGTCGACCCCGCCGAAATCAACAAGAACATCAAGGTGGACTGTCCCCTGATCGGCGATCTCCGCGAAGTGCTCGAAAGCCTCCTTCCCCGCATCGCCGGCCGCGATGGCTCCGCCTGGCTCAAGACCATCGACGCCAGCAAAGGCGCCTGCGCCGTGCGCGATATCAAGAACCTGCCCGACTCCGGCCATCTCTACGCCGCCCACGTCATCCACGACATCTGGCGCATCACCGGCGGCAACGCCATCGTCGTCACCGACGTCGGCCAGCACCAGATGTGGGAGGCGCAGTACTTCCACCACGAAAAACCGCGCACCCTCATCACCTCCGGCGGTCTCGGCACCATGGGTTTTGCCTTACCCGCGGCCATCGGCGCCAAGTTCGCCTGCCCCGACAAGGAAGTCTGGGTCATCGCCGGCGACGGCGGCTTTCAGATGACCTCGCCCGAGCTCTCCACCATCGCCCAGGAAGGCATCAAGATCAACATCGCCGTCATCAATAACGGCTACCTCGGCATGGTGCGCCAGTGGCAGGAATTCTTTTACGAGAAGAACTACGAATCCACGCCGCTCGTCAGCCCCGACTTCGTCAAACTCGCCGACGCCCACGGCATCGCCGGCCGCGCCGTCAGCACCCGCGCCGACGTTGTCGACTCCGTCGAAGCCGCGCGCAGCCACCCCGGTCCCTACCTGCTCAACTTCCTGGTCGAAAAGGAAGACTCGGTCTATCCGATGATTCCCGCCGGCTCCGCTCTCCACGAAATGATCCGCCGCCCCGGCAGCAATCCGCTCGTCGAGAGCCCGGACGATGTGTAGAGAGAATAGAGCGGTGGAACCCGTGACTGGTAAACGAGTGAATGAGTTAGAAAGTGAAGAAGTGAGAAGGTGGAGTTGGCATCACTGATCCACCGTTGTTCTTGACTCATTCACTTTTTAACTTGTTCACTCCGGTACTTGCTTAACTCCTCAAGGCATTCCAGAAAGGCCTTCATGCTGCACACATTTGTCGCTTACGTTGAAGACCGGCCCGGCGTCCTCACCCGAGTGGCCTCGCTCTTCCGCCGTCTCAACATCAACATCATGTCGGTAACGGTAGGCCGCAGCGAACGCCCTGCCCTCTCGCGGATGACGCTGGTCTGTGAAGCATCCGCCGAGGCCGGCGATCGCATTCGCGCCAGCCTGTACAAGCTCGAAAACGTCATCGACGTCGACGACATCGCCGGCGCCCCTTCCGTGACCCGCGAACTCGCGCTCATCAAGGTGGCAGCCACGCGCCACACCCGGTCCGCCATCTTTGAATTGGTCGAAGTCTTTCGCGCCCGCATCGTCGACCTCACCGCCGAATCCCTCATGATCGAGATGACCGGCGTCGAAAGCAAGATCGAAGGCCTCATCCAGGTCCTCAACGAAGGCGAGAACCCCATCCTCGAAATCTGCCGCAGCGGTAAAATGACCATGCGCCGCGGCCATCACACCAGCCGCGTCCTCAAGGCCATGGGGGCCGCCGGCGATACAGAAGAAACAACCGACGACTCCAATCGAATTATGCAGGCTGAAGAAGGCGCCGTCGTCCAACCGGAATAGGTTCCGGCGCGCATACTAACTTTTGTGCCCGTCCTTTCGCTTTTTCAGCGGGTAGGGTGGCAGAGCACGAACCATCGACAAGCCCTCGGCACCCGCGACTTTGTCGAAGGACATTCAACAACACCCAAAGGAAGAAACGAATCCAAAATGGCAACGACTTATTACGATCACGACGCTGACCTCTCCCTCATTCAAGCCAAGAAGGTAGCCATCATCGGTTACGGCTCGCAGGGCCATGCCCACGCTCTCAACCTCAAGGACTCGGGGGTTCAGGTCAAGGTCGGCCTCTCCGCCGGCTCCAAGTCCATCGCCAAGGCGCAGAAGGCAGGCCTCGAAGTCGGCACCGTCCCTGAAGTCACCCAGTGGGCCGACGTGGTCATGGTTCTGGTCCCGGACCAGACCGCAGCCAAACTCTACAACGATGAAATCGGACCCAACCTGTCCGCCGGCAAGTTGCTCCTCTTCGCCCATGGCTTCAACATTCATTTCAAGACCATCACTCCCGCCGCAGGCATCGACGTGGGCATGGCCGCCCCCAAAGGCCCCGGTCACCGCGTCCGCGAAGTCTTCACCGAGGGCGGCGGCATCCCCGGTTTGATCGCCATTCATCAGGACGCCACCGGCACCGCGCATGCGCTCAACCTCAGCTACCTCAAGGGCATCGGCTGCACTCGCGCCGGCGTACTCGAGACCACCTTCAAGGAAGAAACCGAGACCGATCTTTTCGGCGAACAGGCCGTGCTTTGCGGCGGCGTCAGCGCCCTGATCAAAGCCGGTTATGAAACCCTCACCGAGGCCGGCTACCAGCCTGAGAGTGCCTACTTCGAAGTCCTCCACGAACTCAAGCTCATCGTCGACCTCATCTATCGCGGCGGACTCGCCTACATGCGCTATTCCATCTCCGATACCGCCGAATGGGGCGACTACGTCTCCGGCCCCCGCGTCATCAACGAAGAAAGCCGCAAAGCCATGAAGGGCATTCTGAAAGACATTCAGGACGGCACCTTCGCCAAGCGCTTCCTAGCCGACCAGAACTCCGGCCGCAAGGAATTCCTGGCCTTCCGCGAAGCCGAAGCCAAACATCCCGTCGAGATCGTGGGCAAGAGACTCCGCGCCAGCATGCCCTTCCTGGATCCAGTCACGGTCGAAGAGGTTTCAAAGTCACGCTAAACAACCGCATTCCATTTCATTCACGCGTTCCCCCCGCCTTTGATAGGAACGCGTGAATGAAAACCTGATCTGACCTGCATCCGTTTCGCTACGCGAAGGTCTCTTCCATCTCCAACCACTGCGCCGCCGTCGGCCTCTTCACGACGAACAGCCATGCCAGCGCCCCAACCACCGCCACCAGCGCCGCCACCGCCAGCGCGATCCCGAAGTGCCCGGTTTGATCGACCAGGAAACCCGTCAGCGCTGGTCCCGTCACGCCGGATAAATTCGCCACTCCGTTCTGCAGCCCGATCCATCTTCCCGCCGCTTGCGGGCCCGCCAGCGTCTGCCCCATGGCAAATGGCCCGGAACTCGCCGTCCCGCTTCCAATCCCCGTAGCCAGCAGGCACCAGAAGTACGTATGCGGTCCCGCAACCGCGCAGGCCATTAACGACACCGCGGCGATCGCGAACCCCACCGCCATGGCGCTTTTGCGCACCACGACCGGATCCCGTCCCTTCCCGATATTTCGATCCGCAACCCATCCCGTAATCACCGCCGAAAACGAATCGATCGCATACAGCAGTCCCGCCGTCCCCGCCATGTTGGCCATGGAAAGATGCCGCTCCTGCACCAGGTAATACGGCAGCCAGCTGATGAGAAAGTACAAAAGATAGTTCCCGCAAAAGTGTCCCGTCGACGTTCCCCAAAACGACCTCCTGCGCAGAATCGCCCCCACATTCGGCTTCTCGCGCACCCGTCCCACCGCTGGCACATCCACCTTCTTCGGCTGCCAGTACTGCCACGCCGGAAGCCACAACAAGCTCACCAACCCGATGATGATGAAGGTGGCACGCCAGCCGTATCGCGCCATCAGCAGGCCGCCGCCAAACGTCCCCAGCGCCGAACCCCATCGAATCGACGCCATGATCAGCGCATTGGCAAAACCACGCGAACGCTCCGGCAGATGTTGTGCGCAGATCTTCGAGCTGGCCGGAAACATCACCGACTCCCCAACGCCCAGCAGCAGCCGCATAATCAACAGCGTGATGAAGCCCGTCACCAGCCCTGTGGCAGCCGTCGACAACGACCACACCAGGAAGCCGAGCGCCATCACAAGCGTTACGCTGAACCGGTCAACCAGCCACCCCACTACAAACTGGAGCAGCATGTAACTCCAGAAGAACGACGAAAACAAAATCCCTAACTGCGAGGCGGAAAGATGCCATTCCACTTTCAACAAGGGCGCCGCCAGCGCCAGGTTGCCGCGATCCACATAGTTGATAAGAACTGCTATCACGAGCAGAGTAAGCGCGGGCGCGATCTTCCTCAGTTCCCTTCCTTTTTCCGTTTGGTCTCGCATGTGCCCCTTTGAGAATGAATTCTTGCCGCCGTTGTGTGTCCCTTGAATAGGCTCACTCTACAGGTTGCGCGACGACCCGGCCAACTTCAAATTCTGCCCACGCCAGGCTGCACCCAACATTCCCCCTCGCTCATCCATCCTGGTGAGCGCAAGTACACTGTCAGTGGCCGCTGCTTATCAGCCGCGCCGGCACAATCGATGGAGACTCAATGGAGCAAAATCTCGAAAGCACCGTAGCCCTGCTCGCCCGCACCCCGGCCGCCCTGGATGCCTTGTTGCGCGGACTTCCAGATGCCTGGACCCGCGCCAACGAGGGCGATAACACCATGAGCCCCTTCGATGTAATCGCCCATCTCGTTCAATCCGAAAAGGAAAACTGGATTCCCCGTGCTCGAATGATTCTCCACTCCGGCCAATCCGTGCCCTTTCCCCCCTTCGATCGCTGGGCCGGCATTCGCGCCAGCCAGTCGGCGGCCCTGGGTGATCTGCTGGATCAGTTCGCCCGCCTGCGCACCGAAAGTCTCTCCCAGCTGCGCGCGCTTCACCTTCAACCCGCGGATTTCGACCGCCGCGGCCTCCATCCCGCCCTCGGTCCCGTCACTCTTTCCCAACTACTCTCGGCGTGGGTGGGTCATGACCTCACCCACCTGCATCAAATGTCCAGGGTGTTGGCACATCAATATCGTGAATCGGTCGGCAAGTGGTCCAACTTTCTCGGGGTTATGCATTGCACCGGCCATAGCGCCCAGGCATGATCCTGACGGGTCGCTCTTTCCCGCCCATTGCAGCTCTTCAGATTGCCCCGCTTGAAACACTTCCCAAACGAGCTTTGCTTCCGTCAAGTTTTTGTCAAGAAATGGTGAAGCTCCAGTTCGCTCAAACTTCGCCAAACCCGCGTCAGAAACGCTTTACTTCAAGATTCACCGCTTCACCCGCCTTCTCCCCTCGCCCCGCGAAGGAAAATGCGGGGTTTCTGGCTCGGCTATCCTGAAAGTGCGCTCCGGAGGTGCAAATGTCTTCCCCCGTCGCTTCTCCGCCTGCCTGTCCCACTCCCGCTGACACGATTGCGGACGCCATTGAACGCATCACGCCCCTGCAGGGCCTTACCGCCGAAGAACGCCTTTGGCTCGCGAACCACAGCGAAGAAATCATCGGCCAGTCCGGCGACATACTCTTCGAAGAGGGTGCCATTGCCGATCGCATGATCCTGATTCTCAAGGGAGAGATTCATGTCCAGCGCAAAACCGGCGGCTCCATCGCTCTCTTCATCGGGCGCACCGGCCAGATGACCGGGCTACTGCCCTATTCGCGCATGAAAGCATCCGGAGGCCAGGGCGTTGCCGTCTCGCCCGTGTGGGCCCTCACCCTTCACAAATCGCTCTTCCCCGCCATGCTCGAGGCCATTCCCTCCATGGCCCAGCGCGTCGTCTCTACCCTCCTCGATCGCGTGCGCGAGGTCACCCGCATCGAGCAGCAGGCTGAGAAGCTGACCGCCCTCGGCAAGCTGGCCGGCAATCTCGCCCATGAACTCAACAACCCCGCCTCCGCCGCGCAGCGCGCCGCTTCCAGCCTCGTGGGCGAACTGCAAGCCAATCGCGCCAACCGCTTCAAGCTCGTCAACCTCTGCTTGAACGAACAGCAGATTCACGCCTTCGAGGCGTGGGAGCAAGACATCATCCAGCGCGCTATGCCCGCTGAGCCCGAAGATGCCATGGATCTCATCGAGCGCGAAGAATCCATGCGCAGCTGGCTCGTTGCCCTGCCCTGCGATTCCGCATGGGATGTCGCCTCCCAGCTCTCCGAGCAGGGAGCCACCGTCGCCGATCTCGATCAGTTGCTCACGGTCCTCGGCCCTGCGGAAGCCGCCGTCACGCTGCAATATTTCGCACGCTATCTCCGCTCCACGCGCGCCGTGGACACCCTCATCCACTCCACGGCCCGCATCTTCGATCTCATCAGCGCCGTCAAGGCCTACTCCAACATGGACCGCGCCGCCATCCTTGAAGTCGATGTCCCGGCCGGCCTCGATGCCACCGTGCAGATGCTCCAATCGCGCATGGCCAACGTCATTGTGGAGCGCGACTACCAGCCAAACCTCCCCTGCATCAGCGCCTATAGCGGTGAACTGAACCAGGTTTGGACCGCGCTCATCGAAAATGCGCTCGACGCCATGGCAGACAATCCCGGACGAGGCTGTCTGAAACTCACCTGCCGCATCGAGGCCGACATGATGCTGGTGGAGATCTGGGATACCGGCCGCGGCATTCCTCCTGAACTCCAGGACCGTATCTTCGAGCCCTTCTTCACCACCAAGCCCCCCGGCCACGGTCTCGGACTGGGACTCGACGTCGCCATGCGCATCGTCCGCAAGCACCGCGGCCATCTCGGCGTTCGCTCCGAGCCCGGTTCTACCTGTTTCCGCGTGCGCCTGCCGCTCAACCAGTTCCAGGCCTACTAAACTCCGCGCAACAACGCGCCGGGAGGAACCAGACCATGTCGCCAGATTCTCAGGAGCCGCTCGCCGCCCGGCCCAGCGTGGCGCCCATGCTCTCCGTGCGGCGCGGCTTGCAGGCCGTCGAGTTTTACAAGGCAGCCTTCGGAGCCACGGAGATCTTCCGCATAGAGAATGACGGCGCCGTCGTTTGCCATCTTGCGGTGGGATCCTCCCAGTTCTGGGTGGCGGACGAATCGCCCGAGCACAAGAACTTCAGTCCTGAAACGCTTGGTGGCGCCACCACCCGCATGATTCTCACCGTCGACGATCCCGACGCCGTCTTTGCCGGGATGATTCGAGCCGGAGCCACCCAAGTCGCTGCCGTTGAAGATCAACCGTATGGCTGGCGCGTCGGCCGCGTCCTCGATCCCTACGGCCATCACTGGGAAATCGGCAAGCCCCTCTCCATATAGTCAGGTGCCGGGTGCCATAGTCAGGTGCCGGGTGCCCCAGGTCTCGTTTTTAGACCTGCGCAACCACCAACCCATGCCGGGTGCCCCATGTCTCGTTTTTGAGACCTGCGCAACCACCAACCCCGCCGGCATCGCAGCCGGGTGCCCCAGGTCTCGCTTTTGAGACCTGGGAAACCACCAACCCCGCCGGCATCGCAGGCAACCGCCAATCCCGGTTACGATCTACCTAGCCATGAAAGGCCCGGAGACACTTCACACCTCTCGTTTCACCCTGCGCAAGCCCACCGCCGCCGACGCAGAAGCCATCTTCGCGCGCTATGCCGGGGATCCCGCCGTCAGCCGCTACATGAGCTGGCCCACCCACCGCAGCGTCGCGGACACAGAGGCATTCCTCCGCTGGAGCGACGCCGACTGGGCCCTGTGGCCGGCTGGATCCTACCTCGTCTTCGCCACCGAAGATGGCCGCCTCCTGGGAGGAACCGGCCTCTCGTTTCAGTCGCCGACCGCGGCAGTCACCGGCTACGTCCTGGCACAGGACGCCTGGGGTCATGGCTATGCCACCGAATCGCTGCAAGCCATGGTTGACCTTGCGCGTACCCTCAGCGTGGAACGCCTCGAAGCCATCTGCCACATCGACCATCGCTCCTCCGCCCGTGTTCTCGAGAAATGCGGCTTCCAGCTCATGGGCGTTTGCCGCGAGCACACCGTCTTCCCCAACCTCGCTCCCGGACTCAAGCTCGACGTGCTCAGCTTTCGCAAACAGCTCTGAAAAAAATTCGCCCGAACCCATCGCTCCTGGGCAACACCTTCAAACTTTCAAAATAGCCTTGGAGTGACAAAAGTCGCTGACCCCCCTTCTCCGTCCGCCTAACGTTGGGCTTGCAAACCAATCTCAACGCCGAAGGGGAATTCGATGTTCTGTTATCAATGCGAGCAAACCTCAAAAGGTGAAGGCTGTCAGGTGCTTGGTGTATGCGGAAAAGATGAAACAACCGCGACTCTTCAGGATCTCCTCATCCATGTGATCAAGGGCGTCTCCATGTATGCCCATCGGGCGCAGCAACTGGGCGCGTCCGATCCGGAAATCGACGCTTTCACGATTCAAGCCATTTTCTCCACGCTCACGAATGTGAACTTCGATCCGGACCGCCTGGTCGGACTGATTCATGAAGCCATCTCGATTCGTGATCGCGCCCGCGACTTGTATGAGCGTGCCAGCGTCGTCGCTGGCGTGGCTCCGGTCTATCTTGGAGGGCCGGCGGCATGGATTCCGGCGCCCTCGCTCGAAGGCTTGCTCGCGCAAGGGCAGCAAACGTTGCTCCCGGTTCGCTTCCTCAGCGAAGGTAAAGAAGTCTCAAACCTGCAGGAGCTCGTGCTCTATGGCCTAAAGGGTGTGGCCGCCTATGCAGCGCACGCGCTCGCTCTGGGCGCGGGCGATCCTCAAGCCTTCGCAAAGATTCACGAACTCCTCGACTTCCTCACCCGTCCCGCGCCGGCCGCGGAGGAGCTTCTCGCCAGCGCCCTCGCCGTGGGCGAATTGAATTACCGCGTGATGGAGATTCTGGATAAAGCCCACACTGAAACCTTCGGCCATCCCGTCCCCGCCAAGGTCAGGCTCCATGCGAAGAAAGGCAAGGCGATCCTGGTTTCGGGGCACGACCTTCATGATCTCTACGCGCTCCTCGAGCAGACACGGGGACTGGGAATCCTGGTCTACACCCACGGAGAAATGCTGCCCGCGCACGGCTATCCAAAGCTGAAGGCCTACGAGCACCTGGCAGGAAACTACGGCGGCGCCTGGACCGACCAGGCTCACGAGTTTGACGAATTCCCGGGCGCCATCCTCATGACATCCAACTGCATTCAGGAACCCAAGGTCCACTACAAGAACCGCATCTTCACCTCGGGTGCCGTGGCATGGCCGGGAGTTGTGCACATTGCCAATCAGGACTTCGCCCCCGTAATCGCTGCCGCCTTGCGGGCTCCCGGCTACGCTGAAGACGGCTCCAGTGAAGAGATCACCGTTGGTTTCGGCCACAATGCAGTCCTCCGCGTTGCTGGGCAGGTCATCGCAGCGGTAAAAGCAGGCGCAATCCGCCATTTCTTCCTCATCGGGGGTTGCGATGGGGCGCGCTCCGGCCGCAGCTATTACACCGAGCTGGCCGAATCCATTCCATCCGACTGCCTGATCCTCACCCTGGCTTGCGGAAAGTTCCGCTTCAACAAGCTCGACTTCGGTGAGATCGGCGGCCTTCCGCGACTGCTCGACATCGGCCAGTGCAACGACACCTACTCCGCATTGCAGATCGCACTCGCGCTTGCCAGGGCCTTCGATTGCGGCGTCAACGATCTGCCTCTTTCGCTGGTCCTGTCCTGGTATGAGCAAAAAGCCGTTGCAGTACTCCTGACTTTGCTTCATCTGGGCGTCCGCAACATCCGCATCGGACCCACACTCCCGGCTTTCCTCTCCCCCGGCGTTCTCGCCCTGCTTCATGAGAAGTTCAACCTCATGGCCATCAGTACGGCAGAAAAGGACCTTGCCGCAATGCTCGTTTGAACTCAATGTGGCGGGCGGCGCGCCCCGCCGCCCGCCACATGCAGGCTGTTAAGATTCCCCCGTGAACGCCGAACGCTCCGATCTCACTGCCGTCCTCGGAAAAACTGCCCTCCTCTCGAGTCTCACCCCCGCCGAGCTGAAAACGCTGGCTGGCCGCACCGTGCGCAAGCCATTCCGCGCCGGAGAAATACTCTTCTCCGAAGGAGATTCCTGCAATGGACTGCACATCATCGCGCACGGCAAGATTCGTATCTTCAAAACATCCGTGAACGGCCGCGAGCAGGTTCTTGCAGTCAATGTTCCCGGCGAATCCGTCGCGGAGTTGCCGGTCTTCGATGGCGGCGCGTTCCCCGCATCTGCGATGGCCATCGAAGATGCGGAGATCGCATTCATTTCGCGGCGTGATTTTCAGGCCTACTGCTTGGAGCACCCTGAAGTCGCGCTCAAGGTCCTTGAAGTTGTCGGTGGGCGATTGCGGCGTCTCGTGGGCATCATCGAGGAGCTGTCTTTCACCACGGTCCGCCAGAGACTGATTGCGGCGCTCCTCAAATTGGCCCAAAGCGATGGCCGAACCTGCAATCTTGGAATCGAGTTCCAACTCCCGGCAACCCATCAGGAACTGGCCAGCCAGCTTGGAACCGTACGCGAGCTTATCTCCCGCAATCTCATGCGCCTGCAGGCTGAAGGATTACTCACTGTCGAAGCACGAAAGATCGTCGTGAAAGATTTGGAAGGACTGAAGGCACTTCTGGAGACGACGTCGTAGGCCTCTCCGCTGTGGAACCCTTTAAGACTGATCAGATCCTGCCCCGTCGGCACGTCTTCAGAACGAAACGTCGGCAGGCTCGGTCACGCGCATCACCGACTGGTCGCCCGTCATCTTCTTCCACGCCGCGCGGATGCCTTCGATCTTGTCGCGATTCTCCGGGCTGTCGGGGTAGTCAATGATCAGCATCTTCGAGCGCAGCCGCTCCGGCGTGGTCTGCTCCTTGCCCTGCCACTGCCCGTAGACATCCACCACGCTCAGGCCCGCCGGAAAACGCGAAGACACTTCCCGGTCCAGGAACTCCCGCCACCGCGCCTCGCTGATGCCCTTGTCTTGTTGGTCCGCAGGGCCCAGTCCGAAGTAGAGCCGCGTGTCGACCCAGCCTTGCGTGTGCCCCGGATGCGCAGGATCGCCCGTCAGCGTCGGTGCCGACGTGCCGCTCGCCGGTCCGCCCCCGCGATGCGCGCACCCCGCCACTCCGGCTGCAAGCCAAATCAGGAAGAAGAATTGGTGAACCCGCATTCCCTCTCCGCGGCGTTAGGATTTCACTTCTCGATGTCGACGCCCCGCCAGAAGGCTACATACCCTTTGATCTTGCGCGCCGCGGGCTTCGGATCCGGGTAGTACCACGCCGCATCCGGATTTTCGTTGCCGTCGATCAGCAGGCTCAGGTAGCGGGCCTGTCCCTTCCACGGGCATGTTGAAGTGGTGCTGCTGGGGCGGAAATACTCGCGCTTGAGACTCGCCTCAGGAAAGTAGAGGTTACCTTCTACCGTCTCCGTCACATCGCTCTCGGCAATCACCTTGCCGTTCCAAAGTGCTCGTGCCATGGGGTTATTCCGTTATTGCAGGCAAATTTGTCCTGACGGTAGGCCAGATTGTCTCTGGCCTCCGCAGATCAATTGGTTACGACATTATCAGAGATGCGCCCTGCGTGCGAGACAGGATAGTCTCAGTCCGGTGTCCGGCAGCTACTTCGCCGCCGCAATCGAGTCGATGTGGACGCTCTTCTTCTCCGCATCGGCCGTCGCCGCGATCGTCACCTTGTCGCCGTAAAATTGCTTCACCGCGTCGGGATTGTCGATTTCCCAAACTTGCTTCTTGGCTTCGTCGACAAAGACTGGCTTCATCCCGCCCTCGACGCACTTCTTCACGCAGGCTGCACCCGTTCCCGCATGCTTGGCGCCGCACATCGAATCCGAAATCCAGCCGTTAATCTTGGTGGAATCCGCGGCGCGCGACGTCACCGCTGCAAACGACAACCCCACCACAAATAAAGCGACAATGCGTTTCATTCAAACCTCCAGGATCAAAACTTTGATCCGTCTTCAATAATGCTCCACACGATCAACATTCGGCAACCACGACAGGCTACTGCTTTTGCGCATACGCATACTGAACCGCCCCGCTTTGCTGTTTGCGCCGGCTCCGCATGCCTTCCACATTCTTGGCCGCCGCCTCGTACCGCCCCGCCGCGGCCGTGAATCTCCTTACCAGCTCCGATGTCTTGCTGAGGAACATGGGATTCCGTTCCCGGATTTCCTCCAGGATGGGCGCGAACTTGGCCAGCAGCAGGAATCCCTCCGCGTTGCAGTCCACAAACAACTCCGCGGAAACAGCCCCGTGCAGCACCATGGCCGCCGCCATCTCCCAGTAACTAAGCACCTGCCTGACAAACGCGTTATGCGGATCGGCAGGATTCATCGCCACATTGAAATACTCGTCGGCTGTCTCGGGCCAGAACTCCCCAACCACCCAGGCGCGCGCCTGGCGCATCACCGTCTCGCGGCGCAGTTCATACAGCTTGATAATGATTTCCGCGTCCGCCGGTGTGGCCAGCATTCGTTCCATTTGCATTCGCTCCATGGGTATCTCCGCTGCCAATACTACTCGATCGAACCGCTGCCGGACTAACCGCGATCGGAAACAAGGGCATGATTGGAGTTAAGCGGAACTTCATCGCAGGCTGCCGGAGGCTCAGCCTGCCTCCTTGCCATGAAAAACCGAGCCGTGGCTGCACCTTCGGCCCAGTTCCTCCTCGCTGTCGCAAACGACTGGACGGTCAGGTCCGCCCGCAGCAGGCGGCGGGCTCCTTCAACCAGGCGCCTCATCGACCGCATCCTGAAACTTTCCGGATGTCCTCTCCAGGAAGTCCGTCCTTGGCTCGTGTCTGATTTCCAGGATGTCTTACGCCGGCTGCAATTCCCTCTTCCCTGGCTTCTCCACCACCGGCCCGTGCGTATCCGCCGTAGGCGGTGGCGGCGCATCCCCGATCCGCTTCGAATATCCGCACGCCACGGTGCTCTCCGCCGGCGCCTCCGCGCCCTTCTTCGCGCGTTTCTTTGGCGCAGCCACTTCTTCTTCCCCGCCCTTCTTCTTGTTCGGGCACTCCAGGTAGACGCCCGACTTCAGCGTCTTCTCCAGCAGGTAAGGGCTTCCGCACTCCGGGCACTTCTGCGGCACCGGCTTGTAATTCGAAGTGAAATCGCACTTGGGATAGTTCGTGCACCCCCAGAAAATATTCCCGCGCTTCGCCTTGCGCTCCGCCAGGTCCCCGGTCCCGCACTTGGGGCACTTCATCCCTTCAATGATGTTCTGCTTCACATACTTGCACTTCGGATAGCCCGAGCACGAAACAAACTCTCCATATGCGCCCTGCCGCAGCACCAGCGGCTTGCCGCATTGCGGGCAATCCTCGCCCGTCGGCTGCGGTGCCGACTGTTTCTGCTGCTGCTTCTGGCTCAGCTTGCGGAATGTCTTGCACGGTGGATCTTCGTTATAACCCGGGCACGACATGAACATCCCGAACGGACCGCGCCGCAGCACCATCACCCGCCCGCAGTTCTCGCAATACTCTTCCTGCTCGCCCGCTTCCTGCGCCTCCGGCGTATTCAAATCCGGCTTGTCCGCCGTGTTCTCCTTGGTGAACGTGCAGCTCGACGGGTCTTTCTTGTTATAGGCCGAACACGCGAAGAAGCTACCGAACTTGCCCCACTTCAACAGCAGGGGCGATCCGCACAGATCGCACTTTTCGTCCGTCTTCCTCTCCATGCGCTTCACGTCTTCCATCTTCGTGTCGGCGTCTTTCAGCTCGTCTTCGAAGTGGTCGTAGAAGCCATTCAGAAGAAACGTCCATTTCTCCTTGCCTTCTTCAATATCGTCCAGTTCCTCTTCCAGACGCGCCGTGTACTGGGTGTCGAAGATGTATGGAAAATTCTTCACCAGCAGGTCGCACACCACTACCCCGATCTCCGTGGGATAAAACCGTCCGCTGATCTTGCTCACATACTCGCGGTCCTGGATGGTGTTGATGATCGACGCATACGTCGAAGGCCGCCCAATGCCCCGCTCTTCAAGCACTTTCACCAGCGACGCTTCGTTATACCGTGGAGGCGGCTGCGTGAAGTGCTGTTCGTTGTCCAGCTTCTCCAGTTCCAGCGCCTTCACGCCATCCAGGTTCGGTAGTTTGTTCTTCGACTCGTCTTCATCGTCGCCGCTCTTCTCTTCGGCCACTTCATACAGCTTCAGAAATCCGTCGAACCGCACCACCGATCCGCTCACCCTGAAGTCATAGGTCTTGCGCGTTTGTGGGGACACCGCTGCGATCTTTGCCGTCGTCACATCGAAAATCGCAGGTGTCATCTGCGACGCCACAAACCGCTGCCAGATCAGCCGGTACAGCTTCAACTGCTCATCGCTGAGATACTTCGCAATCGAGTCCGGCGTACGCGAAGCATCCGTGGGACGAATCGCCTCGTGCGCATCCTGCGCATCCTTCTTGCCCTTGTACACATTGGGCGCATCGGGAAGATACCGCTTGCCCAGCTGCTTGCCGATCCACTCCCGCGCCCCGGCCACTGCTTCCGGAGCAACGCGCGGCGAGTCGGTACGCATATACGTAATCAAGCCAGTCGATCCGTCCGGTCCCAGCTCGATGCCTTCATACAAGCGCTGCGCCACCCCCATCGTGCGCCGCACGTTGAAGCCCAGCTTGCTGGCCGCATCCCTCTGTAACTGGCTGGTGATGAACGGAGCCAGCGGCCTCCGCTGCGTTTCGCGCGACTGCACCGAGACCAGCGACCACTTCGCCTTCTCCAGCGCCGCCACCACCTCGTCCATCGCTTTCTGGTCCGGCAGTGCATTGGCGAGGAACTGGTCTTTCCCGTCCTTATCCTTGCCGTTCGCGACCCGCGCCGGTTCTCCATCGATCCCGATGAAGCGCGCCTTGAAGCTCTTCTCTGCCTGGTGCTCGGGATGCAGCTCCGCATCCAGCGTCCAGTACTCTACCGGCCCGAACGCTTTGATCTCACGCTCGCGTTCCACGATCAGCCGCACTGCCACCGTTTGCACCCGTCCTGCCGACAAGCCGCGCCGCACCTTGTCCCACAACAGGGGCGAAATCTGGTACCCCACCAGCCGGTCCAGCACCCGGCGCGTCTGCTGCGCGTCCACCAGATTCTGATCCAGATCGCGGGCATGGGCAAAGGCCTCCTGCACCGCTTTCTTCGTGATCTCGTTGAACGTCACACGGCGAATCTTTTTCTTCTCCTTGGCCGAGGTCCCCAGCTGGATCGCAAGGTGATACGCGATCGCTTCCCCTTCGCGGTCAGGGTCAGGCGCAAGGAAAATCTCGTCCGCTTTCGCGGCCGCCTTCTTCAGCGACGCCACAACTTTCTCTTTGCCTGGAGATACAATCAGCGTCGGCTCAAAGGTGCGCTTCTCCAGCTCCACACCAATCTCGTTTTTAGGCAGGTCCATGATGTGCCCCACTGACGCCAGCACCTCAAACCCCTTGCCAAGATATTTCTCGATCGTCTTTGCCTTGGCGGGCGATTCAACGATCACCAGTGATTTCGTCATTGCCATCCTTATTACTAACCTTGCTAGGCCCTATTGGACTCGGAATTCTGCATTCCGTACCCGTCATGGACTCCCGATTCGCTGCCAGCGCTCTCGTTTCAGGTTCGCGCCTGCCTCAAAACACTCTCAAAGCAAAAAATGGCCGCGAAGCTTGGAAACTAACACGGAAGGTGCCTGCGTTTCCAGTCGCCCTGTGTCATTTCGTGCCCTACTCGTTCCCAACACTCTACGGGCAAACGACTTCTTGAGCCGCAAAAATATTTTGCGCGTGGCCCCGTTTCCGGCCATCGATGGAGAGATTGACCTCACAGCGGCCGCACGTAATTCTTTCCCGGCAACTGCCGCACGCGTCCCGCCATCTCCAGTTCGAACAGCGCTGTAAAGACCTCGGAAGAGGTGAGTTGAGTCTCCAGCAGTTCGAGTATTTCATCGATCTGCAATGACTCGTCACAGCGCAAAACCTCCAGCACCATGGCCTCTTCGGGTCTCAGTACGGGGTCCGCCAGAAGAGATGCTTGAGTCTCCGGTTTGGATGCAGCGCCCGTCTCCGACTCCAGTTCAAGCCGTACCTGCGAGGGCAGATCCTCCCACACGTCTTCCCAGGTCGCCACCAGCTTCGCGCCTTGCTTTATCAACGTGTTCGGTGTCCACGAATTCTTGTTCGTTACGTTGCCAGGCACCGCATACAGGTCGCGATTCTGTTCCGCCGCGCAGCGCGCCGTCACCCGCGTCCCCGAGTTCTCCGCCGCTTCCACCACCAGCACCGCTACGCTCACTCCGCTCAGGATGCGATTGCGCCGAGGAAAGTTCTGCGGAGCCGGAAACGTGCCCGCCGGCACTTCGCTCACAATCGCGCCGCCCGTCGCCAGAATGTCCTCGGCCAGCTTTTTGTTTTCTTTCGGATAAATCACGTCGATGCCCGTGCCCCACACCGCCACCGTAGGCCTGCGCGCCGCCAGCGCGCCCTTGTGCGCGCACGTGTCGATGCCCCGCGCCATGCCGCTCACAATCAGCAGACGCCGCACCGCCAGGTCGCGCGCCAGCATCTCCGCCATCCCCGATCCATACGGCGAAGGATGCCGCGTCCCCACCACCGCGATCGAGGGCCGCGCCAGCAGGCTTGCTTCCCCCCGCACCCACAGCACCGGCGGCGGATCGTAAATCTCTCTCAAGCGTTCCGGATACGCCTTGCAGCCATAGGTCAGAATCGTCGCGCCCAACTCCTCGGTCCGCGCCCACTCTTCTTCCGCGGCTCGCCGTGCCTTGCCGTCGAAAACGAACTGCGCCGACTCGGCGGGAAACCGCAACCCTTCCAACTCGGTCAGCGACAGAGAAAACAATTGGCTCGGTCGCTCAAACTCCCGCAGCGCATCCACGATGCGCTTCGGCCCCAGTCCCGGGGACAGCGTCAGCGCCAGCCACGCAAGCCGGTCTTCATCCAATTGCAGAGCCCCTTGCGAAACCGCCTCACGCGACGACAACATCTCCACACAGCCCATCTCTCTGAAGAGCCGCGCGTCTCATCGCTTCGCTCTCAAAAGAATCCAGATCCATTCGTTTGGTAATTGCGCTCACGTTACCGCCGCCCAGCGCGAAAGTCAAGGGAACCAGTCACGCCCGTGCTTCAGCGGCCTTCTTCTTTCTGGCGCTGTCTTCATCCCGGCACCGCCTCCCGTGCCCCGTAAATCCGCGATTTGTGCGAAGCTGGGAAGCCTCAAACGCCGTCTTTGCGCATTTCTTGACATCGCGGAAGGTCGCGAAACCCGCATAAACAGGGCTCATTTCACTCACCTCGCTCGAAAACCATTCAAAATGCGCATAAAAATGGGTGCTGAAAATCACTCTCAGCGCAGGTACATCTCCCGCATATTGAATGACTTACACGATCCATTCCGGCTGAAACTGCGTGCAATTCTCTGCCATCGCGAAAAACACGCAATCGCGCCTGCGCCCAAATCCCCTCTATCCTCAACAAATAAAGACGTTTATACTCAATCGAACGATTTGCCCAAATTCGCCTTGGCCCAAACTCGGCAAAATTCACTCCCCATCTAAGTTGAGATTTTTGCGCCCCCTCTTGGGCCCCATTGTTACTAAATCGATAACACCGGAAATTGACACGACACAGGCCAACGCGTCTGTTCTCAGTGGGCTGCAAGATTTAAACTGAAAAGGTGCCTGTCCCCACTGAGCCGCGCCTGCGCATCGCTGCCATCCGGTTTCTCAACCCTGCCCCCCTGATGTGGGACTTCGAACATCCCCCCCTAGCACCCCACCTGGCTTCCCGCTTCGACATCGACTGGATGCTGCCTTCCGAGTGTGCAGACAGGCTTGCGAATGGAACAGCGGACATCGGTCTAGTCCCCATCGCGTCGCTCGCTGTCATTCCGGGGTTGCGCATATTGCCGGGGTGCACCATTGCATCCAAATCGCGCGTGCGTTCGCTGTTGCTGGTGCGCCGCGCCCATCAGCCGTTGCGCCAATTGCATACCGTCGCCGCGGACATGGCCAGCCGCACGACCATCGCGCATGCGCGCATCCTCTTTCATCATTGGGGAAATTCTGCGCTCGCCTACGTGCCCATGGCCGCCGATCTCGATGCCATGCTCGATCGCGCCGATGCCGCCATTGTGATCGGCGATCCCGCATTGATGGCTCTCGAAGAACGCGCTAACCGCTTCGAACGCACCGGCGAAGAACTGGTCTATCACGACCTGGCCGAAGAGTGGCGCGCCCTTACCGGCCTGCCCTTCGTCTCCGCTGTCTGGGGCGGTGCTGCCCACGCCGGTTCTTTGGATGAAAGCGTTGCCCAAACCTTCACTCGATCCCGCGATCACGGCCTGGCCAATATCGATGCGCTGGTCGATGAGTGGACCATGCGCCTCCCTCTGCCCGAGCACACCATCCGCACCTATCTCACCTCGAATATTCACTACATCCTCGATGAAGAATGCCTGGAAGGAATGCGCTGTTTCTTCCGCAAGGCCGCGGAAATCGGCATCCTGCCCGGGTACGAAATCCCGCTCAGTTCCGCCCTCGTGTAAAGCGGCCGCCCGCTTTCAATCTGGCAAATTCCGAGAAGGCGTGACCGCGATGTTTTTCTTTGGCGTTTATTGCCGCTTGCATATAATCCCTGCGCAGGGAGGGCTGCGATGGCCACGACTCTATCCACGGACGAAATGAAAACGCGGGTGCGCAGGCATTTCGAGGACTTCGTCAACAATCAAAAAGCCGAGGTAATCCGCCACAACATGAGCACCGATTTTCTCGATCACGATGGCCCCGGGGGCCGCGAGACGGGCGTCGACGGCGATGAAGTGATGATGCGCGGCGTGTATGCGGTGTTCCCCGATATCCATATCACGATCGAGGAAATGATCGCCGAGGGAGATCGGGTGGTCTGTCGCAATCGCTGGCAGGGTACACATGCGAGGACGGGAAAACGCAACGAGTTTCACGGCTTCGTAGAGTGGCGTTTTGAAGGCGACAAGATCGCGGAAAGGTGGGCGACGGTAACGCCGCCCGCAGAAATCTAAGAGGGCTGGAGCCTCACTCGCCGGAGCCTCACTCCAGGTTCAGACCCGCTGCTTGTTTCAGATTTCCCAGCGCAGCAGCGCCGCACCCACGGTGAAACCCGCGCCCACAGCGGCCAGCAGCACCAGGTCGCCCTTCTTCAGCTTGCCCTGTTCGATGGCTGTCTCCATCGCCAGCGGGATGGTTCCGGCCGATGTGTTGCCGTACTTTTCAATGTTGATGATGACGCGTTCCGGATCCATGCCCAGCCTGTCCGCGGTCGAAGTGATGATGCGCTTGTTCGCCTGGTGAGGAATGAAGCAGCCCAGGTCCGCGCCGGTCACGCCGTTGCGCTCCAGCACGCGCGCGGTCGCCTCCGCCATCTTGCGCACGGCGAACTTGTAAACCGCCTGTCCATCCTGGTAGATGTAGTGCATCTTGGCATCGATGGTTTCGTGCGTCGACGGATTGAGACTGCCGCCGCCCTTCAAATTCAGCGACACGCCACCCGAGCCGTCGATTTCGTGAATAAAATCGATCATGCCGATTTCGCCCTCTTCCGCCGGTTCCAACAGCACCGCGCCCGCGCCATCCCCAAACAGAACGCACGTTGCGCGGTCGGTGTAATCGGTCATGCGGGTATTCGCGTCGGCTCCAATCACCAATACTTTGGTGTGCGCGCCGCTCTCCACCATCTTCACGCCCGCCTGCAAGGCAAACACAAATCCCGAACACCCCGCGGAAACATCGAAGCCCCATGCGCCCTTGGCGCCGATCTTGTCCTGCACCAGGCAGGCCGTCGAGGGAAACATCATGTCGGGAGTTACGGTGCCCACGATTATGACTTCAACTTCGCTGGGCTCAATGCCGCGCTGGGCCAGGCACTTTTTCGCGGCCTCGACGCACATGTCGCTGGTGCCCAGGCCTTTGGCCAACACGTGGCGTTCGCGAATGCCGGTACGATCGAAGATCCACTGGTCGTTGGTCTCGACCATTTTTTCCAGATCCTGATTGGTCAGAACTTGAGGGGGAACGAAGGTTCCGAGCGCCGTAATTTTGGCGCGGCGGCCCACCACTGGACGCACGGTGAGGGTCAAAGCAATTCTCCTGGCCACGCGAACTCCAGGAGGAGAACCGGGCGCGAATGCGAAAACGATAAAAACAGTTCGGACATCTGTTGAGGCAACAAAAACGCCCCCGGGCAATAAGAAAGGCGCCCATGGCGCCATAAAAGTACCGGGTGACCTACTGCGCCCATACTAGCCCGTTACCGTTGCTTCCTTCCGGACCTGGCGGGGTTGGCGGGATTACGTCGCGTAGGACCCGGCACTGATTGATTTTAGCATTATTGAGGAGGCTGGGAACCGGTTCCCGGACGGGTTCGGGCCGGCGGGCAGAACTGGGGTATAGTACGGCGAAAGTAAAGGGATAACGCTACAAAAAACAGCTCACGGAACAGGGCTGCGGCCCGGCAACGTATGCGTATAGGCATGCCTGTTTTGGGAAAACCTGGGCAATCGCAAAAGCGGCGCGGGCCGCTCCGGCGGGAACGGAGTATTCTTTGTGCGTCCTCCAGATAGATAGCAAGGAGCACCCGAATGAGAAACCTGCTGTTGTTTGGCGCGTTGATTTCGATCGGTTGTGCGAGCAGCGCGGCGCAAGGGCTTCCACCCCTGGGGCCGGCGGCCACAGAACCCAAACCTGCGACGGTGGCGGCCGCCGCCGCGTCCACCCTCAGTGTCGACGCCGCCAATGCGGACCTGAAAGTCGCCCGCGCGGCGAATCTCGAAAAGCGCTACTCCGACGCCGAAGCGCTGATGCTGAAAGATGCCAATGCCCGTCCCAATATGCCCTTTCTCTGGATCGAGCTCGGCCAGGCGCAGCTCGGCCAAAAAAAATATCCAGAAGCGGAGATCAGTTTCAAGGCGGCTTTGAGCGGCGGCGAAACGGTGCAGACCAAGGCGCCGGACGGAGGCTTTTATTCGGCGGGGAAAGGCACCGTGGCGCATGTCAGCGTGCAGACGGCGGCGCCGCCGCCCGACCGCAAAGACAGCGGAGAAATCAAGGGTGCCGCGAACTCCGCACTGGGCGAAGTCTACATTCATCTCGCCCGGGTCCCGGAAGCCAAGGACGCTTTCGACAGAGCGGCGGCAGCGTTTCCGTCGCAGGCCGCGCTCTACCTCCGCAACGAAACCATCCTCTTCCTGCAGACAGGCAATGCCGTCGAACAAGTGACGGCTGCCAACAAGGCAATCGCTGCCGACCCGACACGCGCGGCACTCTACTTCTACAAAGGGCAAGGCCTCGCAGCCCAATCCACCATCGACCCCAAAACACAGAAGCTTGTTATGCCGGCTGGATGTGCGGACGCACTGCAGAAGTATCTTGACCTTGAACCGGGCGGCCCTTATTCCGCCGATGCCAAGGGGATGTTAGCCGCAGCCGGTATCGCGGTGAAGGCGGCGAAGAAGTAAGACCGGAGCGACTTGTTGCAGATGACTCAGGCCTCTTTGAGTAACTCGGTGCGGTACTTGGGGGCGAGTGCGGTTGCCTTCGCAAGAAACTCTGCCATCTGGGTTTGGTCTAATTGCGGCGGGGGCGTGTCGCGCGCGTCGAGGGGCACTCCCACTTCCATAAAAAAGTCTTCAATGCCGGCGGGCGAGCAGATGCAGATGAGGTGAGCCGGGCGCGACGACACATTGTGGAACCGATGGGGCGCGTTGGACGGAATGTTGATGGTCTGCCCCGCGCGGACGGTGGATTTTACGCCGCGGAACGTGGCCTCGATCTCGCCTTCGAGCAGAACGAATGTCTCTTCAAAATCGTGGCGATGGGGACCTGGGCCACCGCCCGGAGGGATGTGCATGTCGATGACGCAGAGGCGTCCGTTGGTTTGCTTGCCGGAGACCAGGATGGTGTATGCGTCGCCGACCAGTCCGATGCGAGGAAGTGTTCCATCTTGATTCAAATCGGAGAATGCCAGGGTGCGATAGAGATCGTCATCGGGAATGGGCGGATGGTTCGGTGAGTGACTGGCCATGCGACTCCTCCTTGGGTTGAGGGCGTGGTGCGGATGGATGCGCGCTTTGTGTTTTTGAGTGCCGGTTGCGAGGGCTGACTTCCGAACAGGCCGAGTGACCAAGATAGCCGGCCAATCAAGAACGATAGTAAACCACCAATTTTGTCCAAATAAAAATGGCGCGGCTGACCGTGCATCGGCGCCGCGCCTTGCTGCTTGCAGTTCACTCCTGCGTGCGGTTTACTCTGAGGCCTGAGTCCACCGCAAGCCGAACGAGGTTGTGGGTTGGTAGTATTCGCGCTGCACCGGATAGATGCCGCTGCCGTTGTAGAAGCCGAAGACTTCGTTGCTGAGATTGAGACCCGAGGCGACGATTTGCAATCCTTTAAAGAGGCGATAACTTCCCTGCACATCGAACTGCGTGTGCGAGTAGAAGTAGTTATCGCCGGTGGGACCATTCAGTCCAAGGATGGGATCGTTGGCGGGACCATTGCCAGCAGTCCACTGATAGGCAGCGATGCTGGGATCGTTATGGCTAATGGCAAACCGGCCGGAGAAGCGGCCCTTGTCATAAGTCAGGTTGAAGTTATAGTCATTGGGCGAATCGCGATCGAGAGCGGGCTTGTCGGTTCGGCCGCCGTCGAAGCCGGAAGGAAAGGTAACCTGCGATGCGGTGTGGCTGTAATTGGCATTGACGCCGAAGCCGCTGAGCAGGCCGGGGAGAAAAGAGAAGCGCTGTTCCCACTGCGCTTCAAAGCCCTGAATGTGGGCGCCGGGGCCATTGATGGATTGAGTCAGCTGGTAGGTCTTGCCGGTGCTGTTGTAGTTAGGAAGCAGCGTAGCGGTGGGATAGATAGGATCGGAGAGCTGCTTGTAAAACCAACCTGCCTGCAAGATACCGAGGGGTTGGAAATAATGTTCGGCAAGTATGTCGTAGTTATTGGCCTTGGTGGGCACGAGGTTGGCATTGCCGGTAGCGATGGTGGGATAGGGAGTCTGGTTGGGATCGATGACCGTTGCGGGCACGAGGTCGCCGATGTTGGGACGGGCGAGGCCGCGGCCGTAGACGACGCGGAGGTTGGTGTTCTTCTCAACCTGATACTGCAAAGCCACGGTGGGCAGCGCATTGAAGTAGCTCGCATCCTGGCGGATGGGCGAGATCTGGGGATTGCCGTTGGCGTCGTAGGCGATCTGATTGGCGAGGAAGTGCGTGGCTCCATTGTCGAAGCGGATGCCGGCCTGGAGACGGAAGTTACCGAAGAAGATGACGTCTTCAAGATAGCCGGCGGAGATGCGTTCGTTGGCATTGAAGAATGCCTGCGCGGCGGCGACAGGATCGAGCGAAGAGCCGGTAGAGTTGGCGGCCACGGCGGCCTGGATCTTGTTGTAGGAAGAAGTAGGTCCGTAGGCCAATCCATTAATCGCGAATGACTTGTCGTAGTAAGTCGGATTGGTGTAAGTGCCGAGCACGCTGGCGAGAGAAAATCCGCCGAGATTGTCGGCGTTGTAGGAGTTCTCGAACTGAGAGGAAGCAGAGTTGCGGATCTTCACGCCCAGGGAGAAAGTGCTGGGATGTCCATGGACGGTGTAGTTGTGAGCGAGAGACGCCGAGCCCTGATAGTTGACCTGGGTGGCGTGATAGACGTACGAGACGGAGGAGCTGACCGAATAGCTACCGGGATCGAATCCGTTGGTGCCGTCGGTGGCCGTCAGGCGGGGGCGATAGGGATCGCTCTTGTTGTCAATGAATGCCACCTGGCTAAGATCGTTGGCGCCGGTGGCATTGGGCCCACCGCTGAAGTTGGTGGTGGGGAAGGCCTGGCCGCCGATGTTATGTCCGCGTGAACCGGCGAATTCGTAGGTAATGACATCTTTGGATAAGTCGTGACGCGCGCCGGCGAGGATGCTGAAATCCTGCTGGTCGGGGCGGCGGATGTATTGGCGGTAAGCCCAGTTGCCCGGAGAGCATGGCGTGGAGGCATTGGGATTGGCGGCGTTGTATGCGTTGCATTGGCCGGGGGTGAAGAAGGTGACGGTGTCGTTGGTGGCCGAGGAGATCATGTTTGAGGCGTTGGGGGTGTAGACCGAGGCTTCGCCGTAATCGTGAAAGTCGGCGAAGAGGCCTTTCACATAGGCCGTTGCTTTGGGTGTGATCTTGTAATCGATTCCGAGGTCGAAGCCGTAGCGGGTGCGGTAATAGGTGTAAGAGCGAAGATCCTCCCCGTTGATGAAAGCGACGTTCTGGCCATTGGGCAACGTGCCGAAGGTCTGGCTGGGCTCCAGGTCGTTGATGCCGCGATTGGTGCGGTCCCAGCTGCCGCCGAGTAGGAATCCGAACTTGTGGTCGGCGCCCCAGCGGTGGCCGAAGGTGCCGTCAAAGCCGCCCCGCCAGAAGCCGTGTTGAAGGGGGTTGTAGCCGGCGGTGCCATCGAGGGCGTAGGTGGGTTTGTCCAGCGCAGTGGGCGTGACGAGATTGACGGTTCCACCGACACCGTCGGCATCCTGATCGGCGGCCAGGGTCTTGTATACCTCGATGCGCTCGATGCCGTTGGCGGGAATGGCATCCATCTTGACATTGCGCACGGTCACTTCGACCGAAGGAACGTTGACGCCGTTGATGGTGAGGTTGTTGAGGCGGGGTTCGGTGCCGCGGATCTGGACGTACTTGCCTTCGCCTTCATCGCGCTCCAGAGAAACACTGGGCAGGCGCCCAACGGCGTCGGCGACATTCGTATTGGGCAGACTGGCAATGACGCCGGCGGGTTCAACCTGAACGATTTCAGCGGACATGCGCTCGACGTTGACTGCTTCTGCGTCGCCTTCCAGGCGCGGGGCGGTCACCATGACGGAGTCGGCCGCGCTGGGTACCTTGAGTTCAGCGGTTATATTGGCGGTTTGTCCGGAGACGACAGTGACGGGCAAGGTGGCAGTAGCAAAGCCTACATAGGAGAAGGTGAGGGTGTAATTCCCGGGGGGAAGGCCGGGAATGCGGAACTGGCCCTGGTTGTCTGTGGCGGCCTGGCGCGCCGTGGGATCGACAGAAACTTTGGCGCTGACCAGAATGGCGCCAGCCGAATCCTGGACAGTGCCGGCGATGGCGCCGGAACCGGATTGCGCATCTGCCGGATGCACCAAGAAGAGAGCACTGAACATCACGAGCAGGGAAAAGGGATGTTTGATCATGGACACCTCCGAAAGGTCGAACTGCATACAAATCGTGTTAAATGAGTGGTTTTGACAGCGTTCCGCCGTGGTTGGCGTTGGGTTGAACGATGACGTTCCACGGTGAGGGGAAAGAAATGCAAATGGATACACGATCTGTCAAAAGGGTATTTTGAGGGGGTCGCGGCAATGTGAACAAACGGTGAACCACGCGTCACAGGTGGGTGAATAGGCTGTCATTTGGAGTTCATGAAGATTTGCGGAAGGCGGAAGGGAATCAGGCCCAAAGGCAGCGGCTATGAATAGTTCTAAGCTCCCACTACAATGGATAGGTGACCGTAAAAACTGCTTCCCCAGCCCCGATTGTGGGCTTTATTTCCCTGGGCTGTCCCAAAAACCTCGTTGACTCCGAGGTGATGATGGGCCTGCTGGACCGCGCCGGCGCGCGGCTGACGGCTCGTCCCGAAGAGGCCGAGATCCTGGTTGTGAATACCTGCAGCTTTATCGATACCGCCAAGCAGGAGTCGGTGGACACGATTCTCGAAATGGCGCGCCACAAGACAGAGGGCCGGGCTACCAAGTTGATCGTGGCGGGCTGCCTGGTGGAACGCTATCGCGACGAGATCCGGAAGAACATTCCGGAAGTGGACGCAGTGGTGGGAACGGGCGAGCTGGAGTCGATTCTGGAGGCTGCGGGAATTGCGCGACCGGCCGCGGCGCCGGCGCTGTTCAATATTTTGAGCGCGAACGGGCAGGTGCTGAGCGGCGATGCGCAGGCTGATCGGCGATCGGGACAGGAGTCATTGTCGGGGACGCACAAGGCGGAAGGGGTGACTTCGCGGGCAGAGGGCGACCTGCGCGAACAGCAGGGGCGCTTCGGGCGCGAGGACTGGCAGGGCGCGGCCCACATGCTACCCACGTACCTCTACGACGAGAACACGCCGCGTCTGCTGGCGACGGGACGCACGTCGGCCTACATCAAGATTGCAGAGGGTTGCGACCATCCGTGCACGTTTTGCGTGATTCCGAATTTGCGCGGGAAGTTCCGGTCGCGTCGGTTTGAGTCAGTGGTGGCCGAGGCGCAACAGCTGGTGGCGCGCGGGGTGCAGGAGATTACGCTGATCGGGCAGGATACAACCTGCTACGGCGAGGACCTGGGCTTGAAGGATGGGCTGGCGCAGTTGCTGGACGCGCTGGCGCAGATCGAGGGGGTGCGGTGGCTGCGGTTTCTGTATGCGTATCCGAATCGCATTACGGGGCGGCTGCTGGAGACGATCGCGAAGCATGACAACATCTGCAAATATCTCGACGTGCCGCTGCAGCACGCTTCGCCGGCGGTGCTGAAGAGCATGAAGCGCGGCGCGGGCGCGGACATTTTTCTGAAGACGCTGGAGAAGGTGCGGGCGGCGGTGCCAGGCATCGCGCTGCGGACTTCATTCATCGTCGGCTTTCCCGGCGAGTCGCTTCGGGACGTGGAGATTTTGGAGCAGTTCATTGGCCAGGCCAAGTTCGACTGGCTGGGCGTATTCCCGTATTCCGACGAAGAAGGGTCGGGCGCGTTTTCGTTCAATGAGAAGGTGCCGAAGCGGACCATCGAGGCGCGCAAACGGCGGCTGATGAAGCTGCAGCAGACGATTTCAAAGCAGGCCAAGCAGGAGTGGGTGGGGCGCGAACTCGTGATTTTGGCCGAGGGCGAAAGCGAAGAGACACCGCTGCTTTGGGAAGGGCGCACGGAGTTTCACGCGCCGGAGATTGACGGCAAGGTATATATCAACGACTTCGGCGACCTGGACACGCTGGAGGTGGGGCGGTTCTACTGGGCGGAGATCACCGAGGCGCATGAATACGACGTGGTGGCACGGGTTCTAGCGGGGCCGCTGTAAGTCCTTTTCCATGTCCCCTGGATTTTGTTGATGCGTGATGGCTCCCTCTTGCTATGCTCCGGGCATGGCCAATGCTGAACATGTGGCGAAGCTTCGCCAGGGAGTTCCGGCGTGGAATGCGTGGAGAAAAGAGAATTGGGATCTGGTCGTTGATCTGGCTGGTGCGGACCTTGCCCGACTCGATCTGAATTTCATCTCCCTGAGTCCAGCAAAGATGTCAGGCGCGAACTTGCGCGGGGCGAGTCTCAGCGGGGCTTCTCTCAGTGGAGCAAGCCTCCACGAGGCGAACCTGCGCGAAGCCATCCTCACCGGGGCAGACCTGCACCAGGCAAATCTAATTCACGCGATGCTTGAAGACGCTGACTTGCGCGATGCGAACTTGAGCAACGCCAATTTGAGCAGGGCGCGCCTGGCGGGAGCGAACCTTTCGTCTGCCAATCTGTTGGAAGCCACGCTGAATGGCGCCGACTTGAGCCGGGCCTGGCTACCGGGCGCCGATTTGCGTCGTGCCGATCTGGAGTCGGCAAAGCTTGAGAGGGCGGACCTTGGGGGCGCGAACCTGAATGATGCCTATCTCAATCAAGCCAACCTTCTGAAAGCGAACCTGGGGCGCGCCAAGCTAGACGCCGCGCGACTGAAAAAGGCCGATCTCACGGAAGCCGACCTGGGCGAGGCTCACCTGGACCGGGCCAATCTAAGTGACGCGCGCCTGAACGGGGCGACACTGTACCGCGCGGCTCTGGCGCTGGCTGATTTTTCGCGTGCGGATCTAACCGGCGCGGACTTGCGCGCTGCGACCCTGTTTCGAACCAAGCTGGAGGAGGCCACGTTGACGGAAGCGTTGTTGTGGGAGACGCAGAGGTCGGGTTGGCTGATCAAGGGGATTGTGTGCGAACGCGCTTCCTGGGATCGCAAAGGGAGAGAGTCGACAAGCTATGCGCCCGGAGAGTTTGAAAAGCTTTATTCGGAACAGACGTGCATTGAACTGTTTTACCCGGGTGGGGTGTCAAAGTTCGAATTGAATACTCTGCCTGCGCTGCTCCATCATCTTGCTTCGCTGCACGAGGGCAGCACAATCCGGCTCAAGTCGATTGAAGAAACCGGAGGCGGCGCCAAAATATCGATCAGCGTCGGCGAGGCGGACGAGGAAACGGTCGAGGAAGTCCGGTCGAACGCCATCCAGGTGCACACAGCACAACTGGCGCTGAGAGACAACGAAATTCTTCGACTCGAGACGGAGAAAAAATACCTGGAAACATTTGTGTCGGAAAGATTAATCAAGGCGATGCTGACGGCGACGACGACACAGAATGTTTTCAATGCACCGGTATACGGATCCGCATTTTCGAGCGGGAACGCGCACGTGGAGATACAGCAAACCATCAACGACAACTCGGCGATCCTGGCGCTGCTGGAAAAGATCATGAAGCAGCGCGCGGATCTGCATCTCGACCACGCGGAGACGGGACTGCTGGCGGCTGAGGTCGATGCGGCAAGAGCGGAACTGGAGAAGAGTGCGCCGAGCCCGTCCATGCTTGCGCGGAGTCTGAAATTTGTGCAGAAGATGGCCGGCGAGGCAGTCACGAAGGCGGCTGGGAAACTTGGCGAAGAGGCCCTGTCGGCGGATTGGCCATCGCTGCTGCATCAACTCAACCAGTTTGTGGTTCATCTCAAATAGAGAGCTTTAGCCGGGCCTGAACACTGAGGGCCGGGTTTCTGGGGCAAGATCAACGCCTGACGCTGGTGAATGAATACGGGGCGATGTTTCTGCGACTGCAAGACCCTCTGATTTTCGCGGATGCGATGCCGGGAAAGTATGAGGCGCTCGACGAGGCGTTGGCATTGGTGAGGCCTGGCGGGTTTTATGTAATCGACGACATGCTGCCCCAACCGAATTGGCCCCAGGGCCACGCGGAGAAGATTCCGGGGCTGTTGGAGAAATTGGGAAGCGACGAGCGGTTCGAGGTGGCACCGCTGGTGTGGAGCAGCGGCGTGGTGGTGGCGGTGCGGCGAGCCGGGGTTTTGCCGGATAATAAGAACTGAAGCATATGTCTCCAGCCAAGAAAAAATCCGTCAAAGTTCTCCACTGTCCCACCTGCGGTATGCTCGTACAGCCCAAAGATGAGGACTTCCCATTCTGCAGCGACCGGTGCCGCAAGATCGATCTGGGCAAGTGGGCCATGGGCGCTTACAAGATCAGTTCGCCGGTTCTCGATCCGGAAGTGCTGGAGGACCTGGGCGGGCTGAGCGGCGGCCGGAATAAAGGCTCAGAGGATGAATAACGG
The DNA here is from genome assembly GCA_036488735.1 of Occallatibacter sp. Lineage (GTDB taxonomy): Bacteria > Acidobacteriota > Terriglobia > Terriglobales > Acidobacteriaceae > Telmatobacter. Next base: position 186,984 of record DASXHC010000020.1, read on the forward strand.
GACGTTGGCACCCAAGCCCGCGGCGCCGGAAGCGTCTTCCCTTTCCCAAAAAGCCAGCCGCAAAACGGTGTGGGCGTGGGCGGTGGCAACGTTTTTTGGCGCGGGACTGGGCAAGCCCGGGCCGGGGACATACGGATCCATCGCCGCCGTGCTGCTGTGGGCGGCATTCGCCTGGGTGGTACGTCCATCTGCCACCGGGCTATTCATTGCGCTGCTGGCGGGCATTGCGGTTTCGATCGCGCTGGGGGTGCCGGCGGCTACGATCGCGGCGCGGGAGAGCGGAAGTCACGATCCGGGATTCGTGGTGATCGACGAGGTGGCCGGGCAATGGATTGCCCTGCTGGGCTGCCCTGCCGACTGGCGTTATGGGCTGATGGCGCTGATTCTTTTTCGTCTCTTCGACATAACCAAGCCATTTCCTGCGCGACAGCTTGAACAGCTTCCCGAAGGCTGGGGCATCGTCTTCGACGACGTGGCCGCGGGGTTGTATGCTTGGGGTGTCGCAACGCTATTGCGGCTTTGGATTTAGGACCGTCATGCCTCGCATTCGCCCACAATCCGCCGAGACGTTCCCTGAGCCGCGCATCGATGAAGTGCACCCCGCGGCGGCTCTTCCGCTGGGAGAAGTCGAGGTGACGGGGAATCATCTGGGCCCGAACTCGTTTGGGCCACCGGCGGTGCTGGTGGATGGCGCTTCGGCGCACGTGTTGATGAGCCGGCCGACACGGATGATCTTCCGTGTTCCGGAACTGGCGACGACGGGACTGATTGAAGTGCGCACGCCGACCGGCGCCAGCAATCCGGTACCACTGCGCGTGGCCCGCGAGTTGACCGCGGGGCTGCACCCGGTGACCAGTCCCGCGGTAAGCCGGTCGGGCATGATTTATGCCACCATCTCCGGGGAGCGCGGCAAGGCAACGCCGGTTTCTGTAGTACGCGTGAGCCCGGACGGACGCGGAACTCCGTTCGTGACGGGCATCCTGAATGCGACGGGGTTGACCTTCAGCCCCGATGGCGACCTCTTTGTGACCTCGCGTGCGGAAGGAACCATTTACCGCGTGGATTCGGCAGGCGAATTCGCCGTGTATGCGGAGGGAATGGGCGTGGCCACGGGCGCGGCCTTCGATCGCCAGGGAAATCTGTTTGTGGGCGACCGCAGCGGGACCATTTTCAAGATCAATTCGGAACGCAAAATATTTGTACACGCCACGCTCGAACCCAGCGTGGCAGCCTATCACCTGGCGGTCAACCGTGCGGGGCAGTTATTTGTGACCGGGCCGACGCTTTCGTCGAACGACGCGATCTGGCTGATCGAGCCGAACGGCGATACCCGGCAGTGGCATCGCGGCCTGGGCCGGCCGCAAGGATTTGCCCTGGCGAGCGACGGCAGCATTTACGTGGCTGCGTGCCTGCATGGACGGCGCGGCATTGTGCGCGTGACGGAGGAGGGAGAGTCTACGCTGGTGCTGGCCGGGAACAACCTGGTGGGACTTGCCTTCTCCCCGCTCGGGACCGCGATCCTGGCCACCCACGAAGCCGTTTATGATGTGGACTTGGGTGCGGAGGGTCTGAACCCTTTCTAACTATGAGCTTCTAACCTTAGCTGGACGGCGGAGCCACCAGCACCTGGGCCGCGATTACATTTTGTTTTTTCCTGCATCCCAGCCAATAGCCAGGAGCTAGATACTGTTTCTATGAAATCGGAAATTATCGCCATCGGCTCGGAGATGCTGACGCCCTACCGGCAAGACACCAACTCGCTGCACCTCACAGAGAAGCTGAACGAGGTGGGCGTGACGGTAGCTTTCAAGACGATTGTGGGCGACCGGCGCAAGGACCTGGTGAACGCGATCCGCACGGCATTGGGACGGGCCGACATCCTGGTGTTGATGGGCGGACTGGGACCTACCGAAGACGACCTCACGCGCGAGGCAACGGCGGAAGCGCTGTCGTTGAAGCTGCAACGCGACAACACGCAGGTGGCGGCGCTGCATGCGCGCGCGGCAACGTGGCGCATTGCGATGCCAAGCAACAACCTGAAACAAGCCGACGTGATTGAAGGAGCCACGGTGCTGCCCAATCCCAACGGGAGCGCGCCGGGGCAATGGCTGGACACGCTTTTCAGCGGATATCGCAAGTTGATCATGCTGGTGCCAGGTCCGCCGCTGGAATGCAAGCCTCTGTTTGAAGCTGAATGCATTCCGCGGCTGCGCGAAGTGCTGCCGCCGCGCTTCATCGCCAAGCGCACCCTCAAGGCGGCGATGATCCCCGAGTCGCAGGCTGATAAGTTGCTGGCACCGATCTACACCACGTATACGGATGTGGAGACCACGATTCTGGCGCACGCGGGGGACATTCAGCTCACGCTGCTTTGCTCCAAGCCCGAAGAGGAGGTGGCGCAGCAACGGGTGGATGAGCTGGCCAGCCGCATGGAAGAGGCGCTGGACGACTGGCTCTACTCATCGCAGGGAGATTCGCTGGAACAGATTGTGTTGTACTATCTGGGACTGCGGCAGGCGACGCTGGCGGTGGCGGAAAGCTGCACGGGCGGACTGATTGCGCAACGCATCACTTCGGTGCCGGGCAGTTCGCGCTCGTTTGTGGGCGGAGCCGTGGTGTACTCCAATCAACTGAAAATTTCATTTGCGAATGTGGCTCCGGACGTAATTGCGCAGCATGGTGCGGTGTCGGAAGAAGTGGCCAAGGCGCTGGCAGTCGGGATTCGGCAACGCACGGGCGCGACCATCGGCCTGGGCATCACCGGCGTGGCGGGACCAGGCGGCGGCACGGAGTCAAAGCCGGTGGGCCGGGTGTATATCGGTGTGAGCGATGTACAGAAGACGGATGTACTCGAATATACGTTTCGCGGTTCGCGTTCCCGCGTACGCGAATGGTCGGCAACCCAGGCGCTGGACCTGATCCGGCGCAGGTTGATGTAACGCCAGCCTCACCGAAACATCGCAGCAGCATATCCGGATCAGGTTGCATTGACGCGCTGCTCCCCGCTCTGCAAAACTTCGAATAATGCGATACAGCGGGCGAGTGGAGTACGCGGATGCGCGCAAAATGCGCGTGCGCAACAAGGGATATTACCGGGTGCTGCATTGGCCCATATGGATCTGGGTATTTTTTCTGGCGCCGGGGCCGTTGACTTTCAGCCTGTTCGCGCATGGTTTCAGTTGGGCCAATTCCGCCTGGCTGGCGGCGGTGCTGATCGGCACCGGAATCGCGGGGCTGCGCGGGCAGATGCCGGGCGTGGAACCGGCGCCTTACATCCTGCGCTTCGATGAAGACCGCCCCAATCCTCTCTATCGCAAGGTCTGCTACACATTCGCGTGGAACGCGGTGCTGAACTTCGCCCTGCTCAACCTGGCCGGACTGATCATCGCTGTAACTACCGGTAAGTGGCGGATGCAGCAGTTATACCAATACGCATATCTTCCTCTGTGCGCTTTGATCCTGCTGCTGGGCGCGGCGGGCCGGCTGCCGCGCGTGGGGCGTTCGACGAAAAGTGAAGGCACGGAACGGCGTTACTTCTACGGTTCAGTATGGGCCGTGACCACTGCGCAGACCGTTGCCCTGGTGTTGTGGAAGATATTGCCGCAGCGCGGCGAACCCGGCGATGCCATCAAGCTGGTGGTGTATGCGGGCGTGCTGATTCTGATGGGTGTGCTGGCGTGGCGCGGCGTGCTGCCGCGGACGCGGCCCATCCTGCCCGGCGAACTGATGGTGGACTGATGAGCCGCCGCACTCGCATCGGGAGTCGCGCGCCGCGACTATTCCTTGGCGACGACGGCTTTGTAGGCGACGGTCGCGGCCTTCTTCATGGCTTCGACACCATCTTCAAGTGCAACCAGCGGAGTGGTCTTGACGTTGCGGAATGAGCCGGAAGCGCCAATGACCATGGAAGCGGCCAAGGCGCTGGTGTGGTCGGGAACTTCGCAGATGGCGGCGAAATCGTAGTCTCCAAATGCGAGCCAGTAGCCGATCATTTTCCCGCCCAGTCCTTCAGCAAGTTTGCGCGCCACTTCGGAGCGGTTCTGGGGATTCTGGATGAGGGCTTTCAAGGCTTCAGGGGTATAGGATGCCTGCACGAGATAAGTGGCCATGGAGGAGGTTTCGCCTTTCATGGGAAATTTAAACGCTGCCATTCGAGCGCGCAAAGTATACCCTTGCCGTTCCTCTTTCGGCGCGTTAATTTTCGTGTGGCGCCGCCGGCTCGTGGATCAAGGCCATGCCTTCAATCTCAGTGCGGATGGTGGCACGGAATGTGTCAGGCTCCAGGACTAGTACACGGGCCCCCAGACCGAGCACAACGAAGCGAGCCTGCTGGTCGTCGTCGAAGTCGACTTTCAAAGTGACCCAGTCCGCGGGAATGCGGGACGCGTGTTTCTTTGACGAGACCGGCGAAGTTGAACAGCGCGCGGGAAGCTTTTGCGCAACGTCGGGCGCGGCCGCAAGAATTACCTGGAGGCTGACCTGCTTCTGTTCGAGCTCCGAGATGGTACGCGCCCAGTGGGCAGCAAGATCGAACTTAGCGGGGCGCTCGAAGCCGATTGCCAACACCGTGGCGCCGGTCATGCGCGAGACGCGAAAGGTGCGCATCCCCTTGGCGGTGCGGGCAACCAGATACCAGATGGTTCCCTTGGCCACCAGTCCAAAAGGATCGACGGTACGGGCGCTGCGCTGGCCGTCGCCGCGCACATAGTCGAATGCCAATTGCCGCTCCCGGGCCACCGCGTCCTGCGCCACCGACAACATGGAAAGATCTTCGCCCGTGTCCCACCATCCTTCGGGATCGACGTGGAGGCGCTCGCGCATGGCGGTTGCCTGTTCGCGCATGGGTCCAGGCAGCGCGGCCATCAACTTGTTGAGGGCGCTCTGCGCGGCGGCCGCGAGGCGCGAATTCCCCACCACGCGCGGCTGGGCCATGAGCAAGGCGCGCAATTCCGCCTCGTCGAGGCCGGGGACTTGCGTGCGCCAGCCTTTCTCGAGTTCCCAACCGCCCTGGGCGCCGCGCAAGGCGGAGACGGGAACACCTGAGACGCTGAGCGCTTCAAGGTCGCGATGGACGGTGCGTTGCGAAACTTCAAGCCGCTCCGCGAGTTCGCGCTCGGTGACGCGGCCCTTGGCCTGGAGCAGGAGCAGCACGGAGAGCAGGCGGTCGGACTTCATGAAAACGGCCTCGGAGGCGAATTCAACATTTATTTACTATGCGCGAACAATTATGACACGGCTTGTCATATATGGAGTTTGAAGATGGACATGTTGTCGAAAGGGATGTGACCCAATGAACAGCGCGAATGTCCATCTGTTCGTGTTTGACACCATGGCGGACTGGGAAGCGGCGTTCGCGATCTCCGCCATCAATAGTTCGCAATTTCAAAGTGAGCCTGGCCGCCATCGCGTAGTGACGGCAGCAGCGAGCCTGGCTCCGATCACGACCATGGGCGGGGTGCGCATTCAGCCCGACGTGACGCTGGATGCGGTGACATCAGAATCGAGCGCCATGCTGATCCTGCCGGGCGGCGGCGCCTGGGAGGATGGCCGCAATGATGGCGCTTTGCGCATCGCCTCTCAACTGATGGCGTCCGGTGTGCCGGTGGCTGCGATTTGCGGAGCCACGCTGGCGCTGGCGCGCGCGGGGTTCCTCGACAAGGTGCGTCACACCAGCAATGCACGCGAATACCTGATCTCAAGCGGGTACCACGGAACCGGGTTCTACTGCGGCGTTCCGGCGGTCACGGATAAAAACGTGATCACCGCAACGGGCATCGCGCCGGTGGATTTTGCGCGCGAGATCTTCAGCAAGCTCAACTTCTACTCGCCTGCCTGTCTGGATGCGTGGTACGCGTTGTTCAAATATGGCGACGCGGAAAAGTATCACGCCTTCGCAGGCGGCCAAGCCTGACCACACCATCGCAAAGGAGATCCAAACATGGAGTTGAAAAGCTACCTGCTTGCGCAACTGGATCGGGAGATCGCGCTGACGCGCAAAGCGATCGAGCGCGTGCCTGAGGGCCACAACGATTTCAAACCGCATGAGCGCTCGATGCCGCTCGGCTACCTTTCTTCCCTCGTCGCCGGGATGCTGGCATGGATTGACCTGATGATCGAACGCGACGAATACGATATCCAGGGACCAGATAGCCGCAAGTTCAGTCCAGTCGTCGTCTCTACCCGGGCAGAGTTGTCGGCGAGCCTCGATCGCTCCGCCGCGATGGCGCGGCGCGCACTTGAATCGACCAATGAGGAGCATCTGCTCGCGCCCTGGACCTTGAAACTAGCCGGCAACACCGTCGATCAAGGCCCGCGTCACCTGATGATTGCCGACGCCGTATTCAGCCACCTCGCCCATCATCGCGGGCAGTTGACGGTGTATCTGCGCCTGAATGAGGCACCCGTGCCTTCGCTCTACGGCCCCTCCGCCGACGAGCGGTATTGACCGCATGAAGAACGTCCGCGCGAGGCCGCAAACGCCTCCGCGCGGACGCGCTCAAGGAGCCATACCTGTTAAACTCACTCCGTTATGCTCTTTGGATTCTTTGGGATTGCGGCGGCGGCTTACCTGCTTGGTTCGATCCCGGTGGGATACCTGCTGGTGCTGGTTTTTCGGCGGCAGGATATCCGCACGGTGGGTAGCGGGAACATTGGCGCTACCAATGTTTTGCGCTCCGGTGGTAAAGGGCTGGGAGCCGCCACGTTCGCGCTCGATGTGTTGAAGGGCGCTGCGGCAGTGATGCTGGGAGCAATGGCGGCGTCGACCGTGTTGCCGGGCATTTCACAGCGCGACGTGGAAGCGCTGGCTGCGTTGTTTGCAGTACTGGGCCACATGTTCCCCGTCTGGCTGCGCTTCAAGGGCGGCAAAGGGGTGGCCACCGGGTTTGGCGTGTTCCTTGTTGCCGCGCCGCTGGCCGCATTAACCGCTATTTGTCTCTTTTCTGTCGTGCTCGCGTTCACACGCTACGTGTCGCTGGCGTCGATCCTGGGAGCAGCCAGTTTTCCCATCTTCGCTTCCTTCATGGTGCACGGCCAAAAGCCTGTCTTCTTCATCGCGGTGCAGTTTGCCGTGGCCCTGCTCATCATCGTGAAACATCATCCCAACATCCGCCGCCTGCTGGCCGGCAATGAGCATCGGTTTGGAGATGCTAAAACTGCATGACCATTCTTCCTATCGCTCCAAAGATAGTTGTACTGGGCTCCGGAGCCTGGGGTACAGCCCTAGCCCTGTCGCTGGCGCGCAATGGGCGCGGGGTAACGATGTGGGCGCACAGCCGTGAAGCGGCCAAGGAAATTGCGGACGCCGGCGAGAATGTTTTGTTCCTGCCGGGGTTTCCGCTTCCGCCTGAAATTACGGTGACGGGCGACCACGAAGCCGTCACGCCGGCGGACATCATTGTGTCGGTGGTGCCCTCGGAGTTTTTGCGGCCGACGCTGTCGCGGCTGAGCCCCTATCTGCGCGAGGGACAGATCATTGTCAGCGCCACCAAGGGCGTGGAGAATGGCACCTTTCTGCGGATGACCCAGGTGATTGCCGATAACACGGCGGGGCTGCCACTGCCGATCGGCGCGCTGTCGGGGCCGAGTTTCGCCCAGGAGGTCGCTGAGGGGCAGCCGACCGCGGTCACCGTAGCCTTTGACGATCCGGCCATAGCGAGCCTGGTGCAGCGCGAATTCTCGTCGGAGACACTGCGCCTCTACACTTCGACGGATGTGATCGGCGTGGAACTTGGCGGCGCGTTGAAGAACGTAATCGCCATTGCGGCGGGCATTGCCGCGGGCGTGGGGCTGGGCTACAACTCGTCGGCGGCATTGATCACGCGCGGAATAGCCGAGATCACGCGGCTGGCGGTGGCCTGCGGGGGGCGGCGGGAAACGCTGGCTGGACTTTCCGGCGTCGGCGACCTGGTGCTGACCTGCACGGGAACGTTATCGCGCAATCGCACGGTGGGCGTGGCATTAGGCCAAGGGCGCAAGTTGCCGGAGATCTTGGCATCCCTCGGCGGCAAAGTAGCGGAAGGCGTGCACACCACGCGAGCTGCGCTGGGCCTGGCGCGGCAGAGACGCATCGAGATGCCGATTGCGGAACAGATGGAACTGATCCTGGAAGAAGGCAAAGATCCGCGCGAGGCCATCAAGGACCTGATGCTGCGGCCGGGCAAGCACGAGCACTGAGATTTCAGGCGCTGGACAGGATGGCGTGTTTGGCCCTGAAGCAATCGCTAAGGTAGACTAGAATCTGCGCCGGAATCGAACGCTGCAATGATTGGGCCGAGTCGCGTTGCGCATGGTGAGAGCTCGTAGCTCAGTTGGTAGAGCAACGCCCTTTTAAGGCGTGGGTCCTGGGTTCGAGTCCCAGCGAGCTCACCATTACATTTCCTTCGCAGGTTCCTTCCGCGGCTCAAGATTCGAGACGTTCTTCGAGCACCACACGCACGGAGTCGCCTGGACCTTTGTTGATATTTCTTAGAATCGCGGCTTTAACGGGCAATTTGTGCAGCCCGTTGCCCAGCGCCATAAATGAGCTTTGCAAAGGAACACCGTCGATGTGGCCTCGGACTTTAACGAGATCACGTGTTCCGAAAAACTCCACCGAGTCGGGCCAAACGACGTATGTCCACCCGCCAGGCTTGGTGCACTTTTCCACGACTGCCTCGAACGTCTTATCAAGTTTTGTGTTGATGGCCTTGTCGCTGACATAACTTGTGCGAATCCGATTGCGTTTCATCGCAGGACCTCCAGTGGGAGAAGACGGGCCTTCTCATCGAAGGCCCGCATAAGCATGTGAAGTCAAACCCGCCCTACGGCTGTAGATCAAACGCGGGGCGCAGACTGCCATCCATATAAAACGGCACCGACGCGTGCTCGTGAATGATGCGCCAGCCTTCCGGTTCGCGCTCGAAGCACATAGTTTCGCGCATCCAAAACTGCACCTGGCCTTCTGGACCCTTCTTTGTTCCCTTCAATCGCAGGAAGCCGTGGCAGAATGCGAAGTCGCCGCTCACGGTGAGCTGGAAATCGCGCGATTCCAGCTCGATCGGAGTTTGCCAGGAGTCGATCCATTTTTGCTTTTCCTGAGGATTAATACCGACGTGAGCCAGCGGAGGGGCAAGGTTGAAGATGGCCGCATGGGGTGCGTAGGGAGCAATGATGCCCGCAACGTTCTTATCGTAGTGTGCCTTGTGCAGAGACGCGATCAGGGCCTGGATTTCAGCTTCGTCCCCTGAAGCGGAGATGCGGGGAGAGTGGTCGTTCAAGATAGCGGTGGACATGATTAAACCTCCGGGGGTGGGTGGATTAAGAATCAACCTCGGAACATTTCGCCGCTTCTGCAAAAGGGTGCGCGGGCTATTCGAGGTTTCGGGCCCATGCCACGCGGCGAGTTCCTTCTTTAGGCGCGCCCGCGCGGGAATCATCCGAGGCAGCGAACGGGAAGAAGATTTGCCAGCCTGGAATCGCGCAGATAAATGCCCGCCCAGGTCACGACGCCGAGGAGGATGGGGAAGATGGTTTCGAACAGCGTGCTGCCTGCGCGCATTTGAATAGCAACCGCTCCGCCGAAGAAGCCGGTGAGGAGAAGGGCGCCAAGTACAGCGGTCCGCGGAATGGCGTAAGCCAGAGTGCAAACGAGCAGCAGAACTCCCAGGCTGGGACCGAGGCTGACTGGAAAGCCGAGACGCCTGAATGCGTCGATCACCGGAGCGGGCATTGCGAATTTACCGGCTGCATCAAGGAGCATGAAGAGGACGACGAGCGTAGAGAAGGCTCGGCCTGTCCACAAGCGTGCCCTGGATCCGGCCGGCTTGCTTGCCGGCTCTGCAACAGAAACCGGCCGAACGTTGGTGACTGCGATTGGCATATGGACCTCCACGAGATTCGATTTTGAGCTTGCAGGGAAACCCGCTCTCAAGCGGTGGGCAGAAGGATCTGCGTGACCAGCTGATCCGCGGGTGTGGTGCGCGGGTCGTTGGCGTAGTTCTCGATTGCGAAGTCTTCGCGCAGGGGGATGTTCTTCTCCGCAACCAGGTTCCAGGCTTTACCGGAGGCCGCGGGCAAGTCGGTGTACGGCCCGGTCAGCATAAACTGGCTGTATGTGCCGCCATGAAATTCTTCGTAGGCCAATCCTTCCGGCAGGTCGACGGGTGGAGCGCTCAGCGCGAATCCGGCGCGATAAACCTGGGGCCCCATCTTGTAGAGGCTCATATACCTGGTGATCTGGTTATTCTTGGAGAGGTCCGGCACAAAGGTATGTGCTGTCTGCCAGGCCTGTCCGGCTGTCTGCTGAAAGGGACCGACTTTCTCGACGAACACGTAGTGGGTTGCGGGCCAGTTTATGATTTCGGGTTCGTGGGTGAGATTCATATCGTCTCCTTTGGGGATTCAGTTTGATTGAAAAGCAATCCGATATAACGGTGAAGATGATCGATGGAATCGGCGGCCACGGCGGATCCGTTCTTGGCCTTGGCCAGAATGAAGGCGCCTTGAATCGCGGCCTGAGTAAAGAGCGCGAGGCTTTCTGCAGTCCAGTCGCCGCGAACGCCGTACTTGCTGATGGCAGCTTCGATATCGGGCACCAGCGTTTTGGCGTGGCTGCTGATGGACTGATTGCAGGCTTCGCGGAGAGCAGGGTACGTGCCGTAAACCTCTTGCGTCATGGTGCCAACCAGGCAGGTGAAATCCGGCAGTTCGCCGCGAAGAAGGGCCTTGCGAAAATCAACATAGGCCAGCAGGCGATCGACGGGATCGGCGGGCTGGTGGTAAGGTGCGCCTGCGAATAGCTCTGAAGTGACTTCGCTCCAGTAGTCGGCGGCCGCAATGGCAAGTTCCTCCTTGGTCTCGAAATGGTGAAAGAAGCTGCCCTTGGTAAGACCAGCGGCTTCGCAAACATCCTCAATGCGGGTGGCGGAGTAGCCTTTAGAGCGAATCACGCGCAGGGCGGCATCGAGTAGCTTCTTCTTGGAATCGTGTCTGGTCTGGGTAGGCGTCATAGTTGTTATTTTCATTCAACACGAATTACCATACCTACTGGTTGGTATGGTGTCAAGAAGAAATCCTTTCTTATAAGACTGTTCCTGTAATCGATTCACTCTAAACTAGTTAGTTCATGCATAGCCCGGATACGTCAGCAAACCATTGATCGCCTCGAGGCCGAGGATTCCTGGCCTTTGTCCGGACAATTAGCACGAAGAAAAATGGGCAAAAATGCAAGTCAGATTGGAAGGCCGCCGATTTCAAATCAGGCAGTAGGCCGCTCCGGGGGCGGCATGCTGGCGAGGAACGTCTCCGCAAATTTGACACTGTAATCCTCGAGGAGACTTTCTACGCGACTAGGATCGGGAGAGCGGACAATCAGGCCCGCATGGTGGTGTTTCTTCATGCGGTAGACGATTTCCGGGGCGTTGAAAGCGCTGGTATCGGGCTCCGCGGTGCGGGAGAGGCACAAGACGCTTCCCGCGTATTCTTCGTAAACCGGGGGCAGTGCGTAAGCCTCTCCGCGCAGGTTTGCAATCTCGATGTGCGCCCATTCGCGCCACAAATTGACGCCGGTCGATGCCTGCACCAGATCGACGATGAATGCGCCGCCGACGCGCGCGGCAATCTCGAGAAAGTAAAGCTTTCCATCTGCGTGGGCCTTGATATATTCGGCGTGGGTGACGCCGTCTTTGAGGCCGAGGGCGGGCGCGAGTCCGGCATTGAGAGCGGTGAGGTCTTTGAAATCGCTGCCGGCGCGATCGAGAGTGCGGGTCGTGAAGACGCCACCCTCGTGCATAACCTGCATCGGGGGCCGCCCGTATTTGTGCACTGCGGAGAAGACGACTTTGCTCTCGCTGATGATGGAGTCAACGTGGAAGATTTCGCCGGGCACGAATCGCTCCAGCAGGAAGTGGCTTTGGCGATCGCCCAACTCGTCGAGGGCGCGCCACAATTGCTCGGATTCGTGGATTTTGCGAATGCCTAAAGCAGAAGCGGAGGTCCGCGGCTTGAGCAGCCAGGGCGCGGGCACGCTGTCCATGTAGGTGCGCAACTCGTCATAGTTGAGCACGCGGCAGAATTCCGGCACGTCAAACCCCTGCTGCCGCGCGCGCATGCGCATGGCTAGTTTGTCGCGATAGAAGGCGGTGGTAGTGACGCCCATGCCGGGCAGGCGCATATGTTCGCGGATCAGCGCGGCTGTCTCCTGGTCAAATTCATCGAGAGCAACGACGCGATCGAAGCGGCGGCTGCGCGCCATCCAGGAGACGGTGTTGAGGATCTGTTCGCAGGAAAGGTACTCGGGCATGGTGGTGAATTCTTCGAGAGATTCGCGGGGCCAGTCGGCGTGGCGCAGTTTGTCGACGGTCAGGAGTGTCGGCATAACGCCCGACTCCGCGCAGGCGCGCAGAAAATCCTGACCTTTCTCGTAGCTGGAAATGCAAAGAATGCGTTCAATCTCGCCGGCCATCGACCCCTCGCTGGACAAAGCAGTTTGGTACCCAAGTGAGGATAGTTCTACCATAGAGAGCGCAGCATGATCCTGATTCGGCTGCTCGATTGGTCATTCAATGCTCTCAGCAGAAGAAGTGATACGACTACAAGACCGGCTGACGGAACGCTGGCATGGCGACGAGGACGGTGATGAAGCGGTCGCCGCGTCGAATGACTGGCTGGAGCGAGTTGGACAACAGCATCGCGCCAACTTCGATCTGTGGCACATTGAAGACGAGGCGCGCACACCCGGAGCGACCGATGCCGACCTGGCCGACGTGAAGCGCCGCATCGACACCACCAACCAGCGCCGCAACGATCTGGCCGAAGCACTGGACCTCGCACTGCTCGAATGGCTGGGCGAGAAGGGTTTGCCGAATTGCGATGCGGCGCTGAACTCCGAATCCCCGGGACTGATGATCGACCGGCTCTCGATCCTGGCCCTGAAGATTTTTCACACCCGCGAAGAAGCGGAGAGACGCGACGCGCCGGCAGGTCATGCGGAGCGGAACCGCAGCCGTTTGTCCATTCTGGAAGAACAGCGGACGGACCTTGCGCATTGTCTCGATGCGCTGTGGCGAGACACGCTGGCGGGAGTTCGGCGTTTCAAACTCTATCGTCAAATGAAGATGTACAACGACCCGACACTGAACCCGGCGATCTACGGAAAGACCCAAAATGAGCCGACTCATTAGAGCGGTCTGGCGGGGCCCCATTGACGAACGGAGGGGTTCTCAGTATAAAGAGGGCTCAAGCGGAGGGAATCTCAAAAGCAAGCTGACCGCCGGCAATCGATGAGGACAGACAGTGCGCCATGAGAGAACCCTTCCCGGTATAACCATGATGCAAGATGCGAGATCCGCGGCTCCCAGCCGCAAAAAAGTTACAGTGCCCGCCGGTAAGACAGCAGCCCACCTTAGCTCCAGTCCGGCGTTTCAGCACTACCAGTCGGCTGTGCAGTTGGTGCAGCAGGGCAAATATGACAAGGCGATCGCAGCGTTTGAGAAGCTGCTGCCTTCCGCGCCTCCTGAAATTCAGGAGCGGACCAAAATGTACATCCAGACCTGCCAACGCCAGATGGAGCGCAGTAATCTCGCGTTCCAGACACCGGAAGAACGATACGACTACGCAATCTCCCAGCTGAACCAGGGATATTACGAAGAAGCCCGGGACCAGTTCAACGGAGTGGTGGCGGACGACCCGCGGGCAGATTTCGCCTACTACGGGCTGGCGGTTCTGGACAGCATTACCGGGCATCCGCAGGAATGCCTAAGCAACCTGGCCAAGGCGATTGAGCTCAATGCGAAGAACCGCCTCCAGGCCCGCTCCGATAACGACTTTCAGAGCATGGTGGACGATCCGCGGTTCACGGAGTTGCTGTATCCGGAAATGCCATAAGCCGTAATCGTGGCCTTTGCGATGCCAATCTCGCCGGGGCCACGTTTCGTAGAATGGGTTCCACGTGAGCTCTTACAGCGCAACTGAAGGCCTGGCTTCGACCCAGCCACTCCGCGTCGTGGCGATCGGCGGCGGTACTGGTTTATCCACACTGTTAAGGGGGTTGTGCGGCCATGTAGCCACGCCGGCACAGCCACCTGAAGCGAGGGGAGAGATTGCCGATCTGGCCGCCGTGGTAACCGTCACCGACGATGGCGGTTCCTCGGGGCGCTTGCGTAAAGACTTCAACATGCTTCCCCCCGGCGATCTGCGCAACTGCATGGTCGCTTTGAGCGAAGAGGGCGATTTGCTGGCCAAGCTTTTTGCGCACCGGTTTCGCGCGGGCGACGGTTTGGAAGGTCACTCTTTCGGCAACCTTTTTGTGGCTGCACTCACTGAGATCACCGGCGACTTTGGCCAAGCTGTGCAGTTGGCCTCGAAGATCCTGGCCACGCGCGGCAAGATCTACCCCGTCACAACCGCCAATGCCACACTGGTGGCGCGCATGGACGATGGATCGCTGGTGCGCGGCGAAACCAACATCACCGCCAGCCGCCTGCGCATCGCCGAACTGATGATCGAGCCTCCCGACGCCGCGGCGCTGCCGGAGACAGTGGATGCAATCGAACGCGCCGACTTGATCACCGTGGGGCCGGGATCGCTTTACACATCTCTCATTACGAATCTGCTGGTGAATGGCATTCCCGAGGCACTCGTTCATGCACGAGGTCTGCGGGTTTACGTTTGCAACCTCATGACCCAGGCCAATGAGAGCCTGGGGCTGAGTGCGTCCGAACATATCAAGCGCATTTACGAACACACGCGCGCTCCGATTTTCGATTACGCGCTGGTCAACACGGCTCCCTTTTCTGCACAAACGCTGGCTCGTTACGCCGTGGAACAGGCGACGCCTATCGTTGCGGATATGGAGTGCATTGAGGCCATGGGTGTACGCTGCATCGCGGGAGATTTTGCCAGCGAAGGAAATGTCGTGCGCCACGCTGCGGCTCGCGTCACGGGCGCGTTGCTTGCTCTGGGCCGCGCCGCATTGACCTCTCGCTACAGGTAGTGCTGAATCATGGACTGCCAGGTGGGCCAGTCGTGGGAGTTCCATGTGTCCCAGATGTAGAGCTTGTGGGGGATTCCCTTGTCGTTCATGAGGCGATCGAGGTTCTGGTTCTGCCCCAGGCACTGATCGTCCCACCCCGTTCCCAGCACATAGGTGTTGCGCCGATAACGATCGAGGAACCACGGATCGTTCATGTTGGGCAGGAAGTGGGTGGGCTGGTTGAAGTAGACATCCTGGTCGTAATACCCCTGCAGGAAGTTGGTGAGATCGAAGGCGCCGGACATGGAGAGCATCCCGGTGAAGACATCGGGATGACGGAGAGCGACGTTGACAGCGTGGTAGCCGCCAAAGCTGCAACCGAGCGCGACCAGATGGTGATTCTGATTTTTCTGGCGGATGAGCGGCACCACTTCGTGGATGAGGTAGTCGTCGTACTGCACGTGGCGGGCGACGCGCCAGCGCGGAGGCACGTTGCGGTTGTACCAGCTCTCCATGTCGACTGAATCGACGCAGTAGAACTGCAAATCGCCTGCTTCAACGCGGCCCCCGACGGAGTCGACCATGTGGCGGTCTTCGAACTCGTAGAAGCGGCCGCCCGAGGTGGGAAACACCATCACCGGCAGCCCGGCATGGCCAAAGACGAGTAGTTCCATGTCCCGGCCGAGGCGCGGGGAATACCACTTGTGAAACTCGCGATTCATCGAGTGTGAACTCCGGGATTGCGGCTTGAAGGTCGGTTCCCCTGAATCCGCTCGTTTCGTGCACGGCTGCGGAAGCGACCTTGTTGCTGGTGATCGGTCGGCTTTGGGAGAACCACAGGTTTCTTGTTACTGTAACATCCACGAGGTCTCCGTTTTTTGCGGCGCAGCGAGCCCTCGAAACTGCTTATGCTGCCAGGGAACGGAGAGACTTGAACCTCGACCCGCAATCGGAAATGCCGCCCTCGGACGACATCCCTGGAGGTTTGTTGGCTGCGGTGCGCGCTACGCCCCACCCACGGCTTCGACTGCACCCGGGCTTCCTGGGACAGCACCTTCCCGACGCACGCGACATCATCGTCTATCTTCCGCCGGGGTATGACGAAGAACCGAAGCGGACCTATCCCGTGCTCTACATGCACGATGGGCAGAACCTGTTCGATGGGCGCACATCGTTCATCGAGGGCCGGACGTGGCAGGTGCGTGAACAGGCCGATGAAGGAATCGAGGCCGGCACCGTCGAACCGCTGGTGATTGTGGGGATTTACAACACCGGCGATCGCCGCCTGGCCGAGTACACCCACGAACGCGAAGGGCAACGCGGCGGCGGCGAAGCCAGGCAGTATGGCCGGCTGCTGACCGAAGAACTGTTGCCCTGGATCGCCAGCCAGTACCGGGTGAGAACGGATCGCGCGTCGACCGGGGTGGGCGGATCGTCGCTGGGCGGGCTGGTGACTCTATACCTGGGGCTGAGCCATCCCGAACATTTCGGCAAGCTGGCGGTCATGTCGCCGAGCGTGTGGTGGAACCACAAGAGCATCCTGGGATATTTGAACGAGCGCGCGCCGCAGATTTGGGAGCGCCCGCGGCTATGGCTCGATGTGGGCGACCGCGAGGGGCGCAAGACGCTGCAGGACGCGGAGCAACTGGCGCGACGGTTGAAGGCCAATGGCTGGGTGCCGGGAGAGACGCTGCATTTCGAGCGCGTCCCCGGAGGAACGCACGATGAGGCCAGTTGGGCGCGGCGGGTGGGTCCGATGTTGCGGTTCCTGTTTCCGGCCGGTTAGGATTTGCCTCAAAAGGTGTTCTTCGGCGATACTTAGGTGTTGTGTCTTGCCGGGTCCGACTTCTCTGTCTGGCCCAGTGGGCAGGCAAGCGTGTGGCAAACCGCTGGCCGGCTCCCGAAAATCCCCAGGGACACCAACAGAGCAGCAGGATTTTGAAAGGAACCGTATCGCCGTGGTGATGATTCGTTTGGCGCGCGTTGGCGCCCGTAAGCAGCCCTACTATCGTGTCGTGGTCATCGAAAAGGACCGCGCCCGCAATGGCCGTTCGATCGAGGTCGTCGGCACCTACAATCCCCGCACCAACCCTGCTTCGGTCAACCTGAAGCACGAGCGCATCGCCTATTGGCGCGGCGTGGGCGCGCAGTTTTCATCGCGCGTTGCCAAGCTGGTCGAAAAATTCCCGGCCCAGGCGCCAGTTGCCGAAACGGCCGCAGCCTGATTCCTCTCCCTCCCCCTGGTCGTATGCAAGGCGGTAGCAACTTCTTTGCATACAAGTTGCTGACGGCGATGGGTGTGTGCTGTTAGTATCTGCGCACTGTTCCAAACGCCTTAACTGCTGGATACAGAACGGTCAGGGGCACGTGCATGACCCAACATGAGATGGTTGCAGTAGAAGAGCTGGTCCGCGAAATAGCGCGGGCTCTGGTGGATGAGCCGGCAGCCGTAGAAGTGCAATCCGTGGGGCGGGACGAGAACACCGTCCTCAAACTCCGGGTTGCGCCGCAGGATGTGGGCAAAGTTATCGGCAAGCAGGGACGCACCGCACGGTCGGTGCGCACCATCCTGGGCGCCGTGAGCATGAAGCTGCATCACCGCTATACGCTCGACATTCTCGAAGAGGATGAGCAGGAGTAGACCCGCGGTTGAAGCAGCCACAAAGCCCTGAACTGACCGCGCCGGGACCGTCGGACGCGTGGGTGTGGCTCGCCCACATCCGCCGCCCGCAGGGACGCAGGGGCGAAGTCTTCGCCGACATTCTCACCGATTTTCCCGAGAAATTTGCTCAACGGCGACAACTTTGGCTGCTTTCCGCTTCGAAAGAGAGCGGCGCTGCTGTTGCGGCGACAAGCAGTTCGTCCCCTCGAATTGCACCCCGGGCGGCTGGGTCGGGAGCAGTCGCTCCTCCCTTGCCGCGCGCAATGGAACTGATCGCTCACTGGCTGCACAAGGGCGGTATCGTCTTTCATTTCGCCGGCATCAATTCCATCTCGGATGCCGAGACCTTATCCGGACTGATCGTAGCTGTTCCTCGCGAAGCGCGCGTCGCTTTAGCTGAGGACGAGGTCTATATCGGCGACCTGATCGGCTGCACACTTGTGGACATGCGGGCGCACAATGCCGTCGTGGTGGGCGTAATCGAGGATGTGGATCGGAACGCCGGGCCGGTGCCGCTGCTGGTGGTGCAAGGCAGCGGCGGCGAGGTACTGGTTCCGTTCGCCAAAAGCTATCTGCGCACCATCGATCTGGATGCGAAACGCGTGGAGATGCAGCTTCCTGAAGGCCTTACCGATTTGAATGCCGCGCAATCGTCCTGAAACCGTCCTAGTGAAACGCGAACGGCTTCCAGGCGCGCCCTTGCTTCAGCGCCAGTTGAAGCGGGCGAGGCGGTCCGTGGGCCGGGATCGTTATCTCGATCCACAATTCGGTGCCGGGCTTGAGCGGAAGCGGGCTCGCCGCGTGCTCCGCAATATAAAAGTTGACCAGGTCCGCAAGCCGCATCGCATCGCAACGCTGTCCCGGAAACGCGGAGACAATCTCTCCTTTCGGCGGCCCGTCGGTAGCGGGGATGCGAACCGCGATCAGTCTGTTATTATTCACCGCCAGTTTGGCCGGGAATGAAACCGGCTGCCCCGCGGCGACGGCGAAGGGCGATTGGTTCGCGGAGCCGTCGACATTGCGGCCGAAGGCGGCTTGCTTGGCCGAGGGCAAGGTACTCTGGCATCCGTCCACCACGAGTTGAAGGCTGAGGTAGCGGCCGCGCATGGGCGATACCGGATCGAAAGCCACAGCGCGGGTCCATACCTGCGGGCAGGATTGACGCTGATAGAGATACTTGGCAGCCACCGAGGAGACCAGCGCTAATTGAATTACGAGCAGCGCAAGCGAGGAGGAAGAAAGCTTGACTTCGCCGATCTTCATTGCACCTCCTGGGCACCTGCGAAGTTGTGCTCCATGCGTGCCATCAGCCGCCGGCGCATCTTTTCGAGGGCCCATCCTCCGGCGAGGAAGAGGATGCCGAGACCGATGAGTCCGATGGAGCGGCCGACCTTGTCGAAGATGCTGCTGAAGTAAAACCAGCCCACGGCCAACGCGAAGCCGGCCATTGCAAAATTAACCAGTGCCTTGCTGGCCTGGCGCACGCCCCACCCGATGAGGAAGACCGCGAACGCCCCGACCAGGGCATAGGCGGCGAAGTTGGGATCGTTGCGCGTGTAACTCCCTTTGAGCCCAGATCCGAACTCGGAATGCTCGATCCAGATGTGCTGGCACCATGGCAAAGCGATGGAAAGAATCACGGCGGCACCAACCGGAAGCAGGCACTTACGCAGTTGGATGAGAGAGAGGAGCAAAGGCACCTTTGCGACGACAGTCCATCCCCAGAAGCGCGTGCCGGGAGAAACCGCCGTTTGCATGGCTGAATACGACCGCCAGCCCTGGGTCATCAACACCATCGCGACCACCGAGGCGAGCGCGGCAACGCCAAACAAAATGCCCCGCACAAATTTGCGCCGCGAACCGAGAAACGCAGTGAGATAGAGAATGGCCCACACCAACAGAAAGCGTCCCAGATAGACGCTCTGGCCAATGTTGTGCTCGGTCGCAAGTTCCAGTTCGGAGAATATCCATGCCGGTATCAACAGGAACGTGAGCGTCTGTTGTGCTTCATCGTGGAGTAGAGCCCACCCTGCGACCGCGGCAATAGCCCAAATCAACACCGCTGCCGGCCAGTGTTCCTGGATGTTGAAGATCTGGCCCACAAGTGCAATGGCCGCGCCAGTCGCGATCGTACCCACGGCGTGCAATGTCGTGGACAAATTGAAATATTTGTCGCGAACCACGGCCCCGGCCAAGTGCAGCACCGCGACCATGCTCATGACCAGGATGAGGCGCGCGGCGGGACCAAGGTTGTCCCAATGAGCCGCGGCGAACAGAATGACTCCGCAGCCCAGCAGCAAGCCGCCCAGGACCAGGGCCACGATTCCCTGCCAGCCCATGACCCTGGCGACCTGGACCTGCTTGTGCGGCCGGCCCGGCCGCGGCGCGGCGGGATGCTTCTGTTCCGACTCCCACAGGCGGATGCGTTCGACCGCCCTCGGTTCGAGCACTCCCGCCGCTTGCCAGCGGATTAGCAACCGTTCAACGTCTGTCATGATGGTTGCCCAACAGTAAAGCACAAACGCGGGCCGCCGCCGTGAAAAAATTCGAGCCTATATCATCGAGAGAACGACGATGCGCTTCGATATCATCACCATCTTCCCCGGATTTTTCGCAGGGTTCTTCGAACACGGCATCGTGCGCCGCGCCCAGACGGAAGGCCTGGTGACAGTGACTGTGCATGATCTGCGCGCATTCACGCACGATCGCCATCGCACGGTGGATGATCGGCCGTTCGGCGGAGGCGAAGGCATGGTGCTGAAACCGGAGCCGCTGGCCGAAGCGCTGGAGTCGCTGGGGATCATCTCCGGACAGGAACGGCCGGCAAATACAAATGTAGTTTTGCTCTCGGCCCAGGGGCGCCCATTTACGCAGGCCATTGCGCGCGATTTCTCCAAATTCGAGCGCATTGTGATGATTTGCGGACGCTATGAAGGCGTGGACGAGCGTATCAACGAACTCTATTGCGATATGGAGCTGTCGATCGGCGATTACGTGCTGAGCGGCGGCGAACTGGCCGCGGCCGTGGTGCTGGACGCCACCATGCGGCTGATCCCGGGCGTCCTGGGCAACGATGCTTCGGGTGAGTTTGAAAGCTTTGGTGTGACGGACGCAGACATCACGACCGACCGCGAAGGCGTGCCGCGTTCGCAGCATGGAGCCGGGGGCTTGCTCGACTATCCCCATTACACGCGGCCCGCGGAGTTTGGCGGCCTGCGCGCTCCCGAAGTACTGATGAATGGCGATCACCAGCTGATAAGAAAATGGCGGCGGGAACAGCAGTTGCGTAAAACGCTCATGAACCGCCCGGACCTGCTAGAGAAAGCGGCTCTGACCGACAAAGACCAGAAGCTGCTGGCGGAGATCCGGCGGGCAGCGCGGGAATGACGGGGCCAGTGCTACTTGAAGGGCTGCACGGGCGCGGGTTGGTCGGCATTCACTTTGCCGACGGTAACCGCGGCGACATAGAAGTTCTCTCCGCGCGTGGCGCTCCCGGCCAGGCGGCGCAACATGGCGAGCTGACCCACGTGGGTGAACGCATCGGCGATCGGCCCCTGGAACAGGGATTCCATCGCGGCACAAAGCGGTTCCGTCGAGCCCAGATAGTCGTCGAAGGCCTGCAGCGCGGCAAAAAAACGCGCGTTTTCCTCAGCCCAGGGCAGCGGCTCGGAATTGTGCCAGCGCTCCGCGCCTCGCGCGGTGCTGAGCGCCCAGTCAAACAGATCGCCCATATGCGCAAGAATCTGTGCGGGGGTGCGTCCGCAGCCGCCAAAAGAGGCGAACTCCCCGGTCGATCCGTCCAGAGCGCGGGTGGCCCGATAAGCCAGGGAAGCAACGGTGTGGCGCAGTAATTCGCGTTTCTCGTCCATTCCGATCACTATAGCGGCCGGGAATTATGTTCGGAAGGTGATTGTCTGTTAAAATCAAGGTTCTGAGTTCATCAGCAGGAAGAAACCATGTCAATCCATCCCGTTATGCAGCGCCTGGCCGACAAGCTGAAGCGCACCGATCTCCCCGATTTCGTGCCCGGCGATCAAATTCGCGTCCAGGTAAAGATCAAGGAAGGCGATAAAGAGCGCCTGCAGGCCTTCGAAGGCCTGGTCATCGCTATCAACAAGGGCGCGCAGGGCACGTTTACTGTGCGCAAGATGAGTTTCGGCCAGGGCGTCGAGCGCATCTTTCCCTTCAACTCGAAGGTAATCGACAAGATTGAGAAGATTCGCAGCTACAAGGTGCGGCGCGCCAAGCTGTTCTACATCCGCGGACTGCGTGGCAAGGCTGCCCGTCTGAAGGAAGTGGACCGCGTAGTGGCCAAGGCCTGATTCCGCCTTTTCTATTCCAGAAAACCCCGGCTTAATGCCGGGGTTTTCGTTGGTTACCGCGGAATCATTTGCGGTGGAACCGCCGCATAATCTCCTCGATGATGCGGCTGGCCCGCTCGACGTGTTCGATGGCCCGGTGTTTCGCCCCGCGGGCAGAGCGATTGCCTTCTTCGCGATCGAGGACAAGCCACACCGAAGTTCCTGCGTCGTGCGCCCGGTGAAAACGATCGGAAGATTCGACGCGCACATCGACTGAAGAGCGAAGCTGAAGCGCCGTGTGGCTGGCGGCCGCGGCCTTTCTGATCTCACGGATGGCTGCGTCAATCTCGGAGATGGCGCGCTGCGACTCCTCGTCGAGGCGTTCATTGGATGTCATTTGATCCAGGTAGGCGCGCATCACGCGCAAGTCGCCCAACGCGTGCAAATAAGCGGGGTGTCTTGCAACGATCTGGGCATGCGATCTGGCCGTTCCCATTGAGAACGTCAGGCAGAGAACGACAACAATGAACACAGTCTTGCAGTCTTTGATCATGATTCCTCTCATGAGTGCTGGTCGTGCAACCTTGGTCCGCAAACGGGCAAGTATCGCACAGGTCATGCGCAATCCTTTGTGAGTCAGCTTGTTTTTAGTTGTCGAATCAGGTGCCGAATTACGCCCTGTTTTTCCTCAAGGTACCGGGCTGGTTTTTCGTAAACCGGGCACCGACGATGCCCCTATACTGAGTTCATGGCCAAGGGTCCAATTTGCGGGTGGAAACTGGAGAAAGCTGCACGCAAGCTCGGTTTTCTACGCATCGCGGGGTGCGATGAAGTGGGCCGCGGGCCGATGTTCGGACCGGTCGTGGCCGCCGCCGTCATTCTTGCGCCAAAGTGCCGGCTCGAAGGCCTGAACGATTCCAAGAAGCTCTCCGAGAAAAAGCGCAACGAATTAGACATCGAGATTCGCGCCAACGCGGTGGCTTGGGCCATTGCCGCCGTGGATGTGGAAACAATCGACCGCATCAACATTCGCAAGGCATCGCTGCTGGCTATGCGCACGGCAGTATCGCAACTGGCGCTCACGCCGGATTACCTGTTGATTGATGGCGTAGATACCATCGATTGGGCCTGCCCGCAGCAGTCCATCATTCAAGGCGACGGTACCAGTTTCTCGATCGCCGCGGCCAGCGTACTGGCCAAGGTATACCGCGATCGCTTGTTGGTGGAGTTCGACAGCCAGTATCCGGGATACGGACTGGCCAGCCATAAAGGATACTGCTCGGCCGAGCACAGGGAGGCGCTTGCGCGCCTTGGACCGACGCCGCTGCACCGGAAAAACTGGAGCCCCGTGGCGCAGACAATGCTCCAGTTCGACTGATCAAGCTCACTACAAATTCAGCCAGCCATTGGAGCAGGCCGCGATGCGGGCTTGCTGGACTTGCGGCCCTGCGCCCAATCCAGGATCGGCCGCGCGGCCAGCAGCACGAAAAGCACGATGGTGTTCCAGGTGGGCGATAAAACACCCGGCTTCACTTGCCACCAGTAGTGCACGATCCCGCAGATCGCTGCCACATAGACAAGCCTGTGCAGCCTCTTCCAGCGCTTCCCGCCCATCTTGCGAATGGCCCAGTTGAACGATGTGGCGGCCAGTGGCACCAGCAACAGCCAGGCAATGAAACCCACGGCAATGAAGCGCCGTTTGGTGACATCGGCAAACATGGTCTGCAGATTGAAGCCAGCGTACAGGGCGACATAGGTTGCCAGGTGCAGGGTGGCGTAAAAGAAGGCAAACAAGCCGATCAGCTTGCGCCAGGGGCCGATCCAACCGAGGTATGGAATCAGCCGCCGCACCGGCGTCACGGCCAGCGAGATCGTCAGCAGATTCAGCGTGGTTGCCCCGGTTGCGAACGTGATGCGCGCGGTGGGATCGGCGCCGAGATTATTCGTGAATGCACCCCACACCAGGATGGCGAGAGGCCACAGACAGGCGATCCAGGTGAGCGTCTTGAGAAGGAGGATGGTCGATCGTTTCATGATCTTGGCCGGCGCAGCGAGGTTAGGGAGTTGGCGGTATTCGCGGCATGAGCGCTGAAGCGATAGCCCGGCTGAGTCCCTCTGGCTCCGCTGTTCTCTAACTCTGCGGCTTTCACTTCAGAAATACTTCTTCAAATCCATTCCGTTGTACAACGACGCCACCTGCTCCGCATAGCCATTGAACATGAGAGTGGTGCGGCGTTGCGCGTAAAACGGCTGGCCGATGCGGCGTTCGGTCTTCTGGCTCCAGCGGGGATGGTCGACGTTGGGATTGACGTTGGAATAGAAACCGTATTCCTGCGGACCTTGCTGGTTCCACGTCGTCGGCGGCTGCTTGTCGAGAAAACGCACCGCGACAATGGATTTCGCCGACTTGAACCCGTACTTCCAGGGCACAACAATGCGAACCGGCGCCCCATTCTGGTTGGGCAGCACGTCGCCATACAGTCCGAAGGTGAGCAGCGCCAGCGGGTTCATGGCCTCGTCCATGCGCAACCCCTCGGAGTAAGGCCAGAAGATCGATGATTCGTTCGACCACTTCTCCACGTGCTTGTCGTAGTAAGAGAGAAACTGAACATACTTCGCAGTCGAGAGCGGCTCGCATTGCTTGACGAATTCCGAAAGCGAGTAGCCAACCCAGGGAATCACCATGCTCCACGCTTCAACACAGCGATGGCGATAGATGCGGTCTTCCAGCGGACGCATCTTCAACAGCGTGTCGATGTCGAACGTCTGCGGCTTCTTCACCATGCCTTCAACGCGCACTGTCCAGGGCCGCGTGGGAAGTCCCCCGGCATTCTTCGCCGGCTGATCCTTCTCCACACCGAACTCATAGAAATTGTTGTAGTGGGTCACATCCTGCAGCGAGGTCGGTTGTTCGCCGGTCGTGCTCAGAGGACTCTTGACCGTCTGTAGCTTTGTATCGGCCAGGGCGCGGACACCCGGCGAAACGACCTCGGCCAGCCTCTCGATCCCCAGCAGGCTGGCTCCGGCGAACGCTGCCGCGGAGCCTGCATCGCGCAAGAAATCCCGGCGGTTCATGTATTGGTCTTTGGGGGTAATGGCAGACGACGGTATCTCGGACGGTTTACGAATCAACATGCAACGACCTCGGGGAACATCCTTCGCCCATTAGACACGAATGAAGGCCGCGACGTTACAGGTTTCTCTCCTCGCAATCCCGGAACTTTCGCGGATTCCGCCCGCCCGTCAATGCAGGCGAGCTCTTTCCAGAGGATGAAACCGCAGCCGCCGATTCCCCGTCAGGGTACGGCTCACACGCCGGCTCGGATTGCGCAGCGTCTCGATCCAACCTTCCCGATCATTGCGATCAGCCCCGAAGATCGGGCGGGCTGAACGGCCATTGCCGCAGCCGTTTGGCGCGGATCGCATAAAGTAGCGTCCCCGAAACGGCGATGCCCGCGGCCACTGCCAGCCCTCCCAGGGCGTGCGCGCGATTGACCAGGATGAAAGTAAACCCGACGATCGCAGCCAGCGGCGGCAGCGGATACAGCGGAATGCGGAAGGGGCGATTCAGTTCCGGCCGTTGCACGCGCAGCAGCATTACCCCCACGTGTTGCAGGAAGAATTGCAGCAGGATGCGCGTAACCACCAGCATCGTAATGACCTGGTCCAGCGTGAAAAAACAGAACGCCGAAGCCACCAGTCCCAGCGCAATCAGCGAACGGTGAGGAATATTGTGTTTCGGGTGAATCGCATTCAGGAAGCGGAAGTAGTTGCCGCTCTGTGCGGCGGCGTAAGGCACGCGCGAATAACCCAGCAGCAGCGAAAAGACCGATGAAAAGGCCGTCCACACCACCAGCGCGGCCATCGTATATCCGGCCCAGCTGCCGAAAGCCGACTTCGCCACATCCGCCACCAGTTGCACCCGCGTGATCACGCTGTCGGCGGCATGCGAAGCCGCATCGCGCATCGATGGCAGGGCTGCCATGTTCATCGCCACATAGAATGCCGACACGAACAGCACCGAAAGAAGAATCGCGCGCGGAATGGTGCGTTCGGGCTGGCGCACTTCGCTGCCCAGAAACGTGATGTTGTAGTAGCCCCAGTAATCGTACGTGGTAATGAGTGTGGCATGCGCGAGGCCGCCCAGCGCGACCGCGATGGACTGCGATGGCGTAGGCGGCATATGCCATCCGCCCATGGACGCTGCCTGCGCGAAGCCCGAAACGATCACGCCCGCGATAGCCGTCAGCACACCCGCGAACAAGATCCATGCCAGCCGCGTCACCGCGCTCAGGTTGCGATACAACAGTGCCGTCACCAGCAGGCATGCGGCCGCCGCCGCAAAGTTGGCATAGTGCAATGCGGGCAAAGCCGCGATCGGCGCCCCGTTCAACCCCGGCCAGAACCATGCCAGAAAACTCGACAACCCGATGCAGCCTGACGCAATCGAGAGCGGAGCAGAAAAGCTCAGTTGCCACACATAGAGAAAACTCAGCCAGTTGCCAGCGCCCTTTGCACCGTAAATCTCGCGCAAAAAAGCATACGATCCGCCGGCTTGCGGAAACGCCGCACCCAGTTCGGCCCATACCAGACCGTCCGCAACCGCGATGGCCGCGCCCAGCACCCACGCCCATACCGAAAGCCTGAACCCGGCGGCCGCGATCACCAGCGGCAAGGTGATGAAGGGTCCCACCCCGATCATCTCCAGCATGTTGAAGAGAACGGCGGGGCGCAGGCCGATACGGCGTTCGAGGTGCGCTGCGGACGTGGCGGAGGACTGGATTCCCTGATTCCTTCAAGGGCCGGAGCCCGAATTCACTGAATGACGGCGCTCGAAACTCAGTACGTAAAAAGCAAGGACCACAATTTGCGACGGCTTCGGCTTTCGCGCTTCTAAGAAACAGTGTATGTGAGACTTGAAGCCCGATTGGCTCAACGGATTGTACACTGACGATAAAGTATGATTTTTGCCCACAGAATTCCTCGCGCAGCAGTGTCTTCGGCGTTAGCCATTTTCCTTTTGGGAACTTCGAGTTCGATTCAATTGAATGCGCAGCAGGCGTCCGAGCCGGCGGCGCAGGCTTTTGCATTACCCGAGCGCGAACCGAGCGCCATCGCACTTCCTTTGCCCGAGGATCGCGGTGCGGCCGCATTGGAGCAGACGCTGAAGCGCCTCAAGACCACGGCCAGCCTGATGATGATCGTGGCTCACCCCGACGACGAAGACGGGCCGCTCCTGACTTATCTCTCGCGCCGCCTCGGCGTGCGCGCCAGCCTGCTGACTCTGACCCGCGGCGAAGGCGGGCAGAACGCCATGTCGGCGGAAACCGACGACGCCCTGGGCGTCATTCGCACTGCCGAATTGTTGAAGGCGACTGAATATTACGGCGCCAAACAACTGTGGGGCACCGAGGCCGACTTCGGATTTTCGAAGACACAGGAAGAAGCTTTCGCCCGCTGGGGCCACGAGCGCGTGCTCTACGACGCGGTGCTGGCCGTGCGCCGCGAGCGGCCGCAGGTCATTGTCGCCACCTTTATCGGCGCCGTCAGCGATGGCCACGGGCAACACCAGGTCTCCGGCGAGATCGCGCAGGAAGTATTCAAAGCGGCGGGCGACCCGAAAGTATTTCCAGAACAGTTGAAGGACGGCCTTGAGCCTTGGCAGCCGCTCGCTGTTTATGGCATGGTGCCCTTCGCTCCCATCAGCAATGGGCAGGTATTCGACTACGCCACCGGCAAGCTCGCCCCTGCAAAGTTTCATAACTACGCCACCGGCGAATGGATCACGGGGGAGCCATCGACCGACGTAGCCATTCCCGTCGGAACCCTCGATCCCGTGCTCGGCCGCACGTATGTACAGATTGCGCGCCAGGGATGGGGCGAGCAAAAATCGCAGAACGGCGGTGCGAATCCTACCCTGGGCGGACCAGCCAGTTCAAATTATCACCTGTGGGCCGTTGCCACCGCGGCCCATGCGCCAACAGCAAAGAAAGCTGAGGATAACACCCTGTTCCAGAACGCCAGGGTGAATGTCGACACCAGCGTTGCAGGGCTGGCGAAACTGGCGGGAGCCGCCGCGCCCGCGTGGCTGACCCAGGACCTCGAAAAGATCGGCACCAGCCTCAATCACTTCGAAGCAGATTGCTTCGGCCGCGAAGCCATCGCCAATGCCCACGCACTGGCGCCGATCTATCAACAAACGCTCGAGCTATACACAAAAGTGAAGAGTAGTGAGTTGAAACCGGAGGCAAAGGCCGGGCTTGAATTGGAATTAGCGGCCAAGATCGAGCAATTCCAGTCGGCGCTCAGCGAATTGCTCGGGCTAAATGCAATTGCCTTCACCACCAGCCAGGCCAATGCGCAGGCCGGAGGTCCGCGCGGCGGTTCGGCCGATGAAACCAGGCGCAGCGTTACGCCCGGTGAAGAGTTTCGCGTGCGGGTTCATGTTACGCGCGCGGCGGGCCAGGCACAGTTGAAGAACGTCTGGCTCGCAAGCTATAGCGGCGACGCATGGAAATCGGAGAGCACAACGCCGATTCCGAGTTCGACTTCGGAAGTGTTCGACGCCAACTTCAAGGTACAGGCGGCGCAGAATGCCGAACCCACTCAGCCCTTCTTCACCCGGCCTTCCATCGAGCAGCCGTATTACGACATCGCGCGGCCAGAGTGGCGGGAACGCTCCTTCGAGCCCTATCCCCTGGCGGCGTGGACCGAGTTCACCTTCGATGGAGTTCCTGTCCGCATGGGCGGAGTGGTGCAGACCCTGGCCCGCGTTACCGGTCCGGGCGGCATCTATGAGCCGCTGGTAGTGACGCCTGCCATCGGTGTGCGCATCGAGCCGGAAGCGCGCATTCTGCCCCTCGACGGCACTGCACTCCCGGTGCGCGTTACGGTGCACACGCAGAAAGCCGCTGAAGGCACCGTGGAATTGAAGCTGCCCCAAGGTTGGCGCGCAGAACCCGCTGAAGCTCATTTCAAACGCGCGGCGGCCGGCGACACGGAGCCGCTACACTTCTCCGTAACTCCTTCGGCGGTGGAGTCGGGCGCCTACTCCCTGCAGGCCGTTGTGCGTTCAGGAGACAAAACCTATCAGTCTGGCTGGCAGAGTGTCGGCTACCAGGGGCTATTGCCCTACAACCTCTATCGGCCTGCTCAACTCGAGACGCGCAAGGTGGATGTGAAGGTAGCGCCCGGCTTGAAGATCGGGTACGTAATGGGCACCGGCGACACCGTTCCAGAAGCCATTGAAGATCTCGGTATCACGCCGCACCTCCTCTCACCTGCCGAAATAACCTCCGCAGATCTATCTGCCTGGAACGTAATCGTAATCGGCATCCGCGCTTATTCCAATCGCCCTGAGCTGGCGCCCGCACAGCCGCGGCTCGATGAGTTTGTTCGCGACGGCGGAACTGTGATCGTGCAATATCAGAGCAATAACTTCCCTGCCCCGCTGCCCCTCTCGTTGAATGGACGAATTCCGGAGAGAGTGGTTGACGAGCAGTCCAAAGTGAAATTGCTCGATCCAACCAATCCGCTGCTCACCTCTCCCAACGCGCTTTCGCCGAAGGATTTTGATGGATGGGTCGAAGAGCGCGGACATTCCTTTCTCGATTCATGGGACCCGGGATTCACTGCGTTGACCGAAACTGCCGACGAAGGACAAGATCCGCAGAAAGGCGGTCTCGTTGTGGCGCACCCCGGCAAGGGCACTTACATCTATGTCGCCTACGCTCTCTATCGGCAGTTACCCGAGTTAGTGCCCGGAGCTTACCGTATTCTGGCCAACTTACTCAGCGCCGGAGCTTCTCAATCGCATTAGATATGGCGAGCATCGCGCGAGATGATGAAGCGGCCCGCACCCTCGTGAGGCAGGCCGCGTCGATCGTCCATCCTGAGTCGAAAAAACGACTATTAATAGAATGTTAACGCCGCGAACTTATTGATGAAACATATCCATAACACCATTCCTTTGCAGTCCTATAGCCATATTAAAACTCTATGAATTCGTCAAATATTCATCAAAATCTGCGAGGCTTTGATTCGGACGCAGCAAGGAAAGCACCGCTCATCCGTACTCTTTATCTCAGCTTTCCAGGTACCACCTGCAGCGGCGGTTGAGATTAAACCTTACGCGCTGGTCGAGGCTTGCCCATGCAGGAACTGAAGCGCCCGCGGCTCGGGGCGCGCACACGAACTACCTCCACTCATGAGGACAAGAGAGGCCCAATGAACTTTCGACTTAACGCGGCTGTCGCGGCACTACTGGCAGCCAGTTTGTTCAACACTTACGCCTACGCAGGCGATCCGCCAGCTCCCGCCAAGAAGCACCCTGCCAGAAAAGCCGCCAAGCCCAAGGGGCCTACGGTCGAAGAACAGATTCAATCGCTGCGCCAGGAAATGCAGACCCAGATCGACAACCTGAAGAACAACCTGTCGGACAAGGACGCACAGCTGAAGCAGGCCCAGCAAGCGGCAGCCGATGCGCAGGCCGCGGCCGCCAAGGCGCAGCAAGCAGCTGCAACCGAGCAGCAGGCAGTCACCGACAATGCCGCTGCCGTCAACACGCTGCAATCCACGGTGGTTGACATGCGAAATGCCAACGCCTCCGCCGTCTCTTCTCTGTCCGATGAGTCCGCGGCCATCAAGAAGTCGATCGCCAATCCGACTACTCTCCACTACAAAGGAATCACCTTGACACCCGGCGGCTACGTCGCTGGTGAAACCGTGTATCGCAGCAAGGCTACGGGTGGCGATATTCCGACCGCTTTCAACGCGATTCCTTATGAACATGCCGATGCGTATTCATTGAGCGAATTTTACGGCGACGCCCGTCAGTCGCGCGTAACCCTGATGGCTGAAGGCAAAACCAACTGGGGCACGCTGCGCGGCTACTATGAGGCTGACTGGTTGGGGACCGGCATCAGCTCCAATAACAATCAATCCAACAGTTACGTGCTGCGTCAGCGCGTGCTCTGGGGCCAGGCTGAAACCAACAACCACTGGGCATTCACCGGTGGCCAGTTGTGGTCACTCGCCACCGAAGACAAGAAGGGCATCTCCAACTTGTCGGGTGACATCCTGACACCGCAGACCATCGACCCGAATTACGTCACGGGCTTCGTATGGACGCGTCAATACGGATTCCGCGTCACCAAGACCTGGGATAAGTTCGCCATCGGTGTGGCTGCGGAAAATCCGCAGGTGCTCTACACTGCTTCACTGGCCGGCAACACACCCTATGCTGTTCTCGGCAGCGCCGGTAACAACGGCGGCAACTTTAACGCCGCAATCAGCGCCAGCGCTACCACCACCTACGTGCAGAACTACACAGGGGAGCCCGGCAATACCGCTTACCTGCCTGTGTACAACACGGTCGTTGCCAACACCAACATTGCCAACCTCTCCTTCAACTATGCGCCAGACTTCATCGCCAAGATCGCTATCGATCCAGGCTGGGGCCACTATGAAGTTTTCGGAATCGGCCGCTTCGCGCATGAGACCGTATATCCCAACGACACGACCGATCGTTTGAAGTACGGCGGTCAGACCGATATCGAAACGGGCAAAGCAGTTGTGGCTTCCGCCTCATCCGCGGGCGCGCTCTCCAACAGCATCGCTCTCGGCGGCGTTGGCGGCAGTCTGCGCGCTCCGCTCATCAACAACATCCTGACCTTCGGCGCCAAGGGCCTCGTAGGCGCAGGCATGGGACGCTACGGCAACTCCACTCTTGCTGACGTCACTGCCAACAGCTGGGGAGGACTCTCTCCCATCCACAACGTCTCGGGCTTGTTTACGCTTGAAGCCAATCCAACGCCGCGCCTGGCCATCTACTTGAACTACGGCGGCGACTACGCAGGCCGCGACGACTGGTCTACTGCCGCCGCAACAACTCTTGGCTCTCCAACTGCCACCTTCTGCCCCACCGGCTTCACCGCCGCATCGCAATGCACCTCGACTCCGACCGCCGCAATCCTCGCAGCGGGGGGGAAGTGGGGGGGGCATTGGGGAACGCCCACTGCACAACAAGCTGTAGGTTATGGTTCGCGTTTTCCTTTGAGCTCGAGCAACTCGGGGTGCAACACGACGGGCGCGCCGGGGTTCAACGGCGGTTCGACGGGCTACTACCCGGCGGGATCGTGCGGGGCGCAAACGCGCGACGTGCAGGAGGTGACAGGGGGCTACTGGTATGACATCTACAAGGGCGACCGCGGCCGCCTTCGTCAGAGCATCCAGTATGGCTATGCGGTGCGTGAAGGCTGGGCGACAGGCACTCCCGCGATCGGCGCCAAGGGCATCGACAACATGGTATGGACCTCGTTCCGCTACTATCTGCCGTAAACGACGACACCATGGTGCGGGACACTGGAGGGCAGCCTATGCGGCTGCCCTCAATTTTTGCGGTGGGACGGGGGGCGGACGGGTGTCATCGACTTAGTAACAGTCGTGCCCAAAGAGGCGTTCGGAATTCTGCATGCACGGCGAGAGTGTTTTTTGCCCGAAGTGGGCAAGGGCCAATTGCGCATTCCGCGCCTTCGAGCCGAACTCCCTATTTATGAACGAGATACATGCGATTCGAAAATCACACAAAAACATCACTTTTGTTGTTTTTGTTGATTTGCCGGCACACAATGCATGCAAATCTATGAATATAAAAGAGTTGCAATGATTTTACAGCAGCGAAAAAGCGGCTGTTTTTTAGACATTTTGGTTGGATCCCTCGAAGTAGAACTCATCGCCCAGCCAGTGCCAGTGCGGTTATGGGCGTTCCAGGGCTGCCGGCAAATATCTGGCCGGAGCAGGTCAAAGTGAGTTCGTTTCGTCGAGTGTCGAACTTAAAAAACGTGATGGAAGAGGATTGTTACCGGACGGCGGGCTCACCGGTTTGGAGAAATGCGATTCCTTCCAACTCCGCGCCCGAGGCGAGGACGTCGCGCATTTTTTCGGGGTTGGGGCCGCTGCGACCGGCGGCGGCGCGCAGAAGTCTCAGGGCGGAGGCCGGCGTGGTCTCGGGGGGCACGCGGAAGATCCACGGCACGTTGTTAGAGGTAAGCGACGTGTCGGCGCTGATGGCGATGACGGGGACAAAGGCTTTGAGGGCGAGCTGCTCGGAGAGATGAGCGGCGTTGCGATCGAGGGCGAGGATGGCGAGGGCACGGTTGTCGATGAGGGCATGAACAAGCTGGGTGGAAGCGGCGCCCCAGTTCTGATCGCTGTCGATGGGCACGATTTCCCATGCAGGCGAGGCGGAGTTCCCTGCTGCCAGTGCGCTTCGCATGTCAGGCGATTGCGCGACGGAGGCCGCGTGGGCTCCGAAGAGTACGACACGCCTGGTTCCGGGAGGCAGGTCGGAAGAGTGCGGGCCGACATAGGACACGCCTTCTTCGCCGACGCGCGCATAGGGAACGGCGGAGGAGGCGGGCGGCGCGGAGGTTGGGGAGGCGGGAGGCGGCGGCGATGGGGGCGCGAGGGAAGCGGAGGGAGCCTGGGCCGGAAGCTTCTCCATGGTGGCTACGCGATAGGTGACGGCGCCATTGTGCACGGTGCCGAGGTACATGGGGGCGACGTTTTTCTGGTTGGGATCGAAGACCATGGGTCCGGTGACGCCGTCGTATTGTTCGATATTTGCGAGGGCATCGTGAATGCGGGCGCGGTTGAGACCGGCCTTGCAGATGGAGTCGAGCAGCGCGTTCATGGCGTCGAAAGCAAGGGACGCGAATTGCTCCGGCTTCTCGTGGAACTGCGCTTCGAAGCGCTGGTTGAAGTGGAGCCAGCGGGGATCGCCGCGGGTGGGGTCGTAGGGGAAGACGGCTTCGAAGCCTTCGGCAGCGGGACCGGCCTGTTGGAGCAATTCCGGACCGAGAGTGCGATAGGCTCCGAAGACGCGCTGCTTCATGCCCAGGGCCTGCATCTGCTTGAGGATGGCGGCGGCCTGCGCTTCATCGGCCCACAACACGATGGCATCGGCGCGCGAGGACCGGATCACTTGCAACTGGCGCGCATAATCGGTGTCGCCGGGAAGATATTTCTGCTCGATGACGATGGGGTGGCCGAGGCGGCGCGCGGCATCGCGCAGCTTGAGGACGCCGAAGCGGCCGTAGCGATTGTTGATGCGCAGAATGGCGACGCGCTTGAGCCCGAGTTCGGTGAAGATGCGCCGCGCGAGGGTGAGCGATTGCACGCGATCGTCCTGGAGATTGGTGAAGTACCAGGGAATATAGGTCTCGGGAATGGTGGGGTCGGTGGAAGCGGAGTTGACGATGGGAATCTCCGCGCGCAGGGCAACGCGAACGGCGATGTGGGTGGACTCGGAGCTGATGGAGCCGAAGATGGCCCAATCCTGATCGTCGTACACCATCTTGACGACTTCGTTGGAGGCCGAGCCCCAGATGGTGGGATCGGTGGGGCGGTCGTCGCCATAGACGGCCTTGGCCTGCCAGTTGTCGTAATCGTTATGAAGCATGAGACGGAAGGGCTTGCCGCCGTAGCCGCCGCGGGCGTTGGCTTCATCGATGGCTATCTGCGCGCCGTGGAGCATGCGGAGGCCGAAGACCGAGTCGGGATTGTGCTCGATGGGCCCGAAGAAGCCGATGCGAACCTCGGTGAGATCCTGGGGTTCGGGCAGGTCGCGGCCCGCTCCCGAGTAGATGTTGGGATGGACGTAGTTGAGATCGTAGGGCGCGGCGAACCTGGCATAGGGGCTCATGTCGGCGGGCTCGCCGGCATAGGGGGCGACGGCGCGATCGCGGGGCGGACCGGGCGGAAGGGCGCCACATTCGCAGGTATGCGCAGAAGGACTCGCAGCGGGCGCGGTATTGACGGCGTTCTGCGCCAGCCCCATTGAACTGGTTCCGATCAAGGACGCTGCCAGCAACCATCCGGTGCGCATAAGGCAATTCCCCCAGGGGCTAAAGCCCCTCCATTTAGCGGGTGTTTCGGCACGACTAAAGTCGTGCCCTGACACTTCTTGCTGCTCCGGACACCTCAGCGTGGCGTGCCGAACAATTTCACTGCTTGTTTCGCCACGGCTGAAGTTGTGCCCTGACACTTCGAGATCCGGACAAGTTTTCAGCAGGCTGTGAAGACTACTCCTGACTGCTTACCTTTTCCGTGCGGAACATGGCGATGGCTTCGATTTCGATGAGGAGTTCAGGGCGGCACAGATGCGCCTGGATGCCTGTCGATGCGGGCAACGGATCGAGGCCTTGTTCTTTGAAGAACGCGGTGCGGCCCTCATTGAAGACGTCGTAGTCGCGATCGATGTCCCGCAGGTAGCAACTGGTGCGCACGATGTCGTGCCAGGTGGCGCCTTCGCTCGTGAGCAGGCCGGTGATGTTATCGAAGGTGCGGCGCAACTGGGCGGGAAAGTCGCCGATGTGGACGCTCTTGCCTTCCTCATCGATGGAGGCGGTTCCGGAGATGAGCAGGATGGTGAGGCCGTTGAGGTCGATGCGCATGCCGCGCGAAAACGAACTCGGCTTGGCGTACGCGTAGGCTTCGTTGAGGACGCCGTGATTGGTCATGGCGCGCTTGGTGATGGGCGCCCTGGCGATGGACTCCAGAATTTCTGCGAATGCATTCATGATGAAAAACTCCTCTATGGTTATGGTTGAAGAATCCCGTGACTTAAACCTTTGGCAGTGGCCACCCAGATATCCTGGCCCTGCAAGTCGATACCGAGAACATAGTTGTGCGCCGGAGCGGTGGTGACGGCGATGGGCGTAACGTTGCCCTGCGCATCGCGCACCGTCATCTCCGGTTTGCCGGTAGTGAGGGAAGGCCGATAGACCGCCCAGTTCACGCCGTCGTAGTAAGCCAAGCCCTTATCCGTACCGAACCACGCGCGGTTGGCGTCAATGCCCTTCACCGTGTTGGTGAAATTCGAAGGCAGGCCGCTGTCTTTGGTGAGGAAGTTGTGCCAGTAGCGGCCGTCGTAGCGGCTGTCTCCAAAGTATGTCGCCGCCCACACGATGTTGTCCACATAACTTACGGAGGTGACAATTTCGTGGATGAGGCCCTGATCCTTGAAGAGAACCATCTCGTTTTCGCCATCGGGGTCGTCGTACTTATCCCAGCGGCCGGTCTTCTGGTCGTACTCGAGGAGGCCGCTGCCCCACACCGCGTAATAGACCTTGGCGGGCGTAGCGGAAACGGCGTAGACCCAGATTTCATTCATGGGCGTGTTGCGCTCGTTGTAGAGCGTCCACTGGTTGGTGCGGAGGTCGAGGCGGCAGGCGCCGGCGGCGGTGGCGACCCACACGTTCTCGCCTTCGACGCCGACGCCGTAGACGACGTCGTTACTGAGTCCTGAATTGAGTTGGGTAAAGGTATCGATGCGTCCGCCGGAGATGCGGCTGAGGCCGCCCATGGTGGCGGCCCATACGTCGCCGGTGCGCTTATCGAGGGCGAGAGACAGGACGGCGCGATGGGCAAGGCCGTCGGCGGTGGTGTAGGTCTTCCAGGTGTGATTTTCGTAGAGGGCGAGGCCGTTCTCCGTGCCGGCCCAGATGCGGTCGCCGTCGACGAGGACGGCGAAGACGTGATTGTCGGGAAGGCCGTTGGCGGTGGTGAAATTCTCGAAACGAAATCTCGGCACCACCTGCGGTGGGGCTGACTGCGCCACCTGCGATGGAGCCGACTGCGCCACCTGCGGTGGGGCTGACTGCGCTTGCGCGCCGTGCAGATTTTTTGCCGCAGATGCGGCTTTGGCCAGATGAGGTCTGGTGGCGGATGCGGGTTGAGTTGGGGGAGCGGCGATGGCCAGCGGCACGGCAACGAGAAACAACGCGAGCGCGCGGAGATTTTTCATCGTGTCCTCAGGTACTCGATGAGGTCGTTCAACTCATCCTTGGTGAGATCGTTGGTGCGTCCGTGCTTGTCTTCGGGATTGAAGACGGTCCAGATTTCTTCGAGGGTGCGGGCCGAGGCGTCGTGCAGATAGGGCGCGGTGAGGGCGATGTTGGACAACTGCGGCGTGTCGAGAAGACCGGAGTTATCGGTGGCCTTGCGGGTGCCGACGTCGAAGGACTTCTGGCTGGTGCCCTTGGGTCCGCTGTGGCAAAAGGAACAGCGATTCGATTCCGGAATGGGTTTTCCGAATTTGTCGCTGGCCCGATCGAAGAGGGCTTTGCCGCGCTCCTGCGCGGGGGTGAATTCATTGCCGGCGAGGCGCCAGCGATTGGGGCGCGGGGGCTGGCTGCGGATGTAGACGACAAGGTCAGTGAGCGTGAGGTCGTCGTAATTCTCCGCGCGCCAGAAATATTTTTCAGTACGCGGGCCGCACTCGGTGGCGAGATTGGGATTGCCGCCGTTCCATTTATACGGTTCGGTATCTTTGACGTCTTCGAGGAGGCGGTTGTCGACGATGTCGCGGCCGAAGCCGTCGGGTTCGAGATCCCAGGTGAGGCCGTCGAAGGTGGAATCGATGTGGCAGTTGGCGCAGCCGATCTGGCCCTGGAAGGAGTAGCGGGAGGTGTAGAAGGTCTGTTCGCCGTGGCGGAGTACGGATATGTCTTTCGGTCCAGCGAGGGCAATGGTGGACGTGACGCGATTGGTGCGGGCGTCGATGATGCTGAGGGTATCGTCGAGGCGATTGGCGACAAGAAGCTTGCGGCCATCGTGCGTGAAGGTGATGCCGCGGGGGTCGTGGCCGACGTCGATGCGCGCGAGCACGTAGTGGGCGCCGGCGGAGAGATCCTGTGCGAAGGGAGGGTGGTGGGTGCGGATGAAGGCCAGCGCGCGCGCCACGTCGAGGACGGTGACGATCTCCGAGCCTTCGCAGGTGATGTAGATCCGCGATTTGTCGGGGCTGATGGCAACGCCAAAGGGACGAACGGAATAACGCTCCAGTTCATCGAGAGGAAGTTCGACGGGTTTGCCGACGTCGGCGCCGAAGAGCGTGATGGTGTCGGCGAAGGCACCGCCATGTTCCATGTGGGCGAGGGGTACGAGGTTCTTGGGATGGAGCGCGGCCGCGACGCCGAGGCGGCCATCGGGCGAGAAGGCGATGTGAAAGGCATGGGCGATGCGATCGAGCGGCAAGCGATCGACTACCACGGCGCGGGCGGTATCGATGACCGTGATTTCGGATTTGGGCGGGACGCGGTTGCCGCCGGCGGTGGACGCGTGGGTGGGATTGGGATAGACGTGCGTCACGTAGAGACGGCTGCCGTCGGGGCTGGGCGTGATGTAGCTGGCGCCGCGGCCGGCGGCGAGGCGTTTCTCTTCCGCACCGGTGTGGGCGTCGAGCACGGCGACGTCGCTGGAGATGCGATTGGCGATGAAGAGGTGCAGGCCGGCGCGATCTTCAACGACGCTGGATGGCTCGGAGCCGACGGGCCATGTGGCGATGACGTCGAGGGATTGGGTATCAATGACGGAAAGCGTGTCATCCCACGTGTTGGCGACGAACAGGCGGGCGCCGTCGGGAGACAGAGAAAAGCCGCGCGGGAGATGGCCGACGCGGATGCTCTTGAGGGGAGCGTAGGTTGTTGCGTTGAGGACGCGCACTTCATCGCTGCCCTGACAGAGAACGTAGAGGCGCGCGGCGTCAGGCGAGAAGCGCATTTCGACGGGCGACGCGTAGGGGACGACATCGGCAATTCTGCCCGTGGGGGTGGTTGCGTGCGCGGGGCCGGCGTGCCACAGAACCGCACAGAGCAGGGCCATCGCCAACGCAAAGAGAATCGCGGCGGTGGGGGCTCCCATGCAGGTGGTGGCGCGCGAGTTCACTTGGGCTCCTCGATGGTGAGGACGCGATCGACGAGTTGCTTTTCAAGCGACTGCTCGCGGCCGCTGGGCCAGTGAATGAGGATCTTGTCGATGGATGCGGCGGGGCCGAGGCCAAAGTGCATACGGCTGTCGTCCTGGGAGAGATAGCCGGAACTGGCCACGCGTTCGGCGGTCCAGCGCTTGCCGTTGGCGTAGACTTCGACGCGGGCGCCGATGCCGTCGCGATTGCTCCGGGTGCCCTTGAGCTGGATGGCTACCCAGTGGCCGGTGTTGGTGGAGATGTTGTGGACCAGCGTGCCTTTGGCGCCGAGGTTCACGACGAATGCGTCGACTTTGCCATCGTTGTCGTAGTCCGAGAAGC
This sequence comes from Occallatibacter sp., assembly GCA_036488735.1. Classification (GTDB taxonomy): domain Bacteria; phylum Acidobacteriota; class Terriglobia; order Terriglobales; family Acidobacteriaceae; genus Telmatobacter. Next base: position 225,986 of record DASXHC010000020.1, read on the forward strand.
AGGCACCGCGGGCGGTGGTGCGGACGCTGAGCACGGGACCGGCTTCGCGGGAGACGTCAGCAAAGCGGCCTGCGCCGACACCGCGGAACAGGGTGTGTTCCTGGGGGATGAGATGGATGAGGCCGCCGTGGAAGATGAGGATGTCGGGGAAGCCGTCGTTGTCGAAGTCGTAGACGCCGGTACCCCAGCTTACGTATTGAGCGTTGGTCTGGGAGACGCCGTTGGTGGCGCCGATGTCTTCGAAGGCCAGCTTGCCGGTGTTATGCAGAAGGCGGTTGTAGTGGCCGTCGGTGACCCAGAGGTCTAACATGCCGCGGCCTTCGAAGTCGGCGAAGACGGGGCCCATGGATGAGGTGGATTCGCCATTCTGACCGAAGGCGGTGCCGGTGTCGTTGCCCATCTCTTCGAAGGTGCCGTCATGCTGGTTGCGGAAGAGGAAGTTTTCGGTGCGGTCGTTGGCGACGTAGATGTCGTCCCATCCGTCGTTGTCGAAGTCGGCGGCGGTGACGCCCATGGTGCGGCCGGTGAAGGCAGCGATGCCGGATTTCTCGGACACGTCGGTGAAGGTGCCGTTGCAGTTGTTGTGAAAGAGCTTGTTGGTCTCGCCTTCGTAGTCGAGGGGTCCGGGGTAGTTGTCGGCGGCGTAGAAGTTGCGGTACCTGGGATCGAACTTGACGTAGCGGCCGATGAAGAGATCGGCGCAGCCGTCCTTGTCGTAGTCGAGCCAGGTGGAACTGATGGCCCAGCCATCGACCTGGATGCCGGCTTTGGCGGTGACGTCGGTGAAGTGGCCATTGCCGTCGTTGTGGTAGAGGATCGTCTTGCCGTAGCCGGTGACGAGGAGATCGACGAATCCGTCGTTGTCGTAGTCGGCCGCGGTGACGGCGACCGCATACATGTCGGGATTGAGGCCGGACCTGGTGGTGACATCGGTGAAGTGGCCGTTGCCGTCGTTGCGATAGAGGTGATTGTGCGGCGGGGTGGCGGGCTTCTCCTTCAACGGATAGGGATGCATGGAGTCGTCAAGGGGGCGACCGTTGACGACGTAGAGATCGGGAAGGCCGTCGTTGTTGTAGTCGAGCCAGACGCAACCGGCGCCGGTGCCTTCGAGGAGCGAGCCGAGTTGGCGGGAGCCGAAGCTGTGCGTGAAGTCGATGCCGGCTTTGTCGCTGGCGTCTTCGAACTTGATGGAAGGCGTTTGCGGTGCAGTTTGAGCGGAGAGAGTAGCGGCGAGGGTGGAGAAAGCGAGAAGGGCCAAGAATACTGACGCTCGATACGCTCCCCCAGGGGCTAAAGCCCGGATCTTTTTTGCGGCTTTAACGGCACGAATCAAGTCGTGCCCTGACACTTCTTGCTGATCCTGATGCTTGGACAGGCTGTACAAGTCGTGCCCTGGCATTTCCTGCTGATCCTGACGCGGCTGGTCGCAAGTGACAGGGTGAGAGTACGAGCTAAAACGATGTTGAGTTGCGCAGCGGCGTGTCGTCATGTCAGCGGCTCCCTTGCGTGGATGGCCGCGCAGTGTTGGTCCTGGTTTTATCCGGGCTTGTCTTATCCGGGCTTGTCTTATCCGGGCTGGTCTTATCCGGGCTGGTCTTATTTTGGCTGGTCTTGTCTGGACTGGTCCCATTCAGGCCGGAGAGGTCGAGGGGCGTGGTGGAGCGGAGCAGGACGGCGGGCACGTTGTTTTCAGAAGCGTGTTCGGGGCCGACGTGGCAGCCGACGCAGATGCGCTGTTCGCCGCGGCGAATCCAGAACCAGCCGTGCTCCTGGCGAATGGCGGCGCCCTGCGCATCGAGAAGCGTAAAGCGAATGGGCTGATCGGCGGGGGCTTTTACAAAAAAAGACCCATCGGTCTCAACGGGGGACGTGCCCATGGAAACGGAGTGTCCGGACACGTCCATGGTTTCGAGGCGCAAGTGTGTAGGCGTGGTCTTCAATGTGCCATCGCGCGACTGACGCGCATCGAGAGCGAGGAGGTTGGCATAATTCCAGTCGTGCAGGGCGGAGGGATGGGCGCGCGGTCTTTCCCGAGGGGCTACCAGGACGGGCTGGACAAGATTTTCGCGGGCACGCGCAAGAATCGTAGTGAAGGCAGCGGGCAATGCATTGGCGCCCGAAACGGAAGCAGGCTTCCACAATTTCAATGCGAACCGCGCAGTGGGAGACGATCGCGCGCTCAAGAGCCATGAACCCGATGCGGTTTCGACGATGCCGCCGGCAAAGTCTGCGTGCGGCGCGGCGATGCGCGCTTCGTTGGCGAGAGGCGAGGTGAAGCGCGCCAGGCTTGGGCCGTGGGTGAAGACAACGTCGCCGGAAGCCAGTTGGCGGCCGCCCCAGCGCGCGGTGCCGTGATCGCAGCGATAGGATTCGACACCAGATCCGTCGGAGTAGACGAGAAACAATTCCGGCGTGGATCCGGAGCCGAGGGGGAAGCCGGCTTCAAACAGGATGCGTCCGTCGGCGAGAACATCGGCGGGCAGCGCGCTGGCGGCGATGTAGGTGAGGGGCAGTTCATTGTTGCCGTCGAGCCCGGCGGCCACGATCTGAAAGCCCTGTGCGGCGCGGCGAGCAAAGACGAGGCGCTTGCCGGGAAGATAGAGCGGGCGCACCGCGTCCGTTTGGTTGGCGATCACTTTGCGTACCGAGCGATCGGCGAGGGTCAGCTCATAGATTTGCCATGGGTCCGTAGCGGCCTGCTTGCCGGCGAAGAGCACAGTCCTGGCGTCGAAAGAGACTGAGGCGTCGGCGGTGGCCGCGAATCCTGCGACGAGCGGGCCGGCGTTGCCATTCTGCACGAAGAGGAGTTGCGCGCCGCGAGGAAACCGCTCTGCGCCATGCAGGGCAGCGAGGGGGTCGTAGTCGGGGGCCGCGGTGACGATCACCGGAACGTCGAGAACAGGAGCGGTCGCAGCCGTGAATCCGCAGAACAGGAGAATGAAGGCGAGCGGCACAATTGCCGCAACGACCTGACCCAGAGGCCTCATCCAACAGCCTCCATCAACTCGGCGCCTGCGGATGGGCAGACGGGGAGACGCAGGGGTCGGAGCGCAATGTAGGGCTGGAGCGAAGTCATCATGGCGTCGAAGGTGTTGAAGTCGAGGGTCTGATCGCCATCGCTCCATGCCTTCTCGGGGTTGGGGTGCACCTCGACCAGCAGGCCGTCCGCTTCCGCAGCCACGGCGATGCGCGCCAGTGCGGGAACCAGTTCGCGATGTCCGGCAGCGTGGCTGGGATCGGCGATGACGGGAAGGTGCGAGATGAGCTTAAGCAGCGCGATGGCGCCCACGTCGAAGGTGTTGCGGGTGGCGGTTTCGAAAGTGCGAATGCCGCGCTCGCAGAGGATGACATTGGGGTTGCCGTTGTCGACGATGCATTGGGCCGAGCGCAGGAAATCGGCGATGGTGGCCACCATGCCGCGTTTCAGCAGTATGGGGCGGCCGGAGCGGGCGGCGGCTTCAAGCAGCGCATAGTTTTCCATGTTGCGGGTGCCGATCTGCAGGATGTCGGCGTAGTCGGCAACCATGGGGACGTCGTCTTCCGACATCACTTCAGTGACGATGGCCAAACCGCTCTCTTGGCGGGCATGGGCGAGCATCTTAAGGCCGTTCAGTCCGAGACCTTGAAATGCGTAGGGAGAGCTGCGGGGTTTGAATGCGCCTCCGCGCAAGATGCGGGCTCCGGCGCGGCGCACATGATTGGCGATGGCCAGGAGCTGGAACTCGGTTTCAACCGAGCAGGGGCCGGCCATGGTGACGAAATCGTCACCGCCTATCTCCAGATCGAGCACCGGGATGATGGTCTGCGCACAGTGCGCGCTCTTCAGAACATCCGGGGAATCGGCAAAACGCTCGTGCCAACTATCACGCACGCCTCCTGCTCCAATCTGGGGAAGGATCAGGCTACTGCGAACAAGCTGACCCCGCCTCCACCTAAAGGTTGAGGTGCGGAATGAGTCTCTTGCCGCACCTGCCACTTCGTTTGTAGCGGCGCGATGAACAGTTGTCTGTGATGGGTGAACTTGACTGTGGCGGAGGGAGTGGTTTGTTGACGGGACGTTGGCTGCTCGAGGCAAAGGGCCCGGGCCTAAAGGCCTCCCTTATCCTGCCCTCTTCAGGGGCCTGAAGGCCCCTGCTCCCTCCGGAAATCTGCTTACGATGGCTTCAACCGGGACGGAAAGGCCCCTGGTCCCTTCGACTTTCATGGGTTCATCATGCCTATGGCAAAGGGCCGGGCCTAAAGGCCTCCCTTATCCCTGCCCTCTTCAGGGGCCTGAAGGCCCCTGCTCCCTCCGGAAAACTCACTTACGATGGCTTCAACGGGGACGGAACGGCCCCTGGTCCCCTCCGACTTACATGGGTTCATCATGCCCATGGCAAAGGGGCCGGGGCTAAAGGCCTCCCTCATCCTGCCCTCTTCAGGGGCCTGAAGGCCCCTGCTCCCTCCGGAAATGCTTACGATGGCTTCAACCGGGACGGAAGGCCCCTGGTCCCTCCGGAAAGGCACGGCCATTGTTCGTACCCGCGATTGCTAAACGTTGCCGTTTGCCATGGGCGGAGGTTGATAGCCGAAGGCGGCGTCGACGATGGAAGCGATGCCGAGGGCGATTTCATCTTCCCAGGGGCGTGCGACGATTTGGACGCCGAGGGGAAGGCCTTCAGGCGAGCGGCCCACGGGTACGACCGCGGCGGGCGCGGCGAGCGAGTTGAACCACTGGGTGTAGCGCACCGCATCGAGGTATTGCACGGATTGGCCGTCGATGGTCCACGTGCGTTCGCCGTGGCGGAAGGCGGGGATGCTGGCGACGGGACAGAGCAGGACGGGATAGTCGCGCATTTCCGTGAGGGTCCTGGAGCGCATCAGGTCGAGTTCGGCCCAGGCGTTGAGCAGTTCGGTGGCGGTGAGGGGGCCGGAGGCTTCGGCGATGGAAAGAAACTCGTTGAAGATGGGGCTCAGTTGAGCGTGCTTGCCGCGAATCTCGGGCTGGTAGAACATGGCGCCGCATTGTACGAAGAAGGTCCACCACAATTTGCGCAGCGCTTCCAGGGTGCTGGGGCGGAAGGGTTCGACCTGGAAGCCGGCTTCGCGCAAGACCTGGGCGGCGGCTTGAACCGCGGCGCGGGTTTCGGGCGTTACGGGCACGAGGCCGTCGTCTTCGAAATAGCCGATGCGGTTGCTGCGCAGTTCGTTGATGCCGGGCGCGCGCAAGGTTTGGCGGGGGCTGGCCGGCTCTTCGGGATCCTGCCCGGCGAGGGTGCGAAACAGGAGGGAGATATCCGGCATGGTGCGGGCCATGGGGCCGATGGCACCGAGAATGGCGAAGGGGCCGACATTGTCGGGAATGTGGCCGCGGGCGGGGATGCGGCCCGGCGTGGGCTTGAGGGAACAGATGCCGGTGAAGTGAGCGGGCACGCGGACGGAGCCGCCGCTGTCGCTGCCCAGGCCGCCGGCGGACATGCCCGCGGCGATGGCTGCGGATTCGCCGCCACTCGATCCGCTGGGGGAGCGATCGAGATCCCAGGGGTTGCGGGTGCGGCCATGCAGCAGGTTGGCGGTTTCGTAAGCCATGAGGAACTCGGGGCAGTTGGTGGTGCCCAGAATGAGGGCTCCGGCGGCGCGCAGGCGCTGGACCACAACGGCATCCTCCGTGGGGATGTCGCCTTTGCGGAGCAGGGTGCCGATTTCGCAGCGATAGCCCGCGGTGGCGATGGAGGACTTGACGGTGACGGGGAGCCCGTGGAGAGGGGGACGGTGCGGCGAGGCATCCATTTGCGCGGCCTGGAGACGCACGCGGTCGGCATCGAAGTCGGCGAATGCGTTGAGTTGCGGATTCAGGCGCTCGATCTGGGCGAGGTGGGCTTCGGCGAGATCGACGACGGACAGCTCACGGCGGTGGAGGAGTTCGAGTTGGCGGACGGCAGGAAGAAGGACAATGTCTGCTGCGATTTCGTTCATGGAAGCACCGGAAAAAGAAGTATTTGGATTTGTGGTTTACAGAGTTGGTGGAGGAGAGGAAATGGGCCGAAAAGCAGGTCCTTCGGCTCCGCTGAAAAGCGCTTCGCACAGGATGACACGTTTGTGGGGATGCGGGCCAAAAACAGCGGCGATTGAGATTTGCGGCTTTGCACTCCTGGACGAGAAAGTACGCAAGGGCAGGCTTTCCACCCATGGACGAGGAAGCATGCAAGGGCAAGCTTTCCACTCCCTGGACGAAGAAGTACGCGACGTCAACAGGACGCCGGAGATGGCTGCGGCCTCCAATCTGGGTTGGTCATCACGCGCTCCATCGGCGCAAGGAGGGGGCGCGGAAATCATGGCGACCGTGGGCCGGGAATGAGGCTCGGCGGTCAGGGCTTGGCGAGGGTGGTGGCGCTGTCCTGCGCGGGCGTTGAAGGCAACTGGCGGTAGTCGAAGCGATAGGAGCGCAGCGGCTCGCCGGAGTCGAAGCGGTCGTTCCAGTTCAACTGATAGTCGAGGGCGCTGTCGTCGTCAGGAAAGCTTTCAGACGCCGGATAGGGATAGGCACTCATGCCGTGGAACGGCAACTGCGCCACGGTGAAGGGCGATGCATCCCACCAGTCCATATCTTTGACAAAGCCGTTGGCATAAAAGAAGTAGTCGCGTTTCCAGTGCGGGGGCAGGAGGGGCAGTTTAGCAGTGTCGAACTCGGCGGCGAGTTCTTCGCCGCTGCCAAAGATGGCGAAGCGGTTGTCGATGCCGCTTACCAGGGAGGTTACGTCGCCGACGCGGGTGTAGTTGCCGCGCTCATGCTGGAAGGGGCCGGTGAGGCTGATGCGATCGTAGTCGTAGTTCAGGTCGCCGGGACTGGCGCCTTCAATCTGCGTAGGGTATCCGCGGAAGTGAAGGGTCGCCTGGGCGAGCGGCACTTCGGAAGTGCGCGATGGAGCATCGTCGCTCTGATCGATGAGGACCTGGTCCCAATAGATTTCAAGATTGGATTGCAAGCGAATTCGCCGCGTGCCGGCGGGGAGTTTGCCGCTGAGGTCGACGACGATGGTGCGCTCGAGGCCGGCCGGAAATCCGGCTTCGCCGGGGATGCGCTGCCAGGTGCCGTCGGGCAACTGGGCTTCGACGTAGGGCGAGATGGGCTTGACGCCCGACTGCCACGCGGCATACAGCGAGGTTGCGCTGAAGTAGTTGACGTAGCCGGTCATGAGCAGGCGGAGGGGAGCTTGGGGCTTGACGTCGCCGAGCTCGAGGGTGAGGGCGTGCTGATTGGCAAAGCCGTCGTACGGGGAGGCTTTGAATCCGCTGGCAAACTTGTGGTCGCGGCGGCTGAGGATTTCGAGAACATCGCGGCCATCGCCATCCCAGGCGCCCGTGGGAAGCCGCGTGCCTTGCGAGGCGACGACGCGGCCGGAGGCAAAGGGGGGATCGTCAAGGAAGCGCTCGTCGGGATTGACTTCGACATTCTCCGGATGGTCGACGGCAACGAGGCGAAGCTGATCGGTGTAGTTGACCTCTTCCATGGGCTCGATGAAGCGCAAGCTCAGCTTGCCGTGGACGGGCGCGATCCGGGAGCCGTCGACCTTGATCCATTCGCCGGGATTGGGGATGTTGTGGCGCTGGGGAGTGAACCAGTGGCCGACGACGGCGGCGCCGATGACGTCGGTGACGAGGCGATATTTGTGTCCGTCCCAGGCGAAGAGCACGGGGCAGGAGCTGCCGCGGCGGTCGGCTTCTTTCATGGCAATGACCGGGGTCTTGGGCAGATCGATTTCGTCCTGCAGGACGCCGGTGGGCCACAGGATACGAAGGAGATCGACGCCCTGGGAGTCGCCGAGTCCGACCAGGATTTGCGGTGCGCCCTGAGTCTGATAGCCGGATGCGCCGGCGAGTTCCCACTTTTGCCAGTGGCCGTTGGAGAAGATTTCTACCTTGGTGCCGAGGGCGGTCTTGTTATCGGCCAGGCCGGCGAGGTCGAAGCGAACCGAGTGATTCTTGTTCGCGCCTTGATTGCGGAGCAGAGTGGGCGGCTGATTGAGCGCCGTGACGATGAGGTCGGCGGCGCCTTTGCCTTCGATGTCGGCGGCGATGAGGCCGCGCGGTGCGGTGAGGGTCACGTTGTCGAGGCCGAGGGCGGGGCTGGCGTCTTCAAAGGTGCCGTCGCCGCGATTGCGGAAGACGCGCACGCGGGGGCCGGCGCTGGTTTCAACGATGGCGGCGAGATCGATCCAGCCATCGTTGTCGATGTCAACGGGCGTCACACCCCAGGCGCGGGTGGCGTCGTGCAGCGGAAGGTCGACGCGTTCGAAGCGGCGGCCGATGTGGTTGGGGCCCTCGACGTTGCGCCACAGGGTGAGACCGGGCGCGCCGGCGTGGGTAACGGCGATGTCCATCCAGCCGTCCTTGTTGAAGTCGAGCACCGCGATGCCGACGGAGGGGGGCAAATTGGCGTCGTTGTAGAGGGGCTGCGCCGGATATTTGCCTTCGCGCGGATTGACGTAGAGCAGCGGCGCAGGGCCGTCCCCGGTCATGGCGATGTCGACGGCGCGGTCGTTATTGAAGTCGGTCAGGATTACCGCAGCGGTCGTGCCGCTGCCTCCGAGGCCGGTTGGTTCGGTCCATTCAGTGAAGGTTTTGTTGCCGTTGTTGCGCCACAGGACATTGGACTCGTCCCCGGCCTTGAGGGGCGCGCCGGTGATGACCAGATCCAGATCGCCGTCGTGGTCGTAGTCGACAAACGTGATGCCGGTTGGCTTGTTGCGGGCCGTGATGCCGGCTTCGGCGGTCGCGTCTTCAAACTTGCCTTTGCCCAGATTATGGAAGAGAAGCACCTTGTCTTCGAGGGCCACGGCCAGATCGTTGAGACCGTCGCCATCGTAGTCGCCGACCGCGCAGGCGACGGCACGGCCGGACGCTTTCAGTCCCGCGGACTGCGCGTCGAGTTCTTTGAAGCGGCCATTGGCGTCGGGATGCAGGAGCTCAATGGCTTGTTCGCCGGCCTGCATCAGGACCAGGTCCATCGGGCCGGATCCAGTTACATCGATCATGCAGGCGCCGCCCGTGGTTGGGCTCTTCGATTGCGCGACCGGCTCCGCCACCAGTTTGACCGGGATCATGGGGCGGCGTCCGGCCTCGGGCTGCTCCACAGGAGTGACGGTCGAGTAGTGCCCCTGCTCGCCGTAGGCCAGGCCGATGGCGGCAGAGATCTTGGTGCTGGTGAGGTGCTGAAATATTTTGAAGTGGTCCTTGGCTTCGGGGGTGTGGCCGGAGCGCTGCAACGCCCGCGCCAGTTGAAACTCAGCCGAGGCGTGCAGCGGATTAACGGCCAGCGCTTTTTGAAATGTTTCGATGGCTTTGTCGAACTGCTTCATTTCGCCGTAGCAAACGCCGACAAAGTACCACGAGTCGACGTCGCGGGGATCAAACTTGACGGCGTTCTGGAAACTGGCCAGGGCGGGCTCCAATTCATTGCCGGCATGCTGCGCGAGACCGAGGTTGTACCAGGCCTGGGCGTTGGCAGGGTCGAGAGCGAGGGCAGCCTGCAGGGACTTTTTGGCTTCGTCGAGCTTTTGCAGGGTCATGAGGGCGATGCCATCGTTGATGGCGGCCTGGGCCAGTTTAGGATCTTTCTTGAAGGCTTCGTCGAAGCTGTCGGCGGCCTTCTCAGTAAATTGCTGGCCCATTTGCGCAACACCGCGGTTGTTGAGGCGGACGGCAGCGGCATCGAAGTGCGCCTGCGCCCCGGCCTGCGCGACAAAACAAAAAACGGCACACTGTCCCAGCAATACTTTCCGAATAGTTCCCAATTCCCTCTCCCGATTCGCGGTCAAATGCGCGGAAGCGGCATGCCACGAGCCCCATCCAGTGTATGCGAGCGGCACCGGATGCCGAAGCATGCCATGCGGCGGGGGATGATGGCGCAAAAAAGCGCGGGGCAGATTTGTAAGGAGGCGGGGGCTGAGTTGTTCGACTTTTCCGGCCTTGCTAACATTCGAGCGCTTTTCCGCGGCTGCCGCAGACTTACGATGGCGGTCGCAGATATACGGTCGACTCGATCTCATTTCTCGAGGTTAGGGAAAAGCGGAAAAGTCATCCGACCCGAGGTACCGAGCCTTCTTTACATTGAATTTACGTCTAGCTCTAGCGCTTGCACATAAGTCAGGGTAGACTGGGTATTAGTTCAGGTTCGGCAACCCTTTCAAGCCTCGTCGCATCCATGGCGAAGTACGAATGAAATCTAAGAAGTGGAATCAACTGGTATGGGTTTCACGACAGGGCCACGAAAACAGCGAACGATTTCCCAAACTGATTTCCGAGTCAATTACGTTCCGAATCGGGACCTCTAACCGGGGTGTCCCCTCATCGACAGGCGGTTTCTCCAACCTGACTCCCTAGACTGAAGCTCAGCCCCGTTGAAGAGCAGGTGATTTATGGTAGTCAAAGCGCAAAGTAAGGGCCGGGGTCTCTCCGGACTCCTCGTCGGCACCGACAACGTGCGGCGCTACTTTCCAAAGAATGTGTCAACGATTGAATTGCAATTGGATCACCTTCGGATCCAGTGCGGTTTGAATCCGGCGTTCTGGCAAGGGCAACCCGAAATTTACGATCCGCGGTTGTGTGCCTGGCTTGAGACCAAACATATGCATGGCAGCCGAGATCGTCATCCGGTAACTCTCGCGATGATCCCGGCGGGCAATAACTCGTTTCGGCTGCAACCGGTTTCGGCCGATGTGCGGATGCGGACGCGGGTCGAGACTCCTTCCGCAGCTTGATTGACGTTTGTTCACCGCCGGTGGCGACGCTTGGTCCTTCGCCTACCGGCGATGAATCAGACTCAACTTTCAGTAAAGACAGTGCTTCGAAATACGCTGTAACCGTATACTTGCTCACTAAATCCCCTTACTAAATCCTCTTAGTGGACCGATCATGGCATACTTATCCGCTCACTGCGCAGCCCAATGCGCAGGTCGAGTCTTATAAGCGCTGCGGTAACTTCGAAGTATCCCATCCGCCACCCAATGCGTTTGCCAGGAGTACGCTGGCCTCGAATCGCCGGCCTTTAAGCAAATCCCAGCTGCCCGTCATTGAACAGCGCATGAAACGAGAGTGATTCGATATGTCAGCCCACTCATGATTGCCCCTGCGCATTCTTGATGACATGCGGGCGAACCACGGCGCCGCCGGCGAGCGAATCGGGCGGGTCGACGATCACAATATCGCTGGGCGTGAGGCCCGATGTAATCTCCACCGAACTGCCAAAGTCGCGCCCGATAGTTACCGGTACAAGCTCAACGCGGCCATCCTGGACGACCGCAGTGCGCAAGCCCTCGGCGCGAAATAACAGAGCATTCGAAGGCACAGTAACGGCGCGCCCGCCGGCGGGCAGATGGAAGTGCACAAAGACATAGGCGCCCGGGCGCAGGATGCCCCTGGCGTTGTCAACGTCCACTTCAACATTGAGGGTGCGCGTGGACGGATCGATGGCGTCGGAGTTGCGGACCACTGTGCCATTGATCTTCAAGCCGGGATGCGAATTTTCTGACAACGTCGCGCTGTCGCCATTGTGAACCGCATCCGAATCAACCTCGGGCACTGCAACATAGACGCGCAGCTTATTAACAGCAGCCAGGTGAAACAACTCGCGGGGATTGCTGGATCCGGAACCGGCGTCAATCAAATCGCCGATATCGGTATTGCGCGCGGTGATGATGCCATCAAACGGCGCAACAATGCGCTCGTAGCTTTGCAATTGCTCGAGCCTGTGCACGTTGGCCTTGCTGGCGTCGACAGCAGCCTGCGCGGCGATGTAATTGCTCTTTGCCTGGTCGGCCTCCTGTTGTGACACCGCGTGCTTGGCCAGCAACGCCTGCCAGCGATTGCTGGTAACGCCCGCCAGTTGTTCGTTGGCCTGAATGCGCTCCAGTTCCGCGCGCGACTGGTTCAATTGCTGATCCACCTCGGGAGTTTCAATCTCCGCGAGTAAGTCGCCCTTGCGTACGCGCGAACCAATATCGAAATACCACTTTCGCAAATAGCCGTTGGTGCGCGAGTAGATGGGAGTATCTGTAAATGCCTGCGCGCTTCCAGGTAAAGCCAGATCGTCGGCCCGCGAGCCGGGCAATGGATGCACGACATTGACCGAAGGAACCGCCGCTTCCTCCGTGTCGCGCGTCAATTTTTTTGCGCCGGCCGAGCGCACGTAGAGCCCATACCCGATAGCTGCCAACAGGATGACCGTAATTACCAGGCCCCAAGCCCGACCGCCACCGGGCGTGGTGGATGGCTGCTCATGCGCAGCTTGCTCAGCACTGTTGTCAACTCGGGTCATTACCGGGGCTAGTCCCATGTTCATCTCCGTTTGCGGCTCTTTGGTTACCGTTGTCATTCGTGTTTCCCGACCAGGCGCTTTTGCATGCGCGCGCGCGACGCAGAAAAATGGATGATCCGCGGAGGCAGGGTGCCGGGTGGGAGTTCACGTAAGAGGAATTGCGAAGCGGCGGTTACCTGCGCGTTGGCGGTGTCGAGGGACGCGCCCGGGTGCAGGAAGACCTTGATCACTGCAACGCCGTTGCAGGCGGTTGACTCGATGTGCTGGATGTTATCGACGAGGGTGGTCAAGGCTTTCTCGTAAGGCGAAGTAAGACGGCCTTCGAGTCCTTCAGGATTTGAGCCTGTGTCTTGCCAGCCGATGGAGGCCATCGGGATATGAATGGTCGGAAAGATGTCTGTCGGGGCGCGCAGAATGACGACAGACGCAACCAGCAAAATGAGCGGCGCTAAAACAATAAATGTATAGGGCCGGTATAGAGCTGCTTTAACTATCCACATGCGCGGTCGCCTCAAATCTGCGGCACGGCGAAGGGGACGGCTTGTTCGTCGAGCACGGACCTATATATAAGATTCGAAGCTGGCCCTATTGTTGCGCAGTTCTTTCCGTTGCTATCCATCGGCAAAACCGATAGATTGGTTTCTATGGAATTGCGGCATCTTCGTTATCTTGTTGCAGTTGCAGAAAACGGCAGCTTCAGCGCAGCATCGCGGAGACTGCACGTTGCGCAGTCGGCGATCAGCGAACAACTCGCTAACCTGGAGCAGGACATCGGCGTTCCCCTCTTCGTGCGTTCAGGACGGAAGACTGCGTTGACTGCGGCGGGTTTGACCTTTCTGGAAGAAGCGCGCCACACACTGTCTGCCGCGGATCGAGCGGTCGATCGCGCGCAACGAGTCCATCGCGGACAGGCTGGTACTCTGCGCATCGGATTTTTCACCGGGGGCACCGGAGTAAATTTTCCTTACCTCATCCAGAGCTTCAGAAAACAATCGCCGGACGTGCAGCTTTCGCTCGTGGAGATGACCTCGACGCAGCAATGGATCGCTCTGCGCGATGGAAAGATCGACGTGGGATTCACGCGCAGGCCGGAACCCGAATTCCGCACAGATTTACAGTCGGCACTGATACAACAGGACCCGATCATGGCGATCCTGCCCAAGAATCACCCAGCCGCACCCGGCCCCATCGACCTGCGCGACCTGGCCCAGCAACGCTTCGTACTGTCCTCGCGCGAAGCATCGCCGGCAGTTTTTGACAAGGCAATCGAGCTTTGCTCAGAGGCGGGGTTTTCGCCACACATCGCCAGTATTTGTTCGGTATGGTCGAGCGTCGTACTGATGGTGCAGGCGGGCGAGGGCGTCTCCCTGTTGCCGTTCAATGAACAACAATTCCGCAACCGCGACCTCGCCTTCTGCCCGCTCAAAGCAAAGAATGCATCTGTCGACTTTGTCATTGCCTGGGCGCGGCGCCGCGATACTACGTTGGTGCGAAACTTCAGGCAACTGGCGCTTCAGCACAGAAAGTCGGCATCGGCGCGAGGTTAGTCAGCACACCGCTCCCTCTTTCGGATTGGGGAAGGTGTCGGCGTTCTGCTCGTCGTCCTTGTCGAGGCAGGCAAAGTCTTTTTCGATGGCCAATTCGAGTGCACCCGCACGCGATGCGGACTCTCCGTAGAGGCCCACTTGCTCTCCTGCGGCCCAGGCCTGTGCCTCGACCGTGGGCACCTCAACTGTGACCATCTGCGGCTCATAGCGCACACCGATCGCCGACACATCGCTGGTGTGCTTGAGCGCATAGGTCAACTTCGCTCCGTCTTCAACGCTGAAGTAAATTGTGTCTTCAATCCGGCCTGTGTCGAGCAGCCGCACCATTTCCGATGGTGAAATTCTGAAACGCAGCGAGTTTCCTTTGATACGAAGTTTCATCGTTCACTCCTACAGGACGCCGGCTGGCACTGAACCTCCGGCACGAGCCAGGTTCTCAACACTTCTATGATGCTATCGAACCGCGCAAGTTCCGCTCAATCCGGATCGAGTTTGATCGCGGTCCGTCTTGACATGGGGTTGCCTCATGCGGCAAGGTCGAAGCCGAGGAGCCGCGATGCGCCCACCCCCCAGGAGCGTTGAACTTACGCAAGTTACGGAATGGGACGACGGCCGCGTTCGGTCTGTGCAGGATTCGCTGGCCGCCGAAGAGCCCCTTGAAGTGCGCATTGCAGGCGCGCCGATCACCGTGACCATGCGAACTCCCGGGCACGACCTTGAACTCGCGGCGGGCTTCCTGCTCACCGAAGGAATCATCGAGTCTCGCGATCAGATCGGGGGCCTTCGCGCGATAGTTCCGCAGAATGGCGCCAAAGCCAACGTCGTTGAAGTGGAGTTGAAAGATACCGCGTTTGAATCCGCAGACCTGCAGCGCAACTTCTTCGCGGCGTCCAGTTGCGGCATCTGCGGCAAAGCATCGATTGAGGCGGTGCGCGTGCGTGGGTTGCAGCAGCCAGACCGCACATTCCGCTTCGATCCCGAACTGCTTTGCCGCTTGCCTGACGTGCTGCGTGCGGAACAGGAAGTTTTCAGCCGCACGGGCGGCCTGCACGCTGCGGCACTCTTCGATGCAACAGGGAGACTGCTCGCGCTACGCGAGGACATCGGCCGGCACAACGCCGTGGACAAAATCGTCGGCTGGGCGCTGCTGGAGGGCCTGCTGCCCCTGAGCCAGCATGTCTTATTGGTCAGCGGCCGCGGCGGCTTTGAAATTGCCCAAAAGTCGTTGGCGGCGGGTATTCCTGTTCTGGCGTCCGTCTCAGCCCCCAGCAGCCTTGCGGTCAAACTCGCACGCGAGTTAGGCCTGACACTGATTGGATTTTTGCGAGGCCGTCGCTTCGTTATCTATTCCGCGGATTTTCGCATACGGACGGCTTGAGAAACGAATTATTCCTTGAACGTCCTATCGATCGTCCACGTTCGTGCCTTCTTCACCATAAGAAGGATCGCGCCCTTACCAGGTTCCCTCTCACTCTGAGCGGTGCTTGCTGAAAAGCGCAGAAACAATCAAGTGCCTCGATGCGCAACCGCTGCATCCAACTTTGGTGATCCGAATTCGAGCGCAGAGCGGGCCGCTTTATCCCGTCGAAGCAATCGACATCGAACATCGGAGGCGCGCATGACCGGTACGAACCGTTGGGCAATTGCAGCGGCGGGATTTCTAATGCAGGTAGCCTTGGGCGCGGTTTACGCGTGGAGCGTCTTTCGCAATCCGCTCTCTAACCAATTCCACTGGTCGATTGCCCAGGTGACCCTCACCTTCACCATCTCCATCTGCGTGCTCGGTGTCGCGTCGTTCTTCGGCGGTTTGTGGCTCAACAAAAAGGGTCCGCGCGTTGTGGCCCTCACCGGCGGCTTTCTCTACGGACTGGGCGTGTTCCTCGCCAGTTTTTCCGCGTACAAGTTGTGGTGGCTCTATCTCAGTTATGGAGTGATCGGCGGCATCGGACTTGGTTTTGGGTACATCGTTCCGGTCGCAGTGCTGGTCAAGTGGTTCCCCGACCGGCGCGGACTCATCACCGGAGTGGCTGTGGGCGGATTCGGCGCCGGCGCACTGGTCACGGCACCGATCGCCACCCACCTGATTCAGAGTGTCGGTGTTCTGCAGACCTTTGCCTACCTCGGCATTGCCTACCTGGTCGTGACCATGGCCACGGGCTTCTTCATGCAGAATCCGCCCCCTGATTGGAAGCCCGAAGGCTGGGCTCCCACGGCTTTGCAAAACGCACAGCGCGCCAAGGCGGACTACACGCTTGGGGCGGCCTTGCGCTCATGGCAGTGGTGGGCATTGTGGCTTCTGCTGTTTCTCAATACCTGCGCCGGCATTTCAGTCATCTCACAAGAATCACCCATGTTCCAGAAGATCGCGATGGTGAATGCCGTGGTTGCCGCGGGCATGGTGGGAATCGTCAGCATCGGCAACGCTGTAGGCCGCATCTTCTGGGCATGGGTATCCGACGCCATCACGCGCCGCTGGACATTCGTCGTGATGTTCATCGCGCAATTTGGACTGTTCTGGATACTTCCTTCCATGGGTTCCGTCGGTATCCTCACCACCGTGTCGTTCATCATCCTCATGTGCTACGGCGGCGGATTCGGAACCATGCCGGCGTTTGCCGCGGACTATTTCGGATCGAAAAATGTAGGACCGATCTACGGGCTGATGCTGACCGCCTGGGGTGCCGCCAGCGCATTCGGTCCGCTGCTCATCGCCCATACCCTCAAGGCTACCGGCAACTACGCCAGCGGCCTGCACATCATCGCCTGTATCATGGCGATTTCGACCCTGCTCCCTATCGTGGTACGCCCGCCCAAAGATCAGAACACTTAGTGCGCGCTGTATCATGGGCTGCATGCGGCTCCACTCCCTTCTTCAACGCACTCTTTTAGTGTTCCTTACTCTCCCGGTAGCGCGCAGCGCCCACGCGCAGATCGACACTTTCCATCCGCAGTTTGACTCTGTGCTCACAAAGCACGGCATCGTGGGCGGCGCCTTCTCGTTGGTTCAATCACGCACGGCCCCGACGCGCTTCTATTTCGGCGAAGCCCGCCAGGATACGCAAGCGCGCGTCGACGCCGAGACGGCGTACAACTGGGCCTCGATCACCAAGACCTTTACGGCCATCGCCATCCTGCAATTGCGCGATCGCGGCCAGCTTGCGCTCGACGATCCCGCCGCCCGTTACATCCCCGAACTGCGCCAGGTTCACGATACATTCGGGCCCATTGAAAATATCACCATACGCCAACTGCTTACGCATAGCGCTGGCTTTCGCAATCCGACCTGGCCGTGGGACTGCGATGACGCAACTAATTGCGACTGGCAGCCTTTTGAACCCACCAGGTGGACCCAGGTGGCCGCGATGTTGCCCTACACTCACATCGCATTCAAGCCGGGCAGTCAATGGAGCTATTCCAATCTCGGATACGTATTTCTTGGCCAGATCATCGAACGGCTCAGCGGCGATGACTTTGAAGTTTACATCGACAAGAACATCCTCAAGCCGCTGGAGATGAATGCAAGTTACTTCGACCGCGCGCCCTATTTCCTGGAAAACCATGTATCCGCCAGCTATCTGCGCGCGGGCACAAAACTCACGCCGCAGCCGGTCAACTTCGATACCGGCATAACGACTTCGAATAGCGGATTGAAAGGGCCAATCACGGACATGGAGAAGTATCTCCTTTTCTTGATCGGCGATCCCAGCAAGCCTGTCTATGACCTGGTACTCAAGCGCACTTCACTCGAAGAGGCGTGGACAGGCGTGTTGCCGGCGACAACGCCCGGCCAGGCCCCCACCCCCTACACATCAGGGCCGCACGGTGCACAGCCCAGGATGGGCCTGGGATTTTTCGTAATGGAAGCGAACGGTCATCGCTACATCTTTCACGATGGAGACCAGGGCGGATTCTCCTCGGAGATGTTGGTCGACCCGGCAGGCAGGAGCGCCAGCATACTTGCCGTGAACACCACCGACACCGGAGCGCCACCAGCCGACACGTTGCATCCGCAGTCGAATACCGAGCCTGACCCGAACACTGACCTGCGCCAGCAATTGCGCGCCATCTTGATCGAAACCGTGTTTCCGGCTCACGCGATGCGGAAGTAAGACAGCTGCTAGGCCGCGTCCCCGCTATTGCCGATGTCCATGGACGGAGAAATGGGATTGCTCTCGTCAATCATGGTTTCAATGCAGTCGTTCAGCACGCCCTGGGCATCGAGGATGAAGTCAATCGCGTCGCGTCCGGCTCCGCAGCCGCCTGCATGCGGCGTGATGTAGTGTGCCTCCGCCTTGACCTGCTCGCGCGCGTTGGCCACCGCGACAGCAAAACCACACTCCCGCATTACGGGCAGATCGATGACATCGTCCCCTACATAGGCGATTTCTTCCAGGCCCACGCCTGCCTTCTGCATGATCTCGCGAACCGCCTTCATCTTGAATGCCTGGCCCATGTAGACGAATTCGAGTTTCAGGTCGCGAGCGCGCGTGGCCACGGTCTCGCTGATGCGCTTGGTAATTACGCCGCACTTCAGCCCGCCAATCCGCGCCAGCGAAATTCCCGCTCCGTCATGGGCGCTGTACCCCTTGGCCTCCATCATGGTCGCAGATTGAATGCCGTACCCCATTTGCCCCGCCTTGTCGGCAAGTTGCGCCTGCGTCGCGTGGGCTTCTCGAACCGGCGCGGGTACGAGCCAAATGGTTCCGTCGGTCAAGACGCCATCGACATCGAAGAGAATAATTTTGATGCGGCGAGCGCGTTCGTGCGCGGTCAGTGTCATACTTCGATTTTAGATGCCGCGCTGTCCGCAATCCGCGAGAATAAATCCATGGAAACGCAGCCCCCCGACAAAACGCCGGCATTGGAGCCCGAGGACTATTATTTTGAGGGGCCATATATGGTGTTTACCGCGGCCTATCATTTGAAGCGAGGTTCCTGCTGCGGGTCAGGCTGCCGCCATTGCCCCTACGGTCTCGCCGATGCAAATGCCGGCCCCGATCAGCGGCCTGATCCTGCTCCCGATGGCGAGCCACCGGTAGCGGGCGTCTGAGGCGCCGCGGCAGCGGGTTCGCGCACCAGCACCGCAAAGCGCGGAAACGCAAAGCTCCCGCCGGCATCGTCGATCACATTCAACTGGCATAGATACGAGCCCGGTTTGAGCCCTGCCAGCGGCACATCGAGTTCGACCGACACAGCGTCGCGCCCCTCCACGTTGATCGCCTTGGCCTGCACCAGCGGCGTCTCATACACCTTGGTCGCGCCTTGAATCAGTTCGAGACTACTGAGCAGACTGATGCCCGGCTTTGTCCCCTTCGGCTGGTTGTCCGCCGGCTTTGCGCGTGCCGGCGCATACACCTCGTACAGCAGATACAAGTGCTGGTCCTGACGGAAAACGTGGCTGATGTTAGGAACATACTCTTCGCCGCCACGCACCAGCGGGCTCTCCTGTTTGCTGGGCTGGCGCGCCGATGCCAGCACGATTGAACTCATCTTGAGCGGAACCTTTTTCAACTCCGGCAGCACGATATCGGCTTCAAACGAACCCATGCGTCCGGTTTGGTTTTCGCGCACCACAAACTTCAGGTGATATTTGCCAGCAGGAAGATTGAAGCTGGTTGTGTACTGAATATTTTTCTGCCGCGCCTGCAGCGATTCGTCCAGGTTGAGTTTCACCGTTTCGCGCGCGCGGCCGATGGGCCGCTTCACCTCGTCGATAACTGTGCCGATGATATCGAGCGTGGCTTTCTCTTTATCCCCGCCCTTTACGAACGGAATCTGCGATCCCGGCACGATCAGAGAGACGGGCACATTGAAGCGGTTCTCATCGAGCCGGAAGTACATGGCATCGAGATAGACGGCCATGTCCGTTGCGGGCAGGTCGCTGGTCAACTGCTCCTCGAGGTCGCGCTCGCGATCTTCCTTGCCGGAGTGCTTGAAGTCCGCCGGCGCATAGTAGCCTGGACGATACTCCAGCTTGATTCCCGGTCGATTGATCCTGATCGTGAGTTTGCGATACTTCCCGTCGCGCGCGGGATTGGTGGAGTGGAAGCCGATGGCATAGTAAGCCGAAGTATCGCGCTGCACCTGCGCAAACGCGGGCGCGAAATCATTGGAATCGAAGAAAGCCTTGCCGCCCGTGTCGGAGCTAAGTGTCGCCATAACTTCCTGGCTGGCGAAGTTAGCGTTCATGTTATTCGTGAGGGCCCCGCCGTTATAAGCGCCCGTCCCGCGCAAGCTTCCTGTGGATGCATCACCCAGCGGCGAGACAGCCTGCAATCCGCGCGTGTCCACGCTGTAAATGGCGAGATTGGCGCGAACGGCCGCATTGATAGCCGCCCGCAGCGAAGCCTGGTTTTCGATCCCGTCCCGCGAGATGCCGCCGGAAAAGTAAAGCAGCGATTTTTTCTCGCTGATCTTTTCGAGGGATTTCGAGATCGCCCGCAGCGCGAACAATTCGCGATCGGTATTGAGATCGTTATATTCGCTCTCGTCGGGCGTGTAACCGGTTGTGTCTTCCACCTGGTTTGAATTCGAATTCGCACCCTGGGAGAAGCCCTGCCCCTCGGTGCCGTTGTAGATGCCTATCTCCCTGGTAAGCGCATCTTTGTCCGCGGTAAAATCCTGGTCCACTTTGAGCGTGTCGCCTAGCGACACCAACGCTACCAGGTCGGCAGGCTGCATCTTCTTTTTCAGATAATCGCGGGCCGCTTCCACGCTGCGATCCAGGTCCTCCGGCTGCATCGATGTCAAATCGAAGAACATTACGATCAGACGGTGATTGCGCAGATCCTCAGGTCGCGCCACCACGACGGCCTTATTGCCCGGACCGCTTGCCCCCGCGGCCAGGCCGCTCACCGTTGCTTCATTCAACGGTGTGGCCATGTCCACGCTCTCAAAATCGAAGGTCGAGATCTCCTGTTTCTTGCCGCTCTCGGATACAGTAAAGTCGCTCTGTTTAAGTCCGCGCACTAACTCGCCGGTCTTGGTGTCGCGCGCCACGACATTGGTCAACACCAGTTCAGCGTTCACTTTCATCGTGAAGCTGCCCTGCTGCGACGACTGATCCTGCGAACCCTGCGCGGCGGTCGGCTTTTGAGCATGCAACGGCTCAGCAGCCATCACACCGAGCGCCAACGCCATTAGTCCAGCCATCATCCGCTGCAAGCCGCTCGTCATTCTCATCCTTCCCAACCCGTAAAGCCGCTAGCCAGATACACTGGTCCCTAAAATCTGAACCGGGCCGTGAACTGAAACGATCGCATGGCACCCGCCGAAGTCACCTGTCCGAATGGCGATGCGAAATTCGAATCCACCCCCGAGTACAGCGTCGTGTCCACTCCCGAATACTGCACCGTGTTGAATACATTGTTGGCCGTGGCGCGCATCTCGAAGCTGCGCGTATCGCCCAGTTGCATGGTCTTCGACAACGACATGTTGTTCTGAATTGTGCCCGGCCCGGTGATCGAGTTACGCGACGCATTCCCGTACAGCCCGGTTGGCGCGGTAAATGCCGCAGTGTTGAACCAATGCTTGAGCGAACCGCCGCCGTTCATCAATGAGACCCCAGGGATGCGGTCCGGCCGCTGTGTCCCTGCGGTGCCGCGCGCCACATCGGCGATAGTTGCCTGGTAACTCGGAGTAAGTGGAGTTCCAGTCGCAAAAGTAAATGTTCCAGAGATCGAGAAGCCTTCAAGGATGTGCGCCGACTTACCGGTGGTAAACCAGAACTTATCCTTGCCAAACGGCAGTTCATACAAGTAATTACCTGAGACTTTATGCCGCTGGTCGAAGCTCGAGTTCCCTTCCTCGGCGAGAATATCCTGCCAGTTCTGGGCCACGACGGTCGATGTGCCGCCTACCGATCCCGCGTCGTCGATGGAGTGCGAATATTGATAACTAGCGCCCACCGCGATGCCCTGGGTGAGCCGCTTGTTCACCCGCAGCGTGCCCGCGTTGAAGCGCGAAAACGCCACCGCTTCCTCGTAGTTAAACAGCACGTTGCCCGGATCGGTTGCGGGACTGCTCGGCGTCGCACGTGGGGCGATTGTCTCGTCGAGATTGCTTCCCTTTGAACCGTTATATCCCGCGTTCAACACGACTCCCCACGGCAGCGTCTTCTGTATATCGACATTCCACACCTGCACGTACGGCAGCCTGTAATGCTGGTCCAGCGCATAATTACCGATCGCATTGGGAGAAGGAAATCCGTCCGCCACGGACAAACATCCCACGCCCGACTCCACGCACGTCCCGGCCGATTCATTCGTTTGCAGGTTAGCGAACGGCGGCTGCAGCGCCATGGTGTTCGCAAAGTTTGCGTACGCGCTGGTGGTGTAGTTCATCCCGTAACCGCCGCGTACCACGGTCTGTTTTGGAAGGCGCCACGCCACACCCAAGCGCGGCGCAAACGCCACGCGGAATGGATGCACAAGGGAATCCGGCAAGTTGCCGCTGACTGGCGCGGGCGATCCCGCCCGCACCTGCGCCACGGTCGTAAACCCTGCCGACGGATTCGTATCTACCATCGATAAGTGGTCGTACTTCTCCGTATACGGCGCAAAGAACTCGTAGCGAATCCCAAAGTTCAAAGTCAGGTTCGAATGCGCCCTCCAGTCATCCTGCGCGTATAAGTCGAACACGTTGTCGCGCAGATAACTCTTCTGGACAGCCGAATCAATCGACGTCTCTTGCGGCAACCCCAGAAGAAAGTCTCCCAGAGACGATCCCGTGTAGAATCCCGTGAAATAAAAACTGCCCGTCGAATTCGATCCGCCCAGAAAATCGCGATGCACCCGCCGGTAGTCGCCGCCAAAGCGGAAGTTATGCTTACCGTGCATCCAGGCCAGCGTTTGCGTCAGCGAGATAGTCTGCCCGATCGAGAACTTCGGCTGCTGTTGATTGAATCCCGTAAAGCTGCTGAGCGTCACATTGGGCAGGCCGTAGTTCAGCGGGCTCGCATTGAGCGGATTGCCATTCGGTCCCAGGATCCCGGCCTGGGTCGCCACGTCGGTTCCATTCGTAAAGTAGTTAGTCGCACTGCTGTTACTGCGATTCCAATTGATGTTCGTAATGCTGGTTAGGCGATGGTAGCCAAGCGTGTATCCCGTTTGTACCGAGTATGAATCCGACGCCGTCTTGCCTCCCAGTTCCGGAAAAATATTGACGTTATCACTGGCTGTATGAGCCCAGTTGTAGTTGACGTTAATGCTCTGTCGCAGCCCCTGGCTCTGTCCCCCGTTCCGGCCGCCGCCTCCGCCCCGCCCGCCGAACGCGCCGAACGGTGAAGCGCTGGCGGCGCCCAGGCTGCGCATGTAGCGCACTCCGGCCTGGGTGGTGTTCGATTGCGCGGTGGTCAACAAATGGTAGTTCTGCGTGGTGCCCGGCAGATTGGGTTCAGGAATGTATTTGAGCAGCGCCGCGGCTTGCGGCACGGGAGTGATTGTCGCCGCGACTCCCGGAATCACGCCCGTCCGCTCTGCATCCGTCGGCACGGTCGCGTACTCATCCAGGGGACTTGAGGTGCGTACGCCCGACAGGGTGAGGAATACGGTATCTTTGCCGCTCGGCTTGGTCAGACCGGGCAGAAACGGCGCACCCATCAGTGTGGCGCCAAAGCGGTTTGAGCCCGACGCGGGCTGCTGCTGCGGCTGGCCGCGCAGGCTGAATGGCTCCGCATTCAGCGCGGAATTGCTTCCCATCCAGAAGATCGCGCCGTGCGGCTGGCCCGGATTGAAGCCGCGGAAATTGCCGCGCCCCCCGCCGCCGCCCCGGCCTCCCCCAAAACCACCGCCGCCGAAGCCGCCGTCTCCGCCCCCAAATCCCCCACCGCCAAAGCCGCCCCCGCCGAAGCCGCCGCCGGCAAAGAGCCCCCCTCCGACGCTGGGCCCGCCACCCGGTCCTTGTCCGCCATTCTGCGCGCGCATCGATTCGATGAAATCGCGAATGCGGTCCATGTCCACCCCGGCCAGCGGACTCACGGATCCCGACTGCCCGGTGATGGCCACCGATTCACCGCCAAAATCCGAGTTCCCTGCGATTGAAGGCAGCGATGCTCCGTTCGCACTCGGACCTCCAGCTGTGCCGGCCTCCGTGTCGCCCGTCAGGGCGCTCATCAGGCTCAGACTCTGTGCGCCGTTCCCCGCCAACTGCCGGATCGCCTGCTGCACTTGCGAAGCCTGACCCTCTTCCTGCTTCTCCTGCGCCGCGGCCCGCGATGCCAGGATCAAATCAAAATTTGCTGCCCCGTCATGATTCGTCGCATTCAGCAGGGCCTCCTGCGATCCGGTCGCAAAGGCCGCAAACTGCGTCTTGATCACATATCGCCCGTTCTGCGGAATCGTCATCGACCACGCGCCCGTAATATCGGTCGTGGTCGAATACCGCTTGCCGGTCAGGGTGTTCTGCGCCGTCACGGTCACGCCAGGAAGAGGAACATTGCCGCTCTTTACAACGCCGTGCAGCTTGCCGCCCGTCACGGCAGGCTGCGGCGCGGTTCCCTCGGCTTGTGCCGGTGCCGGCGCTTGCAGCTGAGCCGGAGTTTGCGGTTGCGCCGGCGGAGCCGGACTCTGTGCCCCACCCGCCGCCCCGGCGAGCATCCCCACCATCGCCAACAACGACACTTTGACTGCCCGCCGCATCCACACTCCAGACTTTCAGCTCGTACTCAGACAGACGGCTTCGGCAGGGCGAAGGTTTACTGGTCACTCCAATAGTCTTCCCATTTACACTCGCAGCATGAGCGCTACGACGGCAGGCAAACTACAACTGCGTATCGATGAATTGTCGATAAACGACCCCGCCCCGCTCCTCGCCGAGGCGCGCGATTTGCTCCTCGAATATGGCCGCTTCGTCATCTCTCAGCCGGCTGCGGCCCGCTTCTGCTTCGGCACTCTTGAAAATGAGGCCGCGCGTCTGCCCCTCAGTTACATCGAACAGGGCGGCGGCTCTCTGATCGCCCGCGTGGGTGATAGCCTTGCCGGTTTTGTTGCATGGCGCACGGTTCCCGTCAAGGTCGCCGCCGACGCGTGGGAGTTGAAACGTCTCTGGGTCCGTCCCCTGGGCCGCGGCCTGGGCCTGGGCCGCGCGCTCACGCAAGCAGTTCTCGATCGAGCCGTCCACGCTGGCCGCAAGGCCGTCTATCTCGACACGGTTCCGGCTGCCATGCCCTCCGCTCATCGTCTCTATCTCGACATGGGCTTTCGCCCTTGCGGGCCCTACAACGACAATCCAGTAGACGACCTCGCCTATCTCGTGAAATATCTTTGAGCGACGGCGTCTCGCAGGGGCAGGCTCTCGTCTTGAAAGCGAGGTTCCCATGAAATCCCTTCGCCTCCTGTTTTGCTCTTGTCTCGCCCTGTTTGTCCTGGCTCTTTCAGCAACCGCTCACGCACAGCAGCCGGTCAGCTTCCCCAGCGGCGACGGCACCGCCCAGGCTCTTCTCTTTCTTCCCCAGGGCAACGGGCCCCATCCCGGCCTGGTTGTCATTCATGAGTGGTGGGGGCTGAACGACTGGGTCAAGCAGGAAGCCGCCGGCTATGCAGCCAAGGGATACGTGGCTCTTGCTGTCGACCTCTATCACGGCAAAATTGCAGATACTCCTGAAACCGCCCATGAACTCATGCGCGGTCTGCCCCAGGATCAGGGAGTTCGCGATCTCGCTGCCGGGGTAACGTATCTTCAGAGCCGCAAAGACGTAAAGCGCGATCGCATTGGAGCTGTCGGCTGGTGCATGGGCGGGGGATACGCCCTGCAGCTTGCAATTGCTGCGCCCTCGCTGAAAGCGGTAGCGATCAACTACGGCGCCCTGGCCACCGATAGGTCCGACCTGGCGAAAATCCATGCTGCCGTTTTGGGCAACTTCGGCGGTAAAGACCAGGGCATCCCGCCCGACGCCGTGCATGCCTTCGAGGCTTCCATGAAGTCGCTGGGCAAGCCCGTCGATGCCAAAATCTATCCCGACGCCGGCCACGCTTTCGAAAACCCCAACAACAAGACCGGCTACCGCGCCGACGACGCCACCGATGCGCTCAACCGCGTCGACCGGTTTCTGTCCGATCAACTAGGTCACTAAGGTATCCAGACATCCTTCGATTCCCCTTGCGTTTGCAACACGTGCATGTTAACTCTTAGGTAAACATCTGCATGACTGCCGGGCGCTCGATTGAACCGCCCGGCGGTGGATCGAGGACTAGCCCGTGATGAAGATCGGCACGACCATTCGCGCGCACCGCCTGCAAAAAGGGCTCTCGCAGGGAGACATCGAAAAGAAGACCGGCCTGCTGCGTTGCTACCTCTCACGGGTTGAGAACGGGCATACCGTTCCGTCGCTCGACACTTTATCGAAGATCGCGATGGCGCTCGACCTGCCCATCGCCCAGTTCTTCGCCGACGAAGGCCTCGGGCACCACGGCCATACCCAGAAGCTTTCTGACGATGAGTTGCGCTTCCTCTCCCAGATTCGCCGCTACTCCAGCAATCTGAATGAGAACGACCGCAAGCTGCTGCTGACCATGGTCAAGAAGTTCGCGGCCACCGCGACCCGCTAGAGGGCGTCCCCCGCTGGCGCAATCGTCGCCGTATCGGCAACCTTCTCCTTCCGCTTGACCGCGGCGCGCGTGCGCAACTTATAAAAGCAGATCGCGACCACGTTGCTGATTAGAATCGTGCCCAGGATTTTAGCGGCATAAGCGCGTGCGTTCACCACCGTGACAAAGGGATACGCCGAAATCAGCAGGCTGAAGCACGTGCCGCTGAATCCCGCCACCGACGTCCATTTGAGCCATCGCGGAAGCGCCTTGCGCAAGACCGCGCTCCCCGCCAGTGGGATCGCAAACATGGCCAGGTACGCGATCTCATAATGAGTCTCGCTGGCATTTGTCAGCAGTTGAAATGCCTCCTGGGCGTGTACTCCCAGGCTGGCCATCACGACGAACAGCAGCACCACTCCGCTGGCAAACAGAATCGAATTGGACGGCGTCCGCCAGCGCGGATGCATGCGCGTAAACCACTCCGGAACCAGGTGATCCCATCCGGCCGTCATGGGCAGGCGCGTTGCCCCGGTGAAGATAAAACTAGCCGCTCCCAGCAGCCGCAGCTCCACCAGCACAATCGCCGTCATGGCCACCACGTTGCCCCACCCGGTATTTCCCAGGCCGATGCGCAACGTTTGTGGAATGGGCGCGATGAAGTCGATCTTGCCCTGCGGAACCAGCGCCACCACCGAACCGGTTCCCAGTATGAACATGGCGCAGATGATGGGCGAAGCGATCCACACCGACTTGCCGATCGACTCCGCCGGCTGCCGGCTTTCTCCCGCAAGAATTGCAATATATTCAAGCCCGCAAAGGCCGCCGAACATCATCTGCCCGAACAGCGCGAAGGTGCGCATATTCGCGGGCGGCAGCGCAAAGGAAAATGGCGTCCAATGCACGGGCACATGCCGGATCAGCGCCCACGTCGGCAGCACAATGAGTGCGCCGAACACAATCAACATCGAAGCGCCGCCGATGTTGTGGATCCACTTGCCCCACTCCAGCCCGCGCAGGGCCGCAATGGTGATGCCCGCAATTGCCAGCGTCACGATGCCAAGAGAAGCCATCTTGTTCTCCGGCAGCCATGCCGCGCGGGGCCCAAGGAAGTACGAGATCTCCGTAGGAATGGCATACAGAATGGTGGCCGTCACCGCAATGCCATACACCCCGATGTTCCACGCCGTCAGGAATCCGCCCAGGTCGCCGAATGCCTCGTGCGCCCAGACGTAGAGACCGCCTTCCAGGGGCATTTTGCGATTGAGTTCAATCACCGACGCTGCCATAGGCAGATAAAACAGCAGCATCGCCGCGATCCACGTCAGCGTCTGGGCGCGGCCCAGCCCGCCCGCGACTCCGACCCATGAACTTCCCACCACGCACAAAATCTGCGTCAGGACCAGGTCCCGCAGCCCCAGTTGCCGCTTTAAATTGTGGTTTGCGCCGGGAGACGACTCCGCAGTTGCCATAGTGCTGCGATCCTCGCATGCGACGGATTTAGACGTGAATCACAGCGACTGCAACCAATCCTGCTATACGTCGTTCCCCAGGTGAAATATCGGCTCAACCCCATGCCCGCCGCTCAACAGCGCCTGCTCCTCGTGCGCCTCCAGGGGCTTGTAATTCTGGGCCACGTCCATGGCCAGGCGGAAGTACTTCTCATCCCCCGGCGGAACCGCCGCGGTGATCGGATGGCTCAGCGTCCAGCGCAATCCCAGAGACGCCTCCTCGGGAAACGCGGCTGGCTGATACCAGCACTTGGGCTGCGGATGATCCTTCTTCTGCTCCGCGGACCATACCGTCTTGGCCATGCCTTTCAGCGCCAGAATGCCCATCTGCTTTTCCTGCGCGCGCTTCAAGATCTGCGGCCCGAATCCGGCTTGCGTAAACAGCACCCAGTTCACCGGGAACAGCACGGTATCGAAGTTGTACCGGTCCATCGCCGCCAACGCCGTCTCCGCCGAGTGGACCGAGAACCCGATGTAGCGAATCTTCCCTTCCTTCTTCGCCGCCTCCATGGTCTCCATCGCCCCGCCCGGCCCTAACACCTTATCCAACTCGGCCATTTTGGTCAGCGCATGAAACTGGTAAAGATCCACGTGATCGGTTTTCAGCAGCCGCAGCGACTCTTCCAACTGCTTCCGCGAGTCGTCCTTCATCCGGCCTTCTGTCTTGCAGGCCAGAAAGACATTCTTCCGATACGGAGCCAGGGCTGGTCCCAGGCGCTCCTGCGCGTTGCCATAACTCGGTGCGACATCGAAGTAGTTGATGCCCCGGTCCACCGCCTCGGCCACGATGTTCGAGGCCTGCCCGGTCTCTTCATCCATCACCACGATCCCGCCGAAGCCGATGATCGAAAGCTTTTCGCCGGTCTTGCCCAGCGTCCGGCGCGCAATAGGATTCGATGGCGTTTTAACCGCGGCGTGGATTTGGTTGGCGGATGCTGCGGCGGCTGCGGTCAGGGCGGCTTGCTTGATGAATTCGCGGCGTTTCATGGTCTGCCTCCATCACGGGAAGTGGGAGTTGAAGTGAAGTTGAAAACTATACGATTCCGCTTGCTGCAGACATTCTTGCACAGGCGCGGCAACCACGTGAGCTGGAACTAGCGCGGCAGTTGCGCCAGGTAAAACCCCAGCAGCACCAGCACCGTCACCGTCATCCCTATGGCGATGCGCAGGCGGCGATCGAAGATCGCGCGCGGATTGCCCAGCCGCGGCACCATCGGCAGCGCAAACAGCAGCCCGCACGCCACTCCGCCCAGGTGAGCCATGTTGTCCACTTGAATGCCCGAGCCAATCACGCTGGTGCCGAATGAAATGCCGCCGCCGATCACCAGGTTGATGACCGCAAAATAAATCACCGAACGCCGCAGCTTTTTCAATTCCTCGGGCGGTACCGGGAGCCTTTGCGACTTGAGCAGAATAATCAGCGCCCCCGCGATCCCAAACACGGCACCCGATGCTCCGGCGCCCACCGGCCCGAACAGCGTGTACGGGCTCTCCCAACCATGGAAATAAAACCAGTTCACCAGCGTAGAGAGCAGGTTTCCCGACGCGCCCGTAAGCACATACACCGCGATCACCCCGGCCGAACCCATCAGCGGCTCCGCCAGCAATCCCAGGTTCCACAGGCACCACATGTTGGTTGCGAGATGAATAATGCCCACGTGTACGAACATGGCGCTCACAATCCGCCACCACTGCCCGAAATAAAGTACCGCTCCCGCGTTGTCGGCTCCCCAATGAAGCAATTGCCCGATGGTCGGATTCATGATCCGGACACCGCTGAGCATCATCGCCAGGAAAACCGCGCAGTTGATCCCCAGCAGCAGGTAAGTCGCCGGCGACACAGACCATGACGGCCGCGCCCTGCGCACGGGCGGAGGCGGAGGCGGCATGTAGCCGCGCTCGGGCGCCAGGATCTCGGGATTTTCACGGACAGGATCCTGTCCGTACGGCGGATGAATGGGGGGAGTACTTCCCATGTCTTCACTCTAATTGATTTCGGGTTAGAGAGCTGTGCGCCCCGTACATCCCAAGACACCACCGGCCGCGGCTCTCTGTGGCGGCATCGGGATCCTTCGCGCCTGCATCGGTTCCCCCTGTTCGGGGTTGTAGTCTGTTCTGTGGTCATCGCCGCGCTCCTTCCGGTTCACAGGACCCGCGGCGCAAACCCTCAAGGAGAAAAACAAGAGTGAGCGGGCAAAAGAAAATTCAGCGGGCTCTGGTCAGTGTCACCGACAAAACCGGTTTGGCGGACTTCGCCCGGGTTCTGGCTGATTTCGGCGTGGAACTCATCTCCACCGGCGGCACCGCAAAGGCTCTGCGCGATGCCGGCCTCCAAGTCAAGGACATCTCCGACCTGACCGGCTTTCCTGAGATGCTGGACGGCCGCGTAAAGACGCTGCATCCCCGCGTGCATGGCGGCCTGCTATTCGTTCGCGGCAACGTCCAGCATGAGGCCGCAGCCGCCGCGCACGGCATCCAGCCCATCGACATGGTGATCGTCAACCTCTATGCGTTTCAAAAAACCGCGGCCCAGCCCGGCGTCCCGTTCGGCCACCTCATCGAAAACATCGATATCGGCGGTCCCTCCATGGTCCGCAGCGCCGCTAAAAACTTTGAAGACGTCGCCATCGTCACCAGCGTCGCCGACTACCCCGCCCTCATTGAAGAAATGAGAACCGCCAACGCCGCCGCCCTCAGCCGCGAAACCCGCTGGCGCCTGGCAAAACAGGCCTTCGGCACCACCGCCGCCTACGACACCGCCATCGCCAACACCCTCGATCAGATTGCCGTTGCGCCCACGCCCGATCAGCCCGCGTCGCCCGACGCCAACGCCTTCCCGACCACACTCCGCATCAACTTCCCGCTGGCCCAGTCGCTGCGCTACGGCGAGAATCCTCACCAGCGCGCCGCCCTTTATTCCGATGGCTCCGGCCTCGGCGTCGCCGGCGCCATCCAGTTACAGGGCAAGGAACTCAGCTTCAACAACCTCGTCGATCTCGACGCCTGCTGGGAACTCGCCCAGGAACTCCACGCCGACCAACACGACCACCCCGCCGTCGCCATCATCAAGCACACCAACCCCTGCGGCGCGGCCACCGGCGTTTCCGTTCTTGAGGCCTATCAAAAAGCTCTCGCCTGCGACCCCGTCTCCGCCTTTGGCGGCGTCATTGGCATCAACCAGCCTGTCGATGGCGAGGCCGCGGAAGAAATCGCCAAGCTCTTTGTCGAAGCCATCGTGGCCCCCTCCTTCACGCCTGAAGCCCGTCAGCGCTTCGCCGCCAAAAGGAATCTCCGCCTCGTCGAAATCAAGCCCGCTCCCGCCCGCCCGGTGGTCAAGCACGTCTCCGGCGGCCTCCTCCTTCAGGACGCCGATACCGGCCGCGTCACCGAATCCGAAATCAAGGTCGTTACCTGGCGTCCCCCCACGGCGGAAGAACTGCGCAGCCTCATCTTCGCCTGGCGCGTCTCGAAGCACGTCAAGTCCAACGCCATCGTCTACGCCCGCGACGGCCAGACCGTCGGCATCGGCGCCGGCCAGATGAGCCGCGTCGATGCGGCCAGGTTCGGAGCCATGAAAGCCGTCCTGCCCCTCGCCGGGACCGTGGCCGCCTCCGACGCCTTCTTTCCGTTCCCGGACGGGCTTGAAACCGTCGCCGCCGCCGGCGCCACCGCCGTCATCCAACCCGGCGGCTCGGTCAAGGATCAGGATGTCATCGCCGCCGCCGACCGCCTCGGCGTCGCCATGGTCTTCACCGGCATCCGCCACTTCCGCCACTGAATCGAAATCACCTCGAAGCGCGGGTGCCCCAGGTCTCGATTTTGAGACCTGGGAGACCTCCCATCGACAACGCACCCCATGGGAGATGGTCTTCCCGGCATTCCCCACTTCCGCCACAGAAGCGCGGGTGCCCCAGGTCTCGATTTTGAGACCTGGGAGACGGCCAAGGACACGTCACCCCTTAGGAGATGGTCTTCCCGGCATTCCCCACTTCCGCCACTGAATCGAAATCACCTCGAAATGCGGGTGCCCCAGGTCTCGATTTTGAGACCTGGGAGACGTCCCATCGACAACGTCACCCCATGGGGGGTGGTCTTCCCCGGATCCCCCACTTCCGCCACTGAAATGCGGGTGCCCCAGGTCTCGATTTTGAGACCTGGGAGACGTCCCATCGACAACTCCTTACCTCCGCCACCCGGGATGACTCCCCGGCGCCGCCCAGGCTCCCGCTCCCCACCCTTGAGCAGAAGGATCCCGCCCTCCTTTTTGATCCGCAAGCAACTCCGCCCCCACTTTTCTGCTTCTCTGGCCTCAGCCGTCGGGATTTTCCCGTTAAGTACCGATTTCCCGATAGTCTTTGTGCTAGCGCACCAAATGACGCGTAAAATCGTCTGTATAAATAGGCATGCCTGTCTCTATTGGCAGCCTGAAAAGCTTTTGGGCCGCCAGTGCGGAGTTTTGTCAGCCCGAACCCAGACTTGAAAGCGCGAGACCCCTAAAGAGAACATGAGAATAAACAACAATTTGCCGTCTTTCTGGCTGTCGCTGGCCGCATCGTCACTGGTGCTCCCGGCTCTAGGCGCTTTTGCCCAAACCGCCGCCGCGCCGGGGGCCGCAAAACCGGCCGAGTCGGCCACGGCAAAATCCGACGCGCCCGCGCCAGAGCGTTCGCAAGCTTATTTTCATGCCGCCTTGGCCAATATGTATGAAGAGGAAGCGGTCAACTTGGGTAAGCCCGAGTTCGTCCAGCACGCCATCGAGGAGTACAAGGCCGCCATCAACGCCGATCCCGGCTCGGCCCAGCTCTACGACGGCCTCGCCGAGCTGTACTTCCGCACCGGCCGCGCCCGCGAAGCGGAAACCACCGCCCGCGAGCTGCTCAAAACTTCTCCCGATGATATCGACGCTCACAAGCTCCTCGGCCGCATCTACCTGCGCCAGTTGGGCGAGCAGCAGAATGCCCCGGCATCCACTTCGCCCACCGGGAACGCCCTCGATCAAGGCATCGCCGAGTTTGAAAAGATCGTCGCCCTGCAGCCCAAAAGCGTTGAGGACCACATGATCCTCGGCCAGCTCTACACCGTCAAGCATCAGCAGCAGAAGGCCGAAGCCCAATTCAAGATCGCCCAGGAGATCGAGCCCGAATCCGAGGAAGTCGTCCTCAACCTCGCCCGGGTCTATGTCGAAAGCGGCGACATCGACCGTGCCTCCAAGCTCATTGAAGCGGTCCCCCAGCCCGACCGCACCGCTCGCATGGAGTTCACGCTCGGCGCCGCCTATGACCAGCTCAAGCGGCCCAAAGACGCCATCGCCGCCTACAAGCGCGCCACTGACCTTGAGCCCGGCGATGTGCCCACTCTCAACGCCCTCGGACAGGCCCTCATCAACGACGGCCAGTTCGACGCCGCCCTCACGGTCTACAAAGACATCGCCGCCGCTGATCCTGAAGATGCCGGCGCCCTGGTCCATATGGCCGAGATCCAGCGCCGCCAGGGCAAGTATGAAGATGCCCTGACCACCATCCGCAAGGCGCGCAAGAAGGATCCTGAAAATCTCGAGGCCGGCTATAACGAAGGCCTGCTGCTCGATGTTCTCGGCCGCTATGACGAGGCCGCCGACTCCTACGAGCACATGCTCCAGTTGCCCACCCTCTCCCATGCCAACGGCGCCTACACCTCTGAAGAAAAGAACAATCGCGGCATCTTCCTCGAACGCCTGGGCGCCATCTATCACGAGCAGAACAAAGTCGACCAGGCCATCGCCACTTACCAGAAAATGATCGACATGGGCGGGGATACGGCCTCCCGCGGCTACCAGGGCCAGGTCGATACCTACCGCGACGCCCGCATGTTCGATAAGGCCGTCGACATCTCCCGCAAGGCGGTCGCTGCTTCACCCAAGGATCGCGACCTCAAGCTGATGCTGTCCGGCGAACTCGTCGACCAAGGCAAAACCGAAGAAGGCCTCGCTCTGGCCAAGAGCATGTTGGATAACTCCGACAACGACCGCCCCGTCTACTTCGCGCTCGGCAATATGTACACCCGCCTCCATCGCTGGAAGGACGCCGACGAAGCTCTCAACAAGGGCGCCGCTCTCACTTCCAAGAAGGAAGACAAAATCTATCTTCTCTTCCTCCGCGGCGCGCTCGCCGATCGCGAAAAACACTCCGAGCAGGCCGAGCCCTTCTTCCGCCAGGCCCTCGACCTCGACCCCGCCAACGCCATGACCCTCAATTACCTCGGCTACATGCTCGCCGACAAGGGCACCCGCCTCCCTGAAGCCCTCAAGCTCATTCGCAAGGCCGTCGAGCTGGAGCCCATGAACGGCGCATACCTCGACTCGCTGGGCTGGGCTTATTTCAAACTGGGTGAGTACGAGTTGTCCGAAGAGAACCTTCGCCAGGCCGTCGAACGCGATCAGACCGACCCCACTGTCCACGATCACCTCGGCGACCTCTACGAAAAAACCGGCCGCATCCGTCTCGCCGCCGCGCAATGGGAAATCTCTCTATCGGAATACTCCAAGTCTCCCGTAGCCGACGTAGAACCCACCGACGTGGCCAAGGTGCAACACAAGCTGGAAACCGCCCGCGTCAGACTCGCCAAGCAGGAAAGCGCAACCGGCCAGGTCAAGCCGCAGAATTAGCAAACACCACCATCTGCTTGAGAAAGGGCGAGGCTCATAGCCTCGCCCTTTCTTTGTCTGTTCGTCCGCTCCTTGCCCGATCACCGGGCCGCATAACAGCCCCCCGGAGCGAACCCTCAACCGATAAAACCTGTGTGCCGTACCTCACTGACTTATTCCATTGCAAACAATAGACTTATATACAAGTTTCACATCGCAGGAATGTATGCGTCCGCACTTGCTTTTATTAGTTTTTTACCTACTTTTCCATGCAGATGTTATGTCTGCTGAGAAAGCTTCCAGTCCCGTCACGAATATCTACATCCTGCGTTCCGCGGAGCAGTTACAGTCGCCCCACGTCATCACCTACCGCGTTGCGGAGTGGACCCAGCTCCGCGGCAAATGGCTCTTCCCCGATATCGGCTACTACGATACCGGCTACGGCAAAGAGCAGATCTGGTTCACGGGCGCCGGCGCCGAGCTCGTGCAGCGCAAGCGCTTCAACTGGGAGCAGGAAATCTACATCTCCCAGGAAGCCGGCCCCCAATCGCACAACCGGCGATCCCTCTGGCTATGGCCGGTGCTGAATTTTCAGTTCAATCCCCGCTTCTCCGCGCAAGTCGCAGCCTACCCCTCCATCCCGCTCGACCGCGCCCAGGCATGGAGCTACAACATCGATCGAGCCAAGTTCCAGTGGGCCTTCCGCTCGCATTGGATGGCCGGCCCCGGCTATACCGGCGGACTCTGCAATGACCGATCGTGGCAAAGCAATCCCTTCCTCACCGTCACCCGCACCACCCCCCTCGGCAATGTTGAAGTGTGGCTGCAGCGCATCCCCGGCGGAAGCCAGCTTCAGTTGCGCTACGTCCTCGTGAAAAGGGAAAAGTAATCCATCGCGCACCTCGCTCATGCACGGCGACGCAAAATTCACAGCGGCGTGAGTTGACCAAAAAACAGCGCCCGCCTTCAACCGGACTCGAACGACATCCGGCCCGCCCGCCCGCGCTTTCGGAAAGGCACTCACTTCCCGGAAGCTAAGACGCGTTTCCCAAACCGAAGCGACAGGAGGTCGCCGGCGATCCCGTTATGCTTGAAGAAGCACGCTCCGCGCTTTTCCCGGCGCGGGGATCTTCGAGACTTTGTTCTCTTTCAGGAGACACCCATCCACCTTTCCCTTCTGCTTGTCCTGGCAATTGTCTTCGTCGCCACGGTGATCCGGTCGGCATTTGGCTTTGGCGAGGCCCTGATCGCAGTGCCCCTGCTCGTGCTTTGCATGCCTTTGACGGTGGCCGCGCCGCTGGCGGTCCTGCTCTCCGTCACCATTGCAGCCGTGGTCGTGGTGCAGGATTGGAGACATATTCACCTGCGCGGCGCCGCCGGGCTGGTGGTGGCGACGGTCTTCGGGATTCCCCTTGGGTTGCGGCTGTTGACAGGGGCCCACCAGGAACTGATGAAGGCCGGACTTGGCATCCTCATCGTGCTCTTTGCGGTCTTTTCGCTGGTGGCGCGCGATTCCTTCCGCCTGGAACACGAGCACCGGCCGCTGCTTCTGCTTTCGGGATTCCTGGCCGGCATTCTGGGTGGAGCGTATGGCATGAACGGGCCCCCGCTGGTGGTTTACGGCTCGCTGCGGAGATGGTCGCCGCAGCAGTTTCGGGCCACCCTGCAAGCCTATTTTCTGCCCGCCAGCGTGTTGGGGATGATCGGCTACTGGAGCGCCGGCCTGTGGACGCGCACGGTCACCCGCGACTTCCTGATCGCGCTGCCCGTGATGCTGCCCGCGGTGTTCCTGGGGCGGACCATCAACCTTCGCTTTTCCGGCGTCGCGTTCCTTAAATACATCTACGGCGGACTGGTGCTCATCGGCGGCATGTTGTTCGTGGAGGCCGTCACCCACCACGTATGAAAAGCACCTTTCAGCGATTCGCCTGCCTTGAATGAATTCCGGGACAGGTCCCCTTCCTCGCCCCGGACGTTGCCGTCCCCTCCCCATTTTCGCCAGCGTATACTTTCTCCTGCCGCGCATTTCCCTCGTTTCCAGGCGCCAGCCTGATCGGTCGGGTCGAGGCCGGAGGTTCGCACCATGAGTCTTGTAAAAGAGAGCGGCGATCCGTCGCAGCAGCCTGATCCCCATCCGCGTCATCGCAGTTCCGCCGCGCCCGGGTTCCTGTTCGCCCTCGCTGCCGGCCTGTCTCTCAGCGCCGTCTGGCTCACCGGCCCCCACCCGGTCGTGACCGCCAGTGCAACTGCGCCGGATGCCATCACCATCGATTACCCCCTCAACGCCTCCGTCTTCCCGCCCGACATCGCCGCCCCTACGTTCGAGTGGCGCGACGCCGCCGCCAACGCCTCAATCTGGAACATCGACCTCGCTTTCAGCGATGGCTCCCCCGTCCTGCATCTGACTTCCCAGGGCGAACGCATGAAGATCGGCGAGATCGATCCGCGCTGCATCTCCGCCAACAACAAGCCGCCTGAACTCACCCCCGAACAAGCCGCCGGCCACACCTGGAAGCCCGATGCCGCCACCTGGGCCGCCATCCGCCGGCACGCCGTCAACAAGCCCGCTTCCATCACCATCACCGGCTACGCCGCCCGGCAGTCCCAGCCGCTCTCCCGCGGCTCCATGCAACTCACCGTCTCCAGCGATCCCGTCGGCGCGCCCATCTTCTATCGCGACGTGCCCCTCATGCCCTCCGCCAGTGAGAAAGGCATCATCAAGCCCCTCGACTCCAGCGCCATTCCGCTCATCGCGTGGCGCATGCGCAACATCTCCGAGCCCTCCAGCCACATCGTCATGACTGACCTGCACTCCTGCGCCAATTGCCACTCCTTCAGCCGCGATGGCAAAACGCTGGGTCTCGACATGGACGGTCCCCAAAACGACAAGGGCCTCTACGCCATGGTCCCCATC
Organism: Occallatibacter sp.; assembly: GCA_036488735.1. Taxonomy (GTDB): domain Bacteria; phylum Acidobacteriota; class Terriglobia; order Terriglobales; family Acidobacteriaceae; genus Telmatobacter. The sequence goes on from DASXHC010000020.1 coordinate 263,399, forward strand.
GCCGACAAAATGACAGTGAACACCAGGGACCTCATCTCCTGGGCCTCCTTCAGCGGCGAGATGAATCCCCAGTTGCGGGTCGGCTTCATGTCCCAGGTTTCTCCCGACGGCAAGTATGTGATGACCACCATCAAGCCGCCCGGAACCAAAAGCTGGCAGTTCTATTACGTCTCCAATTTCACGGACTACCGCTTTCTCCAGGTCTTCTATCCCACCCGCGGCATCCTCGCCTGGTACGATCGCGAATCCAAAAAGCTGCAGCCTCTCCCCGGTGCCGACGATCCCCAACTTGTGCAGGCCAGCGCCGTCTGGAGCCCGGACGGAAAATATCTCGTCTTCGCGCGCGCCGCAGCCAAGGATCCCAATCCCGCCGATGGCAAGATGGCCGCCTACGCCAACGATCCCGCCGAGGTGCAAATCCAGTACGACCTCTATCGCATTCCCTTCAACGAGGGCCGCGGCGGAACCCCGGAACCCATCGCCGGCGCTTCGCAAAACGGCATGAGCAACAGCTTCGCCAAGGTCTCGCCCGACGGCCGGTGGATCGTCTACGTCCAGGCGCGCAACGGACAGATCATGCGCCCCGATGGCAAGCTCTACATCGTTCCCGCCGCCGGCGGCAAAGCCCGCCTCATGAACTGCAATACGCGCCTCATGAACTCATGGCACAGCTTCTCGCCCAACGGCCGCTGGATGGTCTTCTCCTCCAAAAGCCGTTCTCCCTACACCCAGATGTTCCTCACCCACATCGACCCCTACGGCAACGACTCGCCCGCCATCCTCATTGAAAACTCCACCGCCGCCAACCGCGCCGTCAACATTCCTGAATTCGTCAACATGAAACCCGCCGGCATCGACCACATCGACACCCCCGCTGTCGACTTCTACAAGCAATTCGATATCGCTGCTGACTTATCCAACAAGGGTCAGTTCGGAGCTGCAATCCCCGCCTGGCAGAAAGCTCTGGCCATGCAGTCCGACGACGCGCGCTCTCACTATGTCTATGGCGAAACCCTCCTGCGTGCCGGCAAACCCGAAGACGGCATTACCGAACTGCGCGCCGCCCTGCGCTTGAATCCCCACTTTCCTGAAGCCCACAACAACCTCGGCGCCGCCTTGGCCCGCGAGGGGAATACAAGCGAATCCGAAGCGCAGTTGCGCCTCGCCCTCGATGACAACCCCGACTATGCTGAAGCCCATTACAACCTGGGCGCCGCGTTTCTGGTGGAGCATCGGCTGCCCGAAGCCGTCGCCCAGTTTCAGTCCGCAATTCAAATCAATCCCAGGTTTGCCGCGGCTCATGTCGATCTCGGCAGCGCCTATGGCGCGCAGGGCCATGTGGACGAGGCCGTTGCGGAGTATCGCAAAGCCATCGAATCCGATCCCAGAAACGTGAGCGCCTACATCACCCTGGGCTCGGCCATGGCTACCAGGGGCAATTACGACGAAGCCATTGCCAACTTCACGCAGGCTGTTGAACTCGATCCCGCACAAGCCGGAGCGCAAAGCAATCTCGGCCAGGTCCTCATGGCCAAAGGGGATCTCGAGGATGCGCTGCCGCACCTTCAGCAGGCCGTCGACCTCGATCCCAAATCGCCCGAATACCAGACCAGCGTCGGCATTGCTCTTGCCAAAAAAGGCCGCCCCGCCGATGCTATCCCCCACTTCCGGAAAGCACTCGAACTCTCCCCCGATGATATCGACGCCCGCTACTACCTGGGCAAAGCGCTGGTCATCGCGGGCCGCGGGGCCGAGGGGCTCGTGTATTGGAAGCAGGCCCTGCAAAAGGATCCTGACAACCTGCACCTGCTCAACGATACGGCCTGGGTGCTTGCCACCTCCCGCGATGACGCCCTGCGCAGCGGCTCTGAGGCAGTGCCGCTGGCCGAGCATGCGGTGCGCATCACCGCGGAGAACGAGCCTGCCATTCTCGGCACCCTGGCCGCGGCCTTCGCTGAAACCGGGCGCTTCGACAAGGCAGTGGAGTTGGAGCAGCGCGCCACCGCTCTCGCCCGGCAACAAGGCAACGCTGCCCTCGCTGAAAATCTCCAGGCGCGTCTGGCCCTTTACCAGGACAAAAAAACCATGCGGCAGTAAAGAGTGCTCGCCCTACACCCATGCCGCGGGATGGGCGCTTTCTGGTGCGGCCCGCCGCTGTGTTCGCAAAAACGTCCAAAATACGTCCAAAAACGCGTGCTGTTTTTCCGTGTTTTTAGCGGCGTAACTGACTCAATCTAAAAGGCCTGCGACGACTGCATGCACACAATATTGCACAGAATCATTGAGTTGCGAAAAACGACGGGTTGCGCACATTGATTCCAAATGACTTACAGGTGCGCATTTGGGCGGGTGCCCAAACTCGGCAAGAAATACTCTCCATTTGCAGAGAGAACTTTTTGTCATGATTGGGGCGCGGATGTTACTGGAAAGATACTCCCCGCGATGCGATTCAAAAGGCTTGCACAATGTGAGCCTCTCCCGCTTTGGCACTCCACAGGCGGTGAGAGTATAACCCTGAAATGGGCTCAAATAATGCTATGGAGATAGACGCCTGGCTGCGTGAAGGCGGCGTCGTTGTTGCCTCCAGCGATCGCGCCGCACGCGCCCTCACTTCGTCTTTCCATCGCGCCCGCCGGGCTGAAGGCCGCACGGCGTGGCCTGCGCCCCACATTCTCGACTGGCGCTCCTTCGTCCGGGATGCCTGGCAGCAGCGCACCGAAAACTATCGGCTCCTGCTCAACACCGCCCAGGAAAACAGCCAGTGGGCCAATATCATACGAGCCAGTAAACATACGGCGGGATGGCTCGAAGGACCGAGGCAGCGGCTGGCTGACCTGGCCATGGAAGCCCATGATCTGCTCTGTTCCTACGCGCCGCTATACTTGCAGGCCGGTGCGCGCAGGGCCTGGCAGCAGGATGCAGCCACCCTCAGCCAATGGATCGTGAACTTCGACGACCTCTGCGAAACTGGAGCCTGGGTCAGCGCGAGCCGTTTGCCGCTGGAACTTTTGACCCTGCTGGAAGCCGATCGAGGCCGCCGGTCCCCCTTGCTGCTGGCGGGATTCGACCGGCTCCTGCCGATTCAGCGCCGCGTCTTTGACGCCTGGGGTGATTGGCGCGAGATGCCTCCCGGCGCCGTTGCGCCCCTTGTGAATTCTTTCGTAGCCGCGGAATGGCGGGAGGAATTGTCCGCATGCGCGCGCTGGGCCCATCAACAAATTACCGCCAACCCCCAGGCGCGGCTGCTTGTCATCACCCAGGACGCAAGCCGGCGCAGGGGCGAAATTGAACGCGCCTTTCTCAACCACGCGGGCCTTTCACAAACTCCGGCTTTCGAATTCTCTTTAGGCATCCCTCTCAGCCAGGTGCGCGCCGCCCGGGCGTACGCCATGTTGCTGCGCTGGCTCGATGCGCCGCTCGACGAGAACGAAATGGACTGGCTGTTCTCTACGGGGCTCGCCGCCCCCCAGCCGGGTGAAAGCGCCTCGCTGCAAGCCTGCATGCGCGCGTTGCGCCGCAAAGGTCTTGAGCGCACCCGCTGGACTCTGGAAGCGTTTGTGCGCCAGCCGCTGGCGCGCGGCCTTCTTTCTTCGGCGTGGATCGAGCGCATGACCGGCGCGCAGCAACGATTGAAGACCGCCAATCGCCGCCCGCAGAGCTTCCTTGACTGGGCCGGCATGGTTCCCCAGTTGTTGGAAGAAATGGGGGGAGGGAACCCCCCGCAATTATCCAGCGCCGAGTACCAGGCGCTCCAACGATGGCAGCAAGCCGTCGACCTTTGCGGTTCCCTCGGCTTCGACGGAAAGCTCTCTGTATGGAGAGAGTTTCTTCAAGCCTTATCCCGCATCCAAGACCAAACCGTGTTCGCGGTGGAGTCGGAGGATGCGCCGATCTTGATTGCAGGGCCTGCGGAATCGGCGGGACTGACTGCGGATGCGATCTGGTTTCTTGGAACGGATGAAGACACGTGGCCTGCCAACGGAAGCGCACACCCGCTCCTGCCGATCGACGTGCAGCGCGATGCCAACATGCCTCACGCTACTGCGCAGCTTGACTGGGTGCTGGCTGAGTCGATCACGAGGCGGCTAGTCTCCTCAGCGCAGGAAATCAACTTTAGTTATGCACGCCAGGCGGAGGGCGTGGAGAAGCGTGCTTCGCGGCTGGCGACTCAAATCGCGGGAGCACCACAAGCGCTGCCTGTCGAGCTTGTGCCCTTCATTGCGCACGAACCGCTGACGACAGTTTTCGAAGATGCGGCGCGCATTGCGATGACTCTCTCTGTGCCAAAAGTAGAAAGCAAAGTTCAGCTTAGTCTTTTCGACAGCAACAGCACGCAGGGCGAGGCCGCTCCGGTTTTTGAAATCCGGGGCGGGGCCAACGTCCTTACCGCACAGTCGCAATGTGCATTCAAGGCGTTTGCCACGGCGCGGTTGGACGCCGCGGGTTGGAATGCGGCAGAGGCGGGACTGACCGCGGCACAGCGCGGACAGCTTCTGCATGCGGTACTTCATTCCGTTTGGGGCGCGCCTCCGCATGGCCTGCGCACACTCGATGAACTGCGCAACAAAACCGATTTGCGTTCTTTCGTTGATGACCATGTGCATCGGGTGTTGATGGAGAAGATGCCCGCCTGTGCGCGCGAACAAATGCCGCAGAGATACCTGGAACTTGAAGAGCAGCGCCTCACGCGCGTAATCACGGAGTGGCTGAGCTACGAACAAACGCGGCAGCCGTTCACGGTGAATGCAACCGAGGTCGATGCCACTACAAACATCGCAGGGTTGACATTGAAGCTGCGCCTCGATCGAGTGGACCGTCTCAATGATGGTTCGCTGTTGATAGTCGATTACAAAACCGGCAACGTCTCTCCGAAATCGTGGGAATTGCCTCGCCCCAATGATGTGCAACTGCCTCTGTATGCAGAGTTCGGCGTGGATAGCACGAAAGAGGTCGGCGGCTTGGTGTTTGCAAAGATCCGCCCGGGGGATGTGTGTTTCACCGGCAAGGTTCGTAACGCCACGGCCACTCTCGACAACTCGCTCAAAGGCAATGCCGGGCTGATGAAGAGCCCGCTGACAGCGCAGCAACTCAGTGAGTGGCGAGAAGCAATCGAACAACTGGCGCGTGATTTTGTGGCCGGACGCGCCGACGTGAACCCGCGCGATTTTCCGGACACGTGCGAACACTGCGGTCTCTTCAGCTTGTGCCGGGTGCGCGAACGCGAGGAAGAATTGGAAACGGAAGAAGAGACCGATGGTGTGGAGGCGGGCGATGAGTAGCGCGACAGGAATGAAAATCGTGACGCGCACGGCGCCGCCCGATCAACGGGAGCGCGAGCGGGCACTCGATGCCGCGCGGTCCATCCTGGTGCAGGCGCCCGCGGGCTCGGGCAAGACCGACCTGCTCACGCGCCGGTTTTTGCGACTGCTGGGCGAAGTGAATGAGCCGGGACAAATTGTTGCCATCACTTTTACCAAGGCTGCCGCGGCTGAAATGCGCAATCGCATTTTGTCGGAGTTGGAGAAGGCAGCGTCGCGCAGCGATGAGCATCCTGCCGACGATGAGTTTGCGATGGAGGTTCTTGCCCGCCGCGCACTGGAACGCTCGCGCGCGCTGGGATGGAATCTCATCGACCTGCCTGCACAGTTGCGCATTTCAACCATCGATTCATTTTGCCGGGAGCTTGCGCTGCAACAGCCGCTGCTTTCAGGATTAGGCGGCGGACTGGATATCACCGAGAATCCTTCCGAGCTGTATCATCGCGCCGCCCGCAGCACCCTGGAGCAGATCGGCAAGGATGACGCGGGCTTGAATACGGCGGCACTGAATCCTGCGATCGAAGCGCTGCTGTTGTGGCGCGACAACGGTTGGCAGGAGATGGAAAATCTGCTGGTGTCGATGCTGGAGCAGCGCGACCGGTGGATGCAGGATTTTGTGCTGACGCGCGAACCGGATTGGGATGCGTTGCGCGAGCGGCTGGAGAGGCCCTTCGCGCGCGCCGTGGCCGAGGCGATGGCGGAACTGGACGAGTTACTCGACCAAGAGACGCGCGACGAGGCGATGGAGCTTGCTCGTTTCTCCTGCGGACAAAAAAACAAATGGCTGCAGTGCAAGCTATTTCAATTTGCGGGGTTGCCCTGCCAGCCTTTCGCCAGCCCGAACGCATTGGAGGAGGCGCGACAGGGGTACATGTGCCTCGCGCAAATGCTGCTGACCGGAACTGGCACCTTCCGTCAGCGGATCACCGCCAGCGAAGGTTTTCCCACAAGTTCTCCAGACGAGAAGCGCAGGATTCTCGATCTTATCGATCGGCTGGGGGAAATTGACCAGTTCGAATCGAAACTTTGCAGCGTGCGCGATTTACCGCCGGCGCGCTACACGGAGGAGGATTGGCAGATTGTGCGCGCCTGCTTCACGCTGCTGCGCCATGCGGCAGGCGAGTTGCAGGTGGCGTTTGCGGAAGCCGGCGCGATGGACTTCGCGGAGGTGGCGCACATCGCGCAGCGCGTACTCAGAGACGAAGATGGGGGCGCCAGCGACGCGGCCATCGCGATCGCCGACAAGATTCAACACTTATTAGTCGACGAGTTTCAAGATACAAGCCGGAGGCAGCATAAGTTAATCGGCGCGTTGGTGGCTGGCTGGCCGGACTTTGAGGGGCGCACCCTATTTGTGGTGGGCGATCCCATGCAGTCGATCTACTTCTTTCGCGATGCGGATGCGGAACTCTTTCCACGGGTGCGCGAGGTTGGCCTGGAATTGCCGAACGGAGAGATGCTGCGGTTGCGGCACGTTCCGCTGTCTTCAAACTTTCGCACCGCGCCGCAACTCGTAGAGACGCTTAACGACGCCTTCGCGCAGATTTTCGCAGTGAACGATGGCAGCGGCGTACGTTTCGCTCACGCCGAACCGGCGCGGAATGCGGATGGCGTGCGCGGCACGCGGTTTCAAATGCATCTCGGCTTTGTGCCGCAGACGGTGAAGATTTATTCGGCCAATCCCGACGTGATGCAGCGCAAGCAGGATGTCGCCGAACAGCGAATCAAGGCGCAGGACGCGCAGGTTGCAGAGATTGTGAGCTTGGTACGCGGGCACATGGAGCGTTTGGAAGATGCGCGAACGCGTGGCGAGAAGTATCGCATCGCCGTGCTGGGCCGCGCGCGCAAGGCGCTGGAGCCCATCGCACGGGCCCTGCATGACGCGGGCGTTCCCTTTCGCGCGGTAGAGTTGGAAAAGCTGGCGGAGCGGCCTGAGGTACTGGACGCGCTGGCGCTGGCGCGGGCGCTGTTCAATCCTGAAGATCGCGTAGCGTGGCTGGGCGTGTTACGCGCGCCGTGGTGCGGGCTGTCGCTGACGGATCTGCACACCTTGACAAGTGGAGACAACGCTGAGGTTCTGCGCAAGCCAGTCCCCGAATTGCTGCGGGAACGACAAACGTTGTTGAGTCCCGAGGGGCTCAGGGCCGCGGAGCGCGTGTTGAACGCCGTGGCCGCGGTTCCTTCGCTGCGCGCAGCGCAGCCGACCGCGGGGCTGGGCACATGGCTGGAACAAGTGTGGCTGCGGTTGGGTGGGTCCGATTGCGTGGACGCGACAGGGCGAGCCAATTGCGACCTGCTGTGGAAGTGCCTCGACCAACTGAAAGAGGGCGAACCTGATTTGCTGGGGGCCGGATTGGCGGCGGCGCTGGAGAAGCTGACGGCGCAACCGGATCCAAACGCGAGCAGCGATCATGGCGTGCAGTTGATGAGCATTCACAAATCGAAAGGACTGGAGTTCGAAGTAGTGATTGTGCCGGAGCTTCAGGCGAAGTGCGGAACAACGCGCATGCCGCTGCTGTCCTGGCTGGAACGCGGCCTGGCAACGATGGATGAGTCCGGCGACATTACAGAGTTCCTGGTTGCGCCGCTGCCGTCGAAGGGCGCGGAACGCGGTAAATCCAAGCAGTGGGTCGACCGCGTGTATCGGGCGCGCGAATCGCAGGAGATGCGGCGCATCCTGTACGTGGCAGCAACGCGAGCGCGGGAAGAACTGCACCTGTTTGCGCGCCCCGAATACAAAACGGACAACAACCACGCAATGACGTTGTGCGAGCCTTCGGGCAGCTTGCTGGCGACGGCGTGGCCGGCGCTGGAAGAGGAAGTGCGAGCGCAATTTGAGGAGTGGACGAGCAAACCCCAGGAGGAGAGAATCGAGGCGATTGCCGCGGCGAGCGCGACCAATGTCGTGGTCATGCCGAGCCCTGCAAAGCCGGCGAAATTGCGCCGGCTGCCGCCTGATTATGAGCCTGCCTTGGGCGCGATTTCTTCACTGGCGGGACAGGCGGACGTTGCGGGACTGCGCACGACCCAACTCTACGCGCGGCATGAAGGCGGATTGATCTCGCGCGCACGGGGAAGAGCCGTACACGCGCTGATGGAGGAATTGGCGCGTCAGCGCACTGCGCATGATTGGGAGGCAACGCGTGTCGGGGTGGAGCGAATCCTTCCGCGCATCATGGCGGAGTTGCGGGCCGCGGGCGTGGAGTTGAACGAGGCCGGCAACATTGCGAACCAGGCACTGGATATCGCGCTGCGGGCGTCGGAGGATGCGACTGCGCAATGGATATTGTCGCCGCACAACGACGCAGCGAGTGAAGTGCGATGGGCAGGCGTGATTGCGGGAAGCGTGCGTGAAGTGCGCGTGGACCGTGTATTTCGCGCAGGGGAGACTCCGGGAAGCAGGGGCGATGGGTGCTGGTGGATTGTGGATTACAAGACTGCGCAGGCCGATGGCGATGTGGCGGAGTTGCGCAGGATGTTTGCGGCGCAATTGGAGTTATACGCCGAGGTGCTGCGCAACCTGCACGGCAAGGACACGAACATACGCGCGGGGCTTTATTATCCGCGCAAGACGGCTTTCGATTGGTGGGAGCTTTGAGATTGCAGGATACAGCGATTGCTAGGTCGGGGCGCCCAGGCCTATCGATTGCATCAGCTTCAACGCGTTACTGGTCTTGACTACGCCAGGCTTCAACTTATAGTCGAAGAGCAGGCGGCCATCTTCGAGGCGATCTTCAAAGTGGAAGTTGAAGACGCGATCGCCGATCATGTCGGGAAGCTGCGATAACGCCAGATCGTGGGTGCTGACGATGCCGATGGCGCTTCGATCGAGGAGCTTTTGCAGGACGAACTGCGTACCGATAAGGCGATCGTGCGAGTTGGTTCCTGACAACAATTCATCGAGCAGAAAGAGTACGGGGACCGGGCCCTGGGCAAGATCGGCGATGAGCTTGACGCGATGGATCTCGGCATAAAAACGGGACATGCCCCCGGCCAGTGAATCAAGAACACAGATGGAAGCGGCAACGGTGAGCGGAGACATTTGCAATCGCCGTGCGCACACGGGGGCGCCGCACTGCGCGAGTACGGCATTAACGCCGACGGAGCGGATGAAGGTGCTTTTCCCCGCCATATTCGGACCGCTGAGGATCATCAGTTGCATGGCGTGGTCGAGTTGCAGGTCGTTCTCAATGGCGGAGGGTGCGGGCAGGAGCGGATGGGCAAGGGCCTCGGCGACGAAGGATGGAGAGCTTGAGACGAATTCGGGAAACGCGTAGTGCGGGTGTTCGAAGGCGAACGCGGACAACGATGTGAGCGCTTCGAAGTCGCCAACGGCGCGGAGCCAGGCGCGGATCTCAGGACCAAATTGACGCTGCCATTTTTCAGCGACAAAGACTAATTGCGTACTCCAGAACGTAACCAGGTCGATGGGTCGTGCAAAGAGGCTGTGGCGCGATTGCAGCAGGTCGACGAGCGCGGCGAGCTTGTGAATGGCGGCGGACGGCGCAATGCCGGCACGTTCGAGTGCATTCTGGATTTCGAGCAGCCGCGGGGAGGAAACTTTTTCCTCTTCGATGAGTGCAAGCACCTGGGCGAGTAGCTGCAGATCCTGGGCCGCGGTTTCAAGCGAGCCGGCTGCCTTTTCCAGTCGCGCGTGAAGGCGGTGGGAGTAACCGAAATTGAAAATGGTGATGAGCAATGCGGCCAGGGGCGAGCCGGAAATGATCCAGAAGACGATACCGAGTATCCAGAGAATGGCGAGTACCGAAATAACGATGCGATCGCTGATGGAGGTGAAGACCGGTTGGCTCTCGCCCCATGTTGCGAGCGCATCGGGATGGACGCCGAGGCGCACGGTTTCTCCGGTGAAAGAGAGGCGCTCGCGGAATTTGACGCGGTGTTGGAGGTCGCGGACAGCGGCCTGGCGGGCGGCGATTTCTGCAACTGGCGCGGGTGCGAGTAGCCATTCCGCCAGGGTCTTTTCGCCGGCATGCGTGCGGGGGGTGGAGAGAAATTGGAACAAGGATGCCGGACCAAAAAGGTCCAGGTCACGCGCATATGGGTGGGCGGGATCGAGGAAGCGCTCGCCGGTTTCTCCGCTGCCGGACCAGCGATCGTGGAGGCGAGCGAGACCGCGCTCGTAAAACGCAAGGGCACGGGTGCGATAGCGGACAGAGGCGAGCAGTTTCTCCTGCTGAATGGCGAGGGCGATAAAAACAGCGACCGGGATCAGGAGGAGAAAGAGCGCGATAGCGCTGCGATGGAGGAGAACCGCGGCAAGGACGGTGAGCCCGGCGAGGACAAGCTTGCTGTAGCCGAGAAGACGTTCACGGCGCTGTTCAATTGCCTGGGCGATGCCAAGGATGTTGAGTTCGCGCTCATAAATCTGCGCAGGAGTCTGCACGTTTCCCGATTGCGCATCCATGACGTCGAGTGTGGTCACACTTACAGACTACCGCTGGGGGCCAGAGCGCCCGATGAGAACAATCGGGATTAGCTCGCGGTGGTGGCGGGAGGAGCTTTTTCAGCCTGCGCCTGCAGCTTGGCCATTACGCTCTTGTGGTGGCGGACGTCCGCGCCTTTGACCCAGAAGATAACGTCTTCGGCGATGTTGGTGGCGTGGTCGGCGACGCGCTCGAGGCTGCGGCTGATCATGAGGGCGTTGAGAGCCTGCGGGGCGAGATGGCTCTGCTCTTCCATCAGCTTGGTCAGCGCCTTGTAAGCGGCACGGTTCATGGCATCGACGGCATCGTCCATGGAGAGAACACTGCGTGCCATTTCAGCGTCGGCCTCGATGAAGGACTGGAGGCTCCTGCGCACCATGTCGGCGGCCAGGGTCGCCATGCGCGGAATGTCGACGGGGAGCTCGATGGTGCCGAGTTGTTCCATGTTGCGCACGCGTTCGCTGATGCTCTTGGCGGCGTCGCCCACACGTTCAAGGTCGGCGTTGATCTTGATGACGCTGAGGATAAAGCGCAGGTCGATCGCGGTAGGCTGTTCCATCGCCAGCAGGTCGAGCGCGGCCTGGTCGATGTCGCGTTCCATGCGGTTGATGGCGACTTCGCTGCGGCTCACGAGGTCGCAGATGGAAAGGTCGCGAACCCGGTAGGCCTCAATGGCGCGCTGGATTGCCTGCTCGGCGAATCCGGCCATCACCAGCAGGTTTTCTTTCAACTCGTCGAGGCTTTGCTGGAACCGTTTACGTGTCATCCGAACCGTCCCGTGATGTAATCTTCAGTGCGCTTATCGCTGGGATTGGTGAAGATCTTGTGAGTCGCATCGAACTCGACCATGCGCCCGTTGAGGAAGAAGCCTGTCTTCTCCGCAACGCGGGCGGCCTGCTGCATGTTGTGGGTCACAATCACGATAGTGTACTGCGATTTGAGGTCGAAGATAAGGTCTTCAATTTTTGCGGTCGAAACCGGGTCGAGAGCGGAGGCGGGCTCATCCATCAGCAGGACTTCGGGATCGACCGCAAGGGCGCGTGCGATGCACAGCCGCTGCTGTTGTCCGCCGGAGAGACTGGCGCCCGATTTCTTCTTCAGGTCGTCCTTGACCTCTTCCCAGAGAGCGGAATTCTTGAGAGACCGCTCCACAATCTCGTCGAGAACACGGCGGTTGGAGTAGCCATTCAGCTTCAGACCCGAGGCCACATTGTCATAGATCGACATGGTGGGAAACGGGTTGGGGCGCTGAAACACCATGCCGACACGGCGGCGGATCTGCACCGGCTTGGCATCCGCATAGATGTCCATATCGCCGATGCGCACCGTGCCGGTGACACGAGCGATGGGATTGGTTTCGTGCATGCGGTTGAGGCAGCGGACAAACGTGCTTTTGCCGCATCCGGAGGGGCCGATCAGCGCGGTAGCCTGATTGGGGGGAATATTCAGATTGATATCCTGCAGCGTGTGATTGGAGCTGTACCACGCATTCAGATTCGTAACTTCGATGCCGACGCCCACTTAACTAGCCCCTTTCAAAACGCCGCGGCTGGTTACGTAGCGCACCAGCGAGACCGCGAGCACGATCAAGACGATCAAAACGAGAGCCCCGCCCCATGCCATGCGATGCCAGTCGTCATACGGAGAGAGAGCAAAGACATAGATCTGCAACGGCAAGGCAGAGATCTCGCGATTCAGGCTGGTGCTCCAGAAAGAGTTGCCGAGAGCGGTGAACAACAACGGAGCGGTCTCGCCGGCTACGCGTGAAAACGCGAGCATGCAGCCGGTGATAATTCCCGGCGACGCGGTCTTCAACGTAATTGCGAGTACCGACCGCCAATTGGGCACGCCGAGTCCGAGAGCCGCTTCCCGGATCGCGTGAGGAACCATCAGCAGCATTTCTTCCGTCGTGCGGGTGATGGTGGGAACCATCATGATGCCAAGGGCGACGCCGCCTGCAAACGCGGAAAAATGATGCTGTGGAATCACGATCAGCGAGTAAGCCGCGATGCCCATCACGATGGAGGGGACACCGTTGAGTACATCGGCTGTGAACCGGATGGCGTTGGCCAACTTTGTTCCGCGGCCAAACTCGGCCAGGAAGATGCCGCCGCCGATGCCCACCGGCACACCCAACACGCTGGCGACGCCCAGAAGAACCGCTGAGCCGACGATGGCGTTAGCCATGCCGCCTCCCAATTCCCCCGGCGGCTTCTGCATCTGGGTGAAGAATGCCCAATTCAGCGAACTGGCGCCCTTGTATATGAGATAGACAAAGATGAACGCCAACGGCGCGACCACCAGGATGGTGGCCAGAACGGCCAGGCCGGTCACCAGGTGATCGGTTATGGCCCTCATCTTGGGCCGGAATGTGCTGCCCGTCTCGCTCACGTGCATGCTCCTCAATTCACCTGCCGGGATGCGCCCCGGGTGACAGCCCAAACCAGAATGCGGGCCAGTGCGTTGACCACGATGGTGACGAGGAAGAGCGCCAGGCCGATTTCAATGAGAGCGCTGCGATGCAGATCGTTGCTGGCCTCGCTAAACTCATTGGCAATCACAGAAGCCATGGAACTGCCGTTGGAAAGCAGCGACCTGTGAATCTCCGGGCTGTTGCCGACCACCATGGTCACGGCCATGGTCTCGCCCAATGCGCGGCCGAGTCCCAGGATGACCGCGCCGACGATGCCGATGCGCGCATTGCGCAGCACGCCCATGCGAATCATCTCCCAGCGCGTGGCTCCCAGCGCGAGAACGGCCTCCCGTTGCGAGTGGGGGACGGCGCTCATGACTTCACGGGTAAGAGAAGAGATGATGGGGAGAATCATGATGGCGAGGATGATGCCAGCGGATACAAATCCCAAGCCAGTGGGGTTGTCGTCGTTGAACAGGCCGGACCAGCCCACGCTCTTGATGAGCCAGGGATTGACGTGATCGCGCAGCAGCGGCACGAGCACAAAAAATGCCCACATTCCGTAAATAATGCTGGGAATGGCCGCCAGTAACTCGGTCAGGAAAGCCAGTCCGCTACGCAGGGCGCGCGGGCACATTTCGGTAAGGAAGATGGCCAGACCCACGGCCAGCGGAACCGCCAGGAGAAGCGCGAGGAAGGACGAAACCAAGGTGCCGTAAATGAAGGGCAGAGCGCTGAAGTGGCCGTTGACCGGGTCCCAATACTGAGGGAGGTGGGTGATGGGATCGCGATCGGCCTGGAAGAAGAAATGAAAACCGAACTTGGCCCAGGCCAGGCTGGAGCGTCTGACCAATTCCGTCGCGATCAGCACCACGATGCCGAAGATGCTGAGCGCGCACAGCACCATCAGGCCGTGGAACACCCAGTCGGCAATAGCCGAGTTGCCGCGCGACTGGAGAAAGCGGCGAATCTCGGATACGTCGGATTTCTCTTTGGCCTCGGGGGCCGGAGAACCGGGTTCAGACTGGAATTGAGTCTGGGAAATGCGAATCTCAGGCACTTGGTCGATCACCTTAATCAGGCTAACCGGGAAAGATGAATGGGAGGTTACAGTGCTGCAAAATCAAGCGCATACGGGCTGAAAAATCAAGTTTCTCCTCGCTTTCCCCGGCTTCTCCCGCCGGCAGGGGGTTTTCAGATAAGCTGGTTCCCTGCATTCAAATGGTGATTAATTTATGCGCGCTTTCACAGTGTTCACGCTCTTAGGCATAGCGGCCCTTCCGATCGGCAGCGCTGCACAAGGGACGGCTCCCGATCCACCCCATCATAACTGGACGGCCTCCTGGGTCAGCCATCCTACGGCGCCGCTGCGGGATCCCATCGTGCTGCATTTTCGACGCACCCTGAAGCTTTCCTCCGTTCCTGCGAGCTACGTCGTCCGGGTGAGTGCCGACAACCGGTTCATTCTGTTCGTGAATGGGAAACGAGTCGGCGACGGACCGGCCCGCGGCGATCTGGACCACTGGCGCTACGAGCGGTTCGACCTGGCTCCCTTGCTAAAAGCGGGGGACAACCTGATCACCGCGACCGTTTGGAACTGGGGCGTGTATGCCGCTGTGGCGCAGATGAGCGACCGTACCGCGTTTCTGCTGGAGAGCGAGGCTACGGGCGCAGCTGGCATCAGTACGCCCGACGGCTGGGAAGTCGAGGTAGAGAGCGGCCACAAGCCCCTGGATCGCGACACCATCAGTTTGAAGGAGTACATGGCGGCCGGTCCGGGCGAGGAAATCGATGCGGCGAAGTATGACTGGGATGCCAATCGCGCCAACGATGCAGCGAAGACCTGGGTCCCAGCTGCGAGCCGCATGCGGGACAGCATCTTTGGCGGGGTAAACAAGGCGCATCCGGCTGACACGCAGGGCGACAACTTCTGGGGACTGGTGCCCGACGAGCTGCCGCCCATGGAATATTCGCCAACCGATGTAGGCAAAGTCGTTCGCACAGATCCGGCCAACCCGGAATCGGATGGAGTCAATTTTCCGGGGTCGCCGTATTCCGTACCGGCTGGCCGCCACGTTCATCTGCTGCTCGATCGCAAGGCGCTGACCACAGCTTATCCGCGACTCACCGTCTCCGGCGGCAAGGGGGCCAAGATCCGCCTTACCTACGCGGAGGCGCTCTACGACAAGAACCATCACAAGGGGGACCGCGATGCCATTGAAAATCGCGAGGCTCTCGGCCTGAACGACAGCTTTCTGCCTGACGGCGGCGCACATCGGGTTTTCGAGCCGCTGTGGTGGCGCACCTGGCGCTACCTGGATCTCGACATCACCACGGGCGACGACCCGTTGACGCTGGAGTCGTTCACTGCCAATTTCAGCGCCTATCCGTTTGAAGAGCGCGCCAAATTGCAGAGCGGCGATCCGGATCTCGACAAGATCTGGGAGATCAGCTGGCGCACGGCCCGGCTCGATGCGCACGAAACCTATATGGATACGCCGTATTACGAGCAGCTCCAGTACATCGGCGACACGCGCATCCAGGCGCTGATTTCCTACAGCGTGGGCGGCGATGACCGGCTGGGGCGGCAGGCACTGACGGCGTTTGATCAATCGCGCATCCCGGAAGGCATCACCCGCAGCCGCTATCCCAGTTCTCTGCCCCAGAATATTCCGACGTTTTCGCTGTTGTGGATCGGCATGGTGCATGACTACTGGATGTACCGGCCCGACACGGCGCTGGTGCAGTCGTCGATTGGAGGCACGCGCGCGGTGCTGGACTGGTTTGGCAAGCATCAGCGGCCCGACGGGCTGCTGGAGAAGCTGCCGTGGTGGAGTTTTATTGACTGGGTTTCTACCGGAGAGACGCCGACATACGACGCCCAGGGCGAATCGTGCGTAACGACCCTTGAGTACCTGGGCGCGCTGAACGATGCTGCTGACCTGGAACAGCATTTCGGCGATGCGCACGTTTCCCAGCAATACCGCGAGCGGGCCGCGCATGTGCGCACCGGACTCTATGGCAAGTGCTGGGATGCGGAACGCAAGCTGATCGCCGACAATCCGGATCAAAGTGTGTTCAGCCAGCAGGCAAATATCCTGGCGGTGCTTTATGACGTAATTCCCAAGGAACATCAGCAGGACGTTTTGCGGCAGATGGTTTCGATCGAGCCCGGCACTGCGCCGAACGGCGTATTGAGCGCGTCGTATTATTTCCGCTTCTACCTGGCGCGGGCACTCGAACACGCAGGGATGGCGGACGATTACCTGGACTCGCTCGACCCGTGGCGCAAGTTGCTGCCGCTGCACTTCAGCACCTGGCCGGAGATACCCGGCGATACGCGCTCGGACTCGCACGCCTGGACTGCGCATCCGATTTACGACTTGCTTGCGCTGGTTGCGGGCGTGGAGCCGGGGAGTCCCGGATTCGCGACGGTACGCATCGCGCCGCACCTGGGCAAGTTGCCCTCCCTCACTGCGGCGTACCCGCATCCACGCGGCTTGATCGAAGTGAAATATCAACGGAAAGGCGCGGGAATCGACGCCACCATCACGCTACCCGCCACGCTCACCGGGGAGTTCGCCTACCACGGCAAGACGCAGCCCCTCAAGCCCGGCTTGAATCACATTCAGGCCGAATAAATCGGTTTGGCTGTCCTGTCCGCCTTCACACTTTGTGAAGGCGGACAGTATACCCTTGCATGTAAATCGTGTTACAAATTCCAACATGGTAAAAACCACAACGTCTACACCGCCGGGACACGTAAACCTGCGGATGCTGGCGGAACATTTAGAACTTTCCCAGACCACGGTTTCCCTGGTACTGAATAACTCTCCGTCTGCAAAGTCGATCCCTGAAGAAACCCGCAAGCGGGTGATGGAAGCCGCCGAGCGGCTCAATTACCGGCCCAACTACTTTGCCCGTTCGCTGCGTCAGAGCCGGTCGATGAGCGTGGGCGTACTGGCGCCGGATTTGAGCGAAGGCTACTTCACCAGCGTGATGAGCGGCGTGGTTCAGGAACTCACCGCGGCGCACTACTTCTTCTTCACTGCCTGCCATGACTGGAATCGCGAGTTGATCGAAAGGTATCCGCGGATGCTCGTGGAACGCGCCGTGGACGGTTTTCTGCTTTTGAACACGCCCGCCGACCACATCGATTTGCCGGTTCCCGTAGTGGCGATCTCGGCGCACAGCCGGGTGGAGAACGTAACCAACATCGTTCTCGATCACCACAGCGCGGTCATCCAGGCGCTCCGACACCTCTACGACCTCGGTCATCGCCGCATCGCGTTCATGCGTGGACCGCGCGCAATCCCTGATTCGGAATTTCGCTGGGAGAGCATTCAGGAAGTGGCGCGCGAGTTGGGCCTCAAGATCGATCCCTCGTGCGTGATCCGCATCGACACGGCGGGCTGGTCCATGAAGACCGGCTATCATCCCATGGCGCCCGAGATCGGGTATAAACCGATGCAGGCGCTGCTCGAAAAGAATCGCGACTTTACGGCTATATTCTGCTTCAACGACATTGCCGCCATCGGCGCCATCCGCGCGCTGAAGGATGCGGGATGCGCAGTACCCGAAGACGTGTCGGTGGTGGGATTTGACGATATTGTTTCGGCGGCCTACACCACGCCGTCTTTGACCACCGTGCGCCAGCCGCTCATGGAGATGGGCAAGCGGGGTGCGCAGGTGCTGCTGGAACGGATCGCCAACCGGAACCAGGAATTTCCGGCGGAGATTACCATGGCGCCGGAACTGGTAGTGCGCGAGTCGACAGGGCCGGCAACCGTGAGGCGCAAACTCTGACCGGGCGTTACGATGCAACCGGGTCAGAACTTGGCGCTTGGTGAAGTGACGGCATCATACCAGGCGATAACTCCCACGGCTTTCATCCGCAAAAGGATTCGAACCAGCGGCTGAGGTATACCTGGGCATGCCCCTCGCCGCAATAATGGCGGGCGCCGCGCGCATCGGCGGCTTCTTTTGTCCATTTAAATATGGTGAGTTGCTTGTCGCTGCAATGGATCACGATCCACCGCATTGGTTTCTGACTTTCGATGCCACAGATTTCACATCGATAGATCGTGTCGATCATGTATGCGACCCCCGCCTCTAAGCTAACTTGCTGACCCGCCGGATTGCCAACCTTCAGCCCGCGGATTTATTCCAGCATCTGCAGATCGAGCGGCGGCTCGAGCAGGCAGTCCATGGTCTGCATTCTGTCCAGGGCGCGCTGCAGGGCCGAAGATTTGCATGGCTCGACGGTGACCACAAACGGGAGCGCGTGCTGAGGATATCCCGCCTTCTGCACGATGGCGCGGATGTTGATGTTCTCCTTGGCCAGGGCGCCGGTAATCTCGGCAACGATTCCCGGCCGGTCGCTCACCAGGAAACGGATGTAGTGTGGCACCTCGAATTCCGCGGCGACATTGGCGCTGGCGGCAGGCATCTCGACGCGCCGTGAACGGTGGGCGAGGGCAAGCAGATCGCTCACTACGGCTACCGCGGTGGGATGGCCGCCGGCCCCATGGCCGGAGAACACCACGTTGCCGCCATAATGGCCGCTCACAATGACCATGTTTTCGGTTCCGCGCGACCAGGCAAGGGGCGAATGAAGATCGATGAGCATGGGGCCGACCGTAGCTGCCACGGTGCCATTGGTTTTTTCGGCGCGCGAGATTTGGCGGATGGTGCAGCCGAGATCGTGGGCGTAGCTGAAGTCGACGGCGGAGACCGACGTGATCGAGCGCGGCACGATCTCTTCGGGATTGACCGCGACGCGCAGGGCCAGGCGCATGAGAATGGCCAGCTTGGCGCGGGAATCGAACCCCCCCACGTCCTCGGTGGGATCGGCCTCGGCATAGCCATTCGCCTGTGCCTCGGCCAATACCGTCGCGTATTCCGCACCGGCGTCCATCTTGCTGAGAATGAAGTTGCAGGTGCCGTTCAGGATGCCTTCGATGCGCTCCAGGCGGTCACCCGCAAGGCCCTGCTCGAGACCGGGAATGACCGGGATTCCTCCGGCGACGGCGGCCCCGTACTTCAGGTGGCCGCCATGAGCAGCCGCCACCTTTTCGAGTTCTGCGCCGTGAAAGGCGATCAGCTTCTTGTTGGCTGTGACTACCGATTTTCCCGCATGCAACGCACGCCGCACCCAGCTACCCGCGGGATCAAGGCCGCCGACAAGTTCCACAATGACATCCGCATCCGAGGCCAGCAGCGCGTCAGCATCATCGCTCCACGCCACGCCCGGAGGGGTCCAGTCCACGCGCTTGCGCTCCACGCCCCGATTGAAGACATGAGTCAGTTCCAGCCCTTCGGGCTTTGATTCGGTAAGAATCCGCGCCACGGAACTGCCCACCGTACCAAATCCGAAAATGGCAACACGCAAAGGGCGCATACCTTCATTGACTTCAAACAAATCTGTATCCTCGCAATGAGCGTATGAAAATAGACTGTGACTCGATGATACCTGACCCACCAATTGGGGATTGCCGAGTTTCTTCAGGAATGAAATGATCTGGAGTGACTGATAGCTAGAATGCGGCGCATCGTATCCATTTCGGTAATGCTCCTCCTGTGGCTGGGCCCGCTTGCGGCTTTGCTGCCCGGGAGCGACGAGTCGCGCCTGCCCTTCTGCTGCCGCCGCCACGGTGCGCACCACTGCGCCATGCCGGATGAGCAGACCCAAGGCTCGACACCGTCGTGGGCGGCTCCCTCCAGGTGCCCCCAGTTTCCGGCTTCTGCGCCTGCCATCATCGCACCGCACTTCGCGATTACAGATCCGTCCGCGCGTGAAGCGGGCGAGCTTACCGGAAGACTGTCTCCTCCCACGACGCGGGAGTCGGACTGCTCTGGCCGGCCGCGCACCCAGGAAGATCGCGGTCCGCCCCGTACAGCTACTGCCTGATCCTTTCGCGGATCGTCCCTGTTCAAACATTCAGTTTCCGCACCATGCGCAAGAAGCATGGCGCCATGGCTGTTCGTTGGAGAGTGGCTTGATCCGGCAGTGGTTCACGCAGCGGGCGCCCGTACGCGATTTACCTTGCGACGCCAGCATGCCCGCCTTCCCTGGTTACCTGCGAGGTCCGACGCTCAAATGCGCCTCAATTCTGTTTTCATCACTGCCTGGTTGATTGCAGCATCCATCGCCGCGCACGCTACTGTCTTCTCCACCGTGCATGGAGTCGTGCACGATCCGCAGCATCGGCCCGTGGCCGGCGCCAAAGTGGAGATGAATGCAGCGAATTCGAACTACTCGTTGCATACCGAGACCGATGGAGCCGGATCGTTCGATCTGCCGGAAGCCCCCCTGGGCGTCTATAAGCTTGCGGTGGAATCTACGGGGTTTGCCACTTACACCCAGGCCATCACCGTGGCTTCGGGAACGAATCCGGTGGTGCACATCGCGTTGTCGTTGTCCGGTTCGACGCAGACCGTAACAGTTCAAGGTCTGGATGCTATGGTCGCGACCAGCGATTCGGTCACGCCCACCACGCTCATCACACGCGCTGACATCGATGAGACGCCCGGCGCCAGCCGCACGCTGGGCATGGAGATGATTACGGACTACGTTCCCGGCGCCTACATGACGCACGACATGCTGCACATGGATGGAGGACACCAGACAAGCTGGCTCATCGACGGCGTTTCGATTCCCAATACCAAAATCGGATCCAATGTCGGGCCGCAGATCGATCCCAAGGACATCGACTCCATGGAGATTCAGCGCGGAAGTTATTCAGCCGATGAAGGCGACCGCACCTACGGTGTTTTCAACATCGTGCCCCGCAACGGATTCGAACGCAACCGCGACGCCGAGCTGCGCCTCACGGCCGGCAACCTTTATACCGGCGAAGCGCAACTTTCGCTGGGCGATCACTCCGCTGAGACGGCCTGGTACGCCAGCGCCACCGGCTCGCGTTCCAATTACGGACTGGCTACCCCGGTCGCCAATATCTATCACGACGCGACCAACTCGGAAAGCGGCTTCTTCTCCCTGATTCGTAACCAGACCGCCAAGGACCAGTTACGCTTCACGACGCAATATCGACAGGACTTTTTTCAGATTCCGTACGATCCCAACCCAAACGACTGGGAGCAGGCCAGCCAGTATTACGAATCGTTCGGCCTGCGCGACGGGCAGACTGAGCGCGACGGTTTTCTGCTTGCCAACTGGGTGCATACCTTCACTCCGAAGTTCATCTTTTCGGCCGCACCCTTCTATCACTACAATCAGGCGAACTACGATTCACCCGCCAACGATCAGCCGGTTGCTACGACATGGCACCAGGGATCGAATTACGTCGGGGGTCAGGCAGACGTCCATGCCGACCTCAGCCATAACAATTTTTCTGCCGGACTTTATTCGTTCTGGCAGGGAGAGAACGATCTTTTCGGCGCTCGCGTCAACGATGGGTCTGCGCCGTCGCAACCGAATGCCACGGCAACCACCAATGCGGGGCTGATCGAGTTTTATCTCTCCGACCATCTGCACATCGGACGCTACGTTACCATCCTCGGCGGCGAGCGGTTCACCGTGTTGCGCGGCAGCCTGAATGAGTCGGCCATCTATCCCCGCATCGGTGCAACAGTTGAGATCCCGCGCCTGCATTGGGTCTTGCGCGGCTTCTATGGACATTTCTTCCAGCCCGCCCCGCTCGAGACCGTCTCCAGTTCGGCTCTCAACTACGCTTCGAACCTGCCTTCGGGGGAGAACACGTTCACACCGCTGCGCTCGGAGCGCGATGAAGAACATCAGTTCGGCATTCAGATTCCGTTGAAAGGCTGGCTGCTCGACGTCTCCACCGTCAAGAACCGCATCAATAATTTCCTCGATCACTCCAATCTCGGCGAGTCGAATATGTACTTCCCGATTGCCGTTGATGGAGCACTGGTGCGGGCGTGGGAGATGACTCTGCGCACTCCGCAGATTGCGCGGATCGGACAGATGCATGTGACGTATTCCAACCAGATCGCGGAACAACGAGGGGCGATAGTGGGCGGCTTCACGTGCAGCCTGCCGGGCGATCCTGCCTGCACACCGCCGGATTTTTCCTACACTCCGGTAGACCACGACCAACGCAATACCCTGAATACCGGATTCACCGCCAGCCTGCCCGCGCACACGTGGTTTTCCAGCAATGTCTACTATGGATCCGGCTTCGTTAACGGACTGGCCGGCTCCGGCGCTGGACCTTACCAGGGAAACTATCTTCCCGTGCACACCACCTTCGATGCATCGGCAGGACATGGATTCGGAGAGAAATGGAAGATCGCAGTCAACGCGATCAATGTCACCAACCATCGCGTCCTGCTGGATAATTCGGTAACCATCGGCGGATTTCACTACAACGACCCGCGCATGTTCTCGGCGGAATTACGCTATCGCTTTCATTTTTGATCGAGCCAGCCGTCGTGGACTAACTTGATTGAACTTCAAACAAACCCGGCAGAACCTGACCGGCCTTACCCTCGACGATGGTTGAAAAAGCGGACCCATTCAACGGCCGCTCGGGCCCGATGTAGACGGTCCTGGCGCCGGAGTGGCGGGCCCAGTTCACAAAGTTGGCCGCGGGATATACCGACCCGGAGGTGCCGATGACCACCATTACGTTGGCTTTGTCGATCTCGCGCTCGATGCGATTCATCTCCAGCGGCATCTCGCCGAAAAAGACAATGTGCGGGCGCAGGCGAGCGCCGCAGGGGCAGCGCATCACCTCGTCGAGGCTCTCGTACACGGTGCGATCTTCGACGGGGGCCCGGCCGCACTCGTCTTCACATCGCGATTTGGCAAGTTCCCCATGCATATGAACCAGGCGCACCGAACCTGCGCGCTCATGCAGATCATCGACGTTTTGGGTGCATAGAAAAAAACGATCGCGCAGCTTCAGTTCCAATTCGGCCAGAGCAATGTGGGCGGGATTGGGTTCAGCCTTTGCGCCCTGCGACCGTCGCTCCGAATAGAACTGCCACACCAGCGCGGGATTTTCGTCGAGCGCTTCCGGCGTACATACGTCTTCGACACGATGGCCGGCCCACAATCCGTCGGAGGCGCGAAACGTGGCCAATCCGCTCTCCGCGCTGATGCCTGCGCCGGTAAGCACAAACACACGATCGTTTGCACCAATCTTGATTCGTTCCATTTACGTCTTTCCCCAATGGCCGCACCGATGTTTGCCCCACCTCAGCATGAACCAACTGAGCCCTGACCCCGATCCCTGCTTTTTACGGCTCCAGCAGAATCTTCCCTGTTGTGCTGCGGCCTTCCAAATCGCGATGTGCCTGAGCAGCATCGGTGAGTGCATACACATGTTCGGTGCGAAGCTTGAGTTCCCCTCTGGCGGCCCAGCCCAGGACATCGCCGGCACGCCATTCCAATTCCGCGCGCGTAGCCACGTAGTGCCATAGCGTGGGCCGCGTCACGAACAACGATCCCTTGCCGCTCAGTTGAATCAGATCGAAGGGCGGCACCGCGCCGCTGGAGCCGCCGAACAGCGCCAACAGACCGCGCGGACGGAGGCAGTTGAGGCTGCTCTCGAACGTGGTCTTGCCCACTGAATCGTAGACCACATCGACACCCTTGCCATTGGTAAGGCGCTTCACCTCGGGCTCGAATTCCTTCTCGGTGTAAAGAATGACTTCGGAGGCGCCGGCTTCGCGCGACAGTTCCGCCTTGGCTTCGGTGGACACGGTGGCAATCACGCGGGCGCCTAGCCGAACTGCCATCTGCGTAAGCAGCAGTCCGACCCCGCCGGCACCGGCATGGACTAACGCCGTGTCGCCGGTTTTGAGCGGATAGGTGGAGTGGACAAGATAGTGCGCCGTCATTCCCTGCAGCATGGCGGCTGCGGCTTTCTCGGGACTGAGCCCGTCAGGCACCTTCACAAGTTGGGCCGCGGGAACCAGGGCGTACTCGGCATAACTGCCCAGCACCGCCACCGAGGCCACGGAATCGCCCGCGGCAAAGCCCGTCACTCCCGGGCCGAGCTCCTCAATGGTGCCGGAGGCCTCGCTTCCTGGAATCAGCGGCAGCGCCGCTTTGTACTGGCCTTTGCGGAAGTAGATTTCGATGAAGTTGACGCCAATGGCTTCAACGCGGATCAATACTTGCCCGGGTCCCGGCTGTGGGATGGGCAACTCGGCCAGCTCAAGCACTTCAGGGCCGCCCGTTGTACGAATCTGGATTGCTTTCATGACAGGTGCAAGAATGCACCGAAAGGGTGGGGTACTGCAAGTACAGGGATCAGGGATCAGAGATCAGCAGTCGGAAGTGTGGGGCCAGTCGGGATGGGTGTTCCTGTCAAAAACAATGCCCCGCACGGATTGATTCCTCGGCGGGGCGCTTTCATTTCTGAAACCCTGATCCCTGTTCCCAGAATCCTAGTTCAAAAAGTTTCCGTCACTGCGGTCGGACAGGATGCTCGGCTCTTCCGGGGTGCGCAGCCTGACAATGCGGTCAATGGCGTACGGCGTGCGCTGCTGATTCGTGTAGTAGTGGCGAACCTGCAATTCCCCGAGCAGGCCGATTGCCAGCATCTGGATTCCCGCCACAATCAGAACGCCGCCGATGACGAACATCGGTCCATGCTGGTCCATCACACTCTGATGAGGATTCATTACTTTCAGCACCAGCAACATCATGGAAAGAATGCTGCCCGCCAGGATGCCCAATGCGCCGAAGCTGCCAAAGAAGTGCAGCGGCCGGCTCATGTACTTCAGCAGGAAGCGAATGGTGAGCAGATCGAAGAACACGCGGAACGTGCGGCTGATGCCATAGTGGCTCTTGCCACGCTCGCGCGCCACATTCTTGATGGGAATTTCGCAGATCGAGGCGCCGTACCAGCTCGCCAGCGCGGGAATGAAGCGGTGCATCTCGCCATACAGAGGAATGTTCTGGATAACTTCTCGCCGGTATGCCTTGAACGTGGTGCCGAAGTCATGAATATCCACGCCCGAGAGCTTGGCCATCAGCCAGTTCGCGCAGCGCGACGGAAAGCGCCGCATCACGAAGTTGTCGATGCGCTCCTTGCGCCACCCCGAGACCACGTCATACCCCTCTTCGAGTTTCTCCAGGAAGTTGGGAATCTCGTTGGGATCGTGCTGCAGGTCGCCGTCCATCGAAAGGATGAACTCGCCGGATGCATTGTCGAACCCCGCGGCCAACGCCGAAGTCTGACCAAAGTTACGGCGCAGCTTCACCACCAGCACGCGGCTGTCGACCGCTGCAATCTCTTCCAGAAGCTTATAGGTGCGGTCGTTCGATCCATCATCGACAAGGACCAGTTCAAACGAGTCACCGATCTGCTCCATGATTTGCTTCAGGCGGGCATAAAGGGCTGTAACGTTCTCTTCTTCATTGTGGAACGGAACAACAATAGAAAACTTCGGCATATAAACAGTATAGATGCGGACAAGTTTAAAAAGAGAGCAAAAGATCAGCCGCCCGTCACCTAGGGCACGTCACGGGTGCCGAAAGTCACAACAACAAAAGGCGCCCGGTTATCGGTCGAGCTCGTCAAGCATGCCTTGCATCTCGCTGAGAGCATGACGGTTGTCGGTCCGCGCGGCACAGTTGATGCCGGCCTTCAGACGTTCGATGGCTTCCGCGTTTCGTCCCGCCTTGGACAACGTCTGAGCGGCCATGAAGTAGCCGGCCGTGTAGTCGATATCGATGGAGAGAAGCTTGTCGAACTCCGCCATCGCCGCATCGACCTCTCCGCGACTGGCTAGTTCCACCGCGATGCCATAGCGCGCGAAGCTGTTCTTCGGATCCAGCGCCAGAATCTCTTTGAGTCCTGCGATTTTGTCCATTGTGCTCAAGTGCGGGCAGCCTCACCCCGTACAAATTTGCGTATTTGGCGGCGATTGCCGAAACTGGAATGGTAGTCCCCGGTCGAACGGCCCCCGCCTTTTCCATTGTAGCCGGAAAGGAGCCCAACCGTGGCGACTCTGGCAACGCGAGAACGGAGCAAGCAGAAAATGAGTTCCACTCAAAACAGCGCGGCCCCCCGCCTGGTATCCGATTCCCAATCGGAGATGACCGAGATCATTCTGCCCAACGACACCAATACTCTGGGCAATCTCTTGGGCGGCCGGCTCATGCATTTCATTGACTTAACCGGCGCCATGGCCGCCTACCGCCATTCCCGCACCCATGTCGTCACTGCCGCCATGGATCACATCGACTTCATCCAGCCCGTACACGTTGGCGATTTGTTAATTCTTAAATCCCGGGTCAACCGGGCGTTTTCCACTTCCATGGAAGTGGGCGTAAAGGTATGGGTGGAACATCCCCAGACCGGTGTCCTGCTGCACGTGGCCAGTGCTTATCTCGTGTTCGTCGCCATCGATCGAACCGGCCAGCGCGTTCACGTTCCGGACTTGAAGCCAGTGACCGCCGACGAACTGCGCCGCTACGAGGGCGCGTTGCGGCGGCGCGAGTACCGCCAGGCCGAAGCCCTGCGGCGCAAACAGGCAAAGATCACGTTCGCCGATCAAAAGGAAACGGAACTCGCCCAATCGTAACTTCACGCAACATAGACCGAAAAGGAGTAACACTACCTATGGCCCATTCTCAAGCCATGCCCTCGCCCGTGGCTCTTCCGGGTGTCTCGAAGATCGTAGCCATCGGATCAGGCAAAGGCGGGGTCGGCAAAACCACGGTCGCCGTGAATCTGGCCATCGCGCTTTCCAAACTCGGCCAGCGCGTGGGTCTCATCGACGCTGATATCTACGGACCCAATGTGCCGCTCATGATGGGCTCGTCGCAGCAGCCGGTCGTGGGCCCGGGCAACCAGATTATTCCCAATCTCACCCACGGCATCAAGACCATCTCCATCGGCTACATATCGCCGGGCGACAAGCCGCTGGTCATGCGCGGCCCCATGCTCCACCAGATCATCCGCCAGTTTCTGCAGCAGGTGGATTGGGGCGAGCTCGACTACCTCGTCGTCGACCTGCCTCCAGGCACCGGCGACGTGGTGATTTCTCTGGTGCAGACGGTGCCCCTTACCGGGGCGGTTGTGGTATCGACCCCCAGCGACGTCAGCTTGCAGGATGCGCGCAAGGCCCTCGAAATGTTCGGCCAGGTGAACGTCGATGTGTTGGGCATCGTCGAGAACATGAGCCATTTCACCTGCCCCCACTGCCACCATGAGATCGACATCTTCTCTAAAGGCGGAGCCGAGCGGACGGCGACCCAGTTCAACATTCCTTTCTTGGGCTCGATCGAACTGGTTCCCGCCATTCGCGAAGGCGGCGACCGGGGTCTTCCCGTTGCGCTGGCCGGTCCCAAGAGCCCGCAGGCGGCGGAGTTCTATGCCATCGCTCAAAAGTTGATGGAGCGTGCCGAAGCGGCGGCGGCCAAAAACAACGATGTGATCGAGATCAGCTAACCAGCGTAGGGCTTCCAAAGCTTCGCGCAAGTCAATTCGAGATGGCGCAATCCTGAAATTGCGCCATCTGTAAATCAGGAACCCCTCATTTTGGTCCCGCTAAAAATAAATGCCAAGTCGTAGATCCTCAAGTACTATAGTTTCAGCCCCTTATCTAGTCACATTTTCCCGGCTTTCTCGCTAAAACAATGGACTCTTCAAGGTCGTCGAAGATTAAACGAAACTCGACCGTGACCCAACTCATCGTTGCGGCCCTTGCAGCTACCTTGTTCATTGTGGGCGCGGGGGCGCTCGTCTATGGAAACACGCAGCGTCTAATCGCCGCCGCCAACTGGGTACAGCACACCCAAGACGTCCTTCTCGCCTTGCAGCGCGCTTCCTTTCTGACCGAACGGATCGAATCGAACGCGCGCCTGTACCTGTCTACAGGCGACGAGGATCTGCTCAATCGCGCCCGCACCGGAGCCAACCTGTTGGGCACCGCTTCGACGCGCGTCGGGTTGCTTGTTGCGGATAATTCCACGCAGTTGTCCAGCGTTCAAAGCCTCACCGCCTGCGCCAACGAACTGCAGCAGATTTTGAACACTTTCACACCGCGATCGACGCTTCCCGAACTCCAGATACAACGGTGCCAGCAAACCATCGCCCTGTTGACAGACCGCGAACAACTGCTGCTTAAGGAGCGCAACCAGGGCTCACAACATAGTTCCTTTACCTCCGTGAGCTTCGAGATCGCATACGTTGCGGTCTCTTTGATGATTTCAATTGTGCTGTTCAGCTTTCTTCTGCGCGACGCGCAGAGGCGCCAGCGCATGGACACCAAGACCATGCAGGCCAACGAGCGTTTGGCTCAAAGCGTGAAAGCACTGGAAGATCGTGCCTATGAGTCAAAACTGTTGACCTCCGCGCGAGATGAGCTGCAGCTCTGCGTCGATGTGGAGCAGGTGTATCAATCCGCGGCGAATAGCTTCTCCCGCCTCTTTCCTGCCACGAGCGGCTGTCTCTGCATCATGAACAACTCACGCCACGCGGTGGAAGTCGTTTCGAAGTGGGGAGAAAGTGCACTGGAAGATTTCAACCCGCCAGAGGCCTGCTGCGGACTTCGTTCAGGACAGCCCCGGTGGCGTCGGCCGGGCCTCTCGGAGATCCATTGCACTCATTTTGCGGGGGAAGCTCCGGAGCGCTACTTATGCCGCCCGGTGGTCGCGCACGGCAACACTCTGGGAATGATTTACATCCAGTGCGCCACCGACGACGGAGTGCAATCGGTCGAGAAGCATACAGACGGTTTGCGACAACTGCTCCAGATCACCGGCATGTCCATCGCCACGCTGAACCTGCGCACCAGGCTCGAAAATCAGTCCATTCGCGACCCCCTCACGGGCTTGTTCAATCGCCATTTCATGCAGATATCGCTCGAACGAGAGTTATCCCGGGCCAACCGACGCAACCAGTCCCTGGCCGTCTTCATGCTTGATTTGGATCATTTCAAGCGATTCAATGATCAACACGGCCATGCGGCGGGAGACTCCGCGCTGAAAGCCATCGCCGAAATCTTCCAGTCCAATACACGTCCGGAAGATATCGTGTGCCGCTACGGCGGCGAAGAATTCACCATTATTCTTCCTGACCTGAATGCCCAGACTGCAGACGACCGTGCCGAGAGCATTCGCCGCGCAGTGAACAGCCTGTATGTTCCGCTGGGACGCTTGGTGGCCAGTGACTTCGCCGTCTCCATTGGCATTGCGGTCTATCCGCAGGATGGCGAGAGCGCCGACCTATTGCTTCAGAGGGCCGACCAGGCGCTGTACAGCGCAAAGCACAAGGGAAGGAACCAGGTGGTGCTCTCCAGCGCGCTCACAGCAGAAGGTGCTTTCGCGGATTCGTGAACTGGTCCTTTCAAGAATTCCTAAGCTCAAAAGAAGTGCGCTGAAAATGAACAAACGCAACAAAGGCCTGGAATATTTCCCAGGCCTTTGCCGGTGGACTGTTGGGATTGGACTAAGGCCATCGCGCTTCCGCGAGTGCCAGGGCCCGGCGGTTTGATCAGCCGCTAGGGCTTACTTGGGGCTTGGGGCGCGATGCCCTAGGCCTCAGTCACCTCACGTACGAAACAACTGGAACATTCACTTTGCATCAGCTGGATCAACCTCCTTTCCCGTGTAAACACAAAGTATCGCGGGAAAGGGGGCAGCGTCAAGCGCTATGCCAATGCCGCGTTCATGTTGCTGATGGCTTCATCCACTTCCTGCGGGCTCTTGAAGCCGACGGTGGCACAGTCGATGCCGGCATTGCGGAACGCAAACTTCATGGCCGCGAGGCGGTCTTCATGCTGGGTGAATTTGCCGTCGCCCACCAGCTTCATGCTGATGACACCCATGCCTTCCTTCTTGACCTGCTTGACGTGTTGCACAACCTCGGACACATTGCCGGGATTGTTGTCGTCGGGCACAGCGCCGTCCATGCGCGTGCCATTGTGGTTCATGCGAATCATGGCAACTTCAAGGAACTTGTTGCCCGGCACCAGGCGCAAGGCGGGCAGACCGTGTACCGACGCACCACGCTTGAGAATGACTTTCTTTGACTGCGCTTCAAGGATGCCGTCCTGCCAGCGCGACGTCTCGGCCATCCAGTTGCCCGTGTGCTGCCAATGCAGGAGCATGATGTCGAAGTATTCAGTCTGCGAGGTCTTGCGCATCTCATCAAACCGCGCCAGGGGATCGGCGCCCGGGTCGGTGGTCACCTTGGTCATGAGCTGATAGCTGTCGCGGGGAATTCCCTTGAGGGCTTCGCCCAGCATGGCGGGCGTGACATAGGCTTCGGCGGTTTCGAAAAAGCGAATCCCGCGGTCGTATGCGTAGCGCACCAGCTTGGTGAATTGTTCCTGTCCTAAAGCGCGCTGCACATGGCCGTTATTGCTGCCGGTACCAAAGGCAAGGCGCGTGACCTGCAGGCCGGAGTTTCCGAGTGTGACCTTATCGGTTGCGGTACGAGCCGCTTGCACGGGCAGAGTGCCGACGCTCGCAAGGGTTCCCGCAGCGATGCCGGTGCGGATGAAATCACGTCTGGAGTAACCACTCATGAAGACCTCCTTGGGGACGGCTCAAGAGAGAGCCATGTGCCGGAATGGTAACACGAGTCGCGAGGATGCTGTTGAAAGCTGCAGGGAGCGGATTTTTTATGTTGACACGCGCGTATTGGTTCGTGCTAGCTTACGGTAAGTGGATACTTACCTACAATCCGGCCTGGATGCATTGGCCGATGCGACCCGCATGGCCATCTTCCAGAAGCTATCCGGCGGCCCCATCGCGGTGAATCAACTGGCGCAGATGCTGCCCGTCAGCAGGCCCGCCGTGTCGCAGCATTTGAAGGTGCTGAAGGATGCGGGATTAGTCCTGGATACCAAGGCCGGAACACGCCGTCTCTACCAGCTTGATCCGGAGGGCGTGGCCCGCCTGCGCGCGCATTTTGATCAAATGTGGACCCATGCATTGAGCGCATTTCAAACCGTCGCGGAAGAATCAGATTCAGGAGGAAAGCATGTCAAACACAATCGTAGAAGCCGCCGTTCGTAAAAGCGTGCGCGTGCAGGCCTCTGTGGAGCGCGCCTTCTCTGTCTTTGTGGAGCGCATGGAAACGTGGTGGCCCGCCACGCACCACATCGGCAGTACACCGTTTGAAGCGATCTTTGTGGAGCCGCGCGTGGGCGGCCGCTGGTATGAGCGCGATGTGAACGGCAAACTCTGCGACTGGGGCCAGGTGCTGGCTTGGGATCCTCCGCATCGCGTGACTTTTTCCTGGCACGTTGGACCTGGGCACGATAGTCCCGACTGGAAATTTGACCCTGATATCGCGAAGGCGAGCGAGGTGGAGATTCGCTTCTCAGCCGAAGGTCCGGGAACGACTCTGGTGGAGTTGGAGCACAGCAAGCTGGAACGCCACGGCGAAGGATATCAGCAGTTGCGCGCGCTCTTTGATGGTCCCGGCGCATGGAGCGGCATCCTGGCCGAGTTTGCCAAGGCTCTTGAGCGCGGCGAAGCAGCCAAGCACGCAGAGTGAACTGAGGTTCGATCAAAACATTTGAGATAGGGAGAACGATCCGATGAAACCCACGATATTCTTACGCATTGCAAGCGTAATGACCCTGATCCACGCGGCGCTGCACACGGTGGGCGGCGTATACGGAAAACCTGTGCCCGGAGTCGCTACGACAACGCTCGCCATCATGAAGGCGAACGAGTTCGCAGTGATGGGCGTGACGCGCAGCTATTGGGAATTCCTGCGAGGGATGGGACTTGCGGTCACCATCTTCCTGACTGTGGAGGCGATTGTGTTCTGGCAATTGGGCACGCTGGCCAAAACAGATGCGGTGCGCCTGCGGCCCATCCTGACTTCATTCATGCTTGCCTACCTGGCGGTCGCAGCGATTGCGTCCATGTATCTGTTCGCGGGACCGGTCATCGTCGAGACTCTGATCGCGATTTGTCTGGGGTTGGCGGTTGCCACTGCAAAAGCTGTTGAGCCAGTCACGGCCGGATACGCTGCGAGTCGAGTTTAGATAACCCGTATTTTTTCAGGATGAATGGCGAAGACGAATTGCGCCATGCCGGGCGAGTTGCATGGCACGCAGGCCGCAAGCCAGCCCCACCGCGGAATGAGAACCCGGTACCGGCGCACGACCACCACACTGCTACCAGCTATGCAGCCAGTCGTCGTCGCGGCCGATGCGCACCGGAATTTTGAACAGGTTGCTTAAGGTGGATTCGTTGAGCAGCTCCGCGCGCGGACCATCCGCGACGATGCGCCCGTCGCGCATGAGAATGACGCGCTCGATCTCGGGAAGAATGTCACCCAGGTGGTGGGTGACGAGGACCAGCCCGGTTCCCTCGGAAGCGAGACGGCGCAGGGTTTCGCGCAAGTCGCGCTGGGCGGCAAGATCAAGTGCATTCGAGGGTTCATCGAGCAGCAGTTGGCGGGGACGATGCACCAGGGCGCGGGCGATGAGGATGCGGCGCTTTTCTCCGGCAGACATTTCGCCCACCAGTTGCTGAGCAAGGTGCAGCGCTTCAATGCGCTCCAGTGCCTCCACGGCGCGCGCCCGCATTTCCTCGGTGACGTGAAGATTGGGCCACAAGGTCGATGCGGAGAAAAAGCCGGCAATGACGGCATCGAGACCCGTGGTGACCGCGGTGCGCTCGCCCGGCAGTTCCGTGCCCAGCAGGCCTGAGCCCACCACGCCGAAATGCTTGCGGAGCTGGGTCAGGTCCCATCGTTCGCGGCCGAAGATGCGCACCTTCATGTCCGGCAGCACGATGGGGTAAATCTGGCAGGTGATGGTGAAGATCAATGTCGACTTGCCGCAGCCGTTCGGGCCGAGGATGGCAACATGCTCACCGGCGCGGATGCGGAGATTGACATCGTGCAGCACGACGCGATCGCCGCGCGCGACATTGACATGCTCAAGGTCAAGAAATTGATCGGGCTGCCCGATTTCCTGCTGTTTCGACTCGCTCTCCGTCATCCATCCCCCACCTGCTAGATTAAAGGATTGAAACCAATCTCCCGGTGAAGAAGACCAACCACTGGAGACGCGGAGCCATGAGCGACATCTCACAGTTTTTGATACCGAAGGGCTTTCGTTTTGGCGCAGCCAAAGCGGGGCTCAAAGCCAGCGGGCGCACGGATTTCGCCTTGATCGTGGCCGATGTTCCTGCCAATGCGGCTGCTGCCTTTACCGCCAACCGCGTAACGGCCGCGCCGCTCATCGTCGACAAGACGCATCTGCGCGCTACGGGAGGCAAGGTGCAGGTGGTGGCAATCAACGCCGGCAATGCCAATTGCGCCGCAGGACTGGCCGGCATCGAGGCGGCCCTCGCGACCTGCGCCGCCGTGGCCCAGGTGGTTGGCTGCTCGCCGCAGGAAGTATTTCCGTCATCGACGGGCATCATCGGAGTGCCTCTGCCGGCCGAGAAACTGATTGCCGCTTTGCCGTCCCTGTCTGAACAGCTCGGTGCGGAGTCCGACCATTTTCAGCAAGTCGCGGAAGCCATCATCACCACGGACACCGTCGAGAAGACGGCCTTTGCCCGCATCGAAGTGGAGGGCGTGGAGGTTCGGATTGCCGCTACCTGCAAGGGTTCGGGAATGATTCACCCGCAACTGGTGCCCCATGCCACCATGCTGGTGTACATAATGACCGACGCGGAAATCGCCGCGACGGTGTTGGATGGCTATCTGCGCAGCGCCATCGAAGTGAGCTTCAACCGGATTTCGGTCGACGGCGATACCTCCACGAACGATACGGTCCTGCTGCTGGCGTCGGGAGCGAGCGGAGCGAAAATCGAAGCGGGCAATCGCGAGTTCGCGGGCGCGCTCACGCAGGTGTGCACGTCGCTGGCGCGGCAGATTGTTGCAGATGGCGAGGGCATCACGCATGTCGTGGAACTGCGCATTGACGGTGCGGCAACCGACGCGGATGCACTGAAGGTGGCGAAGGCAATCGCCCATTCGCCGCTGGTAAAGACAGCCTGGGCCGGGTCCGATCCGAACTGGGGCAGGCTAGTGGCGGCGATCGGCTATTCGGGCGCTGAGATCGATCCGGAGCGCATCGACATCTGGTTTGGCGAACAGCGAATTTGCCGCGATGGAGGGCGCGCGGCCGAGTTTGATGAAGTTGCCGCGCACGCTTATCTGCAGCAGACGGAGTTCTCCATCGCTATCGAGCTGAACCAGGGAACCGGGTCCTGCGTTTTCTGGACCACGGATCTGACAGCCGAATACGTCCACATCAACGCGGACTATTCGACTTAAGGACTTCGGCTGCGGGCAGGGGGAATTACGGCGTGGGATTCGGGGCTGGAGGTGCAGGCGGATACGCCTGTTCCACTGCGGCTTTGAGCTGCTTCATCAGCATCACTGAAGGTGCATCGAGCCCCCCATCCAGTTCACGCGACCACACCGGACCCGAAAGCTTTCCGTCCGGCGTCAACGTGAAGACGCGGAGAATATCCTGTTCGGGACCGACCTCGGAGCGAACCCCAACTTCAGTCGCGCTGCCGCCTTGATTGGGAAAATTACTGTCCGGGTTTTGATTTGGGCTCTGCCCCGGCTGCGTTCGTGATCCACCGGAAATTCCCACTCGTGGCTGCACAGCGGCAACGCGCCCCTTGCGCACCACAAATACCAGGTCGGCCTCGCTGCGGCGAATTGTCAACGCGTACCGTTTCCAGTCCCGAACGCTGTTTTCCACGTCGTAGATGGCCTGGCGATCCTCAGGAAAGAGGTCGGGCCGCAGTGCGTCCCCGTCGATTGATTCCACATAGACGTATCGGGCATTTTGGAAAACGGCCGAGACCTCCGGCTTCTTGGGCTTACTTTGCGCCAAGCCAAGAACCAGGAGCCAAACCACAACGGGAGCAGTTAATCGAATGACCTTCATGCCCACACCTCGGTTCACGGTCGTTTGAATTGTAGTCCAAGCCAGGATGGCTGCGTAGCTATTGCCTGAAATGACGGAAACCAGAAAGAAGGCACTCAATTCCTTCATTCCTTCGACGCATGGAAGAGCGCATCCGTTTACAATCGCAGAAATCGATAGCGAGAACGACGGAGTCTGGGAAGACGATGGGGAACAAGAGTAAAGGAACGGGTGCGGACGAAGCGTCTGTCGTGCCGGCGGAGAAGAACGGGTTTACACTGATATCAAATGACAAGTTGCTCGCCCTCTATACGAACCTTCTCAAAATCCGAATGATCGCCACTCAACAGCCACTCTCGAATGGGCGCATGGGTTCTTTGAAGGGCCGTGAGGCCGGAACTGTCGGAGTCACGATCGATCTCGGTTCAGAAGACATCGTGAGTTGCGCCGGCCATAGCCTCGTGCCTGGATTTCTCAAGGCGGCATCGATTGAAACGCGCCTGCATGCGCTCGGCACGGATGGAATGCAGCCGCGGGACAGTTCCGCACATTCGCGCAACGGCGCGGCAGAGCGCAACGGAAGCAGGCCAACTGGGTCAATCCAACCCATGCTGCATACGGTCCTCGGAGCCGCCCTGGCCAACAAGACCGGGAAGAACGGGAACATTGCGGTGGTCTTCAACTTCGATGGCGAGAATGAGGCATGGAACCAGGCAATGCAGATTGCTACGCTTCATGGACTGCCGATCATCTTCCTCAACCAACCGATCGGCAAGCCTGCCCGCGCAGAGCGAACCCGCACGATCGATACATCCAGGAATGTGACTGAAATTCCTTATTTTCCTGGCATTACAGTCGATGGCCATGACGTGGTCGCAGTCTATCGAGTGGCCAATGAGGCCATCTCCCGGGCCAGGCATGGACGAGGCCCCACACTGATCGAGTGCAAGGCCTTTCGGCTGACCTCGGATAAAGGAACAAACGGACTTGTTACGCATCGCCGTCATGCCCTGGATTCCGTCGTGAATATGGAAACCTATCTGCGCAACAAGGGGCTTCTTGATCGCAAACTGAAGATCGAGATGCTATCGGAAGTGGCGAACGAATTGAACAAATCCA
This sequence comes from Occallatibacter sp., assembly GCA_036488735.1. Classification (GTDB taxonomy): domain Bacteria; phylum Acidobacteriota; class Terriglobia; order Terriglobales; family Acidobacteriaceae; genus Telmatobacter. The sequence goes on from DASXHC010000020.1 coordinate 299,506, forward strand.
CGCGGATCTGAGCTATGCGCTACTTCGCGCGCGGGTGCGTTTTGTCATAGACCTGCGTCAGTTGTGCGGTGGTCAGTTGCGTATAACGCTGGGTCGTTGACAGCCGTTCATGGCCGAGCAGCTCCTGGATCGCGCGCAGGTCAGCGCCTTCTTCCAGCAGGTGGGTGCCGAAGGCGTGGCGCAACGTATGCGGATGCACGTCGGAGGAAAGGCCGCGTAGGATCGCCACCCGTTTAACGATGCGGCCTACGCTGCGCGTGGTGAGGCGCGCCTCTCCGCCGGGTTTGCTTAGTCCGCGCAGTTGAAGATTGATGAAAAGCGCCGGCGTATGGTGGCGTATTTTGCCTTCACTCGCTGCTGCCAGAAGCGCCGCCCGCTCGGACAGGTAGGCTCGCACGGCTTGTGCGGCCGCATCCCCCAGCGGGACATAGCGCTGCTTCTGTCCTTTTCCGCGCACCAGTATCACTTCCTGCGCCCAATAGATGTCGTTGAGGTTGAGGCTGGTGAGTTCTGCGTTGCGGATGCCGCATCCATAAAGTAGTTCGAGGATGGCCTTGTCGCGCGCTGGCCAACTGGCCGCGTCTTTGCCAACCTGCTCCACGGCGCGGTTCATCTGCTCGATGGACGGCACCCGGGGAAGGTGTTTCGGTAAACGCGGCGTGGCGACCAGCGAAGCTACATTCTGCTCCACGTGTCCTGTCCGCGCCAGCCATTTGAACCAACCCCGAATGGATGCAAGGGCGCGGGCCGTTGAAGCCTTGGAGAGTCCTCGTTCATAGAGCTTGCCCAGATAATTGCGAATATGGATGTGATCGATGGCAGCCGCCCTCTGCTCATTCCCAAATTGCTCCCCGACGTATCGCGCGAAATCGCCCAGTTCCCGCTCGTAAGCGCGCAACGTATGAGGAGAGGAGCCGCGTTCGTTGGCAAGTACCCGCAGGTACTGATCAACGAGTTGAGCAAGGATCGAAGGCGGCTGCGGTTCCTCACCGTCTGTCACGCCGTCACCTCAATGGCATCGGCATCGCTATCTTTGCCCCTGGCTTCGCTTGCCTGCGAACTCATTGGAACTGGCTGATTGATCTCAGCCTGCACCCGATTTGCACGGGGATGATGCTGCCGGTGTACAGCCTTTAGACGCCCCAAAGCAAGGTGGGTGTAGACCTGCGTGGTCGAGATATCGGCATGGCCCAGCATCAGTTGAACGCTGCGCAGGTCGGCGCCGTGCTCCACCATGTGGGTTGCACAGCTGTGACGAAGTTTGTGCGGGCTGGCAGAGCTATCGGCTAGCTTGACCAGGTGCCAGACCCATTGGCGAGTCAGCGGCATGCCCCGCAAAGAAAGAAACATCCTCGAAGTCTCGCGACGCACAGCGTGATCTTTTCGTGCGGAACTGATGCGCGCCAGGTGCGGCCGGCCTCGCCCAAGATAAATCTCGATCGCTTCGACCGCCGTACGCCCCAGAGGCACGATGCGCTCCTTATCGCCTTTACCCCGGACCTGCACCCTTCCCGCATCCAGAGAAACATCGCTGGTATTAAGCGCTGTGACTTCAGAAACGCGCAGTCCGCCCGCATAAAGGAGTTCAAGAATGGCGCGATCGCGCAGCGCGGTGGCCTGGGCCTGTGGATGATCGGCTGCCATGGCTGCGCGTTCCAGCATCTCCGCCACTTCCGGCTCAGCCAGCGACTTCGGCAGCACCTTCCACGTTTTGGGCGACTCAATGTTCAGGGTTGGATCGTGATGGATACGACGGTCAAGCAGCAGCCACTTGTAGAAACCGCGCAGGCAACTCAGTTTGCGCGCCGCCGAACGAGAGTCGATGCCGTGTGTCCGCAGATGTTCAAGCAAGCCCGAGACATCCTGTTGCGTGGCATTCAGCAACACCCCGTGGCGTGTCTCAAGGAACTCCGCGAACGTGCGCAGATCGCCCAGGTACGCTTCGCAGGTAAGTGGACGCAGTCCCTTCTCTACCCGCAGGTAGGACTGGTAATCCTTGAGAAGGGTCAGGTTCGAAGCTGGGTCCACAGATCGATTATGGGCGTTCTGCGTCTTCGCAAACTGCCCTGCTGATCAGCCCGTACCTCGTTCATCAAGGAATCAACTTCAGCAATATGTACGAAATTGATGCACTTTTCACCGGGTGTTGAGAAGGTTTTGAATCGAACGTTCCATGCTCTCGAGATCGGTCTCTCCCTTGTATTGAGCCCGAATGATTCCCCGCCGATCAATCAGAAACGTGACGGGAAGGCCAAGAATTCCGCCGTATTGCATGCCCAGCTTCTCGTCGCCCATCACAATGGGATAGTTGGTTCCCCGCTTGCCAATCAGGAATTTCACCGGGCCGGCATCGTCATCCATCGACACGCCCACAATCTGCAACCCGGCATGGCCATATTTGCGTTGCCAGTCGATAAAATGGGGCATTTCGATCTGGCACGGGGCGCACCAGGTTGCCCAGAACGTGAGCATCACCACATGCCCCCGCAATGCAGTCAAATCCACTGGCTGATTGGATAGATCGTTCCGGACGAATGACGGCGCTGGCTTGTGAAGCAAACTGTCAGGTGCGGGAGCAGTTACCGCAGACTTGGTCGTCACGGCAAGCAGGATTGCTCCGCAAAGGAGTGACCGGAGGTGAGAAGACCTGCAATGACCGCTTGCCGTGTTCCTGTTGACGACCCGGCGCCCCGGTCGCACGCCCTCCGTCGGCTTCCAGTTCATCGGTTTTCCCGTTCCCATCTCTCGATTGCCGCTTCCATCAGCGTCGAGAGCGTAGCATCCGGCTCTCTCTCCCGCTCCAGTTGGATGAGTCTTTCGATCGCCGATTCGTCATAACCGGCCTTTAGCCTCAGATTCTGCCGTAAAGCAGCTTCGCCCGCCGGCGCGCCAGGACGTGCATGATTCCCGGGCGCGGAGACCGGGGTCGAAAATCCCCGCCGCTTTCGATTTTTGCCCTTCTGTTTCACTTCCCTTTGATGGCTGGATACCCTTTGTTGACCCAGTCGTCGCCAAAGTTGTTGGGCAGATAGAGCACGCTCACGTTGGTGAAACCCAAGGCATGCAGACGCTTGTACGCCGGTCCAACATTCGGACAGCGATTCCATGGGCAACAGCCGCAATAAAGCACGATGTGCTTGTTCTTGGGCAGTGAAGTCACAACGGACTCCAGCGACTGGATGCCCGTGGCTTGCGAACCGGGACCGGCAAATTCAGCAGCCGGAATGTGTGCCTGCGAGAACATGAGGCGCGACCCAACTTGCAAAATCTCCGGCCTGGTCTTCTCGCCGGCTTTCAGCAGTCGAACCAGGTCTTCGGGATGAATCAAACTCGACTCAGGAATAGAGCTTGCGCTGGCAGCGGAAGGTGGTCCAGCCGCCTGGGCCGCGTGCACCGGGATCGCGATCAAAGACAAATTAGCCAAAAGGACGCACGAGGCAACCCACTTCCACCGCATAAAAACTACCCTCCGGAATCTCTCGCTGAATGCTCACATATAGCAGGCTGATGCGCCGCGATGCAAATAAGACGCCGGGCGGCATCGATAGTAACGGGTGCAGCCATTCGCCCGAAAATGGGTGCAGCCATTCGCCCAGGTTTGATGCTGAACAATCCTACGCAAACGTTTACGTGCAAAACTGCCAAACTTGACGGAAAATAGAAGTGAACCGATTTTTGAGAAGGAATGCAAAGCACTTGATACCTGCACAAATTGAAATCCCCAAATGGTCCGCCCAGGAATTTGAGCAAAAGGTGCTCCGGGTTAATCCCAAAGTTGCGGTCTTTGACTGCGATGGGACGCTATGGAGCGGTGACTCGGGCTACGGCTTTATGGTTTGGTCCATCGAGCAGGGCCTGGTCTCGCGTTCCACCTCCGACTGGATCGATACCCGCCATCGCGCCTACCGTGCCGGAAGCGTCAGCGAACTCCAGATATGCGGTGAGATGGTGCAGATTTACGCAGGCCTTCGCGAGCAGGAATTGCAGGCCGCAGCCGCCCAGTACGTAGAGGAATCTGTGCGTCCCCGGGTGTTTGCCGAAATGGCCGCCCTGGTGGAAGTCCTCAAGCAGCATGGGGTCGAACTATGGGCTGTCAGTTCTACCAATAAATGGGTCGTCGCTGAAGGCGTCCGCCCTTTGGGAATCCCAGCCAACTGCGTGCTTGCCGCCGAAGTGAGCGTCACCGCGGGAATGATCGGCAGCGTGATTGTCGATGTGCCCACGGATGAAGGGAAAGCTTCCTCGCTCGTGCGCGCCGGACTTCCTCGCCCGGATGCGGTTTTTGGTAATTCCATTCACGACCTGGCCATGCTCGACATTGCTGCCCACGCCTTTCCGGTCAATCCCTCGCCCGCACTTCTCGAGGCCGCCTCGCAAAGAGGATGGGGTTACTTTCGGCCGGCAGCGGCCGAAGGGATCGTCGCTGCGGTCGACGGCGAATAACGTTCATCCCCGGCCTCCCGCAGTCCAGGGGTATCGAACTGGCTAAGACGCTGCACAAAACGTACATTCGGCAAAGCTTGTGGTGCAGGTAAACTAGAACAGTGGATGGCCCTCAGCAGAATTCCAGCCCTCGACCGCAAGGGCCTGCGCTGCGCTTTGTGGCCGCAGCGCTGATCGTGCGCGGTGGCGAAGTTCTCATCTGCCAGCGGCGACCTGACCAGCCCATGGCCCTTCAGTGGGAGTTTCCCGGCGGCAAGATTGAGGCCGGCGAAACCCCTGAACAGGCTCTGGCCCGCGAATTGGAAGAGGAACTCGGTATCCACGCAGAGATCGGATCCCGCGTCGCGCATGTTCGGCACAATTACCGCCACGGCGGCGCCGTCGACCTGCAGTTCTTCGCCGTCCGAGAATTCTCCGGCGAATTGGAGAACCGCATTTTTGCCCAATTGCGTTGGACCAAGCTCGAAAATCTGCCCAACTTCGACTTCCTCGCCGCGGATCGGGGATTGATCCGCGACCTCGCTTCGGGAAAACTCCTGTAGGCTGCCACTCGTACCGGTCAGCCGATCTTTCTCCTAGTGCCCCGGAATCATACCCCACAGCATAACCAGCGTCATGCCGATCACGATGATGCTGGTTCCCCAGGCGATCACGTTCCATAGAGACGAGTTCTTGTGGGCGCCCATCAAATCTTTGCGGTTGATGAGCATGAGCATCAGAATGATCACCACCGGAAGCAGGACGCCGTTCAGCACCTGGGACAGAATCGCAAAGTTGATCAGCTGTGCGTCAGGCAAAACCAGGACGGTGAGAGAGCCGCCTACGATCAACGCCGTGTAAAGCCAATAGAAAGTGGGTGCTTCTTTGAAATTCTTATCCACACCCGATTCGAGACCCAGTCCCTCGCAGACGGTATACGAAGTCGAAAGCGGAAGGATGGACGCTGCAAACAACGACGCGTTGAACAAACCAAAAGCAAACAGGATGAACGCGTAATCGCCGGCCAGGGGACGCATGGCTTCGGCAGCGTCCGAAGCAACCTGGATCGCGCCCATGCCATGCACAAACAGCGTGGCCGCACAAGCCACCACGATGAACCATGCCACCAGGTCGGTGAAGAAGCTCCCCACAATCACGTCGAGCCGCGAGGCGCCGTAATCCTTGACGCGAATTCCCTTCTCCACGATCGACGACTGCAGGTAGAACTGCATCCACGGGGCAATGGTTGTCCCCACCACGCCGATCGCCACGTAAATATATGACTTGTCGTGCCACACCGATTTCTGCGGCAATTTCACGGTCGCCAGCAGCGCATCATGCCAGCTCGGCTGCGAGAGCACGCCGGTGAAAATGTAAGCAATATAAACAATCGACGCAACGAGAAATATCTTTTCCGTGCTCTTGTAGTTCCCCTTCACCACCATGAACCACACCAGGGCGGCGCACACAGGAACTGAAAAGAACTTGGACACATGAAAAAGGTGCAGCGAACCGGCGATGCCGATGAACTCGGTAACGACGTTGGTGTAATTCACCACCACCAGCATGAGCATCAGCACGACCGTGAGCCGCAGGCCGAATTCCTCGCGGATCAGGTCGCTTAGCCCCTTGCCGGTCACCACGCCCATGCGCGCGCACATTTCCTGCACCACGATCAAGGCGATCGTGATGGGAATCATGGTCCACAGCAGCGAGTACCCGTACTGCGCGCCCGCCTGAGAATAAGTGAGGATCCCGCCGGAGTCGTTATCGACGTTGGCTGTAATAAATCCCGGCCCCAGAACCGCCAGGAACAGAAGTATTCGAAGTCGCCAACGCTTGAGCATGCCCGAGCTTCCTATGGTGGATTCATCAGGTTTCCTCACTGACCATAACAGGAGACAGCGGGTCAGCATACTGCATCGGCCAATTCAGAGCTCAAAGTCGTACCGCGCTCCGGCCGACCATGTGAATCCATCCGATAGACGCAACCATCGGACCGATCTTTAGTAGCCAGATAGCCTTGACTCAATTCTGTTATATAGGTACATTTGTACTAATGTCACAACACGCAATAGAACGAAAACCTATCAAGATTGAGAGAGTCCAGACCGGTGTTCGGCTCGAAAAGCGACTGCTCAAGGTGCTCAAAGCCATCGCTGAACTGCGCGATCTGACTCTCGGCGACCTGCTTGAAGGCATCGTCTTGCACGCGTTTGAAAACAAGACGCCCTTCTCCCCCGACACGTTGAAGGCGATCGAACAATTCAGAGAGCTCTACGGCCTCACGCTGACGGCCGACCAGAGCCACAACTTCGAGGAGATTGAGTCATGAAACGCGCCCTTCATACCCTTGCGATCCTTGCCGCTGCTGCATTCGCCACATGCGCAGGAGCGCAGTCGGCGCCGCCATCCCCACCGCCGTCGTCTCCGCAGCCGCCTACTGCCGCAACCCAGCCTCTCCGGCACGAGAGCGCAAGTTTCGACCTCGTAGTGAAAGCCTCCTTGGCTGAAACCGAGCCTTTGTTTGGACCGGAGGGCGAGCGTAGCTGGGCAGGCAAGTCTTGGAATCCCGAATTCTTTTACCCTGTGTCCGCACACGACGAGGCGGGAGCGGTCTTCAAAATTGAGCACGGATCGTACAGCGCAATCTGGGTCGTAACCCAGTTTGATCCCGGGGGGCGGCACTTTCAGTATGCCTTCCTCATGCAGAACCTGATGGTCGGCACCATCGATGTGCGCTTCGAGCCCATTGACGCCAGGAACACAAAAGTCCATGTCGTGTATGTGCGGACGGCCGTGTCTCCGGAAGGCAACGAACATGTCCTCGACATGAACAAGGGCGACAAGGCCGCTGGTCCAAAGTGGCAGGCAGCCATCGACAGATATTTTGCTGGCCGGGCCCAGCAAACGGCCCATTGATTTGGCGCCGCGAACTACGCATACCCGGGCCTCGCCGTGGGCCCGCTCAATCGGCGGCTATCTCCTCACGTCAATTCGCTGAGTATTGCTTGCTCCACCGCCGGCACCATGCGTTGCACCACCGCCGATAACTCCGTTCCCCATTCGATCCGGGCTGGCTCAACGCCGAACACCGTCACCTCGGGTTTGCGATCGCTGCCGGCCATAAACAGAACCCGGGACAGATCGAATCCATGCAGCGATGCCAGCATTTCAGGATGCACGCATTGATCGAACGGCACACGGTAGACACTCCCCGGATTTCCGCCGCCTTCCATCGCGTCGACAAGAAGTATGCGGTCTGCTTTTTCAATTTCGGGAAGAACATCCAGAAACGCCGTACCAGCTTCGATAACCGACACTTCCGGCGGAAGACTCCTCTGCGCGAGGGCCCGGGCAACATGCACGCCCACGCCTTCATCGCAGAGGAGGAGATTGCCAAGACCAAGAATCAACGTGTTCATGCTTAAAATTCTGCCTGTGCGTTGAGAATGGTGACCGGCTTTCCATCGGGCCGCAGCACGTGCACCGCGCACGACATGCACGGATCGAAGGAGTGAACCACGCGCAACACTTCGACCGGCATTGCCGCGACCGAAACCGGAGTTCCGATCAAAGCCTGTTCCAGTGGTCCGCGTACGCCGTTTGTATCTTTCGGCGAAGCATTCCAGCAGGTCGGAGTAATGATCTGGTAATTGCCGATGGACGCCAGGCCGTTAGCCGCAAGCGTCGTGCTTGCTGCCGTCGTCATCCAATGGCCCAGCGCGCCCCGTGGAGCTTCAGTCAATCCCTCGCCCGCCTTGCTGAAGGGCGCTGTGACCGGCGCGTACTCGGATCCCCCTACTGTGAGCTGGCTAAGCCAGCCAAGCATGGCGTTGGCCACCTTTTGTGTTTCCAGCGCCCGCGCCATGTGACGATCCATCACCGAAACTCCCTTGCGATAGTCGCCATTGATCCACATGCGCGCCAGCGGGCCGGCTTCGCAGGGATTATTGCTGTAACGTGGAGCCTTCAGCCAGGAGTAGGCGTTCGCCTTGCTTGCCGGATCCACTGTAACGGTCGTGCCCTTGGTCGGGTTCAAATTGTTGGTTGCGTTGTCATACCAGGAGTTCGTCACGCTTTCCGTAATACTCGACGTCGACAGCGTCCGGACCGAAGTGGGATTCGTATTGTAGACAACGCCCCGTTTGAGCAGGCGACTCGGATTGGCGGTGTTGTCGAGGTCAAACACACCATAAGCGATAAGATTGCCCGGGCCTTTGCCGATCGCGGAATAGTCGGGGTAGGCCGCCGACAAGACCCGTACATCGGGAACATAGCTGTTGTTGATGAAGTTGATCAGCGTATCCAGGTAGCCGCTGAACGAGCTGATCATGCTGCTCGTGGGCTTGGTTGAAAAGCCTCCCGCCTGGATCGCCGAAAGTCCCGGCATTCTGCCTGCAAAGATGGCTGCCATCTCGTGAGCCTGGCGGCGCATCGCTACCGCCGTAACAAAGTTGGTCGCGATCTGCTGCATGGAAGTGCTGCGCATCAAGTCAACTGTCCAGACTGGCGTCCAGGGCGCCGATGCGGGCGGCGTAATGTAATCGAGCGCGGCCAAAAGATAAAAGTGAAGAATATGCGATTGGATGAAGTTCGCTCCCAGCACCAGGTTGCGCAGCACCCGCCCATTGGTGGGAATGGTCACTCCCGCGGCGTGCTCAAGTGCCATGGACGCTGCGGTGGCGTGTGAAACCGGGCATACGCCGCACACCCGTTCGGTGATGTAGGGTGCGTCCTTTGTATCCCGCCCAACCAGGATTTTTTCAAAACCCCTGAATTGGGTTCCCGTGCACTGCGCATCGGTGACCTGCTGCTTGCCCCCGACGGTATCTATCGTGACCTGCACCTTCATATGACCTTCAATGCGTGTCACGGGATCGACGATTGTAATTGTTGCCATTGCTCCATCTCCATGTGTCCCAGGGTGAATAGCGGTGTCAGGCAAGTGAGCGAGTTCTTAATTGGCTCGCTCACAGGCCGAGGGGTAAGCCGGCTCGCCGCGTTCAATCAATCCGGCCTGCCGCTCGTGTGGCACGAGGTGCAGGTGGGCTTGATACCTTTCGACGAGTGTGGCGTTGCGCCGTAGGTGCTGAAGAGCGGGGCGAATTTGTCGGGAAATCCACTTTCGGTACAGCCCTGGCAAAGCGAATCGGCTCCGTTGCCACTGCTCGAAATCGATCCCACACACCAGTTCACACCGTTATTCCACAGCCTTGTTGGACAGTCCGCGTGGGTGTTGCGGCCCTTGCAGCCAAGATTGCCATTGCAAAGTCCAGTCGAGCTGAGAGAAGAAGCCCAGTCCTTGTTTTTACGCGAGCATTGACTATGCACCGTCTTGCCGTACAGCACCGTCGGTCGGCCGGAAGAATCGAGCGTTGGCGTGCTGCCGGATAAAAGTTGCGCGATGGTCCAGATGATCCAGTCGGGATGCGGCGGGCAACCCGGTATGTTGATCGTGGAAACACCGGTCGCGGCGCTGACACTCTTGATCTGGGTCGGATTCGGATTGGCCCCGGCCATGCCGCCGTACGATGCGCAGGTCCCGATCGAAAGCACCTTCGACGCATTCGGTGCCAGTTGTTGGACCGCTGCGAGGGCAGTGATATCGACGCCGTTGTGGGTGTAGATCGTGCAGGTTTTCCCGTTGTAGATCGTTGGAATGCCGCCCTCCACCGCAAGGATGTATTCTCCGGCCGCAGCCGTTGCCAGTTGCTGCACGGCAAGGTCGCCGGCAGCTCCCATCAGCGTGGGGTGGTAGACAAGATCGATGGTATGGATCAGCAGATCGGCCAAGTCAATCGGCGCGCTTGACGAAATGCGGTTAGCAAGCGAAACCGTGCAGCCCGTGCAGGAAGCGCCTTTGATCCAGATGATGGGCGGCCCGCTGGTGGCAGCCAATGCCTTTTCCAGCGGACCCAGCGTGCTGGCTAGTCCCATGGCAGCGGCTGACCCGGCACAGTAGTTGAAAAATTCTCGACGCGTAACTTTCATATGCACCTCGAATAAACGTAAAGATGAGTCAAATGGCGACAAGCAGGCAGCTGGTCGAAGAGAAGAGCGAAAGCGATAAGGAAGAAGCGATTCAGAGAGGAGAGGCCGCGTCTCGTACAGATCGCCCGCTGAGCCAAAAATTCTCGAGGGAATAAAGACATGCACGTTCTCCCGGTCCAGGTCGGTCTTCTTTACAGAACCAAGGAGAAAGCTGCCGGGCAGAAGAATTCTTCGCTCGAATCGAGTCGCAGAATAAATGACAAATCTGTTAACGAAATAGCTCTATTTTTGCTACTTAATGAAAATGAGTATGCCTTGAAAGTCCTGACCGCGAATGTGAGCGGCATCACAAGTGACGATCATTTTAGAGTTGCCGTCCCGCGGTACTTGCGAGCCGAAAATCTAGCTTCCTGATCCGCTTTGCTTGGCTCGCGCGCCGCGCCAATAAAGGAACAGTCCAAGCAGGATGGAAGCGGCAGTGCCTCCCAGCAATTTCAGTTCGAAGCCGAGCTTGTTGGCGGAGTCGCCGGGTGGAACAAGGGACACTAAAATGCCGACCAGCACCACCACGAAGCCCAGGCACCCGGCAAACCACACGCCAGCCTTGCCGCCAGGCACCAGCACCGCATGCGGATTCTCGTTCCGATCGCGGCGATAGGCCAGCTTGATCACGGCCGCGAACATGTAGAGGAACGGAATGAAGTAGAGAATGATCGCGGCGTCGATCAAGAACTGGTAAGCTCCGCGCGTGGTCTCATTAATCTGGCTGCCGAGCAAAATTGCGCCCGAAACAATGGCCTGCACCAGGATGGACACGTACGGCGTCTTCCAGCGTGGATGAATTTTGCCGAACGCCTCAGGCAGGTAGCGATCGATACCCACAACAAACGGCACCCGCGCGATGCCGGCAACCGTGCTTCCGACTCCGCCGGCGTTGCCCACTGTGACCAGGATCGCGGCCAGCATTCCCAGAAATCCTATCTTCAGTACAACCGAGCCCACCGTCAGCGCGTTGAACACACCGCTTTGTGGATCAATGTTCTCAGCCGGGACCAGGCCAAGAATGGCAAACGTGCCCACGATATACATAAGCGCAATGAGGGCGCCGGCGCCGAACACGGCGCGCGGCAGCGTGCGGCGCGGATCGCGCACTTCTTCGCTCATCGCGGACACCAGTTCAAGACCGGTGAAGGCAAATGCAATCTGCGACCAGAAATTGACGGTATCCCAATTCCACGCGGGCATCATGTTCTGCAAAGTGAAATGTGTCGCGGAACCGTGGCGCAGCACCACCAACCCGGCAACGCCCGCAAGAATCACCAGGGGAACGTAGGTGCCCACCCCTCCCGCGTTTTGCAGCCACTTGCCGATGTTGAGGCCGATAATGTTCAGGATCACCGCAACCAGCAGCAATCCCAGCGAGACAGAGAGTTGAAATGTCCGATCCTGCGCCAGTACCGCGCCTCGTCCGCCAATGATGTAAGCCGACATCGAAGCACTGGCAAGAAGCAGGCCCGGGAAATAGAAGACCGTATAGATCCAGTAGGTCCACCCCGCAACAAATCCATGAAATGGTCCGAATGCCTCGCGCGACCATGCATAGAGACCGCCTTCCTCGGGAAACCGCGAAGAGAGTTCGTTGATGACCAGCGCTCCGGGCACGAAGAAAAACACCGCGGCCAATGCCCACAGGCTGATCGAAGACGTCCCGTTGTGACCTGCGGCCGCGATCCATCGCGGACCGAGAACGGTGGCGATGTTGAACAACAGCACGTCCCAGAAGCCCATCGTTTTGCGCAGTTGAGATTTCGAATCGGGAGGAACCGAAGCTAAGGTCGTCATGGACTCACCGTTTGAGATTTTGGCCGTAGGCGGAATGATATAGGAGTCAAGCCACAACATTCTCCATGAAACCCGCGCCGAGATCGATCGGACGAGATTTTGACGGTTGATGAAGGCAGTTGTTGCCATTACTCTTTCTGCGAGGTTGAAAACGTGGTTAAGACATACACGAACGGAATCGATTACCAAGGACCCTCTCTCTCCCTCACCGCATTGCGAAAATCTTTTGGCGACGTCGTGGCTGTGAACGGCCTCGATCTACAGGTGCTTCGCGGCGAGTGCTTTGGATTGCTGGGACCCAACGGCGCGGGCAAAACCACCACCATCGAAATCTGCGAAGGCTTGACGCCGCCGGATGCGGGCGCCGTCTCATTGCTGGGATTGAATTGGAAGTCGTCGGCGAAAGAACTGCGCCAGCGTATCGGAATTCAGCTTCAGGAGACGCAATTCCCCGACAAGCTCACGGTCGAGGAGACACTCCGCCTCTTCCGCAGTTTTTTCAACCACGGCATAACTCCCCGCGACGCCATTCGCATCGGGCAGCTCGAAGAGAAACGAGCCTCGCGCGTCGGCGGCTTGTCGGGCGGACAGAAGCAGCGGCTGGCCATGGCCTGCGCGCTGGTTGGCGATCCTGAATTGCTGTTTCTGGATGAGCCCACGACAGGCCTTGATCCACAGGCGCGGCGGCACTTGTGGGATCTTGTGGACGAGTTGAAACAAGGCGGGCGCACCATCATTTTGACTACGCATTACATGGACGAGGCAGAGCGGTTGTGCGATCGCGTCGCGATCATGGATCACGGCCGCATCATTGCACTAGGAACGCCACAGCAACTCATTGCCTCGGTGGGCGGGGATCATATTGTTGAGTTCGCCGTGACGGCCTCGGACGCTACACGCGGACAAGTGGATACCGGGCCGTTGAAAGAAATTCCCGGAGTGCAGTCGCATCGAGTCGACGCGGGATTGCACCAACTATCGGTGAGCGATCTGCACACCACCGTGCCGCGCATCTTTTCAGCCCTGGCCCGGATGGGCCTGCACCTCAGTGAGTTTCGTACTCATTCCGCTTCGCTCGAAGATGTATTCGTCAGCCTGACCGGAAGGAATTTGCGCGATGAGTAGTTTAGAGCAAAGCTCTCTTTATCAATTAACGTCAACACGCTTCCGCCTGTTTCTGCGCGAGCCTGAGGCGATCTTCTGGGTTTTCATTTTCCCCATCCTTCTGGCTGTCGGATTGGGAATCGCGTTTCGCAACCGGCCCGCGGATGTCCTGCCCGTTGGCGCAACCACTGCGCCGCTGACGCAGGCACTGGCGGCAGACAAGGGACTGTCTGCAAGCACAATGGATGAGGCAGCGGGCACACACGCGCTGGCCATCGGGACGATCCAACTCTTGGCGATTCAGGGGGCGGATGACGTCGTATATAAATACGACGAGACCAATCCTGACGCGCGCACGGCGCGATTGCTGGCGGAGCGCGCCATTCAGATCGCAGCGGGCCGCCGTGACGCCGTGCCCTCGCAGAATCAACTTGTGCACGAAACCGGCGCGCGCTATATCGACTTCGTTATTCCAGGGCTGCTGGGGATGAACCTGATGGGCTCCGCAATTTGGGGCATGGGCTTTGCCATTGTGGAAGCAAGGCAGAAAAAGCTATTGAAGAGACTGGTGGCATCGCCCATGCCGCGCTGGCAATACATGGCTTCCTTTATCTTGTCGCGCCTGGCGATGCTGGTCATTGAAGTCGTGGTATTCATCGGCTTTGCGCGCCTTGCCTTTGGTGTGCCCTTGCGCGGATCGTTGTGGCAGTTGGCGCTTTTATGCCTGATTACTTCGCTGGCTTTCTCTGCGCTCGGCCTGTTGGTTGCGTCGCGCGCCAAGACCATGGAAGCCGCATCCGGACTCATGAACCTGGTCATGCTGCCCATGTGGATCCTCTCCGGCGTCTTCTTTTCGGCCACGCGCTTCCCTGCCGTCATTCAGCCGTTCGTTCGGGCGCTGCCCCTCACCGCCGCCATCGACGCGCTGCGCAGCAACATGCTCCAGGGCGTGAGCCTCGACCACCTCACCATGCAGGTGTTCATTTTGCTGGCATGGCTCGTGATTCCGTTTGTGGTCACGATGAAGATTTTCCGGTGGAGATAGAAGCCCGCCGCGGTTCGAAGAGTGAGAGTTGCGGATCGGCTGGCTTTTTCCTTACCGAACGCGGATCGTCGAAAACGGTGCGGCCGCCCAGAGATGCGGACATGTCCCGCTCATGCGTGACGGCGGCGGCGAAGTCGGCAAGAGGTTGGTGCTGCTGTTCGACCGCCCGGGTAAGGCGATCGAGGCGACGGAAGCCTTCCATCTTCTCAGACTGACCCAGCCGCGCCGCGTCGAGAGCACGCCGCAATACCCCGAGTGAATCGTCGTACGTCTTGAGAGGAACGGGAAACGGATCGCCGTCCTTACCGCCGTGCGCGAACGAGAAGCGGGCGGGATCGCTGAAGCGCGACGGAGTTCCATGTACTACTTCAGCAATCAGGGCTAGCGACTGGAGCGTGCGTGGGCCGAGCCCTTCGACAAGAAGCAGCGATGCAAAATCACGCAGTTCCTTTTCATGTGCGACGGCCAGCACGGCCCCCAGCCGCTTGAGGTCGACATCCGCCGCCCGCACGTCGTGATGGGCCGGCATCGTGAGTTTGCGGGCCGCCTGGAGTGAAGACTCGACAGGCTCGTGGGCGATGGTCAGGAGTGAATTCTGTGCGGCGGCGGCACGCGCATCGACGAGGTTGAGGATCACGCCCTGGGGCTGGCCGAGAATCGCCGTGTGCCGGTCAGAAACGAAATCGCGAACTGCCGCGGAGTGCCAGTGATAACGACGCGCAAGATGGGTGGCTTCGTTCATGCCCTGTTGCACGACGGACCATTCGCCCGACTTGTGAATGACGAACGAATGCAGATAAAGCTGGAACCCGTCGGCGATGGCGTTGTTGTCGATGCGCGCGGTCAGTCGGCTCGTGCGCGCGAGTTCGTCGCCGTTCAGTCCGGTGATCTCGGAGAACGCCCGGAGTTCGTCCGGTGTACGTTTCGAATGACGCCCGCGGCCCCCGCAGATGGCAAAACCAAGCTCGGCAAAACGCGGATTGAGGCCCCGCTTCAGCGCTCCCAACACCGAAGTCGTGATGCCGGAAGAGTGCCAGTCCATCCCCATGACGGCTCCGACAGCCTGAAACCAGAAAGGATCGCTCAACCGGGTGAGAAATTCGGATGGGCCGTAGGTCAGGACGATGTTCTCGACAATGGCGGTGCCCAGTAGAGTCATGCGCTCCGCGAGCCACGCGGGGACGCGGCCTCCATGCAACGGAAGATCGGCTGTGCCGGAGCGCTTCACTCTCCTATTTTCGCCGATGGCGGCGGTTCGGTATGCGTGCGATTTTGATACCGTCAGGCCGAATACTGGCCCGCGGCGGCGTTCTGCCAAACTGTTGCCAGCGCCGTCGAATCCCCATCGCCGTAGTCTGCCTCCATCGCCGCGTTCGGGCTGACCGGAACCGTCGGCATCTGGAAATGATCGTTATCGGGAAGGCTCTTCCAGGCCCCGCCCCACACCAGGCCTTGGGCCACCAGGGCCGCAACCATGGCCTGAAATTGCGGCGTGGCCGGCTGCCAATTGAGTTGCCCGGTCTCTCCGGAGAGATAGGGTACAACGTCCACCGCGAGCCCATAGTTATGCATCGACTGGCCGGCTTTCGCATTGGTAACAATGTGCCCGGGCGTCGTTCGTCCTTGTGCGTAGAGAGCGTTCTGTTGGCTGGCCGTGCGCAGTCCTGATACCACCAGGAGATACGTGCCCGTGGCGGCAAGACTGTCCGCCGCGGCTCGCACTCGACTGGCTAGATCAGGATTGACGGTAGCTAACGCCGCTTCGCTTCTTTGGTCCACGAATCACCTCGATTGACTTTGAGCTTGCATTAAATCCCAACATCGGGGCGCATGGCAACAAAAGAATCTTCCCCATGAAGCAAGCCGTCGCGCCTTCAATGCGCCTCGACACCGCCGGCCGTCCAGCCGGGCTTGACACGGCGCGGCGCACGCGGCTACAACACCTCTTCACGACTTGATGCAAGGAAGGATGTCACATGAGTGGGAACGATCTGGGTGGAAACGCGGCTTCGCGGCGCAAGCTGCTGGGTTCGATGGCGTCGGCGGGAGCATTGCTGGGACTGCGTGCGGTCACCGCGCCTGCGGCAGAAGCTGCGCCGGCGCTCAATGATGCACCGGAAGAGTTGTTGGCGATGGCGCGCCTCCGCAACTACAAGACACGGCGGTCTTCCAGCTGGGATCGAAGCGGCGGCAATAATGATGCGGTGCCTGTCGAGCCGGGCCAGTCGGCAACGCTTTTGGATGTGCAGGGTTCAGGCGTGGTGACCCATCTGTGGTTCACCATCAATTCGAAGGACCCGCATCACCTCAAGAACCTGGTGCTGCGCGCCTGGTGGGACGGGGAGTCGAGTCCCTCGATCGAAGCCCCGATCGGGGACTTTTTCGGACTGGGTCTGGGCGAATATTTCACCTATCAGTCGGCGGTATTGACGGTGGCCCCCGTCAAGGCTCTCAACGCATACTTCGACATGCCGTTTGCCAGTGGCGCCAGGCTGACTCTGACCAACGAAGGCAAGGTCAAGACCGACAGCCTCTATTTTGCGATCGACTATATAACCCTGCCTTCGCTGCCGACGGATGTCGGACGCTTCCACGCCCAATATCGACAGGCCGCGCCCTGCAAGGGATGGACTGACAACTGGAGCAACGAATACGCGCAGGAGGTCAACGACAAGAAGAACCTGAACGGCGAGGGGAATTATGTCTTTGTCGAGGCAACCGGGCGGGGGCACTTTCTAGGGGTAACGCACGCTGTCGAACAGAACCAGGACGGATGGTTCGGCGAAGGCGACGACATGATCTTCATTGACGGCGACGCTGCTCCGACGATCAACGGGACGGGCTCCGAAGATTACTACAATGGCGCGTGGGACTTTAACGGGCAGCCGTTCGCATATCCGCATAATGGTGCGCCGTACATCGTGGATGCGGAACGAATCGGGGGCCGGTATTGCCTGTATCGTTGGCATACTGAGAGCCCCATCACGTTTGAGAAATCAATCAAGGTGACCATTGAGCACGGACACGCCAATCACCGCTCAGACAACTTCTACTCCGTCGCGTACTGGTACCAGACCGAACCGCATGCGGCCTTTCCTGCCCTGCCGGCGCCTGGAGCCCGGGTGCCCCGCATCTTTCAAGTGGGCGGTGCGGGAGCGGCGGAGGCTCCAAAGACCTAGACCGATTCAGTCGAACCAACAAAAGTGGTCCGCCAACGCAGAGGGCAACCGCCAATGAGCGGCGCACATCTGTCTGTCTAGCTTCTCCCTCGGAAGCAGGAGATTCGTGCGCACCTTTTGAGTCCGACACGCCAAGCCGAGCTTCACCCTTTCGACGGCAATGTCTGGCGTTCGAACGGAATGGTACGGGTGCGCGGCGCGCGTGAACACAACCTGCGTAATGTGGATGTGGATATTCCGCGGGATGCCCTGGTGGTGTTCACGGGGGTATCCGGATCCGGGAAGTCTTCGCTCGCCTTCGGCACCCTCTACGCTGAGGCGCAGCGGCGCTACCTGGAGTCGGTGTCGCCCTATGCCAGGCGCCTTTTTCATCAGCTCACAGTGCCGGAGGTGGACTCCATCGACGGGCTGCCCCCGGCCGTCGCCCTGCAGCAGCAGCGAGGTTCGCCGACTACGCGGTCTTCGGTAGGAAGCGTTACGACCTTGTCCAATTTGCTCCGGATGCTGTATTCCCGTGCCGGCGATTATCCGCGCGGGCGGCCCATGCTGTACGCGGAAAACTTCTCGCCCAACGTGGCCGAGGGCGCTTGCCCGGCATGCCATGGGCTGGGCCGAATCTACGATGTCACCGAACAGTCGATGGTCCCGGACGACTCCCTCACCATTCGCGAAAGGGCCGTGGCCGCATGGCCGACGGCGTGGCAGGGACAGAATCTGCGCGACATCCTGGTTACCCTGGGGTTCGACGTCGACAAGCCGTGGCGCGAACTATCCCGCAAGGATCGCAACTGGATCCTGTTCACGGACGAGCAGCCGACGGTACCCGTGTACGCCGGCTTCACCCCGGCGGAGACCCGGCAGGCGCTCAAACGCAAGATGGAGCCGAGTTATCAAGGCACCTTCACGAGCGCAAAACGCTATGTAATGGAGACCTTCGGCAAGTCGCAGAGCGCGATGATGAAGAAGCGCGTATCGCAATACATGTTGAGCGTCGTGTGCTCCGTTTGCCACGGTAAGCGCTTGCGCAGCGATGCCCTTGAGGTGAGGTTCGCGGGGCTGGATATCGCCGAGATGTCGGCGCTCCCCCTGAAAAGGCTGGAGGCATTGCTCAAACCGCTGGCAGGGCGAGACCAGCCGGCTCGCCAGGACAACCGTCCGGAGAAGGCCATCGTTGCACAAAGGATCACCAGCGACCTTGTGGGACGGCTGCACGTATTGCTCGACCTGGGCCTCGGCTATCTTTCGATGGAGCGGAATACGCCTTCGTTGTCGCCCGGCGAGTTGCAGCGTCTGCGGCTGGCGACGCAGCTTTACTCCAATTTATTCGGGGTGGTGTATGTGCTGGATGAACCCTCGGCCGGACTGCACCCTTCCGATACAGAAGCGCTGCTGCGCGCGCTGGACACGTTGAAGGCCGCGGGAAACTCGCTGTTCGTCGTGGAGCATGAACTCGATGTGGTGCGCCATGCCGACTGGATTGTCGACGTGGGTCCGGGCGCCGGAAGCAAGGGCGGAGAAGTGCTCTACAGCGGTCCGATGGAGGGAATGCAGAACGCCAAAGGCTCGGAGACGCGCAGATACCTCTTCCACGAAGAGATCGTGCCCGCAAGGCAGCGCAGAAGTCCAGCCGGATGGCTGCGGCTGGAAGACATCACGCGGAACAATCTGCGTTCCCTCGATGTATCGTTTCCGCTGGGAGTTTTCACGGCGGTGACGGGGGTTTCTGGTTCAGGCAAATCGACATTGGTGAGCCAGGCCTTGGTGGAGTTGGTTGCCCAACACCTGGGCCAGTCGCTTGGCGACGAATCCGAAGACACCGATGCTCTGGAATTGGAAACCGCCGATCAAGCGCTGAAGGGCGAAGTAACCGCCGGCATGGATGCGATCCGCCGCCTCGTGCAGGTCGATCAGAAACCCATCGGGCGGACCCCACGCTCGAACATGGCCACCTACACCGGGCTGTTCGATCACGTGCGGAAATTGTTCGCTGCCACCAAGGGCGCCAAGGCAAGGAAGTTCGATGCGGGAAGGTTCTCCTTCAACGTGGCCAAGGGCCGGTGCGAAACGTGCTCCGGCGAGGGTTTCGTGTGCGTGGAGCTTCTCTTTCTGCCCAGCGTGTATTCACCGTGCCCTGCCTGTAAAGGGGCGCGTTATAACCCCGAAACGCTGGAAGTGACTTACCGCGACAAGAACATTGCGGATGTCCTCGGTATGACCGTGGAAGCGGCCCTGGCATTCTTCGCGGACCAACCGGCGCTGGAACGTTCTCTGTCGACGCTGCGCGAGGTGGGTCTCGGCTATCTTCGCTTGGGACAGCCCGCCACCGAGTTGTCTGGCGGCGAGGCGCAGCGCATCAAGCTGGCCACGGAGTTGCAACGCATGGAACGCGGAAACACCCTCTATGTGCTGGACGAGCCTACCACCGGGCTGCATCCCTCGGACGTGGCGCGGCTGATCGTGCAGCTTAACAAACTCGTGGAATCTGGCAACACGGTGATCGTGGTGGAACACGACATGTTCATGATTGCCAACAGCGACTGGGTGATCGATATCGGCCCGGGAGCCGGAGACGACGGCGGAATGATTGTGGCCCAGGGAACACCGGAGGGGATCACACATATTTCTAACAGCAGGACTGCTCCCTACCTCGCCCGGCAACTTGGTTTGAGACAAGAAGTCGCAACGTGATCCGATCCCCCGGCTTGTCCCTCTGGACCGCGGAGGAAAACAATATTATTTCTTGCCCGTGGCTCGAATTAGTGTAGGCTTGCCCATCAAGGATGGTCCTATGATTCTCGTCGTGGGCGCAACAGGCTTGGTGGGCGCTGAAGTTTGCCGAAGATTGACGAAGCGCGGCGAAGTAGTAAAGGCATTCGTCCGTACAACGAGTTCGCCGGAAAAAGTGGCCTTTCTCAAAGATTGTGGCGCAGAGTTATGCGTGGGAGATTTGAAAGACCCTGCCTCCCTGGCTCGCGCCTGCAGCGGCGTGACGGCGGTAATTTCAACCGCGTCTTCGACATTATCGCGGCAAGCCGGGGACTCGATTGAATCCGTGGACGAAAGAGGACAGTTGAGCCTGGTTGAGGCGGCTCAGGCGGCCGGTATCGATCGCTTCATCTTCGTCTCCTTTCGCCACCCGCCTGCTCCCTCCTTCCCGCTTGCGGATGCAAAAGCTCAGGTCGAAAAGGCAATCGCCGGCATGAATTACACCATCATCCAGGCCAGTTGGTTTATGGAAGTATGGTTGAGTCCTGCGCTCGGATTCGACTATGCTCACGCATCGGCCCGTGTTTATGGACCAGGCACCAGCCCGGTGAGTTGGGTTTCAAGCCACGACATCGCGGAGATTTGTGTCCTGGCTTCGAAGAAGCCCATAGCTGAACGCAGAACCCTGGAAGTGGGCGGTCCGGACGCTCTAAGCCCGCTGCAGGTAATCTCTCGCTTTGAAGAGATAGGTGGTAGGCCTTTCAAAGTAGAGCATGTCTCCGAACAAGCGCTTCGAGCCCAGTTCAATGCCGCCACCGACCCGATGCAGAAGAGTTTTGCCGCGCTGATGCTTGGTTATTTGTCCGGCGATGCCATGGATGTGACGCCCATCCGGCGCGACTTCGCCATCGAGTTGACCAGTGTGGAGCAATACGCGCGCAGCGTTCTGGGAAGCCGGTCGCATCCCTCCATCGCCTGAATCGGAACTGTCGCCCCCTCGGGCTTGGTGAAACGCCTAAACGCAGCTCGGATGCTGAATCGCATCGGCTCTGCTTTGGACTGGGCAATCCCGTCTGGTCTCGACGGTTCACCATCCACTTGCCGGAAATTACCCGATCCTGGAGCATACTGGAAATATCCCGGGGAGGAAGGATCGAGGCTCGTTCCGGCGCTCGCTTCCAATCTGCCAATTTCAAAATTGTCAGGGATGTAACCGGTCCGTAGCGGGCATATACCCCCCTCCCCCCTTTAAATGTTGCGAACCGGTATCGAAAATCTGCCGATCATTTTTTCTTCAGCCGGAGATCTGCCGCCATCTTCAATGGGCACAGCGTCTTCCGCGATGTGCGTCCGTCAGCGCGTCAAGTGCCCCAGTTGCGTCGGCCCTCGAAAAAGCCCCGAAAATTCCGCGAAATTCGTAGAAAAACCAGGTTCACGATGATTTATTTGCCCGTCAGAGGGCAACGGAAGAAACCAGGCAATTCTCGTTCGTGCGCACGAAGTTCCAAATGCTGGTCGCCTGTCAGACGTTGACAGCAACCTTGGCTTGCGCAACCGGCGCCGTCTGGCTCGCGGCGTCTGAAACCAGGCTGAGCAGCGTTTGAACCACATCGGCAGCGGTATAGCTTTTCTTGTCCGGCGTCAGGAATTGGGTGACAACCTCGAGATCGTCGCCGACAGTGACAAGCGGCGGCTCAATGCTGCCGTCCTTCCGGATCTGCTGATGCCCTATGTTGGCCAGCAGCGCATTGCAAAGACACTTTCGTCCTGCCGTGTCTTCCAGCTTTCCGCCCTTGGCGACGTAACATGCCTCCGGCTCGGCCGAACAGCGGTAGCCGATGTTGCCATCGGATTTCGCATATGCCTCGCGCAAAAATCCGAGATCGCAAATCCGTTTGCGTTCTTGATAGACGGCGGCTGCAGAAGCGGAGCCGGCCAACTGCGCCACTTTAAACGGGAAGCCCGTGGGAGATGCGAGGGGATCGGTGAATACTTCGGACACTCCCGCGAGGGCTTGGGCGAGCAACTCGTGCTTGGCATCCACGCGCAGCCCGGATTCCTCACTGAATGCAAACGCGGTGCCTACTTGGACGCCGGCTGCACCTTGCTCCAGGGCTTCGCGCACTTTTTCTGGCCTGCCATAGCCGCCCGCCAGCCAGAAAGGGACGCCGAGCGCGCGCAGTTCTGCGAGATTGACGCGATCCCGTTCTCCGTAGACAGGTTCACCTGCGGAGTTGAGTTGCATCTTGCCGCGCGGGGGCGCATTGTGACCGCCCGCGCCGGGATTCTCGATGATGAGCCCGTCGACGCGCCCGCTGGCACGACGAAGCATGGTCGTGGCAAGTGTGTTGGAGGAAACGATGGCAAGAAATTTCGGCCGCGAAAGCTGGGCGGCCGGTCCCTTCACGTAGTCGCTGGGATCGAAGCGCATCATGACGTCTTCGCCCTGATCCGTCATGGCTCCCGTGACCGCCAGCTTGTATTCGGACGGTTGGCCGGCTGCGTACGCGTCCAGAACGCCCGGAATGTGAAGCGGGATGCCGGCACCCATCAATACATAGCCGACACCCGCCAGCATCGCTCCATAGATGGAAGCCAGATGCGGCAATTGCACCTTTTCGAGAAAATTGATTCCGACGGGGTTCTTGTGCCCTTCGCGAGCAAGAAACACTTCAATAAAATTCGCCACCATGCACAATTCGATCAATTTATGAGAGTCGCGGCGTTGGTGCATGGGGGTCGCGGGATAAGGCAGATCTTTTGCTTTGCCGCCGGGAACGAAATAGTCCTGCCAGATGCGGCGAGCCACGTCGGGGATGGGAAATGCATCAAGGCCGCGACGCATGTGGCCGCCTCTGTCACCATCGACAAGTCGGCGCACAAGGACCTGGTCGAGCGCAGTCCCCGAGACGACGCCGAGCTGTCCGAGTTTGGAGACCGCCTGCGCTAGCCGCCAATTGGAAACGCCCACGCCCATTCCGCCCTGAATAATACGAGGTACCTGCAGCATGCACCGATTCTTTCACAATTCGATCTAAGTCAATGGAGATTCTGACTTTCGCGCTAACACATGTGACGCGGCGCACAAATGAATTGGAAACGAAGGGCAAAAGGATACAAATGCAGAAACAGTGTCGAAGTTCCTACGTTTGCGGAGACTCACAGCTTCTCGCGGAGGAAGCTGATTACGTGATCGGCCTGGACGACGCCAACCATCCTGCCCTGGGTGTCAACGACCGGAAGGGCATGCAAGTTGTACTTGTCAAAGAGCTCAGCTAACTCATTCTGGTGAGCATCGGCCGGACAAGAAAGCACGCGAGGCTCTGCCAGAATGCTGAGGCGCGCGTCTGGCTGCGCCATCACCATCCGGGCCAGTGACACGGCGCCACGCAGTACGCGCTTCTCGTCCAGCAGGTAAACTTCGGTGACGCTCTCTGGATCGCCGTCAAAGTTGCGCAAAGCCTGGACTGCATGAGACACGGTAGCTTGCGTTCCTACATAGATGAAGTCGGTAGTCATGCACCCGGCGGCGGAGTCTTCGTCGAATTCGAGGAGTTCGGCAACCTCCTGGCGTTCTTCGGGCTCCATCTCCTCAAGAATTGCGTCGGATTGCTCTTCAGAGAGTTCGGCCAGCAGATCGGCAGCGGCGCCGGGATCCATCTCTTCGACGATGTCGGCGATCCTCTCTTCATCGAGCCTTTCGAGAAGTTCCTTCTGCAGTTTCGGATCGACTTCTTCCAAAGTTTCGGCTGCAACTTCTTCGTCGAGGGAAGTAAAGACGGCTTCGCGTTCGGCGGGGGCGAGGTCTTCGAGGATCTCAGCCAGGTCGGAGGGGTGCAATGCCGCGAGGCGTTCGTACTCTATGCGCAGTTTCACGCGGCGCGCGGGATCAACTTCGATGACATCGACGAATTGCCAGGGAATACCGCGGGCCGCGAAACGCCGGGAAAAGGCCTCAAGCGAAGCGCGCGGCAAGAGACCTTTGAAGACGCGGCGGACAGCCCCGCGCAAACCCACTTCTACCTCAGCGACACGCAGCAGATGGGCCGCGCCCTGTCCCAACCATTCCAATTCGACGTCGTTAACCCGCACGACCTTACGGCCGTGAATATCGATGATCTGGCGGTCGATAAGGTCTTGCTGCAGATAGAGGTAATTTCCCTCGTCAATGAGTGGGACCATGGCTCCGGCGGAGCGCAGTTCCAATGTGCCCGCAGGGGTCTCCATTACTTCTTGCGAGGGGACCAGAGACAAGCCGGCGCGCGTTTTCAGAACCAGGCCCGCGACCTTGCCCGCATCCGGACCGGTAGCCACTGCAATGTCCTTGAGCCGCCCCCGCAATTGGCCCTGCGCGTCGGTCACGGGAGTTCCCAGCAACGCGGTCAGACTGACACGAGCTGTGGTGCGGGGGTTCATGAGGAAAGTGTAGCCGTTCCGAACCGGCCTGCGCGTCGTGAGCACACTTTGGAACCCTGTTTCATGATTTATTTCTGACACTGGACAACGGCGCTTCTTGACACAATGAAGCCGAACCATGAAACTTCGTGCAAGGCGGCTGTTGCATGGAGGGGAACGAGTGTCCTCAATCCGTGCCGGAAGAGGCGGGGATCAGAAACAATTGAGCGGACCGAGAGCAGGACGGCAAACAATCGCGCTGAAGTCGACGATGGAGAGCGTGAACGAGGTCGAGGCCATTGCGGAGAAGATGGCCGGGGAAGCCGGCCTGGACGAGGACACGCGCTTTCACGTAACCATGGCGGTGCGCGAAGCCACAGTCAACGCTGTGCTCCACGGCAATGAATACGACCCCGCGAAGCAGATCACTGCGACTTTTGAAAACACAGGATCGGACCTGGTGTTTATCATTACCGATCAAGGCAAGGGGCTGGATCCGGATACACTACCTGATCCGCTTGCGCCGGAAAACCTGCTGCGCGGCACCGGCCGCGGCATCTTCCTCATCCGGTCGTTTATGGATGAGGTAAACTTTCGACAATTGCACCCTGGGACGGAGTTGACGCTGGTGAAACACCTGGTGCCGGCAGCTGAGAAAAAATAGGGCATTGGCTTGAGGACACGATGGGGCGGACTTTGGCTTCTTTCGCGGCCAAGGTTCGGGCATTTGCAGTTTCGTTTCCGTGCTGCCCCTCAAAAGTGCTATAACCGTAACGACTGCAAAAGGAGGAATTTCCGTGGCACTTACTATTGCTTCCCGTGAAGTGGATGGCGTAACTGTTCTCGACCTCAGCGGGCGCATTACCCTGGGCGAAGGCAGTGTGCAGTTGCGCGAAGCTATTCGCGATTTGATCAGCAAAGGATCGAAGACGATCCTGCTGAACATGGGCGACGTCAATTACATCGACAGCTCGGGACTGGGCGAGTTGGTGAGCGCATACACGACCGCAAAGAATCAGGGCGCGAGCGTGAAATTGCTGAGTCTGACCAAAAAGGTCAAGGACGTCCTGCAACTGACCAAGCTCTATACCGTTTTCGACATCTACGACGACGAAGCCAGCGCCATCGCTTCTTTCAAGTAGCCCAACGCAGCCCCTTATACAAAAAGGCCATCCTTCGCGGGATGGCCTTTTTTTGCTGCATGAAGCGGGCTTGAAGTCTTAGAACTTGACGTTGGGAACGGTCCGCGAAGCGGCGCTGGCCTCGAAGTAGGCGTCGTTGGAATGGAATCCAAGCATATTGGCCCAAATGCTGTTGGGGAACTGGCGCACGAAGGTGTTGTAGTCGCGCAAGGTCTCGTTGTAGTGCCGCCGCGCGACACTGATGCGATTCTCGGTGCCCGACAGCTCGTCTTGCAAACGCAGAAACTGCTCGTTGGAACGCAGTTGGGGATAGTTCTCCGTGAGCGCCAGCAGGCGGCCGAAGGCGGAGTCGAGCGTGCCGTTGGCCTGGATCTTGGCCTTGGGATCACGCGCGTTTAGAAGGCCTGCACGGGCATTGGCGATGTCCCCGAAGACCGTGCTCTCTTCCTTGGTGAATCCCTTCACGGTCTCCACCAGGTTGGGGATAAGGTCTGCCCTGCGCTGCAAATCGATGTCGACCTGCGACCAGGCAGATTTGACGTTTTCATCTTTTGACACCAGTTGATGCTGCGCGCTCACGAAGCTGCCGTAGATGAACAGCCCGGCAAAAACGAAAACAGCAGCCACAATCAGGAAGATTACCAGTCCACGACGCATACAGTACTTTCTCCTCGGGTCCGCCGCGGCAGACCCCTTCAAAACAGGTTGAACCGCTTACCAATCTCCTCCGGCTCCGCCGCCGCCGAAATCGCCGCCGCCAAAGCCGCCAAAACCCGAACCGCCCCCGCCGCCCCCATCGCTTCCACCGCCAAAGCCGCCTCCACCGAAGCCGCCGCCACCCCAGCCTCCGCCACCGATGAAGGGTCCGCGACGATAGCCGCCGGTGAGAAAACTCCAGCCGAAGAGGAACGCAAGCAGGCGAAATCCGCCGAAGAAAAACAGGATAATGAACAGGAAAATGATGCCGCCCAACGGGAGCCCATGGCGCATGGGGCGCCGCCCCAGGTGCTGCACTTCCGGATCACGCCCCTGGTCGTCCAGCGAGACCTTGGCGTCGGCAGCAATCACCTGGGCGATCTGGCTCACTGCTGTGGTAACGGCGTCGTCGAAGTCGTTGGCGCGCAGGTAAGGAACCATTTCGCGCCCGATATCGCCCACCTTTCCGTCGGGCAAGATGCCTTCAAGACCGTATCCCACGTCGATCCGGCGCTTGTGGTCTGCCACGGCCAACAGCACAAGAACGCCACGGTCAGAACCCTTCTTGCCCATGTGCCACTTGTCTTCGAGCTGGCTAGCGTAGTCCGCGACATCATCTCCCTCAAGGGTCCGAACGGTCACGATGGCGAATTGGGAATTGGCCTGGGAATGGTCAAGTTGGCTGCAGATGTGGTCGAGACGCGTCACAGCTGCCGGAGAAAGGACATGCGCGTAATCGCTAACGTAATCAGCAGGTTTGGGGAGATCCTCAACCCTTTCAGCGGGGAGAACCGAAGCGGAAAAAACCAAAAATACGGCCAGCAAAAGCCGGAAATGGGTCATAAACGAGCGATTCGAAACTTGCATCGCTTCCAATTGTACGTGGACGCCGGCCGGAAAGTTCCCATACGAGCTTTAGCAGTCAGCTTCCAGCTTCCAGCTGTTTTGGGTGTTGGCAAACCATTCTGGAGAAAGCGGAGTGCGAGGGGTGCCGGAGTAATGCCAAATGTAGCAACTAGAGGCTAGATGCTATTCATGCTCTAAACTAGGGAGGAAATGACTGAAAACGTATCTCTTCAACCTCCTGTCGCCGCCAAGGAACATACTGAAACCGAGTTGCACGGCGCAATCCTGACCGATGACTATGCCTGGATGCGGGATAAAGAGAACCCCGATGTGATTGCTTATCTCGAAGCCGAAAACGCTTATGCGGAGGCAGTGATGGCGCCGTACGCGGATCTGCGCGCAGAACTCTACAACGAGATGCTGAGCCACGTTAAGCAGACCGATATTTCGGTGCCTTACAGGGACGGTGTGTATTGGTACTACACACGAACCGAAGAGGGACAGCAGTACGCGATCCATTGCCGCAAGCGTGGAACTTTCGCCGGTCCGAAGGAGGATGCCGATGAAGAGGTCATTCTGGACGGCAATGTCCTGGCGAGTGGCCTGCCATTTTTTGCAATCGGCAGCATGGATATCAGCGACGATGGGCGCTGGTTGGCGTACAGCGACGACACGACGGGGTTCCGGCAGTACACGCTGCACATTAAGGATCTGGAAACGGGCGAAATGCTGCCCGGTTCCGTGGAGCGCGTAGGGTCGGTGGTATGGGCTGCCGATAACTTCACTCTTTTTTACACGGTGGAGGATGAAGAGCAGAAGCGGCAGTATCAACTCTATCGCCACATGAGGGGCACGCCGTATGCGGCGGATGTGTTGGTTTACGAAGACACTGATGAGCGCTTCAATCTGGCAGCAGGACGCACGCGCGATTGCAAATTCATCGTGATGGAGTCGGCCAGCCACACCACGAGCGAATCGTGGGTTTTGCCGGCGGACCAGCCGGAAGACGAGTTCAAAGTCATCTGCCCGCGCCAGGACGAACACGAGTATTCGATCGATCACCGCAATGATCAGTGGTATATCCGCACCAATGACAAGGGTCGCAACTTCCGTTTAGTCACGACCACGGTGACCGACTGCTCCAGCGAAAACTGGGTGGAGCGCATTCCGCATCGCGAAGACGTCATGCTCGAGGACGTGGACCTCTTCAGCGCGTTCTACGTAGCGTGCGAGCGCGAAAATGGACTACCGCGCTTGCGGGTGTGGCGATTCGTTGGCGACACGGCGGTGGCTGAATCGATGCGCGAGATCGAATTTCCGGAGCCCGCATATAGCGCGCATCCGCATATCAATCGCATTTTTGATTGCACGGCGTTTCGTTATGCCTACCAGTCGCTGGTTTCGCCGAGTTCGGTATACGAGTACAACTTGAAAACCGGAGAATCGACACTGCTGAAACAGGTTGAAGTTCCGGGCGGCTTCGATCGCGACCTTTACGCGAGCGAACGTGTGCAGGCGCTAGCGCCCGACGGAGTGGAAGTTCCAGTTTCACTCGTATATCGCAGAGACAAGCAGGAAGCGGGCAAGAATCCGCTCTACGTTTATGGGTATGGTAGCTATGGCTACTCGTTGCCCATGGGATTCAACTCAAACCGTCTTAGTTTGCTCGATCGCGGCGTTGTCATCGCCTATGCGCATATCCGTGGGGGCGGTGACTTGGGAAAACCTTGGCACGACGCGGGCAAGATGCTGGTGAAGCGCAACACGTTCACTGACTTTATTGCCGCCGTGGAGCATCTGACCGCAAACGGATATGGCGACCCGGCGCGGGTATCGATTGAAGGCGGGTCAGCCGGCGGCCTACTGACGGGCGCGGTCGTCAACATGCGGCCAGACTTGTTTTGCGCCGTGGTCTCGCATGTCCCTTTTGTCGACGTCATAAATACAATGCTCGACGCTTCCCTGCCCCTCACGGTTCCCGAATACGAGGAGTGGGGCGATCCGAACGAAGAGAAGTATTTTTCTTACATGCTGAGTTATTCGCCCTATGACAACTTAAAGGCGGGCAGTTACCCGGCGATGCTAGTGAAGACAAGTTTGAACGACAGCCAGGTGATGTACTGGGAGCCGGCAAAATATGTGGCCAAGTTGCGGACGCTTAAGACGGATGACAATCCGGTGCTATTGGTCACGAATATGAGAGCCGGCCATGGCGGCGCAAGCGGGCGGTATGACTATTTAAAGGAGATCGCGTTCGACTACGCATTTCTGATGAAGGAGCTCGGCCTAGTCGAAGCTATGGCGCAAGGTCGACGTTTGCCGTGATGCCACTTCCCAATCTCGAATGATGCGCCCACAACCCCAAGCCCGGGTTGGCAATAAAGAAGATTTCTTCTCCGCCAACCTTGTTATATCCGTGCGATAACTTTTCGGGGTCATACACTTTTAACATCGCCGCTAAGTCTCCATAGCTGAAGCCAACGCCTTCAATCTCTTCACGGCTGAGTTGTCCAGGACACCACGTGATTTTGAACCTGCCTTCAGAGGAGCCGTGGATTAGGTGAGCTGCGGCTCCAAGTTCCGCGGCGAGGTCGGCATTCGCATCCACGGCGTCTATGGTTGCGGGGGTTCCTCGGTAACCATACTTACGAATGAGCCCGTCGATGCACTTGTCTTCTCCGAATTCCCTGACTCCGGGAGCGAGGATGACCAACTCGGCGTCATCCGAAAGAGCCATTCGGGTACGGTAAACGGCCTTGTTGCCAATCCACGTCGAATGAAATTCGTGCGGGTCGAGGTAGACAACGGCCTTGCGAATCGGCCGGTCCAGGTGCTCGAAGTTGACCTCGACACTGAGTTCCGCCGCACGCAAGAAACACTCCTGGTCGTCGCCGACGAAGAGGCCGCGGACGGCAAGACGGCCATCCTCACCACGGCCGACTACCGTCTGCACGTACACAATAGGCACGTGCTTAAGAAAGTGGTCGGATGCGTAGTTAAGTACGCGGCGCACCGGATTATCGGCACGCCCCATGATTCGCTCCATACCGTAGACCGCGCCCAGATAGTGACTGCGGCTGATGCCTTCGCGACCGCCTGTTCCGACCAAAATATTCTTGTTGTAATTAGCCATGCCGATGACCTCGTGCGGGACAACCTGCCCGATGGAAAGAATGAGATCGAAGCCGTCATGAAGGAGCATGCGATTGATTTGCGCAGGCCAAGCGAAGTTTAACTTTCCTTCGGATTGTTCGTGAATAAACTCTGCCGGCACTTCGCCGATAGTTTCTACGTCGGTTCGCCAGTTGTGGTCGCGGAACAGTTCGTGCGGCATCTCGCCAAACATATTGGTGATTTGATCCGCGCGCATGGGAGTATGCGTTCCGAGTGCGGGAAGAACAGCCTTGAGTTTGTCGCCATAATGTTTCCAGGCTGCATGAGTAAGAATTCCAGCCTGAGAGTGAAATCGGGTAATGTCTGGAGGAACAGCGAGCACATTCGACCGGGCGCCCAGTTTATGAAGGCTCTGCAAGAGCAGACCACTCAACTCTTCACGGGATAGGTCGGTATGTTCGCTGCCGATAGCACAATAGAGGCTCATGCGACTGACTCCACTTCCGCCGGCGGGAACGAGGCACGTCGACTATTCACAATGAACGATAACGGAGTTGCGTGCCATTAATCAATGTTGCGATTTGCAAGTGCACTCGAACGGCACCGCAACCCACTTTTGCTCATCCAACAAAGCACAGGAGGAAGTGTGGAACTGAGTCGAAGGCGTTTCAGTAAGATCGTGACTGCCCTGGGGTTTGCGCCGACCCTGCGGGCCTTTGCCGAAGGACGAAGCGACGGTGGCGGCGGGTCGAGCAGTGAACCCGAAGTGTTGAGGCTGGAACGAAATGGATGGATGCCGAACAATCCGCATCTTCCTGTGCTTCTATATCGTTCCGCGCTCAGCGCTGGTGGCGCGGATCCGGCGGCCGCGTTCGAATCGTTATTTACGAAGAATGGTTGGCCACCGCAGTGGCGCAACGGTGTTTATTCCTACCATCACTACCATTCGACGGCACACGAAGTCCTTGGATTCTCAGCCGGATCGGCGCGTTTGATCCTCGGAGGCGAAGGCGGGCACGAGGTCACCGTGCACGCCGGGGATATCGTCCTGCTCCCGACGGGAACAGGACATTGCCGCCTCAGTGCGAGCGAAGACTTCCTGGTGGTGGGCGCGTATCCACCCAATCAACAGTGGGATATATGCCGTTCCGCGCCGGACGATATCGCAAAGAGTCGGATGGCAAGGCTTTCTTTTCCAAAAAGCGATCCAGTTGCAGGAGCGGCGGGACCGATGCTCAGGCTATGGAATTGACGTGGAACGGCTTGCGATCAAGAGCGCTAGACAGCTTGCCATGCACGTTGATTGATGGGCGGCATTTCTTGGTCCACTTTCGGATTCTCGCTGCCACCTGAACCTGAGACCGAGGTCACGGGAAGAAACACCCGGAAGCATGTGACGCACCGATTTTGCGTCCTATGGCTGCGACAGGTAAGCGTTCCGTAATATTTCTGCACGATGCCCTTGCTTATCCACAAGCCGAGGCCGGTACCTTTGGTGGACTTGGTGCTGAAGAACGGTTGAAACAGGCGCTTTGCATCCTCAGGCTTGATACCAACACCGGTGTCGATAATGGAGATCGCGGTACCACGCTGCTGCTGAGCCCAATCCGTGGTTTCGCGCACATATATGCGGAGGTTGCCACCCGTTGGCATAGCTTGGACAGCGTTGCCGATGAGATTGAGAAAAACCTGACGAAGTTCGACAGGGAAGCCCTGAACTATGGGCGTGAACGCATACTCCCTTTTTACCTTGATGTGGCTCGTAACAAGAACTCGATCCTGCAATTCGAGGACATCATTCAAAAGCTCCGCGAGATTGACGGCAATCGGCTGCTTCGATTCACGGTAGAAGCTCAGCGTCTGGCGCGTAATGTGTGAAACGCGCTGCAATTCCTGCTCGGCAACATCCGCGAAATGGCGGGCGGTGTCATCGAGCGATGGGTGATTGCGGACTAAGTAAAGGGTATTCGTGATGGCGGCGAGAGGGTTGTTAATTTCGTGGGCGATAATACCCGCGACACGGCCCATGGCGGCCAGCTTCTCCGTCTCCCGCAAAGCTTCTTCGGCCTGCAGTTGAGCGGTTATATCACGGCTCACCTCAAGAATGGCATTCCCCTCATGATTCATGGTCTTGCGGCAGGCAACCACAATCTCATTGCCGTCACGCGTTTTTTGCACTAGATTGCCTTGCCAAGACTTTTGCTCGAGCAACATCTTTTCGATCTCTTCCCTTGATCCGGGAAAAACGGTGTGGAGCAAACTGTGAATATCGTGGCCGATTACTTCGGCATGGCTCCAGCCGTAAAGATTCTCCGCGCCTTTGTTCCAGAACTGGATGTTCCCATCGAAGCTGCGCACCATGATGGCTTCCGTCGCGAGTTCGAGGAGCTCGGCACGCATACGAAATTGTTCTTCGCGCTGGCGCAGTTCCTCGGTGCGGGCGGCGACGCGGCGCTCGAGATCGTTATTCAACATCTCCAGCTGACGTGTTTTGCGATGAAGATCCAGAAAGATACTAATCTTGGCACGAAGAACGTCAGGCACGACAGGAACAGAAATGTAGTCGACAGCGCCGCTGCGGTAGCCCTGGATCTTGTCGGAATCAGTAAGGTGAACGCCGGAGATGAAGATAATGGCGGTCTTCTGGAACCGTGGATGCTGGCGGATCACGTCGGCAAGTTCGAAGCCATCGAGATCGGGCATGCTGACGTCCATCAGCACCACGGCCACGTCTGTCTTCAATAAGATATTAAGAGCCTCAGAGGCGGAAGTCGCCTTGATGAGATTTTCACCCAGCTCTGCAAGGATCACTTCGTAACTCAGAAGCTTGGCTGGTTGGTCATCAACCATCAAGATATTCACTTTGTCATCCGCCTTCATTCGGCCCTCACTCCCAATTTATCCTCAAGCTTCCCCTTTCGTTCAATGAACGATCAGCGATGCAGCCACATACGCAACGCGGACAATAACTGTTCGGTGTTAACGGGCTTGGCGAGATATTCGGAGGCGCCAGCTTCGAGGCACTTTTCCCGGTCGCCTTTCATGGCCTTAGCGGTAAGGGCGATGATGGGTAGACGCCTCAACGACGGATTTTGACGAATCACCTGCATGGTCTCGTAACCGTCCATCTCAGGCATCATAATGTCCATGAGCACGATTGCCAAATCAGGGGTAGTTTCGATAGTTTCAATGGCTTCGCGACCGGTGCCCGCGGATAGGACGGTCATTCCGCGCCGCTCGAGAACGCTGCTAAGGGCAAAGATGTTACGCACGTCGTCGTCAACAACGAGAACTTTGCGACCGGCCAAAGCATCGTCGGAGCGATGCAGACGATCGAGCATGTCTTGCTTGGCCATTGGCAAATCAGCAACCACGCGGTGCAGGAACAACGCCGTTTCATCAAGCAGACGTTCGGGCGATTCAACATCCTTGACCACAACACTGCGCGCGAACGTGTGAAGTTGCGAATCCTCCTCCGCGGTCAAGTCGCGACCGGTAAAGACAACAACGGGAAGATCTTGGAGTTTGGGTGTATCGCGAAGTTGTTCAAGCACTTCAAAGCCAGTCATGTCAGGTAAGCGAAGATCGAGCACGACGCAGTCATAGCCCGTTGTCTTCAGGGCATTGAGAGCGGTCAGGCCGGAGTCGACGGTATCGATATCGATGTCCTTATGGCCTAACAATTCGCGGATGCTCATCTGTTCGGCGGGGTTGTCTTCGACGACGAGCAAACGCTTGCGGCGCGGCTGTGAATAATCACGGATGCGGGTGAGGGCTGCATCAAGGTCCTCCGTGGATGTGGGCTTGGTGACGAACGCGAACGCACCGCGCGAGAGGCCATGGTGGCGATCTTCATCGAGTGTCAACATCTGGACCGGAATGTGGCGTGTTTTCGAATCCTGCTTGAGGTGGTTGAGGACGGTCCAGCCAAGCATATCGGGCAGGAAGACATCGAGGGATATTGCGGTGGGGTTATATTCACGAGCGAGCGCCAAGGCTTCTGACCCAGTCATCGCGCTGAGTACTTTGAAACCCTTGTCTCGCGAGAGATCACAAAGGACTCGCGCGTAGTGCGGATCATCTTCAACGATAAGGAGAACAGGGTCGCCTTCGACAAGATCGTTGCGGTCATCTTCCACGCGTGATTCCTGCTCGGCGGCCGCAACCTGCGCGAGAAAGACTGGCATGGTGGGTGTCGAAACTCCGCTCTTTTCGGTTTTGACGATGCTGGGCGCTGCTGGTCCGACATAAGTCTGCGGCAGGTATAGAGTAAACGTGCTTCCCTGTCCGGGCACACTGCGCAGCTGAATTTCGCCACCCAGCAAATTCGCGAGTTCGCGGCTAATGGCAAGACCCAAACCGGTTCCACCGTACTTGCGGCTGGTACCCGCATCGGCTTGCTGAAATGCCTCGAAGATGATGCGTTGTTTCTCCGGCGGGATACCGATGCCGGTGTCGGACACTTCGAAAGCGATAACGGAACCGGCACCGGAAAGGATAGGATGATCGGCGCTCCATCCATTGGCGACGGAAGAGATGGTGAGCTTGACGCTTCCCTGTTCCGTGAATTTGAACGCGTTGGAAAGCAGGTTTTTGAGAACCTGCTGCAAACGCTTGGAGTCGGTGACCAGGCTTCGGCCCATGCGCGGATCGTTTGTAACTTCGAAGGATAACCTGCGATTTTCCGCTTCGTGACGGAACGGTCGCGCGACGGTTTCGAGTAATGCGCCAAAGAAGATTTCCTCGGCTTCGACGGAGACGGTGCCTGACTCGATCTTGGATAGATCGAGGATGTCGCTTATGAGGTTGAGCAAGTCAGTGCCGGCGCCGTGAATGGTGCGCGCAAACTCGACTTGCTTTGGCGAGAGGCTGCCGTCCGGATTTTCAGCGAGCTGCTGGCCGAGTACAAGAATCGAGTTGAGTGGCGTGCGCAACTCGTGCGACATGTTGGCAAGGAACTCGGACTTGTACTTGGAGGTGAGCGCCAATTCGCGGGCCTTTTCTTCAAGAGCGCGACGGGCCTGTTCAATTTCCTGGTTCTTGCGTTCTACTTCGTAGTTCTGTTCGGCGAGCTGCTGCGCTTTTTGCGCGAGTTGCTCGTTGGTCTGCTGCAATTCTTTTTGCTGCGTCTGAAGTTCGGTAGCGAGCTGCTGCGACTGCTTGAGCAGGCCCTCAGTCTGCATCGTGGCTTCGATGGAGTTGAGCACGATGCCGATAGAGGCCGTGAGCTGTTCAAGGAAGGCCAGATGCGAAGCGGTGAAAGAGCTGAGGCTGGCAAGTTCAATCACAGCCTTGACGCGATCTTCAAAGAGCACGGGGAGTACGATGACGTTCTTTGGTGTGGCTTTGAATAGACCCGACTGAATGGGAGCCGCTTTTTTAGGCAGATCGGTGATCAGCATGCGGCGCTTTTCTGAAGCGCACTGACCGACGAGACCTTCGCCGATTCTGATTTCGCGCATGTGGCCTTCAGGCGTATCCGCGTAGGTGGAGAGAAGCACGAGCGTGTTTTCAGGCTGCGTGGCTTCGCTCTCCATTTGATAGATGACGCCTTGTTGCGCGTTGATGAGTGGCGCGAGTTCAGAGAGCAACATGCGGCCCACGGTGCCGAGGTCGCGCTGGCCCTGCAACATTCCGGTGAAGCGCGCGAGGTTGGTCTTAAGCCAATCCTGCTCGGTGTTTCGGTCGGTGGTGAGGCGAAGGTTATCAATCATCGTGTTGATGTTGTCCTTCAGCTCGGCCACCTCGCCGCGGGCTTCGACCTGAATGGAGCGGGTCAAGTCGCCCTTAGTCACGGCAGTCGCAACCTCTGCGATGGCGCGGACCTGGTTGGTGAGGTTGTCGGCGAGCAGGTTGACGTTGCCGGTAAGATCTTTCCACGTACCGGCGGCGCCGGGGACGTTGGCCTGCCCGCCCAGGCGGCCTTCCACGCCGACTTCGCGAGCAACGGTGGTGACCTGGTCGGCGAAGGTGGCGAGCGTGTCGGTCATGTTGTTGATGGTTTCGGCGAGGGCGGCGACTTCGCCCTTGGCGTTGACGGTGAGCTTTTGGGTCAGCGCGCCGTTGGCGACGGCGGTCACGACTTTGACGATGCCGCGGACTTGCTCCGTCAAGTTAGCGGCCATGACGTTGACGTTGTCGGTGAGATCCTTCCACGTGCCGGCGACACCGGGCACCTGCGCCTGGCCGCCGAGTTTGCCTTCGGTGCCGACTTCGCGAGCCACGCGCGTCACTTCGGCGGCGAAGGCATTGAGCTGATCGACCATGGTGTTGATGGTGTCTTTGAGCTCGAGGATTTCGCCTTTCACATCGACGGTGATCTTGCGGGATAAGTCGCCGCGGGCGACGGCGGTTGTGACTTCGGCGATGTTACGAACCTGCGCGGTGAGGTTGCCGGCCATGGAGTTGACGGAGTCGGTGAGATCCTTCCATGTTCCGGCAACGCCTTGCACGTTCGCCTGTCCACCGAGGCGGCCTTCCGAACCAACTTCGCGAGCGACGCGCGTAACTTCCGCAGCGAAGGAGCGGAGTTGCTCGACCATGGTGTTGAGGGTTTCTTTGAGCTGCAGGATTTCGCCGCGGACGTCGACAGTGATCTTGCGGGATAAGTCGCCGTTGGCGATGGCGGTGGCAACCTCGGCGATGTTACGAACCTGGGCGGTGAGATTGCCGGCCATGAAGTTGACGGAGTCGGTGAGATCTTTCCACGTGCCGGCGACACCGGGCACCTGTGCCTGACCGCCAAGCTTGCCGTCGGTGCCTACTTCGCGGGCGACGCGGGTGACCTCGCCGGCAAACGCGTTCAGCTGATCGACCATGGTGTTAATGGTGTTGCGCAGCTCGAGGATTTCGCCCTTAACGTCGACGGTGATCTTACGGGATAAGTCGCCGCGGGCAACGGCGGTTGTGACTTCGGCGATGTTACGAACCTGGGCGGTCAAGTTACCGGCCATGGAGTTAACGGAGTCGGTGAGATCTTTCCACGTGCCGGCGACACCGGGGACGTTGGCTTGACCACCAAGGCGGCCTTCGGTGCCGACTTCGCGAGCGACGCGGGTCACTTCGCCAGCGAAGCGGTTGAGTTGGTCAACCATGGTGTTGATGGTTTCTTTGAGGAGCAGGATTTCGCCGCTGACGTTCACCGTGATTTTTTTAGATAAGTCGCCGGTGGCGATGGCGGTGGAGACTTCGGCGATGTTACGCACCTGACCAGTGAGGTTCGAGGCCATGGAGTTGACGGAGTCGGTAAGATCCTTCCACGTGCCGGCGACGCCGGGGACCTGGGCCTGACCGCCGAGCTTGCCGTCGGTGCCTACCTCACGGGCAACGCGTGTGACTTCGCCAGCGAATGCGTTGAGCTGATCGACCATCGTATTGATGGTGTCTTTGAGCTCGAGGATTTCGCCTTTCACGTCAACGGTAATTTTGCGGGATAAGTCGCCGCGGGCAACGGCAGTAGCGACTTCAGCGATGTTGCGGACCTGACCGGTAAGGTTCGAGGCCATGAAGTTGACGTTATCGGTAAGATCCTTCCACGTACCGGCAACACCTGAGACCTGAGCCTGACCGCCGAGCTTTCCGTCCGTGCCAACTTCGCGCGCAACGCGGGTGACTTCGCCGGCGAATGCGTTGAGCTGATCAACCATGGTGTTGATGGTGTTTTTCAGCTCGAGAATTTCGCCTTTCACATCGACGGTGATTTTGCGAGAGAGATCGCCGCGGGCGACAGCGGTTGTCACTTCGGCAATGTTTCGGACCTGGGCAGTGAGGTTGCCGGCCATGGAGTTAACGGAGTCGGTGAGATCCTTCCACGTTCCGGCGACACCGGGCACGTTAGCCTGACCACCGAGGCGGCCCTCGGTGCCGACTTCGCGCGCAACGCGCGTGACTTCGCCGGCGAACCGATTGAGCTGGTCCACCATGGTGTTGAGGGTTTCTTTGAGCTGGAGGATTTCGCCGCGAACGTCCACGGTGATTTTGCGGGAGAGATCGCCATTGGCGATGGCGGTGGCGACTTCGGCGATGTTACGAACCTGGCCGGTAAGGTTGCCGGCCATGAAGTTGACGTTGTCGGTGAGGTCCTTCCAGGTTCCGGCGACGCCGGGGACGTTGGCCTGGCCGCCGAGTTTGCCTTCGGTGCCGACTTCGCGAGCGACGCGCGTGACTTCGCCGGCGAACGCGTTGAGCTGGTCGACCATGGTGTTGATGGTGTCTTTGAGCTCGAGGATTTCGCCTTTGACATCGACAGTGATTTTGCGGGACAAGTCGCCGCGGGCGACGGCGGTGGTGACTTCAGCAATGTTACGAACCTGGGCCGTGAGGTTGCCGGCCATGGCGTTGACGGAGTCAGTGAGATCCTTCCAGGTTCCGGCGACGCCGGGCACGACTGCCTGGCCACCGAGCTTGCCGTCGGTGCCCACTTCGCGAGCCACGCGAGTGACTTCGGACGCGAAGGAGCGAAGCTGGTCGACCATGGTGTTGATGGCTTCTTTGAGCTGAAGGATTTCGCCGCGAACGTCGACCGTGATTTTGCGGGAAAGGTCGCCGCTGGCTACGGCGGTGGCTACTTCGGCGATGTTGCGGACTTGGCCTGTGAGGTTCGAGGCCATGGAGTTGACGGAGTCGGTGAGATCTTTCCATGTTCCCGCGACGCCGGGGACCACTGCCTGGCCGCCGAGTTTTCCGTCGGTGCCCACTTCGCGAGCAACGCGCGTAACCTCGGCAGTGAAGATACCGAGCTGCTGGATCATGGTGTTGACGATGTTGGCGGAGCGTAGGAACTCGCCTTCGAGAGGACGGCCGTCGACATCGAGGCGGACAGTTTGCGTCAGGTTGCCCTGCGCGACTGCGGCGATGGCGCGGGTCACCTCAGTGGTGGGGCGGAGCAGGTCTTCGACCAGGGTGTTGACGGAGACCTCCATGTCGTCCCACGCCCCCCGGCGGCGCTCAACGCGAATGCGCTCGCGGGTCTTGCCTTCTTTGCCGACAGCCTGCCCCACGCGCTTAAGTTCAAACGCCATCTGTTCGTTGGCGGCCACAATTTCGTTGAAGTTGTCAGCAATCTTGCCCGGAAGGCCGGTCCACGAAACTGGAAGGCGAAC
The DNA here is from genome assembly GCA_036488735.1 of Occallatibacter sp. Taxonomy (GTDB): domain Bacteria; phylum Acidobacteriota; class Terriglobia; order Terriglobales; family Acidobacteriaceae; genus Telmatobacter. The sequence continues at coordinate 339,092 of DASXHC010000020.1, forward strand.
ACTGAAATCGCCATCTTTCATGGTTTGCAGGCTTTCAAGAATGACCGTCATGTATTCAGTGGCGGAACGTTCGGAACCATTCTGCGGAAGATGGTTCTGTCCATCTTGCCCAAGTTCGGGCTGAACAGTCGATGCCATCGGAGGAAGCTCCTGAGTCGTAAAACGTTGGATTAAGCCCAGGCGAGGCCTCAGGCCGTGAATGGACGCTCGAAACGGCCGAGTCTAAGGGGCCCTTGGAGTCATTGTGCACAGACGAGTAAGCGCAGTATCTGAATTGGATGCTGAACGTGGCGACTCCGTTGCTTGAAGGTTAAATCTCCCTTTGAAGTGGCCCTTAGATACTTTGGTAATTAAATCCTCGGCCGAGACTCAGCTTCCGCCAACCATCCTCGTCGCAAAGTTTCCTCCGGAATGCTCGAGAGGTATGGCTTGATATCGAGAATGGGGGTCCTGTCAAGCATATCAACCCCATGGACGTAGAGCACGGACCCTTCGCGGCGGAGTAGTTCAACGACGGTCAAACCAATCGGATTCGGGCGCCGCGGAGAACGGGTTGCGAACACACCATGGGACCGGTCATCCGTCGGCGTGCGGCCGACAAGCTCAAAGCCTTCAGAGCGATCAAACGCCCAGAGCACAAAAACGTGGGAGAAGCCCTCGATATCGGTTAATCCGGCCTCGAATTCTCGGAAAAGTTCAAGCGTTCCTGCACTGACATGTTGAGCTCCCAACCCCTTCGGAATAGCATCTGCTGTTTGAAAAGGGCTTCGAACGAAACCAATGGGCTTGAACAGAAACATGATTCAACCTCGAATTGAACAGAAGAACATCACGCGCGTTTTGGCTCCTTTTGATTCTAATTATTGATCATCCGCGGCATCGTCGCCGTATGTGGGGAATGGCTCTGGAGCGCGACTGGTGGGCATGTTGTGAAGGGTCTCAAGATCGGCTAAAACCTCCTTCCAGCGCTGACTATCTTTCTTAGTTGAGAAGTTGATCTCAAGATTCGCATAATAATTCTGGATATCTTCTTTGATCCCGGGGGGAATTGCCTGGTCAGGTCGGCGAGTGAGTCTGTGGAGCAGATCAGCATAGGTTGAATCGGTGAGCGGATAGCCGCCTGGCTGCACGACGTTCCCCGTATCTAGATCGCGGTTTTTGAGTGGATGGCGAGGGTCGCGCGATTCGCGTGGCGCATTCTTGACAGAGGAAGGATCGACGGGTGCCGGACGCGATGGAGGCGGCTGAGAATGAACGTCTGAAGCGGCGGCACTGGCGGCGGTGGGTCGGGTGGCCGGGGGTGGCGTGAAGCGGGCGAGCAAGCGCCTCAGGGCTTCCGTCGAGAAAAACACGCTGTGAACATAGTCGACCTCGGTGGCAACCGTAGGCCCCTTCACAGAGGCCATCTTTAACGGTCCAATTTTAGGTAGGACAAAGAGCACCGCAGCCAAACAATAAGTCCCTATACCAGCCCTGTGGCTGTATTGATCCCAATGATTCTCAGCGGCCATCGCGGCGACTTGTTTACGCAATTCAATCGTTTCCGGGGTGGCAGGATCGGCGGGCTCGACTTTGCGATGCAGGATCGTGACGGCATATGCAATGCGCGGGATGAAAGAACGCACCGCGAAACGGTAGGCGCCCACGTTGATGCGCCGCCCCCGCTTGCCAGCGAAGTCCTCCGTCAGGCCGTATGTCTGGTAATACGCCAGCGCGAGTTGCTTTATCGGAACTTCCAATCCTATGTGTTTTTGATAACCTGACGGAGCCATGCGTCGATGCGCCAACTCGTTGATGTCAAAGGCGAATTCGGTTTGGACATGCTGATGTTCACCCTGCGCATAATTAACGACTGGCCCATATTTCGCACGCAATTTGGGAAACTCTACCGGGACAGCCCGATTGGTCGCGAGCGAATGCCCTTCAGCGTCGCCAATGTAGTGAGCCAGCGCTCCCACGGCGAACGCGAGTTCGTCTGCATTCCCTGCGTTGCGAAAGAGATTGACGACAAAGTCACCTGAACGTACATAGTGGGTGAGATCGGAAAACGACTGGTCGCCGAATGGATAGTATCCAATGTCCTGAATGACGCATCCGCCGTAGGCATAGGCGCGAGCATGCTCAAGTTCAGCTGCCGTCAGGGTTGGGTATCGACTCAGCAACAACGGAACGATGGAGTCATTCCATGTCAGGTCGATAAGTTGTTCATGGGTGAGTAACGAATAGGCCGCAGCCGATCTCGATGGCAGCGCGATGATGGACAACAGCAGCCACAAAAGCACGAATGCCGGGGACAACTTCGCTGATCGCAGTACTCTCACCCCATCCATAGTAGAGCAGTCCTCTGGTGGATACCCTTCCAAGCGAAACAGTCAATAAAGATAGTTGGTGACCTCAGGGAGCCAAACATGTAAGATCGTACCTCGCACATCGATCTTTAAGCCAGAACGATGCTCGCGATCGGTGCCCTTGCTTGCTCCATGAAAACCTGAAAATGAAACGCAAGGGGAGTTGCGCGCACAAGTGGATGGGCGGGAATCGCGTTTCCGTGGCGTTTTTGGTCCCTCGTGACCTCTGCCCGTTTTTGCCAAGTTAAGTGCCGATCCGCCCTGAATCAATCTGTGAGGTGATGGACCATGAACCGTGGCGCCGGGCTGCTGGCCGTACTCGCATTTGTGCTGACAGGCATCCATCTTGCGAGCGGACCGACGTCACGAAAGCAGCTGACCGAGACAGTATCTGGTGTCCCGGCCTCGATGTCTCGATTACCTTTACTCGTCGATACCAGTTGCAAGGCGTTCGACATGGCAACGTCCAGATCCATTCCCTCCAAAGGCGACGATAAACCTCCAATTCGGAATGGAGAAATTGCCGCGAAAATCGACCGCTTTCTGTACGGCACCGAACAATCCCCATTGATCCCAGGCGCTCTCCCTAAAGATATCCGGCTGGTGATAGCAACTGTTCCGGACCCCATACACACGCATCTTAGTTTGCAATTTGATCGCACGTTGGAAGCTTTGCAACAAGCGGCACAGGACGAGAAATACAACTATGATTCATCGTGGCTTCCGTGGATCATGAGGAGTTCTGAGCCTTCCGGCGCCGCGGACAAGGAGCGTCAAGCGCAAGAAGATGCGCAAAGGGAGAATTGCCCTGGGGTCGTGCTTTTCCGCAGAAACATGAACGCACAAACTCTCCAGGACTGCAAACACGGCTCAGGGAGTACGTTAAGCGAGAGTGAAGCTCCTTACCATTGCGGGATGCTGGTGTTCGTGGTTTCGGAAACGGCGACTTCCGGATTGAATCGCGTCCAATGGGATAACGCAGTCGGTTGGATGGCAACTTACGCAAACAAGGACCGCTCCGATCAGGCCCTTCGAGTTCTAGGTCCAACCTTTTCCGGCTCCCTTCCATCCTTTGTGCGCGCGCTGCAAGATACAAACAAATACCCGGGCCTTTTCGACAGTACCCTGCTTTACTCCGGGCGAATCCGCGGCTGTTCTTCATTCAGTTGGTTGAAGAAGCAATTCACGCCGACGTCAGCCACGGGCGGTGTACCGTCGCTTGTGAATATACCCGTACGCATTGATGATTTTGAAGAAAATGAAGCCTTGCAAACGGATCGCTTTTACCGCTATCTGGAAGACCGGGGACATCATCTGTCGGAGATAGCCATTCTTTCCGAAGATGAGACGACATATGGTGCATTGCCGGATGCAGGGACGCACGATTCAACGACAAAGGATGATAGCTCGAGACCGCTGGGATGCGCCCCCGAATATGGAATGGAGGATCGTCCCGTACATCTTTACTATCCGCGCGATATCTCCGCCATTCGATCCGCATACCAGGAACAGTCGATTTTTTCAGACGGGTCGAAGAGCGACGCGTCTACTCCGTCGCGGACGGTATTGCGGCCGGAAAATTCGTCGTCCGAGCGCGCGGACTCAGACACGATCCAGCCATTCAGCGGCACAAACATGGCACTTACCCAGGAAGCTCAGCTGTATGGGATCGTAAACACCTTGAAGACACACGGAATCCGTTATGTCATTCTTCGGAGCACGAATAGCCTCGACTATCTTTTTCTAACAAGGTTTTTGCACCGCGCCTATCCAACTGCATACATCGTGACCATGGGATCGGATCTGCTTTTCGGGAGAGAAGTCGACTCCACCGAATTCCGAGGAGTGATTGCCCTTTCGACGTTTCCACTGATGCCGCGCGGCCAGGACTGGACCAAACAGATCGTTGGAGTCCATCAACATGCGCACCGAGTATTCGGCAGCTATACGATGGAAGGCACTTACATCGCAGCGCGATTCATCATTACAGATCCGAAGGTGACTTGGCAGCAACTATATAACGCAGCAGTCTCAAAGAAGCATCTGACTCATCCCTCCAAGTCCGACATACCCGATTACGCTTCACCCTTCTGGGACTCGCCATTTGGCGCTGGATCGGAAGCTGAACCTGCAACGTGGCTTTCAGTGATAGGAAGAGACGGCTATTGGCCAGTTGCGATTCTCAAGGAGACCTTGGGAAATTCGCCACCGCAGCCCAGTTTGGCCGGAGTCGAAAGAATTCCGCAGAACCAGCAGGAGAAGTTAGCCGAGGGCCTACCTATAGAGAAGCTTTCCCTCTCAAGTTCATGGCGGCTGTGTTGCGTTACGGCGTTGCTCGCATTCGCAATCCATTTCTTTGCCTGCCATTGGGGATGGCGAGCACAGAATCTGGGAATGTTTGTCCACTTCACGCCCCTCGAAGGGCGCCGCTCCCCTGCACTGATAGCGGCAGGATGGTCGGCGCTCTGTTCATTACTGCTCATACTGTTTCTTGCTTCTTGCCGGATCTTCCGGTGGCTTGGCACGATGGACCGGACGTGGGTAATCATAATGGGCTGCGCAGCAATCGCAGCCTGTGTTTTAGCGACTATGGAAATGAAATGGTGGCGCGATCCGATCTCGCCGGAACCGAAAGACCTAAAAGAACGGAAAGCGTGGGCGTCCAGGGAGGTGGCACGCGGCAAACTGCATTTCAGCCCAGTATGGATTGTGCTGATGTTCGCCGTCATCATATCGTTTGGATACGCCGCCTGGCTCACATTCGACTACGACGGGAAAGACTCCAGTGGAGTGAGCACCGTCTATCGCTCGGTGCATCTGACCAGCGGCGTGTCTCCGATCCTGTCTCTGATTGTGATGCTGATCGGATTCTACTGGTGGTTCTGGCACACTCTCTCGGGACTGGCATTGCTCGGAAATGGTCGCCCCGTTCTGCCGCGGAGAACGGATGACGATCATCCCGAACAGGAGATTATTCCCGGAGGCTTTTCGCAGATCAGCAACGTCGTAGCGAAGAGCATTGAAGAGACGGCCGTTCCGTTCCCGCACGTCGAGAAGCGAACTGTCCTTTTGTACTTGGTGCCAACGTTCGTAGTGGGTCTGTTGGCATTCGTATTGCAGCGCGCATACATGCCGGCCTTCGACCTTCTCCTGCACAGTCTTGAAAATACGGCATTCAACCGCACACTTCATGTGCTGATCGGGGTAGGTCTTTACCTGATCCTGCTGGAGTGTGCCCAATTCTTTTCGACTTGGCTCGCTCTCAAGCGATTACTTTTGGCTTTGAACCGGCTTCCGCTGAGACGCACGTTCGCGGCCCTGCAGGGCCTTTCGATGCGGTCGCTGTGGACACTCAGCGGTACATCGTCTCGGGCGCGGTATAAGATTTTTTCCCATCTGCTCGAATCTCTTCTTCACCTCAAAAACGAATTGCAGGCTCCCGAATCGCGCGGATACGGTAATGAATTTTTGCGAGACAAAGTTCGCAATACTTGGCGGGCGGGCCGACGTTTTGTTGAGGAGCGCAGCAAACTGCCCGATGTCGCAATGTTCAATGATGGAGAAGCGCTCGACATTCGACTTCAATTCTGCGAGTGCTCCGAACAGATACTGAACGATTTGCTTATCCCCGAATGGCTCAGAGAAAGAACCTCTCCGTTCCTGCGGGAAGGACCCCTTGAAGCCAAAGCAGACGAACACATGCCGCTGAGTAATATCGTTGCCGTCAAAATGGCAGAAGAATTTCTCTGCGTCGTCTTCGTGGGTTACTTGCAGAACCTGCTGGGACGGATGCGCACCATGGTTCTCTCGATTACCGGCATCTTTGCCGCCATCGCGATGGCCGTCGGATTTTATCCTTTTACGCCGCGTCCCATCATTTCACTTTCGCTTGTGTTCCTGTTGCTGTTCATCGGTTCGGTGGTCGGTATGGTCTACGCAGGACTGGATCGCGACAGCACGTTGAGCCACATAACGAATACCCAACCTGGGTCGTTGGGTACGCAATTCTGGGTCAGAATGATCAGTTTTATCGGAGTACCGGCGATGGGGTTGATCGTAGGGCAGTTCCCGGAGATTACCGATTTCGTTTTCTCGTGGATAACGCCAACCATGAACGCAGCGAAATAACCTCGCACTGGTTGACTACTCCGGTCCGCAGCTTTGTTTGCCTGCTCATAGCTCCGGAACGATTCGCGGCATGACAAATGTCATGCTCTTTTCCTGACGGCGCACACTGCGTGGGCAGACGAGAGTGCTCGCATACTCGATCTTGTCAATCGCAAGATCCCTTCAAGGAGCGAGCCATGAACGCAGTTCTTGACCTTCCCCAGACAGCGACTGAGGGCATATCCGCCGAACCGGTTGCGTCGCTCAGCAACGTCAGCAAGAGTTTTCCTAACGGGGTCCGCGCACTTGAGAATCTGTCTCTCACACTGCATAAAGGTGAGATCTTCGCTCTTTTGGGACCCAATGGAGCGGGAAAATCTACCGCGGTCCGACTGTTGATGGGCCTAAGTTCGCCAACAACTGGCAAGGTAAATATCTTCGGCGCCGACCCGCGCAGCCATGCCGCCCGCCAGAGAACCGGAGTTATGCTGCAGGTTGGCAGGGCGCCGGAGATGCTTCGCGTCCGGGAGCACATCGAACTCTTTCGGGGCTATTATCTCAATCCTTTGCCATATCCCGACATCGTGGAAAGGGCTGGACTCGAAGGTATCGAATCTCGCTTGTTCGGTGAACTGTCCGGCGGTCAGAAGCAGCGGGTACTCTTTGCCCTGGCGCTAGCTGGTGATCCTGATCTCATTTTCCTCGACGAACCTACCGTTGGGCTCGACATCAAAGCCCGGCGCGGCATCTGGTCACAGATCGAGTCGCTTGCTACGCGCGGCAAAACCGTGCTGCTGACCACTCACTACTTGGAGGAAGCCGATGCTCTCGCCAATCGCATTGTAGTGATCGATAAGGGACGGGTAGTTTGCGAGGGCACTCCTGCCGAGGTGAAGTCGCTCGGTTCCTCCGTCCCGGGCGCCTTGAAAACACACAACATCAAGATCATTCGGTGCGCGACTTCTCTTTCCACCCAGACCTTACTCAACATGCCTGGAGTTGCTTCTGCGGCGATCAACGGCAATCTCATGACTATTATCACCAGCCAGCCCGAATTGAGCTTGCGCGAGATTCTCGCCCTCGATCAAACTGTGCATTCGATCGATGTCCAGAGCCCGGATCTCGAAGATGCATTTCTTGCGCTCACCGACGATCGCCAGTAAGCTGACCTCCCAGTCAGACTAACTTGAAAAGGAGCACATCATGTCGACAGCCAGTCTCACTCTTCGCCGTTCCGGTCTACTCGGCCGCAGCGTGCGCGTCTTCTTCCGGGAGGGCCGTTACGAGTTTCTGCGGTTGCTCCGCACACGCAGCTTCGCGCTCTCTGTCATCGGCTTTCCCGTTGTCTTCTATCTGTTCTTTGGCATCATGCTGAATCGTGGACAGAATATCGGCACCGTGTCAGTTGCCAAGTACATGCTTGGCAGCTATGCCGTTTTCGGGATGGTGGGTGCGGCCCTGTTTGGTATCGGTATCGGTCTTTCCAGCGAACTTGCCGCTGGCTGGCTCGACTTGAAGCGCGCCAGCCCCATGCCTCCGCTTGCCTACGTTCTGGCCAAGTGCTCTTCCGCGATGGCTTTTGGCATACTCATTGTCACCACCCTGGTAATCATCGGCATCACTTTAGGCAATGTTTCCCTTAGCCTTGTCGAATACGCCCGTATGATGGCGCTCACACTCGTTGGGGTCATCCCGTTTGCGTGCATGGGCATGGCGCTGGCGCTGCTTGTTCCGTTCGCCTCCGCGCCCGGAATCGCCAACATTATCTATCTGCCCATGAGTTTCTGCGGCGGACTTTGGCTTCCCATCATGCTGCTTCCACACCCCCTGCAAAAGATGGCCGTCATTCTTCCCACTTACCATCTAGCTCAACTCATGCTCAGCATCCTTGGATTCGCGGGCGCGGGCGCGACCATCAGTCACTGGTATGGCCTTTTGGGGTTTACACTTCTCATGTTGGGCATTGCTGCCCTTGCCCTGAGGCGTATCGAGCAGAATTCCTAGAAGTCTGGCATACACTCCAGAGAAGAGAAATGACTCACGAAACCAATCCGAAACAGCGCCAAAGCCGTTGGGCATTGATGTGGCTCGCCTACACCGGGTTCCTGCTCATCCAACCGCTCGTGGAGCCAAGTATGTATCTTTGGCTCGGCACCATCGCGGTCTTTGTCATTTTTTTTAGTATTTTCTGGGGCTACTTCTACTCAACCGCCGGGGGAACACGTGTTCGTTTCTGGATGATCGGTGCAACCTTTGTACTTGGTCTAGCTACATTCCCCTGGAATCACGGCGCCTCAACTTTCTTCATCTACGCCGCAGCTCTCCTTCCATTCATAATTGAATCTGTACCGCGGGTCGTCGGCTTGATCCTAGTTGAGTGCGCAGTAATTTTGGCGCAGGGCGCATTTTTTACCCTGGCCATTCCACCTGGCCCATTCCATATTGGCTGGCCTAATACTATCCTCACCATCTTTTTGGTGGTCGTCATCGGGGGCGGCAACATTTACTTTGCTGAACAGAAGCGCGCGGAATGCAAGTTGCGGACAGCACTGCAAGAGAATCTTTCTCTCGCCGCCGTCGCCGAACGCGAACGCATCGCGCGTGACCTTCATGACGTTCTTGGCCATACCCTGTCAGTGATCGTCCTCAAAGCTGAGCTTGCAAGTCGCCTCGTTTCGCTCGATCCCGAACGCGCCACAACAGAAATGGTCGACGTCGAGGGAACCGCTCGCGCAGCCTTGGGCGAGATCCGCGAAGCAATCGGTGGGTATCGCTCTCGCGGATTCGCCGCAGAAATTGAAGCGGCACGCCGCACCCTTGACGCCGCAGGGGTAATGCTAATAACCGAGAGCGTTCCGCCCGGGGCATCTTTCAGTCCTCAAGAAGAAACGGCCCTATCCCTCGCACTGCGCGAGGCGGTGACGAACATTGTTCGCCACGCACGCGCATCCACTTGCCGCTTGTGCTTTATCACAGAAGCAGGCCGTCGCCGCCTGCTGGTCGAAGATGATGGACGACATCCGTTCACGCATGAGGGCAACGGACTGCGTGGAATGCGCGAGCGCATTGAAACACTCGGGGGACGATTCTCGATTGAAAGCGGTATCGTGCAAGACCATGGCATCAGGCTGGTGATCGACCTCCCAAAACACGAGGCCACCGCCTCATGAAGGGGAATTTCGGATCAGCCGCCCGCATTCGCGTACTCCTCGCCGAGGATCAGACCATGTTGCGGGGGGCGCTAACCGCACTGCTGAATCTTGAACCAGACATATCTGTCATTGCCCAGGCCGCAAACGGACGCGACGCGTTAAAGCTCGCAGGGCAGTATTTTCCAGACGTCGTGATCACCGACATCGAAATGCCGGAACGTACCGGCCTTGAACTGGCCGCGGATCTCAAGCAAGCCGGCTCCAGTGCCCATGTCATAATCCTCACCACCTTTGCGAGGCCAGGTTACTTGCGACGCGCGCTCAATGCGGGAGCCAGGGGATATCTCTTGAAAGATAGACCCGCGAGCGAACTTGCAGAAGCAGTGAGGCGTGTTCATGCAGGGCTTCGGGCGATCGATCCTGCACTTGCTGCTGAAGCTTGGAGCGCGGACGAAGATCCACTGTCTGACCGCGAGCGCCAGGTTCTTCAGCGCGCCGGCGACGGCCGCTCGTCCGCCGAAATCGCGACCGAGCTACACCTCTCGGAAGGAACGGTGCGCAATTATCTCTCCGAAGCCATCAGCAAACTTGGCGCAACCAATCGAGTTGATGCTGCCCGTATAGCTCGCAAATGCGGCTGGCTGTAGTGTGCCCAGACTCACGACTTCGTCAACCTGAAGTCGAACCTTAGTCCAACGTGCTGATAATTGACCATAGCAAATTGCAATTATTCTGAGGGGACCAGGTTATTCGCGAGATGGGTGATGTCTGGAAGAATCGAATCGCCGGCCGAGGTTCCCCACTTTCCATCCTGCTGCACCATGAAAATGATGATCCGACCCGTCGCCGTGTCGATTTCCATCGCGTTATTGAATGCGCCACCGTGACCAAAACCATCTTTTGAGATACTCCAGCCGAATCCGTAGTTGGAACCGCCCAGACCTCTGTTTTGCGTGCTCGTCATGTCATGAAGCGACTTGGTCGAGACGTAACGCTTGCCGCCAAGTGTGCCACCGTTAAGTATCATCCGGCCAAACTTCGAAACGTCCTCCGCAGTGGAAAATAGCCCTCCCGCGGGCATTGGATAACGCTTGTGGCGATCATCGAGCGGATAAGTTAGCTGACTTATTGGCACTTCGATCAGGCCCTTTGTATTTGCGTCTACTTTGTAGGTCTTCGCCACGCGTTTCATTTGTTCCGCACTCGGCCAAAATGTGGTTTCCGTCATACCCAGAGGATCAAATAGTCTCTCCTGCATAAATTGCTCATAGGGAATGCCGCTTACGACTTCAATGATGCGCGCTGCTGTATTCAGTCCCTCGTTCGAATAGGAATAACGAGTCCCGGGCTGGAACATCAATGGTTCCGCTGCAAAGGTGCGCACTGCATCTTTGAGGGGTAGCAAGTCAAGCGCGCCGGGTTGAGCCAATGATCGGAATGGCAAACCGCTGGTGTGGCTCAGAATTTCCCGCACTACGATAGGGTGATCGGCGGCGACCAGTCGAGGAGAGATCTCCTTTTCCGGCGGCGCAAGTTTTGCAGTATCGGCCGCAAGATTTACTAATTGGCCTTTGAATTCAGGAAGGTACGTTTCGACGGGATCGTCGAGGTTGACCTTACCTTCATCCACAAGCATCATAAGCGCCGTAGCGGTCATCGGCTTTGACGTCGAGGCGATCCAAAACAAATCGTCCTTCGCCATTGGTGCTTTGGTACCGAGATCGCGAAAGCCTACGGCCTTGAGATAGATCACACCGTTTTTATCTGAGATCAGCGTGACTGCGCCCGCAAAAGTATGGTTTTCCGTGAGCGACTTTAGATACGCTTGAATTGGGTCCGGCATCGCTTCCTCTTTGGAATGGTCTGCGCTTTGCGCTTGACCAATCACAATGGCACAAACAATAAGCATAAACACAAGGTGAAGCCTGCTCATGAATTGGCGCTCCGATCTAACTACCGCTGTATCACCAGGCTCCCTGCCCTCATCAAGCCGGACGCGTGCGCTGCGCTTGCCGCATGGAACAGGCTCACTAAGCCCCACGGCTCTTGGAAACGCATTTGCGCAGTGCTCACTACACCGGACATGCGTTTTTGCAACTGATCGCGACGCTGCGCAAAGTCAGAATCATTCGCCAATGAGGATGGATCGCGCCCCGCGAGGAAAGTTCGCATGTCCTGCAGTGCCTCCCCTGCCTTGCGCATTCCATGCGCCCATTGAAGAACTTGATACACATCACCAATCACATCCGGCAGAACCAGTCCAAATCGAGGATCGGTCGATGAAATCGGTAGAACCGTCTGCAGCGCTGGGCTTGGCCCAATATTTGCGGCCTGTTGCCACAGAGGATCGCTGAGCATTCGCGCCCGTACAGCGTCGATGTCGCTGTCAGTCGAGTCCAGCAGAGACAGCAGGGCCTTGCGGCCAGTCTCCTGGTAATCCTGCTCCGCCCGCAGATCTCCGCTTGCATTTAGAAACAGCGATTCGCAGGATGCATCGTCCAAATCGATTCTTACAACACAAGAAGATGTTTCACCATGGCTGAATTTAGATAAAACTTGCTGCCTGTCGTTCATAGATAAAAGATCCAATGCGATGAACCAATTCAAGTAATCGCTCAGCGTTTGCGAATTGGTGTTTGCATTGTCCGCAAAATGCGCGCAGCCACATTTGAGCACGGGTAGGGAGACCGCTTGGCTGACCATGTAAGTTGTTGTCACCATCACTGAATCGAAGATCGCCCTGCGCAGCGCTTCCTGCCGATCCATGGGATTGACGATCGCAGAAATGTGATCGCCCGATGCGGTCTCCTTGATAACGAGATCCCCACTCCCGTATTCGGTGAGAAATTCGCATTGGCTCACGAGTTTTGAAATGGAAGTCAGGTTAACGATTCCCAGCAGATTCACATTCAGCGTGGCGCCCCGCGATCGCATCTGAGTCAGAAGGCTATTGAGGAGTTTGACTCCAGGAGCAATCATGCCACCGGGCTGGACTCTGGCCTCCAACAGCGTCAGTCCAGAAAGATCCCCCCTAAGCGCAGAACTTACTGCGGCCGTTGCGGTTGCATCAAATAAGCCCAGGTCCAATTCATATTGAAAGGCCGCCGCATCGTCAGCGGTCGTAGATAGAGCGATCGCAAGCGACCCCTCCAGGCTATGATCAATTCCCTTTTTGATTGCGGACTGGAATGATTCGGCTTCTTCGCTTGTGAGGCCGGAGAGCATATTTGGATCGAAGTGCGTTTTACTTATGGCGCCCAACAGAGCAGCTAGGAGGTCGGTCGACCCGAGTTCAACCTGGACACCCGCCGAACCGCTCAGGTCTGCCTCCCAGGCAGTTCCCCTATGCTTGAAATAGCTCAACTCGACGGCACCGTTCGCCAGCATTCTTACTCGAATCTGGAACCCGCCACGAAGGTTGAAGGACGCGGTTACGCCCGCCATCACGCCGTCCTGCACATCGATGTTGCCAACTCCAAGAGGAAGTTTTACCGAAGCCAGTGGATTGATCGGCGCCGTAACATCGAAACCACCCGAGACTTTCAAACAGCCCTCGCCAGAGACCATGCAGACATCGCCGGCGTGAAGCCGCTCTAGATCCGCGATCTGCGCTGGAATCACAAAGGACGAAAGCATCTGGCCAGCCGCCGCACCCAGAGTCGGTTCGCCGGCATTTAATGGAAACGCCTTTAAATATTCGATGGAAATACTTTGGTTGGCATCGATCCCGAAGGTCAAGCCACCCGCAGACCCGCAAAGGCCAAGATCAAGGCTTCCAGTCACTTCCATGCCGACGTATCCAGTTTGCGTAGGCACGGCTAACTCGGCCGGAAACGAATCATCGTCCATTAGGTTGCTGCCGGCCGTCGCATTCACGATAAGCGTTAACCGCGCGCCCGGCGTAATATCGATCTCCGGTACTGCAATGCCTAACTCAAAATCGTGCCCGACCTGCAATTGAAAGGTCATGGGCTTCGGAGCGGCCTTCGCAAGGCCGATATCTTTCAATGCCAGGAAGTCCGGGAAGACAATGAGGTGAAGCGCTTCGCTCTTCACATAGTCGAAGAGCGAGGACGCCGAGGTCCAATCGACTTTAGTATTTTCGATCGGGCTGCCTGAACTGTCGGTGATGGAGAAGTCGGTCATGTGTCTACTTTCGTTGCTTCAATTAAACTGCCCACCAAACCCGTGGAACTTTCTCTTCGTCGTCTCGCGGTCGCCCGGACGTTGCTTCTGTGCAGGTTGAAGATTCCGGGCCACGAAACGCTGCGTTTATAACATCTGCCTGTTTTCCGCATCTTGAACAATCTGCAACTTACAATGAGCAGAACATGAGCTGAGTGAGTCCAATAGGACCACAGCACATGTTTCCAGGCAAGGGAAAATGCGGCATTCGATATCGGTATCTTGAGCACTCCAATTGGTGACCGACCAGCCGCATCTCTTACGATTCACCCCACATTTCCGCATGTTGGCTTTGCCGCTCGAACTGGCTTGCATTGTAGTACTTCGTATAGTACTCAAGCTCCAGGTGCGAGAATTGAAGCCAAATGCCGGGCACGTGAAAAGCGTCGACGTGTGCGGGAAAGCGGCCATACGTATCGACGATGTAATTGCAGATCTGCTTCGTGTAGTCGATTGCCTTGTCCGAATAGTGCGTAGCATTCTGCAAATAGTTCTGCGCGATACTCTCTGAAAGATAAGGCCGCTTGAATATATCGACTTCTGTGTAAAGACCACTTGCCCCGTATTTCTCCGACAGAAGCTGATCCACAGCGTCGTTCATCGAGGTTACATAAGGCGGGCACAGACCTTGAAGAATTCTGTCTATGCCTACTGGATTTGGTTGAGAGGCGGGAATCGGCGGCCATTCAGTGTCAGGCCAGGACTTTCCTGCCGCCATGCGAAAACCGAGCCCGTTCCATTTTTGCTTGGGATCGCGCTCCAGAATATAAGGCGGAGCTACGGAAGCATGGACCCATCCTCCCAGGCCCATCCCTTGCCCGATCAGCATCAGATTTTGAAGCAGAAAAAACGCTTCGTAGTTAATCCGCATCGTTGATCCCAGGCCTAACGGGAGATCAATCCTCGCATTTACAAATTTGTCCTGCGCTCGCGAAAGTCCGCCAATCACTTCGTATGGAATTTTAGAGTTGCCGCCAGCTAATCCAAGTTCGACTCCCGCCCATTCCAGGGCCTCCACCACATCAGCCGGTTTGAAACTCTTGAAATCATCAACAAATAAAGGCCGTTGACCGTCTGGCTCCGACAAAAGATTCAGCAGGATGTTAATGTACCCGCGAGTACAATCCACGACCGGAAAGAAGATGGTAGTACCCGGTCGATTGGAGATTTGTTTGTTCCAGCCAAGATAGTAAGGGAACTGGCGCGGGAACTCGAGACGTTGATCGTATAGCTTCAACTTGACGGCCCGCGCCGCAGCGAGCCAATCCGCGTCCCCCCAATCTGCCTTATCCGGCGGAAGTCCTCCCAAAACGTCCAACGCCTGCTGTCCCTCCAGCCGTTTGATCAGCCAGATGCCTTCGTCGTTGATCATGAAAAACGTGGTTGCTTGTGAATTATCCGGGCTGCTGGCAGCCCGGCCCAACGCATTGAGGAAAGGCGTGCCCAGTTCGCTTCCTCCTCCCGGGATCTGCAGTGGCCCATCATGCGTCACAGAGCCCGTCAGTCCGGTGGATACGATAAGGACGGCCTCTTCAAGCGGAGAAAGCGGCGCCGGGGAATTGGTGCTCATATGGCTGAGACCGTCGGATACCAGCGAAGTTCCTCGCGCAATGCGGCGTGTCCG
This sequence comes from Occallatibacter sp., assembly GCA_036488735.1. GTDB lineage: Bacteria > Acidobacteriota > Terriglobia > Terriglobales > Acidobacteriaceae > Telmatobacter. Next base: position 354,508 of record DASXHC010000020.1, read on the forward strand.
TCGTTCAACAATCGCAGACATCAGCGAATATTTGAATAAGGATTCAAGTCCCGAACTGCGCGTCTTGATTGGGTCTGAATTACAATCTGCCATCTTGCCTCCATTTGGTCGCAGATGATTGAAACAATCTGTCTTAGTTGGCGCCTGGCGCTTTGGCCGCTATGGCGGGAGAGGGATTGTACGCATCGAGTTGTCCCATTATCAGCGGATAAATGTCTCTCGCTGCATCCTTTCCAATAAAGCAATCCATATGATGGTAGTTAGGAACCGCGATGCGCAAATAACCAGTGGCGCCATTTTTGTCGCACAAGAGTTGAAAACTGCGATCCGTACCCTCAGGAAGGAAAAGCTTGTTCTCCATCGCTTGAAAGAACACCAGCGGAATCTTCAATCTTTGTATGTTAGGAAGATAGACATCGTTACCATCTTTGTCTACGACCTTCCCAGCGCGAACGATGGTCAGAAGATGTTTGAACGTAGTAATGTCAGCGATGCCGAACATTTCGTGAATCGCCTCGTGCGTCGCTTCGTTCAGTTCAGTATGGCCATAGACCTCACCGTAAATCAGCCAGATTCGGCGGCACACTGCGCTGTTGCATGGGGGACCAAGTGCGGCAGCCATTTTTAACAGTCCGTCGGTGAGAACATCACTCCATTGCGACGGATTAAAATCTGTGGTGAGAGTATTTATGCCTAGATCCTTAAAAAACGACCCGATATCGAATGCGGCCTTCACTTCGTTTTGCGGAGAAGTTGTGGGATAGAACCCCACCTGAGAACAGACCGCAGACCGGATTCCCTGGAGTTTGCCTGAAAGCATGCTCATCAGGAACGTAAGCGAACCGATACAGTGCGCCATGATCTGGATATCAGCGGCGCCAGTAATAGCCCGGACCTGTGCGACAGCGGCCGGGTAGTCCTTGGTGGCTACATCGTCGAGAGTAAACTGCGTTCGCGCCGATGGCAGAGCCGGACTTGCACGATAATCAAACAACCAGATGTCATAACCATTTGCGTAAAGAAACTCCGGAAAGTTCGTGTCGACAGTATCGATCAGGTAGGCAAGAGATGAAGTCCCGTAGCCAGGCGAAAGCATCACAGGCCCTTTGGGTCCCCCCTTGTAACGTGTCAGTCGCAGTTCCACGCCGTCTTCTGTAAGAAAGTGATAGACCTCCGGTGCGCACATGCGGAGCGGGCGCTTCTTGCGCGGTGTCGGCTGCGGGTTAAACTCATTTGCCGGAGCCAATGCGCCGCCGTACACGTCGAATAGGACTCCCGCAAAAGACTGCCCGAAACGGATGATGCCATTTAGCCGTTCGATGTCGTCCTTGGCATTAGTAATCTCAACAGTTGTCATCTGGCGCATGAAATCCTGCGGATCGATGTTAAGTATCCCTTTGCCGAGTATCGTTCCCGCGATATCTGAAATCGTGATGTAAAGTGTGGACGTGTCGCGCCAGACATTCAGAATCCCATCGTTCTTGATGATCTTGGTTCCGGCGAAAATGAATGTTTTTCCCTCCTCGGAAGTCAGGTCCATGGAGTACTTCATCAGCCGCGTATCTACCTGGCTGGGATCGCTCACCAACAGGCGGAACTCGCCGTGGCTTACCGCCAATGGCTTCGGCGAAAGTGCCGGCGCTGTGGCCATTCCCACTATGCGTCCTGGATGGTCGGGACTCGCAAGCAGCAGGTTCAAGTCATCGGCAATCACTGTCAGAATAAATTCAAAACTCGAGTTATCTTGCTTGCCTTGAACACTTCCCTTCGCAAAATCGTCGGTCACCTGCGTCGAGAAGAATCCCTTCATTGCTTCTGTAAAACGCAGACCCACAGCTAAAGCAGAAGAAGGCGGAGGTTGAATCGATTTCGAAAGATCGTAGTCGATGGTCCACCCGCGATCCTGGGCTATAAGGGAGCAGCATCGCTCTGCCACCGCGGAGATCGTCAGCAACGGATTGACGCCCAGCGACCGCGGGATTACTGAGCCATCGCAAACGTACAGGCCATCGTATACAGCTGTTCCATCATTCTCAGAAAACACCTGGCCCTTATGATTGACAACCCCGCTGTTCGCATCCGCAGCCATGACGCATCCTCCCAGCGGGTGTACCGTAATAAGGTTGTGATTCGTGAGATCGCTCCAGAGCGGGTTCTTCATGAACACTCCACCCAAGGCCTTGGTGGCCTGATCAAGCCGCTCGTTCACTCGCGCAAACACGGGTTGAGTTCCTGCGCCCGGCCAATGCAGTCGCAGCCGATCGTCCTCCAGCGTCATAAAACCATCGGCATCGTCGTGCGTCATCACCAGATAAGTTTGGGTGTTTTGCACAGCGCCATGATACGGTCCGCAGACAAGGCTATCGAACTCGCGCTCACGTTCCTTTGCCAACTCATCCACACTCGAGGAAAGATTCGTGCCGGCCCATGGCGCTACCGCGGCCAAAGCCGCGGGAATCATGCCTCCCAACCCTCCAGGAATTGATCCTTCTTCGGTCACCATGCCATCATCCAGTTGAGGTTGCAAACGATCATCGATGATCCCGGTAATGCACGGGCCAACAGGTTCTCGACCCTGTGGTAACAGCGGGCCATAGCCGACTCCATCGATAACATCGTCCGTATCGTACCCGAATGCGAGCACGTCACCGTTGCCCGTAAAATGCTGCCCCACTTGATCGGATACCTGGAGCCCATTGGCCTTTGAGCGCAGCAGTATTTCCGTAGACCCAAGCATTCCGGCCGCAATCACCACGATATTCGCAGTAATGAATTGTGTAGGCGTGTCGAACTGTTCGCGGCCCGAATCAAGTACCTGGTAGTGGATCGCCCAAAGGCCGTCCCTTCGCTCAAGAAAGCGGACACCCGCCTGGGTATAGATCTCCGCACCATGATTTCTCGCATCCGGCAGATAGTTCATCAGGACGGTGTTCTTTGCCGAGTAATTACAACCTGTTATGCAATCTCCACACAGCGTGCATGCCTTCTGTGGCACGCCCACGGGATTCAATACGTTTTCGAATGTAACGTTGATGGGCGGCCGGTAAAATTTCTGCTTTAATGAAGTCGCGGATTTTTCGAGGGCCTGCAGTTTCGGCAACACTGGAAAGTTGTCCGGATACGGCGATGGAGTTAACATCTGCTGCGCGCGCTCATAACCTGTCTGAAGCTGCGTTGCAACGTCTGCTCGAAACTCCGGCGGCCAGCGAGGGTCTTCAAACACGCGCGGTTCGGCGGGCAGCGATACGTTCGCATTCACCAGCGATGTTCCGCCTAGTCCGCAGCCGCAAAACACATTCATGTCATCGCTGATGCGCATGTCATACAATCCGGTTCGAGAGCCAAGAAATGCACCCGGCGTATCGACCTGAGTTTGTGCTAGCACCTCGGGCAACGTGTTGGGGTACTCCCCAGGCTGAAATTCAAGGCCTCTCTCCAGGACGCATACTTGCTGTCCCGCTCGTGCCATGCGCGACGCCGCGATGCCCCCCCCATATCCCGAACCAATCACCACTACTGAATAGTGCGTTTGAAGGTCTTCGATTAATGAAGAAAGACGAGGCATGCAACCTCCTTATTCGTTCTCAAGGAAATAATTTTGCTTGACCTGCTTTGGGATCACCAAATGATCCGAAGTCTCGATTCAACGATTCCCTCAGAATGCGCAATGCTCATAAACCGCACAAGGATACTAACCTCCGGGCGGCAAGGTTGAACTTGAAGCGGCCGCGGAGATGACTCCACGCGAGCCACCACATCTAAGCAACAGATAAGCCTCACAAGATGAATGTTTTCCCGCGAACGCCGCAGGCCGTCGCAAGGATGATCAGCGGAATTTGGGAATGAGAGGTAAAGCTGCGTGCGCCCTATAGAACCACAATAGATGTTTGCTAGGCAAGCAAAAAATCTACGTTGACCGCACAAGCCAGGTAAGGCCGGACATTCGGGGTAGGCCCTGTGCCGAGGAGCCTCCGGCATGTCTATATTCGTATGCCATCATTTCTTGTGTAGGGTATGGGATAACGGAATTTCGCTCCTTAATCGTCCTCTGAGAGCTTGTCATTCCATGGCGGCATGGATCCCTTCCTTAGCCATCGACGTTGGTTTTTTGCCTACAGGAGTGACAATATCGGCGTGACCTTGAACCGCTAATGAGGCTGCTGATAGAACGGACATTGCAGCTAGCGCATGGGGGGGCAATCAACATAATCAACAATTGCAAATACTGCATCTCTTAGGAGAGGTGGAAGAAATTGAACAGGAAACTCATCGTGTTCCTCAACACTGGCTGTGAGTGGGATTGGTGATCCCGGTAACAGTTCAAAAAAAGAGTCACAGAGCACCCGTTTTCTCTGTGTAGGGAACTGCACAATACCTATTCATTTTCATTTAGGTTTTCGTTTAAAAGACTATTGAAATGCTTGAAAAGCTTTGAGCCTTTCGAGTTGCGCAAGAGTATGTGGGCATTCGGAATAGGAAGTCAAAAAAATAGGCGGGAAAGAGGCGAAGGTTTAAGGGGAGCACAAAAGCGGCACAATCCTATAGGCCCATTGGAGAATTTGATCTAAACTATTGATTCTAATGGTGGGCGGTCAGGGACTCGAACCCCGGACTTCCTGCTTGTAAGGCAGGCGCTCTAACCAACTGAGCTAACCGCCCACGGCGGCTACAGGCCCCGCAAGGCCTCAGGTATTCATCATACCAGCGACTGCGACGCGCATCGATCCGAGGAACTCACTGAAGTAGACAGGCCTCAGTTGATAGACTCAGCCGGTGAGCCGACTGATTGTAAACGCCGACGACTTCGGGCTGACTTCCGGCGTCAATCGCGCCATCCTGGAATTGCACCAGGCCGGCGTACTAACCAGTGCAACACTGATGGCGCGCGCTTCCGCAACCGCAGAAGCGATCGAAATAGCCAGAAGCACACCCACGCTCGGAGTTGGTTGCCACGTGGTCTTGGTCGATGGAGAACCTACACTCTCGGCTACCCGCGACATTCCGAGTCTGGCTGATCCGACACGCAACCGATTCGAGGCCTCTCTGATTCCTTTTCTGGCCACCATTTATCGGCAGTCGTCCGTTCAAAAGATCGCTTTCCAAATCGAAAAAGAGACTTCCGCGCAAATCGCCTCGCTGCAACGCCAGGGACTGCGCCTCACTCACATCGACACGCATAAACACACGCACATGTTTCCCCGCGTTTTGACCCCGATCCTCCGCGCAGCGCGCGCCGCCGGAATCCGCGCGGTACGCAATCCCTTTGAGCCGACATGGAGCCTTCACGCCACCCGCAGTGCTCCGTTAATGCGGCGAACCGAAGTTAAGCTGCTCCGCCTGTTGGAATCTCGCTTCAAACGCATCGTCACCGAGCAGGGCTTATCCACTTCCGACGGCGCCCTCGGTGTTCTTGCCACTGGAACCCTGGATCAGGCCACCATCACCTCCTTGCTCAAAAAAATCCCCGAAGGAGACTGGGAGCTCGTCACCCATCCCGGATATAACGATGCCGACCTTGCCAAGGCGGGCACCCGGCTCATGGCGTCGCGCAACACAGAACGTCAGGCTCTCGAGGCTTTGCGCAATTTTCCCTCGGTGGGTCTTATATCGTTTGCCGATCTTCAAGCACCATCGCCCGTCGCTTCGGGTGCCTGAATTACCGTTCTGCATCTTCACAACAGGCTGACGTCAGATTTAAAGAACTGCAAAACAATCCAAAAAACTTAGCGAAAATCGGCCGGGTCTCAGATTTGAGCCAAATCTTTGGTGTCTATCGGATACTGCCAAGCGGCCCTCAGTTCGCGGATGGTGGCAGCATCGGCCCGAATCCGAAGCGTAATCTGGTTGCATCGCTGGACGAGTTGCTTGAAGTTTTGCATGAACCCAAACTCTCCAGGAGCAATGGGCATTGATTGTTACGAACGCTCCGGAGAGGCATTTAATTATTTGCAATCATGCGCTCAAGCACGACAAGCGAGTGTGCAATCTGAAAGCCTACATAACTAAAATTCAAAATCAGGAATCAGCAATGGGCGCGTCATTTGTCATTTCCGGGTCTGGACTGAGTCGCGCCGTCAAAGCACGCGCGCTGAATACCGGTCAAAGTGGCCACCACTAATCAAGCGCCATTTCACCCAGACCGGGACACGAACGGTTTGAATGTCGCGCGACCTCATCTGTTATTCTCACCCCCTCCAATGGCCCTTCAGCATTGTAGAGCGGCGCGAGATGGATTCCGTGCATTGCTGCCAATGTCTCGATTTCTTCAACTCGCTCGCGGGTGATGAACCCTCGCCGCTGCGAGAACGGCTCGTACCGGCGCCCCAGGGCCAGCGCCATGCCTTCGAGTAAACATCCATAGGCCACATCTGGGAATGGATGTCGATTCAGTATGCCTTTGAAATCCGGCGTGAAACTCAATCCACCCGAAATCTGTCCCATGCCACCAAAGAAGACTTTGGCGCTCCTCATATTTTCGTGTTGGTCCAGGTTCTTCGGGTAGCCCGCATCGCAAATGATCGCTTCCGGCGTGATGCACCCCAACCGGAGTGAAGGAGAAGCCAGGCTCGCCGCGCAGATCACGATGTCGGCCGGAAACCGTACGTCCTCAAGACGGGTTGCGATTTCCACCTCGGTCCCGTCCGCCTCCAGTTCGGCGGCAAGGGTGCGCAGCCTCTGCTCGTTGCGCGCGAAGACGACCACCCGTTTGACGAAAGGCGCAAGGCAGCGTGCGCACCCTGAACCCACATCTCCTGTCGCTCCAATGATGAGGAGCGTCGATCTGCAGATTTGCCGGCCCTCGAGCGCGCACATTTTCCTGATGCCTTGAACAATGAATGCAACTGTCAGGGCATTGCCGGTTGTAAACATTGTATCGCGTGTTTCGGGAAGCCGACCGAAGTTGCCTTCAATCAGGATGGAACTGAATCCGCCTAGGCTCACGATCCTCGCTCCTCGATTGATTGCGCAGGCTGCGGCGGCACGAACGTGGGCGAGGTTGTCGTGGACATACTCGCAATGTAGACGATCCGGAGGAATGAAGCAGTCGATATACAGGCCGCGCGCCGTCACACCTGTCGTCGACGCGACCTCGACCGCACAAATGGCCCGCGGGGGAATCCATGGGAAGATCTCCCTGATTTCCTCGTCCGGTAATCGCGCACGCCCGGCGCCGCGAACGACGGCGAGCACATCTGCCGCCGAGCTCCAGCTTTCCTGGTGCCCGATCAGAGCGAAATCAAGTTCGGGACGCCGCTCCCGCGGGGCTACACCGGCAACTGAGCGACCCATTGCAGCGTTACCTCCCCAGGCAGTCCAAGCGTGTCCAATGCCTTCAGATACTGTTGCAGCGACGCTCCGCGCAGTTCGGCTGTGCTCAGCCCAACCTCGGAAAGCGACGGCTTTACGCAGGCACTGTGGCATAGCTCGCACTGTCCGTGCCGGCATTCTTTGGCAACCATCTCGGTGAGTGTAGTCATTACGTCGAGATGAAGCCGATATACCTTGTCATCGAATCGCTGTGGGGCCCCGTCTCGCTCAGATCGCAGAATGTCCATTGCGTGGTCTATGTGCCCCTCCTCCTCTGCGGCAATGGCGGCAAAGGTCCTGCCAAGACTTCCCGGCGCGGCTTTCCCAATCCGCGTGTAACTTGCTACGGCGAACGACTCGAGCATGATCTCCTGAACGATCAGGCAAGCTATGAAGTCGCGCTCCCCAATCGAGCGCATGAATGATTCGCGAATCCGCTTCCAGTATCTGGCGTTGACGTTGTTTGGAACGTCAACTCCAATCTTGAGGCCTTCGGCAGCAAATGCTGCGGCGTGTCCTTCCTCGCCGTGTGCGTGCTCCAAGGCGTCGGCGACTTCGTCGGGGTCATCGCAAATGGTCGATAGTGCGTTGTAGTTCATGGCAGCCATTAGCTCGCCGGTTACTGCCTGTGCCAGAACGTCCTGCCAGATCGAAGCGGTAGCCAAAGGCGAATTGGATACGGCTGCTTCCCGGCAGTTCAGAGAAACGAGGGAATCCATAGGTCCTCCTGGGACGGAATTAAGTCGTCGAGATGGAATGAAGCCGATGTATGAATCAGATGGGTCCGCGGCTGCGTCGCACGCGAACGGCTGTGGCGAGAAAGGCGGCCGTGATCGCTAGTCCTATCCACAAACCTGGATTGATCAGGAAGTGGAGCGGTGCAAACAACATCATAGGATCCATGGTCCTGCCGCGACCCATGATCGAGACGCCTTCTGGGCCGCCGGTGAAGCGACTGCCAATCAAAGAACCAAAGTATGTTGTATTGAAAGCAACTTTTTCCCCGATTCCGATGGTCAGAGGCGGCAATGCAGCCCAAAGAATCGGCGCGCGCCGCGCCCACCCTGAAACCATCAGGAGCCACGCATAAATCGGCGATTGCCACAGCCCGTGAATGCACAGGAAGTGGAAGAGCAGCATAGGCCAGCGGTGGGCGATTCCCACCCGCGACCAGAGGAGCGCCACGCTATGGCCGCTGCCCATGAGCACCGCGCTGCTGATCATCAGCATGAGCCCCTGCGTAAGAACGGCGATTGCGAAGGCAAGCAGGGGAAGAACAACGATAGGAATCGCTGCCTTCGACAGAACCGTGGTGAGATCCGAAACCGGCGCCGATTTCCAAAACAGGATGCTGCGATCGCGGCGTTCGCCGTACAAGGCATCGACAGAGTAAAACATTCCGACGATAAGCGTGGTACCCATAATCAGATCTTCAGCGAACTCGTACGGCTGCCCGAAAAACTCGCGCTGCTGCATCGCATCTAGCCAGGGCGCAGCGTGGATCTCGACCAGCAGGCGAAGGATGCTGATCGAGAAGCCAAATAGGAACACGCAGGCGACCGCGGCGGGGGCAATATAGATTGCCCGGTTTTCCCACAATTCACGCCTCATCGACCAGTACATGAGTTTTGCCGCGGGCTTGGCTCCGGCAGCGATTCTCCGCGAGCGGAGGGACGATTCGGGCATCACATTTGATTGAGTACTCACCTGGCCGCTCCTTGTGCCTGAATGACGCCCACCAGCAAGTCGGCGATGCTGGGGGTGCGCGCTTCGCCAAGCGCAGCCACGCGCTCACGATCAACCCCGTCGAACATCAGGATGTTGCCGCCGAGAACCTGCCTCTCGTGTTTCGGCTTTAGCGCGCGCGCTGTCTCAAGATCGCCGGGCCTAACCATCACTTCAAGAAAGCGGGACTCAATCTCTTCCATGCTGCAACTCAGCACTACACGGCCGCGGCTGATAAACATCAGGTCGGTGATCACGTCCTGGATCTCCTCCACCTGGTGCGTGGTGACGATAATGGTGCGGCTGTGATCGAAGTAGTCATTCAGCAGCGCATCGTAAAACTGCTTACGGTAAAGGATATCGAGCCCCAGCGTCGGCTCGTCCAGAACCAGCAACCTTGCATCGATCGCCATTACCACTGCAAGATGCAGTTGAGCCACCATGCCCTTGGATAAGTCGCGCACTCTGCGCGCGTGGCCGATGGTTGTCTTCGCAAGGAAACTTTCCGCCTTGGCGCGATCAAACCGGGGGTGGACTCCGGCAACATAGTCGAGCACCTGCCACACCTTAATCCAGCGCGGTAATACCGCAACATCGGCAATGAACGACACATCGCGCATAAGCTGATCGCGCTGGGTCCAGGGGTCGAGGCCGAGAACCTGCAACTCACCCTGATATGGCAGCAGGCCCAGAATGGCGTTGAGCACGGTCGTCTTGCCCGCGCCGTTGGGACCAATGAGCCCAAGAATGCGGCCTTCTTCGACGCGCAATTCGATGTTATCCAATGCGATCGTCGTTCCAAACTGCTTGCGGAGGCTGCGCGCTTCTATGCATGTCATCATTTCAACGCTCCTTCTTTCGGGAAGCCGGCTTGGCGCTTTTAGCACCTGCGGCATCAAGCAGATCCTCTGGCCTTAAGCCAAGCCGCTGAATCGTCGCATAGATCCTTGGCCATTCTTCATCCAGAAACTTCTGCCGCTCGCCCCGCAATAACAAGCTCCGCGCACCCGCATTGATAAACATCCCCAGCCCTCGCCTGGTCTCCACCAGTTCCTCGTCCGCCAATTGTTGATAGGCTTTCAGAACCGTAAGGGGATTGACTCGATACTCCGCGGCCACAGTGCGCACTGAGGGCAATGGATCGCCTTCCTTCAACACGCCGTCGAGTATCATCGCGATAACCCGGTCGCGAAGCTGGCGGTAGATTGGCTGACTGTCGTTCCACTCGAAATCCATCCTGTGTTCCAGATATCCTCTGCTCTACATCCCGCTGCTGGTCTAGACAAGCTATCCAATCGGTCGGCTGATCTCTCTATCCGCGGCTGAGATTTTTACTTCGAGCGCTTCAGGTCAAGTAAGCCACCCATCTGCTTGCCGTTTGCCATTGCGAACTCCCACTTTTCGCTGTGATGATCGGAATCGATGAAGTTGAAAGTGACGCGTTGCATGTGTCCCATCTGCGAACTTAGAAGATTGGTACCGTCGATAAAATTGAAAAGGATGGTCTTGCCGTCAGGCGAAATCGTCGCCAACATGCGGGGCTGGTTTCCGGCGTCGCAATAATGAGTCAGAAGCAGTCGATCGCCGTCGAGATGGAACAAGGTGATGGGATCATCAGGCCCTCCGCCCTTCATCTCATGCAGCAGCGCGCTGCCCGTCGACGTCACGCGCAGCGAAACGTGCAGCAACCGCCCATCCAAGTTGCCTTCCCAGGATCCGGCCAGGGTTTTGAGCTGCTCGAAAGACTTTTCCCGTCCGATTGCGCAAGGCACGCAGTAGAGATCAGCAACATTACAAGAAACAGGCTGGTGTGACGCGTTTTCATTGGATGCTCCTTTCATTTGCCTTCTTCCCGGACCAACCCGGAATTGGTTTGGAGGGATCACGGCGTCTATGGTGTTGTAGTTAACCATAACGCCATATCACATGCAAGAAATTTCTTTAAAAAATTCACCTCCGCCGATTCCGTCCCTGACTAGCCCCCGAAATCTCACTAGTTTTTGACATTATCGGTTCCAGACTGCATTCGGTCGCGCGTCGCAACGGCGGGTTTGTGACCCGCACAGGAAAGCTACAGGGCTAGTCCCAGCACCGTACAACTCGCATTGCACGTCAACGGGCAAATGCGGAGATCCAGCCCTTTGGCGACGCAATGAGTGGCGGATGAACGATCGATCATCACCCTTAAGTTCAACAAGAAGGTCGGAGAAACGCCGATGGAGTGCCTGACCCGGTGGCGGATGCTGATGAGACCACCCTGACACCCTCGCCCGAACCGATTCCTTCCATGGCGATTTCTCTCGGCTACCAGTCCCGATGTCAATTACAATCCGTTACATTCCAGAAATACTCCAGACATTTCATTTACCGAAACTGAATCTGCGCGCAGCGGGGGCGCAACATGCGCAGACTCATGATTGGCTGTTTTGTCCTTGGATTGCTTGTTCTAGGAGTAGTGATGTGGAGGCGGGCCGACGTGGCCCACTCTCAGGAACTTCTTCACGGCGCCGATAGCGTGCGGGTCATCCGCAGAAATATGGGAACGGCGGTGAAGGCTACCGGCGTCATTAAGCCGATGACCGGCGCGGAAGTCAACGTAGGTTCCAGCGTATCCGGCGTCGTGATGCGTCTCTTCGTGCATATTGGCGACCATGTCCTGAAGGGACAGGCCCTCGCAGAAGTCGATAACCGTGAGCTCGTCGCGCGGCGCGATGCAGACGCTGCCGCTCTGCGCGTGGCGCAGGCAAACCTGGAATACGCCCAGGTCGATCTGCAGCGCAAGCGTCAGTTGCACGATGCCCAGATCATTGCCCGCAGCGACCTCGATCTTGCCGAAAAGTCTTTCTCCGTCGCACAGCAGCAGCGGGATCAGGCCAAAGCTACGCTCGCTGACTCCACTACGCAACTTGGCTACACGCAGATCATTGCTCCCATCTCCGGCGTTGTCTCGGCGGTCTCGACGCAGGAGGGAGAAACCGTGGCGGCAAGCTTCGCTGCGCCAACCTTCGTCACTCTGGTCGACCTGTCGCGCCTGGAGGTTTGGGCTTACGTCGATGAAACCGATATCGGGCGCATCCGGCTCAGACAGAGCGCCCGTTTCACGGTGGATACCTATGGGGACCGCGAGTTCAATGGCATCGTCACAGCCATTCACCCCAAGCCCGAGATACGCGGCAACGTTGTCGACTATGTAGTCGTGGTGCGCTTCACGTCACAGCATGACTTCGTCCTCCGTCCCGAGATGACGACGACCGTCAAGGTCGACCTAGAACGACACCTGAATGTACTTGCGTTGCCCATCCGGGCCGTGCACCGCGAGGGGAGCCGTGCCTTCGTTCTGTATCGCAACGCCGGCAAAACAGAACGGCGTTCGGTGAACACCGGCATCCGCGATGACAGTTACTGGGAAATCGTCGGAGGAGTCAACGAAGGGGATGAAGTGCTGATCGCGGACACGAATTCACAGTAGGGAGAAGCATGGCATGATCGAGCTAAATGGAATTACGAAAACCTACACCCGGCCCGGCGGAGAACCCGTCAACGCGCTGATCGACGTATCGTTGCAGATTGACGACGGCGAGTTTGTCGCTATCGTCGGCACCTCCGGTTCCGGCAAATCAACCTTGATGAACATCCTGGGGCTCCTCGATGTTCCCAGCGAAGGAAGCTACCGTCTGCGTGGCGAGGACACGGCTGGCCTCGCCGCAGCCGCTCAGGCCCAATGGCGCAATAAGCGCATCGGCTTCGTATTTCAGACCTTCCATCTGTTGCCGCGCACCAGCGCTCTCGACAATGTTGAACTCCCTCTCCTCTACTCCGACCGGGCTTCGATACGCGGCCTGGGCCGCAAAGCACTCGAGTCGGTTGGCCTCGGCGATCGCATTGCGCATCGCCCTTCTGAGTTGTCGGGCGGGCAGCAGCAGCGCGTGGCCATCGCCCGGGCGCTTGTCAACGAGCCCGACCTGCTGCTTGCCGATGAACCTACCGGCAATCTCGATCGCCAATCGGCGAACGAGGTCATGGCCATCTTCCAGGCCCTCAACAAATCCGGACGGACCATCGTCCTGGTCACGCACGATGCCGACATCGCCAGCCATTGCCAGCGAATCGCTCGCATCGAGCGGGGCGGTATCGTCGCCGATCAACGCGTGGCGGAGCCGAAGATCGCATTGCAGGATGCGCTATGAATACCATGCGGCTTATCAATCACAGCGCTGAAATGATGGGCCGGCACAAGGTTCGCACCGGTTTCATGATGATCGGCAGTTTCATCGGCGTGGCCGCATTGACGCTGGTCGTCTCCGTGGGTATAGCGGCGGAGCGAAAGCTGGTGAAGCTCGCCCACCAGATGTTCGGTGAATCGTCTCTCATGATCATCGATGGAGGCGGACACATGATGGGCGGTCCGCGCAATCCTGGAACGCGTCTCAAAATCGATGACCTCGAAGCCATCGGTAAACAAGTTCCTGAGATTGAATCCTGGGATGCTCAGCAGGGCCTCACGACCTCGGTGCGTCGCGGAGACAGCACCGATATTGCGCAGGTACTTGGCGAGTCAGAGCGCTCAGAACACGTGTGGGGGCGGCCCGCTGTACAAGGCGCTTACTTCGATGACTCCGCGGTTAAATCATCCGAACGTGTGGCGCTCATCGGACAAACCGTCGTGAATCAGCTCTTCGGAAACGAGGACCCGATGGGCCAGGAAATCCAGATTGGTTCAGTCCCCTTCCGCGTCATCGGCATCCTGGAGACGTGGGGCACTGATCCGCACGGCATGGACCGGGATAATGAAATCGTCGTTCCCATCTCGACGTTGATGCGCCGCCTCACCAATGTCGACACCATCACCGGAGCAAAATTGCTGATGGCTCCTTCCGCGCAAGAGGTTCAGGTTGTCAAAGCCATCAACACCATCCTGCGCGAGCGCCATGGCCTCGCCGCCAATCAACCGAACGACTTCTCGATTCTGACCGCATCCCAGGTACAAGAGGTGATGACTTCAATCAAGAAGATCCTCACTCTCTATCTGCCCTTGGTGGCCGCGATCTCTTTGCTTGCCGGCGGCATCGTGTCCTCTACTCTGATGGTCGCGTCTGTAAGTGAGCGCGCTGCTGAAATTGGCCTCCGCCGTGCCGTCGGTGCCCGCACTGAGGATATTCGTTTGCAATTCCTCGTCGAGACAACTGCGACCACCCTCGCCGGCGGTGTTGCGGGCATCCTGTTCGGCTATGTACTGGCGCACATGGGCGCAGCTCATATGCATCTCGGCAGCGTTGCCCCATGGGGAGCGGCATTGCTGGGAATTGTTTCCTCCACCGTGGTCGGTCTTGCCGCCGGTCTGTTGCCCGCCCAGCGAGCCGCCCGCATGTCGCCCGTGGATGCTCTGCGATGAAACTCCTGCGAGGGTTCGGCATCTCTGCCCGCGCTCTCTTTGCCCACAAAGTCAGAACCGCGCTCGCCCTGTCCAGTGTTGCGGTCAGCGCGGCCGCTGTTGTCGTTGTCAGCGCCATTGGAACCGGCGCACAAAGGGAGATCGTTCGCCAGACCGAGATTATGGGCACGAACCTCCTCGTCGTACGGCCAGCCCTGGTTAAAAACCCCGCCGCCAGGAAACAACTCCGCGGAGTCGTCTCCACTCTCACCGTCGAGGATTATGAAGCAATCAGCGAGTTGGCCGCTGTGCAGGCCACAGTTCCAGGATTCGAGAACACACTCACGGCCAAGGCCGGTAATGGCTCTATGTCTGCCCGCGTTCTGGGCACCACCGCCGCCTATTTGGAGGTGTGTCGCTTTGAAGTCAAGCAAGGGCGCTTCTTCGACGACGACAGTCGTCAGGCATCTTTGGTGGCCGTCCTGGGTGCGCGCGTGAACGAGGAGCTCTTTCCAGGACAGGACGCCATCGGACAAGACATCCGCATTCGCGGTGTTCCTGTTGAAGTGATCGGCGTCCTTCAAGCCAAGGGAATCCTGGCCGACGGCTCTGATCAAGACAATCAGATATTGATTCCCATCCGCACCGCACTGCGCCGCGTGTTCAATGTAACCTGGCTCAATCCCATCTTTGTCAGTGTCCGCGACCCCAACCAGATGACTGCGGCCGAAACCGAAATCGCACACCTGCTCCGCGCCCGCCATCGCCTTGAGCCCGGGGGCAGGACCGACGACTTCGCGATCCAGAACAAGTCCAGAATGCTCGCCACCCAAAAACAACTTGCTGATTCGCTCACCAATCTCGCTCTTGGTCTTGCCGGGGTCTCGCTGCTCGTTGGAGGCATCGGCATCCTCGCGCTCATGATGATGTCCGTCAAGGAGCGGACCAGCGAAATCGGACTTCGCATGGCCGTCGGTGCGCGACGCGCGGATATCCTCCTCCAGTTTCTCGCTGAGGCCACATTGTTGGCCGCCGGAGGCTGGCTCGCCGGATTGCTCCTCGGCCTTCTTGGCGCGGCGATGGTTGCCTTCTTCGCGCGATTGAGAGTTGCCCTGTCCCCCCAAATGGTCCTCGCTTCGCTTGCCACCGTGCTCACCGCCGGCCTCGGCTTCGGTACCTGGCCCGCCTGGAAAGCATCCATAATTCCGCCGATACGCGCGCTCAAGATGGAATAATGAATCCCAGAGCAGATGCCATGAACCGCGCCGCTACGGCCAGAACCAAAGTCCTGGTCATCGATGATGACGAGCGCCTCAATGCGCTCCTGACAAAGTATATGGACCGCTTCGGCTTTTCGGTGCGTTCCGCCATTGACCCCCGGGCCGCGCTTCGGTCGCTCAAACTCGATCCCCCCGACATCGTGATTCTCGACATCATGCTTCCTGAAATGGATGGGTTCGCCGTCTGCCGTAAGGTGCGGGAGACCAGCTGCGTTCCCATCATCATGCTCACCGCCCGCGGCGACGTAATGGACCGCATCGTCGGCCTCGAGCTCGGAGCGGACGATTACCTCGCCAAGCCTTTCGAACCCCGCGAACTCGTCGCTCGCATGCAGGCAGTACTACGTCGCGGCCAGCGCCCTGAATCGGGAGACAGGCTGCATATCGGCGCTCTCGAAGTAGACTGGTCGACACGCACAATCCGCCTCGAAGGACAAGACCTAAGGGTTACCACCGCCGAATTCGAGCTACTCAGCCTTCTCGTTCGAAATCCCGGAAAGGTGTTGAGCCGCGAGCGCATTCTCGATGGCACCCGCGGCATCGACTGGGAATCCTTCGACCGCTCCGTCGATGTTCTCGTCAGCCGCCTCCGCCAGAAGCTGGGCGACGATTCAAAACACCCCAGTTTCATTCGCACCATACGCGGAGCGGGCTACGTCTTCATCGGAGGCGCCAGTGCCTGACCGCACTCCGCGTGTGCGTGCATCCATATTCGCCAGGATGCTGACCATCATGATCATCATGGCGGTCACGCTCCTTCTGATCGTCGGCTTCTTTTTCGTCTTTGTCGTGTTCCCAGGCGCTACCGCCGAGGCGGGCCACGCATTCGAACAATATTCCGAGGCTATCGCTGCAACTTCGCCGGATCTTCAGGCCGCCAAGGCCATTGTCCATCGCCTCAGTGTCCAGATCCGCTACGAGGGGCCACGCGGTTCCTGGACTACCGCTGATTATCTTCCCCTCGCCCGCGAGGTGCGCGCCGGCAAGGTCGATGCGCCCATCGGACACAATTACTACCTCGAACCGTCACCCGACGGCGGCTCTTATCTGTTTGCCTGGGACTACAGCAGGCACGTACGCGACCTGCACTCCAAGATGCTCTGGCTGCTTCTGTTCCTTGTCACCGGCGTGGTCTGCACTGCCTACGCTTTTCAAAAACGTCTCTTGCGCCCGGTTCGATTGCTCGACGATGGCGTTGAACGACTCAGTAAAGGAGACCTCAACGTCGTGGTGCCGGTCCACACCCGCGATGAATTCGGCGCCCTCACCGATGCCTTCAACAAGATGGTGGATCGCGTGAGGCAAATGGTTCAGGCCCGCGACCAGTTGCTGCTCGACGTGAGTCACGAACTGCGATCGCCGCTCACCCGTTTGAAGGTTGCGCTCGCGCTGCTTCCTGACGACGAGAACCACTCCGGCATGGTCGGCGACCTCAACGAAATGGAAGCCATGATCGCTGAGTTGCTGGAAATGGAGCGACTCCGCGATGGGCGCGGCATTCGTCGCGAGATGCATGACCTCGTGTCTGTTGTGAAAGAAGTTGCCGAGAACTACAGAAAGGGACCGCCGGGGATCAGGATCGTTTCTCCGCTTCCCGAAGTATGGCTCTACATCGATAAGGACAAGATCAAAACTGTGCTGGGAAACTTACTCGACAACGCGGTGAAGTTCGGCCTTCCGGACAGTCGCGCCATCGAGGTCGATTTGGAGCAAAATGCACTTACAGTAAATCTTTTCGTTCGCGACGACGGTCCCGGAATTCCACCCGCCAACATTGCCAATCTCTTCGAACCGTTTTATCGCGTTGATCGCTCCCGCTCAAAGAAGACCGGCGGCTACGGCCTCGGGCTAAGCATCTGCAAGAGAATCATGGAAGCCCACGGTGGAAGCATTGCCGTAACCAGTAATCCCGGACGCGGCGCGTTGTTTGTGTTGAGCTTTTCGAAAACTCAATCAGCTGCGGGGAATACGAACCGCGCAAGAATACATGAAAACGAAGACTGGTAGCGGCAGGTCCAGACAAAGCTTTGAATGCTCCGCCAAATGCCGCGTTCCGGCGACTGCGTCGTTGGCTTCAACCCCACGCAACCGCAAGAGAGGGCCTCCTGAGACGGGCCCGCCTACTGTATCGAGTACACACTTGTGCACCGAGCCCATGAGTCGCTCACGAAGAGCGCGGATGTGGATTGTTCGGAGCAATCGGTATCCATGATACTGGTAATGTGAAGAGGATCAAGGTCAAGTCGGGTTTCTCCACGATTTGGAAGGCCCTAGAATGGTGTGTGTTCTGGAAAAACCATAAATTGACCACACGGCCATTTGTGCTTGATTCCAAAGCAACCACCACCACCACTGCGGAAAAAGACATAAAACCGCCGCTGAAAGCAAAAAGATGGTGGTTGAATCTTCATTGGAATAAGTCTGTTGGCAAATCCAGATTTTTGAATTTAAAACCATAACTTTGCCGATTTTCCCTTTGCGGTGCAGTTTTGGGAGGGGAACCACTGGGTTTTATCGTTCCCTGACGGAGATCAGATGAATTCGCTCACCCGAAGAAGGGTAAACGGTCACTGTTGACGAAACGGTAAAACACGTTCCCGAACTTCGACTGGCCTGAAGAGCGTCGGAAAGCGACTCGGCGGAGATAAGCGGCCATTAAGCCGGACCACGTTGATCATGGCTGGCGGTAAGAAGTTATATTTTCTTTCAGTTGGATTTTCTTCAGGAGGCGGTGCCCCGGTTCCTGCCAGCATCTTGGCGGATCAGAGCAAGAAGCGGTGACCCGTGCGAGGTAACAATCCTCTTTATCCCAGTGTCGGTCCCGCTGGAGCTGCCTGCTCCGTGCCAGTTTCCGACCGCCTGGATTCATCTGAGCATGCGGCCACTTTGGAGACATCGCGGCGGTCTGATCCAGATGGGCACCAGAGCACGTCCTGCATATGCAAAAGGCTCTCGATCAGATGAACCTGCAAATTCATCGCGTCCTGAACGACATTACTGGTGTAAGTGGCCTGAGGATCCTGGACGCCATCCTTGCCGGAGAACGGAATCCCCTCACTTTGACGCGCCTCTGCCACACCGGCGTAAAGAGCAGCCAGGACGTCATAGCGAAGTCGCTGGAAGGCGATTACCGTCCAGAGCACCTGTTTGCACTTCGCCAGTCCCTGGCGGCTTTTCGCTACTATCAGCAACTGGTTCTTGAATCCGATCGGGAGATTCAACTTCAGCTTGCTAACTTGAAGACGGCCGCAACCGCAATGCCAACGACGCCGGCTCGAACGAAAGTTAACCCCCATTATGCGCGTCACTACGAGCCGAGAACATTCGACCTGCGAGGGGAACTATATCGAGTCTTCGGAGTCGATCTCACCAATGTGCCAGGCATCAGTGCGCTCACTGCTCAAACTATCCTGTGCGAGATCGGCACGGATGTTTCCCGGTTCCGAAATGCCTCTTCATTCGCATCCTGGCTAGGGCTCTGCCCCGAGAAGAAGATTAGTGGCGGCAAGGTGCTGTTCACCAAAAGCCGACGCGTCCGAAGCCGCGTAGCGACGGCCCTGCGCATATGCGCTCAATCGCTCCACCACGCGAAGGACTATCTGGGTGAATTCTTCCGCCGTATCACCCGCAAACTCGGCAGGCCTCAAGCGATCACGGCCACGGCCCCCAAACTTGCTCGAATCATCTTTCACCTGTTGACCACAAAGGAGGCCTACAACGAGAGTGTCTTTCATAAAACTGAAGAGGAAACCATTCGCCGCGCTCCATATCGACTTCGGAGGCAAGCTGCCCAACTCGGTTTTCAAGTCATCCCCGCGGAGAACGGGTGATGTTCCTTGGGAGTCGGCATGGCCACTGGAACATAGCAACTGCCGAACGGTCGCTCTCACTACCTGTGCCGGAGCGTCGCATCTTGGTCAGGTCAGCGTCGGTGAGGCCTCGGATCCGAGTGGTTCACAGAAGGGTTCCACAGAAATTGCACTCATAACGAACTTCCAGCACCGCAAGGTGTTCTTTCCCACCCGGTGCTTGGAGAACTACGCTGTTACCCGCTGCCGACTTCATCAACGCGCGTCCCAGAGGGGACACCCAACTGACGTGGTTGCGGTTGGGATCGATCTCGTCAGTGCCTACGATGCTCACGACTCGCTCCGCTCCTGCGGCATTGGCATAGCGCACGGTGGCCCCGAAGAATACCCTCGTCTTCCGCTGCCTGGTTCGCGGAGCTTTCGGGTCCACTACTACTTCCGCAGCTTCGATTCGTTTCGTAAGTAAGCGGCCGGGCGTTCCCGGGTGAGCAGAAACCGGTGCTCGTTTTTGAAGCGATCGTGCCCGCTCCGCGTTATGTAATTCTTGGCTTGTGAATAGCCGTCAATGTTCCCCACGGCTCAATGTTGCAAGGCTTTCCTTCCGGATCGACGAAAGTACGACGTGACATACATACGGAGCGCCAAGCTGTGGCCCGTACTCCTGCCCCCAGCGCTCGCCCGTATCGCCATGGTCGGCTTGGTTGAATGTTTCTCTGGGGATGAGCCGCACGGCTGTAGCCAACCGGTTGGCCGCGACCACGATAAGACCTGCTTTTCGGTCATAGCTGCCGCTTCCCCAGTTGGAACCACCGAAATTGCCAGGGAACTGCAGCGTCCCTGAGAGACTGGGAGGTGTGAAGAGGCCGTTGTACCGAAGCTTCCGGAATTGATCCGTACACCATCCTTCTCGTGGCTTGAAATGCTGCTCAGTGAAGACGCCAGAACGAGGAAATGGTTGTGTTGCCGATGAGCGTTCGCCGACTACATCCGACTGTGGAACTGAGCGCTCCTCGATACCGAGAAAGGGCTTGCCGGTAATCTGATCTAGCAGAAAATAGTGACCGATCTTTGTGAGTACGGCCACTGCTGGCATGCCTTGGAACTCCACCAGTTCAGGGCGCGACGGCACGTCGTAGTCCCAAAGATCGTGATGGACAGCCTGAAAAGACCATAGAAACTGCCCAGTCGACGCGCGCAGAGCAACGACGGAGTTGGCGTACCTGTCGTCGCCCGGACGCATACCGCCGTAGAAGTCGGGCGAGGGGCTGCTTGTGGGCAATAGCACCATGTCTCGTTTTTCATCCAACGAGATAGGAGCCCAGACGTTCGCGGCACCCGTGGTGCCCTTTGGCGCTGGGTCCCAGTTCCAACGCTTCTCACCCGTTTTTGCGTCGAAGGCGTTTACGATGCTGCGCTCGGGAGCAGCCTTTCGGCCGTCAGCGATGGCTGAACCCACAATTACCAAACCATGAGTGACTACCGGAGGAGACGTGATCTGATAACCCCCGTTATTTGGCTCCGGGTGGATGTATGTTTGCCAAAGGAATGAGCCATCCGATTCACGAATGGCGGTACCTCTCGCGTCCAGCGTTCCGAAAAATATCACTCCATCAGAGACAGTCACGCCACGCGCAGTCATCTCCGAGTAGTCGTCTTTGTCCTTGATTTTCGGATCGTAAGACCAGATGCGTTTTCCTGTCCCAGGATCAAGAGCGATGACTTGGTTAAAAGGTGTGATAACCACTAGCCTGTCATCAACCAGAATCGGGGTATCCTCGAATGCCGCAAGACGTGATGCTCTGGCATTTGGAGGTACAGCGCCTGTGTGAAAAGTCCAAACCTCATGAATCTGAGCTGGGGCCATCGAAGCATTCAAGAGGACGGCTGAAAACATGGTGCTCGCTGCTCGCTGCATGAAGTTGCTAATCAATACCATAAGAAATCCCACTGAACGAGCAATCATCTGGCCACTGTCAGAATCATGCTCCCGAAGCAATTTAAAAGTGTCAAGCAAATTCTTTCGAAATGCAGTTTGGACAAGTACCGGGATGTCGGCAAGTATTTAAAAGTGAATTCCATAAGCCGAGCACGGGTTGGAAACCACTGGACGCGTAGGCGACTCGAACGAAGCCGCTGGCGCGGCGGACACTGCCTTGGCGTGCGGCGATCAGCAGCAGTGGCTACGGTAGGTTGATTCACAAGGAAGGAGATCCTTGTGACCAACTTACGCAAGCGGATGCTGGAAGAGCTCCAG
>DASXHC010000011.1:0-1530 GCA_036488735.1 Occallatibacter sp.
GATCGCGGCAGCCCCGAAGCGACGTGAGAAGAAGCATCAACCCTGGTCGGGATGAAGCACGCGATAGCTTTCCCCGCCGTTCGACCAGATCAGCAGCAGCACATCCTGTCCGGCAGGAATCGAGCGGACGCTTGCCACGGCCTGGCTGGCGGAATCGACGTCGTGGCGGTTCACCTGGACGACGACGTCACCGGGTTGGAGGCCTGCGTCTTCGGCCGGGCTGCCGGGCCGCACGCTGCGGATCGCCACGCCCTTCACGTTGTCAGGCAGATTGAGTTGCTGGCGCACATCCGGCGTGAGGTCAGACATGGCGAGACCAAGCTTCCCTTCGTGACCGGCGGTGCCGTCTGCGTTCTTATTGTCATTGTCGGCCACCTGGCTGTTGCCGTGGTATTCGCCAACTGTCAGGTCGACGGTCTGTGGATGGCCACTACGAAGAATGCCGAGCTGGACCTTTGTTCCAGGCGGCACGTCCGCAATCGCCATCTGGAGAGCGCCGCCATTGGGCATTTTCTGTCCATTGAGTTGATCGATCACGTCGCCATTCTTCAACCCCGCCCGGCTTGCCGGCGAGTCAGGTGTGACCTGTGCGACGATGGCGCCCGAGGCCTCGTTCAGGTTGAAGAAGTGCGCGTTTGCAGGCGTGACATCGTTCATGCTGATGCCCAGGTAGCCATGGTGAACGCCGCCCGTTTTGATGATCTGATCCGCGGTGGCTTTGGCGATCTGTTCCGGGATGGCGAAGCCTGCGCCGGCAAAGGAACCGCTGTTGGAGATGATGAATGTGTTGATGCCCACAAGTTCGCCGTGTGCATCGACGAGCGCGCCACCGGAATTGCCCGGATTGATCGCCGCATCCGTCTGGATATAGCCGCCAAGCTTCCGCGGGTCATCCGAATATGGATTCTGGCGATTCACCGCGCTGACAATGCCGCGAGTGACGGAGAACTGAAAGTAGCCGAAGGGACTGCCAAAGGCAAGAACGGTCTGGCCGGGCTGGAGCTTTGACGAGTCGCCCCAGGAGATAGTGGGGAGATCGTGCGCATCGACTTTGACGACAGCGAGATCGGTGAGTTTGTCCCTTCCGATCACCTTGGCGTTGAGCACGCGGCGGTCGTGCAGCGTGACCTTGATCTGGGTCGCTCCGTCCACTACGTGATTGTTGGTCAGGATGTAACCATCCGGTGAAATGATGACGCCGCTACCAATGCCATGTTGCAATTCCGGCTGCTGCGGCATCTGCATGTGGCCGCCACCGTTTCCGAAACCGAAGAACTGCTGGAGACCGGGGGGCAGATCCTGCGGACTGCTGCCCTGCATATCAACGGGCTGCTCCTCCGCTTTCGAGGTTACCGCGACGTTGACGATAGCCGGAGTCACGCGCGCAGCGAGTGACTCCATGGCGTGATCCATCGCCGTCAGTGCGGCGACGCTGTTGTTGTCCAGCGGGGAGACGGTTTGTGCTGCGACGGAAACGTTGTTCTGGTGGACAAAGAGAGCGGCGCCTACGACCGCAAGAGCAGTCAGACT
>DASXHC010000029.1:0-51107 GCA_036488735.1 Occallatibacter sp.
ACTCGATGCCCAGCGCGGCAAGTTCGGAGCGGATGCCCGACTCGGTTTCAATCCTGCGATTCGCTTCTGGAAAACGAAGAACAGCCATTGCACAACCTCATCTGATCTCATCTGAAAACTCATCTCGCCGGGCGGAGTAACTCAGTGATGGCAGATTATGTCCAACCGCTGGTTAACCGACGGCCTTCAACCTCGAACAGAAACTCCAGCGCTTCGAGGTGGCGCCGCGCCTCGGCCACCGATTTGCCCCAAGTATAAAGCCCGTGGCGGCTCAACAACACACCATGTGCATCGGAAAAACTGCCGAGTGCAGCCCTCAGTTCCGCCGCCAATTCAACATAATTCTGAGAGTTCTCCAGCACCGGCACCCGTTCTCGATGCGCATGCGTAGTCACTCCCGCCAATCCCTTCAGCAGTTCGTATCCTTCCAGCGGAACATGCCCTGTCTTTTCAAACCGCGCCGACAGCAGCGTATTCCAGATCGAATGCACATGCAGAATCGCCCCCGTATCCGGCCGCTCGCGATAGATCACGACGTGCAGCGCCGTCTCCGCAGAGGGCTTGCTCGCACTGTGGATCGCTCGCCCTTCCATGTCCGTTTCAAGCAGATCGGCAGCAACCATCTGGCCCTTGTCCAGCCCGCTGGGCGAAATCAAAATACGGTCCGCGGCGCGCACGCTGAAGTTTCCGCTCGTCGCCGGAACCCATCCGCGCGCATAGCACCACCGCGCCGTGGCGCACAGCGCCTCCGCTTCAGGCTGCAATGAATACGCGTCGAGAACCATACGTGACCCCGAGTGTACCAATTGCACGTCAGGGATGCATCAAAAGCCCCCTGAGCATTATGTTATCGGAACACTCATTAGTGGAACAGTTCGCAAATTCCTAACATGAACAAGGTCGTGAACTTCACGCGGTGGAACGCCAAAGAAATGATCGTCAAGAACACGAATGCTTTGGAAGCCCATGAATTCCGTAGCTTCCGCCCTGTATGCAGGGCGGATTCTGTTTCGATAACTCCAGCTTCCTCCTGGAGAATGTAACTCCGCCTGGTTATGGATATAAGTTGGTTGTTACTCCCGATAAGTGCCAATCTGTTCTATATAAGTCAAGTTACAACGGCAGGGGTTCTCGTCCGGCGGTCCGATTGAGGGTGAGTGCGCCATAGCGTATCCCTTCGCTTGTATCCTGGTTTTACAATCATCCCTTGCTCACCGAAGCCCAACGCGACCGCATCGAAATCGTCCTCGTCTCCCCGCGCAATCCTCTCAACATCGGGGCCGTGGCGCGCGCCATGGCCAACTTCGGCTTCTCCCACCTCACCGTTGTTGCGCCCTATGCGCCCCACTGGCGCGAAGCCCGGTCGGCCATCGGCGCTCCCGATCTTCTCCAAAACGCGAAAGAGACACAGTCTCTCGAGGATGCCCTGGCGGCCTGCACATTCGTCGCGGGCACAGGCTCGCTCACCCATCGCAAACCCGATCAACCCGTGTTCTCGCTCCCCGATTTCGCCCCGATCCTCTCGCAACAAATAGCCAATGGCCGCGTCGCACTGATCTTTGGCCCCGAAAAGCACGGCCTCACGCGCGACGACCTCTCCTGGTGCCACGCGCTCATCCAGATTCCGACCGACGATCGCCAACCCTCCATGAATCTCGGCCAGGCCGTCGCGGTTTGCCTATACGAAGCGTCATGCCACACTGCCGCAGACGATGCCCCCGTCCTCGCGAAAATGAATGCCGGCACACCCGCTGCGTCGGCGCAGCTCGATCTTCTCGCCGGCGTGATCGAACAAACCATGACCGCGGCCGGTTATTCCCCTCGCGCCATGCAACCCGCCAATCAACACGATCTGCGCGTTCTCCTGCGGCGCCTGTCCCCTTCGGCCCTCGACACGCGGCGCATGCTGGGGCTCTTTCGCCGCATTCTCTGGCGGCTCCACAAATTTTGATCCCCGCCTCCTGAGATCCCCGTACTCTACCCCGCTAAACGCTCCGCAGCCACGCCCGCAAACTTCCCCGAATTCAAAGGATTTTTTTTGAAGCCTCGCCTGTCTGCTGTTACATTGGCCTTCAAGGGTGCCCACCATGCGTTCATTCCACCACCGCAATGGCCCTTGTCGAGTCACGTCATCGCCAATTGGCTTCGTTTTCTTTCTAGCTTCCCTGCTCCTGCTGGCATTTGCTCAATCCGCAGTCTCGCAAACGCCGCCCTCTTCATCGCAGCCGCCGCACGCCAGTGCGTCTAAAACCCGCCCGGCTCCCGATCCTCCGGTACACAGCATCACGGAAGACGAGTTGAAACAACAACTGGCGGGCAAGACCTTTTACCTGCGCGGCGGCTATCTCGACAGTTCCCTGCAATTCGACGAGCACGGCCGTCTGATCAACAACGACTCAGCTCGCACCTCCTATACGCTTAGCCTGGTCCAAATCGAAAGAGTCACCCTCAGCAAGCACAAGTTGCAGCTCGAGGGCATACGCTACGGCCTCCACTTCCTTGGTTCCGGACCCACTGAAGACCCGCTTCAGGCCTCGGATAAAGTAAGAATCACCCCCAAAAAGAAGTCGCTCAAAATCACGATCGCGCGCGCCGAAGTGCTGGCCAGAAAGAAAGAAAAACACGGCAAAAACGATGCGCCCGGAAGCCCCTCTAACCCTGTCTTACCGTCGCAATCCTCGGACGCCGCCCCTCCCCCTTCCACGAACGTCGCCGACAATGCAATCACCGCCCCCCTTGGCCTCGGAGGCGCGGAAACACAGGCCAACGCCAATCGGCTATTGCGCGGCGCTATCGATCAAATCTTCTCGCCCGGTCTGGACGAGCGCATGGTCGCGTCCTTACCGGATTACTGGAAGCTCTACTATGAGGCGGCCGCCGCCAAGTCCACCTACAAGCCACGCGACCCCGCCATCCTCCGCCAAGATGCCGTCGATCAAAAGGCCCGTCTCATCAGCGTTTTCGAACCGCCATCCAATGATTTCGCGCAGGAAGCCGGCGTCGCCGGAGTGGCCTTGTATCACGTCGTTGTATCCCCGGATGGCAAACCGGCGGAGGTTGCCGTTGGCCGCCCCATTGGATTCGGCCTCGACGAGAACGCCGTCGACTCCATCCGCCATGCTTTGTTTCAACCGGCCACGAAAGACGGCAAGCCGGTCCCCGTCGTCCTCGACCTCCTGGTGCAGTTCCGCATTTACTCCAAGCGGACTGCCGCCAGTAGCCCCGATGCGGCCAAAGACAATGCGCCCGCCACGGATTCGCCTTCGCTCCCCGGTCCGTATTCAGCCAATCAGCCTGCAGCCAAACAGCCTTAACAAAGAAACCCATGAGCCAACATTTCATCAAGATGATTCAAGCCGGCGCCACGGCTGAAATCGCCGACGCCGTGAAGGACAGCCCCTCGCTGGCCCAATCGCGCGATCCGCAGGGAGTGTCCGCGTTGCTTTGGTCGATATATACCGGCCAGCAGACGACGCGCGAATTCCTGCTCGCTCAGCTGGCCGCCCAGCAAGCCCCTCTCAACGTGTTTGAAGCCGCCGCTCTCGGGGACGCGTTCAGCCTCAACGCCCTTCTGGCCGCCGATCCGGAAGCCGCCGCCGCCTGCTCCGGCGATGGTTGGACCGCCTTGCACCTGGCCGCAGCCTTCGGAACACCCGAAACCGTTCGCCTGCTCATCGACCACGGCGCGCGCGTTGACGCAGTCTCAGCCAATGCGCAGCGCAATCAGCCTTTGCACGCCGCCCTGGCCCTGGGACGCAATATGGAAACCGTGCGCCTGCTCCTGGCTCGGGGCGCTGATCCCAACGCCACCCAGGCCGGCGGCTTTACCGCACTCTTCTCCGCAGCCACCGCCAACCGGAAAGATCTGGCCGAGGTTTTGATCGCGCACGGCGCCCACCCTCGCCACCGTAGCGACCTCGACAAGACCGCGGCTGACTTTGCCCGTGAACGAGGCCACAAAGATCTCGCCGACTTTCTTGACGCACAGCCCGCCTGAACTTTTTCCGCTACTATTTTTCCGTGCCTTACGTGAAAGAGCCGCCCGGAAGCCTGCATGCAGAGAATGTCTGACGGCATTTCTCGGCTGTCTTACATTCCGCCCGGCCTGTAACGCATCGGTCCGACGCGTGTAAGACAACGTCTTACACGCCGCGAAATCTGTCTTACAGCGCCGCGGCTACCCCTGCTCCTCCCCCTCCCCCAACGGCTGCCACAATTCCACCCGGTTCCCCTCCGGATCCCAGATCCATGCAAATCGACCGTAGGAAACATCCTCCCGCTTGGGATCGATGCGCACCCCTGCCGCCTCCAGTTGCCCCAGCAGTGCGTCCAAATCGTCGACCCGTAAATTCACCATCGACTGCTGCGGACCATCGCCGAAATACGCCGTGGTCGCCGGAAAATGCGCAAACACCGTCATTCCCATCGACGACGGCCCATCGAATATCAGCGACTTGTCGTCCGCCGGCGCAATGCCCAGCTGCGCCGCATACCATGCGCTCAGAGCCTTCGGGTCTGCCGCCTTGAGAAACACTCCGCCTACGCCCACCGCTTTTGCCATTGCCTTGCCTCCGTTGTCGCGATCTTATTGCCTATTCTTCCTGCCGAATCATCTCGTCCAGGTTCGGTTTGTGCTTGGCCTGGCGGCCCGTTCGCGGCGTGTCGTCCACCACCCGCGCCGGCTTGGGCTGCCCCACCCGCTCGCGCGCGTTGGCCTTCACCGCCTTGGTCGCTGAAAATCGCCCCGGCTTGCGCTTCGTTACCACTTGCTTTCCCCCATCCATTTCCCCGCGTTCCCCCGCTTGCGTTTCGCGGTGGCAAAGACGAGTATGGAATAGATTCTGCCCGAGGGGAAGTGCGAGCAGGAGTCGAGCCTCTGGGGTGGAGAACGGGACCATGGAAGAACGGGAATTTTTCAACGAAACTACCGAGCAGCGCACCCACACTCTTACCTGTCCCAAGTGCGGGCAGCCCGGCGAATACAAGATCACCTGGGTGGTTCGCCGCAAGCGTCCCCAGCTCCCGCGCCACGCCGATGAGCGCGACCGTGCCCGCTTCGCCAAGGCCCAGTCCTACATGGTCCGGCGCGACGACAAGCTGGCATGCTCCAATGTCCGTTGTCGCAAGCCATTCGAAATCGTCGGCCTTCAAACGCTGGCGTTTCTCGAATAGTCCGGAAACTCATCATGTTAAAACCTATGCTGCGCAACACTGTCCTCGTTGTGACAACCTCGCTGTTTGCCTGCGCCGCAGCCCGCGCCCAGCCGCCGGCTGCCGTTCTCCAATTGGAGCGGCAGATCGCGCTGCCCGACGTGCAGGGACGCATCGACCACCTGGCCGCCGATGTCGCCGGCAAGCGCGTCTTCGTTTCCGCCCTCGGCAACGGAACGGTTGAAATCGTCGATTTCACCAAAGGACAGCGCACCGGCCAGATCAAGGGCCTCAAAGAACCTCAAGGCGTAGCTTTTGTTCCTTCCAATGGCGCCCTCTATGTCGCCAGCGGTGGCGACGGCTCCGTGCGCAGTTTCGACAGCCATACCCTCAAGCCGCTCCAAAGCGTTGCTCTCGGCGAAGACGCGGACAACCTCCGCTTCGATGCGCAGCACAGCCAGCTCCTGGCCGGATACGGCAGCGGAGCCATCGCCGCCCTGGGCCTCGACCTCTCCCGGCGCACCAACTCCGCGCTCCCCGTGCATCCGGAGTCTTTTCAGCTCGGCGCCGACGGCAGCCATATCTACGTCAACCTGCCCGACAACAAAACCATAGGCTCCATCGACACCGCGGCTCAGTCGGTGAACCCCGCCTGGACCCACCTCAGCGCCACCGGCAACTTCCCCATGGTGGTCGATGAAAGCGTGCACCGCATCATCGTCGCCTGCCGCAAGCCCGCCCGCTTGATGGTCATCAACTCCCTCACCGGTGGCATCACCTCCTGGTTTCCAACCGTGGGCGACGCCGACGACCTCTTTCTCGATTCCACCCGCCCTTTTATCTACGTGATCGGCGGAGATGGTTTCATCGATGTCTTGCAGTTGCGCGCCGCCGACAGCCTTATCAACCGCGGCCGCATTCCCACCGCTCCCGGCGCGCGTACCGGCCTCTATATTCCGGAATGGAACAAGCTCATCGTCGCTGCCCCTGCCTCCGCATCCGAAGGCGCCCGGCTCCTGGTCTTCTCCACGGCCCCGTGAGTTGAAGTAAGCCTTCCTCGTCCCGAAAACACCCGCCCTTCTCTAGCGTTTTCCGGCCCCGATGTGATTGAATCGAGTTGAGAAGTGGTCCGTTCCGGAGGTCGGGACGTACCCGCAAGGAGACACGAATGGCGAACGCCCTGCTTCCCCCCGAAGAACGCAATCTGAACCCCGACCAGGTGGAGGCTCTGGACAAGCGGCGCGACCTGGGACACACCCTCCTCGTCATCGCCGGTCAATTCTCGGTCATCGCCGTCATCCTGCTCCTGTGGGTCGGCCAGGACCTCACATACTCGCCCGGCTGGGCCCATCCTATGGCCTACTACTTCGCCGTGGCCTGCGGTATCATCGCCGTCTTCGGCGTCACCGGCCTCGTCTTGCGCCGCGGAACTCCTCGCATCGACTAGCCTCGCTTCGCATCCGGCCCGGCCGCACCCGGCCGGCCTCCTTCGAGCTCGTTCAAACTCCGCCAGGGCCGCTTCGTGACACTCTTCCGCCGGGTGGTACGCTACTTCCTCAAAAAGGTATAGCCTAAGAGTGCGGATGGCTGCTTTCCTTCACTCTTCCCCCTCGGAAACGCGCACCGCCCGGCTAACCGATAGCCATGGGCGCGTGATCCATGATCTCCGCGTCTCCATCACCGATCGCTGCAATTACAAATGCGTCTATTGCCGTACCGGCGAAGACGGCCCCCAGTACCCGGAACTTGCGATCGAAGATTATCTCCGCCTCATTCGACTCTTCGTCGATCTGGGCATCACCAAGGTCCGCCTCACCGGCGGCGAACCACTGCTGCGCCGCGGCCTCGTCGATCTGGTCCGCGACCTCGCTGCTTCGCGCACCGTCACCGGCGAACCCCTCGATCTGGCTCTCACTACGAACGGCCATCTTCTCGACGGGTTAGCCGGAAAGCTCAAGGCTGCCGGCCTCGACCGCGTCACCATCAGCATGGACGCCGTCGATCGCCCCGTCTTCGAGCGCATCACCCGCGTCCCCGGCAGCTACGATGCCGTGCTGGGAGGCATTCGCGCCGCGCGCGCCGCGGGCCTCACTCCCATCAAGATCAATTGCGTGCTGATGCGCGGATTCAACGACGACCAGGTCGAAGGCTTTGCCCACTTCGCCCGCGAACACGACGTCATCGTGCGTTTCATCGAGTTCATGCCCCTCGAAGAAGGCCGCCTGTGGACGCCTGAAATCGTGGTGCCCCTGCGCGAGATTGTCGACCGCATCGCCCGCGTGCTGCCATTGGTGGAGCTGGCGCCCAATGAGCCCAGTGAAACCGCCCGCCGCTACGGCTTCGGTGACGGCCGAGGCGAGATCGGCATTATCGCCCCGGTTACCCAGGCATTTTGCGGCGCCTGCAGCCGCGTGCGACTCACTTCCGACGGCAAAATTCGTACCTGCCTTTTCTCCCAGGTCGAGCATGACCTCTACGGCCGCATGCGCGGCGGCGACTCCGACGAGGAACTCCGGCAGTATATCTTCCGTACTGTTCAAGGGAAGGAAGCGCGTCATCACATCGGCGAACCCGGCTTCCTGAAACCTTCCCGATCGATGGTGCACATCGGCGGGTGATCACTTTCAGCGCGGCTCTTCGATCACGCGGGAGCGCACAAACGAACTGGACGGCGAGACTTTTCCGTATCGCGGACGATGCTCGTGTGACAAAATTACTACGATTCATTCCTCAACCGTGGACCCTGGATGACGAACGAGACGGAAACGCGTATCCCGCTCGATGACCTGCTCGTGTTTCATCGCCTTGCGCGCTCGCTCACCGAAAGCTTCGACCTCGACACCATCCTGCGTACCATCCTCGAGCACATGGAGCGCATCATCGACGCCGAGCTATGGACGCTCCTGATGCTCGACCAGGGCACCAACGAGCTCTACTATGCTCTTGCCGCCGGAGGCGAAGAGGCCGCTCTGCGCGATCTGCGCGTGAAGATCGGCGAAGGCGTCGCCGGCTGGGTCGCCGAGCACGGCGAGACCCTCATCGTTCCCGAAGCCATGGACGATCCCCGCCTGCACACGCCCCATGGCGCCAAGATCCGCACCGTGCGCTCCGTCATCGCTCTGCCCCTGCGCGGCCGCAAAGGCACCCACGGCGTGATCGAAATCCTGAATCCGCGCTCCGGCCAACTCACCGATTACACCATCGCCTTCCTGCACATCCTTGCCGATCACGCTGCCATCGCCATCGAAAACGCGCACGACGTCGCCCGCATTCAGCAGCTCACCATCACCGACGACACGACCGGACTCTTTAACGTTCGCCACCTCTACGATGTGCTCGGCCGCGAATTGAATGGGAACCTCAAGACCCGTCCTCTCAGCCTCGCGTTCATCGATCTCGACCGCTTCAAACTCGTCAACGATATGCACGGCCACCTCGTCGGCAGCGAACTGCTCGCCCGCGCCGGACAGCGCCTCCAGGAACTGAGCCGCAAGCACGATTACTGCTTTCGATACGGCGGCGATGAGTTCGTGATCCTGATGCCCGACACGGGAAGAGGCGCCGCACTCTCTCAGGCCATGCAACTCCATGCCACTTTGATGGACACGGTCTTCCACATGAAAAACGGCATGCAGCTTACCGTGAGCGCCAGCGTCGGCCTCGCCACCGCGCCCGACGACGGCGTCACGGTGCACGCCATCGTCGGCGCCGCCGATTCCCGCATGTATGAAGTCAAGACTCATGGCCGCGGCCACGTCCGCAGCGCCTGACAACCCTGCTCCGTCCTGATCCCTGTTCCCTGGTCCCTGTTCCTTGACCCCTCCCCGCGCCGTTCCGTATGCTCGGGACGTCTTCGCGCGGTGGGCTCACCTACTTGAACCCGCGCAGGGGGAGCCCCTTATGAGCATCGCTGCACCCACTCCGGTCTCCGCTCCGGAAAACTCTTCGGTTCAACCTTTCCTGGTACGCCGTGCGGCCGTCCTCGGAGCCGGCACCATGGGCTCGCGCATCGCCGCGCACCTCGCCAACGCCGGCGTCCCCACCCTTCTCCTCGATATGGTTCCCCCCGGCGCGGAACCCAGGAGCAAACTTGCTCTCTCCGCGCTCGAAGCTCTCGGCAAAGCCAGGCCCGCCGCGTTCTTCGAGGCCGGCCTCGCGACCGCCATCACCCCCGGTAATTTCGAAGACGACCTGCCCAAGCTCGCGCAATGCGACTGGGTCATCGAAGCCGTGGCCGAAAACCTGTCCATCAAAACCGCCCTGTTCGAACGCGTAATCCCCCACCTCGGCCCTAAGGCTCTGCTCACGACCAACACTTCCGGCCTGCCCCTTCATCAGATCGCGGCCGCTTTCGAAAAGAGCATCGCCAGCCGCTTCTTCGGAACCCATTTCTTCAATCCCCCGCGCTACATGCAGTTGCTCGAAATCATTCCCGGCCCCGCAACCGATCCCGCCATTCTTGCCTCCTTCGCCGCCTTCGCCGACCGTCTCCTCGGCAAGCAGGTCGTCTTTGCCAATGACACGCCCAACTTCATCGCCAACCGCATCGGCGTCTCTGTCATGTTCACCGCGGCCACCCTGATGCTGCAGCAGGGCCTCACCATCGAAGAAGCCGACGCCCTCACCGGTCAGGCCATCGGCTGGCCGCGCACCGGCACCTTCCGCCTCGCCGACATGGTGGGCATCGACATCCTCGCCCACGTCGCCGCGAACTTCCCCCAAGGCGTCATGCCCGGCGGCTTCGCCGATGTTCTCGCCGAGATCGTCCGCCGCGGATGGCTCGGCGATAAATCCGGCCAGGGCTTCTACAAAAAGACCCGGGGCCTCGACGGCAAGGAGCAGCGCCTCACCCTCGATCTCAAGACCTTCGAATATCGTCCTCTCGCCAAGGCCGCCCTGCCTTCGCTCGACATGGCTAAGAATGCCCCCACCGTGAAAGAGCGCCTCCAGCTTCTCCTCGCCAACGATCCCGCCAAAGACAAGGCCGCCGCGTTCCTGTGGCCGCTCCTGTCCACGCTGTGGAACTTCTCCGCCGATCGCATCGGCGAAGCCGCCAACGACGCACCCTCCATCGATCGCGCCATGCGCGCCGGCTTCAACTGGGAGCTCGGCCCCTTTGAAATGTGGGATGCCGCCGGCCTGCGCGAGACCGTGGCCCGCATGAAATCCATGCATCTGCCCCTCAGCCCGGCGCTCCAGGGTCTCCTTACTTCCGCTCCCGAATCCGCGCCCGTGTCGTGGTACTCCCCCGACGGTCCCCAATGCTTCAACCCCGTCACCGGAGCGTGGGAGCCCGTTCCCCAGCAGCCCGGCCACGCCCGCGTCGCCGACTTCCGCCGCGCCCGGGGAGTGGTTCGCGCCAACGCCGGCGCTTCCCTCGTCGACCTCGGCGACGGCATCGCCTGCATCGAGCTGCATTCCCTCAAGAACGCCCTCGGTGGCGACGTCGTCTCCCTCATCTCGTCCGTACTCAATCCCGCCTCTGATGCGGTGCGCGATTTCGCCGGCTTCGTCATCACCGGCGATCGCGACAACTTCAGCGTCGGCGCGAATCTGCTCCAACTCCTCCTCACCGCGCAGGAAGGCGATTGGGAAGAGCTCGATGCCGCCATCCGCGGCTTTCAACAGATGACCGCGGCCGTCAAATTTTGTC
This sequence comes from Occallatibacter sp., assembly GCA_036488735.1. Lineage (GTDB taxonomy): Bacteria > Acidobacteriota > Terriglobia > Terriglobales > Acidobacteriaceae > Telmatobacter. The sequence goes on from DASXHC010000029.1 coordinate 10,805, forward strand.
CCCGCCCCGTCGTCGTCGCCCCTTTCGGCATGACCTTCGGCGGCGGCACCGAAATTTGTCTCCACGCCGCCCGCCGGCAGCCCTTTGCCGAAACCTACATCGGCCTCGTTGAAGCGGGCGTCGGCCTCATCCCTGGCGGCGGCGGTACCAAGGAAATGCTCCTCCGCGCTCTCGACGCCGCCACCGCCCTCGCCCCGCCCGACCCGAAAGACCCCCCCTCCCGCTTCGCGCAGTCCGCTGAATTACAAACCGCCCTCAAGCGCTCCCTTGAAACCATCGCCATGGCCAAAGTCTCCACCTCCGCCGTCGAAGCCCGCGCCCTCGGCCTGCTCGCGCCCGCCGATCGCGTCACCCTCAATCGCAAACGCCTTCTCCTCGACGCCAAATCGCAAGCCGCAGCCCTCGCTGAAGCCGGTTACGCCGCGCCCCGTCCGCGCACCCAGATCCCCGCCCCCGGCCTCGCCGCTCTCGGCGTTCTCAATACCGGCATCTTCCTCATGGGCGAAGCCGGCTTCGCCTCCGAGCACGACCAAAAAGTCGCGCGCTGGGCCGCCTACATCCTCGCCGGCGGTAAAGTCACGGCCGGCTCCCTGGTCGGCGAACACTACCTCCTCGACCTCGAGCGCGAAGCCTTCCTCTCCCTCTGTGGTGAACGCAAAACCCAGGAACGCATCGCCTTCACCCTCAAAACCGGCAAGCCCCTCCGCAATTAGGCCAGGACCTGCCCGCCGAAAAGGCCCGGCGCACGCGCGCCTCCCGCTCTTTGCCATTAGGATGGTGAACGAGGTAAACCGACCCTCGATCGCTTCGGGGGTCTTTGCCGCCGAGACTCCTCATGCGAAGTTGCGGGCCAAGAACGAAGTGCGCGGCGACTGCATTGCTCGGCATGTGCCTCTTCGCCGCCGCCCAGGACCTCGATCCCGCAGCCCTTCTTGAATCCGGCCACGTTGAACTCAATGGCCGCTCCATGCTGTATCGCATCCGCCGCCTGCCGGTCAGTTCTTTCCCCGATCTGCCCGCCGCCATCGCCGGCCAGCTCGACCAGCGCGGCTGCATGATTCCTCAAACCTACGAAGCGCACCGTCCCGAAAATGTCGTCCACGCCAGCCTCGAACGAAACGGCTCTTCCGACTGGGCTGTTCTTTGCTCCGCCCGGGGCACCGTGTCCCTGCTGATCTTCTTTGGCAGCGCACCGGGAGACGCCATCACTTTAGCCAGCGGACTGGAAACCCAGCACCTCCAGACTCATGACGCCAGCGGTGTCCTCGGTTTCAACTGGGGCATCGATCCCGCCACGCCCGATGCAGTGCACGAGGCACAGACCAGCATGACCCACCGTCCACCCCGGCTCGATCACGACGCCCTCGCCGACTCCGTCATCGACCACTCCACCGTCTATCGCATCTATGCGCACCACGCCTGGACCGTAACCCCCACCGCCGACTAACTACGACCACTCTTTCACTTATTCACTCTTTCACTTATTCACTCTTTCACTTCGTCACTCTTTCACTTCGTCACTTGTTCACTCCCTCACTCCTTCACTTGTTCACTGTCCCCTGTCCCCTGATCCCTGATCCCTGATCCCTGTTCCCTGATCCCTGTTCCCTGATCCCTGATCCCTGTTCCCTGATCCCTGATCCCTGTTCCCTGTTCCCTGCCCTCCGCATTTGACCTCCCCACCCCCCGACCGCTATCAATTGGCTACCGGGCCCGCCGTTCTTCAAGGAGCATCGCCATGCCGGAAGCCGTCATCGTCAGCGCCGTTCGCACTCCCGTAGGCCGCGCGCCCAAAGGATCTCTTTCTACCACGCGTCCCGACGACCTCGCTGCCCTCGCCATGACCGCGGCGCTCGAGCGCGTGCCCAGCCTCGACAAGTCGGAAATCGAAGATGTGATCCTCGGTTGCGCCCAGCCCGAAGGCGAATCCGGATTCAACATGGCTCGCATGGCCGCCTTGCGCGCCGGCCTCCCCGTCGAAGTGCCCGGCGTTACCGTCAACCGCCTCTGTGCATCCGGTCTCGAAGCCATCGCCCAGGCCGACATGCGTATTCGCTCCGGCGGCGACCGCGTCGTCATCGCCGGCGGCGCCGAATCCATGAGCATGATTCCCATGGGCGGCTCCAAGCCCAGCCCCAATCCCTGGCTGGCTGAAAACTACCCTGCCTCCCTGCTCACCATGGGGCTTACCGCCGAGCGCGTGGCCCGCCACTACAACATCGCCCGCGAAGATCAGGACGCCTTCGCCTTCGCCAGCCATAAAAAAGCCCTGGCCGCGCAGGCCGCCGGCCGCTTCACGGCAGAGCTCGTTCCTGTCCCTGTCTCCATCGCGTCGCCCACGTCCAGGGCCAGCAAGCCCAGCGTGTCGGAATCGCTCTTCCAGGCGGACGAAGGCCCCCGCTCCGATACCTCTCCCGAGGCCCTTGCCCGGCTCAAGGCCGTCTTCCACGCCCAGGGCACCGTCACCGCCGGCAACTCCTCGCAAACCTCCGACGGAGCCGCCGCTGCCATCCTCATGGACGCAGCCCGTGCCAAAGAACTCGGGATCCAGCCCCTGGCGCGCCTGGTCGCCTACGCCGCCACCGGCTGCCTCCCGGAGGAAATGGGCATCGGCCCCATCCACGCTATCCCCAAGGCGCTCAAGATTGCCGGCCTCACTCTCGATGACATTGGCCTCATCGAGCTCAACGAAGCCTTCGCCGCCCAGGCGCTGGCGGTCATCCGCACCCTCGGCCTCGATCCTGAAAAGGTCAACGTGAATGGCGGCGCCATCGCCCTCGGCCATCCCCTGGGCTGCACCGGCGCCAAACTCACCGCCACGCTCCTCCAGGAGATGAAAGCCCGGGGGGCGCGCTACGGCATGGTCACCATGTGTGTGGGAGGCGGCATGGGCGCCGCCGGCATTTTCGAGCGCCTGTAGAGGCCGTTCATCCTGCCTGCGCTTCCGCCAGCGGCATCAGGTAAAACCAATCCAGGGCCGGAATATCAACGATCTTGTTGAGAAAATAGTCTGCCGCGGCCTCCTGCTTCAGGAACCGCACCGCGGGCTTTAAACGCCCCCACTGGCCCTCTCGGTCGAGCCCGCTCTCCCGCAGCACGATCAGCCCGGGACACGTTTCCATCTCCGGCGGTCTCACCACCTCGGATGTCTGCGTCATCACCACCGCCATCCCATGCTCCAGCGCGTACCTAAAAATGGCGCTGTCCGGCTGGCCCGATAGACCCGCCTGGGCCACACACTCGGCCTCTACATCCAACTGCGCCAGGGCTCGAATCAAAATGGGAGCGATGCTCTCGTCCAGCAACAGCCGTATACTCACGCGATCCGGACCTTTCTGTGCCGCCGGATTGAACGCTGTGCCAGGTCCTCAGCCGATGCGCACGCCGGAATCAAACGCGTGAACGTGCGCGCAAAGGCGATGTCATGCGCCGACAAAGCGGGGTAGTCCTCTTCGATCTCCGCCCCCGCTACACCCGCCCGCATCAACCCGACTACATGCCCGAACGGGATGCGTGTCCCCCGGAACACAACCGTTCCACCGAGAATTGCCGGATCGGAAACAATGCGCTGACTCATCCGAAACACCATACCATGCAGTCGTCCCGTTCACGGTTCGTAAATCGCACCATCCACTTTGATCCTGGAGCACCAGAAGCAATAACGCACTTCCTTTTCTGGATGCAGTTCGCTTAAGTCGAGCCCCCGCCAGCGGTGGTAGCCCAGCGCGCAAACTAGGTTCTTCAGGGCATTCGACTCATGCTCTCGATGCGGCCACAACCGGGCTAAAGAAGCGATCGCGGCGGCATCGGCAGGGTGCGGCATCGTCCTTGGTTTCACTCTGCCTCCCTTCCTGCTTGTTTTTGACACCGGATCCACGCCAGTGTTCCCGCGCGGAGGCCATCATGCGCCCCCGTGCGCAGCGCAAAAACAGGAACGGCCGGGATCATTCATCCCGGCCGTTCCTGTTTTAACTGAAGTCCCCGCGCAACCTCGCGGTCTGCGCGCAAAAACTATCCCTTGGCCAGAGCCAAAGCCTTCAACCGCGCGTTCAGGCGGCTCTTGTAGCGGGAAACAGTGTTGGCGTGCAAAATGCCCTTCTTGGCGCTCTTGTCGAGTGCCGAGACGGTCTCGCGATATTGCACCTGGGCTGCCTGCACATCCCCCTTGGCCAGTGCCTCGCGCAGCAGGCGCAGGCTGCCGCGGATGCGGCTCTTGTTGGCCCGGTTGACGGCGGTGCGGGTTATGGTCTGACGGGCGCGCTTCAAAGACGATACATGATTTGCCATTACTGATCCTTAATCTCGTTGAGATGAGTGCGGAGCCGGAATGCACACACGGCCGCATCCCTCGCAATTTCCTAGTCTACGGGAAAGCGCCGCGAGGGTCAATCCATCGCCGTCCGCCCGCCCCTCGAACAAATCCTTCCGCTCCACGTGCATCCAACTCTTCAAGGCAATAACTGCGTGTCCAACTCCCAACTGACCTCGGTCCTTTTTGTGCTCTTGCTCCTGGTGGGCCTCGCCCAGCTGCTGGGGTATGTCTTCGTCCGCCTCCGCCAGCCTAAAGTCATCGGCGAGATTCTCGCCGGCGTAGTCCTCGGCCCCGCCCTCCTCGGCCGCGTCCCGGCGATCTCGCACCTGTTCGATTCCGCCCGCCACCAGGGCAACATCCTCGACTTCACCTACTGGCTCGGCCTTTTGCTTCTCATGTTCCTCTCCGGCGCCGAAACCCAGCAGTTATTCACCCGCGACGACCGCCGTGACGTGGCCTGGCTGGCCATTGTCGGAACCGGCATTCCCTTTCTTTTGGCCCTCATCTGCGGCCCGTGGCTCATCCGTCCCGCTCTCGCCGGTCCCAACGGCAATCGCATCTCTCTCGTCATTGTCTTGGGAGTCGGCGTTGCCGTCACCTCGGTCCCCGTCGTCTCAAAGATCTTCGCCGACCTCAAGATCCTGCACACCCGCTTTGCCCGCCTCATCCTCGGCGTCGCTGTTCTCGAAGACATCGTTTTATGGCTGGCCCTCGCCGTGGCCACCGCCACCGCCGGCAAGGCCGCCCTTCAGCCCCGCCAGTTGACTTGGCACCTCGTCGCCACTGTCCTCTTTTTCGTGCTCGGCCTCACTCTCGTGCCCCGGGCCATCAAGCGATTCAACAAGGCGGAATTTAATGTCCTCGCCAAACACGCGCCGGTGGGCTACGCCATTGCTGTCCTGCTCGCCTACTGCGTCTTCGCCGGTCTGCTCGACGTGAGCCTGGTCTTCGCCGCATTCCTGGCCGGATTCGCCGTCGTCCACAAGAAGCGCCGCATCTTCGCCGACGCCCTCGACGCCATCGGCAAAGTCTCCTTCGCCTTCTTCGTCCCTGTCTATTTCGCCATCGTCGGACTCAAACTCGACCTGATCCACGGCTTCTCGCTCCCCATGCTGGCCGCATTCCTCGCCGGAAGCTGCCTCATCAAGGTGCTCGCCGTCTCCTTCGCCGGCCGCTGTGCGGGATTTCGCGGCCTCGACCTCATCAACCTCTCCGTCACCACCAACGCCCGCGGGGGACCAGGCATCGTCCTCGCCAGCGTCGCCTTCGAAGCCGGAATTATCAGCGCCACCTTCTACACCACGCTGGTCCTCGCCGCCATCCTCACCTCGCAGTTCGCCGGCGCATGGCTCGACTTCGTGCTTCGTAAAGGATGGCCCCTCCTCGCGCCCGCCATCCCCTCCGATCCAGCCCCGGCTCCATCGCCCGAAACCGAGTCGGCCGTCTGACTTCTAACCCGCCGAGCCTCCCGGACCTGCCGTTTCACCTCGCCGCCGGCACGCCCGCGGGGGAATCTCCCCAGTCACATTTTCACAAAAATACTTGATCTTCCGCATTGACGGCCCCGGCGGCTGGCGCTACTCTCACCCCAGATACCGGATTTGGTCGCCTACACCATCCCGCAGCATCTTGATCGAGTTCCAAGCCACCGCTGGCGCCCGCTCTCGAATCGCCCAACTCTCTCCGCTCCGGTCCCCCCCTCTCGTCCTCTCCGGACGACGGGAGCCGCACCTTCCTCCTTCCTAAACCACGCATCCAATCATTTGGCTCTTATGTTCGTTTGTGCTTCTGCCGATATCCCCGGCAAGGCAATGAGAGGCCGCCGCAATTCAACGTCAATCCGCCGTCTTGGAGGGCATTGAAACCATTGAAGATCGCTCTGGAGATCACGCCAAACCTTGAGCCCCTGTTCGGGACCCGCGATGAAAACCTCAGGTTGATGGAAGACTCACTCGGTGTCCGGATCGATCTACGCTCCGACGCTGTGCACGTGGAAGGGCCCGAAGTGGCCGTAGTCCGGGTTCAGCGCGTGTTTCAAGACTTCGAAGCCCTCCGCCGCCAGGGCGTGAATCCCCATAACGGCGAACTCAAGGGCATGTTGCGCCTCGTCGTCGACGATCCCGCCACCACCCTGCGTTCCCTCGTCGACTCCGGCAAGCAGCGCTCCGCCGGCATCAAGCGCACCGTCCAGCCCCGCTCCATCAATCAGCGCAAATACGTCGAGGCCATTGAGCAGAACGACATGACCTTCGGCGTCGGACCCGCCGGCACCGGCAAGACGTATCTCGCCGTCGCCATGGCCGTCTCCGCGATGAACGCCAAAAAAGTCAGCCGCATCGTGCTCGTCCGCCCCGCCGTCGAGGCCGGCGAAAAGCTCGGCTTCCTCCCCGGCTCCCTCCAGGAAAAAGTCGACCCCTATCTCCGCCCCCTCTACGACGCCCTCTACGATCTCCTCGAGCCCGAGAAGGTCGAAAAAATGTTGGAGAAAAACGTCATCGAAGTCGCGCCGCTGGCCTTCATGCGCGGCCGCACCCTCAACGACGCCTTCATCATCATGGACGAGGCTCAGAACACCACCGTCGAGCAGATGAAAATGTTCCTCACCCGCATGGGCGCCAACTCCAAGGCCGTCATCACCGGCGACATCACCCAGATCGACCTGCCCAACCCGCGCAAATCCGGCCTCGTCGACGCCATCAACGTCCTCGAAGGCGTCGAGGGCATTCGCTTCTGCCACTTTGAAGATTCCGACGTCGTCCGCCACGCCCTCGTGCAGCGCATCGTCCGCGCTTACGAATCCGCCAAACCCGCGCAGCAGGAACTTCCCCTCGGCATCAGCGATCCCATCGACGTCCAGCCCCAGACCCGCGAGCGCCGCCCTGCCGCCCAGCAGCTTCACCCCGCCAAACCGCAATAGCCTGCCCGCATTCTTTTTGGCGACTCGTCCACGATTCCGTGGTCGAGTCGCCCCACCCCCAGCGGCTCGCATCCTTCGAAAAACACATCGCGGCTTCAGCCCCCCACGCGCAGGGAACCCCTGCATAGCCCCCGGTGTCTAAATTGAGGGATATCATGCGATGAGCGCCCAGGGGGAGGACACCGAAGCGGCTTTCCGATGCAAAACAACGCGCGTCCTCTATCCCCTCCTTTGCCTGATCGCGCTTGGGTCCGCGGGCTGCATGCACAAGCCCTTGGACAAGCGCGCCTTTTCATTACAGGGGCCCGCCGATTTTCCCCTCATGGCCCCGTCCAACTTGCCCAGCCCGCCCCCCGGCGACTTCCAGGAGTTCCAGCTCCGGCTTGCTGGAAAGCAACCGGCGACAACTCCCCCGCCTGCCGCCGATTGCACCGTCAAAGGGGATTTATTTTCGATTGCCCCCGCAAAATCGGCCAGCCCCAGCCTCTGGGTCGTCATTTCGCTCAACATGCAGGGATGGGCGCGCCGCAGCGACAGCATCGACGTGCAATCGGAATGGATGCGCTTCGCCCATGAATTACTGGCGCTCCATCGGGCCGGGTGTTTTCCAACCGGCGTGAGTCCGCAGCAAGTCCTGAAGCAGATCTCGGAAACCATCCCCCTTCCCGCGTCCGAAGAATTGCTCTACAACTATTCCTTCGGGCGAGCCGGCTTCGTGGATCTTGTTCCGGGGATGCAATTAGTCATCGAACGCGCATCGTTCCAAACCAAAGAGGGAGTTCGCGTTCCCGCCAGCCCCACCGACCAGTTCAGCGAGCGGCTCTCCGTGGTGGCACGGCCTGGGTCGGGCTCAGCCCTCCACTTACTGGGCATAGTAAGTCGCGGCTTGGGAAAAACGTACGATACTCAACCGGCTTCGCCCCGTGCCGTGCCCGCCCGTTTTGCCGCAAGCCCCCTGCTTCGGCTGATGCTGCTCACTCTCGCCGATGACGATACGCGCAGGTTCCCGGTCTTGTTGGGCTCAACTGAGACCCTCGAACTCTGGGACGCGGCCGACAAAATCGCGGGCGGACCGCTGACTGCCTGCCCACCCTCTTCCTCGTCGACGCTCCAATGCCTGTTTTTTGACAAAGATTCCGCTGTCAGTGTGCTCATGTCGGTCTGGCTGAATGGCCGCCGCGTGTATCGCCCGATCAGTACCACGGTCGGATCGCTGCTGGGAATGTTGCCGGAGAATGAGACCCGCCGCGCGCTCGCAACCCTGTCCATCGATCGTCCTCTCCTCGACGGCGGCTATGCGCGTGTGGATTTCCCGCACGATGCGGAGGGCGCCCGCAAGGTCCTTCTTCTCAACGGGGACCGCCTCACCTGGCATCGTTAAAAACTCGACCCGCCCATAAAGTTAGCGAAGACCTGGTCACGGAGTCACCTCCCGGCCTTGCTGAGAGCGATTTGCCTCCCAACTCCGTGGACGGACGCGAAGAGGGGGTGCATTTCGCCCGTCGAGTTGGCCAACTACCACGCCCAGCTCGGCGAGAGGAATTCGACGCTCGCGCTTTTCGAGGAAGGCTATCGCCAGCGCGCCACCGATATGCGCTGGATTCAGGAAGATCCCGCCTTCGACTTCCTCAATTCCGATCCGCAATACCGCTCCATCCTCAAGCGCGTGGGGGCCAATTGAGCCCAGGCTGCGGATCTTTCGCAAGGTTGCTGACCCGGCCAAAAGCCGGACCCCTGCCCCATCCGCGCGCCGCTAAATCCGGGAAGAGTTAGAATGAAGGCGGGCCTTCGCCGCGGCGGAGCCCCGCGCACGAATGATCCTTGTCGACCCAGATTTGGACCCACACCTCACCAGCGGCGCATCTCCGGCGAAGAGGTCCCTTTCGGCTGACCCCGCACAATCTGCCCGCAAACTCCGCCTGCCTTCCGCACGCACCCTCAGCCGCTTCCTCGGCCGCGCCCAGGACGCCGTGCGTCTCCGCGGACGCGTCACCGTCCTGCTCACCACCGACACCGCCATCCGCCGCCTCAATCGCCAGTTTCGCGGTAAGAACAAAGCCACCGACGTGCTCTCCTTTCCGGCCTCCGAGGCGGTTCTCCAAGAAGTAGCCGGCGATCTCGCCGTCAGCGTGCCTACCGCCCTCCGCCAGGCCCGCCGCCAGGGCCACGCCCTGGCTGTCGAGGTCAAGGTCCTCATTCTCCATGGTTTGCTCCACCTGGCTGGCTACGATCACGAAACCGATACCGGCCAGATGGCGCGCCGCGAACGCCTTCTGCGCACCCGCCTGGGCCTCCGCGAAGGATTGATCGAGCGGGCCCACGCCGTCGCCTCGCCTTCCCTCGCCCCCTCCGGGTCCAGACCCGTCAAACCCGCACAAAGCGGAGCCGCCCGATGAGCTGGCTTGCCCTCTCCATGGTGGTCTTGCTGGCGCTCGTGGAGACGCTGGCCTCCTACATCAGCCGCGTTTACGCTGAATTCGGAAAAATTCTCTCCCACGAAGTCCAGGAGAATCTCGACGCCTGGGAAGATAAGATCGAACCCCATCTGGGCTTGAGCCGCGATCATGCGGCCGTCTCCGCCGCGGTCCTCCAGCAGTTAGCCCTGGGCGTCATCGCCCTGGAGTTCGGTGCCGTGCTCTTCGACCGTGCTCCCCACCTCGCCCGCCCCACGTATGCCGAAATCGCCCAGGCCGTGCTCGGCGTCGTCCTCGTCGTCGTCTTCTGCAACCAGGTCTTTCCCTGGCTCCTCTTCAATCGGACGCGCGGACGCTGGGCCGCCCACCTGATGTGGCCCATTCGCCTCCTCCTCTGGCTCATGACCCCGATCTCCGTGCTCATCCGCTTCTTCTTCTCCGTGGTGGAGCTCGCGGAAGAGCCCGTCAGCCCCCAGGAAGAAGCGGCCGTCGATGTTGAAGCCCTGCTCGAAGCCGGCGAAGACGAAGGCATCCTCGAAGAAACCGACCGCGACCTGGTGCGCTCCGCCGTCGAGTTCGGCGACAAGTTGGTGCGCGAAGTCATGACCCCGCGGCCCAACATGTTTGTGGTGCGCGAGTCCACTACCCTCGAGAATTTCCTTGAGCAACTCCGCGAGCACAATTACTCCCGTGTGCCCGTCTTCCAGGGAACCATCGATAACATCACCGGCATTGCCTTCGCCCACGACCTCCTTCAAATCAGCGATGAAGAGGCCCACACCCGCACCGTCGGTAGCATCCAGCGGACTGCCGCCTTCGTGCCCGAAACCAAGCGCGGCTATGAACTGCTGCGCGAGATGCAGCGCGAGATGCAGCACATGCGCATCGTCATTGATGAATACGGCGGCGTTGCCGGCCTGGTCACCATCGTAGATCTGCTCGAGCAAATCGTCGGCGCCATTCGCGACGAGCACGAAGAGGACGCGCACCCGGAAGGTCCGCAGCGCGAAGCCAACGGCGCATGGGTCCTGCCCGGCAGCTTTCCCGTCGACCAGCTGAACGATCTCTTCGACCAGCAACTCGATATCGACGAAGAATACGAAGCCGCCACCCTCGGCGGCCTGGTGAGCGAGATCGAAGGCCGCATCCCCCTCGCCGGCGAAGTCGTCGTCATCAATCCCCCCGGCCTGCGCACCGAGATCGTCTCTTCCACCGACCGCCGCGTCGATCGCGTGCGTGTCTTTCCCCTTACCCCGGAAAGCCGCGAAGCCGCTAACCAAAGCGTCCAGGCCGGCGAATAATCGGGCGCAGTGATCAATTAGAATCGTCGCAGGAATCCTCCGCGCGCGGCAGAGAGCACCTCTTCCAGATCGTTCCTGAAGCAGGCTGGCGCGATTCCACGCTTCTCATCCCCGGGGATATCGCCCATTGATTCGTGCTGTCGTCGATCTCGCGTTAACAAGCCGGTGGTTGGTCCTGGGCGGAGTCGTAGTCCTCACCGCCTGGGGTATCCTCTCCTTTCGCGCCCTCCCCATCGAAGCCTATCCCGACGTAGCTAATAACTACGTCCAGATCATCACCCAGTGGCCCGGCCGCAGCGCTGAAGAAATCGAACGCCAGGTTACCGTGCCCGTAGAAATACAGATGGCCGGAATTCCCCACCTGGCGCATCTGCGCTCCACAACCCTGGCCGGGCTTTCCAGCTTGATGCTGATTTTCGAGGATGACTCCACCAGCGACATCAATCGCGCGCATGTCGTCGAAAGGCTGGGACAGGTTAGTTTGCCCGCCGGACTGACGCCGCAGATGGGCACCGACTGGAGTCCGGTGGGGCAAATTTTCTGGTACACGGTCGAGAGTACCAACCCTTCCTTCGACGTGATGGAGAAGAAGTCGCTGGAAGATTGGCTGCTTGAAAAATCGTTCAAGAGCGTCAAAGGCGTTGTCGATGTATCCAGCTTCGGCGGCCCGGTCAAGGAATATCAGATCAAGCTTGATCCGGAGAAACTGGTCTCGTATGGGTTGGGCATCGGGCAAATCGAACAGCAGATCGCCAACAACAACAGTAATGGCGGCGGCAGCTTCATCGAGCAGGGCGCGCAGCAGATTAACGTGCAGTCGCTGGGACTCTACACCAGCGTCCAGGATATCGCGGACACCGTAGTCAAAACGCAGAACGGCGCATCAGTCACCATCGGCGACATCGCTACCGTCTCGCAGGGCGCAAAAATCAGGCTGGGCCAGATTGGCAGAGCGACCCATCGCGCCGACGGCGTGATCATCGACAATCCCGACACCGTAGAGGGCATCGTGCTCCTGCAGAAGGGCGCAGACTCAGACCCGGTGCTCGATCAGATTCACGAAGAAGTCAAGAAGCTCAACAGCGGCATCCTTCCCAAAGGCGTCACCGTGAAGGCGTTCCTCGACCGCTCCAAGCTCGTGGGCTATACCGTCGAAACCGTGGAACGCAACCTCACCGAAGGCATGATCCTGGTGGCGGTCATCCTTTTCCTGTTCCTGGGCAACATCCGCGGCGCCATCATCGTCACCCTCACCATTCCGTTCGCATTGATGTTCGCATCCATCTGCCTCGACCTCAGCCACATCCCCGCCAACCTTCTGTCCCTCGGAGCCCTCGATTTCGGCATGCTCGTCGATGGCTCGGTGGTCATGATCGAGAACATGGTGCGCCATCTCGCCCACACCGACGATACCCGCACCCCCGCGCAAAAAATCCGCGATGCGGCCCACGAGGTTTTGCGGCCGGTGTTCTATGCACGCGGCATCATCATCACGTCCTACCTACCCATCTTCACCCTCCAGGCCGTGGAAGGACGCTTGTTCAAACCGATGGCCTGGACCGTAACGTTCGCACTGCTCGGCGCGCTCGGGTTCGCCATCATCGTCGCGCCCGTCATGGCCAGCATGTTGTTCCGCAAGGGCGCCAAAGAGTGGCGCAACCCGATCATGGAATTCCTGGTTCGCAACTACCGCGTGGCCGTACGGCAGGCGATCATGCATCGCTACACGACGGTGGGAATCGCAACCCTCCTGTTTGCCATCGCTGTCTATCTCACCATCGGCGGACCCATCGGATCCGAGTTCCTGCCTCATCTCGATGAAGGATCCATCTGGGTGCGTGGCACCCTGCCGCCCAGCGAAGGCCCCACAGCCAGCATCGACTTCACCAACAAGGCGCGCGTTGTCCTGGCCTCTTTTCCCGAAGTCACTGAAGTGATCAGCCAGACCGGCCGCCCCGACGACGGCACCGATACCGCCGGTTTTTTCAATACCGAATACTTCGTTGACCTGAAACGAAAAGAGGATTGGCGTCCCGTCTTTAACAGTGACAAAGGCAAACTGATTGCCGCCATTGACAACGAACTGGAAAAGTTTCCCGGCGTGATCTGGAACTATTCTCAGCCCATCTCCGACAACATGGAGGAGGCTGTCTCCGGAGTCAAGGGCGAACTGGCTGTCAAACTTTATGGAGATGACCTCCGCACCCTGGAACATACCGCCGAAAAAATCCAGGCGCAGATGGCCACCGTACCCGGCGTCGGCGACCTGGGCATATTCCGCATTGTCGGCCAGCCCAATCTCAACCTGCGTGTGAATCGCCAGGCCGCCAGGCGCTGGGGCATCAACGTCTCCGATGTGCAGGACGCGGTGCAGACCGCGGTGGGCGCCAATGCGCTGACCCAGGTCCAGCAGGGCGAAGCGCGCTTCGATGTAACGCTGCGCTATCAGCAGCAATATCGCGACACCCGCGAGGCCATCGAAAACATCCGCCTGCTCGCGCCCTCAGGCGAGCGCGTCTCCCTGGCGCAACTGACCAATGCCACCACCGACGACGGCGCCGAGCAAATCAACCGCGAGTCCGGACAGCGGTACATCGCCATCAAGTATTCGGCCAAAGGGCGCGATCTGGGGTCGACAGTGGAAGAAGCGATCGCCAAGGTAGAACACAACGTCCAGCTCCCCGCCGGCTACCACCTCGAGTGGGCGGGCGAATACGAAAGCCAGAAGCGCGCCGACAAGCGCATGGCCGTCGTGGTGCCCATCGCCGTGCTCGCCATCTTCCTCATCCTGTACACCATGTTTCGATCGGCTAAGTGGGCGCTGCTCATCCTGATCAGCGTGGTCATGGCTTCCATCGGCGGACCGCTGGCGCTGTTTATCACGCACACCAATTTCTCCGTGTCCTCCGCGGTCGGCTTTTTGGCCCTGTTCGGGGTCTCGGTGCAGACCGGCGTAATCATGATTGAATTCATCAACCAGTTGCGCGCGCGCCGCAAGGGCATGGAGGAATCGAGCGGGCGGCACATTGTTGAAGCGGCCGTGGAAGGCGCCGTACTGCGCCTCCGTCCCATCATGATGACCATGCTGGTAGCCACCCTGGGACTGCTGCCGGCAGCGTTGTCGCATGCCATCGGGTCCGATTCGCAGCGCCCCTTCGCGATCGTGATCGTGGGCGGCCTGCTGGCCAACCTCGTGATCGGCATCTTCCTGCTGCCCACCCTGTACGTGTGGATCGCCCGCGAAGACGATGTGCTGCCCCCCGTGGAAATCGGCGATTAGGTGCTACTTCGATTCCTCCGTAGTCCCCAGAGCGGCGTGCGGCCAGCCATCCTCCCACGTCAGCGTTGAGATCTGCAGCGCCGGTCTTCCCGTATCGGCGTCATAGGCATGGAAGACAAGCACGTCGCCCTCAGGCCGCAACAATATCGATGCGCCGCCGGGGCCCAGCCACCGCGCATTGGCTGACAGCAGCTCGGTGCCCCCGCCTTGAAGCATCGCCTTGCCCTGCGCATCGAGATAGGGTCCGGTCACATGGCGCGCGCGCCCCACCATCGTTCGATAGGTGCTCTTTTTGCCGCGGCAACAGAGATCGAACGATACGAAGAGATAAAAATATTCCCCGTGACGCACGATGAACGGCGCTTCGATGGCTTGCCAGTCAGCCGGAAGTCCAGGCTTGGCGGACGCCGCGTCTTCGGGTTTGACGCGCGAAGCCAAGGCATACAATCTCGTATCTTTGGCCGAAAGCTTGCCGCTGGCGGCGTCGATGCGGCGCATCTTGATGCCGCTCCAAAAGCTGCCGAAGCTCATCCACGGTTGCCCTTTTTTGTCGAAGACAATGTTGGGATCGATGGCGTTGAAGTCGTCGCCGTCCTTGGATTCGAAGACCAGGCCTTCGTCGTTCCAGCGATACTTCGAACTCTGTGGATCGAGCGTTTCATTGGTGGCCAGGGCGATGCCGGAACGATTGACCCCGAATGCCGAGTAGGCGTAGTAAAGGTGATATCTCCCGTTGAAGAAGCTGATGTCGGGAGCCCACAAATCTTTCGTTGCGGGGCTGGCCTTCTGAATCCATGCAGGCACGGCATCGAACACCTGGCCGCATTGTTTCCACGCAAGCAGATCCGTGGAGCAGCGCATGGGCAGTTGGCCGCCGAGCGGGCTCTTGCCGGTGGCGAACACGTAGTAGTTGTTGCCTTCGCGGCCCATGGAAGGGTCGTGCGTATGGGGATAATCGCCGGAGAGTTCGAGCGCCCTGGGCGCCTGCGCCAGAAGCAGCGAGGCCGGAGTCAAGGCCAACAGAAACGCGACGAACCGAATCATCCATGCCTCCCCTGGAGTGCGCTGAGTTCAGCCAGCGGCGATGCTCAACGATTGTAGCGCCGGCAGCGCGAGACCGCGCCCCTGCCCGCGCCGGCCTGGCCCGGGTATCGTCAACACCTGCGCTTCCCTCATAATGGTGAGTTGGGAGAATCTTTTTGCGATCTGGATTTGTAGCTATACTCGGCCGGCCCAACGTGGGCAAGAGCACGCTGCTGAATGCGTTGACGGGGGAGAAGGTCGCCATCGTGACCGCCAAGCCGCAGACCACGCGCAACCGCATCGCCGGGGTGGTGGAAGTGCCCGCGGTGAAAGGGAAACACCCGGCGGCGCAGATCGTGTTTGTGGATACTCCGGGCGTGCACAAGCCCAGTTCGCAACTGGACCGGCGCATGTTGCAGGAAGTGTACGAGGCGCTGGAAACCCGGGATGTGGTGCTGGTGCTGGCCGATGCCACGCGGCGGATCCAGTTGGAAAAGCCGGTCGTTGAAGTGCCGCCGGAATCGCCCGTTGACGATCCGGCCCATGTCCCGCAGGCAGGGCCCGGCGCCCCCCGATTCAGTTGGGCGAGTGAAGATGAGTTTTTGTTTGGCCTGGTGCGGAAGCTGGATTGCCCGGTGTTCCTGGTGCTGACCAAGATCGACCTCATCGCGAAGGACCAGTTGCTGCCCTTGATCGATGCCCTGATCAAGCAGCATAACTTCGCTGAGGTCATTCCGGTGAGCGCGCGCAAAAAGGATGGACTCGACCTGCTGCTGCGCAAGATCGTGGACAAGCTGCCCGCCGGAGAGCGCTACTTTCCCAAAGATCAATACACCGATCAGCCGCAGCGGTTCATGGTGGCGGAGCTGATTCGCGAGCGCATCCTGGTGGAGACGGGCGAAGAGGTTCCCTACTCCACAGCCGTCGTCATCGAGCGCTACGAAGAGCCGGAGCCATCGCCGTTAGACAAGAAGGGCAAGCCGGTACGGTCGCCGCTGACCCGCATTGCCGCCGCCATCTACTGCGAGCGCACGGGGCAGAAGGCGATTTTGATCGGCAAGGGCGGCGCCAAGCTGAAGGAGATCGGCACCGGCGCGCGGAAACAGATCGAGTCGCTGCTGGGTACGCGGGTCTATCTGGAGTTGCACGTCATCGTCGAGCCGGGGTGGCGCGAGTCGCGGGGCTTCGTGGACTCGCTGGACTGGCGCAGGCAGTTGGAGAATCTGTCGGAGAAGCCGGGCGGCAGCGAGACCGAGTAAGACCGAGCCCTCCCCCATTTTCACAAGTTTGCCGGAAATTACCTGCATCCGGCGCATACTCAAGGGATCGAAGCCCGGAAGGACAACCCTGTCCGCCCTGGTTCATGATCGATACAGGCCGATCGCCTCTGAAAAACGGCTCAAAAAAGGGATACACCCCCCTCCCCCCCTCTTTTATGTTGCGAACCGGCTCAAAATTCTGCCGGCCTTTCTTTCTGCTCCCGTTATCCCGCCGCTATCCCCAACCAGCACAGTCACTTCCGCAATGCGCCTCCTCCGCCCTGTCAAGAGCTCTTCGCGCGGGAGCAGTTGAAAAAGATCCGAAAAAACCCCCAAATCCCGCGATTTTCAATAAGGTACGTCAAAAATCTTTCCAGCCTTGCTCCTTAATCGATTCGTGTCGGAGAAGCAGCGCGGGACGATTCTTTCCGGCGCTGGAGACGGTAAAGAACGTGGCGGCGCAGCGGATGCGCCTCGGGCAGCATCGGGTGATCGAAGTCCTCAAGCGGATCGCGCCTCATTCCCAGCTTCTCCATCACGCGGAGCGAACGTACATTGGCCGGCACTGTGAACGAAACGATCTCCGCTAACCGCAGTACCTCGAACCCATGGCGTACAACGGCACGCGCTCCTTCCGTGGCCAGGCCTTGTCCCCAGTGCGACGCATCCAGGCGCCAGCCGATCTCCACGCACGGCGTGAAAGCCGCATCGAAACGCGGAATCAACAATCCGGCATAGCCGATGAACGCGCCGGTGGCCCGCAACTCCGCGGCCCACAAGGAGAAGCCGTGCATTTCAAAGTGCGCTTCGATGCGATCCACGGCAGCGTCGCTTTCCCTTGTGGTCAACAAGTTCGGGAAGAACTCCATCACCCGTGGATCGCTATTCATGCGCGCAAAAGCAGCCCGATCGCCGTCGCGCCAGCGCCGGAGGAGAAGTCGGTCGGTGTGAATTTCAAGCAAGCGCTATGCCCTCAACGGTGCCAGAGGAGCGCGCCGGAGCGGATAACGCCTTCGACGCGCGCGAAGTTCTTGAGATCGGATGCGGGATCGGCGTCGAGAATCACGAGGTCGGCCAGTTTGCCCGGCGTTACGGTTCCCTTGCGGCTCTGCGCGCCCAGCCGCGTGGCGGGATTGACGGTCAGCATGGCCAGCACATCCTTCCAGTTGAGGCCGCACTTCTCGAGCGACTCGAATTCGCCTTCGGTTGTGTAGTCAGTCATGTAGCCGACGTCCGTGCCAAAGATCAGGACGCCGCCAAGGCCGTGGAACGTGCGCACTTCCGCATAAAGCGGATCCATGTAGTGCGGGTCGCTGGTGACGGTGGTCGAAAACATTTTGAGCGTAGGCGTCATGCCCATGTTCTGGCGGACCATGGTGGCAAACAGATCGGGCGTGATGCCTTCTGTGGCGTCGGGCACGTGGGCCAGCACGTCGACGCCGCTTTGAATGGCAACCTGGGATCCGGCGAGGTTGCTGGGGTGCGCGAAGACAATCTTTCCGTTCAGATGGCTGGTGGTGACGGCCGCGCGTGCGATGTTCAGAGGCATGGGCAGCACGTGGCCGTGGGCGACCCACGATCCCGTGAAGAGCTTGGTCACATCGGCGCCGGACATCAGGTTCTCGCGCACGATGCGCTGCGCCTGCGCTGGCGTCTCGGGCTGCGGCATAAGCCGGACCATCCATGCCGGCGTGGTTTCGCGCACATAGTACGGCACACCATGAGGCGGATAGAGATCGGTGCCGGAAGTGTAGATGTAAGGGCCGGCGAGCGTTCCCTTCTCGATGCGGCGGCGGATGGAGAAGGTATCGGCAGGGTTGGACCCAAGGTCAACGACGGTGGTGAACCCGCGGCTTAGGAACATGTCGGCAAGTTGAGGATTGAGTGTTGCAGCCGGCTTGAACTGCGCCATGGACCACTTCGGCTCTGTGAAGTGCACGTGGGCATTCCAGAAACCGGCGGTCACGACGCAATGGTTGCAGGCAATGTTCTCGGCGTTCGAGGGTACCATGACCGATGCCCCGACCTCTGCGATCAGGCCGTCGCGGATGAGGATTGTGCCGTCTTCAATCGGAGGATCGGTGGGCGAAACATAAATGCGTGCGTGCTGTATGGCAAGCGTTCCTTTCGCCAATCTGAGCGGAGGATGCGATCCGTGGCGCGGATAGAATTCGAGGAGCCACACGGCGCCGCATGCGAGAAGAAAAGCAAAGCCAACAACGACGAATAAACGAAAGATCCACCGGCCCATTCTTCTTCCTTTCAGTCCAAGAGAAGGATACGCACGCGGCGGGCGAGACGTTCATGGGCTAAGGCCCGTAACGGGATGAGACGCCCCGATGTGACAAAACGGTTTGACGGTCTTGGTCGCGGGCAATACCGTTGAAGATACAGGGCGAGCGAATCTTCGCCTTGATCCAGGAGTATGAATGAAATCTTTTCCCCGATTTTCAAGGGTTGCGGTGGTGTTGCTCGCGGCCGGTCTGGTGAGTCATGGCGGCTGGGCGCAGGATCTAAAGAGCTTCGAACAGAAGATCACGACCAAGGTGTTGCCCAACGGGCTGACGATCATCATCTGCGAGCGGCCGCAAGCGCCTGTGTTTAGCTACACCACGTTTGTGGACGCGGGCGACGTGAACGATCCCTCGGGCGACAGCGGGCTGGCGCACATGTTCGAGCACCTGGCATTCAAAGGGACGACCGAGATCGGGACTACGGATTATGCCGCCGAGAAGGTGGCGCTGGACAAAGTGGAAGCGGCCAACAATGCGTACGAAGCCGAGTACCTGAAGCCGGTGGGACGTGACGAAGCCAGGCTCGCAGAGTTGAAGAAGGATTTCCAGAAAGCGCAGGACGAAGCACACAAGTACGTGGTGCCCAACCAGTTCACCGAAGTGGCGGAGCGCAACGGAGCCCACGATCTGAATGCCCAGACCGGGTTGGATGAGACGGAGTATTTCTGGTCGATGCCGGAGAACCGGCTGGAACTGTGGGCATGGC
Organism: Occallatibacter sp.; assembly: GCA_036488735.1. Lineage (GTDB taxonomy): Bacteria > Acidobacteriota > Terriglobia > Terriglobales > Acidobacteriaceae > Telmatobacter. The sequence continues at coordinate 30,311 of DASXHC010000029.1, forward strand.
TCGAGAGCGGCCGTCTGGCGGACGTCGTCCCGCGCGAATTTTACAAAGAGCGCGACGTAGTGCTCGAAGAGCGGCGCATGCGCACCGATTCCGACCCCGAAGGCCGGCTCATCGAACAGTTCGCCGCAACGGCCTACGTGGCCCATCCGTACGGACGGCCTAACGTAGGGTGGGAGAGCGAGTTAAAGCAGATCAATGCCACCGAGGCAATGGCGTTCCACAAGAAATACTACGTGGGACCGAACATCGTAGTGTCGGTGGTGGGCGACGTGAAAGCGGCGGAAGCAATGCCGCTGCTCGAAAAATACTTCAGCAAGGTGCCGGGCGGCCCCAAGCCTGAAGATATGACGACCGTGGAGCCCAGGCAGTTTGCGGAAAAGACATTGGTCATTCACGAGGCCACGCAGCCCATCTACTTCGAGGGGTATCACCGCCCCAGCTACCGCGATCCGGACGACGCCGTATACGACGCGATCAGCGACATCTTTTCCAACGGGCGGGTTTCGCGGTTGTATCGCAGCCTGGTGCGCGACCAGCAGATTGCCGCGGTTGCCGAAGGGTTCAGCGGTTTTCCCGGCGTGAAATACCCGGGCCTCTTTGCATTTGCAGCGGTTCCGCTTCCCGGCCACACCCCAACCGAGATGCGCGATGCGATCCACAAAGAACTCGACAAGCTGAAGTCGACGGACGTGACCGACGACGAGTTGAAGATGTATAAGACGCGCACGCGGGCCGACCTGCTGCGCGGGCTGGGCGACAACCAGGGCCTTGCGAACGCCCTGGCCGAAGCCCAGACACGCTACGGCGATTGGCGCGAGTTGTTCCGCCAACTCGACCGCGTCGACAAAGTGACAAAAGAAGACATACGACGGGTGGCCAACAAGGTGTTCGTTTCCAGTAACCGGACCAGCGCGTGGATTGAAACGGTGCCCCAGGCAGGGCCCGGCGGCAAAGAAGGCGGCGCCCAATGAATACAGCAAACACAAAGTTCCTCGCGTTGATTCTGGGAAGCGCCGTTATGGCGGTGTTTGCGCCGCTCGGTGCGCAGGCACAACAGGAGAAGCCCTGGGAGAAGATCCCGGTGCCGCCGCTGCATGAGTTCAAGCCGCAGCAGCCCAAGCGGATTCAGCTCAAGAACGGCATCGTCATTTTCCTGCAGGAAGATCACGATCTTCCCTTCGTGTATGGATCGGTGCTGATCCCAGGCGGGGTGCGCGATGAAGATCCAGCCAAGACCGGGCTGGTGGAGTTGTACGGGCAGACGTGGCGCACCAGCGGCACGGCCAAAATGAGCGGCGACGCGATGGACGACCTGCTGGAGTCGAAGGCCGCGCACATCGAGACGGCCGGCGGGGTGGATTCCACATCCCTGGCGTGGGACTCATTGAAGGGCGACGCCGACCAGGTGTTTACGCTCGCTCTGGACCTGCTTTTACACCCCAAGTTCAATCCGGAAAAACTGCAGTTGGCGCAACAGCAAACCGCAACCGGCATCGTCCGTCGCAACGACGACGAGGCGGGCATCGCCGAACGTGAGTCGACCAAGCTGGTCTACGGTCCCGACAGTCCCTACACGCGCCAGCCTGAGCTGGCCACCATTGGAAAAGTCTCAATTGCCGACCTCGAGGCGTTTCACGACCGCACCATCCTGGGCAAGCTGATCATCGGTATCAGCGGCGACTTCGACTCGGCCGCGATGGAAACCAAGCTGCGCGCCGCCTTTGACAGCCTGCCGCCCGTCAAGCCCAATCCCGCGCACCATGAAAATTACCACCCGCCCAAGCAGAACGTCTTCTTTATCAACAAGGACGACGTCAACCAGTCGAATGTGCAGATTGTGGGCCTGGGAACCGATCGACACAATCCGGACGTGCCTACGCTGGCGCTGATGAACGATATTCTGGGCGGAGGATTCGCCAGCCGCTTGTTCCAGAAGGTGCGCACCGAACTGGGATTGGCGTACGCTGTGGGCGGGGGCTACGGCTTCTCATACGACCATCCAGCCACCTTTCGAGTAGAGGTGCTGACGCAGAGTGCGACCACGGTGAAAGCCACCCGGGCGGCGCTGGACGAGATTTCCGGCTTGACCACGCGGCCCTTCACGGATGAAGAATTGAAGCGCGCCAAAGACGACATCCTGAACTCCTTCCTGTTCCGGTACGACACCAGGGACAAGGTGTTGGCGGAGCGGGAGCGGCTGGAGTTTTATGGCTACCCGGCGGACTACCTGGAGACGTACGAGACAGCGCTCAAGAAGGTGACCGTGGCCGATTTGAATGCGGCGGCCAAAAAGTATATCCATCCCGACCAATTGGCCGTTCTGGTCGTAGGGAACAGCGGCGAGATCAAGCCGGGGCTGGATGATCTTAAATTGGGACCTGTTCAGAATGTGGACATTACGATCCCGCAACCGGGCGCGCCCACCGGGAAGCCAGGCGCGGCGGAGAAAGAACAATGAAACAGTTGGGCGATGCCGCCCTGAAGGACCGTGACCCCAGTATGCCGCCAAGACACGAGGACATCGCCGAGTTGGTGGCCCGCGATGCGCAGGAACACGCGCGGAAAGCGAGCGCCCTGATGGCCGCCGGCGTGACCATTTTTCGTCCGGATACGACCGTGATTGACACCGCCGTGGAAGTGGCAGCGGGAACGGTGATCGAGCCATTCGTGCAACTGCTGGGCAAGACCCGCGTCGGTGCGGGCTGCCATATTCGTTCATTTTCAGTAATCGAGGATTGCACGATCGGCGATAACGTTCTGATCCGGCAGAGCTGCGTCCTGGCCGAAAGCAAAGTGGAGGCAGGAGCGAAGATCGGCCCATTCGCTCATCTGCGGCCGGGCAGCGAGATCGGTGAAGAGGCCCACGTGGGTAACTTCGTCGAGACCAAAAAAGCGCGTCTCGGCAAGGGAGTTAAGGCCAGTCACCTCACCTATCTGGGCGATACAGAAGTGGGCGAGGGCACCAATATCGGCGCCGGCGTGATCACGTGCAACTATGACGGGGTGAACAAGCATGCTACCCGCATCGGCAAGAACGTCTTCGTCGGTAGCGACTCGACCCTGGTTGCGCCCCTCTCCATCGAAGACGGTTCGTTTATCGGCGCCGGCTCCTGCATCACGCGCGACGTTCCTGCGGGGGCCTTGGCAGTGGGCCGCGCCCGGCAGGTTACGAAAGAAGGCTGGGCGGTGGCCCGCAAGGCTCGCCAGAAAAAGTGCGAGTAGCGGCATGCCATCCGTTTGCCGTTTTTGAGCGGGATCGAAGCAGAGAAACTGGGCGCGCGTCAACTGAAAGTTGTATGGGTACGTACCTGAGTGAGAAATATAATTCCCTCTGGCGAACATCGAAGAAGGATCGGCCGCATCTAATTAGTCAAACAGCCGCCCATTGATCCGAGAAAGAATCGCCCAAATAGATCTTGAAACGGCGGTAAAAGCCGAGCAAGCCGTCGGGTTGCGCAACTGATGTGATTTTTTCCCCGGGCTGATATCTGAAACGCCCTTTCCTGCCGATAAATGGAAAGGGGCGTTCCACACGAATTGCGAAGCTCTCGGGGGAGAGTCCGCAGTCAGTGTGGAACCGTTGCCTTCTTATTGCGTATCAATTGAAGGCAGCGAGGAAAGATCGCACAGACAGCGAGGGACTTTTCCCGCGGTTACCTGGCGGGAAATGGAAGAAGTCATACCGGTATTTCAACTCGGTTCGGAGAACGTTTGGCCTTGACTCTAGAACTCACACGGGCAGAAACGCGGCAAATTGCGAAGAATTCCGCCGCGGAAAAGGATGCGCACTCATTCGCCCGGTCGCGACGCACGGCACGCATTCTTGTCGTGGATGACGAAGATCACGTGCGTTCCATGATTGGCGCGACTCTGGAGCGCCAGGGGTACGACGTTCAATTGGCAGCCGGCGGACGGGACGCGCTGGAACTGCTGGAGCAGAACTCCTTCGACCTGGTGCTGACCGACATCGTGATGCAGGACGGAAACGGCATCGTGCTGTTGGACCGCGTTCATGGCAAGCAGCCGAACCTGCCTGTGGTCATGGTGACCGCAATTCACGACATTAGTGTGGCCATAGACTCGATGCGGCGCGGTGCCTACGACTACCTGCTTAAGCCATTCGAACGCGAACACTTGATGGCAACCGTGACCCGCGCGCTGGAACATCGCCAGGCCCTGCAGGAAAGTCACAATTACCAGCAGAATCTGGAGCAGGTGGTTCGAGCCAGGACCGATATGCTGCGCCAGGCTATGGAAGACCTGGAGCACTCCTACGACATTACCCTGGAAGCCCTGGGGGACGCGCTCGACCTGAAAGACTCAGAAACCGAAGGCCATTCCAAGCGGGTCACGGCATATACCATTGCGCTGGCGCGGGCCATGGGAATTTCCCCGGCCGAGATCAAGGTGATTGCGCGCGGCGCCTTCCTGCACGACATCGGAAAGATGGCGATTCCCGACGAAATCCTGCGTAAGCCCAGTTCATTGACCCCGGAAGAACAGGAAGTCATGCGGGAACACTGCACGCGCGGATTCCACATATTGCGCAAGATTCCTTTTTTGAGCGAGGCATCCGAGATCGTTTTCTCGCACCAGGAGCACTTCGACGGCACCGGCTATCCGACCGGCCTGCGCGGCGGCGAAATTCCGATCGGCGCGCGCATCTTCGCAATCGCCGACACACTCGATGCCATTACCAGCGACCGACCGTACCGGCGGGCCAGCAGCTTCGATGCTGCGCGTCAGGAGATCCTGCGCTGTTCCGGCACCCAGTTCGATCCTTCAGTAGTAGAGGTGTTCCTGAAGATTCCGAATGAACTGTGGCACGAATTGCGTTCGGAGATCACCGGCCAGAATAAGCGCTTCTCTACGTTCGATATCGCGCAGGCCGCGCGCATGCGGAGCCGTTGAGCGCCTGATCGCCGTCTCACATCGAGACTTAGAGTGTTGTACAGGTCTCGCGGCAATCAGATATCCTGAACCCAGATTCGAGGTCGTCTGGGGATGCAGGATCAATCGGAGAGCTGGATGCGGGAAGCCCCGCCTGCGATAGCCAGCAAAACGGTTCTTGAACAGCTTGAACGGATGCTGAAGAGCCGTCATTTCCGCAACAGCAAGCGATACCCCGCGTTCCTTGCCCACATTGTGCGCCGCCGTTTGGAAGGCGACCTGGACAGCCTGAAGGAAAGGATCCTCGGCATCGAGGTCTTCAACCGGGCCCACGATTACGACACAGCCGCCGACCCTGTAGTACGCATCACCGCTGGCGAAGTGCGCAAGCGCATCGCGCTCTATTACCACGACGAGGGGACCGCGCAGGACCTGCGCATTGAATTGCCTGCCGGCTCGTACGTGCCCATGTTCGTCCCTGTGATTCCTCCCCCGGCGCCCGTGGAATTTGTGCCTGCGGCGGCGGAAGCGGCCGCCGAACCAATCACGCTGGCGACTGTGGGTGGGGCGGCAACCGGATCGACTGCGCGCCCTCGCTCCACTGTATGGATGGCGGCCGTCGGGGTTTTCGCGATTCTTTTGTTGGCCATCGCGGGCTTTTGGTATTGGATTTGGAGTACATCCCCGATCCAATCGATGTGGCATCCGTTCTTCGGTTCCCCTGACCCGGTATTGGTCGTGGTCGGCAGTCCACTCGGCAGTTCGGCCCCGGCAGCCGATAACGTCCAGAAAGTGATGGATAGCCACAGCCATGTGCATCTATCGCTCAACGATGCTCTGGCCCTGACGGATGCAACGGGCTTGCTCGAACTTCACCAGGAACCTTATCGCGTGCAAACGTCGGCCACCTCATCGCTCGACGATTTGCGTAAGCGTCCAGTGATTTTGATCGCAGCGTTCGGCAACTCGTGGTCGGGGCGCATTCTGGGCCCTCTGCGGTTTGCACTATTGCGCCAACAGGTTGCCACAGACGGCTCAACGATCCTGGGAAGCATCATCGACCATCGCCACCCGGGCACGATGTGGAGTTTCGACTTTACCAAGCCAATGAGCGTGAACACGCGGGACTATGCCGTGGTCGCTCGGTTACGCAGTGACTTGACCGAAGGGCCAGTCATGGTGATAGCAGGCCTCGGCGCCGGAGCCACGGAGAGCGCGGCAGAGTTCGTCTGCTCGACGGAATATCTGCGCCAGATCCGCGCTGTGGGTCCGTCCAACTGGCGGAAGAAGAACTTGGAATTGGTCCTCGAAGTTCCCGTAATCGATGGTAAAGCCGGCCATGCGCACATCGTGGCCTCCGAATTCTGGTGAGTCTGGGCGGGGGCCGCGATTGCGTGCCGATCCGGCCTGCGGATTGGCGATGTCGCTATCGATTAGTCTAACGGCGTCTGTGACAGCTTCAGGCGATCACTCGCCCGCCAGGCCATCCAGCCGTATGCATAACGAGCTATCTTGAGACACAAAAACAATACAAGAAGCAGTAATAACAAGTAGTACCGAGTGAGATAGATGCGCATCATCGCGTACCAGGAGATACTTCCGGCATGATAGGCTGCCGCGGTGTTAGGGACCGAACTCAGCGTCGAGTTTCGTACCAGGCTGAGCGATCCGCCAACTTCGGCCGACGTGGATGGATCGAGAAGAGTCCCGGCAATACGGTTCGCGGAGGCGTCTTGTTGCAGCACGATCGCCACGATGGAGTGATCCGGTGAAACCGGAGATTCGACCTCACTGATTGCTGCGTCGATCGGCCCATCATTCGTTGGAGACCCGTCGAGCTTCGCGCCCTTCCCCGTCAGCATAGACCACAGTCGCGAGGGAATCGCGCGGAGCGAATCGATGTCGGCGGCCAAACCCCGTTTGGTTTTGACATAGATGGCGCTTCCATCGAGAGCCACGGGCAGCAAGGCTGACAAGGAGTTGAATGCGGGTTGGTCCGCAATGGTGCCGAGAATGAGGTAGTCGCGTCCTGCGCTTATGTCGCTATTCGGTCCAGTGACCGTGACTCTGATTGCCGGGTACCCGGTCTGGGAGCCGAAGAGGCTCATCAAGTGAAGATAGAGCGAGATCTCCTCAACGCTTGGCGCGGCCGGTAAGACCACGTTGGTGCGGGACAGGTCAGCGAATTGAGTAAATGGAAAGCCCGCTTCTGCAAAGAGTTTGAGGTTGGGCATGCGTGTCCAAAGCGCAAGCCCGCTTAAGTCCAGAGATGAATTGCAAAGCACCTCGCCTGAGAGCACCGGACTCGTGGCAGGATCGCGATTCGCGGGTACAAAGTCGAAATTGAACAACAACGTGTTTCCAAAAGGACGAAAATCGGCAACGGGGACGAGAATCGTGCGTTGATTCTCGACGACGCCGGATGCGGGAGGCAGAACGATCTCCGCAGCCAGGCTCCCGTTCAGCACTACGCGCAAAGCCGAACCGGGACCAACCAGTCGAGCATCGTAGCGGTAATTGAGATGCAGAATCAGATTTTGCTTTTCACCGAAGAACAGCTCGGGGGGAAGGTGAAAGTAGACAGGAAGCGGTGAGGACCCGTCAGTCTGCAGGCGTCCTTCCGCAGAACAATCAGTGAGAGGTGCGGTTTTGCTGATGGGCATCCATCGTGGCGCATCATCCCTGGTGCGGACCGGGGGCATCGCCAGGGCAGCGGCTTCCGCGATGTCTCCTTTCAACATGGATGCATCGGCTGCAGACCCGGCGCGGGGTTTGCGAATCAGCGCGAGTGACTGTGCTGCGGTCAGTACCTCGCCCTCATTCCCGCCCGCGAGCACAAGAAGAGTTCCAAAGTCGTCGGACGGATTGTCTCGCAGCGCGATAAATGGACCATTTCCATCCGGAATTTGCAGAGACGCAGGAAGCTCCGCGCGTCGGCTGGCAAAGATCACGGCATTGCCAGATGGAATGTTATTGAACGAGGTCGTGAAACGTACCGGCTTTGATCCGCCCATTGCGCCGAACCAGGAGGCCACCACGCCTGAAGCCTCAAGCAGGATGGGAGTGGGTTGTGAAAAAAAAACAAAGGGAATCGTTGTCGTGGATAGAAGTTCACTGTCGAGCAAAGGCAGCGGAAGCTGGCTCAGGTCATTGCCGAGACGAAGCCAATCGCCGGATACCTCAAATGTCGAAGAAGGAAAGAGGCGGCAGAGAATATGTTGCCGCGCCTCATTCTCCCGCTCCATCACACCACTTCCAATAAACTCGAAAGTCAGGGTGTTGGTGCGGACCAGGAGCAAATTAGAAATAGGAATATCTATACTTATAAGTCTAGTTGCGCCACTCTCGCCGTTTGCATTCGACTCCGGATGAAGAGTCGTTATCACAGTACCGTTTAGATTGATTTGAAGCGAGGTCGAGCGCGGATCGAGCGTGGGGTCGAGGCTGTAATTCAGATGGAGAATGCCTTGCTTCGGCACCAGTTGATGAGAGAGGGTGAAGTTGGCGGTGAAGTAGGAATGAGGTCCGTGCATGTCAATTTCACTTTTCATGCCCGCATCTCTCAGGCTGAGCACCTGGCGGTTTGATCCTCCCGTCTCTGGCGACAATCCAGTGGACTGGGGCGGTAATCCCGCGGCGGAACTTCGCCCACAAAGCCCCACAAACATGAGCAGAGCGATCGTGGCAGTCTTCGTTCGGGCGGGGCTGCGCGGTATTTTTTTCTCAGGGAACAGGCTACGGAAGACCTGATAGATTCCGTGAGTGGACAATACGATGACACGACCAAGGCTCACGAGCGGACGGTCAACCTCCTTCACATTCGAGGAGCCAAGCCATGCATCGGCCCGCGAGTAGAGCGCCCGCGTAAGGATCTCCTGCTCGGCGATGGTGCGCAACATGAACGCGACGCGTAGCGCCTGCCCGTGTATGCCGACCACCTGGGCGCGGATTTCTTCGTTCCCCGTGTTCGATGGAAAGGCCAGCTTGACCAACTCTCCCACGGCAATATTGCCGCCCGGAGGAATTCTGATGGATGCCCCACCGACTGACATGTCGAGCGAGACTGTATCAATTTGCCGTCCGCGAGCGGTTCTGAGCTGCACCGGGATTTTGGCTTCGATGCGAACCGATTCGCGCCGTTGCTTCTGTTCATGGGCCACTGCGGCGGCAACGCCCAGGATCACTATGTTGAACAGGACCCAAACCATGTTCATGATGACTGCGCCGGGATGCTGAGGATCAGTGATCAACAGGCGGTAAGGGACAGCGATCAAACCACAGAAATTCATGATCAAGATCCACCGGGTCGGCGTCGCGATCTTGCGATCGAACTGGGTCTGACCCGTGGTGTTGCCTTTACTGGTGACGTTGAATTTTCCCAGCTTGGGATTGATCAAGGCCAGTAAGGTGGGAGCGAGAATATAAGGCGCGAGGACAGCTTCGTATATTTCGTTCCAGAATGAATGCCGATGCCTGCCCTGAATACGCGAGTTCGTAAGGCTGGAGAGAATCAAGTGAGGCAGCGCATAGGTGAGAATGGCCACCCAATAACCTGGAATAATCGTGCGTCCCAATAGCAGATAGACAAGCGGCGCGCCCAGGAAGACCAGCCTGGGCACCGAGTACAGAAAGTGAATCATCGCGTTGAAGTAACACAGTCTTTGTGTGAACTTCAAGCCGCGGCCAAACAGTGGATTGTCTGTCCTCAAAATCTGGATCATTCCGCGTGCCCACCGTATACGTTGACCGACATGAGCGGCCAGACTTTCCGTAGCCAGGCCTGCTGCCTGCGGAATGTTTATGTACGCGGTGTTGTATCCGCGCCTTTGCATGCGCAGCGATGTGTGTGCGTCCTCGGTGACGGTCTCGGTGGCAATGCCTCCTACCGAATCGAGAGCAGTGCGCCGAATCAAGGCACACGATCCGCAAAAGAATGTAGCGTTCCAAAAATCGTTCCCGTCCTGCACGATGCCATAAAAGAGTTCGGCTTCGTTGGGAATGGTTTTGTATTGAAGTAGATTTCGCTCGAACGGATCCGGTGAATAGAAATGATGAGGAGTTTGCAACATGCCGAGACGGGCGTCGGCGAGCATCCAGCCAAGCGTCATCTGCAGAAAGCTGCGCGTAGGAACATGATCGCAATCAAAGATGGCGACATACGGCGAGTCCATGGTAGACAAGGCATGGTTAATATTGCCGGCCTTCGCGTGCCCATGTTCCGCGCGCGTGATGTAGCCAACGCCAGCCTCGGCAGCGAATTCGGCGAAGTCTTCACGCGTTCCATCATCAAGAATGTAGACGTGGAGCTTTTCAGGCGGATAGTCGATGTTGAGCGCGGCCAGGGCGGTATAGCGTACCAGAGACAATGGTTCGTTATAAGTGGGAATCAACAGATCGACGTGCGGCCATTGGGAATCGTCATTCGGCAGCGGGATGGGCATGCGGCGGAGCGGCCATGCTGTTTGCATGTACCCCAGGAGCATGATGATGATGGTATATGTCTCAGCGGAAATCAGAAGCAGAAGAAACGCCGCATTGAGGCCGATACGCTGGTTCGATTCATCCGAGAAGAAATCGATGAGCAGATGAAAGCGCCACCATCCGTATCGGAAGGTTGCGGTCATCGAAATGAGCATTAGTAAAAGGGTAGTTTGGCGCGACTTGGAGGCGCGATTGGCAACCAGGCCAATCAACGTGGTTGTAACTCCGAGAACTGCCTGCTTTTGCCAGCTTAAGTACAACGTAATTAGTTGGAGAAAAAGGAAAGCAGTCACGCACAGCATCGCTACGCGAAAGATGCGCGTGATTGGCGCGGGCTTATCCATTCCAGGATTCATACGTCACAATTCAATCTATCTTACCTTTGCGCCTTCAGTGCTGCCCGGCGACTCGGCTTAGGCTAGCTTCCCGAGACCTATTTCGAACGGGAACAAACGGCCCCCCGGTTGAGTCTCGAATTACACGCCGCCCAGCCTGTACGAAGGGATACTCTGATTCCTAGGAACCAACTCTAATCGACGATGTATATAGTCGTACGCAGTGCAGGATGGGAAGCTAGCGAATGGCTTATCCTTTCATGGAAACGGTTCTGTCGCAAGAACGACCTTGGAAGCCTTCGGTACTTTAGTCCCGAGACCATTGCGCAATCAGATGTGCCCTCCCTCATTTTTGATCTGACAAACATTCAAGAAAAACCAACCCGCTCTTACTTAGTCTCAGAACTGCTCCTTTCCAGCGCAGAATCGTCCATGCCCCAAACGTTGTAAAGACCGAAACTGAAGTACTTGGTCTAATATGTTTAATTCCCCGAGGTTGCAATGGACCAAACTGTGATGCTGACCGGCTCGTATAACTACGGCCTGGTCGCGATCTCTATCCTTATTGCCATACTCGCCGCTTACGCTGCCCTGGAACTAGCGGGCCGGGTAACCGCAACGAAAGGAATCGCCCGATTCGTATGGCTCTGCGGCGGAGCCTTCGCATTGGGACTCGGCATCTGGTGCATGCACTACGTGGGCATGGAGGCATTCAGGCTCCCGGTCCGTGTACTCTACGACTGGCCAACGGTGTTTATTTCAATGGTCGCAGCGGTCGTAGCTTCGGGCATTGCTCTATTCGTGGTGAGCCGCAAAACCATGAGCTTGATGACGGCTGGGATTGCCAGTCTTTTCATGGGATCAGGAATCGCGGCAATGCATTACATCGGTATGGAAGCCATGCGGCTTCCGGCCATGTGTCACTATGCCCCTCGCATCTTGGCGATTTCAGTTGTACTGGCGGTCGTGATCTCTTTCGTTGCCTTGATTCTTACCTTTTCTACACGAGATCAGTCCACATCCTTCAGTTGGAAGAAGAGCGCATGCGCGGTGGTCATGGGCCTCGCGATCCCCGTGATGCACTACGTGGGGATGGCCGCGGTGACTTTCTCGCCAATGCCCATGGATCCTAAGAGCCTCGCCAATGCCATCGAGATTTCCTATCTAGGTCTGGCCGGCGTGGGCGCGGTTACCGCCTTTATCCTGTGCTTCGTATCGGTCTCCGCGATTCTGGACCGCAAGCTGTCTTTACATACGATGGAACTGGCCCTTGCGGAGCAGCGTTATCACGTCGAGCTTGAGCGTCAGCGCGCACACAGTGCGGAACACAGCAACAAGGCAAAGAGCGAATTTCTGGCTAACATGAGCCACGAGATCCGAACGCCGCTCAACGGCATTATTGGAATGACCGATCTGGCGTTAGAGACCGAACTCACAAGGGAGCAACGCGATTATCTGCAGACGGTAAAATCCTCCTCGGACGCGCTTCTCCATGTGATCAACGACATACTCGACTTTTCCAAGATCGAGGCGGGCAAAGTGGAGTTGGAAGCGGTGGATTTCGACATCTGCGCGTGCATCGAAGATGCTCTCAAGACCGTGGCGCTGCGTGCCGATGAGAAAGGTCTTGAACTTCTCTGCGATGTATCGCCAGAAGTTCCTGCTTTCGTAACCGGAGATCCAGGACGTCTACGCCAGGTAATTCTCAACCTGATTGGTAATGCCGTGAAGTTTACGCAGACCGGCGAAGTGGCCCTCAAAGTCCAGGTGGATAGGTTGGAAGAACATAATTCCACCTTACACTTCATGGTCAGCGATACCGGCATCGGTATCTCCCCAGATAAGCTGGAAGCCATCTTCGAGTCTTTCAGCCAGGCAGACACTTCCACGACGCGGGAGTTCGGCGGCACAGGTCTGGGTCTCACAATTTCGCGTTGCCTGGTAGAGATGATGGGCGGCCGGATATGGGTCGAGAGTACACTAGCCAAAGAATCCTGTTTTCATTTCACGGCTCGCTTCGCAAAAGCTAAAACGTCTTCACCTGCGCATGCAGTGGCAATCGCACCATCAATTCTGGTGGGTGTCAGGGTTCTGATCGTTGACGACAATCGGACGAATCGCCGCATCCTGGAGGGCATACTCACGCACTGGGGCATGGTCTCGACGGTTGCCGGCGATGGAGAGCAGGCTCTCACCGCGTACCAGGATGCGATCGAAAGCGGGCGCCCCTTTGGCCTTATTCTCACCGACATGCATATGCCCAAGATGGATGGCTTCGGGCTTGTAGAACGAATTAACGGCGAGGCCGCATCGTGCATTTCTACCATCATGATGCTTACTTCGGGCGGCCAGCACGGCGATGCGCAACGCTGCCAGACGCTTGGCATTGCAGCGTATCTGCTAAAGCCGGTGAGACAGTCTGAACTTAGAGAAGCGATTATCCGCGTGCTTTTGTCTCGAGAGTCAACCGAGTCGACGCGCCTGATCACGCGCTCATCTCTTCGCGACCAGCCGGTCGGAATTCGTGCTCTCAAGGTTCTTCTTGCGGAAGACAACCTTGTCAATCAGAAGCTTGCATCCCGGTTGCTGGAAAAGCGTAACCACAGCGTCACCGTTGTTGCGAATGGCAAAGAAGCTCTCGCCGCGTTGAAGAGGGACACGTACGATCTCGTTCTCATGGACATGCAGATGCCCGAGATGGACGGTTTTGAAGCTGTTTCAATTTTGCGCGAACAGGAGAAGATTACAGGTAAGCATCAGCCGGTTGTGGCGATGACCGCCCTTGCGATGAACGGCGATCGGGAACACTGCATGTCTGTTGGAATGGACGGATATCTATCCAAGCCGATTCGAACCCAGGAACTGGATGAGATGCTCGAGCGCTATTACGTTCCGAAAGAAGATATCTCAAAGATTTCCATTCGCAACGAGGTCTCTAACGGACCTGTGGAGATCTCTCAGCTTCTTGATCGAATTGATGATGACCGCGCATTACTGGCTGAGCTACTCGATATCTTCCGACGCGAATACCCGGACAACCAGAGGGCCGCGGAGCGCGCAATCGATGCAAGGGATGCAGCCGAGCTTGAGCGTGTGGGCCATACGTTGAAAGGCGCATTAGGAAATCTATCGGCCACCAACGCGGCTTCCCTCGCATCGCAACTAGAGATCATCGGCCGATCGAATGAGTTGAGCGAAGCTCGGGCAATCCTCGATCGCTTGATCGCGGAAGTTTCCACTGTGGTCGATGTGCTGGAGTCCCTATGCCCGCTGGCGGCGCCATGAAGATTCTAGTGGCAGATGACGATGCGGTCTCACGCCTGCTTATGCAGCGTACGCTGCAAAAATTCGGATACGAGGTAGTGCTTGCAGAAAATGGCCGAGTCGCGGCAGAGATACTGACTGGCGCAGACGGTCCACGACTGGCTCTGATCGACTGGATGATGCCGGTTCTGGATGGGCCTGGGCTATGCAAAGAGATTCGTAGTCAGCATAGAGAAGGTGGATATATATACATAGTCCTGCTTACATCGAAACAGGACAGCGAAGATATCGTCGCGGGCCTTGAAGCCGGAGCGGATGACTATCTAACCAAGCCCTGTCAGCCTGGCGAGTTGAAAGCGCGACTTCATACTGGATGCCGCATCTTGTCACTGGAACAGAAGCTTGTGGATGCGCGGGAAGAGATGCGTTACAGAGCAACCCACGACGCACTGACAGCTGTGCTCAATCGCGCATCGATTCTCTCATTGATGCGCGACGAACTCGATCGTTCCGTCCGCGACAACAAGCCTATTTCGCTTCTCCTCTGCGACCTGGATCATTTCAAGCAAGTGAATGACAGCCATGGGCATCCGGTTGGGGACGTGGTCCTGCGAGAGGTCGCCAAACGGCTTGTGTCTGCGGTCCGTTCCAACGATGCGGTTGGCCGATACGGGGGGGAAGAGTTTTTGATTCTGCTCCGTGACTGCAATCAATTGACGCTTGCAATGCGATCCGATCATATTCGCGCGGCGATCGCGGCAACGCCGATAGTGGCTGGCAGCATCGCTCAATCGATCACCATCAGCGTGGGGGCCGTCACCTGTGAATTTGAAGATGCGGGCGTCAGCATTGAGCGCTCCCTCGCCCTCGTAGACGCCGCTCTCTATCGCGCGAAAGCTGAAGGACGCAACCGCAGCGTTCTCGGCGGCATGCTGACCACGACCTGAGCTCGCGTTCCAGAAATGCTCGGGGCAGGAATTCGCAAGGTTGGTGGGGGCGGCGGGAGTCGGTCGGGCTCCAGTACCTCAATCCACGTAACTTATTGACTCTGTGAAGCGCAAATCTGTCATGATTGTCATCATTTTCAGATCTTGGCACAATCCGGTCACAAAATGGGTTCAACTCGGACCCTGCTCACTTCTCAGCACCTTTCCACACTTCCCAATCTTGTTTCGTTGTTCGAGCACTCTGAAGTGCTCTGAGACCCTTTATACATGATTCGACCATCGGTCAGTATGGGGCCCGAAGGTCAGCAAATGCGGCGCTTCGGATCTACCCGATGATCTTGATGTTTGCCGATTGTGCAATCGCAAACACTTTGACAAAACCGCTTCCCGAATCGACGTCGGTCGGACCAGAGGTGACAGTGAGAGCTCCCGGGGCGCAACGATCCCCGAAGAGCATGTACGCCAGCCCGGCGCCGCCGAGACGGGGACGCCAGCAGAGACCCTGAAGCGAAGGGAGACTGTCGTGCAGGAAGCGAGCCCAGGTGCGAGTGTGCGGATATTGGCTCGGCGGAGTGTGAATCAGTTCTTCCTCCTTCAAGGAGGTGCGGCGGCGCGCGATAGCGAGTTGGCGCAACTGAGGGTTCGTCAACTCAACGACAACCAGGTCGGCGTTGACCACCAGCTCGCTATAGCTTGAATCCTTAAGGCCGATCCGGGGGAAGGTCGGTGATGGAATGTGCTTCACACCGTGGAAGATGCTTTCGAGTGCCGCCGCGGTAAGGTTGTCGGCAGCGTACAGCGTAGGCACATTGGCAGCCGGTGCTCCAGGAAAGGGATTGAATCGAGCGCCTTCCTCCTCGATCTCGATTCGTTTCCCGGTGTTCGGGTTATAGATATTGCCCGCGCGCGATTTGCTATGGAAGCGCGTCAATGCCGAGCCCGCCTTTAGGATCGCGGTCTGGATGACGAGTGCGGGATTTGCCGCGACAGGCGCGGGCGGGCATTTAATAGGCATCGGCGGGACTGGCCGCGGCGCGAGCAAGCAAGAGAACACGTTGGGGATCAGACTTCAGTAGTTCGAGAGGCTTCCGCCCTCCGATGTTCGCGTTGGGAGTAGCAAAGAAGTAAGCGAAGTCCCACCCATTGGCGTGGCTCGGATACGCCTGGATGACCTGCCCAATTGTGGTCAGAGGCTCTCCATCCTGAAACTGGAAGCGCGGATACCAGAGCTGCCCCTCGTATTTCACCGCGAAGATCTTTCCTTCTTGAGCCCAACGCGAGGCGAGCGCAGCTCGATTCTTCGCAGTGCTGGTACTTTGATCCGCAACATCCTTCGCGGTCCAACTCGGATTGTTCTTCATGAACTGGCTTCGCCATTCCACCGTATCGCGGTCGATCGTTTCCTGAGCTGCAATCTCATCGAAGGTGGCTTTGACGAAGTTCTCCCATCCGGGCAACGGTTCATCGTTCTTTTGTTCTTTCTCTTCTACCTGCATGACGAGAGGCATGTTTCGGAATCGCTCGGGAAGGTGAGGCAGCCTGAGATCATCAAGCAAAAGCGTGTCGAGATGAGCCGTGTTGATGTAGACGCCGGGTGATGGCTTCGCTTCTTTCTTTAGAGCGCTCACCGCTGCCTTGCCCGCGAATACCTTTACGATGTAGCGAACATTGCTGTGTTCGAGCACACCGTTAAGGGCGTTCCCTTTTTCTCCAGCGCCCATCACTCCGACTTCCATCTTCGAGAGAGCGGTCCATCCTTTCAGATAGGCTTGGACGAACCAACCGGTCGCACTCAGGATGTTGGGTGCCGGGACCTTCTTGGCCGCATGGTAGATCACGACACCGTAAGCCGCGTTGGCATGGCTTTGCTCGGGAGAGACTGCTGCAATGAGTTTGTCCATCGCATGGCGAACATCGAGCGTATGAATGCCGGAAGGCTCAAGGAGGGCTGCAGAAGCTGCTAGAGACTCGGACATGACCGCACCATCCATGATTTCCATGATACTAATGATTTTCATGATAGTCAAGCATTCCTTGTCGCTGCTATGTGGCGCCTCTCCGTGTCGCTCACGATCTCTCGGAGCGGTAGCGCCGGATTCTTCAGGCAATCGCCGTCGGAAAAGAGTCCTCGTTTGCCAATATCCGCACACGAATCAATTCATCAGTCGCTGGCCGTACGTTACGGGACGATCTGCTTCATTTGAAAAGGCTTGGATTGATCGACTCCCGCGGACACGGTCGGGGGGCTGTGTGGTTCCACGTCGCAGTGCCAAAACCCGACGACGGGGACCCGAATACGGCGGAATAAGGCGGAATAGGGTGATCGTCCAGAGCTCTGCCATTTGCCCAAGCCAGCACCCGATCTACCAAGCATGGACGACTAGTCTAAGTCACCGCACCGTCAATGGATAGAAATAAGAGGCTGGGTCTCCTTCGTGAGGAGTGGCGAGGAAGTAGGTGCCCGGCGGCAGGTTACGCAGGTCGAGAATGACCGTGAGGTCCGTGTGAAATCCCTGCACATTCGCAACAGCACGGTCGGCTGCTTTTCTTACTCACCGCTGCGATCGGTGGTGACGGAGACAACGAAATTGCCACCTGGGCTGAAGTTCGGAAAGATCACGTGGGTCGTATCTTCACCACGCGGAAGGAGTTAGGACTGGAACCTACAACCCTTCGGTTAACAGCCGTACGCGTCGCCTTCTTCCTCTTGCTACCTGTTGCTATAAGGTCCTATCGTTTGTTCAGTTTGCTCCTTTCCTCCTCCGTGCCTTTTGCGATCCATACACCCCAGATTATGCCCGATTTTGAGATAGGGTGGGCACAAAAATGGGCACAGTCGATTGGAGGTCCTGAGTGTTCGCGGCTAGACAGTTTCCGTAAAGGCAACGTCGAGGGAGCGTCAACGCAGATCGAAGAATTCGCTCCGCTTCGATCATATCGATGCTCGATTCATTGCATCTTGCTAAGGTCGTTGAAGGTGATCTTTCCTGGCCTTAGAAGCAGCATTAAAAGGAGATAGGCAATCACCACCCACACGATGAGGACGAATCCATCTGACGTCGCCAGTGTGAAGGCTTGCGCCCGCACTTGCAGGCCAAGAATAGTGGCTGCACGTTGCAGTGCCTCCTGCCCATCAGGGGACCGCGGCAGTGCTCCGCCCGCGAGCATTCGTACTTTCTGATCGGTAAGCCAGCTCCCCCTTTGTATATAGAGCCCCAGCATGTTGGAGTGAAACTGCTCCCGCACGGCAATAAATCGAGTCATAGCAGCTACGCCGATCTGGCCGCCAAAGATTCGCATCAGGTGCATGAAGCCGGAGAACGTGGCGACGTTGGACGCGCTTGTCAAGGCGCCCGATTCGAGCGCTTCCAAGACAATGCTGCCGACCAATCCGATGTATGCGCCTGCCAATCCTAGAGACAGCAGAAGCTCGACTATTTCGAAAGTACTTCCTGACCACGAAGTATCCACGTGGGACCAAAGCAAACAGCATATCGCGCACACGGTGAGCCCCAACGCCAAGACCAGCCGCGAGTTTGTGTAGATGATGATTGTGGCCGTCAGCCACACAACCGCGAACATCGGCAGGGCCACCCAGGCAAGCGCGTGTCCGGTCTCCAGCGGCCGGTAGTGTTGAATGTTGGCAAGGAAGCCTGGCACGAGCACAATCGCAGCTAGGTGCGTGAACTTGAACACAAAGATGGATGTGGCCAAGATGATGATGTTCCGAGTGTTCAGAAATCTGAGATTCACGATTGGATTGGGCTGGACGACGCGTCTCAGGATAGCTGCAGCAAGCAGAAAGAGTCCCGCAACGAGCATGCCGACGATAGTGCCGGAGTTCAGCCAGTCCAGCCGCTGTCCTTGATCCAGAGCCCCGTATAAAAGAGCAAGGCTCAAGCTGAAGTAAATGAACCCGTGCCAACTGGGCTTGGGTTCTGGATTGATCCGGCGCGGAATTCCGAAATGGATACAGACCATCATCACTGGGGTGATTAATGCGGCCGTCCAGAAGATCCATCGCCAGGAAAGATGGTCGATGTACCACCCCTCCTGCAAAGACGCAATGTTACTGACGAAGACGATGTCCGCTGCATATGCAGCGATTCCGAAGATGACCAGTCGCTTCGGAAGGTTGGTCAAGACGAAGGTCATCGTGAGAGAGTAGAAGGTGCCTGACGCGAGACCTGCGACGATTACAAGCGCCGTCATCACCTGAAAGTTCGGCGCAAACGGCAGCAGGAAAGATGCGACCGTGAAGACCGCGGCAGCCGGTAAAAGAATTCTGCGCGGCCCCCAAAAGGCGTTCAGGAACACGACAAATACGCCACTGAACATCGTCGCCATGTTGAATGCCGTTGGAAGCCAGGATGCATCATCGAAACTGATGCCGAGGGCACCTCGCAGATCGGAGAGGCCGACGCTAAGTAATCGACTGGTCAGCGTAGCGAGCCCCGCACCCAGGAAGACCGCCAAAATTCCCACGTATGGGTTGGTGGTGGATTGGGGCGGAGCAGATTTTGACGGGGGAGATTGACCTGTGATCTCTGAGGTCGTCATTTAAGAAATCTCCGTTATGGATCGGCTCCATCCACGAACATCTACAATTCTTGTATCCAGGGTGCAGTCGTCCGTCCCTTGTTCATCCCGACCCTTTTCCTCGTACCTCCGCACGGTGCAAGCCGTAGGTTCGAAGCCTGCTGTTCCCGCATGCGATTCCGGCCGGTCTTTCCTCACGGCGAAAGGCGTTCATCATTGCGCCCAATGCCAGAGGGTAGATGAAGATGGTTCATAGAACCGCACGAGCACTCACAGCCAATGGAGCGACGATCGCGACTTGATGAATCCGGGTCATCGATCTCTGGCTTGTCGTGATACTAGATGCAGCGCGCAACTGCGCCAATTACATAAAGCTGGTATCGCACGGGCTGACGAAAGGTGCACAAACGCAGTTAGAGGAAGCAATCTATGCGGTTCATGTGACGCCATTGAGATCCGAACTGGCTATCGTTCATGCCTCTGGGCCTTGTGGCACTGGTTGCATCACTTCACCGCCACGAAAAAGGGATGGGTCAGCCCACTCATGGCCTTGGAGATGTCTAAAACACGCGAAGCACGATCTTGCCATGTGTCCTGCGTCTTGCCGAGCCCGGCGCCCTGGGCGACACTCCATGAACACCTGGCAGCTTCCCAGCAATGTCCTTCCAGGCCTGCTCTGCGTCCTGGAGCGGGTACACAGTCGCGACATCTGGCCGTAGCGTCCCCTCTTCCAGTAGTCGCGCGATTCTTCCGAGCATGTCCGCGGACGGCGCGAGCCTCATCATTTCGCCCGACACATGGTACCTCGCGGTTTCTTCCTGCGATACGGGCTGGGTGGCAGAGATAAGATGGCCGCCTTCCTTAAGGACGAGGAACGACCGCCTCTGCGTATCGCCGCCGATCAAGTCGAAGACCACATCGATTTTCTCTCGCAGAGTCTTCTCGAACGGCGCTTCTCGATAGTTGATGACCCGGCTGGCCCCGATGGACTTGACGTATTCCACATCGTCACCGCTTGCCGTGGCAATGACGGAGGCGCCGACGTGCGATGCCAATTGCACCGCATAGGCACCCACAGCGCCGGCACCGCCATGGATCAAGATCGTTTGTCCCTTTTCGAGGTGACCATGGGTGAAGAGCCCTTCCCAAGCAGTTTCGGAGGCCACTGGCACCGATGCCGCCTCCTCAAAGGAGAGGTTTGATGGTTTCTTTACGATGGTCGCTGGTTTGACAGCAAGAAACTCCGCATATGCGCCCAGTTCGCTGGTACCGAACACGGCATCACCCGGGGCATAATCCGCAACGTCACTGCCAACTTGTTCGACGACTCCTGAAAATTCA
>DASXHC010000027.1:0-1620 GCA_036488735.1 Occallatibacter sp.
TAGGTCCACAGGCGCAACTGCCCTGGCTCGGGTTGCGGCGCCATGATCGTCTGGCCGGCCTTGCCCGACTGTTGCTCCATGATCAGGAATGGCTTGCCATCCTTCGCGCTGCGGCTGAAGTCGAGCGACATCGCGATCACCGAGGTGAGCGCCTCCACGGGCAAGCTGGCTCCGGCGTTCCGTTCAATCAAGTGAATTGCGGTGAAGCCCGGATAGTTGTCCGAAGCCACGAAGTCGAGATCGCGATAAAGATCGCGAGAATCAATCGTATCCGCCAGCGTGACGTTATTGGTGGTTACGAAATGCTTCGGGCACATCTGTCGGAGCACCACCAGTTGCTCCTTCTGGAAGCTGACGTTCGCAAAGCTCTGGTAGCGGTCGTAGTCAAGTGCAAACCCCGGGTTCGGCGGCGCGCCTGAGGGAAGCGGAACCGGGATCTGCGTCGCATCCGTGTACGTGTTGCTCCAGAACACAGTCCCCCACGCCTGGTTGATCGCCTCAATCGACCTATACTTCTGCATCGCCCACTGCTGGAAGCCTTCACGGCAGGAGTGGCAGTAACAGCGGCCGGACTCGCCCAGTGTCAGCTCATTGTCGATCTGCCAGCCAATCACGCCCGGCGTCGCCTGGAAGGCACGTGCCATCTCGGTTGCGATCGCTACCGACAGTTGCCGGTATCTCTTGTTCGTCGGACAGGTAAAGCGCCGCGTACCCGGCGAAAGTGTCAGTCCGTGCTCATTCACCATCAGCACCTCGGGATACCGTTGCGTCAGCCACGGCGGAGGCGCTGCGGACGGCGTTCCCAGGATCACAGCGAGGCCATGGTTGTGCAGCAGATCGACGGAGCGCCGAAGCCACGCGAAGTCGAAGCTTCCCTCCCGCGGCTCCATCAGCCCCCAGGCAAACTCCGCAACGCGAACGTTGGTGATGCCCATGGCCGCCATCTCGACGGCGTCGCGTTCCCAAAGTTGTTCCGCTGTTTGGTCGGGATAGTAGTCGGTGCCCAGCAGCAAGGGCATCTCTGCGTGGAAATCGTTTTCTACCCAGGGCGAAGAAGCCCCATCCGCCTTCCGCAACATCGACAGCCCAGCCAGCGTCGCGCTCGCGGTCATGATGAAGTTCCTGCGGTTCATCTCGCTCTCCTCAAATCGCCCATAGTTGAAAACGCACCATACACCCTATCAAAACCGCCCCTAGGCAGGCTTCGTGTTCCCGCAGATTTCAGAGGCACACACCGCTTGGAAAAAATAGCTCGCCCCCGTACTGCGATCAGGGATGCACATAGGCCAGATTGTCAAAGCGCAACCTCTGCCCATTCGCAAATACAAAACTCACCTTGGAGCTGGGCTCGCGCCAGCCGGTTCGCAACCGGCGAAGTTCCTTCGGCTTGAGGATGCAGGAAACCTCCCGCGTCTCTGGCGAGCGCACCGTCACCGTCGCATCCGTATCTCCGTCGTTGTAAACATCAATGCCGGCAAAGATGCGCGGCGCGTAGAAACCGAACTCTTCGCCCTCGGCTTTCGGATTGGACAGCGCCAGCGTGAACGTCCCAAACTTCCCCAGCGGCGTACCGATCTGCCACCCGCCGCGCCCCCAATCGACAATGCCCGATGGGTACTG
>DASXHC010000002.1:0-1501 GCA_036488735.1 Occallatibacter sp.
TGACGCGCAGCAGTGCCCGCGCAGAGTGCGCCGCAGAGCTAACTTTAGCATAGCCATGCCCCTCAGGCAATGGCTCACACTGGCTTCGCCGGGACCGTCCAAAATCGCAGCTATGCTAGCCTATCCACGACTCAAACCGGCTCATACTATGTCTCTTTGGAACACGTTGTTACGCTCTCTGCTATTCGCCCTCAGCATCTCCCTATTTCCTCTGGTCGCAGTGGCACAACCGACGCATACGACAGAGGCGCCGCAAGCGGTCGACGGCCCGCTGACCGCGGCCAAAGCGCCGGCGATGAACAACGATTCTGTCCTGAAGATGGTGAAGGCGGGCCTGGGAGACGACCTCGTCATCCAGACCATCAACACGCAGCCCGGCCAGTACGTTACGGATGCCGATTCGCTGGTCACGCTGAAGACCTCGGGCGTCTCCGACCGGATCATCACCGCGATGATCAACAAGAGTCGCCGCCAGCTCACAAACGTCCCCGAGAAACCGATCGAACTCTCGGACGTCAACGAGATCGGCGTCTACTACAAAGATCACACAGGAAGATGGATCGCCATTGAGCCGGAGATCGTCCACATCAAATCCGGCGGCTTTATCAAGTCGACCGTCACCCACGGCATCATCAAGCAAGACCATAACGGCCATCTCAACGGTCGCGAGTCAAAGCTCGCCCTCCAATGCCCCATCGAAGTTCTGATCTATATGCCGGACGGTATATCAGTAAATGAGTACGAGTTCCTCCGTTTTCGCATCAACTCCGACAACCGCGAGTTCCGCGTCCTGACCGGCGGAGTTTTCCATTCCACTGGTGGCGCTGACCGCGATGAAGTGAAGTTCAACCCTGTTAAAACTGCACCGCACACCTACCAGTTCACTGTCGATAAAAACACGGGTGGCGGCGAATACGGCATCCTGCCACCGGGTACGGGCAACGTGACCAATGGCGGCAAAATCTACACGTTCGCCATCGTTGAATAGAGACGCAAACTGAGGCGCGAGGCCAAAGTCTGGGTGAGAGGGCCAAAGATCAAGCCGGAAGATAGTCTATGCTTAACAGCGAAGACGTGGAAGCGACGCGGCTCCGCAACAACTATGCTGACACCTTGCCTGACCGGCCATGTCCCTGATGCAGTCCTAGATGCGGTTCCAGATGCGTAGGCGCACGCGCTATTCGCTGCTGCTGATGCTGGCCCTGATGGTTGCGCTGGTGGTTGTGCTGGTGCTGCGAAAGGCCGCTCCGCCTGAGGCCGCGCGATTGCTGCCGGAGTCGGACGCGATCGTATACGCCAACCTGAAGCCGCTGCGGCTGGCGACCCACTTCGACCGCACGCAGGTGACCCGCAGTCCCGACTATCAGCACTTCATCAACGCCACGGGCATCGTGCCGGAACGCGACCTCGACTCCGTGGCCTTCGCGCTGCACCGCATGGACGACCCCAACGGGCCGAATGGTCCTGTGGGCTACTCCGAGGTGTTTGAAGGGCGTTTCGA
>DASXHC010000003.1:0-1740 GCA_036488735.1 Occallatibacter sp.
TAGAACGTCCAGACCGCCCAGGCCGGGTAACATGAGGTCGAGAACGATGAGAGCATGTTCTTTAGAGAGGGCGCGCTCAAGCCCGCGAACTCCGTCGTGTACGGCTTCGATCGCGAACCCTTCGGGGCCGAGGCGCTCCGCCAGAAGTTTGCACAGCTCGACATCATCATCGACGATGAGAACGCTTTCCATTCTCTGCCGCCAGCCGCCTCCGACTCGATACTAGACCATCCCTCTGCCGCCAAAAGCGCACTTTACAAAACTTTACCTAACTTCGCTAATCTTTATCGCACTCTTCAGGCCCTGATGGTGAAATCAGGATGCAGGGCAAAAGAGGTCGACATGAAGCGGTACATGATCTGGCTAAGTATGGGGTTGTTACTCGTTGCAATCGGCATCATAGTTGCCCGGGCAGATGGCCCCGGACGGCGCGGCTGGCGTGGTCGGGGATGGAGCCACCATGGCCCTTTGGGCTACGTGGCGCACGAATTGAATCTCAGTGACGCGCAGAAGTCGCAGATCAAGTCGATGTGGGAGGCCGAGCGGCCGGAAGTTGCATCGCTCGTCCAGGAGTTGGCTTCCGAGGGAAAAGAGATGGATTCAGTCACCGCCCAAGGGACCCTTGATGAAAGCAAGGTTCAGGCGATCGCGGCGCGCCAGGGCGAGACGATTGCAAAGCTGCTGGTTGCGAAGGAGCGATTCAGGTCGAAGGTCTATACCGCCGTTCTGAATTCTGAACAGCGCACCAAGGCTGATGAACTTCAGAAGGCATGGCACTCTCGGCTGGGTCATGTTGCCGCAAGGCTGGGAAGCGGAGGGGGCACTGGATCGCACAACTGATCCCCAGAAAATTCCCGCGCGCGAACACCCGCCCGTTTATCGCGAACCAAAAAGGATAAGTATGAAGATTGCAATGGCCACCAACGAGAGCAGTCTTGTCATGGACAGAGCGTCAGCTCCGCCGTGGCTGGTGACGGGATTCTGGATCAGCATTGCAATCTCGGTTGCTGTCGTCGTGCGGCGGCTGGTCGCAATTGTGCATCCGTCGGCATCGGCTCCCGCACAAATGGCTGCGCTGGACGCCGCGTTTGCATCCCATACTGCCCTGACGATTGCGCACATTGTGCCTGCGATGGCGTTTGTCCTGCTGACTCCATTCGTATTTCTGCGCCGCACCGGAGCCGCATGGGCAGAGAGGCTGCTGTTTCCACTGGGAGCGGTGGTCGGCGTTACCGCCTATGCCATGAACACCCACGCGATTGGCGGGTGGGTAGAACGCTCTGCGGTGCTTTTCTTCAATAGCCTCTTCCTGCTTTCGCTGGCGCGTGCCTATGGATATGCTCGCGTCGGCGACTATCTGCTCAAGCGACGTTGGATGACACGGGCGGTTGGGATCCTGCTTGGCATCGCTACCACCCGGCCGGTGATGGGTATTTTTTTCGCTACCAGTCATTGGACACACCTCGAGCCCCGGCAGTTCTTCGGCATCGCATTTTGGATCGGCTTTTCCATTAACACCGTCGCAGTAGAACTCTGGCTGCATTCCAGGATGCCGGATGCGCGATTAGCGTAGCCGCGTTTCATTGACTCCTCCAGGATCTAGGCAGGAAAGATAGAAGTAGCAGTTTGGGACCGATACGTGAGAGTCTGGTCTTCACCCACCACAGTTAAGCGTGGCGCTGGCCGAAAGAAGGATTTTGATCATGTTTCGGTATGTGCACTTCTTATCTCACCGCACCA
>DASXHC010000031.1:0-108692 GCA_036488735.1 Occallatibacter sp.
CGTAAAGCTCCACCTTGGTTCTCCAGTCCAACTCCCGCCCCCGTCCTAAGCTCGCGCTCAGTACAGACTAGGAGTTCGCTCTGTCCAAGGGGTGGGCCAAAACAAACCGCCGAAGTGGGCCACTTCATAATGCCGGAATCAACAGGTTCTTTTGGCGCTGTAAGGAGCGATCGGGAACCGTTATCGAACCCATATCTTCAACCAAACTGGCGGGTTTCCCGTTTATGCGAAGCCATGCACGGGGCTGGTGCCGAAGATGGCACTAAAGGTCCGGGTGAAGTGGCTCTGATCCGCAAACCCCGCTCGTCAGCGCGATCTCGGTCAGCGACAAGCCGTGCTCAGCGAGGGGTTCGCGGGCACGTTCGGCGCGACATTTCATCAGCCAGCGATGCGGAGAAAGCCCCGTTGATTGCCGGAACGCTCGGGCAAAATTTCCGGATGATAGTCCACATTCCGTAGCGAGACGCTGAAGTGAGATGTCCTCGTTGAGACTAGCCATCATCAGTTCCTTGACGCGACGTTCTTGAGACGGCGCGAGCCCTCCCCGCATTATGCTCAAGTCCCTCTTCATCCCCCCCGTGTGCGTGAGCTACATGAGCGGTGAGCGCGAGGGCCACATGGTCGAGAAAGAGTGCCGGAGCTTCGCTCGGTCGTGCGGTTGCCGGAAGCAAAGAGGAGAGAAGATTGCGTGTAACGGGATCACAGGTTCCATCGGTGCGCCATCGCCAGTGCGCTTCCCACGGCCTTCGGACGCTGGTGGCCTGTTGGCCATCGCCCACAATTCATAAGGCAACGATTTTAGCGGCTACGCGCCTTGCGAGGAGGTGTTGCGGGCTTTTCCTCCACCATATTCCGAAGCCGGTTGAGGGCGCGATCCCAGCCCGCAGAGATCTTGTTGAGAAACGCCTGTGCATCTTCCAATCGACGCGGATCAAGGCTGTAGAGTACCTCTCTTCCGCGTCTCTCATGCGAAACTAAGCCGGCATCCTCAAGCACATGCAGGTGCTTGAGGACTGCCTGCCTTGTGACCAGCACTCCCTGTGAAAGCAACGTACCCGAGAATGCCCCTGTGCGTAGCTTTGTAACCAGCCCAAGGCGAGTTTCGTCGCCGAGCGCGAAGAATACATCGGCAATGGCTGGCTTAGATTGTTTCAACATATTCTCTGACGTTCTCTGCCTGGCCGTCCCAGCCGCCTTCGTTCATCCGGAAAGCTCGTTCACGGCGATGCTCAGGCACGCGCTCGAAGCTGGACTCGACGATTCTGAGCAGGGTTCCATTGGCCGACTCCTGCAGGTAGAACTCGACCAACGTCGTCGGTTCAGTCATTGGATTGACTTCGGCATCAATTCCGTAAGGAATCCACCTGAAACTGAAGTAGCTCTGTGGCTCAATGCGCTCCACGGTACAGAACACAAAGCCATTTTCGGGCTGCCGGATGCCTGAAGGAGACAGTCCGACCCTTTGCTGATGTTCGATGATGGCTGCTTCGTCGAGTTCTTTGTTAAAGGTCCCGGTGATCACTTTTCCGGCGGCAAAGTCTCCATCCAGGCTCACGCCGAACCAACGTCCGAATTCTCGCGCGTCCGTAATCGCGTGCCATACGCGTCCCAAAGGAGCGTGCAAAGTGACCTGTTTCTCGATTTTGTTAGGTGTGATCATGTGCAACCTCATGGTTACACTATAATGCAGTTCTGCGGCGATGTGCAACCTAAATGTTGCACACCGATTTTACTGACGCTAGTGGATTGAGTTTTTCGCATGGGGATGACGATTGTGGAGAGGTCAACGGGTGAAAATGCCTTCATCGACACCTAACGTCGGAGTGGGAAATTCTAGCGCTGCGCCAACTGCAACTACACTTATTTCGATCATTAACGCTATTTTGACGCATGGGTCGAAGCGCTCGGAATCACAAAGAGCATGATTCTGGTTGTCCACGAGTGCGATTCTTGGACTTCGCGGGCACAACGGCATCCTCAATGCGTGAACGCGACCGTGCACATGGAGAAGAGATCGTTCGTCCGGCCAAATCAGGGTACGACTGACCGTCAGCCACAAATGCTTCTTTTAGTCAGTCCGAACGAGCTATTTGCGGAGTATTCTTTCCGGAATTCCTTTTCAAGTGTTGGATTGCGATTGCGACACAGCATCGCGCCAGATGGGGATTGCAAACAATATTGAAACGACCGCCAGCGTGATTCCGAATTCACCCGCGAACCATGCCGCTCTACCTGTTTCTACGGTCATCGCATCGAGCAGCCATTGTATGATGGCGTTGTGACAGGCATGGAGCATCGCAGCAGGCCATACTGATCCGCTTTTCAAGCGCAACCACGCCGCGATGGAACCAGTCGCGACGATCATCAACGTAAAGCTGAAGAGAGCGGCCCATTTGGGTGCCGAGCTGCTGTAGGTGCCAAACAGGATAAGAGGAAAATGCCAAAGAGCCCATATAAGGCCGCTCACCAATGCGACGCCAGTGAAACTTAGGCGCTGCGCCAAGACGGGCACAAGGAATCCGCGCCAACCTATTTCTTCACCCATTGCGGACACGCCACTTTGCAGTACACCAAAGCTCATGATCAGCACGGCGTTCAGGACACCTGCGCCGGCGCCGATATGCAGCGATCTCTCGCTTGCGCGCATAAAGCCATCGAAATCCGCTGGGGCAAGCTTTGTCAACCATAGGAAGACATACGCGGTTGCAGCGTATGCGATGGGAAGAGCGTATCCCCAGCCGATCGCTCGCATTCCGGGCCACCTCAATCCTAGGAATTCGAGTGGGATCCGAAAAATCGCACAACAAACAAAGGCAGCAAGTCCGGGAGCCCACATCTGGGTATGAATGACAAAGCCTCTCCCGATGTCCAAACTCTGTGCAAGCAGCAGAAGCAGCACCCAAGGTGTGGTGAACACGACAGTGAGCACTAAGAACACGACAAGAAGGGTGGAATTGCGAGTACCTGACGGGAGGTGAGGCACGATCAGAGCATGCCATTCTGTTGGTTCATTTATGGATACCGCGGTGGTCTTCAACGCTAGGTTCTTCTCCGTCATAGGCGAATCCTCCAGGAAAGGCTGGACTCCTCGGAACGTAATCAGGCTCAGAAGGTGATGAATTCTGCGGGATTTCACCCTGCCAAATTGAAAGCGCCGGGTTCACCTAGACTGAGGAGTACTTGCCCGGCATCGTGAAACAGTATGAAGATCTGTCATCTGGGGTGGCCGTGTGCCTGGTCTCCGAGGGGCGCATCCCGTTGCTCTCGAATGGCAGCTTCGGAACTGCTGTTGAGAAAGTCGAGCAGGAAACGCAACTCTCTTTCAGAGGCACGCGCAATGAAAGAATTGAAGTGTTCCCCCATTCCTTGATACATGAGTTCGATTGAGGCAATCCGCTCCGGCACCAGGCGGAGAAGAACCCCTCTTCGGTCTGTAAGACTGCGTGATCGGACGACGAAACCGCCTTTTTCAAGCCGATCAACGATCTTCGTTGCCGTGCCAGAGGGCACGCGCAAGGCTCGCGCAAGTTCGGATGGCTTGGTTGCTTCACCTTTCTGCAAGATGAAGAGCGCAAAAAGGTCTACGGGATTGAGCTGTAAGCGTTCGGCAATCGAAGACTGAAAGAGCGTCACTCGATTCACGAATTGCTGCACCGCGCCCGCCAGCTTTCCGACGATTTCGCGGCGAGTTTGAACTTTTCTTGACAATGGGCCTTCCTCGAATAATACTTTATTAGGAAGTAGCTTCCGTTGGAAGTATTCTCATCCAGAAGAAGGTACCTCAATGAACAAATATAACGCCCAAGATCGGCACAACCGTAACGCAATTGACCTCCCGAAGGCGGTCGCTCAAGCATTTCCGGATAGCGAGGCGGTCTCGCAACTGTTTGCGGAGGATTCGAGCTTCGTAGTCGCTGAGGGCACGGTTCTCAGTGGCAGGGCGGCGATCAGGAAATATTTCGATGACCTCACGGCCGGGGCGGACAAATGGGGTACATCCCTGAAGGGCGTGCACTCGGTCGTGGATGTGGAGTGGAAGGCCGTGCTTTCAGAGTCCTCGGTGATCTTACGTACACGTGGCGGTTTGATCTTCCCGGGCGAAGAAGACGTGGCACCAGGGCGTCTCGGCGTACAAACATGGACAGTTCATCGCGAGGGCGATCAGTGGCTCATTGCTAGCTACCAGAATACGCGGGTCCTCGATCCGTCTTAAAGCTGTTGTCATAAACACCGCGTCAGAGTGATCGAAAAGCAGCAGATCTAGAAGGAGGAAGGCAATGAAATGGGTCATGGTCTTTGCACTAGGGTGGGTACTTTGCTCCCCGTTTGCGGCAGCAACGGCACAGTCGAGAGCTTGTGATGAGGTGTCAACACCGAACCAAAAGATCGATGAGGATACGATCCGTCGTATCGAACAGGGCTGGATCACGGCTGAGTACCGGGGGAATCGAGAGTTTCTGGAATGCCTGCTCGAACCCGACTATCGCACGTCCGGCAAATCCGGCCAGATTCGTAGCCGACAAGAAGTGATCGATCACGTTTCGCTGACGACAGACCCGTCCGAAGCCCGTGCCGGCTCTTCAAATAATCGTGTTCATCCACGGCAACAGCGCAACGGCTCACTCAATCATGAAAGCGACGGATAAGGACGGAAACCCCCGAGAAGTCCACTTCGTCGATGGATACACCTTCCACGACGGACACTGGCTTGCCTATAGCGGTGCCGACTTCTAATCACGGCCCGGCCGCAGAGCAGTGGGAGTTAGACAGATTTCTCATTCCTTAGAGAAGGACTCCACAGGTGCGAGGTCATAATCGGGGTGTTCGCGTTTCCAGTCGGTAATCGCCTTATCGATGTGATACTCAATAGCATTTCATGCTCGACCTATCGTTTGCTGAAACTGGTTTCGTCAATAGCCGCGTTTCGCATATTTGCTTTGCATAAAGCAACTGGTGCAAGAGATGTGAGCAATTTCGGTCGCGAGCCGAGATCATCGGAACTCTCGAACGGGCAAGGGGAAGATATGAAAATCGGCATTATAGGGTCGGGTAATATTGGCAGCGGACTTGGAAAGCTGTTTGCCAACCATGGACACCAGATCATGTTCAGCTATTCGCGGGACCCTGCAAAGATCCTGCGCCTCGCGGAGGAAGCCGGCCCCACTGCCCAGTCGGGCACGGCTGCGGAGGCAGCGCAGTTCGGAGACGTAATCCTGCTTGCCGTTGGCTGGGAATCAGTTCCCGCGGCTCTCAATGCAGCTGGGCCACTTGACGGAAAAATGCTGATCAGTTGCGTGAACCCTCTGACTCCCGACTATTCAGGGTTGACTGTGGGGACGACGACTTCAGGAGCCGAAGAGATCGCCAAACTGGCGCCGCAAGCCCATGTAGTTGAGTCGTTTCTGAATGTTTTTGCGGGCATCTTGCACTCGGGCTCCATGCGATTCGCGGCGGATGTGCCGTCGGTGTTCTATTGCGGTGATGACGTCGACTCAAAGCAGATCGTTGCAAACCTGATTACGGAAATTGGTCTCGAACCCGTGGATGCCGGACCATTGAGGAACGCCCGTTTTGTTGAGCCGACGGCCATGCTGATACTCCAGCTCGGCGCGTTCCTCGGCATGGCAAAAGAGTGGAAGCCGGGTGAGTTTACCGATCTTTCGGTTAAGCTGCTCAGGCGCTGATCTAGCAAGCAACAGTCAATTGGCCTTAGCCGCTTCGCAGCGAGTGCCGGCAGGAAGAGGAAAACGATGAAACATGCCTACGGTCTCAACATTCCACAAAGCCTGGAAGACGTCTGCACGCCTGAACAGATGGCGCTGCTTGTCTACGACATGCAGGCGGGTATCGTGCGGCAGTGTCTCGATGCGGGCCGCGTCACGGCGAACGTAGCCAGTGTGGTGACGGCGGCGCGGCACGGAGGGTTCCGCGTCTTTTTCAGCCGTCATCTCTCATTGCCCAATCGGTCCGCCGGTGTTTCACAACTTCGCACAGCGATGGCGTGGCAGCGTAAGGACAAGGCGGAGGATACGAAGCCTGCTTTTCCGCGGGACTCTCTTCAGGCGCAGATCATCCCGGAGGTTACACCGCTGGAAAGCGAAGTCATCTTCGATAAGCTCGGCATGTCATTCTTTGTGGGCACCCCTCTGGAGATGGCGTTGCGCGACTGCGGTATCAGTGCCATAGCCGTTATGGGAGTTGTCTTGGAAGTTGGCATCGAGCCAACCATACGTCACGCCGCTGACCTCGGTTTCCTGCCTGCGCTCGTAGTCGATGCGTGTGGTTCGGTCAACGAAGAGGCACGGAAACGATCACTGGAGTCGTTGTCATTCGCCGGCGCCACGCTTGTGACAGAGTCAGCAACTATCTGCGGATTGTTGGCTCGAGGTGAACGATGAACGAATTGAAGTTAAACAAGATAGATCTGCAACCCACAATCCAAGTCTCTCTGGATGGCCCTTATTTCGTTTCGAATGTGTCGGACTTCAGGAACTGGCTGGGTGAGCCGCTCGATTCAAAGTCGCAAATGTTGCTGTGCCGCTGTGGCCAGTCGTCCAATAAACCGTATTGCGATGGAACGCATTCGAGGACTGGATTCTCCGGAGCCAAGGATCCGAAACGAGTACCCGATAAGCGAGATTCATATGTGGGCCAGCAGATTCACATCCTCGATAATCGCGGCATCTGTGCTCACTCCGGATTCTGTACTGACCGGCTGTCCTCTGTATTCCATCTCGGGAAGGAGCCGTTCATCACCCCGAGCGGGGGGAGGTTGGACGAAATCATACAGTCCGTCCGGGCATGTCCGTCTGGCGCATTGAGTTATGCGATAGACGGCGTTGAGGCCCGCAATCAGGTTGGTCAGCTCCGCCTGGCATCCATCGAGGTCGCTAAAGATGGTCCGTACCGAGTGACCGGTGGAGTCCAGATAGTCGACGAGCATGGTGATCAGGTTCCACAGGCCGAGGGCTCTTCGCTGGAGCATTACAGTCTGTGCCGCTGCGGGCAGTCACAAAACAAGCCTTTCTGTAGTGGCATGCACTGGCTTGTGAAATTCACGGATCCAGTCCCTATTGCGGACCACGAACCCACTCTCTTCGAATGGGCGGGCGGATTCCCCGCTCTGTTGCGGATGACCCGCATCTTCTATGGCAAATACGTTCCGCAGGATCCTCTAGTAGGGCCTCTCTTCGCCGAAATGTCACCTGATCATCCGGAACGTGTCGCCGCGTGGCTTAGCGAGGTGTTTGGCGGACCAAAATTCTACTCCGAGCGATACGGCGGTTATTCCCGAATGATCTCGCAGCACGTGGGCAAATGCATCACCGAAGAACAGAGGTCAAGCTGGGTGAAGATGCTCTGTCAGAGCGCCGACGATGCCATGCTTCCGAACGACCCGGAGTTCCGCGCGGCGTTCGTTGCCTACCTTGAATGGGGTTCGCGCATCGGCAAGGAAAACTCGCAGCAACATGCAATGCCACCGCCCAACATGCCGGTTCCGCGGTGGTGGTGGGTATGCAACGCGAAGCCTGGCTCCCGAGTTTCTGCTTTGTCTCCTCAGGAAAACGAGCAATCAGCGCCTTCGCCTCTTCCAGGCTTGGAAATTGAATTAGGTTTTGCCGAGCACATCAAGCCCCTGTTCCGGCAGATGGATCGTGAGTCGATGAGCTTCGTTTTCGATCTTTGGTCGTATCGCGACGTGTGCAAATATGCCACAGAAATACTCCGGCGCCTCGAGAACGGAAGCATGCCTTGCGATGGGCCTTGGCCGAAAGAGAAGGTTGAAGTGCTGCGTCGCTGGATCAACTCGGGGATGCGCGAGTAGCAAACATGGCATCCCAACCAATTTTGCTTCGTAGTGTATTTGTAAGTGCGCTTTCCACTTCGACCTAAGCGAGCGCGAAGCCCTGCCATGTGAGTGGCGGCGAATTGGAACAGATTCAATCCTGTTTCGTGTAGTTACGGCAAGCCCTGGTCGCAACAGCAGATGTCTCCTGACCGCAATTCCGCCAAACGCGTTGCGCGTTATTTGGTCTCAATCGTAAAAGCGAGCTTAGGAGAATCCCTCTCTCCTCATCTACAGGATATCGCGTGGCCCAGAGGTTGCGGCAAGGGACCAATCATGTGGCATCATCGTCGCCTAACGCTAGAAACCTAAAGGAGGAAAGATGAAGGAGCACGCAGTAATAATCGCCGGCGGGGGACCTACAGGGCTGATGTTGGCGGGTGAGCTCGCGCTGGCGGGGATCGATGTCGCCATTGTCGAGCGGCGTGAAAACCAGGAACTGCCCGGCTCGCGCGCAGGGGGGCTGCACTCACGGACCATCGAAGTGCTCGACCAGCGGGGCATCGCCGGCCGATTCATAGCGGAGGGCGAGAAGCATCCCGCGGTGAGCTTCAACCGCATCCGTCTGAACATCACCGACTTTCCCACTCGGCACAACTATCTGCTCGCGCTCGGGCAGAACCACAGCGAGCGCATCCTTGCAGATTGGGTCGAGGAGCTAGCGGTACCAATCTATCGCGGATGTGACGCGACGGGCTTCGTCCAGGACGCGTCCGGTGTTGACATCGCGCTGTCCGACGGCAGCTCGCTGCGGTCGAATTATCTAGTCGGCTGCGACGGAGGACGTAGTCTGGTCCGGAAAGCAGCCGGTATCAAGTTCCCGGGATCGGATGCAACGACTAGTTGGCTGATCGCCGAGGTCGAGACAAGCGAGGAGCCCGCATTTGGTTTCCGCCATGATGCCGTTGGTGCTCATGCAATCCGTAAGCTAGCGGATGGACGGCGGGTGGGGCTGGTCGTGACCGAACGGCAAGTGACAACCGCAAGAGAACCAACCCTGCGCGACGTGAGCGAAGCACTGATCGCCGCATACGGAACGGACTACGGGGTCCATAGCCCAACGTGGATCTCGAGATTCACCGATATGACTCGGCAAGCAACGGCTTACCGCGACAGACGCATTCTGCTGGCTGGCGATGCCGCGCACATCCATCCCCCACTGGGTGGACAGGGGCTCAATATCGGTGTTCAGGACGCAGTGAATCTGGGATGGAAGCTGGCTCAAGTGGTAAACGGGTTCTCGCCAGAAAGCCTTCTTGAGACCTACCATACCGAGCGCCATCCAGTTGCTGCTCGCGTGCTACGCAACACGATGGCGCAATCCATACTGCGCCATACGGACGATCGCACGAAAGCCTTGGGAGATTATGTTTCGCTGTTCCTGGGCATGGACGAGCCGCGTAGGCGATTGGCCGCCGAGATGTCGGGCCTGGACATTCATTACGAACTAGGCGAAGGGCACCCATTGCTCGGCCGCCGCATGCCCGATCTCAACCTGGTCACTCCCGAAGGCCCGCTGCGGGTCTTCGCGCTCCTGCACAAGGCCCGACCGGTACTCCTCAACCTTGGCGAGTCCGAATTCGATATTTCTCGTTGGGCAAACCGCGTTCAGTTGATCAACGCCAGATACGATGGTCCCTGGGAACTCCCGGTAATCGGGGCGGTCGATGCTCCCACTGCGGTGTTGATTCGGCCCGACGGTTGCGTGGCTTGGGCGGGAGAAGGAAATGAGCAGCGGCTCGTGGACGCGATGACCCTTTGGTTCGGCGAGCCTGCTCCGTTGTAGCGCTCGCGGGTTCAAAAAGCGCACTATCGACCAAGTCACTGGTTGCGCCCGGATTTTGTATCCGGAAGTCGGCTCGTCGTCAGCGAACTCTGTGGGAAAAGCGGGACGTGGAGGTTGTTTCCCTGTCCAGTCCTCCAGGATAGGGGACAGAGCATCATGCGAAAACAGATCCATCCGGCCATGGAGAAGCTAGGAATTAACAAATGAATTGGATGGCACAGCTTTCGACATTCCTACTCAACTCTGCTCCGACATCTGGGAACAGAGCTCTCGCGGGAGGGGTTGCATCTTTCTGCACCTACGAGGGGAATGCCACACAGTCCATAAGTATTCTGGAATGTATGGCGGGGACGACGGGGCTCGAACCCGCGACCTCTGCCGTGACAGGGCAGCGCTCTAACCAACTGAGCTACGTCCCCTCTGCAATCTCAAATCGCCTCAGCGCAAATCGCAGAATTTACTGTCTTTTCTTACCGCCCACTTTCCTTGCCTGTTTCATCATTTCCACCGGCCAAAAACCAAAATCCGAGGGAATTGGACAGTAATCCGTGGGCTTCAAATCATTTGTCCACCGCACGCGAAAGCGAACCGCGAAGTTGTCACGACTTCGTTGTTCAAATTGTACCAAACAAATCGGCCTGGCGAGGCCGCTCTCCCCCGGTGCGTTGACGGATCTGACGCGAACCATCGGAGAGGCGCTTCGAGCTTTGCGTCCAGGCTTCGTTGCGATCGGACAGAGTTCTGCTGTCGCGCCCAAGCCAACCCCGATCCGGCAAGCGAAAACGTCTACCCGTAGGCGCACTCGACAGAATTCCATAAATTTTGCGGGCCATGCTCAAGCTTCCACGGACCAACTGGTTCTGGAAAACATCTGAAACGGAGGGAGGTGGCGCGCATGACGTTGCTGGGCCGGCCCAAGCCGGGACAGGCAAAGGGAGTGATCGCGACCGGCCTGATGCTGGTGGAAGACGTGGTTTACATCGGGCTGGGGGTGCTGCTGGCAGCGGCGGCCATCTGGCTGCTGGGGTCGGCCATGTGGACGTTCGTTTCGGAGCTGGCGTCGCGTTCCTTGTCCGGACAACTGGTGGGACTGCTCGATCAGATTCTGCTCGTTCTGCTGATTATCGAATTGCTCTACACGGTGCAAATTTCATTTCGCGAGCACTCGCTGGTCGCGGAGCCGTTTCTGGTGGTGGCCCTGATCGCCTGCGTGCGGAAGATACTGGTGCTTACGGCGCAGATTCCGGAGTTGCCGGAGGGGAATGAGGCCGCGTTCCGGCATCAGATGATTGAATTGGCTGTGCTGTCGGCCATGGTGGTGGTGTTTGTCAGTTCCTTCATTGTGTTGCAAAAACATGCGAGTGCCATGGGCGACAACGCCAGAAAGGAGCAAGTGCCAGGCTGAGGCACATGGCGATGGTCGAAGGTCCAACCTATCGGTGCTCGCACCGTAACTTCTGGTTTCGCGGTCACGCCACTGCCGCTAGCCGAGATCGGGTCGGGCCGGGTGATCGATCACAATCAGGCGCCCGTCCGTGAGCGCCTTCACGGAATGCCGGGCATTCGGCGGGACAATGGCAACCACACCGGGCTTCGCAATGTCAGTCCCTCCCTCAATCGTCACTTCCAGTTCGCCCGCAATCACTTCGTACACCTCCTCCTCGGGATGCAAGTGCTCATGAATGGATGAACCGGCTGTGAATTCGTAATGCGCGAACGTCATGCCGGCGGTATGAAAATAGCGCCCCTTCCACCCCGGCAAGCGTTCGATGACCTTGAAAGCGTTCACATCCACAAAGGGCACTGGCGTTTCCTCGTTTCGAACGGCACGGTGCACCGTCCTGAAATTCTTGAATTGTCTGCTTCGTAGCTCCGAGTGCGTAGTGGCCCACCCGGAATTAGTCGCGAGCCGGATCAGTCTACTACCGGAATGGCGCTCAACTCCCAACCACGCGCGATTCCGCCAATGGAAAATGGAGCCCCCCATTCTCTCTGGCCCTCATTCAAACTGGTTCAGGTCGGTATCGGGCGCCGGATGACCCAGCTCCCGGCACATGGCAACAATCTGCCCTTTGTGGTGAAAAGCGTGGGTCAGAACATGGTGGAGCACCAGCGCAGGAGTGCGGACGGCGCTGTCTCCATCCGGGAAATGAAGTTCCGTATCCGTGTTGAGCTGTTGACTGGTCAAGCTCGATAAATACGCTCTTGTCCGTCTGCTCACTTCCTGCTGCAAAAGTCGGGCATCCGCAACCGCGGGACATTCCTCAGGTCTGCGATCCACATACGGAAGCCCCTGGAGCGTGTAAATCCAAAATCCTTCGCAGTTGAAGATGTGAATCACCTGCTTCCGCAGCGTAGCAAACCCGAAGCTCTGCAATTCCTGCCCATAGTCCCCCGGTGGCATTGCGGACAGGTGATCGAGTAGAAGGCTTAGGCTGGCGTGAGTCCAGCTATGAAATTTCTGAACGCCATCAAGGGTGAACACCGTTTTCTCCTTGTACGTGATAATAGGGCCCGCTCTCTCCAGTTGGGCAATGTCTCCTGGATGAGTGCTTTGCCCGGGCAACCGTTGACAGGGCACGCTGCCTTCTGGCGCCAGCGAAAGGGCGCACCGGGATTCCGGTGCGCCCTTTCGCTGCTGAAGCGGTTCAGTTTCGGCGAAATTATTTCTCGTGTTGCGGCGTCCAGCTCAGGCCGAACGAGTAGGTCGGGTGGTAGAACTCGCGCTGCGTGTCGAATTTCGGGCTGCCGTAGTAAAACCCAAATTCCTCGTTGGTAAGGTTAAGTCCGGAGACGAGCACCTTGAAGCCGCGTGGAAGCGCGTAGCTACCCTGGGCGTCGACCTGCGTGTGCGGGTAGTTATAGTTGTCGCCGAGCGGCCCCGTTGGTCCGCCTGGCGCCCCGTCCGTGTACTGGTAGTAGTAGATACTGGACCCGTTGTAGTTGATGTTCATTTGCATGGAGAGAGGCCCCTTGTTATAGGTGGGGCCGATGTTGAAAAGGTTGGGCGCGTTCTCCAGCAGGCGTGGTTTGTCGCTGCGCCCGGCAATGCCGCTGGTCTGGGAGCCGATGTAGCTGTAGTTGGCATTCATGCCCAGCCCACTTAGGAATCCGGGCAGATTGGTCCAGTGCTGCAGGTACTGCAATTCAACGCCGCTGATCCAGGCGCTGCCGGCGTTGATGTAGTTGGTCGCGAGGTAAGTGCCCTGATCGATGGACGGCGCGCCCGGAGGCAGGTAGTTGTTCAACACCGTGTTGGTTTGGACCGGCGGAGATGCGAGGTGCTTGAAAAAATACCCGCCGGAAAACACGCCGAAGGTCTTGAAGTAGTGCTCGTAGAGGACATCGACATCGTCCCCGGTTTCGGCCTTGAGGTTGGGGTTGCCGAAGCTGACCGTGTTTTTATACGCGCCGTTTCCGCCCGTGCCCCAATTCACGTCCGACGCCAGTTCAGACTCTTCCGGGCGGGAAACGCCGCGCGCGTAGATCAGACGCATATAGCTGTCGTGCCCTGCATTGAAACGCAGCGACGCGCTCGGCAGCAGGTCGTAATAGGATCCTGAGAACTTGTTCGGCGTAGCGTTGCCGTTGGGATCGAACGCCAGGTTGTGCACGTTCACCGACGTGACCTCTGCGCGCAGCCCAAGGACCAGGCGAATGCCGTTGGAGAAGTCGGTGGTGTTCATCACGTAACCGGCGGGGATATGTTCCACCAGCGAGTAGTTCGAGGAATCCACCCCCTTGTCGCTGTTATCAAGGGTGAATTCGGTGGGGTGCTGGTCGACGTATTCCTGAACGGGGCCGAACCACACGTTGTAGCCGTCCTTGTACGCCCCGTTATAGTAGTTCGGTTGAACCAGATTGTTGCGGAAGGTCGTCATCGGGATGCCGGCGCCGGCGCCGGCGTACGTTTCGTTGCTTTTGTACTGGTTGTTGTATTTGTGCATGCCGCGGAACTTGCCGCCATATTCAAACGTCGAGAGATGGCCGCCAAGATGCCAGCGGAATGCCCCCGAACCCTCAAGTCCGAGGTTGATCTGCTCCTCGTGGCCGGGCTCACGCTGCGTCCCGGTGAAGAAGTAGTTCTGGGGGCTGTTGATTTCGCTAAAGCACGCCGGGGTCCACTGGGGCACGTAGTAGTCCTTGGTGGCGGCTTGGTTGAACTGGCACGCGGTGGTGCTGGCAGTGTTCGTGAAGTTGCCCGATTCGAAAGGATTGTCGCCAAAGTAACCGGCTCCGATGGCGGCGCTCCAGGAGTACCAGGTGTTGTTCAGCACGTGCGTGCCGCTGAGCTGGATGCTGTCTGAATAGATCCGGGCATCTTCAGCCTGGTTGTAGTAACGCGGCGGCGTGTTGCAGGGCGGTGCGGTTGCCCCGGTAGTTGCGTCGGTGCCGCTGCACCCGGTGTTGCCGGGATTGATCACTTGGGCGCCGGGCGTGTTGTCGAAAAGGGTGTAAACAGATTTGTCGCCGCTGTCGCGCGTGAAGGAGTAGAAATAGCGCAAAAAGATCGTGGAACCGGGTTTGATGCGGTAATCGAGGCTGCCCCCCACCCCATAGCGGGGGCGGTGGAACATGTACGTGCGCAGATCCTGGGCGTCATCCCAGGGTACGCTTTGGTTGTTGGCCAGCGTAGCCTCGTCCGGGGTGGGCTCGACGTCGTTATAGCCGGTGCCATCGAAGGAGTACTGTGCGCCGACGACGAAGCCAAGCTTCTTGCTGGCTCCAAAGCGCCGGCCCCAGGTGCCGTAAATATCCGCGTTAGGACGCGCGTTTTCGATCGGCGTGAAGCCGCCCATCGCACTGATCCCGCCCATGGCCGTGATTTGGTAGGTCGGGGTATCGCTCGCCGTCTTGGTGACGAGATCGATCGAGCCGCCGATACCATCGCCGTCCTTGTTGGCCGAGAGAGTCTTGCTCACCGTGACCGAACCGACAATACCTGGCGGCACTGAGAAGAAATCGAATTCGCGGATCCCGGGATCTTGGGAAGGCATGTTGAAGCCGTCAACGGTGGTGTTGGTCAGTCGGGGCTCGCCTCCGCGCAGCGCCACAAAATTGGCCTGGCCTTCGTTGCGCGTCAGCGCGACGCTGGCCATACGGCTGATCGCGTCGCCCAGGTTGCGGTCTGGCAGGCTGGTGATGGTCTGGGTCGGCATCACCTGGATGAGGTTGTCCGCGGTGCGCTCTTCATTCACCGCCTCCACTTCTGCCGAAGCGCTTCCGGCCGTCACCAGGACGCTCTGCTTTTCCGACCCGACCTGGAGTTGCAGGCTCACCGCAGTCGATTCTCCCGGATTGACGATGACGGTTTTCGTCAGATTCTCGAAGCCGATGTAGCTGACCGAAATCGTGTAGTTGCCGGGCTGCAATCCACTAAAGAAGAAGCGCCCCTGCTCGTCCGTGGAAACATTCAGGCCTTTGGCGGGGATGGATACCTGTGCCCCTTTCAATACCGAGCCGGCGGAATCCATCAGCGTGCCGGAGATGGATCCGGCCTGGTTTTGTGCCCTGCCCCTGGTTGCAAGTACAAAACAGAACAAGAATACGGTCATTATGCAGGCCCATTTGCGAATCAGGGCTGGTCGCTCAGTCATGGCTTTTCTCTCTTTTGAAGTCTGATGATTGCGAGATGGATTGGTGTTACACCGGCACTTGGACTTCCCCGGATAGGAAAGCTGGCAACAAGTGCGTGAGGGTGGGCGGATCACAGCATGTAGGCGCACCTTTGCTCTCGCGCAACAACAGTTCGCAGGCCGCTGCGATGAAGTTTTCCTTCGGTCTTATTTTAGGAATGGATTCTTCCCAGGAGATGAAAGCCAGGTTACTGCATGATGAAAACGGCGCGTGGCCCGCGTCGTGGGGAACTCCACCCGGCGCAAAGCGAGGGTGCCCCATGTCTGGATTCTCAGACATGGGATCGCACGACCTTCAATTCACCTCTCCATCGAGTCTTGGTTTTTCGATTGATGCGGGTGCCCCCGGTCCCTCGCTTTTGGGGACCGGGGATTGGCAGCTACCAGTATCCGCAACCATCTCTTCATCAAGTACTTACAGCAGCGGGGTGCCCCCGGTCCCTCGCTTTTGGGGACCGGGGATTGGCAGCCTACCAGTACCCTGCAACCCCCTCTCCATCAGGTACTTACAGCAGCAAGCGGGTGCGGGTGCCCCCCGGTCCCTCGCTTTTGGGGACCGGGGATTGGCAGCTACCAATATCCTGCAACCCCCTCTACATCAGGTACTTACAGCAGCAAGCGGGTGCGGGGTGCCCCCGGTCCCTCGCCTTTGGGGACCGGGGATTGGCAGCTACCAATACCTGCAATCCTCTCTTCATCAGGTACTTACAGCAGCGGGTGCCCCCGGTCCCTCGCTTTTGGGGACCGGGGATGGCAACTACCAATATCCTACAACCCTCTCTTCATCAGGTACTTACAGCAGCAAGCGTGCTCGCATTTGTCCCCAAACAGCAAAAAACCTTAAAAGTGTCATTTTCGCTGTTTTCTCAAATAGCCCGTATTCCCAACAAAACAAATCATTTAATTCCATTCAGAGATGGCGCGGAATTGTCCCCCTGCCCCAACTCGGCAAAAAAGACTCAACCCCTGGATAGGGTCTTTTTCGAAGCGTTTTGGGCTCCGTGGTTACTTGTTGGTTAACCCGCGCAATTCCATGTCGCAGCCCGGGTCTCCCCCCGCGCGCTTGCCAAGGCAAGCCATCCCAGCATCCCGTTTCAGGTCCGCCCCAACGAAAAGTTCTCACCCCCGCATTGAAAAGATCGCTAGGGATGTTCCGCTAGCGATAAGATAGGGGCGCGATGAGTCTTTTACAGCAAAACTCCGAAAAGATGGATGACGCCGCCAGTGGCGAGGAATTTACCAAGGGCTCAAGCAACGTCCTGCTCCCCAGCATTACTGCGGCCGTCCTGGTCACCATCGCCGTCTTCGTCTACGTCCGCCTCGGTGAAAAACCACCCATGGCGACAGGCGAAGTCACCCACGTCGTTTCTCATCTTATGCATAGAGAAACCGCGGGCGTTGACGCCAGCGGCGCCCCCACCCCCAAGGAAGTGTTTGATCAGGTGTTGGTGTTTGCGCATGTCAAGTTGCACAACCAGAGCAAGCAGCCTCTCTTTCTCCACCAGATCCTGGCCGACGCCACGCTCAAGGATGGCTTGCTCTCCAGCTATGCCGCCAGCGCCATCGACTACGAGCGCATCTTCGCAAGCTATCCTGACCTGGCGCCGCTGCACGGCAAGCCGCTGTCCTACGAGTTGACACTCGAAGCCGGACAAACTGTGGAAGGCGACGTGGTGTCCGCCTTCCGCATAAGCAAGCCTGATTGGGATGGCCGCAAAGATTTGGCGTTCACATTCGCCTTTAGATATCAGCCTAATCTCAAGGTAATTCCCACCGGCGCAGTTACTGACCGGTAGGCGGTGCGGGCGCACCCTTGGGCGTAGACAGATAACCGGCAATCTGATTCTTCGAGCTGATCGAATTCACCACGATTTCGTAGAGGCCCGGATCTTTGCCGCTGTAGAACTGCAATGGCTCATTGACGTTGCGGTCTTTCTTTTCGTAGCGCTTATCGTCGGCGTAGACAACCACAGTGAATTTGTTTTTCTTGGCGTCGGTCTTCCTCAACTCCAAGCTGACTGTGCCGACCGGCTTCTTCTCGCCCTTGGTCAGAGTGAATTCGTAGTAGGTGCGGTCGCCTTTGTGTTTCAGAACTTCAAGCTCATCGTGATTGCGCGCGATCAGTCCGCTCTGCTGACCCATGTCTCCCTTCATCGATTGCAGTTGGGTGAC
The DNA here is from genome assembly GCA_036488735.1 of Occallatibacter sp. Lineage (GTDB taxonomy): Bacteria > Acidobacteriota > Terriglobia > Terriglobales > Acidobacteriaceae > Telmatobacter. Next base: position 17,441 of record DASXHC010000031.1, read on the forward strand.
AGCGCTGGCCAGGTCGGTCTGCGTCTTGGCTACATCGGTCTTCACACCGCCCACGTCTGTCTTCACGCTCGACACGTCGCTGGCAACTGCAGTGACCTGTTGCGCCGTGGCCCGCTGGGCCGTTTCGAGCCTCTGATTCTCAGCCTGCTCGCGGGCGATGATTTGCTGCGCGCGCGCATCCATCTGTTTCTGCGTCAGTCCCAGGGACTTGCCCAATTCGTCGGCAGTCACTTTCAGCCGGGCATCGGTCTCGCGCAGATCCGCGGCCAGTTTTACGTTCTGCTGGTTGGCCTCCGCCAGGGCAGCTTCCTCATGCGTCAGCCGGCCGCTCAAAGAGTACGTCCAAATCAGACCGCCGATAGCGGTTAAGAGCGCGATCGCAATCACTGCCAGCAACGCGCCGGAGTAAGTCCTGGGTGTTTCGTCAATTTCACTCATGGTTTGCCTTTCTTCTCCTTGATGGCCCTGGGTTGTGAAGGCTCGGCCGGAACCGCATCTGTGGAGTTATCCCTTGTCGGTTAGACGGAGATTCTCACGGAATCTCTTCTGACAGACACCCGGCGCGGTACCTGCCTTGTTTACACAGGCTCGCCGGTACCATTTCCGGGGGAAGCTACAGATTAATCGAAACGGTTGGGCTTTGGGGAAAAAATGGGGTGGAAGCACTGGGAGAAACATGCGGATGCAGCGCCTGTGAGACGAGGAATGGACGACGATCCAACGGCGCTTGAGGCAGCGTAATGCGGGCGGCATTCCGGATCGAAACGCCGGCCGCCACTCTTCCAGAATTGCTCGTTCGGCGATTGCAGGCGACCGGTTCACTTTTGGCTTCACTCGATTCAGATTGATCTTTCCGCGCTTTCACCCACGAGCGAAGATTAAAGGCATAAATGCAAATGCAAAACACGTTGGCGGGGATAAATCCATACTGTGACGTGTGCACGCCGATCACGCAGACAATGAGGCTGTTGATGCCTGACACAAGAAGCCCGGACCACATCTTGCGCGCCACCAGTACGGTGGCAACCACCGTGAGAAAACAGGACAGATAGTCCAACCGGAACATCGCCATGGTGCCCTCCAGGCTTGATGCCACCCGTCCTGTATAGGGCAATTTGAGCGCCAAATCGTTGCATCCATCGCATCACACGCGAGTGACGGAAATAAAGAGGTTAGGAACAACAGCGGACGCTCTGCCACACTGGACACCCAGGTTGTGACGAGTGAAGCCGACGAGATACCGTCAAAGGTTCGTCACTTCAACACAAGAAGCGAGCCTCAAGGTATGGCGGTTGGCGCGGCGGCACCTGGGCAGAAGAACTTCAAAGCCTGCGGAAGATTCCCCGGGGGAGGTGGCGGGATGCGGGACGTTGAGGGTGCGCAATGGGGACCTGTCCGTGACAACCATGGAAGCGCTGAGCTATAAAGAACTTTGATTCATTTCCGGCGCCGGGCTCAGTCAAGGAGCCGGGAAGGCCGCCGCAACCACCAAAAAAGAGACAGATAAGGAGAGATCCTAAGGATATGGCTACTGTTGTCGCTGGTAAGGGTCTGGAAGGCATCGTTGCGGCGAACTCGGGAATTTGCTGGATCGACGGGGACGCGGGCGTACTCGCATACCGCGGAATCGATATCCACGAACTGGCGGAGAATTCCACGTTCGAAGAGACGACTTATCTTCTGTGGAACGGATTGTTGCCGAATGAGTTGGGGCTGCGGGAGTTTACTACGCAACTTTCGCTGGCGCGGTCGCTCGACAAGCGGATCATTGACATGCTGCGCAGCTTTCCGACCTCGGCAACGCCGATGGAAGTGCTGCGCACCGCGGTATCGGCGCTGAGCTTCTATGATGCCGACGAAAAAGACAATTCGCACGACGCCAATGTGCGCAAGGCCTATAACCTGACCGCGCAGATCGCCATGATCGTGGCCATTTACGACCGCCTCCGCAAAGGGCTGGAGATCGTGCCGCCCGACCGCTCGCTGAGCCATGCGGCGAATTTTCTGTGGATGCTGAACGGGGTAAGGCCTTCGGAAACGGCGACGCGCACGCTCGATATCGCGTTGATTTTGCATGCGGATCACGAGTTGAATGCGTCAACGTTTGCGGCCCGCGTGATTGCGGCCACGCTGTCGGATATTCATTCGGCGATCACGGGCGCGATCGGAGCGCTGAAAGGCCCGCTGCACGGCGGCGCCAACGAAGGTGTGATGCGTCTGCTGCACACCATCGACAAGGCGGGCGCCGATCCGGTGGATTACGTGAAGAACATGCTGGCGGCCAAGCAGAAGATCTCAGGCTTCGGGCACCGCGTCTACAAGACCGAGGATCCGCGGGCCACCCACCTGCGCCGCATGAGCGAGCAGTTGGGCAAGGACGCCGGGCAGCCCAAGTGGTACGAGATGTCGCGCGCCATCGAGCTCTATATCAACAAGGACAAGAAGTTGAATGCGAATGTCGATTTCTATTCGGCTTCGACGTATGCGACGCTGGGCATCGACATCGATTTGTACACACCGATCTTCGCCATCAGCCGCATGTCGGGATGGGCGGCCCATGTCATCGAACAGCTGGATGACAATCGCCTGATCCGGCCGCGTGCGGAATATATCGGGCCGGAATATCCTTCACACTGGGTGCCGGTAGAAGAGCGGCCTTAGGAACCGCAGATTGAGCAAGCGAGACCGCAGGGGCTAAAGCCCGTCTTTATTCTGCGGTGTTTACGGCACGACTCAAAGTCGCGCGCGCTGACATTTCCTGCCCTTCCGAGCGAGTTTTACCGCAGCGTTGAACCTACTGTCACAAGCGAGCCTTTCCGCAGCATGTAAAGCGCCGACCTGCCTTCCGAACTCAGTCTTTCGCGCAGTGCGGATTGCTCTCCCAGCCGCTGCGATAAAATCCGGCTGATTTTGAATTCCCGTGGTAATCTGGCTCCTCTCTAGATTGCTTGCCTCGGATTTGGATTCACGAAAGTCTTCCTGCTTGGGACAGTCACGGAGCAGGCTCCCGGAACAAAGAAGTCCTTGCGGATCTAGTTACAGACCTGGGGTCGATGCCTGGCTTGGATGCGGGCGCAGGTCTAAATCCGCGCAACGCAGTGCCCTCCCCCTCACTATGCGAAAGGACACCTTCCATGATTCTAGGAATGAGTACAGCCGCGTTTACGATGCTGCATGTTGTCATCAGCCTGATCGGTATCGCATCGGGATTCATCGTGGTCTTCGGACTGATCGCGGGCAAACGAATTCCGGCGTTGACCATGCTGTTTCTTGTCGCGACGGCGCTGACCAGCTTGACGGGATTTCTGTTTCCGATCAAAGGCGTGACGCCGGGCATCGTGATCGGGATCTTGTCGCTGGTTGTTCTGGCGCTGGCGATCTATGCACTGTATGGCGCGCACCTTGCCGGGAAGTGGCGCGGGACGTATGTGATCAGTGTGGCGCTGGCCCAGTTTTTCAATTTCTTTGTGCTGGTAGTGCAGTCGTTTGAAAAGGTGCCGGCACTGCATGCACTGGCGCCCACGCAATCGGAGTTGCCGTTCAAGATGGCGCAGTTGGGGAGTTTGGTGTTGTTCGCGGTGTTGACGGCGATGGCGTATCGGAGATTCCGGGTGGGGTAGGTTGTCTATAGATTTCGTGGGTTGGCGATCGGTGGAAAAGCCGGTGCAGTTGAGACTGTGGCGGCCCACCCTAGCCACAAAAGCGTGGCGAGGATGGGGCACCCGGTGGGTTGTGGTTGGTTTGAATTCGAAAAGCAGTTGAATCGAATAACTAAGACCCTGGGGCCCGCTACCGGCGTGACTTCCAGAGCAGATAGAGCGCCCAGGCGGCGAGGGTGGAGCTGTCGCGGATAACGCCATCGAACATCATCTGTTCGAATTCGGCGATGGGCACGGAGCGGACGACGAGGTCGTGCTCTTCGGGGTCGAGTTGCTGCGTGCCATGGGTGAGGCCGGTGGCGAGATAGACGTGCTGCTTCTGGCGGGTGAAACCGTAGGCGATCCAGGTGGAACCAAGACAGGTCATGCGTTCCGCGTTGATGCCGAGTTCTTCGCGGAGTTCGCCGCGGGCCAACTCTTCAGGATTGTCGATCGCGCGTTCCCATCCGCCTTGCGGAAGCTCCCACGCACGCATCTGGATGGTGTAGCGGAACTGCTCAACGAGCCATACCCGATCGCTCTCGATGGGAATGATGATGGCGGCTTCATCCTTCTCGACCACGCCGTAGATGCCACGCTTGCCGTTGGAGCGAAGGATGTCGTCTTCGCGCAGGCGCATCCATTGATTGCGATAGATCTCGCGGCTGCCCAGGGTGGTAATGGAAGGCGAAGCAGCGGAGGCTGATGGGGTTTGAGGTTCTTTATCGATCACAGCAATAGTGTGGCATGAAGGGCACGGTCAGGCACAGGGACCAGGAATCAGGAAGCACCGAGGTCATGGCGAAAACGAGAGGTGCCGGGGACGGCCGTACCTGGAGAGTCCGGCCGTCCGGTGGGTCAGTTGCCCTGTTTCTGCTCGACTACGCGAATGACCGGGAATTCCTTATCGCCGAACTTCAGCGAAATCTGATTGACGTCTCCTTTGTCATCGGGAATGAAACGAAGGATGGCCGGTGTGTCGTTGCAATAGAACTCGGTGTCGGATGTGGCGATTAAGCCGTAAGGGACGGGTTGCCCCGTACCCAGTACGTAGATCTTGCCATCGTGATACGTGACGTCGAGAGAGAGTGGACCGACGGTGTAGTGGCCGACGTAACGGGCCAGGGTCTCCTGCGACGGATGGACGATGGGACGGGCGACGGGAATTTCGTACTTCTGCCCGAAGAGGACGGCGGCGAGGTCATGGGTGAGCGGCATATTGTTCGAAGTCTCGAAATTCCACATCACGATGAGTACGGCATCGTCATCGGGATATCGGTTGAACTGGGAGACGAACCCGTTGACCCAGCCGCCGTGACCGACATAACGATGGCCGAATTCCTGGCCGAGCATCCAGCCATAGCCGTAATCGGCTTCAAGGGGGAAGGGGGGCGGCGCGTTCCAATGGCCGTAGGCTGTCCAGGCCTTGGCGGTGATGGCTGCGCTGAAGAGCTTGCCCGATTTCAGGGCACGATCGAAGCGATACATATCGTCGACCGTGGAGCGCAACGCACCGGCGCCGGCGCCATAGGCGGGGTCGCCATAGGTGGCATTGACAACATTCTCGCCGTCCCATCGGTATCCGCTGGCGCGGTTGGGTACAACGGCCGAGGCGTGATCGAAGGCCGTGTGGGTCATTCCGGCGGGGCGGAGGATGTTTTCAGTGAGGTAGTCCTCGTAGGTTTTGCCGCTGACCTTTTCAATGATGCGGCCCAGCAGGATGTAACCGGGGTTACTGTAGCGAAAGACTTCGCCGGGCTTGGCCAGGAGCGGCTTGCCGGCGAATTCCTTCAAACTGCTTTCGACGTGAAAAGGGTTATCCAGCTCGCTGTAGGACTTGGCGCTGGTGTAGTCGGGGATGCCGGACTTGTGGCACAGCAACTGGTGAATGGTGATGGCGTTCCACTCGGCGGGCAGTTCGGGAATGAACTTCGAGACCGGATCGGCGACATTGAGCAGCCCTTTCTCTTCCAACTGGAGGATGCCGAAGGCCGTAAATAACTTGGTGATGGAGCCAATGCGATACACGGTGTCTGGCGTGTTTGCCACGTTGAGTTCGTAGTTGGCCATGCCATAGCTTTTGCGGAGCAGGATCTTATTGTCCTTGGCGAGGAGCACGGTTCCGGAGAAGCGGCCCTGCGCGGCCCAGGTGGAGAGGTATTGATCGGCCCTGGCAGCGATGTCCTGTGCGGGCGCGGTAACGATGGTGGCGGCGAACAGCGTCGCGCCGCCAATAAGACGGATGAATAGACGCATAGAGTCTCCTTGGTTCAGGCCCGGGGCTCGCTGGCTTTTCGGATACCCATGCGATAGTACGAGGGGACCTCTCGGGCGGTGCCTGTAATCACATCGAACCGTGACAGCGGTGCGAACGCATGGGAGCCCCGCGCACTGCACGGTGTGTTGGGGCAGGGCGGATTTGTTTCGCACGGGGGAACCCGCTATGCCTAGAATCGGAAGCGCGAGGACAGGCTATGAATCGGCGCGAGATGCTGAAGAGCACGGGCATGATGGCTGGAGTAGCGGCATCCACGTTGGTGGCGCAGGAGAGCGCGGGGCCGGCGGCGCGGAAATTGAAGTTCGTGGTCGTCGGCGGTCATCCGGGTGATCCCGAGTATGGGTGCGGAGGCACAATCGCGCGGTTGACGGCGCTGGGACACGAAGTGGCGCTGCTGTATCTGAACGATGGCGCATGGGAGACTTCCGCGGAGATCCGTATTTCCGAAGCGAAAAAGGCGTGCGGGATTTTGAAGGCGCGGCCGTTGTATGCGGATCAGAAGAACGGACACGCGATCGTGGACGGCGCACACTACGATTCGTTTGCGAAGCTGATCGAAGCGGAGAACCCGGATGCGGTGTTCAACCAGTGGTTCATCGATAACCATGCCGATCATCGCGCCATTGCGAACCTGACTTACGAAGCGTGGAAACGCATGAAGCGGCGGTTTGCGATGTATTACTACGAAGTATCGGACGGCGAGGACACGACGCAGTTTCCCGCGCCCACGCATTACGTGGAGATCACCGCGGTGGCGGATACGAAGAAGGCGGCTTGCTATGCGCATGCGAGCCAGAGCCCGGATTCGTATTTCGCGGTGCAGGATGCGGTGGCGATGTTTCGCGGACTGACCAGCGGGAGTAAGCGGGCGGAGGCGTTTGTGATGCAGATTGGAAGTCCGCGGGATGTGCTGGGGATGATGGGCTTATGACCGAGAGCCGCCGCGGCCGGTCTATTTCTCGCGTAAACGGTATTGGCGGAGGCGGCCGACCAGCGAGGCGGGGCCGCTGACGGACAGGTGCACGAGATTGCCTTCGTACGAGCGATCGTGAATCACCATGCCGGCTTCGATGGCGGCCAGATCGGCCCCTTCGTGCTGGGGGACGCGGAGGTCGGCCTCGATGACCGGATCGGAATGGAGAGCATCATCGATGGCCAGGAGAAGCGCTTCGATTCCCTCTCCTGTGCGCGCGGAGACGGGGACTTCGCGGGGGGCGGGCGATTCGGTATGAACGCGCGAAGCGAGCCCTTCGCGCTCGTGGGGCCCGAGGAGGTCGATTTTGTTAAGGACGTCGATGCGGGGTTTGCCCAGCGCCTCGAGTTCGCCGAGGACCTTTTCGACCTGGGCTTTCTGTTCGTCGCCATAGGTCGAGGCGGCGTCGCGGACATGCAGCAGCACCTCGGCCTGCTGCACCTCTTCCAGAGTGGCGCGGAAGCTGGTGACAAGCGTATGGGGCAGATTGCGAATGAAGCCGACAGTGTCGGAGAGAAGTATCTTCCGGCGGCTAGGAAGTTCGAGGGCACGGAGTTTGGGGTCGAGAGTGGCAAACATGCGCGACGACTGCAGGACATGGGCGCCGGTGATGCGATTGAAAAGCGTGCTTTTGCCAGCGTTGGTGTAGCCGACCAGGGCGACGGTGGGCACCGGGACCGATTCGCGGCGTTGGCGCTGCTGGCGGCGAACGCGCCGCACGGCTTCGAGGTCGAGCTTGAGCTGGTCGATTCGGCGATTGATCTGGCGGCGATCGGTTTCGAGCTTGGTTTCGCCGGGGCCGCGGGTGCCGATGCCGCCGCCGAGCTGGGACATGGATTTGCCGCGGCCGGCGAGCCGAGGAAGCATGTACTCAAGCTGGGCGAGTTCAACCTGCAACTGGCCTTCGCGGGTGCGGGCGTGGCGGGCGAAGATGTCGAGGATGAGCTGGGTACGGTCGAGGACTCGGCACGGCAGCGCGGATTCGAGATTGCGCAACTGCGTTGGCGAGAGATCGTGGTCAAAAAGGACGAGGTCGGCTTCAGAAGACGCCGCGACCGCGGCGATCTCTTCCACCTTGCCGGCACCGATGAGCGTGGCGGGATCAGGCCGGGACCGGCGCTGCAGGATTTCGGCAACGATTTCTGCGCCGGCGCTTGAAACCAGCTCGCGAAACTCGGCGAGCGATTCTTCGACATCCATCCCCGGAGAGATGGAGGTATGGGTTACGGATGGGAGACTCAGCGAGGTGGGGGACGCCGATTCTCTGTCCAGGTCCTGCGGAGAATCGTCGGCCTGCGCGTCGGAATGGTTTAGACGCACGACAGCTCGCGCTCCGGCCAAACCTGCACGGCTGGAACGCGAGCGAACGTCGACGTCCACTCCAATCAGGATGGCACGTTCCGGACGTGCACCGGAGGCGCCCCTGGATGGATCAACTGCCAATCGGAACCGCTCCTCGCGGGCTGTCACTGCCGCCGGCGGACGGCGATCCGACCGCGGACGGGCCAAGACCCGTGTGCATCGAAGCCGGACGGTGCTCGCTGTGGAGCACACTCCGGTTGCTGACCACGGTGGAAATGGCGTGCTTGAAAATCAATTGCTCCTGGCTGTTGTTTTCAAGGAGCACGGAATACTTGTCGAAGGACCGGATCTTGCCGGTGAGCTTGACGCCGCTGACCAGATAAATCGTAATTGGGGTCTTGTCCTTGCGAACCGTATTCAGGAAGGTGTCCTGAATGTTTTGTGCCGGCTTATTTTCCATTTGCCGATCTCCTACTTTCCTTATCGGTTGGATGTCACTCGTACTCGATTCGTGGAGGAAACAAATCCGCGAGCGCAGCGCCAGAATGCCCGGTGCCACCAAATCCCGCAATGTGACAACAATATAGTGGTTGACGAAGGTTTTCAACTACGGTTTCCGCAAGGCGGGATGGAATCCGCCCGGGCTGCGAGCGTCACCGCCCGAGGACACGGCTGACTGGTAGCATTGGTGGGTGAAAAACACGCCAAGCGCCCCTTCGAAGCCGGCCGGAACCACGGTTCAGCCGGTACCCATGCTTGATCTTGAACGCCAGTATGGCCCCCTGAAACAGGAACTGCTGGATGCCCTTTCCGGAGTATTGGATTCGCGCCAATTCATTCTGGGAGAACCGGTTGCCGTGTTCGAGAAGGCGGCTGGCGGGGAGCTGGGAGTGGCTCATGCGGTGGGCTGTTCTTCGGGAACGGACGGACTCTGGCTGGCCCTGGCGGCGACAGGCGTCAGCGCAGGGGATTCGGTCGTCACCACCCCGTTCAGTTTTTTTGCGTCGGTCAGTGCGATTCTGCGCGCAGGGGCAAAAGCCGTCCTGGCAGATATTGAGCCGGGAACCTTCAACCTGGACCCGAAGGCAGTGGAAAGAGTTCTGGACGAAGGGAGGGGAGAGGGGCTCAAGGCGATCTTGCCGGTACACCTCTACGGGCAAGCGGCGGATTGGGCGGCCTTCGGCAGGCTTGGCCGAGAGCGGGGTTTGAAACTGGTCGAGGATGCGGCGCAGGCATGGGGAACCGAATGGGAGGGCATGAAGGCGGGCGGCCTGGGCGACGCGGCCGCATTCAGCTTTTATCCCACCAAGAACCTGAGCGCCGCGGGCGACGCGGGCATGGTGACGACCAACTCCGATGAGGTGGCCGAGCGCCTGCGGATGTTGCGCCAGCATGGCATGCGCCGGCGTTACTACCACGATGAGCTCGGCTGGAATGCGCGCATGGACGGGTTTCAGGGCGCGATTCTCAGCGTGAAGCTGAAGTACGTTGCGGGATGGAACCAGGCGCGGCGCGTGGTAGCGAAGCGGTATGACGCGCTGTTCCACGCTGCGGGGCTGGCTGAGGCCGGCCCGTATCCGAGCCGGGGCGTGGTGCTGCCGCACGAGGTTGCAGGCAGCCGGCATGCATGGCATCAGTACATCATTCGCGCGCCGCGTCGGGATGAGTTGCGCGCGTTCCTCACCAGCCGGAAGATTGGCACCGATATTTATTATCCGGTGCCCCTGCATTTGCAGGAGCCGCTGAAAGGCCTGGGCTATGTTGAGGGAGATTTTCCTGAGGCGGAACGGGCAGCGCGGGAAGTGCTGGCACTACCGATGTTCGCGGAGTTGCGCCTCGACGAACAGGAAACCGTAGTGAAGGCGATCGCTGAGTTCTTGAATTGAAGAAGGGCGGTGCTACGCCTTCCTTCGATACGAATTTAGTAGACTTCGCCGCTCGCGTTGAACGATTACCCCAAATGATACCCCTCGTATGTGCGAAAGCTCCCCCAAGGAGGGCCCGTGACAGCGTTGCCGAGGCTTAGCCCATTTATTGTCAACTGAACTTGACATAATCGCGAGGAATGGTGTAATGTTTACTTGTCATAAAGTAAAGGAGACTAACCGTGATTTGTTCTTCAACGAATCAGGCTCAGCGCCGGTTTGTGAGGCGTATGTGGGTGGCCGCTCCGCTGTGCATTCTGTTTTCGCTTGCTGCAGCCCTCGCCGTTCGGCACGGCCACGTAACCGGCGTCCCGGCCTACCTGATCGCGGTGTTTTCCGCGCTGCCCATCCTTGGCGCCATTGTGGTGACCGGGCTGTATCTGGAGGAAGAAAAGGACGAGTTCCAGCGCAATCTTCTTATTCAATCTATGTTGGCTGGGATTGGGGCAACCCTGGCCGCGACCGAAATCTGGGGCAACCTGGAGAACTTCATCAAAGCACCGCACCTCGACCCGATCTGGGTCTACCCGATGTTCTGGGTCTTCGTGCTGCTTTCTTATCCGGTGGTCCGGCTGAGGTACCGATGAAGAACAGGCTACGAGTATTGCGCGCGGAACGGGAGTGGTCGCAAGCCGACCTTGCCCAGCGTCTGGAGGTCTCACGACAATCCGTAAACGCCATCGAGACGGGGAAGTTCGACCCCAGTTTGCCGTTGGCGTTCAAGCTGGCACGGTTGTTTGAGATTTCGATTGAAGAGATATTTACGGATGAGAGTTCGGGTGCTGAGCTAGAGGTTCGCTGATTGTCGCTGCGCAGGATGCCGGTCAGTTGGATGGCTTAAGATCGATCCAGCATGAAGTGTCCATATTGCGGGTTTGCCCAGGATCGGGTGGTCGACTCGCGCGAGAGTAAAGAGGCCGATTCAATCCGCCGTCGGCGCGAGTGCGAGCGCTGCAATCGGCGCTTTACCACCTACGAACGCATCGACGAAATTCCTTACATGGTGGTGAAGAAGGATGGGCGGCGGGAGCGGTTTGATCGCCAAAAAATTCTGAGCGGCCTGTTGCGCGCTTGCGAAAAACGCCCGGTGGCATCGAAGAAGCTGGAAGCCATTGTCGATGCGACCGAGTCCTACCTGATGGATGCGCCGGAGAGGGAGCGCACCACGTCGGAAATTGGCGAGTTGATCATGAGCCATCTGAAGGGTCTGGATACGGTTGCTTACATACGATTCGCATCGGTTTACCGCGATTTCAAGGACGTTCAGGAGTTCAAGGAAGAACTCGAAGGGTTGCTGGAAGGGCATAGGAAACCGGGGATCAGGGATTAGGAAACAGGAATTGGAAAAGAGAGTATGGGAGACAAGAAGACGCATAAAGTAACGCTAATTCCCGGCGATGGGATTGGGCCGGAAGTGACGCAGGCGGTCGTGCGCATCCTGGAAGCAACAGGCGTGCAGTGGGAATGGGATCGCTATGCCGCGGGCGCCGAAGCATTCGAAATCTTCGGCGAATACATTCCAGCTGCGCTCTACGAGTCGATCGAAAAGAACAAAGTTGCGCTGAAAGGCCCGGTTACGACGCCCATCGGCGGCGGATTCAAAAGCATCAACGTCACGCTGCGAAAGAAATTTGATCTTTTCGCCAATTTCAGGCCGATCAAGAATCTCCCCGGGCTGGAGTCAAAGTGGCCGGGCGTGGACCTGATTATCGTGCGGGAAAATACGGAGGGTGAGTACGTCGGCCTGGAGCACGAGGTGGTGCCGGGGGTGGTTGAGAGCATCAAGGTCATAACCGAGAAAGGATCCACGCGCATTGCGAAATTTGCGTTTGAATACGCGCGGAAGCATGGCCGCAAGAAGATTCATTCGATTCACAAGGCGAACATCATGAAGCTCTCCGACGGGCTGTTCCTGCGCTGCGCGCGCAAGGTGGCGGAGGGATTTCCCGAAATCTTCTACGGCGAACACATCATCGACAACACCTGCATGCAACTGGTGATGAACCCTTACCAATATGACACCCTGCTGCTGGAGAACCTTTACGGGGATATCGTGAGCGATTTGTGCGCCGCCTTCGTCGGTGGGTTAGGGCTGGTGCCGGGCGCAAACCTGGGTGTGGACTGCGCCATCTTCGAAGCCGTGCATGGCTCGGCTCCGGACATTGCGGGGAAAGATGTTGCCAATCCCACTGCCTTGCTGCAGTCGGCCATTCTGATGTTGCGTTACCTGGATGAAGAGGCAGCCGCGGACCGAGTACAGAAGGCCCTGGAGACGGTGTATACCGAGCGCAAGTCGCTCACGCGCGACGTAGGGGGAAGCGCGGGAACGACTCAATTTGCCGAAGCCGTGTTGGCGGCGATGGCGTAAAACGTTGCGCAAGGTGATTCGAATTGCTCGAAAGGGACTGGGCAATACTGCCTGGTTATGTTTTCGAATCAATAAAAATTGAAAGGTCTTGGATTTTTAAATTGCTGGTTGCAAAGCGAATGTTCCAAGTGGAACAATCGGAATCTAGCAACCGCCTCGCCTCGCCTAGACAGGAATTGAAAAAATGCAGCGTTCGAACGCAGCATTCTGGTTACTCTTGGCTCTCGTGACCCATCCGGCCTTTTCCCTTGTGGGAGAACGGCTGAAGGTGGAGGTCGTGCAGACGCATGCGGGTGTGAGACTTGGAGATGCGCAAACAGGCAGAGATTCCGAGGACACCGTGACGCGCTGTAATGGCGTCTCGGGGACCTATACCAGGGAATTTGGCTATCACTGCTGCAAACCGGGACCGCAGGCGGATGCACAGAACCTGCACAGGTCTTCGATTTTTTATGATGTGGACGTCATCATGCCCAATGACGCACACATGATTCTTCACTGCTCCAGTGAGATGGGAAAAAACTGCGCCACATTCCCTTCGTATCCTGAGGGAACAACCGTAGCCTGCAGCGACTTCGCGACGGGCAAAGCCGCGTATGAAGACTGCACCGCTTCGGGTAGTTCGGCGGGTGGCATCGGTATATACGAGGCGTCGCTTCATGGGGACAAGGTCACGATCTTCGGCGCCAGTTGGAAGCGCGTTTACGTGAAATATGGAACGTGGCAGGAAGCATCCCCGGCGCAAAAACCGCCGGCCGCCTCAGATACCAAGCTACCGGCACTGGCCCCGGACGGAACCACGATCGATCCCCAACTCATCGAGCAGGCCAAAGGCGGGGACGCGGTCGCCCAGTACAAACTCGGCTACGACTATTATCTGGGCCGCGGTATCGCACAGGACTTCGCACAAGCCGCAGTGTGGTGGAAAAACGCCGCCGACCAGGGCTATGCCGACGCACAGAACAACCTGGGCGTACTCTACAACAGCGGCAAAGGTGTTCCGCAAAGTTTCTCTGAAGCTTATTTCTGGCAGAATCTGGCGGCCGCCCGGGCCAACGGGTCATTGCAGACCCAGTTTGCCAAAAATCGCGACGACTCAGCCTCTAGGCTTACCTTCTTTGAAAAGCTAAGGGTGCAGAAGCGGGCGTCGAAGTGGGCTGCGGACCATCCGGTAAAGCCAACCGCTACTGAGAATGCCGGAGAACATCCTGCAGACAGGCCTTAAACAACGTCGCCGACAGCCGTTCGTGGTGTTAGATAGGCCTCGGATTGGTGAGATGAGCGTTGGTTACGTTGTCGGCCGTATCCGTGAATGATTTGCCCCGCTGGTAGGCAAATTTCTGATAGTTGGGCCCGACCTTGCGGATCGCGTCCATAGCCCCGTCGTCCCAGGTGATGCGGGCTTCGCCGTTCACAAACTCCCAGCGACCACCCACTTCGCGCAACGACCGCCATGCCTCGCCATTTTCCTTCAGCGTGATGTAGAAATTGTTTCCGTTGCCGTCTCCCACTTCCCACTTTCCGACGAAATGGCCGCGCGGAGGTGCTGTGGAATTGAGCGGAGCCGTTTCGCTTGCCGTCATGGCAGAAGTGGGAAACTCGACGCGCTCAATGTCGGCGAGGTTGTAGGTTTGCCGATGGCCGTCCTTGAACACAATGACGATGGCGCCGCCATTCTTGGCGGGCACCGGCGGCTTGGCGAAACCGTTGGGAACAGCGAGAAGAAACGCTAGAGTCAAGCAGGCGAAAACGGCGGTCTTGCGCACGGAAATCTCCTTTTACGGAACCAGGCGATGGCTGTCCACTAAATCAAGTCAGTGGTATCTACGCGGGCGGGGCGTCGATTGTTCCCCGCCCGGCACCCGATTGCTCTTGGCGGTCGCTTGCTTCGTCGCGGGGTTGAAGTAAGTATGGACCCGGTACCGTGCGGCGGAACCCCTGATCGAATCGGTACCGGCATCGGTCGGCGACCGCATCCGCGACTGAAAGCCGTGTAGTACTCCTGTACACTGGAATGTTTACTGCCATGCAAACCAAATATCCAATAGGCATCCTGGGTGCGACCGGTATGGTCGGCCAACGCTTCATTCAATTGCTCGAGAATCACCCATGGTTCGAGGTGACGTGGCTGGCCGCAAGCGACCGTTCCAGCGGCAAACCCTACGGCGCGGCCGCGAAATGGCGGCTGGATACGCCGCTCCCCGACCGCATTGCCAGAATGGTAGTTTCTCCGGCAGAGCCCGAGGGCGCGCCGAAGGTCATTTTTGCATCGATCGACGCGGCGATTGCACGCGAGATGGAACCCAGGTTCGCTGCGGCCGGCTGCGCGGTGCTCTCCAACTCCTCGGCTTTCCGCATGACCCCCAATGTGCCGCTGGTGATTCCCGAGGTGAACGCCGATCACCTCCACCTGATCGAGGAACAGCCGTGGCGCAAGGAGTCGGGCGGCTACATGGTGACCAACCCCAATTGCTCGACCATCGGCCTGGTCATGGCCCTCAAGCCGATCGAAGAGCGGTTTGGCATCGATCAAATTTTCGTGACCACGATGCAGGCGGTCAGCGGGGCAGGCTATCCCGGCGTGGCCTCCATGGACATCCTGGACAACGTGGTGCCGTTCATCGGCGGCGAAGAAGAAAAGATGGAAGCGGAGACGCTGAAGCTGCTGGGCAAGCTGGAAGGCCACGGTGTCACGGCTCTGGACGCACGGATGACAGCGCACTGCAACCGGGTTCCGGTGGTCGACGGGCATACGGAGTGCGTCTCCATCAAGCTGAAGAAAACTGCGACGCAGGAAGAACTGCTGGCAGCGTGGTCGGAGTTCCAGCCGCTGAAAGGCCGCGATCTGCCATTTGCTCCCGATATTCCGGTACAGTGGACCGAGCAACCCGACCGTCCCCAGCCGCGACTGGATCGCAACCGGGGCGCCGGCATGGCGGTAACCGTGGGCAGGCTGCGCCCGTGCAAGCTGCTGGACTGGAAGTTTGTGCTGCTGTCGCATAACACGGTGCGGGGCGCGGCGGGGGCGACGATTCTGAATGCAGAACTGCTGGTCAGTTTAGGAAAACTCGATCCGCTGGGAGCACCGGCGGGGGTTTAGAGCGGCGAGGAGCCGGTACGAGTGAAAAGCGAACACAGGCATAGATCAACGATGAGATATATGGCATGAGCCTGGTGGTAATGAAATTCGGCGGCACGTCGGTTGAAGATCAGGCTGCCATCGACCGAACCGCATCGATTGTGGCGGGGCGCGTGGCCATGGGTAAGAATCCCGTGGTCGTGGTCAGCGCCATGGCCAAGGTCACCGATCAACTGCTGCGCGCGGCAGGCGCTTCCGCGAAGGGCGACCGCACCGGTGCGCTGGCCATCAGTTCGCGCTTGCGCTCGCGCCATCGCGACACAGCGTGCGCCCTGATCAAGGATGCCAAGGACGCCGCCACGCTGGTCACCTGGATCGACCAGAAGTTCGACCAGCTTGACGAAGTGCTACGCGGGTTGGCGGCTATTCTTGAGCTCACCCCACGCATCTCCGACCTGATCGTAAGCTATGGCGAGCGCCTGTCGAGCCGCATGATCGCCGCGGCGTTTCGTGAGCGCGGCATCAACGCCGCTCATGTGGACGCACGCGAAGTGGTGATCACCGATTCGCAGTATCAGAAGGCCATCCCGATCGACGCCATCATCGAAAAGCGCGCCAACGAAAAGGTGCGGCCACTGTTGAATGCCGGCAAGGTTCCAGTGATGGGCGGCTTCATTGGCTCCAACGAGGCAGGCATCACCACCACGCTGGGACGCGGAGGTTCGGACTTTACCGGGGCACTCATCGGGGGGGCGTTGGCCGCCGACGCTATTGAAATCTGGACCGACGTGGACGGCATCATGACCTCCGATCCGCGGGTATGTCCCGATGCCCTGCGCGTGAAGGTCATCAGTTTTGAAGAGGCGGCCGAGCTGGCCTACTTCGGCGCCAAGGTGCTGCACCCGGCGACGATTCTGCCGGCGGTCCGGAAGAACATCCCCGTGCTGGTGCTGAACAGCCGCAACGCATCGAACGAAGGCACGCGCATCACTTCCCTGGCACCGCACTGCAAGAGCCCGTTCAAGTCGATCGCAGTCAAGAAAAAGCTGAGCATTATCGACGTGGTCGCCAGCCGCATGCTGATGACGCATGGATATCTCAAGGCCATCTTCGACATCTTTGACAAACACCAATGCCCGGTAGACATGGTTTCGACCAGTGAAGTATCCGTGTCGCTCACGGTGGACTCGAACGAGAAGCTGCCCCTGATCGCTGCCGACCTGAGCAAGCTGGCCGACGTGAAGTACGAAGGCAAGAAGGCCCTGGTATGCATGGTGGGAGAAGATATTCGCGGCCAGAGCGGCATGGCCGCCCAGGTGTTCGGAGCGATCCGGCACATCAACGTGCGCATGATCTCGCAGGGCGCGAGCGAAATCAACATGAGCTTCATGATCGACGAGGAAGATGCGGACGAGGCGGTGCGTTCGCTGCATGCGAAGTTTTTCCAGGATCCTGATCCCACGATTTTCGATGTGGAAGCGAGAAAGCCACTTCTAGCTTCCAGCTCTTAGCTGCCAGCGGTGTCAGTGCCTGGATTGGTTTATGATCCGCGCCAATAGAAACAGCGCCGCAAGTGCACGCCCATCGTGAAGTGGAAGCTAGAAGCTAGGAGCTCGCAAAATGTTGTTTCTTGTTCTGGGTAAAGGGAAAACCGGAAGCCTGGTAGCTGAGGTGGCGCGGGAACGCGGCCATGGAGTCCGCGCGCTGGATGTTGGCGAGAACAACCGGGCCTCGGCGCTGACAGCGCCAACTCTGGCGGGCGTGGATGTGGTCATCGACTTTACCAACGCGGAAGCCGCAATCGAGAACATGCGCGCGGTGCTGGCTCTCGGTTGCCGCATCGTGGTGGGCACCACGGGGTGGTATGCGCATCTTGATTCCATGAAAGCCATCGCCGAGAGGCGCAATGGCGGTTTGCTCTACGGCAGCAACTTCTCCATCGGTGTACAGAAGCTGTTCCGACTAACGGCCGAGTTGGCCGAATTGGATGGGTACGCGTTCTCTGTCACCGAGACTCACCATACGACGAAGCTGGATGCGCCATCGGGAACAGCGATCACGCTGAAGCAAATCCTCCAGTCGGCCAACCCGGATGCTGAAATTCCGGTCACGTCGCATCGCGTGGGGGACGCCAACGGCGAGCATGTCGTGACCGCGAAGAGCGAAAACGATGTGTTGGAACTGCGCCACGACGCGCACAGCCGTCGGGGCTTCGCTCTGGGCGCGGTGCGCGGCGCGGAGTGGCTGGCCGGCAAATCCGGTGTATTCGACTTCCGCGAAATCTTTGACCAATTGTAAGAGCACGTGCCACAGCCAGGCGGTAGTCTGTGAAGGCATGGATACCGCTTACATTGGTATGGGTTCGAACATGGCCAGCGCGGCGGGATCGCCGGACAAAACGCTGGCGGCTGCGGCATTGCGGCTGGAGTCACTCGGTGAAGTGGTCGCGCTTTCTTCGCTCTACTCAACGGAACCCGTGGGATTCACAGACCAGCCACGGTTTCTGAATGCGGTGGCCGCGCTGAATACAGAGCTGGAACCTCACGCCCTTCTGCATGCATTGTTGCAAATCGAGAAAGATTTCGGGCGAGACCGGTCGGCGGGCATTCCCAATGGGCCGCGCACCCTGGACCTGGATATCCTGGTCTACGGCGATCTGAACATTCGCGAAGAAGGCCTGGAGATTCCCCATCCCCGGATGAGCGAACGAAAATTTGTGCTGATACCTTTGGTCGAAATCGCATCCAATTACAAGAGTCTCGACCCGCCCAAGGCCGTGATAGAACTGACTCAAGCATTCCCCGAAAGGTCCCCGGAAAAAACTAATGCTGTCGTTCTTGTCCAAAGCGATGTTTGGCGTGCTCGCGGTATCCGGAATGCTGGTTCCGGCAAAGCTTAGGGCACAAGCGCCGGTACCTCTCACGGTTACGGTTGAGGACGGTGCGGGGGCAGCAGTCTCTGCCGCTACCGTGAAGCAGGCTTCCGGCGAATTGCTGGGACGTACGGATTCCAGCGGACGTCTTACGGTAGAGTGCCATCCCCCTTGCCAGCTTCGCATCGACGCTCAGGGATTCAAGGGCAAGGATGTCGAGATCAGCGCCAACACTACCGTTCAACTGGAACCTGCCGGGGCTGCGGAGATGGTCACGGTGACGGCCTATCGCGAACCGCTGGGCGAGCTGGAGAGCCCCGTGACCACTCGTACCTTGTCTGAGACCGCGCTCGAAACCTCAGCATCCATCTCGATGGACGGGCAGGTACGGCAAATCCCAGGGGTAGAGCTGTTTCGCCGTTCTAGTTCGCTGGTGGCCAACCCTTCTTCGCAGGGAATCAGCCTGCGCGGGCTGGGGTCAACCTCCGCAAGCCGCACCCTGGTCACCATGGACGATGTGCCGCTCAATGACCCCCTGGGCGGATGGATTCACTGGGAAGAACAACCCGAGCAAGCCGTAAAAAGCATTGACGTGGTCCGGGGCGGGGCCAGCGATCTTTATGGTTCGAGCGCCATCGGTGGGGTGGTGAATGTTGGGCTGGCGCGGCCTTCTGCGAACCTGGCTGAGCTGCGGTCGAGCTATGGCATGCTGGGCACCTACGACGACAGCCTGCAATTGCAAACTGCCCACGGGCCGTGGGGAGCCCTGATCACCGGTGGAGCACTGGGCACCGACGGCTACATCCAGGAGGCGCCGTGGCAACGGGGCCCCGTGGACACGGTATCCAATGTGCACGCGCAGAATGGATTGCTGCTACTGGAGCATCGGGCGGGGCCTTTGCGGCTCTTCGTGCGCGGCAGCGGGTTTAATGAAGCACGCGCCAATGGCACTCCCTACCAGACCAATGGGACGCGCCTCTGGCGCTATGCAACCGGTGGCGACTGGCAGGGCCCGCATGAAGGTTCATTGGCGTTGCGGCTGTATGGGGCGGCCGAGCATTTCCGCCAGACGTTCTCCAGCATCTCCAACCTGCCCAGTTTCGGAAATACCAGTTGCTCCTATCGATGCGGAGAGATCCCGTCGCGCTTCGTGCTCATCCCCGATAACGAGCTGGGCGCGGCGGCGCATTGGACCCAGCCGCTCGGTGCGGGCTTTCTGCTGCTTGCCGGTTCCGATGTCCGCGACGTGCGAGTGTGGGACCGGGAACAGACCTTTTCGGGCGCGGGTGCAATTACCAACCTCTCGGTGCACCAGCGCGATTCCGGCGCTTACGGCGAGTTGATGTGGATACGCGGCGGATGGACGGTAGCCGGATCAGGCCGCGTCGACTGGTTCCAGAACTATGATCCGAGGCAGTTGCAGCTCATCAAGGGCCTATGGACGCCTACCGCGACGCAGCCTCCGCAGTTCGAGCAAACCGTTTTCGATCCGCGCCTTGGCATATCGCGCAAGCTATTCGAGCATTGGGCGCTCTCGGCTTCCGGCTTCCGCGCGTTTCGTGCACCGACCCCCAGCGAGTTGTACCGGTCCACCCAGGTCGGAAACCAGCTTACCAAGCCCAACGGATCGCTGAAGAGCGAGCGGGCGACAGGCTGGGAAGCGGGAGTCGCCAGCCAATGGCGATGGGGCACCGTGCGCACCAGCTACTTCCTCACCCAGATCAATCGGCCAATTGCTGCCGTCACGGTCAACCCAACTTCTTCGCCGATCCTGCTGCTACGTGAGAATCTCGGCCAGATCGAAAGCCGCGGTGTGTCCGTGGACTTTGAAGTTGCGCCACAGCCCTGGCTGGCTCTCGATGGCGGCTATCAATACGCGCATGCCACCGTGACGCGCGGCGCGCAGGACCTCGGCAACTGGATCCCCGAGGTGGCCCGCAACATGGCCACACTGAATCTGCGCGCTTTCAAGCCGCGCATGGGAACTCTCAGCCTGCAGAGCCGCTTGAGCGGCCATCAATTCGATGACGACGCCAACGCTTCCCTGCTACACGGCTATTTCCGCCTCGATGCCTATGCGTCGCATGATTTCGGATCACGGCTGGAACTCTTCGCTGCCGGAGAGAATCTCTTTGACCGCGACATCGAAGTGGCCAAGACTCCTACCACCACGCTGGCCATGCGCCGCGTCGCGCGCATCGGCTTCCAGGTGAAGCTGGGCGGCGCTCGCTAATCTCGTCGACTCGACTCGCTACAATCGAAGTGTGGGGCTCAACTTCAATTTGATCGAAACCACTGCCGCGGGAGGACGCCGCGCGCAAATCGAGCTGCCTCATCAGGTGGTGCAGACGCCGGTATTCATGCCGGTGGGCACAGCGGGCTCGGTCAAAGCTGTCGCGCAGGATGTGATCGAGTCGCTGGACGCGCAGATCATTCTCGGCAATACCTACCATCTCTACCTGCGGCCCGGGCATGAAGCGATCAGGCGCATGGGCGGATTGCATCGATTTATCAGTTGGCCGCGCGCCATGTTGACCGACTCGGGCGGCTTTCAGGTTTTCAGCCTGAGTGCGCTGCGCAAGGTGAGCGATGAGGGCGTGCGCTTCCGTTCGCATCTCGACGGCAGCAGCCACTTTTTCACTCCTGAACATTCCATGGATGTACAGATCGCCCTCGGCGCCGACATCACTATGGCCTTCGACGAGTGCACCGAATACCCGGCTGAGCGCAGCCGTGCGGAAGAAAGCCTGCGGCTCACCATGGCGTGGGCGCGCCGATCGCTCGACCACTTTCGTGCGCACCGCGACGAAGTGGCGTGGCGCGAGGAATTGGGCGGCCGCACGCAAAGCTTGTTCGGTATCGTGCAAGGCGGCATGTACACCGACTTGCGCAAGGAGAGCGCTGAACGCCTGGTGGAGATGGACTTTGACGGCTACGCCATCGGGGGCCTGAGCGTCGGCGAGCCGCGCGAGCTGACACTGGAAATGATCGCCGAAGTGCTGCCGCTGTTGCCCGCCGATAAGCCACGCTACGTGATGGGCGTCGGCTATCCTGACGAGATCGAGAATTATGCGCGCATCGGCGTGGACATGATGGATTGCGTCCTGCCTACGCGCGCGGCACGGCACGGCCTTTTGTTCACGAGCGAGGGCCGGCTCAACATCAAGAACAAGCGCTATGCGGAGGACCAGGGTCCTCCGGATCCGGCCTGCGATTGCATGGTCTGCCGGCGTTACTCGCGCGCGTATCTGCGCCACCTGATGCAGGCGGGAGAAGCCTTGTCAGGCACGTTGAACACCATTCACAATCTGGCTTACTATCTCGGCATCATGCGGCGCGTGCGGGCCGAGCTTCAGTCTGGCGGGGTCGCGCCTTCGTCCCATACAGCCGAGATGGCCGAAACCACCGAAGATCGTCGATGACGCGCTCGAGCACCCCGGCCCAGCCGCCCGGCAGGCCCTGGCGCATGAGCCTCGCGGTGGGGTACCACGGGGTCGTGTCGGTGCCTTCCATCCAGCGCCAGTCGGCAAGACAGGGCAGCAGGATCCATACCGGCTTGCCCATGGCTCCCGCCAGATGAGCAATGCATGTATCGGTGGTGATGACTAGGTCGAGCGAAGCAATCAAGGCTGCCGCGTCGGCTAGATCGCGGTCGCTGCTCGCGCCATCCCAGACATGAATATCGACAGGCAGAGAGGACAGCTGCGCCGCCGCCTCGCCTCTTTGCAGAGAAATCCATTCGATACCGGCGGTCCGCAGGAGCGGCAGAAGCGTTTCGAGCTTTGTAGATCGATGTTGGTCGGCCTTGTAACGTGGATTGCCCGCCCAGGAGATCCCGATCCGCAGGTCGGCATCCCGGCCGCGCAACATAGGAATCTGAGCGCACTTCTCCTCGACCAGTGCGCGTTCGGCGCCGAGATATGCCCCCCGCCAGGGTACCGTTTCGATGGTAGTGCCAAAAACGGCCGGTAAGCTCATCAGCGGGCACTCCACATCGAAGGACGGCAGCGGGTCTCCCAGAAGGGCGATCTCGGCTTGTCCCGCATGCACGATGGGAAGCGACCGCAGCAGACGCGCAAGCGGTGATTGTACCTGCAGAACGGGGATGCCCCCCCGGGCAGCCACCTGGGTGGCAAAGCGGCAAAACTGGATGGTGTCGCCCAGGCCCTGTTCCGCGTGCAGCAGGACCCGGCGCCGATTGAGCTGTTCCCCCTGCCAGCGGGGCTTGTCGAACTCGCGCGGCCGGCGGTGGACTTCGCGGAAGTTCCAGCGCGCTTCGTATGCCTGCCAACCGTTTCTCCAGTGCCCCAGGCGCAACTGGGTCAGGGCGAGGTTATAGCGAGTGCCGGGATTGAGGGGATCGCGCGCCACGGCCGCCTCGTGCGCCTTAAGAGCGTCAGAGTGACGGCCCGCGTCGAGAAGCGCATTGCCGCGATTCGAAGCGGCAGGCAGGCTGCCGAGGGCTTCGGCCCGCTCAAAGGCGGCCACGGCTTCATCAAAGAAACCTCGCGCGTGAAGCAGGATGCCATGCATATTTGCGGCCTCATCGTTCTCCGGATTTCGCGCCAGGGCCCAGCGCAGCCATGCCCAGGCGCCTGCCATGTCGCGCTCGGCCGCGCGAAACTGGCACCACGCGACCTGCGTTTCCACTTGTTCGGGATTCAACTCGAATGCACGGCGCAGGCACGCTTCGGCGCGATCGGGATGGCGCCGTTCGCGTTCCAGCAGGCCCAGGTTGATCCACGCGGCAGTCATGTCCGGCCGCAATTGGGTGGCGCGTCGAAGTGCGGCCTCTGCATAGAAGTCCTGGCCCTGTTCGCGCAGCAGCGAACCAAGGTTCATCCAGGCGTCTGCAAAATCGGGGCGCAGCGTGAGGGCGCGGCGATAGCGCGTCTCGGCCTCTTTGGGCCGTCCCAGGCGGGTCAGGGCAAACCCCGCGGCAAACTCCGCTTCCGCGAGCCGCGGGCACAGTTCCAATGCCCGTTCATAGTGGCTCAGCGCGTCAGCAAAGCGAGACAGCAGGCCCAGCGCGTACCCCTTCCCAAGATGTGCAGCTACAAGCGTCGGGTCGCTCTGTAACGCCAGGTCAAATGCGCAGATCGCGTCCGCAGGCCGTCCGGATGCGATCAACAGCTCGCCCACTCCCATGCGAGCCAGAGGATTGACACCCTTGAGAGAGATAGCTTTTTGATAGGCCGCTTCCGCCTCTGAAAAGCGTTCGGCGGCTTTGAGCGCCTGGCCGAGCGCCACCCAGGCCACATTGGCCTCCGGAGCGGAACGGACGGCCGCCGCGGCCATTTGTATGCCTGCTTCCGTCTGCCGGCTCGCCAGGGCCACCAGGCTCATGCCGATGAGAGCTTCCGTGTCGCCAGGGTTCTGAGCCAGTCTTCGCTGATAACCCAGCCCGACTTCAGAGAGCCGCCCCAGCAGCGAATCACCCGAACAACCCTGGCGGCCCTCACCAGTCAACGCGTCGCAGTTCACAAACAGTGTCCCCACGGATCGAGCAGTCTGCTCCCCCACTGATTCACTCGAACTTAAAATGCAGGGCCCTCCCTATTCCATCGCTAAACGTGCGGAATCAACGAATGCGGCCGGCGAATTCCCGTTACTGGATCAAGTGCTGATTCGGGAAAGCACTGCCGCATTTAGACTGACCTGTGTCTTTATCAGGAGCCATCGCATGACAACTGTACCGACTCCCGCCCGCGTTCCCCTTGCCGAACGCAACCAGGTTCCCGTCGAGGTCGCCATTCTCTACGACAAGCTGTTGGCCGATCGCGGCGTAGTACCCAACATGTTCAAGGCGCTGTCCAACGTGCCGGATCTGGTGCTGGGAATCGCCGCGCTGCTGAAGGGCCTCATGGGCGAGGGTGCGCTCCGCGGCTGGTACAAAGAGCTGATCGCCACCCGCGTTGCCTCTCTCAACAACTGCGAGTACTGCATCAGCGCACATCGCTATCTGGCTTCGCAGCGGGGAGCCACGCCGCAACAGGTCGATAGCTACGACGCCTATGAAAGCGGCCCGTTCAGCGAAAGGGAAAAGGCTGGTTTCCGTTTTGCCGACCTGCTGCACGTCTCAGGCCACGCGGTAGACGATGCGGCCTTCGCCGCGGTCAGCGCGCACTTCAATTCCCCGGAAATCATCGAACTCACCGCGGTAGCAGCGGCCTTCGAGTTCTTCCCCCGCATCAACACCGCGCTGCACATTCCGGTGACGCCGCTGCCGGTGAACAAATAAGACATCCGCCACGAAGCGTTGAATCGTGCTCTGGCGCTTACCTGGCCAGTTGCTTCACGAAGAAGTCGGCCATCATCTGGTTGGCTTCGATGGCTTCGGGCAGGCGCGGGTCGTACCAGAACGCATGCGGCAGGGCGTCGAAGACCACCAGCCGCGCGTCCACGCCGGCATGCAGATAAGCGCGATGCAGGTTGACGGTTCCGCTCAACAGGAGGTCGCGGCCGCTGGTAATGAACAAGGTCGGCGGCAGGCCGTGCAGGTCGGCATTGATCGGCGAAAGCACCGGATCCTTGGCATCGGTCGACGCCGCATACGCCAGATCATGAGTTCCGGGCTCAGGTGGATCGAGGTGTCCCGCAAGCCCGCGCAGCGCATACATGGCGATGGAGTCTCCGGGATGCGCAAAGTCGCCCATGCCGCTGAAGATGCCCAGCGCCGCGGGCTGCGGCAACCCGAGTTGCTTAAGCTTAACTGCCACTTCGGCGGTAAGAATGGCGCCGGCTGAGGTGCCGTAAATCACAATGTGGTCCGGCTTGTAGGTCTTCAGCAGTTCCTTGTAAACCGCCACGGAATCATCGACAGCGGCAGGAAACGGATGCTCCGGAGCAAGCCGGTAGAGAACCGCGACCACCTTGATCTTGCTGTAACTGGCGATGGGAATCGACTCGGTATACGAGCCGGAATCGGAATTGAAACCGCCGCCGTGCAGGTTCAGCAAAACCTTGTCGCGGTTGGCTTCGGGCATGCCGTCCGGGGTGACGATGTGCACCGGCACCCCGGCCATCTTGTCGTCCACCAGTTGATTGGGGCAGAGCCGCGTCCACGCCACCCGCGCCCGCGCCGTATACGCGTCCGTCTTCTGGCGCCGTTCTTCCAGCGGTTCAGGCGGCCCCTGATCGGGCTCGCCATGGCCGAGCGCCAGTTGCGCCTGCGAACTGATGTCATCCGGAACCGGAACCACGCGCGTGACATGCGCCGTGCCCTTCTCGTCAATGTAGCTGGTGTCGCTTTGGGGCGCTTCAGCCGCCGTGGTCGGTTTGGGCGAAGGCTTGTCCGCCGGCTTTTGCGCAGCAAGGGAAACAGAAACCGCGAGAAACAGGGCGACGGCCTGAGAAATTGGGCGCATGAAAGGCTCCTCAACAAGGCAAAACGATTTTAGCGCGGCCAGGGCATCCCACCTGTCATTTGGGAAAGCGCGTGTCCCTGGACGCCGCCACTTTCCTGCTGCCGGAAGACCGCTCGCTGCGGTACATTGAAGTTCCTATGACCACTCTCACCACGACCGAAATTCGCAACTTCATCGGCGGCCGATGGGTCGCCCCGACCAGCGATGCAGGCCTCGAACTCACCAATCCGGCCACCGGCGAACCGCTGGGCCGCTCACCGGAAGGATCGGCCGTCGAGGTGGACGCCGCGGTGCAGGCCGCCCAGGCTGCATTTCCTGCGTGGCGAACCACTCCTGCGGTTGACCGCGTGCAGTTTTTGTTCAAGCTCAAGGCCATCCTCGAAGACCATCTGGATGAGCTGGCCGCGCTGATCACCACCGAGAACGGCAAGACCCTGGGCGAATCGAAAGGCGAGTTGCGGCGCGGAATCGAAAATGTCGAAGTGGCGTGCGGGATCCCGGTGCTGATGCAGGGCTACTCCATGGAGGACGTGGCCCCCGGCATCGACGAAATCATGGTGCGGCAGCCGCTGGGCGTGGCTGCCGTCATCACCCCCTTCAATTTCCCCCTCATGATTCCGCTCTGGTTTCTGCCTTATGCCATTGCCACGGGGAACACCGTGGTGCTGAAGCCCAGCGACCGCGTGCCCTTCAGCGCGGCGCGCCTGGTGGAATTGATACACCAGACCGGCCTGCCTGCGGGCGTAGTCAACCTGGTCAACGGCGGCAAACAAGCAGTCGATGCGCTGCTCGATCATCCCTTGGTCCGGGCTGTGAGCTTTGTAGGATCTACGCCGGTGGCCAAATATGTATATGCGCGCGGATCGGCGAGCGGCAAGCGCGTGCAATGCCAGGGTGGCGCCAAGAATCACGTCGTGGTATTACCCGATGCCGATCGGGAGACGACCACACGGATCGTTGCCGACTCCGCCTTCGGATGTGCCGGCCAGCGTTGTCTCGCCGTCAGCGTTACGGTCACCGTCGGCGAAGCGAAGGATTGGTTTGGCGAATCGATCGCCGCGGCCGCGACCGGTTTGAAAGTCGGCAACGGACTTGATTCGGCCACGCAAATGGGCCCTGTCATCACGCGCGCCAGCCGCGAACGAGTTCTTTCGTTGATCGGCCAGGGAGCTGACCAGGGCGCCAAACCGATTGTTGACGGTCGCGGCATTCAGGCTGCCGGCGGTTCGTTCGTCGGCCCCACCGTGCTCGATGGATTACCCGCTTCAAGTCCCCTCATGGAAACCGAGATCTTCGGCCCCGTTCTCTCCGTCGTGCATGCCAACACGGTGGAAGAAGCCATCGAGATGATTGAAAAATCGACCTATGGGAATGCGAGTTCGATTTTCACTGCGTCGGGAGCGGCCGCGCGCAAATTCAGAAATACGGTTTCGACGGGGAACGTCGGCGTCAACATCGGCGTGCCCGCGCCTATGGCTTACTTTCCGTTCTCAGGATGGAAGGGCAGCTTCTTCGGCGTAATGCATGCGCAGGGGCGCGATGCCATCGAATTCTTCACGGACAAGAAGGTGATCGTGGAACGCTGGCCGCGTGAATGGACGCGCAAGTTCTAATCCACATCGTTGCGCATGGCGCCGCGTCTTCCAGGAGCGGCCGCCGGGAGATCCGATAGTCCGGACTCGCCGACGGTCGCAGCCTGTTTTTTCTGTTTTCACAACGCGAAGTCAGCTTATTTTTTCACCGCGTCACCGAGGTAGTAGCAGTAATCCGGCGTCGAGCAATAACTGTGTCAGCCGGTCAAGGGCCCGTGGAAATTTGTATGAAATAGTTCGAACCGCCATCCCCAACAATGCAGCAGCTTCCGCCTGGGTGTATTCCTGCAAGACAATGCGGCTCAGCATCTGCCGATCCAGGGCACCCAGTTTGTTGATGCACGTTTCCACGTCCAGCACAAAAATCACAGCATCTTCGAATGTGCGGACCGGCCTGCTCGAAACCCACCCTCTTCCCACCGAGTCACTCAGCACAGATGGTGCGCGGCCCACTTGCATCGATGCATACAAGTAGCGTCGCAACATGCTCTCGGTGTGCTTTCGGTAAAAGGCCAGGCTCGCATCCAACTCCGGTTGCGGAGCCGGATTGACCGCCTTGGACTGCTGCAGCGACCTTGATTTCCTCTTTTCTGTTGCGTTGAATTCAGCCCATACTGCCTTGCTGATTGCGGCTCCCCACACCACCGGCAATTGAATCGCTGCGCTCATTCGATTCCCCCTGCAGCTTCCGCCATTGCCCAAGCACTGACTAATGGTTTACGGACAGGACGTCCGCGCCTCTTGCGGCTCTGTGGGGACGGAAATTCCTTCAGTTTCGTCTCACAACGTTGGCAATAAACACTACCGTGATTCAAGGCGCGGTACCAGAGGCAGCCGCAGCCCTCGCAAATTTTTAATTGCACACGCAAATCCATGAAGCTTTCACCCTGCTTTCGTGATCTCCCAGCACTTTTTTTGCTCTGTTCTTGGCTGGGGCAGAAGGACGCAGCCTTATTCTTGAGATTCTTTCGTTCTCTTGAAGAGTTGCGGCTGCCATCCCCGTTCTAAACATGTTTTAGCGCGCAGATCGTGGAATTCGCATGGACTGTCCTGAGCGCCCTGCCGGGCACTTGGACAGGAATCCAGTGGTGCGGACGCTGGTCCGCGAGACGTTCACTTCGATAATGGGAGGCAAAGCAATTCCCCCGGCTCATCTGTGCAGAGATGACACGTTTCCCGATAGATTCCCACAAATCGATACGAGTAAGTGAAACCAATCTAGGAATTTGTATCTCCAGCGTCAATGACTCCGAGCCGAAATCTACATCTCTGCTTTGCAATCCAGACGTAAACCTCGAAAATGGTGTGAAATACGCCAGAAGAGTTTGCTGTAAGAAACGGCGGGACAGCCGGGGTCATGGCTCGTGGCGGATTTTTCACAGATGAATTTCTTGCAGATGCATGAGCGCCTCCGCCTGGAGCTATTACGCAGGATTCAGCGCGGTTCACTCAGCGTCTCATTGCTGGCAAGACAAACAGGGTTTGGCCAGTCTCATCTCTCTAACTTCCTGCACAATCGGCGACAACTTTCGTTGGAAGCGATGGACCGGGTACTTACCGCTCAACATATCGCTACTTCCGATTTACTTCCCGCGCAATCGAAGGCACCCGACTTCCTGCGTAATGGGGATGAATCCCAGGTCCCCCTCGTTTCGCACAATTCGGCGCTCTTTGAACCCTACATCCGTCCATCCGCGGTGCGCATGATGTTACGCTTTCCCCATGCCGTGCTCGAGTCTGCGCGGGCCCGAGCCTCCAATCATCGGCGTAACTGGCAGCGCTTTGTCGCTGTTTCGGTTGCGGCAGCTGATGCACTGCCTATGGAACCTCTCGTCTTTCCAGATGCAATTGTGCTCATCGATCGACACTATAACTCGCTGATCGCCTACCGGCCGAACCGGCCCAATCTCTACGCAGTTCGAAATGGAAACCACCTCGATTTGCGCTATCTCGACTTTCTTCTCAATCGCCTCGTGCTGCGACCGCACAACATAGCATTTCCAATCGAATTGCTCGAACTGGGGCCAGGGGAGACACCAGCCGATTTGATCGTGGGCCGCGTCGCGCTCATCCTGAATGAACTTTAGGCCTGGCCCAACCACTCTGCCCGCGACTCGGCGGGCAGCGACCTGAACTTTGGCTTAACTCAGGCTCCCTACAACTAGGGTGTTAGTCCCTCTCAACAAAGTATCTGGAAGAACGCTTTCGTGGCATTTCCTGCCCACTCGTGGTCTGTCTAGGATTTGAATATTCGCGAGAATCGTTCGGAAATCTGAGCATCCCCGCTGAAAGGCCCGTCATGCACATTTGCCAACAGACTTATTCAGGTGCTTCCCGGAGGATCGAAGTGTCATCTACGCATTCCTCGAACGCCGATGGATCAGGTGCATTTGGTACTCCTGGCGCGCCCGGCTGGGCTGAACGCAGTAGAGCGGCGTCGAATCCTGCTATATCCAATCAGGCCATCAGGGATTATGCACACGATCCGCATTACTTCGTTCGGGTCGCAGTCGCAAAGAACCCGGCTGCCACAGACGTTCTCCTGTCTTTGCTGGCTGCCGATCAAAGCCGCCTGGTCCGTGCGTCCGTAGCTTTCAATCCCAATGTCAGTCTCGATCTCTTCGCTGTGCTTCAACGGGACTCAGACTTCTGGGTACGCCAGGCTGCACGAGAAAACTTCGAACGCGTCCTGACGGGGAGTTCGGCAGAGGGCACTGAAATTGCTGCTTAGTGCTTGATCGATTCAAACCTGTTCAGCCGAATTGAAAGTAAACGCGGAAATGCGGCTGAACCATGGGGATATATAAATGCATCTCAGCCTGGTCTCGTTGATTCGGAGTGGTGTCGTACAAGCGGTCATCATAACCGCCGGAGCCGCTGTGCTAATCGCATGTTGCGTGTGCTGCACCAACTGCCGTTGTCGAGCCAAAGATTCCATCTTTCGCCGCGACTGGGTTTAGTTCCCTGCCGCCCGCTGGCACTCGCGTCGTTTCTCCCTGCAGCCGTTTCGGCTATACGTCGTGCGCCTGTTCGGGATTTTCAAAACGCGTGAAGTGCGAAATGAAATTCAAATGGATCGTTTCTGTCGGGCCGTTGCGCTGCTTGGCGATAATGATTTCCGACTTGGCCTTATCGGCTTCAGACATTTCCTCGGTGCGGTTGTAATATGCCTCGCGGTGAATAAAAGCCACCACGTCCGCATCTTGTTCAATCGAGCCCGATTCGCGTAGATCGCTAAGCAGGGGGCGCTTGTCGTCGCCGCGCCGTTCGCTCGATCGCGATAGCTGCGAAAGCGCCACCACCGGTACTTCGAGTTCCTTCGCCAGCGCCTTGAGACCCCGCGAGATGGCAGAGACTTCCTGGGTGCGATTCTCATAACGCTTGCCGCCGGCCGAAGGCAGCGTAGCCGACATCAATTGCAGGTAGTCGACCATCACCAGGTCCAGTTTGCCCACCGTCTGCTTCAGCCGCCGCGCCTTGGCGCGCATCTCCGCCAGGGAAATGCCCGCCGTGTCATCGATGAAAAGCTGCGACTCGACCAGGTCGTTCAACGCCTTTTGCAACTTGTCGTGGTCTTCCTTGCGAATGAAGCCGGTTTGCAATTTGCGCTGATCAACCCAGGCCTGCGACGCCAGCATGCGTCGCAGCAGCGACTCCTTGCTCATTTCAAGGCTGAAGACGGCCACAACCGCACCATGGTTGACCGCCGCATTCTGGCAGATATTCACCGCGAAAGCCGTTTTACCCATCGATGGACGAGCGGCGATGATGATCAGCTCGCCCTTCTGAAAGCCGCTGGTGCAGCGGTCGAGCGCATAGAAATCAGTGGCGAGGCCGGTCACCTCCCGGCTCTGCTGATACAGATTGTCAATGGTTCCGAAGGAGCCCGCCACGATCTGGTCGAGGCTCTGGAACCCGCCGCTCAAGCCTCTCTGGCTCACATTCAGCAGATCCTGTTCCGCGGATCCAATCACCTCCAGCGCGCTCTCGGTCTGGTCGGCAGCGCGCGCGATGGCGGCTGAGCAGATCATCATGAGCCGGCGCAACAGGCTCTTGTCCTTGACGATCTTGATGTACTCCTCGATCACCGGCCGGCGCGGCAATCCCTCCGTGAGCGACGCCAGGTAAGCGACTCCACCCACCGATTCAACTTCCTTGTTGCGCGCCAGTTCGTTGGCGAGAGTGACAATGTCGACCGCGCGCTGCTCGTTCATCAACTCGCTCATGCGCATGAAGATGCGGCGGTGCGAATCGAGCGAGAAGTCTTCTGCTTCGATCTTCTCCGCGGCCTCCGAGTGCGCCGCGTTGTCCAGCAGAATCGCGCCCAGAATCGTTTTTTCCGCGTCGATATTTGCCGGTAGACCGGTGTCGAATCCGGTCAGGTTGGAGATGGTGGCCATGCATTCAGTGTAGGTGGATTGGGACTCGGAAGGGTGGTGTGGATTGCCGCTCGGATGTGTGGAGAATCCGCCCGATCAATGCAGGCGGTCCGCTCTGCCTAAGCGCAGGCAACCACAAAAATCCCCACATCTATCCACGTAACCATTGATAGATGTGGGATTTAATGAACACTGCAATCGCCCGCTGCTTTACGCCGTGGGCTTGTTCTCCGGCTCGCCGCGCAAAGGCTCGGCGGGTGCGGCAGCCGTCTGATTCGGCTTCCAGCGCAAAATTGGTTTCCGCGCCGCGGTCACCTCATCCAATCGTGAAACACGCGTCGAGTGCGGTGCCGTCTTCACCAGTTCCGGCGTCTCTTCCACTTCCTTCGCAATCGACCGCATGGCCTCGATGAACAAATCCAGTTCCTCAACCGACTCGCTCTCCGTAGGCTCGATCATCAGCGCTCCCGGCACGATCAGCGGGAAGCTCACCGTGTAGGGATGGAACCCATAGTCAATCAAGCGTTTGGCAATGTCGCCAGTCTTCACGCCCTTCGCTGCCTGCCGCTTGTCGCTGAACACGACCTCGTGCATCGACGGCGTTTTGTACGGCAATTCGTACAGGTCTTCCAGCTTCTTGCGGATGTAGTTGGCGTTGAGCACCGCGTCTTCCGTGGTCTGGCGCAGGCCGTCCGGTCCGTTGGCCAGGATGTAAGCCAGCGCTCGGATGAACATGCCGGTGTTGCCGTAAAAAGCGCGCACGCGGCCCACCGATTGCGGCCGGTTGTAATCCCAGTGCTTCGCACCCTCTTTATCCTGGACCAGCACAGGGGTGGGGAGAAACGGCTCCAGGAATTTCTTGCACGCCACAGGCCCCGAGCCCGGTCCGCCGCCGCCATGAGGCGTCGAGAACGTCTTGTGCAGGTTCAGATGCATCACGTCCACGCCGAAGTCGCCCGGGCGCACTTTGCCCACCAGCGCATTCATGTTGGCGCCGTCCATGTAGAGCAGCGCGCCCTTGGCGTGCAGAATGTCGGCGATCTTGTGAATCTGGTTCTCGAACACGCCGATGGTCGAGGGATTGGTCAACATCAGCGCCGCCGTGTTTTCGTCAACCTGGCGGGCGAGGGCTTCGAGATCGATGCCGCCGTCGGCGTTCGATTTCAGATTCTCCACCTGGTAGCCGCAGATGGCCGCCGTCGCAGGATTCGTGCCATGCGCGGAGTCGGGAATCAGCACCTTCTTGCGCGCATTGCCCTGCGACTCGTGCCACGCCCGCACCAACAGGATGCCGGTGAACTCGCCATGCGCGCCGGCCGCGGGCTGCAGCGTAATCGTGTCCATCCCGGTGATGTCGATCAGGCAACGCTGCAGCAGGTCGATGACTTCGAGGACACCCTGCGCCAGCGAGTCGGGCCGGTACGGATGCGCCTCGGCCAGGCCTTCAATGCGGGCCACAAACTCGTTCACGCGCGGGTTGTACTTCATGGTGCAGGATCCCAGCGGATACATGCCGAGGTCGATGGCGTAGTTCCACGTGGAGAGCCGTGTGAAGTGGCGAATGATCTCGATCTCGCTCAACTCCGGAAGCATTCCGGGCGTCTGCCGGTGCGTGTCGCCCAACAACGCGGCCGCATCCACGGCGGGCACATCGAGCGGCGGCATCTTATAAGCCCGCTTGCCGGGCGAGGACTTCTCAAAGACCAGCCCTTCGTTCTGGGTCTGGTGAGGGCGAACTTTCCCCGTCGTGCGAGGACCGGTGTGATTTTGTGAATTCGTCGCCATGCTTATGCCTCCACCAGCCCCGCTGCCAATACCTGCGCCGCGGTATCGATCTGCTCGCGTGTGACCATCTCTGTCGCACACCACAGCGTTGCATTCCCCAGTTCCGGATACCAGCGGCTTAGTTCGATACCACCGACGATCTTGTTCTCGAGCAGTCGCTTGCTCCACAGCGCCGGAGATTCTTCCGTCTGCAGCACGAACTCATGGAAGCGCGGCGCGCCATTGAACAGAAGCTTCGCGCCATGCTGGTGGCTCAACGTCTCCGCCGCATACGCAGCCTTGGCCAGGTTGTGCTCGGCCAGTTCACGAACGCCTTCCTTCCCATACACAGTGAGAAAGATGGTTGCCATCAATGCCACCAGTGCCTGGTTGGTGCAGATATTTGAAGTCGCCTTCTCACGCCGTATGTGCTGCTCGCGCGTCGAGAGCGTGAGCACAAATCCGCGATTGCCGTCATGATCCGTAGTCTGACCCACGAGCCTTCCGGGCATCTGGCGCAAGTACTTTTCTTTGGCCGCAATCACGCCGCAAAACGGCCCGCCGTAGCTCAATGCCACTCCGAACGACTGCGCTTCCATGCTCACGATGTCGGCTTCTACAGGCGGACGCACTACGCCCAGCGAAACGGCCTCTGCAATCGAAACGATAAGCAGCGCCCCCTTGGCGTGAGCGATCTGCGCAATGGCAGGAATATCTTCGATGACGCCGAAGAAATTCGGGCTTTGCACCAGCACTGCCGCAGTCTCGCTGGTAACCGATTCTTCGAGCCCGGCAAGATCGACGCGGCCGGTCTTCCTGTCGTAACCCACCAGGGTCGTCGGCAAGCCCTGGTGCTTCGCATAAGTTGCCAGTACTTCGCGGTACTCGGGATGCACGCTGGTGGCAACGACGGCCTTGTGGCGGCCGGTCACGCGCACCGCCATCATCACCGCCTCGGCCGCGCCCGTCGAACCGTCGTACATGCTGGCGTTGGCCACGTCCATGCCCGTAAGTTCCGCGATCATGGTCTGGAACTCGAAGATCGCCTGCAGCGTGCCTTGCGTGATCTCCGCCTGGTAGGGCGTATAGCTGGTCAGAAATTCGCCGCGCTGCACCAACGAATCGATGATGACCGGGCGATAGTGGCGATAGGCGCCCGCACCCAGAAAGCTGGCATAGTCGGTAGCGTTCTTCTGCGCCGCGGCGCGGAAATAATTGATGATCTCGCTTTCGGCCTGCTGGCGCGGCACATCCAGATCGCGGGTCAGGCGGTACTCTGCGGGAATGGTTGAGAACAGGTCGTCAATCGACGACACACCGATCTCCGCCAGCATTTGTTCGCGTTCCGCGGGAGACTTGGGTAAATAGCGCATATTTGGCTGTTAGCTCCTGGCTTCTAGCTTCAGGCTGAATGCGGTGCGTCCGGCCTCAGGGCGGCCCGACGAAGTAGGCTTGAAATCAATCGATGCAGCTTTCCAACTTCTCGACGAGCTAGAGACTGGAAGCTAAAAGCTGTCTCAGCTTCCAGTCTCTTCCGTGACAAACTTCTCGTACGTCGCCGCATCCAGCAGAGCGTCGAACTGAGCCGGATCCGACAACTCCACCTTGATGATCCAGGTATCGTGCGCCGCGGCGTTGATCTTGTCCGGCTCGTTCTTGAGCACTTCGTTCACTTCGGTCACCGTGCCGCTCACCGGGGAGTAGAGATCGCTCACAGCCTTCACGCTCTCGACAGAGCCAAAGGTGGTGTTAGCGGTAACAGAATCGCCCACCTTGGGCGCGTCCACGTAAACAATGTCGCCAAGAGAATTCTGGGCGTAGTCGGTGATGCCAATGGTTCCAATGTTGCCCTCGACCGCGATCCACTCATGCTCGCGGGTGTAGCGGTAGTTTGTGGGGTAAGCCATGGAGGCTCCTCGTTCTTGAATTGGCACAACACTTCAGTGTAAGGGGTCTGCCTCTTCGGGGCGAATGCCGGCTGTGCAAGACACAGCCTCGCGAACACGCCAGGGGACTATTTCGACGGCCCAAAACCGGGGTACGGTTTCAGTGGAACCAGCGCCAGGATTTCGAGCATTCCGGCCTTGAAGATGGGAAGACTGTCGAGCGCTTCCCTCACCTCGGCTCCGCTTCCCGCTTCCCACAATATGGATGCCCCCGGCATATCTCCCCGCATCCAGATCTGCCGCAGGATGCCAGCCGCATACAGTTCCCTGACCCGGTTGCTCTCATGGGCAGAGAGTTCCGGCGTAAAGGCTTCGGGCGGAAAAACATCGGTCCGGCGGCGCGAGAGGGTGAGAAATTGCATACTCAAATTGTAAGACACCTACTGCTTTCTCATCCCGGATCTATGCCCTACTTGTCGAAGAACTCTCCATGTCCCCCGTTAGCCCACGGATCGTACTGTGCCGCAAAGTTCGCCCGGTTCTTCACCGACGGGTGGTTATAGGTCCAGAACTCAATGAATGGGTTTGGGTTCGGATCCTCGAGCCACGCCTCGCCCAGGTGGTTGAATCCAGAGACCGCCGTCTTCTGCGGATCGGCCACCAGACCATGAATCGCTTCCTGTCCGTACACATCCGCCTCGTGCTCAAAGTGGCGGCTAAACGTGTTACCCGCCGGAGCCAGGATGAAACCTGCAATCGACAGCGCAAAGATCAGCGTCAGAAAACCCGCCCGGCTGGCCACCGAGTCGATCTGCCATTTCGCTCCAAACCGCCTCACGAGCCACCCCGCAAACACTGCGCACGCCCAAAACACAAAAAACAAGCCCACTGCCATGCCGGTCAGCATTTTAGGAATGTGATTCAGCACGTAGTGGCCGCTCTCGTGGCCGAAAACAAACAGCACTTCATCGTCGGGCAGCCGGTCGGTCGCCGTATCCCACATCACGAAGCGCTTCGTGGAGCCCAGCCCGGTCACATACGCGTTCAGGCCGTTGCTCTTCTCACTGGCCTTCATCAGGAACATCCGCTCCGGCGGAATCTGCGTGCCGGTCTTCGCCACTACCGTTTCAAGTTTCGTGACCAGCGCCGGATGCGTCTTCACCAGAGGTTCGAACTTGTTAAACAACGGATCGATCACAAGGGGTGTAACGAAGACCGATATCAAAATGAGCGGCAGCGAAATGAGCCAAAGCCAGAACCAGTAGCGCCGCGGCGATACCCGTACAATCCGGTTGAACAACAGCAGGATCAAGCTTCCGAAAATCAGGGTGATCGCCAGCGACTTGCCCTGGTCTCCAAACCATCCACCCCATCCCTGTACGCTGATGCCGTAGTGGCGGCTAACCGAGTGGCCGATCATGTCGAGCGGCAGCCCCGCAATCTCGGTGATCACAAAAAACGCCGCAAAAAACAGCAGTCCCTGGATCCAGCGCATACGCACCGTGCGCTCCGTCCAGCGGTTCAATCGAGTCGCCGCCCGCGATGCCAGCAGCCACCACAACACCGCCAGCCCCCAAAGCATCCCCGCAATGTCGAGGGTCAGGCGAATCTTATTCAGCGTGATTGCCTTGGCCAATTTGTCGGGGGGCAGCGAATAGGCCTGCTCCGTATGCGGCTGCGGCTGAGCGGTTTGCGGCGCCGGTTGAGTTGGCCCTGGCGCTGCCTGCGCACTGCCAACCCTGGCCCACAAACCCAGGATCACGATGACAATCGAACCAATAACTCGAAAGCGGGACGTAAACCCCATGAGTTTCTCCCTTATGTGCGACATATTCTGAGACAATCGGGAATACCGATGGATTTATATGGATTTTTCCCTTTGAAGCCTCAGGTGTCCCGGATGACGTGCGCTTTTGTTAGACCGGCACTCCTGCGACTCGGTGTGGTCCTGTTTGTCTTGATTGTTACCGGAACTCTAACTTCCCAGGCAAGTGCGCAGCAAGCCCCGGTGCTCCTCGACGCCATGACAACCGAACTGCATCGGGCGTTCGCTTCGCTCGGCAAGTCCGGCTCGGACGAAAAACAGCCGCCTCCCTATTTCCTCAGTTATTCGGTCAGCGATGCCGACATGGTCTCGATCCGGGCCCAATACGGTGCCCTCGTCGACAGTTCCACCAACCGCGTGCGTGTGGCCGACATCCAGGTGCGGCTGGGCGATCCCAAGCTCGATAACACCCACGGCGCGCATCGCGGCTCCGCTGTCAACAGCCTGCAGCTTCCTCTGGTCGACGACCGCCAGGCCCTGGCCCGCACGCTGTGGCTGGCCACGAATACCGGCTATAGCTCCGCGCTCGACAACTACCTGCGCGTCAAGACCGAGTCCCAGGTCCGCGCCAAAGAAGAAGACTCGTCTCCCGACTTCAGCAAGGAAGCGCCGCAGACCGCTATCGGCAAGCCGGCTCCGCCGGCCAAAGTCGACAAACCTGCGTGGGAGAAGCACGTTACCGAACTGTCAAAGATCTTCCGCGATTATCCCGACGTGTATCAAAACGTGGTCATGCTCACGGTGCAGAACGAGACCGACTACTTCGCTTCCTCCGAAGGTTCGCAGGTGGTCGCGCCCCATGTCGCCGCGCGCCTCGTAGTGTTTGCCGTAACCCGCGCCGAAGACGGCATGGACCTGTTTCGCGCCCAGACATTTGAAGCCGAAACTGCGGCCGGCCTTCCCCCGCAGGCCGAACTCGCCTCGGCCATGCGCGAACTCGGCAAAAGCCTTGAAGAACTGCGCAAGGCGCCGGTAACCGAGCCCTTCAACGGACCTGCGATCCTGTCCGGGCGCGCCGCTGCGGTGTTCTTTCATGAGGTGCTCGGCCACCGCCTCGAGGGCCAGCGCCAGCGCGGCGACGAAGAGGGCCAGACCTTCACCAAGGAACTCAATAAACAGGTGCTGCCCACCTTCCTCTCCGTCAAGGACGACCCCACCCTCACAACCTTCGGCAACACCTGGCTCAGCGGAAGCTATGAATATGACGATGAAGGCCAGAAGGCACGGCGCGTGGACCTCATTGAGGACGGAGTGTTGAAGACGTTTCTCATGTCCCGCCTGCCCATCGCCAGCTTTGCCGCCTCCAACGGCCATGGCCGCGGGCAAACAGGCCGCATGCCCACCGGCCGCCAGGGGAACCTGATCGTCACCTCCACCAGGACCGTCTCCGACGCTGAGCTACGAAAGCAGCTCATCGAGGAAGCAAAGAAACAAGGCAAACCCTTCGGTCTCTACTTCGAAGACATCTCTTCCGGGTTTGCGGTCACGACGCGCAGTTCGCCGCAGGCATTTCAAGTCATACCCCTCGTGGTGTACCGCGTCTATGTAGATGGCCGACCCGACGAACTCGTCCGCGGGGTCAGCATCGTGGGCACGCCCCTCGCCGCCATGAAGCGCATCCTCGCCACCAGCGACAAGAGCGAAGTCTTCAACGGCGAGTGCGGCGCGGAGTCCGGTACGGTTCCCGTCAGCGCCGTAGCTCCCGCCATGCTGGTCAGCGAAATGGAAACGCAAAAACAGGCCCAAGGCACATCGCGTCCGCCCATTTTGCCCATCCCGGGCGCCCCCGCGGCGCCTCGGGCCGCCAAGGAGGCGCAATGAATACGCTCCGGCCAGTCGTCACCATCGTTTGCGCCGCACTGCTTGGTGGAACCCTCCACGGTCGCGCTCAGACCACCCGCGCCGATGCCGAAAAGGATCCCGTCCTGAAAGCCATGCTGACTGAGCTCGACCGCAGCAAGAGCGACCTCCAACTCAAAGGCTTCGAGAAGCCCTTCTTCATCCAATACCGCATCGAAGACGTCGATACCTTCGACACCCGCGCCGAATATGGAGCCACCGAAGGCTCCACGCACAGCCATCAGCGCGTGGCCCGCGTCACGGTCCGCGTCGGCGATTATAAAATCGACAGTTCTGGCCAGCGCGGCGACGGCGCTCTGCAGATGACCGCTCTCGATGATGACCCCGTCGCCATCCGTTCTGCCCTGT
Organism: Occallatibacter sp.; assembly: GCA_036488735.1. Taxonomy (GTDB): domain Bacteria; phylum Acidobacteriota; class Terriglobia; order Terriglobales; family Acidobacteriaceae; genus Telmatobacter. The sequence goes on from DASXHC010000031.1 coordinate 56,897, forward strand.
GGTCGGCTACGGACCAGGCTTATAAAAACGCCATCTCCTCCTACGCTCAGAAGCAAGCCGAATTGAAACAGGTGCAGACGCCTCCGCAGTCCGACGACTTCAGCAAGGAAAAGCCCGTCATCCTGCTCGAAAACCCGCGTTCTCTCCAGATCGACGAGCAGCTGTGGGTTCAAAGAGTAGCTCGCGACAGCGGCCTCTACCGTACCGAATCCTCTGTAAAGCCCATTGCGAAAGATGTGCAGTACGCCACTGACTCCTTCCACGGCCGTACCATCACAACCTGGCTCGTGAACAGCGAAGGAACCATCGTTCGCAAAGCGGCGGAAGATTACCAGGAAGTCTTCGCCGTAGGAACCCAGGCTCCCGACGGCATGCGCCTCGACCGCTCCTATGCCACCAGCGGCGTCACCCTCAAAGATCTCGACGCCCCTGACACTTTCACGAAGCACGCCGTGTCCCTGATCGCTTCACTCGCCGACCTGCGCAATGCCCCGTTGGTCGAGGAGGAATATCACGGCCCGGTGCTGCTCAGCTCCGACGCCAGTTCCGACATCATGGGCGCCCTGGTAGCAACCGGCGTGGCAGCAACGCGGCCGCGCATGGGCACCGAGGCACGCACCAACGGCGCCTTCGCATCCAGCTTTCATGCCCGGGTGCTGCCCGATTTTCTCGATGTCGTCGACGACCCCGCGCTCAAAAATTACGAAGGCAAAGCCCTGGTCGGCGCCTACGACGTCGACGATGAAGGCGTTCCCGCGCAGGCCGTCAAACTGGTTACCGCCGGTAAGCTTGAAAACTACCTGCTCGGCCGCGAGCCGGTGCGCGATTTCACTAACTCCAACGGTCACGGCCGCGCGGCAGTCGCCGGCGCTGCCCGCGCCTCTATCGGCGTCATGAAAGTTTCCGCCGCTAACGGCATCGGTGACGATGAGCTGAACAAGAAACTTCTCGACATGGCCAAAGAGCGCGGACTGAAAACCACCTATTACGTGCAGACGTTGGGCGGCCCGCTCACCCCGCGCCTCCTTTACCGCATCGGCCTCGACGGCAAGCGGGAACTGGTGCGCGGCGCCGCACTCGATGATCTCGACCTCCGCGCGCTTCGGTCCAGTGTCGAAGCCGCCGGCAAGGATCTCTGGGTCGCGAATTACATGGGCGAGGTGCCGCAAACCGTGCTCGCTCCCGCGCTGCTCCTCAGCGACGTCACCATCAAGCGCGCCAACGAAAAGAATGAGAAGCTGCCCTTCTATCCCCCACCCGAATAAGGCTCCGGCAAATGGGCACCCGATCCACGTCGCTCATCGGATTCACCGGACTCTACTTCTGGGGAGCTGGGGCCTTGAAACTACCCTGAATTCGTTTCGAGATCCGATCTTCTAGTGTGGTTGAACCAAGATGGTTGAATAACTGGTTGATATGAACCTAATTTCGCAATATTTAAGACATTTTCACTTGTCTCATAACTGCTTCAAGGACATGGGCTTTCAGGACCGTTCACGATCTCTATCAATGAAAAATTCAGGATGTGGTTGCGCCAATCCGCCCTCGGCATTCGTCTGGGGTGAAAGCGGGCTTACGCAGGAGGTCCGGCGTTTGCGAAGACTCACCGCTTATCTCTTACGAATTGAATTCGCGAGGAGTATTTATGACACGGTTCCACAGAGCACTAGCCATCGCGGCGCTGGCCGCAACGACCCTTGGCGGCACAGCCTTTTCCCAGGATCACCACGACGACCGAGACCGCGATCACCACGATGAACATCACGCCTACGTTCACCACGACGAATGGAGAAAGGGTGCCAACATGCGCCACGAAGACTGGGATCGCGGCGCGCGCGTCGATTACCGCACATACCACCTGCGGCGCCCACCGCACGGCTATGAATGGCGCGAGGTCGACGGCAACTATGTCCTCGCGGCGGTCGCCACTGGCCTGATCGCATCCGTAGTCGTGGCGTCAACAGTCCACTAGCTCTATCCGTCCCCTGAGAGCGGCATAGGAAGAGCGCGGCTGAGGCCGTGCTCTTCGTCTTTGTACCAGTCCCCCGGAACACAATCCTTCGAATTGATTCTTGTTCGATGGCCAGTTTGGTCGGGGTCACCGAGATGTGTCCCAAGTCGCATTCTCCCGTTGGACAGGCTCGTTCACCGGGGAGTAACATCACGCGCAAATCTCAATTCACCCCGGAACTTCAATGAAAGGAAAAGAACGTGTGTAAGATCGCGCGTCCAATTTGGATTTGCTTTTGCCTTGTCGCCCTCATGCTGAATGCCCAAACAACCAGCGCCAGCGTCCGCATCGGCGGTGAATCGCTGCGCGCCAACGGACAACTCGCTCACGGCTTCGAATACACCGGCCCCTGCCCCGTCGATCTGCAATTCGGTTGGGGTGTGATCGCCACTCAACCAACTTCGATCAACTACTATTTTCAGCGCAGCGACGGCGGCCGTTCGTCGCGCAGCCAGGCCGCCGATTTGCCACCCGGCCGCTCCGTCCCGATTTACCAGAAGTGGACCCTCGGCGCCAACAAGCCGCAATTCGCCAATTACACCGGATGGGTGAACGTGGTGATCGACTCGCCCAATCGCCTGGAAGGGAAAATCAAGTTCACCCTGCACTGCCAATAACGTCGTCATCTCCATACGCAGAAGAGGCCGTCCGCAATGCGGACGGCCTCTTCGTTCCTCAACCACATTGAGATGAATTAATCGCCAGCTACGGGCTCGGCTTCCTTCTGGGCTGCGGGCTTGGCGGGAGCAATCGAGTCCAGGCGAACCAGGCCTTCGACCGGCTTCTCGCCCAGCACATGCTCGCGATAGAGCTTGGCCATGCGAGCGTTCTCGGCTTCCTGCTTGACCTTGTCGGCGGTCGTCACGGCGCGCGCGCGAAGCTTTTCTTCGCGGGCGTTCTTGGCGATGCCCAGGTTGTCCAGCGTGTGATTGGCTTCCGAGTTCACGTGCTCCATGTTAAGAGCCAGGTCGTGGCCCACATGGGTCATGCCCACCTTTTTGCCGCCCGCAAAGATTTCGTGACGGCCGTGCTCCTCGTACCACTTGGTGAGGGTAGCCGTCATGTGCATTTTTTCAATGATGTTGCGCCAGCCCACGCCCGTGTTGTAGGCGCAGAAGCTGATCTCGCCTTCCTGCGTGGCGTAAGGAATGATGCACTGCTCGGTCCTGCGGAAGTCGTAGTTGAACAGATCCTGGAACCACATGCCGGCAATAAACAGGAAGTTCCAGCGGTCCGACCGGCGCTTCTTGATGTCGTCCATCGTGCGGTCGCCCTTGACGCTGCCGTAATCCTTACCGGTGGCGTTGAAGGTCTTGTCCATCTTCTTCAACATGTCGGTGATCTTGAAGTGGGTCGGCGCCTGGAACGGATCGTAGTTGCGCAGCAGCGCCAATCCGAATCCGAGCACGGACAGAAACTTGCCGCGCGCCGCGTCATTCACCTTGGCCAGATCCTTGGCCACGATGTTCATGTTCAGGAACGCGGTCACCGGCGCCGCTTCCTTGGTTTCCTTGTCGATCATCAGGGCCATGCCGATGCCGCAGTTGGGATGGCATCCGCACGACAGCTGACCCCACTCGGCGGTCGGTCCATGAATCAGATCGGCCCAGTCCGAGAAAGTGCTCATAAAGCTGATCGGGAACCAGTCGCGCTCCGGCTCGCCCAGGCCAACCTGTTTCTTCACATCGTGCGCCATGTGCGAAAGCGTGTAGCGCTGCGCGATGCGGCGCTCGTCGGAGATGTCCTCGTCGCGGCCCGTAAAGCTGACCGGCTGGAAGCTCAGGAAGCTGATCTTCTTGGGATTGTCGAGGGCGAACTCGATGATGCGGCCCACTTGCTCGTTGTTGATGCCGTTGATGATGGTCGTCACCGGGACGATATCCACGCCGGCCTCGTGCAGATTGTTGATCGCCTGCAGCTTCACGTCGAACAGGTTGCCGACCTTGCGGTGCGAATTGGCCGCATTGCCGATGCCGTCGAACTGAAGGTACACATAGCGGAGGCCCGCTTCCGCCGCGGCGCGGCAGAGTTCCTTGCTCTTCGCAAATTCAATGCCGTTGGAGGCAGCCTGCACGCTGTTGTAGCCCACCTTGCGGCTGTAAGCTACCGCATCCAGGAAGTACGGCGACAGCGTCGGCTCGCCGCCGGAGAACTGCACGCTCATCTGGCGCCGGGGCTTGATCGTGATGGCGTTGTCCAGCATGGTCTTGATCTCGTCCCACGTCAGTTCGTGGACGAAGCCCACCTGGTTGGCATCCATGAAGCACGGGTCGCACATCATGTTGCAGCGGTTCGTCAGGTCGATCGTCAACACCGAGCCGCGTCCGTGGGTCACTGTGGACGTGCCATGGTTGTGCAGCTTCTCGTCGCCCTTGCCGTGGGCGCGAATGTCGCGGCCCGGGAAGCTCTCTTCCAGATGCTTGAAGAACTTGGTGTCGATCGACATTACGTCTTCAAAGTGCCCGTGCTTGGGGCAATCCTTCACCATCAGGATTTGCCCGTCGCGCTCGATGATCTGCGCCTTGATCTCGCCCACCTTCTCATTCAGAAGGACTTCGTGCGGAAGTTTGCCGTCCAGAATCTGCTTGCGGATCTCCGGGACGCACTTGGGGCAAAGCGAATCGGTGGTGCGCGGCCACCCTAACGGCGGCTTCTCTTTCTCGTAGCTCTTCAGCAGCGGCTTATCGCTCCACTTGGGCGTAAAACCGGGGTTGGGGCTGATGCGGTTGAGTCTCTCGTAGACCGCCCACGCGCCCTTGGCCGCGTAAACGGCTGCTTTCTCGGCATACTTGATCGCTTTGGACATTTTTTGGGTATATCTCCTTCGAATTTTCGCCGGCTATCCTGCCCCGGCCGCTTCCCGGATCGCGAGACCCCAGGCGGAAGAATGCATGGCTAGGGTACCCGGCCACCCCGCTCTACCCAAATTCCCTGCAGCGAACGGCGATTACGACGGTTGAATGGTGCCTGCGCGCAGCGAACGGGGAGGAACAGCGGAGCTTCGGGAGCGAGTATCGCCTGCCCCGAAACTCCTTGCCGCCAATGGCTTAACCGCTGTCGACCTCGCTCAGTTCAGTGTCAGAGTGAGCGTCGACGTGTGCTGGAAGGTTCCCGACGTCGCCGTGACCGTGACCGTGGATGTCACCGGTTGAGGCGGCACGGTGCTGGCAGACCCACCGCCGCTACATCCGCCGCAGAGTGTAACCCCGACAGCAGCCATGCTCAACAGCAGAAACATGTGAAGACCGCGCCGCTTCCTCAGGCCAAGGCAACATAAAATGGCGGCCAAAGCTGCTTCAGGCACGATGGGGATGCCGCGGTGATTCGCGGAGGCGCTCAACTTTGCCGTAGACACAGTGAGCGTTGTCGAAGCCGGTGCGCCCGACGGAGTCACGGTCGCGGGAGCGAAGCTGCACGAACCTCCCGATGGCAATCCCGAACAACTGAAGGAGACTGCCGAATTGAAGCCATTCTGGGGTGTAATCGTCGCCGTTGTGGTCCCGCTTTGGCCGCCGGTCATGGTGAGCGATGCGGGCGAAACTCCGAAGGAAAAGTCCGCCGGGGGCAGGTTGATGACATAGCTCGCGCTCGCGACCGCGCTGGGGGCAAAACCACTGGCCGTCGCGATAGCCTTCAGTGTCTCGGTAGCCGACACAGTGACTGGAGCGGTGTAAACAGAGGAGGAAGCCGTCGGCGCCGCTCCGTTCGTCGTGAAGTAGATCGTTGCGCCCGGCGTTGCGTCGGAAATAGTCACCGTCTGTGCCGCGCTGTAGGTGCCGCCTTGGACACTGAACGTTGGAGTAGCCGCGGGCGGCGCAATTGTATAGGTCGCCCAAGCGAGTGGGCTGGTGGAAAAGCCGTCGGCTGTAGCAATCGCCTTCAGCGTCGCTGTAGACGAGATGGTGATAGCAGCCGTGTATGGGGTGGACGAAACCGTCGGCGTCGTCCCATCGGTGGTGTAGTAGATGACTGCACCGGTGGTCGTATCTGAGATCGTGACCCCCTGTGCTGCACCATAAATGCCGGTGGTCACGCTGAATGAAGGCGTGGCAGCGCGAGGAACGGTGGTCCCCGACGGACTGAATATCCAAAAGTCGTTGAGGTAGCCGTAGTACGCGACACTACTATAGCCTTCCCCTCCAAAAAGCCAAAAATTGCCGCTCGCATCAACCCAGTCGGACGACGAGTCTCGAGCGCCAGGGATGTCTCCAGCGGCGGGAAAACCCATAGTGCCATAGACACCGCTGTAGCCATAGCCGGTAAGTTGGCCGGGGCCGCTCACCCATGCCCATTCTTTTGAGGAGGGGTTGAATACCCACAAGTCGTTCATTTCGGGTCCCCAGAGTGATACGGAGACTCCACCGAAAAGCCAGAGCTGGCCCGCACCGTCTGTCCAGCTCGTGGCTTGCCAGCGGGCTGCGGGAACAAACCCATTAACGGCGCCGTTCGTTGCCAAGTCGCCACAGGGCTCGTATGTCAGGCCAGCATCTCCTGGCGCGTTACTGCCGCACACCCACGTCCATTCACCTGTCGACAGTGTGAACTCCCAGAGGTCATTGAAACGGCCGTTGTTGTTTCCGGAATTGCTGGCTCCCCCGAACAGCCAGAGGTTGCCGCTGCTGTCCGTCCAAGCATTAGCACCTTGCCTGCCCCCAGGGATGTTCCCGGCTGCCGGCGTACCCCGTGTGCCGTACACTCCAGGCTGGCTGCCCGAGCCATCGCTCGTCTTCCGCACTGTACTGCTTCCACCCATCCACGCCCATTCATTCGTAGTCGGGTTGAACTCCCAGAGATCGTTGAGACTGCCGAGATTCCCGCCGGCATCGTAGCCCAGGCCGCCGAATAGCCAGAGATTGCCGCTGTTGTCGGTCCAGGTAACGGCGCCCATCCTGCCACCGGGAGCGTTCCCGGCAGCGGGGGTACCTTGGCTCCCATATACCCCCGCCAGGACACCCGTTCCCACCGCATTGCTCCCGCCCATCCATGCCCATTCATTCGTGAATGGATTGAACTCCCAAAGATCGTTGAGATAACCGTTGTCGCCGACGCCATCGAAGCCGTTGCCGCCAAAGAGCCAGAGATTGCCCCTTTTATCGACCCAACTCGCGGAGTTATAACGGCCTCCGGGGATGTTTCCTTCTGCGGGCTCGCCCAATGTGCCGTAAGCTCCCGGCTGAACGCATCGATATCCTGTCGTTCCACAATTGACTAAGTCGTTGCCCCCCATCCAGGTCCACTCCTGGTTGGAAGTATCGAATTCCCAAAGGTCGTTTAGATCGTGCGGAAAAGTGCCGGATTCATTCGCTGGATAAACCTTTGAATCGTAGCCTGAACCGCCAAAGAGCCAGAAATTGCCGCTGCTATCGGTCCAGCTTGTGGCGCCCTCGCGGCCCCCGGGAACGTTTCCGGCGACCGGTGTGCCCAACGTGCCATAGACTCCGGGCTGACCACAATTATCCGCGCAGGGGAGTTTGCTGCTTCCCCCCATCCAAGTCCATTCATCGCTGCACTCGTCTGTGCTTTAGCAGCGGGGCTTGAATTACCAACAACGAGCAGGCAAAAGCAGCCCGCCAGAGCGAGCAGACGACGGTTTCCCAGAGACATGAATGGCTTTCCTTAGCTTGGTGATTGACCAGGAGCATAGCATAGTCTCGGTCTTTTGCTCCTGAAGGTGATCGTCAATACAGCGTCTGGAACGCAGAGGCGACGTGATCCTCTTGCAATGACTCGGCGCCGCGGGAACCGCCGCTCGCGTCAACGAACCGAGGCCAACGGCTACGGCTGTCCGCCCTCATTGCGCGCCACCTGGTTGATGATGCGCTGAATCACCACCACCTGGACGTGGATGCGCCGCGCAACATCGGGCAGGAATTCCGTGATGAAATTGCCGATGGGCGCAGACGCCAGGCCGATCACGTAGCGGGAAGCCTGGGCGTCCGCATTGGTCTCGCGCCCCGGCACATACAGATTGCTGATCTGGTCATCGATGGCGAACCCCACCAGGTTGGCGTAGTTCGGCATGCCCCTGCCGTTATCCCCCTGCGTCCAGACCACCTGGTACGCCGCATGCAGAATACGGCGCGGAATCTTGGCATTGGGCATGCGGTGGTAGTGAGGATCCTGGTGCGCAATCGTGGGGATCAGAAACGTCCCGAAGAACTCGCCGGTCAGGTCCTGGGTAAAGCTCACGCCTACATAACGCCCATAGCCCGGCATCCCCGGACCATACGGCGAATGCGAATCCGAACCGACGGAGATGGCCGCCTCTCCCAGAATTGTGATGGTATTGAACGGGTCGACCATGTTGCGGGCGGCCAGCCACGCCTTGTCCTTCGGTGTTAGCGGCTTGTCCTGGGGTCCCCGCACGAAACGCTGATACCAGTTCATCGCAGGCGGTACGCACCTTGGCTGTGCCGCCGGTTGTCCCACTGACGACCCGTCGGACGGAGAGGCTGATACCGTCGCCCCCGGCCCCGCGCCCTTCGTGTCCTTGGGAACCGGGCACGGTCTCGGTCTGGGCTCCAGGCTCGCGGCCGTGGTCTGTGCGGCAGGCGCATCGGGAAGCGCCGCCTCGGCCGCCGGGCTCTCATTTCCCTGCGCCCACAGGCGGCTGCAAGGAATCGCCAAAGCCAGAAGCAAACCGGCAAGACGCAGATTTTGTCCCGACCCGCGGGCTCGGTTGCCCCTGGTATGCGCTAAGATCACAACCCTCCCAAACGTAATTTCCCGGTACTCGAATTACATAGATGAACAATTGCCTCTGAATGTTTGACCCGCCTCACAGAATGGCAGGCATCGAGCATACTCGAAACACCCGACAACCAACATTGACGATAGACAGTCTTACTCGTTGTGGTCAGTGACGAAATCGAACCGCAAAATGTCACACGCCCGTCCCGGCGCGGAAACACCGGGCGCGCAGGTCACGTGACCGGCGAGAGGTGACCAGGGCGGCACACCTTGAGCGCCAGCCGTTGACGCCCGCATGGCCTCGCCGCAGACTGAGAACGGGTCGCAAGCCCACGCGACGCCAACGAGGTTATGACATGAACACGAATACGCCTCCCGGACCGGGCCCAGGGCCAGCCAGAGACACCTGCGGCCGGCGCATTGACGAGGCCGTCGAATTGATCGAGATGGAACTCCGGCACGCCGTCGCCTACGTCAATGATGCGGTCATACCCCAGGTCCGCCGCGAATCCATCTCGGCGATGCGCAACCTGTCCGACACCCTGCGCAACCTTGCTGACCGCTTTGAGAACAGCGCTCATCCGCCCAAGGGTCCCCACGCCGGATGAGTGGATTCTCTCCAGCCAATGGTGTCACGCGCAGGACAGCGCCCGCACTCCTGGCTCTCAGCGTCTTGTTTGTCGCCGGTTGCTCGCATCATCCCAAAACTGCCTCCCGGCGACAGCCGACCGCGCCCGTGATTGAACCTGCTGCGCCCCCCCTGCCCGCGCCCCCGCCCACCAGCGGGACGACCGCCCGGATTCCCCCCACCCCCGTGCCGCCCGGCGGAGTGAGCGCGGAAGATATGCGCTTTGTCAACACCCATCCCCCGCTGCGGACTGAGGTGGGATTAGCCACCTGGTACACCGCGCCCTACAAGGGCCGCCGCGCCGCCAACGGCGAAGTATTCGACGACGACGCATTCACGGCCGCCCACCGCACTCTGCCCATGGGCTCCCTCGTCGTCGTCACAAATCTCAAGACCGGGCAATACGCCGCCATGCGCATCACCGATCGCGGCCCTTTCGTCGACGGCCGCATCGTCGATCTCACTGAAGCATCGGCCAAGGCCACGGGCATCTATCGCGCCGGCATCGTGCGCGTGCGCCTCGATGTCTACCAGACCCCCAAGCCCATCGAGACCGGCGGCCGCTGGTGCGTGCAGATCGGCGCCTTTCACAGCCAGCGCCAGGCCCTGAAGCTGAAATCGCAGCTCGTCAGCGAATATCCCGGCGCCAGTGTCATCGAATTCCCCGGCCAGGAAAGCAGCTTCTGGGTGCGCATCCGCCCCCAGGGCGACAACCGCGAGCAGGCTGAAGTGATCGCCCGCAGTCTGCGTCCCGCGGAAGGCGAAGCCTTCCTGACCCGCCTGGATTGATGCCGGCTCTTTCCTGGCCGCACTCCCAGCCCCCTCCGGATGCCTTCCGGTTTCCTCCTTCCTTCACGCGGTCTATGATGGGAGACGCATACAGCTCCCATGTTCCGCCAGGAGATATCCATGAACGATCACGATGCCCTAACCAGCGGCCGCGGCCGCCGCGACTTTCTTAAGGCCAGCGGCGCCGTCACCGCCGCCCTGCTGGCGCCTTCCGCCTTTGCCGTCACTCCCAACAAATCATTGCCGGCGCTGCCTTCCAATCCCGTTACGCAAAAGGCGATGCCCACCCGCAACCTCGGCAAGACCGGCTACAAGGTCGGCATCTTCTCCCTCGGCGGCCAGGCCTCCCTTGAGAAAGCCAACAACTTCGATGTCGCCGTGCCCATCATCGAGCGCTCTCTCGATCTCGGCGTCAACTACATCGACACCTCCTCCATCTACGGCGGCCCGCTGCGCTGGAGCGAGCAATACGTCGGCAAGGTCATGGCCACCCGCCGCCATGAAGCGTTCCTCGCCACCAAGACCAAGGAGCGCACCCGCGACGCCTCCCTGCGCATGATTGAAAAATCACTGCAGCTGCTGCAAACCGATCACGTCGACCTGTGGCAATTGCACGACGTCGGCACCCTGTTCGACGTCAACGAGATCTTCGCCAAGGGCGGCGCCATGGAAGCCCTGCTCGAAATGCAGGATCAGAAAGTGGTGCGCCATCTCGGCATCACCGGCCACTACCGTCCCGACGCCTTGATGGAGTGCATTCATCGCCACGACTTCGACACCATCCTCATGGCCATGAACGCCGCCGATCCCCACCACTACAGCTTCAACGAAGCCCTCCTGCCTCTCGCCGTCGAAAAGCAAATGGGCATCATCGGCATGAAGATCCCCGGCCGCGGCCGCATTCTCGCGTCATGGAACCCGCCGCCCATCGAACAGCAGAAAAAATCCTGGGAAGGCATGACCATCCAGACCAGTAATCCCGGCACCCTCACCATGCGCGAAGCCATGTACTACACCCTCTCGCGCCCCGTAAGCACCGTGATCATCGGCTGCGACACCATCGCCCAGCTTGAAGAAAATGTACAACTGGCCCGCGACTTCAATCCCATCACCGACAAGCACGCCGGCGAGCTTGTCGCCCGCGCCGAGCCATGCGCCAAGCCATCGCTCTTCTTCCGCTTCTACGACCGCCCCTGATCGCCGGCGGCGCCGGCTTGCGGAAAATGCAAGCCGGCAAACCCGCGGGGAGCAGGAAATGTCCGCGGCATGACTGCTAAGTCGTGCCGCGGCACTCGTTCGGTCTGGAACTCGTGCGCTCTTTGCTTATTTCGCCGTTCGCCGGCGATTCCCAAAAACAATCAGGGCCACCCCGCCCCCGCCGACTGCGGCTCCGGCTCCCATGCAGGGTGCCGCAGCGTTATGAAACCAGGAATCGTTCGTCGCCGCAACCCCGGCTACGAAAACCAGGGTGCCGACGGCAATGAGCCCAATCCCCACGCCCGTCATGACCTTCCCACCGGATGTCATGTGGCTTTGCGGGCGCGTCTGAATAGGTGCCCCCGCCGCGTTATTTTGGGCGTCTTGCCACGGAATCGCCGCCGCATAGGCGCCCCCGTTTTTGGCCAATGCGCTAAAGGGGATGGGGCCCTCCGCAAGCGCCAGCGTAGAACTGGATAGCATGCTCAGGATCAATATCGACAACGCGAATAACTTCATCGACAACTCCTTACGGTCCGATAAATTCAAACGCAAGCCGAAATTAAGGTTTTGAAAACCCCTCCATCTTCCATCCCCATCGGAAGTAACGTCAAACCATTTCGGTAGCCGGTCAGGCCATTTGTCGATATTTTTCATGGCACACGTCTTCGCGCTTCCCCCACGCCCTGTACGTCGAGGGCTCACACCGGCCAAACGCGGCCCGCCCCGGCCGCACGTTAACATGGAATGGAAGAATTTTTGGCGTTGGTCCGTCATGACCCTGGGTGCCTGCCGCGTGCCGATCCCCGAACCGTTCCGAATTCACATCGCCCCTGGCTGGTTCTTCATGGGGTCCGACGCTGGTCAGGCCGTGGAAAGCCCCGTTCATCGCGTCTGCCTCGAATCCTTTGCCATGGCGGCCACCCAGGTTACCGTTGCGGAGTACGCGCGTTTTCTGGACGCCACTGGAAACGTGCCGCCCCCTTACTGGAACGACCCCCGCTTCTCTCACCCCCGGCAGCCTGTGGTGGCGGTTTCCTGGTTTGACGCTGTGGCCTATTGCGCGTGGCTTTCCTCCATGACCGGCTCGCACTATCGACTTCCTACAGAAGCCGAGTGGGAGCGGGCCGCCCGCGGCGATGCCCAGGGAATGTCATTCCCTTGGGGCAATGATCCGCCGATGTCGCGCCCCGGCTACCACGCTCGCTGGAACACCGGCCCTGAGCCAGTCGGCCAATCCAGGCCGAATGACTACGGCTTATTCGACATGTGCGAGAACGTGCATGAGTGGTGCAGCGACTGGTTCGCGGCCGACTACTATGCGATCTCCCCTGAGCGGAATCCACAAGGACCGGAAGAAGGCAAGAGAAAAGCTTCGCGCGGAGGCTCCTGGCGCCACCAGATCAAGATTTCACAATGCTCGGCACGTTCCAGCATCCCGCCGGAATTCAAATACGCTGACTATGGCTTTCGAGTCGCTTGCAACGGCGCTGGCTGAAACATGACCGCAATGATCCGCCCCAACCAGACATCAATCGCGTTCACCCTTAGAGGCGTCATCCCGCAGCGAAGCGGAGGGATCTGCGGCTGTTCTTGCCTTTGCTGTTGAAGCTTCCCAATCGGCGGTCACTCGACCGCTTCGAACATTTCTTGAAGCTGCGAGATGTGCTCACAAGAGGCACGGAGTGTCAGGGCACGAATTCAGTCGTGCCGCCAGAGCCCGCCCTGATAATCGGGCTTCAGCCCCTGAGGGATGTAACTTCCGAGCAGGCGGTCACCCGCCCCGAAAATCAGAAATCGACAGCGCCATCGACGGAGACGGAGCCAGGGTCGCCGGCGGAGACGGAGCCAGGGTTGCCGGCGGAAACGGAGCCAGGGTTGCCGGCGGAGGGAGCAAAGGTCGCCGACGGAGGGAGCAAAGGTCGCCGACGGAGGGAGCAGGGGCCTTCAGGCCCCTGAACGCAAGGTTGCAATCAGAGCGGCTTTAGCCGCGGGTCTTTCGTTCATGCTTCTCGTCTCCAAAGGGCTACGCAGGAAACCCGTGATTTCGGCGGTGACTCGGGAATTATGCGGCTACAATTCTAGGCGTGATCATTCCCGTTGCGAAATGGCCGACTTGGGCACGCTATTCTGCTGGGAATTTTGACTTGGGCGCGCCACCTTCACTCCAGATTAGCGGTCCGTCCGCAAGAGCCTGCGAGGAGGAATCCCATGGCCGAGAGTCCCAACAAGGAAGACACGATCCATTTTGTAGATGCTATTCTGCGGAGCCTGGAGAAGGAGTCCGCCAAAGCCAAGAAGCGCTTCGAATTGCTCACCCGCATGCCGCGCGAGCTTCCCGAGGAATGCAAGTCAATCTGGCATGACATGGCTTTCTGCTTCATTTTCAACCAGGATTTTGCTGCACTTTGCCTCTGCGGCGCCTTCGTGGAATCTTTCCTGGCGACCACCATCCCTCATTTTGAGAAGAAGAATCGTCAACCCCAGAGGGCGCTTCCAAGCAACCTCTACGGCTTGATCGAGCGCGCAAAACGAATCGGCTTGATTTCGGAGAGCGAAAGGGAAATCATGCAGGATTTTCGCAAGTTTATCCGAAATCTCTATGCGCATGGCGATACCAAGGCCGCTGCCGACCTGCTGTCCGCCATTAATGCCGGAGGGCGCGTCGTGATCGAAGATGGCCAAGTGACTGTAACACCGCTTTCCGAGAAGCAAATTGAAGAGCTGCGCCGCGACACCATCAAGGCGCGCCTTGACTACACCACCGAAAAGTTCGCCGAGCCCGTCATCCGCTGGACCGCACACTGGGCCAGACAATGCGCTCTGAACGCCTATCGGCCGCCCAAGGCATAGGCGGGTGGCCCCGGTCCCGGATCTTTCCAGACCACATATGAGGGTGCCCCCGGTCCCTCGCATTTGGGGACCGGGGATGTTACCGACTCAACCCTGAATCCGCTCGGCGATGATGTTCCTCACTGGTTCGAGCGTCAGGACATCAAGTGGTGGGGGAAGCAGATATGTCGCGAACGTTACAGGAGCGAGTACGAGCAAAAGAAGTAGCCGCCGCCAAAGAGTTTTAAACCCCAGTTCGGAGGAAATTGTGGATCCTCTCGGAAGTTTGGTTGCCCATACTTCATTCGACGAGGACAGGAATCTCGCTTCTCCATCAGCCTCGTTCCTGACTAGCGATTCTCTTCCGCAGCACCCACGTCGTCATGCACCGGTAATCCTGCACGATCGTCGTCTTCAGCGGATCGACCAGCACTGCATTCATCTCCTCGGTCAGATCCATCAGCATGTCCTCATCCACCAGGAACCACTCCGAGCCATCGCCAACTATGAACTTGTGCCCGCGCACCGGCTGGAAATCCATGCCGATGCGCGAACCCAGCCGGCAGAACAACATCCCTCCGGGTTTCACCACCCGCCACAACTCCGACACCATGGCGAGAAAATGATCGTCGTCGCGCGCGAAGTGAAGCACTGAAGAACACAGCACCACATCCGCGAATCCATCGGCGAACGGCATGGCCTCGATGGCGCCCACTCGAAAATTTTCCGCCGGCAGTCCGGTGTCGAGCGATGCCGAGAGCTGGCGCACATGCTCCACGCCCCCGGCATCCTGGTCCAGCGCAAACACATTGCACCCTGCGCCCAGCAGGTAAACCAGATTGCGCCCGAAACCGCAGCCCGCATCCAGCACGCGCATGCCCCCTGCGATATTCCCCCGCAGTATCTGGTCGAAGACGTAAATGTCGATCTGCCCGAATTGCTCTTGAACGCTTAACGCCACCGTCGTCCCTTCACTGCTTCCCCGAGTCGGGTGTTTGCCGCTAAACACGCAACCTCGTGTGCCGCGGTTGTCTCTTCAATATTTCGCCCTGAAAAGCATGAAAAATCGCTGCTGTTATTGCGCTGTGCAAGCTAGCGTATCTCGATTGGAATCATAAGGATACACGTGCAAATTCGCGCCTGAAGTAACCAAAAATCAAGAAATACGCTAAAATCACTGTTTTTAGACACCGTCGAAATCGCTCATATCTTCAACGTATAAAAGGATTTACATCCAATTATCCAATGTTAGCCAAAAACCCGTTTGCCCCAACTCGGCAAAAAAGACTCTCGCTCTGCACAAAGATCTGCACGCCTCGTTTTGGGCGCCGTTGTTACTACAAAGTAACTCTGCGCGTCCCCCATTCTTGACCTGAATCATCCACATTTTTCCGGCGCTGCCTCTCAGCCTTCGGCGTTCAGATACAAGCCGTAGTGTTCGTCCCGGATCGCTGCGAATGGCCGCAGCGTCATGGGCTCGGCCTCCGTCTTCACCTGCCAGTCGGTTGATCCCGCCGCCACCTGCGTCGCGCCCAGCAAGTCCTGGCGCCGCACCATGGCCGGCACCGCGCCCACTGTGAACAGCGCCAGCGGCCCGTGCACCGGCGCAACCATGCGTGGATGTTGGGGATCGACAGCCTCGAGCGCCGTCGGCATGTCGAATTCCATCTCCATGCGATCGCCGTTCTTCCACGTGCGCTTGATCTGCGCGAACTTGCCCGGCTCGATCGTTCCATCCATCCGCTTTCCGTTCACCGCGATCGTCGTCTTCGGACCCGCCCACGCCGGCACCCGCAGATACACGGCAAACGCAGCCTGCCTGTCTGTTTCCACCACGATCTCCGTCGCCGGCGTGTGCGGATAATGGGTCTTTTGCGTCAGCGCGATGCCCGCCCCGCCACGGTTCCACCTCACGCGCGAAGGCACAAAAAGGTTTACGTATACACCATCATCGTCGTGGAAGTACGAACTGATCCCATAATCCGCCGTCACCTGCGAATAGGTGCCGGTGCAGCAGTGCCACTGATACGGGTGATACACCTTGGAGCCGTCGCGGTTGTAGTCGGAGTAGTAGAAGCCGCGGCCGTCTTCCTGGATGGGTTTCGCTCCGAGGATGCAGTTGTAGAGCACCCTCTCCATGCTGTCGCCATAGCGGCTGTCGCGCGTCACGCGGGTGAGGTAGCGCGTGATTTTGAAATGCGCGTAGGAACCGCACGGCGTCTCAAAGCTGGAGTGCGTCTTGTCCAGGCTCTGCCCCAGTTCGCCGCTGCCCGGCTCGCGAAAACTTTCATCCGGCCCCCATCCGCCAGTCGCAAAGCTCTGAGCGCGAACCAAGTCGAACCCGTTGCGCGCCGCGCGCAAGTGCTTCTCGCTGCCCAATACGAGATAAGCCTGCATAGCGCTGCCCATCGCGTTCACATGGCTGTAGGCATGTTTGCCGGGCAGGACATTTTGCCCATTGGCAAGCGGGTCCCAATACCAGTCATCGGCAAGAAAGCGGACAGCGAGATCTTTGTAACGGCTGCCTGCACCACGCTGAAACGCGATGAACGCGTTCTCGGAAATTGTGTACGGCTCGTCCCAGCAGAACGAGTCGTCCTTGTGGGGTCGCGCGTATTGCTGCGCGCGCGAAATCCCGCCCGGCGGCAGGTGGGACGAAACCGAATCCAGCGTTTTGTCGAGAACTTTCAGCGCATCCGGCGCACTCGCGAATTGATGCGCGTCGAGCAGTCCGATCGAGATTTTGTCGTAGGTGTAGGCGGGGAACCGGTTGTCGTCCCAGAAATGCGGTGAAATGGCAGGGGCGAAGTTGCGAACCAGGCGATGGACTTTTTCCTGCGTTGCCTTGTCGCCGGTGGCGGCGTAATCCCGCGACAGTCCGGAAAGGTATTGCCCGAAGCTGTGACCGGGGGCAAATCCGTTATTGGGCCGTGCGTCCAGATCGCTGAGCGGCGCCCAGCTATACCAGCCTCCCATGTCATCTCCGGGAGCAGGAATTCCGCCGCGCTGACGAAACGGTTTTAAGAGCCGGTCTTCATCGAGGCCGGCGTAGAAGGCATGGTTGGTTTGAAACTGCTGACGTAACGGGCCTTCGAGGAGTTCGACTTCGCTATAGTTGAACTGCTGAAGGGGTGCGGCCGTCGCGGCTTCGGCGAGCGATTTGCGGGAACAAAGCACGGATGCCGCAGCCAGAGCAGTGCCGGCCTTGAGAAAATCTCTGCGCGAAGATTTCACGATGTCTCCCTCAACTACGGGTGCTGACCGAACCCCTCATTCAAACACACTTCGAATGGCTCTGAGAACCCGGCACGCGGCTGGGTTGGCTTTGAGACAATAGCCTCGTGGAGGCATTCGGCACAACGATATGGCTACCCTTGCTCAACAACTCACATTCGCACAAAAGCTTGACCAGCTGGCACGCGTAGCTGTCGAAGTTGGACTTGGACTCAAAGCGGGCCAGGAACTGCTGATGACGGCGCCCCTCGAAGCAGTCCCCCTGGCGCGGCGCATTACCGAACAGGCCTATCGCGCCGGCGCATCGCTGGTGACCACGCTCTACAGCGACGACGAGGCGACCCTGATGAGGTTCCGGCTCGCACCCGAGGAAGCCTTCGATCATGCGGCAGCCTGGCTCTACGACGGAATGGGATCTGCCTTCAAGAGCGGCGCGGCGCGGCTGGCGATCACCGGGGCAAGTCCCTTGCTGCTGTCGAATGAGGATCCCGCCAGGGTTAGCCGCGCCAACCGTGCGGTTTCAAAAGCATATCGGCCCGCACTTGAATTGATTACCCGGCATGAGATCAACTGGACCATCGTGGCCTGCGCTACGACGGCATGGGCAGCCGCGATGTTTCCGGACGACCCGCCCGACGTGGCTCTCGCCAAACAGTGGGATGCGATTTTCTCGACGTCGCGCGTCGACGTAGACGACCCGGTGGCCAACTGGAAGGCGCACGATGCGGGATTGCACAAGCGCGCGGACTATATGAACGCCAGGCGCTATGCCGCTTTGCACTACCGCGGTCCGGGAACGGATTTTCGCCTGGGACTGGCCGACGATCACATCTGGATGGGCGGCGGCACCACCGCGGGCAACGGGCTTTATTGCATTCCCAATCTCCCCACGGAAGAGATTTTCTCCGCCCCCCACAAGGATCGCGCCGACGGCACGGTTACCGCGACCAAGCCGTTGTCCTACCAAGGCACGCTGATTGAGGGCATCCGGGTGCGCTTTGAGCACGGACGCATCGTGGAGGCCAAGGCCACGCGCGGGCAGGAAGTGCTGCAGAAACTCATCGACACCGACGACGGAGCGCGCCGGTTGGGAGAGGTCGCGCTGGTACCCCATTCGTCGCCCATTGCTGCCAGCGGATTACTCTACTTCAACACCCTCTTCGACGAAAACGCGGCTTCGCACATCGCCCTCGGCCAGGCCTACACCTCGTGCCTGCGGGAAGGAGACAAGATGTCGCCGGAACAACTAGCCGCGAAGGGCGCGAATGACAGCCTCATTCATGTGGACTGGATGATTGGGTCGAACCAGCTCGACATCGATGGCATCACGTCGTCGGGCACAGCCGAGCCGCTGATGCGCGGCGGAGAGTGGGTGTAGATGGAGCGTACGGTTTTCTCTACAACGTTTCAGGACATTCGCTGCCGGGCAGGGCAGGCGCATCCAAGTGGAAGCGGACCATTTGCGGAGAACGATCTGCGCCGATCGACCGCCCCTGCTGTTCACTCGGGAGCTCGTACGAGCAAAGAGAGCAAACCCATGCAAATTCTCCAAGCTGGTTTGATTTTGACGCTGACTCTTACGCCGATCATACTGCGCGGTCAGACAAATGCCGCCGCACCGCAACCGGAGGCGCCGGCCGCCGTGGCCTCGGCGCCGGTAACGGCATCCTCCGTGTTGGAACCCGTGTTGACGCAGGTGCAGACCACTCTCACGTCTCTGAAGACAGACAAGTGGAAGAAGGGATCAGTGCGCGACGAGGCGGCGGAAAACGTTAAAGACGTACTCCACGATCTGCAGACCAATCTGCCGCCGCTGGTCAACGCGGCTGATGGAGCGCCCGGTGCGCTGAGCAAGGCCATTCCCCTCATGAAGCATCTTGACGCGCTCTACGACGTCATTCTGCGGATTGAGGAGGGGAGCCGCGTCTCTGCTCCCAGCGACCAGATTGACTCGCTGGAGCAGACGCTCAAGAGCTTCGGGACCGCGCGGATTACTTACTACGACAGCCTGCAGCAGAGTGCGTCGGGCCAGGAAAAACAGGTCGTCGATCTGCAAGCCACGCTCAAGGCCCAACAGGCGGCAGCCCAAGAGGCCAAGCCGGCGCCGGCTCCTGTGCCCTGCACGCCGCCCAAGCCAACAGTCAAGAAAAAGAGACCTGCCCCGGCGAAGGCGCCGCCCGCAACGGCTCCCGCGCAGCCGAAAACTCCGTGATGTATGCGGACTAGCCTAACGGGCTGAATTTCACTGCGAGCTTGTCGAAGTCCACCGTGCCCAGGCCGCGATTCGCAGCCATCTGCAAGTAAGGCAGATGACCAGCATCGAGGTTCCAATATGCCTTGGCAACATAGGCGTCGAGAGCGACAGGGTCGGTGCTCGCGACGACGGTCTTCTTAAGGGCCACGTCTTCGAGGTTGCCGCCGGTGGGGCCGTTACGAAGCAGGATGCGATAGCAGTCCATGATGGTAAGCGTCGGCAGCATGAACGCGGCAAGGTCGGCGAGGCTCTGGTGAATCTGCTGGTGGAGGCGGTTGCGTTCGCCACCGAGAATGCCGTACCAGTTCTTCATGCCCAGCGTGCAGCCGGTAAGACCGTGATGCTTGGCGATGGGCAGGTTGAGGATTTTGTCGGCCTCGAGAAACGGCGCGAACACTGGCCAGCTCTTCAGCGCGACTCCGCCCATATCGACTTCGCGGAAGAGTTCCGGATCGGGAAGGATCACTTCCGCACCTTCGGCCCGCGCGGCAGCCTGGATGCCAGAGCGCTGGAAACAACGGCGCGGCTCGTTGCAACTGACGTCTGTAACGATGACGCGTTTGGCGCCCGCCTGCCAGCATTGGCGCACCACCTCCGCGACCAGTTCAGGGTTGGTATTGGCAGCCTGCTCGGGTGTGCGATCCCAGGCAATGTTGGGCTTGATGACGACCACATCCTGGCGGGCGATGAAGCGGGACATCCCGCCGAGATCGGCTAACGCGCGTTGAACCAGAGCCCGGGGCTCACCGCCCTGCACCACGCTCATATGCGGCAGTTGCGGATTTGCGGTTGTGCGATGATCGCGGCGGGCCTGTTCTGCCAGCGCAGGAACCGGGCGGGCGCTGCGGGTGCTGAGCCAATAGCCGCCGCCCGCGGCCACAGCCGCGATGCCGCCCGCGCGCAACACGTGAAGCATGGCTTCACGACGGGTGAGGCCCTGCGGCGGATTCGGCACGTCGGATGTTTGGTTTTCCTTGGCCATGGAGTTTCTTTTCACGCTGCCTTCGTTTTTGCGTTTCCACATCGTATTCGCCGAAGCAAACGCAAATGGGGGCTCTCTTCCTGGTAAGCCGCTAGACCTCGAGCAGATGGATCTTCTGCGGGTCGTTAGTGCCGAGATTGTGCGCGGCATCGGCGGCCGTGGCAATGTAGCGCGGCGGACGCCCAGCAGCCTCAAGTGTCTGGAAGCCGGACTCGGCGCGCTTGCGCTCGATCATTTGCCAGGCGGTGTGGTCGATGGCTACGCGGTCTTCGCCCACGACCAGCGCATTGGGGTACCACAGGCGCTCGGGATGAAAGCTGGGACCGCCATCGTATACAGACGACATGGCATCGCCGATGGTGAAGCGAACCTTCTCCCGGATCACCGGGATGCAATTGAGGTCGGCAACTCCGGGATTGCAACCCCCCGCATGCAGGTCAAAAGGCCGATCGACCACGCCGTACATGTTCTTCATGGCAAAGGTCACCCCTGACATCTGGTGATCCTTGAGGATCGGCAATCCAATGACCATGGCGCATTCGCGCGTGAGTATTTTGGAGAGTTTGATTTTTGCGCTTCCCCAGCTTTCCTGATTGTCTTCGTATCCGGAGACATCGGAGCCGAAACAACGAACGCGGCTGGGGTCGGTGTTGAGGGTGAGGCCGCAGACCTGGAGGTCGCGGGCGTTGCGATCCCATACCAGGATATTGCCCGGCTTAACGCCGGCCTGCTGTAACCGCTCCGCGACGGCGAACACCAGGGCCGCGTGCGTAGAAATGCCCTTGCCGCCGAGCCCATTGGTCTTGAGACCGATGACCTTGCCCTCGGCATTGCCTTGCGCGATGATATGCTGCCAGGCTTCAACAGGCTTGACGCGCCCGGTGTAGGAAGCGATGGCGCGGTCGAGAAGCTTCGCCACGCGCTTCTCATCGAGTTGGCCGGACCCATCATGCAGGGCAGCATCGCGGGCGATCACGACGCGCGATTTTCCCGCATCGGCATGCGCCTCAAGGGTTTTAGCCAGCGCCCATTTCCCTTGCGTCCCCAGTACCAGGGCCCCTGTGGCTGCTTCTTTCAAGAATTCACGGCGGCTTTCCATGGCGAACCTCGCGATCGGTTGGCGGCGAGCGACTCCTCGCCGGGCGGTTTTACAACTTGGCTTCGACAGCGTGAGCCAGGGCCAGCAGTGCCTGTTGCGTATCCGCTCCTCCCTGATAACCAACGATGCGGACAAGATATGGGCCCTTGCGGAAAGCGACACTTTGCGCGTAGGCGAAACCGCCATCGCCAAGCTGCACCGTCTTCCCGTCGGCCGATTGGGCATTCTTCAGAATTTTGACCGCACCCGCGTCGTCCTTCATGGTGTTCACGTCGACCACCGCTTCGAGCTTGGACTGGTAGTTGTAATCGGACGTGGACGTGGAGACGACGCCCGCCTGGATGTACTGCTCCGAATCGCCGTCGATATATTGCCACAGGTCCTTGGCATCAAAGACGCGGGTATCGCCGCTCTTCTGCCAACCGGAAACTTCGCCCGACGCGGGAAATGGATTCACGACATGTTTCTTGCATGCAGACAAACTGAAAGCGGCGACCAAGGCCAGCGCGACAACACCGAGTTTCAAACCATGGGAATGAATGTGCACGAAACTAACTCCTTTGACCCGTAGGCCCCTTACTTACGGTTAAGCAGAATTTGGCTGCTGGGGGAGCGGCTTTCGCCGATGCTGGTGACGTAGACGGCGGGCCTCTCCTGCAGTGGGCAGGCATACTCGCACGCGCCACAGCCGACACAACGGCTGGGATCGACGCGCGGCTGCTTGAGGCGTTTGGTGTTGCCCGCGGAGTCGATGACATCGGCTTCCTCGACATAAATTGCCTTGGGCGAAACGGGGCACCATTCTTCGCAGACGATGCACTCGGTGGCCTCGCCCCAGGGCAGGCAGCGCCCGCGGTCGTAGAAGGCTGTGCCGAGGCGAACCGGCTGACCGGCCTGCGCATTCACCCCTACCACCCATCCTTTTTCCCGGGCCGTGATCTGCCAGATGGCGCCGGTTGGGCAAACGTCTGAACAGAGCACGCAGCTGGGCTCGCAATAGCCGATGCGCGGCACCAGCATGGGCGTCCACAAGCCCTGCAAGCCGGCTTCATCGAGGGTCGGATGGAGCGAATTGTTGGGACACACCTTCATGCACTCGCCGCAACGAATGCAGCGAGAAAGAAATTCCGTCTCATCGAGTGACCCCGGCGGACGCAACAGGCGGTCATGACGGCCCTTGCCCAAGCCGGTGTTGGCACGCATCAGCGGAACCGCGGCGGCTCCCGCAGCCAGCCCGGTAAGGGTCTTGCGGCGATTGAGGTCGGGCGAAGCCACCTCGCGCTCGTTGCGGAAGAACTTGAACTTAAGGCTTTGATCCGGACAAGCGCCCACGCAGTTCATGCACATGAGGCACTCGGACTTGCGCCACGGCACGCCGCCAATGGGATCGTCGCCGCCCTGGCAATTCAAGAGGCAGCGGTTGCAATGATTGCAAGTGGTTTCGTCCTTATGCAGACCCAGCAGCGAAAAACGCGAGGCGACGCCGAGCAATGCTCCCAGCGGGCAGATGGAGCGGCACCACAGCCGCGTGACGCGCAGGCTGGCCGACAGGATGACAAGGAAAAGACAGCCAAGCACGAGGCCCTGGGCGAAGTGGGTTTGACGGAAATCGAGAATCGTGGCCTGCAACACGCTATGCGCCACCGTACCCGTTGTCTTGATCGCCGCGACGTGACTGTGTTCGAGCGGGGCGAGCACGGCGCGCGCCGCGAAGTTGAACGCGGGCAGAAGCGCCAGCCCGACCGAGCGAACGAGGAGACTGAAAGGATCAAGCCAGCCCAGCGCCATGGACCCAAAGCAGGCGGCCACCAGGCCGGCAATCAGGACCACATACTTCACCGTCTGCCAGCCTTTGTAGCGATTGGATTCGATGCGCTGCTTTCCGCGTTTGGCTTCGGAATGCATAGTGCCGATCCAGTGCTGCATCGTGCCCAGGGGACAGATCCATCCGCAGAAAAAGCGGCCCAGAAGGATGGTGGGGACCAGGACGACGAGACTCAACAGCAGGCCGCGATAGAGAGCGTGGCTGGCCAGCGCGTTGGAGAGGGCGACCAGCGGATCGATCAGAAAAAACAGGCGAACCGGGGCGCGCAGATGGATGTCCCCGGTCCCGCCCGGGGAGGGACGCAGGGAAGTGAAGATGAGCAGGGCCATGAAGACCAACAGAAAGAAGATCTGCGAGATCCTGCGCCACCGCGGCAATCGGGAACGGGCCACGAAACTCCTCCGCGCAGATCTTGCGCACGAAGCCAGTCTGAATGCGCCGGGAAGACTCCTGCGAGTGATCCAACGAAATCTCGAGGCGCATCGCATGGAATGCGTTTTATTCAGGCCCGTTGAAAAACGGCATTGTGCCTGCCAATCGATAGGCGATGCTTAAGAAAATCGATTTCCTGCGCCGGAATCACACGAGCGCACGCTGTCCATGTACTCAATATGATTGAGGTTTGAGCAGCCCGCAGACAGTGATGGTCATCACCTGGAACCGCTGTGTCAGGAGCGGCAGCACCCGATCTTCGCTCGAGCTCACAGCTCAGAGCCGATTGATCAGGGTGGCGATGCAGGCGGCTCCGAAACCATTGTCGATATTGACCACGCAGACATTGGGCGAGCAGGTGTTCAACATGCCGAGCAGTGCGGCAACCCCGCCAAACGACGCTCCATAGCCAACGCTGGTAGGCACTGCCAGCACCGGCGCATTGACCAGGCCGCCCACCACTGTGGGCAGGGCGCCTTCCATGCCGGCGCACACGATGAGAACGCGCGCCGACTGCAGCGATGTGCGCTGTGCAAGCAGGCGATGAATGCCGGCCACGCCGACGTCGGCGATGAGTTCCACGGTGTTGCCCATCAGGCGGGCGGTAACCACCGCCTCTTCCGCGACCGGAAGATCGCTGGTGCCGGCGCAGACTACCGCGATCGTTCCCTTGCCCGGCGTGGGCGGCGCCTGTTCCAGCGTAATGGCGCGCGCGGTTTCGTGGTACGTGGCGCGCGGTTCGAGAGCCATCACGGCATCGAAGCACTCACGGGACGCGCGCGTGGCCAGCACATTGCCTCCGGCCTGCGCCATGCGGGCAAAGATCGCGGCCACTTGCGTTGCCGTTTTACCCGACGCGAAGATGACCTCCGGCATGCCGGTGCGCAGGGCGCGATGGTGGTCCAGCTTGGCAAACCCGAGATCCTCAAACGGCAAGTCGCGGAGGCGGTCCATGGCATCCGGCACCGGGGTGCGTCCTTCGCGCACCTCATTCAAAAGCGCCTCGATCTGTGCGCGATTCATCAGCGATCCTTCCTGACTGTTGCGGGGAGTGCAGCGAAGAGGCGCGCGGCCTCTTGCATGACTTGCTTGAGCGGGAGAGAGTGTTGCGCGGCGAGCTTGCGGCAATCTTCGTACTCGGGAGACGCGTTGGCAATTTCACCGGAGGGCCAGCGCGCGATCTTGATCTGCACCGGACCCCATGCCGTTTCCACTGCGGCGAATTCACGCGCCAAGGCAATTTTGTTCTCGATGCGCCAGTGCAGGCCGATGGTTGTGGTTTCGCGAAACAGGATATCGCGCATTGCGGGCACCAGTTCGGGACTGGCCAGCACGGTTAATTGGATGCCGGTGCGGCCCTTCTTCATTTGTACTGGGATGCGATAAACATCCCAAGCGCCGGAGGCAAGCAACAATTCGCTGACATACGCCAGCACTTGCGGAGTGGAATCGTCGATCACTGTCTCAATGATCGCGATGGGCGCAACGGCGGACGTTTCTTCGCTTGCTTCGCCAACCAGAACACGCACCAGGTTCGGCTGGCCGGGCGTGTCGCGGCCCCCGGCGCCGTATCCCCTGGCTGTGACGCGCATGGCAGGCAAGGATGCATATTCCACGTTGAGCATGCGAAGAAGAGTGGCTCCTGTGGGCGTGACGCGCTCCATGGGAGGTCCGGCTGCATAGACGGGCGCATTGCCTAACAGCGCGAGCGTGGCGGGAGCAGGCACGGGCAGTGTGCCATGTGCGCAATCTACTGTGCCGCTGCCCACGTTGAGCGGTGAGGCGAGCCAGCGGTCGACACCCAGGTATACGGCCGCCGCGGCTGCGCACACGATGTCCACGATGGTGTCGACGGCGCCGACTTCATGGAAATGCACGCGCTCAACCGGAATGGAATGGATCGCAGCCTCGGCCTCGCCCAGCATCTGGAAAGCGCGCGCCGCGTTGCCCTTCACTGCATCGGGGAGAGATGCGTCGCGAAGGATGGCAAGAATCGTCGAGAGGGAGCGATGGTGCCCATGTTCATGCGCATGAGTATGTGTATGGGAGTGAGTATGCGTATCCGCCGGCCCGTGCGTGTGCTCGTGCTCATGCGTGTGCTCGTGCGTGTGCTGGTGCAGGGGCGCAGGAGCATCCTCATGCAAATGCGCGTGCGAGTGTTCATGGGTATGTTCATGCGCATGATGGTGAACATCAGAATCCGCATGCGCATGGGTGTGCGCTTCGTGGGTGTGTTCTCCCGATGCGGAGTGGTCATGCGCATGATTTGCGTCATGCGCCTGGTCCTCCGCGGTAATGACGTCGACCTTGGTCCCGGTCAAACCGCCGCGCATCACTTTGCGGGATTCGAGACGAGCGCCGACATTGAGCGAAGCGGTAATTTCCGCAAGATGACTGAGGGGAACTCCGGCGTCGACGAAAGCTCCCAGCAGCATGTCGCCGCTGATGCCGGAAAAGCATTCCAAATATCCAATACGCATCGAGGCTGATTTTACGGTATTTGGAACGGTAGTGTGTAGAGGGGATCAGGCGCCGCGCCGCAACAAGACATCGGCGGGCAGAATGGCGTTCATCGAACCGGAACGAAATCCAGCGCAATCCAGGGTCACATACTTGAAGCCGAGATTGCGCAGGTTCGCGGTGATGGCGTCGAGCGTTTCCATGGTCAGCGCGCGCGGCATCTCCGCGCGGGCTATTTCGACGCGGGCCAGCTCCCCGTGGTGTCGTACGCGAAATTCCCGGAAACCCAGTTGCCGCATGCTCTCTTCGCCACGCTCCACCTGCTCCAGAACTTCGCGAGTTACGGTACGGCCATACTCTACTCTTGAAGAGAGACACGGCGCAGCGGGACGGTCCCACAGCGGATACCCCGCAGCTTTGGCGAGGGCGCGCACTTCAAGCTTGGTCAAGCCCGCATCCGCCAGGGGCGCAAGCACTTCGTGCTCCTGCGCGGCACGCTGGCCGGGCCGAAAGTCGCGCGTGTCGTCCACGTTCATGCCATACGCGATATTGGTGAAGCCAAGTTCGGCTCCCAAGGCTTTCATGCCGTCGAAAAGCTCCGTCTTGCAGTGGAAGCAGCGGTTGGCATCGTTGCGCTGATATTCGGGCTTCTCGAGTTCTTCGGTGAGGATGACGCGCAGCGGCATATTGATCGAGACGGCGAAGGCGCTGGCCTGTTCCATATCGCGGCGCGCGAGGCTGGGCGAGTCGGCCAGCACGGCAAGCATGCGGTCGCCGAGCACGCGATGCGCAGTGGCCGCAAGATAAGCCGAATCCACGCCGCCCGAATAGGCAACCATCACGCTGCCCAATCGCTGAAGCTCACTCTCAAGCGCTTGGAGCTTGCTTGTTGTGTCGGTTGATAACTGGGGAAGACCGGTTTGCGCAGGCGCCGCCATGGGGCCGATTATACCTGCAGACAGATGCCAAACGCACGAAAGCCGGGAGGCCCTCCCGGCTTTCGCCGCAGTTGCAGCGCGCTGAAACGTCTACTTGTGCGCACCTACCAGCATCTGGCTTTCGATCCATTGGTAGGTTTTCGCCATGCCTTCCTTGAGGCGGATTGAAGGCTCCCAACCCATGAGTTGCAGGATCTTTGTGTTGTCGCTGTTGCGCCCGTTGACGCCTTTGGGTGCATCCAGCTTGTACTTGCGCTCCAGTTTGATGCCGGCGATCTCTTCCACGATGTCAACCAGTTGATTGATCGTGACCAGTTCGTTGGAACCGAGATTGAGCGGTTCATGGATATCGCTCGCCATGATCATTTGCGTGCCCTGAGTGCAGTCGTCAATGTACATGAAACTGCGGGTCTGCTTGCCGTCGCCCCAGATTTCAATATCATGCTTGCCGGACATCTTCGCTTCCAACACTTTGCGAATCACGGCGGCGGGAGCCTTTTCGCGGCCGCCGGTCCAGGTGCCCAGCGGCCCGTACACGTTGTGATAGCGCGCCACCCGGCATTGCAGGCCGAAGTCCTCTTCGAAGTGGCGGCACATGCGCTCACTGAACAGCTTCTCCCAGCCGTATCCGTCCTCGGGCAGGGCGGGATAGGCATCTTCTTCTTTCAGGGCCACGACGTCGGCGCTCTTCTGCTTGTCGCCGTTATAGACACACGCCGAGGAGGAATAGAAAAATCGCTCCACTCCTTCTTCACGGGCAGCCATCAGCATGTGCGTATTGGTTAACACACTAAGCATGCACAGGGCCTTGTTGTTCTCGATAAAGCCCATCCCGCCCATATCGGCGGCGAGTTGAAAGACCACCTTCGCCCCCTTGGCGGCGGTATGACAGTTGTCCTTGTCTTTGAGATCGAGGCTCAGGCTTTCCACATCGCGAGACACCTGGTACCACTCATCCAACGGCTTGATATCGATAGCGCGGACAACGTCGACTCCGTTCTTAAGAAGAGCTTGCACGAGATGCCCGCCTATAAATCCACCGGCGCCACAAACAACAGCTTTTTCATTTCTAAGGTTCATTGATTAGGCTCCTAAAGTCAGAACGGTGGTCGGCATTACCGACACATGAATGTGAGTAAGCGGTCCCTTCGAACCCAGGCTTCACGTTGGTATTTCAGTTTGAATTCCGGGCCGATCTGGGACGAACGTATTTATCGCAATAGTATAAGACGGTCTGATGCCGGGGCGACGGAAAAGGTTGACGGCTGTTAAAAGTTCGCGCAAGAGTAACAGACTGCACCGGCCAGAAAGACCAGCACAGTTATAATGAAGAGACCTTAGTTCAAAGCTGATCCACAGGCTCTCATACTTCATCGGCCCTTTATAAAATGCCGAGTCGAGTTTCAGCTCTGCCGCACGGAGCAAAAGGAGATATCACCACCGCATGGTAAAGCCAGTTTCCATTTGTGTGATTGGATCGGGTTATGTCGGTCTCGTGGCTGCGGTTTGTTTCGCCGAGATGGGCCATCAGGTCACTTGCGTAGACAACGATGAAGCGAAGGTGAAGACCCTGCGTGAAGGCGGGGTCCCGATTTTCGAAGAGCATCTGCCTGAACTGCTGGGGAAGCACCTGGGCCGCGGCGTCGATTTCACCTCGGACCTGAGCGGAGCGGTGGAACGTAGCGAAGCAATCTTTATTGCAGTAGGCACGCCCCAGGGCGATACCGGCGCAGCCGACCTTTCGTATGTCGAGGCAGTTGTCTCTGAGATCGCGCGAGCGATCAAGAGTTACAAGGTGATCGTCGAGAAGAGCACGGTGCCGGTCTACACCAATGAGTGGATTCAGCGTGTGCTGCATCGGCGCGGCGTCGATCCGGACCACTTCGACGTCGTATCGAATCCTGAATTTCTGCGCGAAGGCACAGCAGTCGGCGACTTCCTGCACCCCGATCGCATCGTGGTCGGCGCCGGCACTGAGCGCGCATCAGACTTGCTGCGGCGCATCTACGCACCTCTCACAGGCGGCAGCTATTATGACCGGGTCGATGCCCTTCCCGGCGCCTGCAATGCGGCTCATCCCGCGCAGTTGCTGGTGACTTCACAACAGAGCGCCGAGATCATCAAGCATGCCTCGAACGCCTTCCTGGCGCTGAAGATCTCGTTCATCAATGCGGTTGCCAATCTGGCTGAGAGCGTGGACGCGGACATCGAAGACATCGCCGCCGGAATCGGCCTGGATAGCCGCATCGGTCCGAAATTCCTGCGCGCCGGACTCGGGTACGGGGGCTCCTGCTTCCCCAAAGACGTAGCAGCGTTTCACTGGGTGGCGCAACAACAGGGTTTGAACTTCCAACTGCTCGAAGAAGTACGCCGCATCAACGACGCGCAGAAAGATGTCTTCTACAACAAGGTGCGCGCGGCGCTGTGGACTCTGCGCGGCAAGCGGCTCGCGGCCCTGGGACTGGCATTCAAATGCGATACGGATGACATTCGCGAATCGCCGGCATTGGACGTGATACGCAGGCTGATTGAAGCGGGGGCGACTGTGACCGCCTACGATCCCGCCGCAACCGAGCGCGCCAAAGCAGTGCTGCCGCCGTCTGACCAGATGCGTTACGCCGCCAACGTGTACGAGGCCGCGAACGAAGCGGATGCAGTGCTGATTCTGACCGACTGGAAAGAGTTTGCCGAGATCGACTTGGTCGAGCTGAATCGCGCCGTGCGTTTCCCCATCGTGATCGACGGACGTAATTTGTATAAGCCGCAGCACATGGCCGACCATGGCTTCACCTACGTCAGCATCGGCCGTCCGGCGAATTACACCGCACAACAAGGCAAGCCGCGCAAGCTCCTTCTGTAGACACGGTGAAGAAAGTGAAAGACCGAAGAAGTGAATGAATGGAAAGGCCCAACGACCGGGGCTGCTCCAGGCTGCTTCGAAGGAAATCGGGATGCACAGCGAACGCTTTGCATCCCGATCACTTTAGATACGCGCACTTCACTCTTTCACTGCTTTACTTTTTCACTGCTTTACTTTTTCACTCCTTCACTGATTCTCTACTTCCCTGCCTCGCTCACCTGTTTCTGTGCCTTGGCCATGGCATCGAGGCGATGCTGCTTCTGCGCCTCCGCATCTTGCAGCTTGTTGTTGCCCATGTGTTTCAAGGCATCGTCGAGGCGCTGGGCAAACGTCTGGCCGATGGTCTCCACCGCGGACTGCGCTTGCGGCAGCACCTCGTGAAAGTGTGCAATCTCTTCAGTGGCCTTCTCCGGGTGATAGCCCAGCCGGTCGCCCGCCTGCATCGCATCCACCAGGATGTCCGGTGGCGACGACACAGGCCAGGTCTGGTGCATGGCGTCGTAAGCGCCGCGCAGGCGGGTCATGGCGCCGGGAAAGCCGTCGAGTTCGCCGCGGCGCGCAGTAAGCCCCTCCGCCCGGCGCACTTCCACGGTCACCGCAGAATCAACCGCGGCAGCCGGTACCGGTATCACAGTCGTCAATGTATTGCCTTCAAAACTCCAGCCGCCCGCGCCCGTCGGTCCCGCCTTTTGAACCGGCGTTCCGTTGACTGTCACGGAAGAGGGCGGCCAATCCGCGGCCAGCCGCAGTTCATAGCCGCGCGCCTTCATCATGCCGGGATAGCTGCCTTCAACCGGTCCGATTTCAACCCGCAGTGTGTCGCCGGTTTGCGATGCCTTGATGGGCGTGCGCGCGAAGACCCCCTTTTCGTATTCGACGGCAACCCCCGAATCTTCGTAGACCGAGTAGCTCGAAGTCCCGCCAGGTTGCAGCGGCCACAGGTTGACGATAAGGGGATCGACCGGCTTTTCGCCCGTATGAGACATGGGCGGCTGCATGGGAACGATGGCGCCCGCCTTCACATAGACCGGCGTTTGCTCGATCGAAAAACTGCGCTCGGCTGTGATGGGGCCGTTGAAGTGCTTGCCGGTAGGCCACTCGATCCACTGGCCTTCCGGGAGCCACACTTTCTCTGTCGCCAAGCCCGACATCTTCTCCGCGGGTACGACCACGGGCGCCGCCAGCATCTGGTCGCCGAACAGGTACTCCCCTTTGCTGGTGTACGCCTCGTTCGTCTCCGGCCAATCGTAATAGAGCGGCCGGAAGAAGGCGACGCCGCTGTCGTAGGTACGCCGCGCTTCGGTGTAGATGTAAGGCTGCAGCGCATAGCGAAGTTGGAACGTCGAACGCAGGATGGCCGAAAACGGCTCCGGGTAGGCCCAGATGCGGCGTTCCGAATCGGGGTTCTTGGTGGTGTGGGTGCGCAGGATCGGGCTGAAGGCGCCGAACTGGACCCAGCGCGTAAACAATTCCGGATCGACAGCGCCGGGCATGTGCCCGCCGATGTCGTGGCTCCAGTAGGCGTAGCCGACGTTCGCCGCGGTGGCCGTGAACCAGGGCTGGAAGGCCAGGGAGGACCACACCGAAACGCTGTCGCCCGAGAAGCCAATCTGGTAGCGGTGGTTGCCGAGGCCGCCCCAGCGATGGAACAGGAGGGGGCGGTGGCCTTCGCGTTCCTGATCCGTAAAGTGAACGTAATTCAGCCAGAAGGTCGGGCTGACGCCCGTCATCCTGGTGTTGGCTTCCTGTTGCCAGTCGAGCCACCAGAAGTCGATACCCTGCTTCTCCAAAGGGTGAAGAATCAGGTTCATGTAGTTGGTAGCGAATTTCTTGTCGGTCAGGTCGAAGGGAATGTACTGCTTGCTGGCCGGATCGACACCCATGGCTCGCGCCATCTCCGGATAACGGTCTTCCCACGGCTGGATTCCGGAAGCGGGATGCAGGTTCAGACTGGTCTTCAAAGAATCGGCGTGCAATTTGGCCAGGAATTGATCGGGATCCGGAAAGAGCAGCTTGTTCCAGCTATACCCGGTCCACCCCTTGGCGTGACCGCTGGCATCCATGGTGCCGAATTGCATGCCGAACGTGGGATGCCAGTCCATGTCGATGACGAAGACATCGAGCGGCACATCGTTTTCATGGAAGCCGCGAATGATCTCTTCGATCTCCTGGTCGGAATAGGCCCAGTAGCGCGACCACCACGCGCCAAAAGCGAAGCGCGGCGGTAGCGGAATGCGGCCGGCCACACGCACATAGTCGCCCAGAGCTTTGCGGTAGTCATGGCCGTATCCGAAGAAGTACCAATCCTGGCGCTCGCCGGCCGGGCGCTCCATCACCCACGGCCATGGACTTTTCTCGCCCTCTTTGAAACTGAAATCGGCGGAGTCAAATAGCGGGCGCGACGAGTCATCGACGATCGCCCATCCCGAGCGTGACACAAGCCCCTGTTCGATCGGCTCCTTGGTCTTTTCACCCACCGCGCCGTCCAGGGTGCGGGTGGTTCCCTGCAAATTCTGATCGTCCGACTGACCTGGATGCCAGGTGACAGGCTTGCCATCAACGGTCAGTTCGATGGTCAGGTCTTCCGGCGTGAAGCGGCCATCTTTGCCGGGAGCGTAACTCAACGAAAGTGCGCTGGTCTTGAGTGTGAGCTTGTGACCGTGTTCCGTTTCTGAACGCGTGAATTTCGGGACCGGCATTTTGCGATTGAGAAAGACAAACGAGGCGTGGTCTTCAAACTTTCCATCCGCAGCCCATTCCATGCGGATCAGTTCGGGTGTGAGCACCGTGAAGCGTGCTTTTCCCATGACGACTACGGCTTTGGGATCGGCCACCGGGTCAGTGGCAGCTTCTCCTTGCGAAGGTTGGTCACTTGGGTTACTAACTGCCGCGGCCGGCGCCACTTCCGCGGCTCGCGCCGGCGGTTGCTGGCCCGCCATCCCCAATGTCCATCCCACTACGGCTCCGATTACTGCAAAGTACTGCAAGGTATTTCGCACAGGTATTCTCCTGATTTTGGGTACTTCGGAAGGCTATCACTTGAGGCTGGGACGAGGGAGTATCGCGCGTCGCACCGCGGCCGCGATGGGATAGTATGCTGCGGAAATGACGATGCGCAATCCGGCCCGATCCAGCGACTCAATTCGGGGCAAGTCCCTGTTGAAGATGCCTTTTCCGCGACTTGCTTCGTTGGGTCTGGTTCTCATCGCCGCCACGGCATGTATCGCCCAGTCGTCGCACGATGCGGAGCCCGGTGCGCCGGGGCCAAAGCCCGCTGTTCCCCTGCCGCCCCTCGATGCGCACCCGGTGATCGCGTTGACTTTCGATGATCTGCCCGCCGCGGGGAGTCTCCCTCCCGGAGAGAACCGCACCAAAACAGCAACGGCGCTGGCCGCCGAATTGAAGGCCAATCATCTTGAGGGCACATACGGCTTCGTGAACGCCGCCAAGCTCCAGAACGATCCCGACGCGCAGCAGGCTTTGCGCGTATGGGTCGACGCGGGCATGAACATCGGTAGCCACACCTGGTCGCACATGTCGCTTACCGCGAATTCCGCGGAAGCATTCGAGCGCGACATCGCGCAGAACGAACCTGCCCTGGCCGAGTTTGCCGGCCGCCGCGACTGGCATTGGTTCCGCTATCCGTTTCTGTGGGAAGGCGACACCCTCGACAAACGCCGCGCCGTGCGCAGTTATCTTCGCGAACATGGCTACCGTGTTGCCCAGGTTTCGCTGGACTTCGAAGACTATGCCTGGAACGATACTTATGGACGCTGCGTGGCCAGGCAGGATCAGGCCGCCCTCGCATGGCTCAAGCAGAGCTACCTCGCAACGGCCGTCGAGTACATCCGGCTGGGGCGCGAGGAGGAGCAGATCGCGTTCGGGCACGAGATACCCAACGTGATCCTGCTGCATGCCACTCCGTTTACCACGCTCATGCTGCCCGATTTGCTCAACCTGCTGCGTACGCAAGGCTTCCAGTTTGCATCTCTACCAGAGGTGGAGAAGGATGCGGCGTACGCGCTCGACCCCGATGCGGCTCTCAAATATGGCGGAACGCTTCCTGATCAATTCATGGACTCGCGTCACCTGCCGTATCCGGCGTTCATGCCGAAACCCTTCGACAAGTTGAAGAGTCTGTGTCAGTAGCGGCGGTCGCATGCGGGATTGCCGTAAACCTCAGTCCCGCTTGCAGGATCGAACCGTACATCGGAGGAACCATGAAATCAGATCGCCTGGTGATTGGATCTGTCGTTTTTCTGGCAGCCGGATTGGGGCTCATCTTCTATTTCTGCCACGGCTCTACGGCTTTCAATCTCGCCTATCCCGTCTCCGGCACAAGCATCCATTTCGACATCACCACGACCGGCGTTCCGGCCCTGGTGGGCGTTCCCATGGCGGGTGCCGGCGCACTCCTGCTGGTTATTGCCCTGATCGCAGCCATCGTTTCGCAATCCCGCGCGCCGGAGCCCGAGCGCGACACCTCCGACCGGCGTACCAGGCGCGCCCAGCCGTTTGAAGAAACAGAGCCGTTCGAAGACTAGGTCGTTTTCAAGTGGCAATCGCCGGCGCAGACATTCCCGGCAGTTCCAGGGCACGCGCAATTTGCAGGGCCGCACGCGCCGGCGTTCCGGCGCTGGTGTCGATCGAAAGACGTGGCTTCGGCATTTCAGGTGCGTTGAAAGCTCCTTCGGCCTGCAGTTGCTTAAACCCCTCAACGGAATTGAGCTTGCCGAACTGCGAACGCGAAGCGTCTACGATGCGGCGTTTCAGCTCTGGAAGCGGGCAAGTCAGTTCGAAAAATTCGACCGTGCCGCCATTCTCTTCAAGCGTCTTCACCGCTGCGGAAATGAAGGAGGCGCGCACCGTTGTTTCGGGCGCAAAGGTAAAGATGAGCCCAGGGAACGAGTTCCTTGCCGCCTGCGCGAAGACCGACAACCACATCTCTTCGCGCAGCTCCACAAACGGCCGGCTGCCGAACTCAAACGTCGCTTGCAGCATGTCGACAACCAGGTGATTGTGAAAAACCTTGTATCCGGTGATCACCGCAAGTTCGCGCGCCACGGTCAGCTTGCCGGTCGCCGGCAGTCCATAGAGGAAGATCAGCTTCATTCATTTCCTCCCGAGGATCCTGGACAAGTGCTTCTACATCAGTTTTACTTCTTAACCTCTGCGGCAGCCGGAGCAGGCGCAGGCTTCAAGTACTTATCCCACCACCCCAGCCACCGCTCATACCGGTCACGAATGAAACTGGGCCGCGTGAATCCGTGAAACTGCCCCGGATAAACCACCAGTTCCGTCGCCACGCCCAGAGATTTCAACGCCTGGTACATCTGTTCGCCGCCCAGCAGCGGCACATTCATATCCGACGTGCCGCCCATGAAAAGAGTTGGCGTATGGATGCGTTTGTCCGCTTCGAGAAAGGGATAACTCAACTTGAGATAAAGCTGCGCGTTCTTCCATGGCGCGCCCAGTTCATTGTCGTATTGCAGAATGTACTGGTCGGCTCCGTAAAACGACAGCGGCGCCGCCACGCCCGCTCCGCTGATCGCCGCCTTGAAGCGCCGATCGCTGGCAATGGTGTAGTCGGTGAGGATGCCGCCA
Source organism: Occallatibacter sp. (assembly GCA_036488735.1). Classification (GTDB taxonomy): domain Bacteria; phylum Acidobacteriota; class Terriglobia; order Terriglobales; family Acidobacteriaceae; genus Telmatobacter. The sequence continues at coordinate 92,732 of DASXHC010000031.1, forward strand.
TAGCTCCAGCCTGTAACCGCAAGCCGGTTGGGATCGGCCACACCCATGGCCACTGCCTTGTCCACGCCGGCCAGCAGATCGAGTACTTCCTTGTGTCCCCAGTCGGCGGCGATGGCTTTCGAGTATTCCTGCCCGCGCCCGGAGCTGCCGCGATAATTGACGTTCAACTCCGCATATCCCTTGGTCGCAAGCCACTGCCGCAGAAAGTCGAAAGAATGTGCGTCCTGCCCATTCGGGCCGCCATGTATGAACAGGATCATGGGAACCGGCGAGCCAGGCTTGAAGTCCGCCGGCTTGGTCAGCAATCCGTGGACATCCGCTCCATCCTTGCTCTTCCACTCCACATTCTCAGTTGCAACCAGCGACAGTTCTGCCATCAGCGCATCGTTGTGCGTCGTTAGCTTGCGCAGCGCCCCGTTCTCCAGCGCATAGATTTCGCCTGCAGTCGAATCATTGGTGTAGAGCACAGCGGTGTGCCCCGCCGCCACATCCCACGAAGCCACTGCTCCCGGCTGCGACACAAGTCGCTTCGCGCCGTTCCCGTTCAACTCCACTTCCGCCGGATACTCTTCGCGATCGTCGCTGACCAGGTATGCCAGGTGTCCTTCGCCTGTGTAGAACGGCGCATTCACTGAGCGGTCCAGCGTCGCGGCGGGGTAGGTGACTTTGCCGTCCAGCGTCACCACGGCCGGCTTGGCCTGCGAATACTCCAGCAGCTTCAGCTCCGCCCCCTGCGCGTACGCAATCGACTTGGAATCAGGCGACCACGCCAGCCTGCCGCCGTCCGGGCCGTTCCACGTCGTCAACTTGCGTGGTGCTGAACCCGGCTTGGCGCTCACCACAAATACATCGGTATTGTTGGAGCGATCCGGATCCGCATCCTGGTTGCTGACAAACGCGATCCACGCGCCGTCGGGCGACCACGCGGCATTCTCTTCATTCACATTCTTGCCCGTGGTCAGCTTCTCCGCTTTCTTCGCCGTCAGGTCCCAGAGATACAGCGCATCCCAGGCGTCGTCGCGCAAATAACCTTGGATGTCCTGCTTGAAGTGATAGCGGTCGATCACGATCGGCTTGGGCGGCGCCGGAGGCTTGCCCTCTTCCGCATCGGGCTCGGCCTTGGGATGCAGCGTCAGCAGCAGCTTCTGCGAATCGGGCGACCACAGGTAGCCTTCAATCTCCTGATCGGTGATGCCGGTCAACTGCTGCGCCTCGCCGCCGCGCCGGTCCATCACCCACACCTGGTTGCCCTTCACCGCTCCTGGCCGCGACGAGAGAAAGCTGATGTACTTGCCGTCCGGACTGAACCGCGGCGCCGAGGCGCCCTCCTTGCCGTAGGTAAGCTGCAGATGAACCGAGCCGTCCCACTTCACCATCCACAGGTGGCTCTGGCTCTTGTCTTCCTTGGCATCGACCTGGCCGGCGGTATACGCGACCCACTCGCCGTCGGGAGAAACTACGGGCGCTCCCACGCGCACCAGCCGGTTGAGATCGTCGAGAGTAATGGCGCGCTTCTTCGGCGCATCGGCGGCGTTGGCGGAGACAACACTGGCAGAGGCGAGCCCGAGAAACAGGATGGACTTCAGAAATTTACGCAGCATGGGGCGAGATTAACACTGCCAACGGCAAAGACAAACCACAGTTAAAATGCTTCACCGCAGATGCGCCCGCACCTCGGGCCGCACCAGGTAGAGGAAGAACACCAGGTTCAACAGTCCCTGCGCCAGCGGCGGTATGTCGTGGTGCGCCGTAAATATCCACAGATTGTAGGCAGTCAACATAAAAACCGCCGCCAGCGCCAAAGCCCATGCCCATCGAAAGGAAAGCGTCAACCCCGCGCTTGCGGTCATAAACACGGCGGCAAAAATCAGGAAGAAGAACGGGTAATGCTGTCCGCTGACGACGCCGAGAACGATGATCCCCGCCAGCAAAAGTAGATAGACGCAGATTGCCGCCATCCCCGGCAGAGGGAGCGGTCGGCGCGGCGGAGTGGCGCTGCCTTCATGGCTCATAGGGAATGCAGGTAGGCCAGCAGATCACTGAGTTGATCGTCGCTCAACCCTTGTGTGGCCGGCATCATGTTGCGTCCGCGCAGGATGACGTTCGTGAGCCGTTCATCCGTGGGCGGGGCTCCCGAAGGCATTGCCTTCACCTTGGTAATGGCTTGCAGGCCCGGCCCATGCAGCGGGTGCGTGTTGGTCGGATAATGGCACTTGGCGCAGTTGTTGTGAAACACCTGCGCGCCGCGCGCTTCTTCCGGAGACCACAATGCTTCGGGTTTCGAAGGCGGCAGCGAGCGGCAGCCCGCAACCGCTGCAACCAGGCCGGCCGCGGCAAGGACAACTCCAGCAAGAGATCGAACAAGCATCTGTTTCTGATGATACAAGTTCGCGTTCGGGCTCCGTACCAATGACTATGCCCCGACCAATGCGGACTAATCGGCCGCCGCCACAGCTTCACAGATTCGATCGAGAGCCTGGGTCTCCACCGTGCTGCCTGGCCGATGCCCGTTCACCATGATCGAAATCGCCAGCGTCTTCCCGCTGGCGGTGGTTAGGTAGCCGGAGAGCGCGTTGCTCTCATTGTGCGTGCCGGTCTTGGCCCACATGCGTCCCTTGAGCGGCGAATTCTTGAAGCGGCCCGACAGCGTGCCGTCCACGCCCGCAACAGGCAGCGTGTCGCGCCACTCGCTTCCCCACGGCTGGCGCGCCGCGTAGGTCAACAGTCTGGTGGTGGCGCGCGGCGCGACTCGGTCGTCTATGCTCATGCCCGAGCCATCGTAGAAAAAGAAATCATTGTCGTCGATGCCCGCGCCCAGCATGAATTGACGCACCACCCGCGCGCCCTCCGCAAAGCTGCCGTCCCTCCCATGCACCTTGCCCAGAAGACGAAGCAGCAGCTCCGCGTGCAGATTCTGGCTGGTCTTGTTGGTCACCATGATGTCCTGCGCCACGGGAACCGAGACCCGGGTCGCAACCACTTTGCGCCCTTCCAGCGGGGCCGCGCTGGTGGCAATGCCCGAACGCCCCAGGGGCGGCTTGAACGGCATGGCGCGTTCCCCTGCGAATTCGCTGGTCTCCACGCTGGAGCGGTGAGCCGACGTGGCATTCCCCGTCACCGTGATACCCCGGCTGCGCAGGGCATCTTTGAAAGCCATCGCCGTAAACGCGGCGGGATCTTCGATCGCCAGGCCCGCGCGCATCCCTTCAGCGGGCAGCGTGCCGAAGGCGCGCACCAGCATGTTCCCAGGGCGGCGGTCCAGGCCCGGGTGCGGCGTCTCGCCTTTGGGCGTGGGCGCCATGGTGTTGTCCAGCGTGTAATAGTCCACATTGGGCGACCACTCTGCCGCCGTGGCCTTGGGCGATGCGGGATCCGCCGCCAGCGACAATTCCACCGTGTTGTCGTTGAAGGTCAGCGCCGAAACCGGAGCACCATACGGCCATTGCAAATCGTCCCAGCCCCAGCCTGTTCCGTATGGCTCGTCGAGAAAATAACTGTCGTCGCCCACCACGCTTCCCTCAATGTGGCGGATACCGGATTGCTCGACCTGTTCGGCCAGCAGTTCCAGCACCTCGGTCGGACGCGGCTTGGGCGCAGGGGTCGCTGGAGGCGTACCCGGCGGCGGAGGCGGCTGATAAGGATAGTGCCGCGGACCGAGCGTCGGATCGCCGGCGCCCAGAATAAACAGATCGCCATGCAGCGTGCCATCGTTATCGATTGTGCCGCCGGCCACTACGTTCGTGGTCCACGTCAGCGTATCGACGTCCAGCAGTGCGTACGCCGCGGCGGTGGTAAACATCTTGGCGTTCGAGGCCGGAATAAACAGGCGGCCTTCATTCAGTCCGTAGACTTGCTGGCCTTCCAGCGTCGCTACGCTGATGCCGAATTCGGCGTGGCTCAGCGCCGGTTCCGCGAGAATCGCGTTCACCCGGTCGGCGACCGTTCCGCCCGGCGCCGCATGCGGCCGCGCCGCAGGCTTCGCGGAACTCGCCTGGGCAGAGAGGTTCGGGCACGGAAGAAACGCCAGACACAGCAGGAGCGCCCACGCACGGCGAAAAGGAATCATGCCCGGAGTTTAGCAGGCGGCAAACGAGATGGGCATGGGGCCGTCGGTCGATAACGGCACTTAAAATCGAAGAGCGCTTTCGTTTCAGCGCAAGAGGCAAAGCCGGGATTCATGAATTCTGTTGCACGCACAAACCAGCCCTGGCAACTGCGCACCCGCACGCTCCCGCTCGGCGCGCGCACGCTGGTGATGGGCGTCGTGAACATAACCCCCGACTCGTTCAGCGACGGCGGCGCCTTTCTCGCCCCTGAAGCCGCCGTGGCCCACGGGCTTCAATTGCTCGATGAAGGGGCGGACATTCTCGACCTCGGCGCCGAAAGCACGCGGCCCGGTTCTCGCGCCGGCGGCGCGGCCGGGTCATCCGATGCCCCCGCGGTCAGCGCCGCCGAAGAACAAGACCGCCTGCTTCCGGTGCTCGAGGGCATTCTGCGCGCGCGCCCGGAAGCGATTGTCTCCGTGGATACCTACAAGTCGGCCACCGCCCGCGCCGCCATCCGTGCCCGTGCGGAAATCGTGAATGATGTGAGCGGATTCCTCTGGGATCCGGCCATGCCCGCCGTTTGCGCCGAAAGCAACGCCGGTGTGGTGCTCATGCACACCCGCGGCCGTCCCGAACAGTGGCGCACCCAACCGCCGTTGCCCCCCGATGCTTTGCTCGCCCTCGTGCGCAACGGACTCGCGGAGAGCCTTGCGATCGCAACCGGCGCGGGCATCGGCGCGCATTCCATCGTGCTCGATCCCGGCTACGGCTTCGGCAAGCGCTTCGGCGAAAACTATGCCCTGCTCGCGCGCCAATCGCAGTTACTCGCCCTGGGACGCCCCCTCCTTGCCGGTGTCTCGCGCAAATCCTTTCTCGGCCACAGCCTCAAATCCCTCTATCAAGGATCGCCCGCGTCTGTCGATGCCCGTGAGAATGCCAGCCTTGCAGCGATGGTGGCCGCCATCCTGCAGGGCGCATCGATTGTCCGTGTGCATGCGGTCAGGCCCGCCATCGAAGCCGCGCGCATCGCCGACGAACTCCTCGCCGCAAGCTAACGCATGTATTTTCTGAGACGCCTCCGCGCCCGATGCGATAGGATGCGGCAAAGCACGCTGCACGACCGATCGCCAACACTCCCTTTCTTCCGCATTCAGGCTCAACCACAACCGCAGCAGATCTGCATCGCCTCAGGAGGCATCTTGTTCGATCTTCCTCTAACTTCGGTCAAGCGGCCCGCCACGCTCGCCGCGGCCGTTGCCCGGTTCGCGGCATGTGCCGGCATGGTGATGGCGCAGCCAGCCCCGCCCGCCGATATCGTGATCAAAAACGCCACCGTGATGACCGCCAGCCACGGCACCATCGAGCATGGCTCCGTATGGGTGCACGCCGGCAAGATTGCCGGAGTCGGCGCATCGGTGAATGCCCCCTCCTCGGCGACAGTCATCGATGCCACCGGCCAATGGCTCACGCCCGGCATCATCGATCCCCACTCCCATTCCGCCCTCGACAGCGATGTCAACGAGGCCACCAGCCCGGTGACGCCTTCGATGCACATGATCGATGCCTTCGACAATCGCAGCGCCGATCTCTATCGCGCCCTCGCCGGCGGCGTCACCACCGAACTGCTGCTGCACGGCTCCGCCAACATGATCGGCGGGCAGGCCGTGGTCATCAAGAACAAGTTCGGCCTCGATCGCGATGCCATGTTCTTTCCCAATGCGCCGCGCTCCATCAAGTTCGCTTCCGGCGAAAATCCCAAGCGTGTGTACGGAGGCCGCGATCAACTGCCCTCCACGCGCATGGGCAACTTTGAAGTCATGCGCATGGCCTTTGAAGATGCAAAGCACTACATGGCCGAGCAGGATGCGTACACCGCCAAGGTCGCCAAAGGCGACAAGGACGCCGTCGCCCCCAAGCGCGACTTGAAGCTTGAAGCGCTCGCCGATGTCTTGCGCGGAAAACTATACGTACAGATACACTGCTACCGGGCCGACGAATTCCTAACCGAAGAAGCCATCGCCAAGGAGTACGGCTACAAGATTCGCGCTTTCCATCACGCCCTCGAAATGTACAAGGTGGCCGACAAGATCGCCGCCGATCAGACCGGCATTGCCACCTTCAGCGACTGGTGGGGATTCAAGGACGAAGCCTGGGACGCGATTCCGTGGAACGCCGTCATGTCCATGCGCAAAGGCGTGCGCGTGGCTCTCAAGAGCGACTCCGACGACCACATACGCAGGCTCAATTCTGAAGCCGGCAAAATGGTGCACTACGGCGGCGCAACCGAAGATGAAGCCATCCGTATGGTCACCTTGAATGCCGCATGGATCATTGGCGTGGACGACCACACCGGTTCCATCGATGAAGGCAAAGACGCGGACCTCGTCCTCTGGAATAAAGATCCACTGTCAACCTTTGCGCGCGCGCAGAAAGTCTACATCGACGGCGACTTGTTCTTCGATGCATCGCTGCCTGGCCTGGGCACCACTCACTTCAACGGCGTCATGCACGATAGCGGCGGCTTTGGCGCCTACGACGAAGCGGAGGACGGCCAATGAGAATTCCTTACTTGCTCTCATGTTTTCTGTCCGCTCCCGCTTTTCTCCTGGCGGCGCAGCCGCAATCAGCCCCACCCGGGTGGTTGCCATCACTGGCGGCCGTTTGCTTACGGTAAGCCACGGCATCATCGAGAACGGCGTGCTGGTGATGTCTGACGGCAAAATCACTGCCGTGGGCGAAAACGGCAAGGTGAAAGTACCCGTGGGCGCGCAGATCGTGGATGCCAAAGGCATGACGGTTTATCCAGGCTTGATCGATCCCGAATCCAACTTCGGCCTCACCGAAATCAGCGCCGATCAAATGTCCAACGATCTCATCGAGCGTTCGGACGAGATCATGCCGCACATGCATGTCTACGACGCGTTCCACTCCGAAAGCGAACTCATTCCCGTCGCGCGCCTCAACGGCATCACCAATGCCGTGGTCGCGCCCGCCAACGAAGATTCTGTCTCCGGCCAGGACATCTTCATTCAACTCGCTGGCGCCGATCGCGACCAGATGATTCTCGGCCGCGATGTCGCCCTGGCCATGAATTACGGCGCCGACCAACGCCGCCGCGGCGGCCGCGGCGCCGGCGGGGGTCGCGGCGAATATCCATCCACCCGCATGGGTTTGATCACGCAGCTTCGCCAGACATTTCTCGACGTGCAGGATTACATCGCCCGTCGCGATGCCGCCGCCAAAAAAGACGACAAAGCCTTCAAGCGCGACCTGAAGCTCGAAGCGCTCATTCCTTACTTGAAGGGCGAGCGGCCCGTCGTCATTGGCGTCTACGAAGGCTATGACATCGAAACCATCATGGGCCTGGCGCAGGAGTTTCACCTCAAGGTGATCCTGAATCACGTCACCCACAGCCAGGAAATCCTCGACAAGATCGCGGCCTACAAAGTGCCCGTGATCGTCGGCTCCATCTACGATTTCCCGCTGGCCAATCAACGCTTCGATGCCGTCTATACCCTGCCCGCCGAGTTGGCCAGACGCGGCGTTAAAATCGCCATCGCCTCTGCCGACGCCGGTGGGCCGGTCAGCAGCCACTCCGCGCGCAACCTGCCCTACGCCGCGGGATTCGCAGCCGCCTACGGCCTGCCCTATGACGAAGCCCTCAAGGCCATCACCCTGAACGTGGCCGAGATGTTCGGCTTCGGCGACAAGCTGGGTTCGCTCGATGTGGGCAAAATGGCCAACGTGGTAGTGGCCAACGGCGACCCGCTCGACGTGCGCACCGATGTGAAGCAGGTCTACATCCAGGGCGTCGCGGTCCCCATGGTGAGCCGCCAGACACGTCTGCGCGACGAGTACAGCAAGTAGCCCGATATCCCCGAGGCCGCCGGCGTGGACCGGCGGCTTACGGGCCCAGGTAGAGTTCGACCGGCGAAAATCCCAACTGCTTTGTCTTGGGATCGTAGTTCAAAAAAAGTGCTTTGCTCTTGAGACCGTTCATGCGGATGCCCGCCAGCAGCACATTGCCGGACATGCGCGCTGCCACAATCTCATGACTCTTGATCGAACCGTATTCATTCTCGGGACTGTTGGGACTCCAGTCCTGCTGAAAGCGGTCGAATGAATACGCGCCGAGTTTGTCAGGATGCTTCTGCCAGTCGGGATCGTGGTTCCACACGCTATATGCCCCGGCAAGATCGTTCTTCTCCACATCTTTGAAAAATGTATTGATCGCGTGCCGCCCTTGCAGATGCGTCAACCAGTTCCACGGCCAGTCGACAGGCCGCCCGGACACCAGCCAGAATCCAATGAACAACACCAACAGGGTGCCGACACTGATCCAAAGCAATTCGCGGCGATGGCGCTCGCGCGCTTCGTTAAAAACTGGGGCATCGAGCAGAGTCATCGGTCGGGCACCTCACGGATAGGATACGGCACGAAACGCAGAGATCAGAAGTCACAGAACACGGATCAAGTCCTGGCGCCGCAGCCGTCCCTGCAGAGTTAGACACCGAATTGACGGCCTAAGTTCCTCAGCCCGGGAAGCAATCACATTCGAAGCGCACGGCAGGCAAGTGATTCCGATCCAATGTTTGCGGTACCCCTAACCACTAATTCCTAATCCCTATTCCCTGTTTCATTCTTCAAGGCTGTAAGTAGTGCGGTTCTTCTCCTCGTGCCGTTCCATTGCCAGCTCGATCAGGCGCGTGATCAGGTCCTTATACCCCAGACCGCTGGCTTCCCAAAGCTTCGGGTACATGCTGATCTGCGTGAAGCCGGGCAGCGTGTTGACTTCGTTCAGATAAATGCGTCGCTTGCCGTCCGGCTCCATCAGAAAGTCGACGCGCGCCAGCCCGGAAAGATCGCAGGCGCGGAAGGCAGCCACTGCCATCTCCCGAATCTGCTTTGCCTCCGCGCGGCCCAGCGTGGCCGGAATCACAGGCAATGAACCCTCCGAGAGATATTTGGCCTCGTAGTCGTAGAACTCCTTGGCGGGAATGATCTCCCCCACCACGCTGGCCTCGGGATCATCGTTGCCCAGCACCGCGACTTCAAGTTCCCGCGCCTTGGCCTGTCCGCCTTGGTGGCTTTTGCCGCCCACTCCCTGCTCCACCACCAGTTTGCGGTCATACTTCGCCGCCAGGTTGAGCGCGGGCCCAAGTTCCTTCCGGTCGTGCGCCTTGCTGATACCCACCGACGATCCCAGGTTGGCGGGCTTCACAAACAGCGGATACCTCAGCGCCGCTTCGATCTGTGCGACTGCCTTGCGCGGAGACTTTTCCCAATCGGCGCGCAACAGCGTGACGTGTTGGACGATGGGCAGCCCGGCTTGCGCGAAGAGCCGCTTCATCACGTCCTTGTCCATGCCCGCCGAGGAACCCAGCACCCCGGACCCCACGTAGGCGATGCCGGCCAATTCAAACAGACCCTGGATCGTGCCGTCTTCTCCAAAGGTGCCATGCAAAACCGGAAAAACCACATCCAGCGACTTGCCATCCATCCGCGCCGGCCCTCCGGCGGCAACCATCGCCGCACCGGCGGATTCGCCTTTCGCGGATCCCTTGGCCGGCTCCGGAGGAAAGAGCGTCGGGATGCCATCGTGCAGCAGCTTGGCGCCCGGCGTCACTTCCGGATCGCCCGCCCGCAGCTGCCGCACCACGTCGCTTTTGCGGCCCTCCAGAAGGTTGTGCGCGTCGCCCGCGGCCAGCCAGTGTCCCTCTTTGGTGATGCCGATGGGCACCACATCGTATTTCCTGCGATCGATCGCCTTGAGGATGGAAGCAGCGGAGAGCAGCGACACTTCATGCTCGCCGCTGCGCCCGCCAAACAGAATGCCTACGCGAAGCTTCTTTGCCATTTCTCTTTTATTGTCGCTCACGCGGTCCGGAGGAGAGATCGTCAACCCGTCCGCGGAAACTGTCTGGGTACTATCGGGGCCGTCGCATCCAACGGCACCCTCACAGGATCTTCTTCCCGAACGCCGAGCACGCCAGTTCGACCGCCAGGTCGGCGGTGCGATTGTGCTCGTCGATCACCGGATTCACCTCGACAATCTCGAAACTCAGCAGCCTTCCATGGTCCGCCAGAATTTCCATGGCCAGGTGGGCTTCACGGTAGGTGGCTCCCCCCCGCACCGGAGTCCCTACCCCGGGAGCGTCTTCGGGGTCGATCCAGTCCATGTCCAGCGACACATGATAGCCGGCGGTTCCCCGCCCCGCCGCGCGCAAAGCCTCTTCCATCACGGCGCGCATGCCGCGCTCGTCGATGTCCCGCATGGTGTACACCTCGGCGATGCCCGCGCGTTTGATATTGGCCCGCTCCGCCACATCGATGTCGCGCACGCCGATAAGGACCGTATTCTCCGGCGCAACCTTGGGCGAATAACCAAACAGATTGCCGAGAGCTTCGGGCCCCAGGCCGAGCAGAGCCGCAAGGGGCATGCCGTGCACGTTGCCGGACGGAGAAGTTTCCGGCGTATTGATGTCGGAGTGGGCATCGATCCAGATCACGCCGATCTTCTGGCCATGGCGCCGATAAAACTCCGAGACGCCGGAGATGGAACCCGCGGCCAGGGAGTGATCTCCACCCAGAACCAGGGGGGTCATCCCCTCCTCCAGCGTTTGCAGAACCGCCTCGGCGGTGCGGGTACAGGTTTCGGCGATCGGTTTCAGAAAGCGCGCCTTGTCGCTGCCCGATGGCTGAGTTTCGGCGATCTCCACGCGGATATTGCCGCCATCGACCACCCGATGGCCCAGCGCTTCCAGCCGGGCTTCGAGACCCGCCACTCGTACGGCGGAAGGACCCATATCGACGCCACGCCGGCTGGCGCCCATGTCCAGCGGGACGCCCAGGACCCGGATGCGCCGGGGAGGAAGTGCCTGGGTGCCGCTGTGAGACGGCCCCGCACCCGGATGGGAAGATTCAGTGGCATTCGACATAAACAGGCAACTCCGCGGGTCAGTCGCTGGAACCAGACGCACCGCAAGCATTGTAAAGAAACCACCCGGGGTTGCGTTGTGCCTCATTGATCAGCGTGATTTAAATCACATTGATCAATGACCCAAACGAGTTACAGTCGCTGCAACATCACGCGTGTAACATGTTTACAACTAATTCTGAATAACGATTCCAGGTGTGCGCTGGAGGCTACTCGCTTCCGATATATCGTTTCGCAATTTTGTGACGATAAACGGGGAAGACATTTCGCCAAGCAGGACAATGGTTTGAGCCTTTTGAAGATGATGCGGATGGCGGTCGCGGTGCTCGTGTCGTGCGTCGCGCTTGCGCTGTCCGCTCAAACCCCATCCCTCACCACGCTCAACGCCATCCACGCCCTCACAAACGCAGAGGCCAGCCGCAACATACCCGTCGAGTTCGAAGCCACGGTCACCTACTACCGCGCCTACGAAAGAACCATGTTTGTGCAGGACGGCGACGTCGCCATCTATGTCCAGACCACGACCGGGCTCCGGCTGATGCCCGGCGATCGAGTCGTGGTGCGGGGAACCACGCACGAGAGCTTTCGTCCTTTCGTGATGGCGGTCAGCGTCGACAGGCTGCGCCACGACGAGTTGCCTAAGCCGGCCGGCGCTACCTTCGACGACATGATCCACAGCCGCTACGACTGCCGGCTCGTGACCGTGCGCGCCCTGGTGCGCGCCGCCGATGTGGCCAATTTATCGCGGCGCAATTCCAGTCTTCAGTTACTCATGGATGGCGGAGACATCGACGCAACACTCGATGCCGACGATGCTGGAATGCTCAAGGGCATGCTGGACGCGGAGGTTGAACTTACCGGGGTGGCGTCGGGAAAATTCGATGGCAAGATGCAGTTGACCGGTGTGCTGCTGCACGTAACTTCCATCGCCAATATCAAAGTACTCAATCGGGCCAAAGCCAGCCCATGGTCGCTTCCGGTTACACCCATGAACGAGGTGTTGACCGTCTACCACGTAGTCAATCAGACCCAGAGAGTGCGCGTGCAGGGCACCATCACCTACTATCAGCCGGGGTCCGCAGTCATATTGCAAAACGGCGCCAGAAGCCTGTGGATCATGGTGAAAAGCCGCGACGACCTGCACATCGGCGACCTCGCCGACGCCACCGGGATTCCGGACGTGCATGACGGATTCCTGACCTTGACGCATGGCGAAGTGCAGGACAGCGGCGTGCAGGTGCCCGTGCAGCCGCGCATCTCCACCTGGACCGAACTCTCACAGAGTCATCAACTCTTCGACCTTGTATCGATCCAGGGCAAGGTGGTGACCGCGGTGCGCGAAGGCGCGCAGGATGAATATGTGCTGGAGGCTGAAGGTCAGATCTTCTCCGCCATCGTGCGCCATCCCACAACCACCTTCAGTTCCACTTCGCCGCCTCCTCTTCCATTCATGAAGCAGATCGCGGTCGGTTCCTCTGTGCAGGTAACAGGCGTATGCATCCTGGAAGACGCCAATCCCTTCGATGCCAATGTTCCGTTCAACTTGATGATGCGCTCGTACGACGATATACGAGTCATCGCGCAGCCTTCGTGGTTGAGCGTGCGCAACCTGGTGCGGGTATTAACCCTGACGCTGCTGCTGATGCTGGCGATCGCGGGCTGGGGTTGGACCTTGCGGCGAAAGGTGAAAGTGCAGTCCGCCGCCCTGGCCAGGGGCGCCGAGGCAGAAGCAGAGCGAGAGCGGAAAAACGCCCGGCTCCAGCAACAGCGCAGCCGCATACTCGAAGACATCAACGGCACCCGGCCCCTGGTCGAGGTATTGGAGCAAATCACCGAACTCGTGTCCTTCCAATTGAACGGCGCTCCCTGCTGGTGCGAGATTACCGATGGTGCGCGACTGGGTCGACACCCGGGATTCGGCGAAAATCTCCGCATCATCCGGGAGCCCATTCCCGCGCGTTCCGGACCGCCTCTGGGTATGCTTTACGCGGGCTTGGATGCCCACGCGTCCTTTCTCGAAAATGAAAACGAGGCCTTCTTCGTCGGGTCGAGGCTCGCCACTCTGGCCATTGAAACCCGCCGTCTCTACTCCGACCTTGTTCATCGTTCCGAGTTTGATCTCCTCACCGATGTGCATAACCGCTTCTCCCTCGATAAAAAGATGGAGACGTTGATTGCACGGGCACGCGAGGAGGCCAGTCTCTTCGGCCTCATCTACGTCGATCTGGATGACTTCAAGCAGGTGAACGATCTGTGTGGCCATCGCGCCGGCGATTTGTATTTGCAGGAAGTCGTAGTGCGGATGAAACGTCAATTGCGATCCGGCGATCTGCTGGCGCGCCTCGGCGGCGACGAATTTGCTGCCCTCGTGCCCATAGCGCGCAATCGTGCGGATGTCGAAGAAATCGCCGCCCGCCTGGAGCAATGTTTCGCACTTCCATTCGTGGTGGAAGGACATGCTCTGCGCGGCTCTGCAAGCCTCGGCGTTGCTCTCTACCCCGAGGACGGAACCACGAAAGACAGCTTGTTGAGCGCCGCGGACGCCGCCATGTATGTTGCCAAGCACACCAAACATGCCAATGCAGGCTAGCTGGCCTTCTTCTCTGCCCCTCAGCGCACGTGCAGCTGCGAGATCGCGACTTTGCCTTTGACAACCTCCGCGCGCCGCCAGCTGCTCTTGTCGTTCAGAGCCACCCACCGCCGTTCCTCCGCGCGGTAGTGCCAGTCCTTATCGAGTTGAAAATAGATAAGCAATCCGCTCGATTCCAATACGTTGAGAATGCTGTTGTCGTGCGAATTCTTCTCGTCGAAGTCGGTCGTCGCGCTTTGACCCATCTCCGAATAGATCTCGTTCAACTCAAACAACAACCCGTTGACGGCGTCCTCCATCGGCTCCACGTTGAGCCCGATGCGCTTCGCTTCCCGCAGCGTGATCGGATAATTATGCGAGGGATAGCCGGAGTTGAGAATGTTGGAGATCTCGCGGGCGCGCTCCGCGTCCTGCATGTGATACGACAGAATTTCTTCGCAGATGCGCGTAGACAGCGCGCTGGAGCGATCCACGGCGCCGATAACCAGCGGATGCACATACGGAAACAGCGCTTCATACGGATTGGCGGTGGAATCCTTGGCCTGTTCGGTCCACAGGCGGATCACGCGCAGGAGTTCGTCGTTGCTCACGCTGACACGATCGTTATCGCGATCGATCGGCGAGAGGTCATGCGTCAACGACGTATCCACCGCCGACAAATGCGCCAGTGGACCCATCAGGATACGGTCGGCTCCCAGCGCCAGCATGGTCGCGGCGGACTGACATTCAAGCGGTGCCAGCACTGTTAAGTGCTCTACATAGCGGCGCAGCAGGTTGACCATGCGCAGGGCCGCCTGGCCCGAGCCGCCGTCGGATTTCATGAACAGCGAAAGCCGCTCCAGCTTGCCCGTCGAACGCAAAAGCGCGTACAGCCCGGCCACATCGTTCTGGCAGATGGCCCCCTTGGTGGAGTTCCAGTACGTGAAAACGGGCTCGCCGAGCGCAGCGGACAGCCGTTCGATGACAGGCTGCGTGCGCTCCATGAGGATGGGCGGTTTGGCGATGACGCGGCGTGCAGCGGAAGAGGCAGGAGCAGGTTTTTTGGGCATCGAATGAGTCTGCTTTGAAAGGCTGGCTTGCTGTTTATCGTAACAAACCATCGACGGCACGATGCCGTCCGCCGCGTTTCGCCGGCAGCCCGCGTCTCCACTTGTCCATTCCCACTTACCGTCTGATCAACCGCCGCGTCATTCCGTAATCACGCGATCCGCCCATTCCACAAGCGAAACGAAGATTGCCGGGTTGCCGAACTTCGCTCCCCACGCGTCCAGGTCTGTTTGCACAACCGCCCGTGCGCGGCTGCAGGCGCCGCAGGCATAAATCTGAACATGCCTCTCCGCAACTTTGGCAAGCGTCCCCTCTAACGGTGGCCAGCCAACCGGCACCACCGCCCCGGCCACCGATTTCCGCATCAGCGAAACCGCCTCGCCCAGCAGGAAAATCTGCACCGAATGTCCCGCTTCCGACAGCGCGAGACCGTGAAGAAAAGGAAACGCTGCCTTGGTCGGATCATCCGATCCCCAGGCGCTTTTCATCATGATATTCAGGGGCTTATGCGAAGTTCCCTGACCCAGCGCAGATGCTGCTCCGGCAAAAGGCAACGCCACTAACTGGCGAAGAAACGACCGCCGCGCCATAACGACCTCCAAAGTGAGAGCCGAGTATAACATTCGCCCGGGTTGGGAAAAAGCACCGGCCGTCCCGCTGCCGTTTGCCCACTGCCGGTCCTCGACTGGCTCCGGTTGGCCCACAATGGCTAAACGGCTACAGGTTATCGTCCAAGACCTTGAATATCGCGGCATCCAGCGCGCGGCGCGTTTGCGCCGCATGTGTCGCCATCATGCAAATCCACGGTATCAAGAGAATCTTGAGCTTCGATCGAAGAATCGACGGTGTCCCCGGAATCACTCGGTTGTTCAGATCTCCTCCCGTCCCCCAATGCCGTGTCGTCCTGAGCGAAGCGCTTTTCAGCGGAGTCGAAGGACCTGCTTTTCCCGGCTACTTCCGAGTAGGCCACAATACGCCCGGAACCCGGCGGAGGGAGCAGGGGCCTTCAGGCCCCTGAAAGCAATATTTCAGCAGGGGGCCTTTGGGCGCGGGCCCTCATTTCCCCGCAAATTGAAGAGGCATGGCGTCCAATGGCCCACCCACGGCCGAGCTGAAGGGATACATTGCCGGCGTCAAAGCGAGTCCCCGTCGGACGGGGTTGTCCTCGATATACAAGACACAACGGAGAACTTCTCTTTGGTCATGATCTGCGTCTCGTTGAAGCTGCGCATCCACACGTCGAGCTTGCTCTTCAATCGAAACGAAAAGCCGCCTTTGATGAACTGCATGCCCTTTTCAAGCGAGACTTCCGGAGCCGGGGTGATCAGGGCATGAAAGTGT
>DASXHC010000014.1:0-119691 GCA_036488735.1 Occallatibacter sp.
CAGCGTCAACTGCACAATCTGGAGCTTCTCCGCAACTGACCGCCGCCTTCGACGTTCCACACCGACTGCTCGCGCATCCATGCAGAGATACTCACCCCGCGAAAGGCCGATCCGCCAGAGGGGACCTTCGGACGCTTACGAAGCAATCAACGAATGGCAAAAAAGACGGGTCCAGGGGCACGAAAACCGGTAGAGGCAAACTCAATCGAATCGATGTGAAGGCAGCCCCCGCGCAAACTCCTGCCCACTACCCTCAGTCAAGCTACTGGAGTCTTACTGATTCGAACAGAACTTCGACCGATTTGTCTGCGTGGCTGTTAGGGGGCAACAAACCCCAGTTGCTGGTCTACTTTCTGCCCTTCACAGTTGGGATCTTTACTGACGAAATGATCGTGTCCGGTGCTGCAGCGGTACACCGCAATCAGGTTCGCTCCGGATGTAGCCTGCGAATATCCGTAGCCCTCCTTGCCGAGAATTCGAGCCCCTTCGCAATTGACGTCAAGCGAGACGAAATAGTCCAATTGGCCTGCTTTGCAAGCGTAGAGCGGCAGCGTCGCCCCATGTAGCGGATTTAGATCGAGATGTCCCAGAATCTCTTGCGACTGGAAACCCCCATTGGGACTGAGCCAGCCGGTGGTGACTTCGTGTACCGTCCCATTGAAATATCGAACGAATGGCACTGATACGCTCGAACTCGGAGACCAACTCATCGGATAGACGATCCAGTTGTTGAAGTTGGCAGACGTACCGGCTTCGGTTGGCGTAGCGTTCCAATCTGGTGACGGGTAGGAGACGGAAGTGTACATTTCAACGGTTGGATAGGCCTTTACGTTGAGATTGCCCCACAGATCGTGCACAAAGGCCGCAATAAAGTTTGATTCGAAACCGGTCGAATTTGTGTCTATGGTGATGAGTTGTTGCCACGGAGACGACCCCGTCATGATCGCGTTCGCCGGGATTTTATAGAGTTCGATGCCGTATTGACCGTGCTCAGCAACATTGCCTGTAGTCGACTGAGGGCGGACGGGTCGGTTGAAGATGGCATACCATTCATTTTGTTTCCCGTCGAAAGAGACATCCCCCCAGATCGGGTCTGGATTGTCGGGATCCAAACCGTTGGTCGTGAGTCCTCCTTGCACAGTGAAATGGACGCCATCTTTCGAAAGCGCGACTACATGATGTGTGGAAGGAACGCTATCCTCATAAAACATCGTGATCGCAGCCTTCTGATCGGAATTGTAGAGGGCCGGTTGACCTACGCCGTAGCCGTTGGACCCGACGGGAGCACTGGAAGAGATGACTGGGTTTGGATATTTCGTCCAGTGAACTCCATCATTCGAGAAGGCGACGCCTATGCTATTGCTGGTCCCGTTCACCAAAGATGTGGCGACGTAATACATCGCGTAACTGTACGTTTTTCCGTTTCCAAGAGGGTTTGCAAAGACGCCACCGATCACCTTGGGATTGCAGGTATAAGCGGCATCCCACGTCCCTGGCGACTCGGCAAGCACAACCACCGGAGATGTGACTGCGCGCGTCGAAAGGTTCATCGAAGCATAGAAAATCGCGTCGGTATCCAAGTCGCGGTCTTCAGGGTCACGGCCACGGCTGCACCACCAGAATTGACGCGTGTTTCCTTGCTCGATCACGGAAGGGGAATAGTTGTATTTGCCAGTATTGCCAATTGCACCCGGGGGCAAGCCCAGATTCACGTCCGAACAGCCGGCAAGGGCCAACACGAGGCCTAACCAGACGAAGACGAATTCAGACCGGGAAGTACCACAAAAGTCCACCTTCATATCGATGGCTTCTCCACTTGACCGACAACTGTCAAGAATTCCTCAGTGATTCCGAAGTTTGACCGGGACGACTTAAGCATAGCGAATTCCGCTAAATTTGTCGCTCGAATTTAACGATTTCGGCTGTTGGTCTCTGCCATAGAAAGTCGCCGACGAGGCAAAACGAGCCGCTTCATCGATAGATTGCTAGCTGTGGCGATTTTGGACAGGGGTCCTGCAGCCTGGCACGTGACAATGCGAGTGCGATGCCGCCACGACGTGCTTACTTTCGAAAGCCGCGCCTGAGTGCGTTAAACGCCGATCTGGAACGGTGTGATAGCAACGATGGGGATGGCCGACCAGGCTGGAACCAGGGAAGGGGCCAGTGTTCCGACGGCGGTGGCCGGTCTCACCGATCGGACCGAGCATGTCTACCGCGAAGTGCGCTATGCGGCGGGCAGTTGGAGAGGCGCATCTTTATCAAAGCAGAAATTCATGCCGCTGACTGCCGCAACCTATGTGTTGATGCGGGAACTACGACTGTCGGCGCCGCGGCGACCGATTGCACAAGGGCGCAAGTCTGGGCAAGGCGGGAAAGCCTGCTCAATCTGGGGGCGCGGGGGATGCTATCGGCACAACGCATGGTCGTGCGGCTGCCGCAATCATTTCGGTTTCTGGCGACTTTGCGGCGCATCAGGTCCCGTAGGACTCGACAGTTCTGGAAGGTTGCCTTCACGGGGATGGTAATAATTTGCTTTCAATTGAGGCCTCGCCCTGGTTATTCAAAATCCCGGCGAGGAACACTGGCGCGGAACCACACGGACATTTCCCTCGAAGTCGCAATCCGTTGACCTTGGATCAACTTCCGCTTGGATAGAATTCGGGGTAACAGGCTAACAAACGTTGGAAGAGAACGGATGATTCTGGGATCAACAAGGATCAGAACGCAGAATAAAACGAGTTCTCTTGTAGCGATCCAAGGTAGATCCCGGTACAAATTCCACCCGAAGTCGTTTTTGATGATCGCAAAGAGGTGGTTTCGCCAATCCCAGCATAAGATCTGGGTGGGCAAACTCCTCGCATGGAGAACGAAGTTCCACGGTTTTCGAAATCCATCCTTGCTTTGCGCGGCGAACCGAGAATGGAGTATCACAGCGTCCGGCACGTAGGAGCAGCGATAGCCCGAGAGCCTTAAGCGCCATGACAAGTCTAAGTCCTCC
Organism: Occallatibacter sp.; assembly: GCA_036488735.1. Taxonomy (GTDB): domain Bacteria; phylum Acidobacteriota; class Terriglobia; order Terriglobales; family Acidobacteriaceae; genus Telmatobacter. The sequence goes on from DASXHC010000014.1 coordinate 2,999, forward strand.
CAGTACGTGAAGAAGTCTTCATCAAAATATTCAGCTTCACCCATTTTGACTTTTTCAAGGGCGCTCATCCGATAGATCGCAGCGGTCGCGGAAACTCCGAAAACGTCAGTATCCTTGTCATATTGCTCATTATCTATTTCTAAATGCCCTCTTTCACGAGCCGTTCTCGCACGGGAGATAACCATGCCTGTGCCATCCAAGATCCACAAACCGCTGCAATCACGTTCCGGCTTAAGCATTTTTCCTTCTGCGGCCGCGACACGTGGGTCGGAGAATGCCTCGAGCAACTTGTCAACATAATCTATCGACATTACAGTGTCCGGATTTAACGGCATTACAAATTCACAACGCGTGTCGCGGATGAATCGGTTGTGTGCCCCCGCGAAACCCAGGTTCGTATCATTGGCCCTGTAGCAGAATTTCGGGTGGTTTCCGAAAAGTGCAAGGATAGCGCCCTCAAGGCAATCGTCAGACCCGTTTTCAGTAAGGGTTACGGTTAGATCATCAAAGCTCTGATTTAATGCAGCGCGAATACTCGTTTCAAGTAGCGATAGCTCTTGATTGTAACGAACAATATTGATGGCCACCCTGGGCAAAGAATCTCCTCTCACCGGGCAAACATGCCCTCGCATCGCACCGCGCATCTTCGGCTAGATCGCATTCTGAAAGAGCGATAATCGATTGGAAGTGCTACTCATGCGCAGCCACCGCCGATGAGTAAACGTACTTAGCCCGATTCGCTTTTTTCCGTTCTGGAGAGAAGAACAAATAGATCCAAGCGACCTGAGTGATAATTGGAAGGCTGAAAAAGTAGTCGTAAAACACGGTGATTAAGAGGCATTGAGCGATGACGACATAAATCAGTTCGTCGCGAAAGTTAGCACGCCACCAATAGAATGCTGCCGCTATCGATATCAAGAAGCTGAAGCACATCATACCCAGTGAGCCGTAGTCCTGGAACGGCCCGACATATGCGGTACTTACGTTGAAGGCCTGGTCGACCAGCTCTCCCGAAAGAGCCATTTCCGTAGACTGTCCGTAAACAACTTTGCGGATGATAGTTGGGAACAGTGGCGCCGCCGTATTCGGAAAGAGTAAGTTGTTAGCGGGATGCACTGAATTCATCGTATAAATCAAATTGTTAAGCGGCGTAGTGAGGTAGATGTAGACCCAGAGTACCCCGGAAGGTAACCACTGCGGATACGTTTCAGTTGGCTGAGCAACGGCGCGGAAATTCTCTGCTCCCGACCTGAGATCGCCAAGCGCACCGAAGCCGACGACGAGTATTAGAACCGCGGCGATGAGCTTGACAGCTAGTTTTAGCGGGATTCCTCGATAGAGCATTATCACCATTCCCGTTTGCAGGAGGTTGACAATGATCATACTTCTGGTAACAACCAGAACCGCCCAGCCTATGATCCCCAGCGAGCAAAGAAGGTAACGTCGACCTCCGTGACGAGCAAAGAGTGCCGTGAAGCATAGTCCTATCGCCAAAAGCATAGAGTTGAGGAGGCCGTGCAGCGTTGAAATTCCGAAATCGGCGTAGGTTTTCGTACTTCCAGTAAGTAACCATACGAGCGGAACACCACGGCTGACTACGATTTCCACAGCACTGAGCGAGATCCAAAGAAGTAACCATTTCTTTAAACGACGTTTTAGAAGAGCTAACTCGTCTATTTCAGTTGAACGGCAGAACAGGTGCTTTCTCTGGATGCGCACTTTAGGGGCTAAATGGAAGTAGAGTGTCGCCCCTCCAAGCACCAGAGCGTACGGGACCAGAATGACGGCCACTGCGGCCACGGCCTCTTGATTCGTGGCGTAAAGGAGCTTGCTCAAGCGAAGCAGATATAGGCTTAGTGTCCCGGACCAAACCAAGGTGAATAGAACAAGCGGGTGCAGTAACAAAGTCTTGTGCTTCATTCGTTGCTCAGATGACTAACCGGACAAGAGCCAGCTTGAAGGTCCGATTGCCTAGACATACATCTGGAATTCACGAGGCCTCCAAATCGCGCGAACTGATCTTGTGAAAGCTCAAACAACCGTATATTGATCGCCCGCGCCTCCGGCGGAATTAATCATGGTAGTGCTTACGGCTGAGCAGTTTTACCTACGCCCACAGTATAGCGACTTTCTTGCTCAAGCCTCCGCGGAACCTTGTACCCCGGATTGTGTCAATTTCGACGCGTTCGCGTTTGCCCTCACAGTTCCGTGGTGGGACAGGCGAGTGACCTTGGGCGCGGCCTCCGCTATCAGCCAATGAAGCCTTCGCCAGGACAAACGGCATAGAATCCAATATTTGGAGTGATAAAATTGTACCATCGCTGCTAAAGCCAGGCCTCCCTGGCGAGATGGGACGCCGAAGAATACACTATGACGCCAAAAATGCAACAACCGGAAACACTCACCGAACCGGACGTCCATGTTGGTCCCCTGTATGAAGAAGCGGTTGACCTTTGGGGCGTGCTTTTCGTGTTGGCATCGAATTGGCGCCGGATAATCGGGGTTACGACGGCGTGCATGTTGGCAGGAATCGTCTTGAGTTTTGTTCTGAAGCCGACGTTCACGGCGGAAGCGATTATTATGCCTCCACAGCAAACCACCTCTTCCGTATCCAGCATGATGGGACAACTCGGGGTGTTCGCGGGTTTGTCAGGTGCCAGCGGGCTTGGGCTGAAGAGTCCAGGCGATATGTATATTGGCATTCTGCAGAGCCGAACAATCGCCGACAATATCATCTTTCGATTCAAATTGAAGGAGTTGTTTCGTACCAAGACCCTTCTGGATACGCGAGTGATGCTGGAAAAGAAGGTCAAGTTTGAAAGCGGCAAGGACGGTTTAATTCACCTAAGTGTGAAAGACGAGGATCCAAATCGAGCGAGCGAACTTGCGAATGGATACTTGGATGAACTCTATAAGACCAATTCGCGATTGGCTACCAGTGAAGCCGGGCAACGACGGTTTTTCTACGATGAGCGACTCGCAGTTGAAAGAGGAGCGCTCGCTGATGCTGAGTTAGAGATGAAGAATATTCAGCAAAAGACTGGCCTGATCCAACTAAGTGGACAGGCTGCTTCGATCATAAATTCCATTGCGCAGGCGCGGGCTCAACTAGCGAGCCGCGAAGTGGAGTTGCAATCCATACAAACCTATGCGACCCAAGAGAATCCGGAGACGGTCCGTTTAGAAGAAGAGATTTCTGCTTTGAAATCTCATCTGGCGAGTCTAGAGAATAACCAGCGGCAGATACAGCCAGGCGACATACAGGTGCCAACCGGGCAATTACCGGAAGCAGCTCTTCAATTTGAACGGCAAACTAGGGAAGTGAAATATCACGAAGCGCTCTATGATTTGTTATTGCGACAGTCTGAAGCCGCCCATCTGGACGAAGCAAAATCCGCACCGGTCATTCAAGTGATTGACCGTGCCGTTCCTCCAGATAAAAAATCGGGACCGTCGCGTAAGCTAATCACCGTTGGGTTTACTCTGCTTGGATTCGTTTTTTCGTGCTTATGGTGCTTCGCTCGAGCCGCGCTCAAAAGATTGAAAAGCGATCCGGAGGGAGCACAAAAGTTGAAGGATCTGCGATCAGCCTTCTTCTCTTAGCCTGAAAATCATGTCAAAACGGGATGCGATTTTCGTTTTACTCGCATTGTGGCTTGGCGTTCTTCACCCTGAGGCGTATGGAATTGAAGGATCGCGCTGGGTGCCGGAGGTAACTCATGGCTCAGAAACTTCCAAGACTCCGCAACTGAATCCCCGACTGGTCAAAGTTCGTCGGATCGAGCCATTTCTCGAAGGCAAGCCTGCGGGCCGGCCATTCATGATCGAGTATGGCAAACCAGGCGGTGTCCCGGTTGTGGTCCTTCACCACCATGTGTTGGCGAAAAATGCCTTCGAAGGTGAAGCCAAGCCGCAGAGCGGCTTTCCTGCTTGGCTCGTTCAGGGCATTGCACTTCCATTCATAGCGCCGGTAGCCGAGATCCTCAAACACGCGCCGCATCATCAGGAACATGGCTTCCGTTGCTGCTCGCGTGCGCTGAAGGCCCGGCGTCAGAAGGATATTCCCCACCTCGACAACGCCGTGCGCCGGTTCGATCCGCATGAAGCTGGCATATCCTGACGCGTGTCCTGATTTGGTGTTTCGATCAAGATCTGAGTTCTCCGATTGCTCTGGGAAAATGGTGAAGAATACTGAGGAACTGGAATGCTGTTTCTCCGCCAGTGCGCGATGTAGATCAGCTTCGCTCCCAAAAGGGCCGTCAGACATCCAGGTCCAGAGTTCATCGTGGCCGCGTGTATGCTGCCACAACTCTGCCGAGTCCCGATTGGCGTCGAGCGGTAAGAGGGTAACGTAACGTCCCCGGAGCGTTACAGGCCGGGGAGCCCGGGCTGCGGTCCAGTTGAGTACGGCGCTTTCCAGCATACCTCCAGCCTATCAGCGCAGGAGCGGACTTCGGGAAAGAGCCGTCAACCGGTTGCCGTCGATCCTGGAACCAAATCCATCAACACCTGGAAGATACGGAAACCAAAAGGCACTACGCGAATGATGTCCAGATCTCCACAGTATGCACAGCTCGAACTCGAAATGCACTGGCTTTGCGCCTTGTTGCGGGCCGTTGGCCGGACTAGGCTTGGAGAGTAATTGTGGAAGCCTAAACCGTGAACGGTATATATGCCGAACCGCGAGTGGGCCAGGAGTCTGTGGTCTCCTGATCCGCTTGGGGCTCGTAAGCAAGGGCCTTCCATAGATCAATGCCCAATGTCTTGTCGAGAGTTCGCTGAAATGCAAACAAAATACAAGATATTGTGGTTTGAACTTGACTTGCACCATAGACAGCGGTATTTTTCCATCTGCGGCTGTAAACGGGCTGTAACGAACTTGGCGTGAAGTTTCCGCCGGGCGGCTCGTCGGAAATGCAGAATTCGCGGTTCAGACAGACCTACCCGTCCGTTGTGAAAGCACCGCAGTTCAATTTGTTTTGCCGGCGAATGCCGGATTGAGTTGCGCATTTTACCGTTTTTTGTCACCGAGGAGAATTTATGAGTGAAGCCCCCGTACACGCGCCAGCTTCCACCGTTTCCACCACCTACAGCCGAAACGGCCTTACATTTCCCCGTCGCTTTACGACCGGGAGCGTTTCTCCCTACGACGAAGTGCAATGGGAGCGTCGGACAGCGTCCATCACTGATAGCAAAGGAAATACTATCTTTGAACAGAGAGATGTAGAAGTTCCGATGGACTGGTCAATGACCGCCACCAACATCGTGGCGTCGAAGTACCTCCATGGACAGTTGGGGACGGTAGAGCGGGAAACCGGGGTACGGCAACTGGTTGAGCGGGTAACGGAAACGGTGCGCGACTGGGGGATTGAAGGTGGCTACTTTACCGCTCCGGAAGACGCGGCCGTATTCCATGATGAGTTGGCCTACATGCTGCTGACGCAGAGAGTAGCGTTCAATTCTCCAGTGTGGTTCAATGTGGGCTGCGACAAACTGGAGCCGAACTCTGACGCGCAGAACTGGCACTGGGACCCGGTAACTGGCGGCGTGAAGTTTTCCGCGACTGGCTACCGCAATCCGCAATGTTCGGCCTGCTTTATCAACGCGGTAGACGATTCGCTAGACTCGATCCTGACCTTGGCCAAAACGGAAGGGATGCTGTTTAAGTGGGGATCGGGCACAGGAACCAACCTGTCATCGATTCGTGGATCGATGGAACTGCTGTCCGGTGGCGGTCAGGCGTCGGGGCCGCTGAGCTTCATGCGCGGTTTCGATGCGTTTGCAGGTGTCATCAAGTCCGGCGGCAAGACGCGCAGAGCGGCCAAGATGGTGATTTTAAACGTCGATCACCCGGATATCATGGACTTCATCGATTGCAAGGCGAAGGAAGAGGCGAAAGCTTTCGCGTTAATCCGTGCCGGCTATGATGGGTCGGGTCCCGACTCCGAGGCGTATTCCTCCATCTTTTTTCAGAATGCCAACAACTCAGTGCGTGTGACCGACGAATTTATGCGTGCCTACGAGCGGGGCGGGGAATTCACTACCCATACAGTGAAAGATCACCAGCCAATCAAGACTTACAAGGCGCGCGACATCATGCTCAAGATTGCCGAGGCTACCTGGCTTTGCGGCGACCCGGGCATGCAGTTCGACACCACGATCAACCGCTGGCACACGAGCAAGAACACAGCGCGCATCAACGCGTCCAACCCCTGCTCGGAGTACATGTTCCTGGATAACTCAGCCTGCAACCTGGCCAGCTTCAATCTTCTGAAATTCGTTACTCCAGCGGGGACGTTTGACATCGCGGCCTACCGGCATGCTGTGTCGATTGTCATCACGGCCATGGAAATCCTGGTCGACAACTCAGGCTACCCAACCGAATCTATTGCCAAGAATTCGCATGACTATCGCCCGCTCGGCCTGGGATATGCCAACCTCGGCGCACTGCTGATGTCTTTCGGCCTGCCGTATGATTCGGCTGCCGGACGAGATCTGGCGGCGGCCCTGACGGCCATCATGTGCGGACAGGCTTATTTCCAGTCCGCGGTCGTTGCCGGCGCCTGCCCTCCTCTGGCGTCAGCCACGCCGCTCACATCCGGAGTCGAACGGACCGGCGGCGCCTGCCCAGGGTTCTACGTCAACCGCGAGCCGTTCCTTGATGTCATCCGCATGCACCGTGCAGAGGTAAACAACATCGGCCAGTCGCGCATGAGCGGTGAGCCATTCAGCGTGCCGCAACTCGACTCACTGATTGACGCCAGCCGCGAATGCTGGGACACCGCGCTCATCCATGGCGAACGCCACGGCTATCGCAATTCCCAGGTAACAGTCCTGGCTCCCACCGGCACTATCGGCTTCATGATGGACTGTGACACCACGGGGATTGAGCCTGACCTGGCCCTGGTGAAATACAAGAAACTCGTAGGCGGCGGCATGATCAAGATCGTGAACCAGACCGTGCCTTCCGCGCTATTCAAGCTGGGCTATAACAACGATTCGGTCAATGCTATCGTCAGTTACATCGACGCCACCGGCACAATCGAAGGCGCTCCCGGCATCAAGCCCGAACACCTGGCAGTGTTCGATTGCAGCTTCAAGCCTTCCAAAGGAACGCGTTCGATCCACTACATGGGCCACATCAAGATGATGGCCGCGGCCCAGCCGTTCCTTTCCGGTGCTATTTCAAAAACGGTGAACCTGCCGCACGAGGCCAGCGTGGAAGATGTGGCGGAGGCTTATGCAGAGAGTTGGCGGCAGGGAATCAAAGCGGTCGCCATCTATCGCGACGGTTCGAAGGGCACTCAGCCTCTCAACACAAGCATGGACGCCAACAAGGAGCCGTCTACGCTTGACCTCGCCGGAAGCCGAATCTTGGCGCAGATGGGGGCGGGACATGCTCCGGCGGAATCGGATATGAAAGCCCTCGAAGCCAAGATCGGCGAAAAGCTGGAGCTGACCTCGAAGCAAGTGGTTGCTGCTGCGACCACGTTCCAGAAAACCCTGGATGAATTTGCCAAGGCCGCTGCCATTCCCGTGGTCGAAGCGACCGAAGCATTCGACGCCGCGCAGGCAGCACTCAAGGCTGCAACCCAGGATCTGAAGGCACCGCCGCGGGCTGTGCGGCACCGTTTGCCCGAGGAACGCGCATCGATCACGCATAAATTCTCTATCGCGGGTCACGAGGGATACATCACCGTCGGCCTCTATCCAACTGGCCAGCCGGGTGAGATTTTTATCAAGATGGCCAAGGAAGGCTCAACCGTTTCCGGCATGATGGATTCCTTCGCTACCGCCATTTCATTGGCTCTTCAGCATGGAGTGCCGCTGCGCGTGTTGTGCGAGAAGTTCGCTCACACCCGCTTCGAGCCGTCGGGCTGGACCGGCAACGAACAGATCGGTTATGCCAAGAGCTTGATGGACTACATTTTCCGTTGGCTCAATCTGCGCTTCCTATCGGGCACACAGTTAACGCTGTTCGCGGGCCTCGCTCCGCAGGAAGCGCCTCCGTTGCCCAGTTCGCCAAGCCTGCTGCCGGAGATGGAGCCTGACGAGGAAACGCACATCCCGCAGGCGCAGATCGACAAACTCCGCGTCGAACTGATTCGAGAACTTGAACAGCGCAGCGGTCTGGCTGGTAAGAATACTATCGGTATGGGTTCGACATCCTCACCCGCCGGCGGAATCGCCCCTGAGATTCAGGCAACAGGCACACCAACGGCTAGGTCCACCCATGGGCCTGGTATCGAAGATCGTGGTATTTACCATGAGTCCGAAGCCATGCGCGAATTGTACGATATGGGCGATGCGCCTAGTTGTGGGGTCTGCGGCGCCATCATGGTGCGTAACGGGAGTTGCTATCGCTGCATGAGCTGCGGTTCTACGAGCGGTTGTTCCTAGGAACGCTAACTTACTTTTACTAAAGAAGGAGGAGCAGAGGCAACTCTGCTCCTTTTTGCTGTTCGGAGCTGAATCGAAACGATAGAAATGTCTACTATTTCATAGTTGGGATGATGGGCAGCGTTGTAGTACCTAGAGAATCACCTCGTCTCCGGCCAATTCCGCGCCCCTAAGCAAAGAACGCCTGAGTTCCCATGATCTTTGTTTAGAGAGTCCAACCAGGACCGCCACAAATCGTTGGTTCTGGATTCTCACGAAGAATCTTCTGTACGCTGGGTGGCTCCATACAAAAATGGGACGCACAGTACCGGGTCATATGCATCCAACAAAGTGCCGAGGTGGCGCGGTCGACGTCTACAAACCCGCGAGTGTATATAGCACTGTCTTTGAATTTTGGTGTTAGAAATCGATTTGTCTGGTGAACTCCGGATTAAAAGGGTTGCCTGATGCGTTTTTTTTGTTGGTGCATCGGGGGCCTGTGCTGTAAGCTGAAAACCGGGTCGAACGTGAGTGATTTGGATCACTTTTAATCGACTCAAGGATAGTTAGAGTTTGCATTACTTTTAGCCGTTCGTTGCCTAATACAAAAACTTCCGGAACCGTAAAACTGTTCAGCAAGATCGCGCCAACCCGCCGAAGCCAGTTGCCCGCTTCATTGGCCGCGAATGAGAGTCGTATCCGGAAAACCCGAAATCTTTACATTTTGGTTCTTACGCCCGGACTACGGTGTGCTTGCGATAAGTGAGTTCACGTTGCCTTAAGAATCTCAAGGAGACATGTGTCTCTTGGCAGCGCACCAATGGTGGCGGGTTGTCGTGGGTTTATGCGCTTACTTGCCTGCATTAGGCAGGGTCAGTCATTTTGCGCAAACCGTTTGCACGGAGAGAACGATGGACGGCGTACGCTGGCTCATTACGATAGCCCTTGGGCTGGCCCCTGTGCTTGGCGGCATGGCGGTTCAGCCTCCGGCTAACACCGTGAGCTCCGCAGTGAGCACACCGCAGGCGAAGGTGACCAACCCCCATGGTCCGATCTCCGTTCCGTGCTCGAACTGCCATACCTATACCAATTGGAAACCCATCCGTTCGAATCCCGAATTCAATCATGATCACACCGGTTACCCGTTGCGCGGGATGCACGAGAAAGTGGGATGTACCCAGTGCCACACCAGCCTGGTATTCAAAAATGTCAGTACACACTGCGCGGACTGCCATGCTGACATCCATCGTCGCCAGTTCGGAGCGAACTGCGAAAGTTGCCATTCGGTCAAAGGGTGGCAGGTCTCGTTGCAGGCGATCCAGAATCATCAAAATCGTTTTCCGCTGGTAGGGGCGCATGCCCTGGTGGAATGCGAGGAGTGCCATAAGAATGCGGCAGCGGGTCAATTCACGGGTCTGTCCACCGCCTGCTATTCCTGCCACCAGAAAGACTTTCTTACTCCGATCATTGATCACGTGGGGCTCAACTTCCCGACGACATGCGAAACCTGCCACACCATGGACAGTTGGTTCAACGCCAAGTTCGATCACTTGAAATACACGGGCTATGCGCTTACGGGCGCCCACGTTTCGCTGTCCTGCGTATCGTGCCATGCCAACAACGTGTTCAAGGGAACTCCGGCCGACTGCTACTCATGCCACACTAAAGATTTCCAATCCAGCAACAACCCGCCGCATGCGCAGCTCGGATTACCGCGCGATTGCAGCACCTGCCATTCAACTACTAACTGGCTTAACGCCAAGTTCGATCACACCCTTTACGCGCACTATCCCTTGACCGGAAAGCATGCCGCCGTCACTTGTGCTCAATGCCACGTCAACAACAGCTACAATGCGACTCCGACCGCTTGCTACTCTTGCCATCAGGCCGATTTTACCGGCGCGACAAATCCGCAGCACGTTGCGGGAGGCTTCCCAACTGACTGCTCGCTCTGCCACACGACGGGGGGGTGGACTCCATCGTCGTTCAATCACGCCGCAGCCTTCCCGCTGACCGGCGCGCACGCGACAGTCGCGTGCGCCCAATGCCACACCAACAACAACTACACCACTGTGCCTAAGGATTGCTATTCCTGCCACACCACGGACTTCAACAACACCAACAACCCGAGCCATACACAGATGGCTCTGCCGCATACCTGCGACACGTGCCACACGACGTCCGACTGGTCCAACGCAAAGTTTGACCACACGCTCTACGCGCACTACCAGTTGACCGGCGCGCATTTGACGCTGACATGCGCCCAGTGCCACACCAACAACAACTACAATTCGACGCCCACCGATTGTTATTCCTGCCACAAGGCCGACTACACCGGGACGACGAATCCCAACCACGCAAACGCAGCGTTTCCGACCACCTGTGCCACATGCCACTCCACTTCCTCCTGGACAGGTGCGGCATTCGATCACAGCAAGACCGCTTTCCCTCTGACTGGGGCGCATGTGACTGTTCCTTGCGCCTCGTGTCACGTCAATAACAACTACACAACGGTGCCAACGGATTGCTACTCGTGCCACACCAAGGATTTCACCGGCACCACCAATCCAAACCACGTCAAATCCGGATTCCCGACCGGTTGTGCTCTCTGCCATACCACGACGGCCTGGACGACTTCGACCTTTAATCACGCTTCCGTGTTCCCGCTGACCGGCGCGCACGCCACTGTAGCCTGCGCCCAATGCCACATCAATAACAACTACACAACAGTCCCAACGGATTGCTATGCCTGCCACAAAGCGGATTACAACGGAACCACGAATCCAAACCATGCAAACGCGGGATTCCCGACCGGTTGTGTGGCTTGCCACAACACGACTTCGTGGGCAGGCGCGGTCTTCAATCACAACAACACGCCCTTTCCGCTGACCGGCGCCCACACCGCTGTTCCTTGCGCTTCGTGCCACGTTAATAACAACTACACAACCGTGCCAACGGATTGCTATTCATGCCACACCAAGGATTTCACCGGCACGACGAATCCCAATCATGTGACGGCAGGTTTCCCCACGTCATGCGCCGTTTGCCACACCACATCGACGTGGTCGGGCGCAGTCTTTAATCACAACAACACACCGTTCCCGCTGACCGGCGCGCATACTACCGTTCCTTGCGCTTCGTGCCACGTTAATAACAACTTCACGACCGTGCCGACGGATTGCTACTCGTGCCATACGAAGGACTACACCGGCACGACGAATCCCAATCACGTGACGGCGGGCTTCCCGACTGGTTGCGCCGTTTGCCACACCACATCGACGTGGTCGGGCGCAGTTTTCAATCACAACAACACGCCCTTTCCACTGACCGGCGCGCACACCACTGTTCCTTGCGCCTCGTGCCACATCAATAACAACTTCACGACCGTGCCGACGGATTGCTACTCGTGCCATAGGAAGGACTACACCGGCACCACTAATCCCAACCATGCGACGGCCGGTTTCCCGACAACGTGCGCAGTATGCCACACCACATCGACGTGGTCGGGCGCGGTTTTCAATCACAACAACACCCCGTTCCCACTGACCGGCGCGCACACCACTGTGCCTTGCGCCTCGTGCCACATCAATAACAACTTCACGACCGTGCCGACGGATTGCTACTCGTGCCATACGAAGGACTACACCGGCACCACCAATCCCAACCATGCGACGGCCGGTTTCCCGACGACGTGCGCGGCGTGCCACACTACTGCGACCTGGTCGGGAGCGGTCTTCAACCACAACAACACCCCGTTCCCATTGACCGGTGCGCACGCCACGGTTCCCTGCGCCTCGTGCCACACCAACAATAACTACACAACTCTGCCCACGGATTGCTACGGGTGCCATACGAAGGACTTTACCGGCACTACGAACCCCAATCACGTTGCATCCGGTTTCCCAACGGGTTGCACTCTCTGCCATACGACGGCCAACTGGACCACATCAACCTTTAATCACGCTTCGGTCTTTCCGCTTACTGGCGCTCACGCCACCGTGGCCTGCGCATCCTGCCACACCAACGGCAACTACACCACAGTGCCGACCGACTGCTACTCTTGCCACAGGGCGGACTACAACGGAACGACGAATCCGAACCATGTTACCGCTGGCTTCCCGACAACTTGCGCCACATGCCATACCACCACGACGTGGGCCGGTGCGGTTTTTAACCACAACAACACGCCGTTCCCGCTGACCGGCGCGCATACCACCGTTCCCTGCGCCTCATGCCACGTCAACAACAACTACACAACCCTGCCGACCGATTGCTATTCGTGTCATACGAAGGACTTCACGGGTACCACAAATCCAGCCCACGTAGCGGCGGGGTTCCCAACCACCTGCACGATGTGCCACACCACGACGACCTGGACCACTTCGACCTTCAATCATGCATCGGTGTTCCCGTTGGTCGGTGCCCATGCCACCTTGGCCTGTGCCCAGTGCCACACCAACAACAACTACACAACGGTTCCGACCGACTGCTACTCGTGCCACACTACGGACTTCAACGGTACGAACAATCCAAGCCATGTGCAGTTGAACTTCCCGCACACATGCAACACATGCCACAACACTTCTAATTGGCTTAATGCCACGTTCAACCACACCCTATACGCCAACTACGCGCTCACGGGCGCCCACGCAACTGTCGCCTGCGCTCAATGCCACACCAATAATAATTACGCGACAACGTCGACCGCTTGCTACTCGTGCCACCAGGCGGATTTCACTGGAACCACAAACCCGGCTCACGTCGCTTCCGGGTTCCCGACTGATTGCTCAATCTGCCACTCAACTACCAACTGGACGTCGTCCACCTTTAACCACAACAACACACCTTTCCCCCTGACCGGTGCCCATACAACGGTGGCTTGCACCTCGTGCCATACCAATGGCAACTACACCACTGTGCCCACTGATTGCTATTCCTGCCATAAGACGGATTACACCGGGACAAACAACCCGGCTCACGCTGCTGCAGGTTTCCCGACTACCTGCGCGACATGCCATACGACAACTGCATGGACCGGTGCGACGTTCAATCACAACAACACGCCGTTCCCGCTCACCGGCGCACATACGACCGTGTCTTGCGTTCTATGCCACGTAAACAATGTTTTCGCGGGCACGCCGACCGACTGCTATTCCTGCCATACGGTCGACTACACCGGGACAACAAACCCCAATCACACTTCGGCCGGTTGGCCTACCACTTGCGTAACATGCCATACAACGACGGCATGGCTGCCTGCGACTTTGCCCAGCAGTTACCACAAATTCTTCCCGGTTAACCACGGGAACGCGAACGGGGTTTGCACCACTTGCCACACGAACTCTGCCGACTACTCGGTATTCACATGCACCGGCTGTCATGGCGGCAACAACGCCGCTAACTTCCACCACCCGAATGTCAACGGATATGTGTATAACAGCGTGAACTGCTACGCGTGCCACAAGAGCGGCGGAGGCGGCTAGGCCAATGCGATATCACTTACTACTGGTTTCTGTTTTCTTGGCGCCTGTGAGTTTGGCACAGCAGCCGGACTTGGCGTCGCAAACCTCGTCGTCTAACGCGGCTGCGGTTCCTGCCCCTGCTTCAGCTGCGCCCATGCGCACCGATTTTCATGTCCGGTACATCAACGGAACAAATGTCTATATTGACGGCGGCACCAGTTCCGGCTTAGCCGAGGGTGTCGAACTTATCCTGAAGCAGGACACTTCCATGTCCGAGCATGACCCTGCCAATGCGGCGCTAGAGCCTGGAGTCATAGCGAAGTTGAAGGTCGTTTCGGCGGCGTCCACCTCCGCAGTTTGTGAGGTGGTCGCGACCAAGCGCGAACTTACCGTCAAGGATGTCGTGTCACTACCCGACTCGGAGGTTAAGAATCTCGTCGACAAGGACGCGCTCGGAAAATCGCGTCAATTTCCAATGGTCATTAGCTTCACTGAAGGCGATCCCCTCGACGAAGAAGTCCGCGACCAGGTTCCGCGCCCTCCTCTTCCTGAAGTTAATGAGGCGCGCGGCAGAATCGGATTCGATGTCAGCACGATCCAGCAACTGGGACAGGGCTCAGCCGCGTCCAGTGAATACGGCATGGTCTTTCGCGCCGACTTTACCCGGCTGCTAGGCACTCATTGGAATCTGAATGGCTACTGGCGTGGGACCCTGCAGCACAATGCCGCTGCGCAAGCTTCCATCCAGGATCTGATGAACCGCACGTATCTGATGAGCTTTTCTTACATCAATCCTAATTCTCCCTGGACCGCTTCCATCGGCCGAATGTATCTTCCCTGGGCCAGCAGCCTCGAAACCATCGACGGCGCTTACGTAGGCCGCATGTTATCTCCTAAGACCACGCTCGGTGTGTTTGCGGGATCCACTCCGGACCCGACCGCGTGGAACTATGATCCGCAGCGCCGCATCGGCGGAAGCTTCTTTAATCTGCACGGCGGCGATTATGAAAGTTTTCACTACTCCACCACTGTGGGCGCAGGCGTAGAGCTTCTCAAGTGGAAAATCGATCGGCCATTTATTTTTACCGAAAACGATTTCTCCTTCAAGAGATACTTCTCCCTCTATCACTCAATGCAACTCGACAAGCCCACTGCTAATCCCGGCATGCCTGCGGTCAGTCCAGGCCTGGGCCAGAGTCTACTGTCTCTCCGCATGCAGGTTCACCCGCGCCTCACTCTCGACGTCACCGATACGTACTTCAGGGACGTACCCACCTATGAAGCAACACTGGTCGGAACCGGACTGCTTGATAAATATCTCTATCAAGGGATCAATGGAGGAGCCCGCATTCAGTTACCGCTTCATCTGATTGGATACTTCAGTCTAGGCAACAGCAGTAACTCCAATGACAAGAAGCAATCGCTGAACGAGCAAATTGGCGCAACCCTGGCGCGCATCTGGAAGACTGGTATGCAAGTGGACGCTCGCTATTCCAAGTTCGACAGTTCGTTTGCCTCCGGAACCTATCGCACCCTAAGTATTTCCAGGGACCTGGGAGAGCGCCTGCGCGCGAACATTCAGGGCGGCCGTTATACGTATAGTTCCTCGCTTGCATCGGCCAACGACTCAATATTCATCAACGCACTGTTCGACATGAATCTCGGAGCGCGCCTATTCCTCCAAAGCGCCTTCACCACGCAGCGAGGCGGCCCGATGGATTACAACCAGTGGACCACTACGCTCGGTTACAGATTCGATAACCGGGCAGCCATGAGGAAGGCCGCCGCGCAAGCCAAACAGCCCTGAACATTTTATTTCCTTGAAGCGAAGCATTAGCCGTTTTCAAACGGCCTTTACCGGCACGTGCTCTCTCGCCCGTATCGGCCCATTTCTCAAATCAAGACGTAAAGCCCATGTTGATGGAACAAAGCTGATGGGTTAGCTTTTATTCCGTGGCAACTAGACCACCATGTTCGATAGGATTCAGCAATGAAGATCAGTTCTCCCCGGATCTACCGGAACGCTTGCTTCTCGATTTCGCTGCTGCTTGGTGCCTGCGTGGCTCAGGCCGCTACAGTTACCGGCACAGTCACCAACAAGACAACTGGCAAACCTTCCGCCGGCGACAGCGTCGTACTGGTCGATGTCCAGGCAGGAATGGCGGATGCCGCCACGGCTACAACCGATTCCAAAGGACAGTATTCGCTCCAGTCGCCAGGACCTGGTGGTGCTTTCCTGGTTCGCGTCAATCATCAAGGCGCCACATACTTTATCGCGGCGCCCCAGGGCGGGACGGGTGGTGATGTTACGGTTTACGACGTAGCTGCCAAGGTCGATGGGGTTGCAATCGATGCGGACATGCTCCTCCTTGAAGGCGCCGGCGGCATGCTGCGCGTTCAGGAGCGCTATCTTGTTCGCAACACCAGCCTGCCTCCCAAAGCCCAGTTCAGTGATAAGACATTTGAGGTTGTTCTTCCGCCCGATGCCGAATTGGATGGCGCCTCGGCCACCCGTCCTGGCGGTCTTGGCACGAACACACGGTTAGTCCCTCTGAGTCAAAAGGGTCACTACAGCTTCAACGTCCCCATTCAGCCTGATCAGGGGCAGAAGGAAACGTTATTCGAGGTGCAATACCACATTTCGTACAGCGGGAAGTATACCTTCAAGCCGCAACTGGAAATGCCCGCCGACAACCTCGTCATCTATGTACCGAAAAGCATGACGTTCTCCGGGGCGCAGGGGGCCGAGTTTCAGTCCGTGCAGGACGATCCGCGGGTGCTTACCAACATCGCCAAGAATGTGCATCCAGGTCAGGCGATTGCGTTTACCGTAGGTGGCGAAGGGCAAATGCCCCGTGACGCGAAACAGAGTTCCGGCATGAGTCCGCAGGCGGCCATGGGCATGGGTGGCGGCGCCCCGGCAGGATCCGACACAACCGCACCCGCGAGTGCTCCAGGTGGTGGCATCGGTAATCCTATCGGCACTCCCGATCCGCTAACAAAGTACAAATGGTGGATCCTCGGCGGTCTCACCCTGCTGCTGGCCGTGGCAGCAATCTACCTTTTGCGCAGCCGCGGCGGAAGTTCATCCGACAGTTTGTCCTTTGCGTCAGTCCCGGATTTGGAAGGACGGCCGCTTCCGGCAGTTCCACGCTCGATCGCTCCTGTTACCGACTACAGCCCGCCGCCGCCCAGGGTGCCCGATCCTGTCACGCACACGCCCGTCTACAAACCCTCGGTAAGCAGCAGCAAAGCCGCCTTACTCGGAATTCTCAAGGAAGAGCTGTTTGCAATTGAGAGTGAAAAATTGAGCGGCACACTTTCTCCCGAGGAGTACGCCGAGATCAAAATAGGACTCGAGGCCGTTCTGAAGCGAGCCCTCAAAAAGACATAGTTTTACTTTCTCTTAACCAATTCCGCCGAAACAAATTGCCGGGAGAAAGTACTTTCTCCCGGCAATTTGTTTCGGTTCTAACTTAGTGAATCGTCTTCGACTTATGGCTGATGTAATCCATCAGCAGATACTCACCGAGCGTATCGGGAGTAGTGAAGTACGCCTTTCCCTTGCACATCTCCGACACCTTGTGCACGAACTGCACCAGTCCAAAATCGGAAGCCAGCATGAATGTATTGATCATGACATTTGAACGCTTGCAGCGTGATACCTCCTCCAGCGTCTCGCTGACGACCAAGGGATCCAGACCGTATGCATTCTTGTAGATCCGCCCATCCGGCAGTGTGAGGGCAGAAGGTTTACCATCCGTAATCATCACGATCTGCTTCATGTCCTTGCGCTGCCGGGCAAGAATGCGTTGCGCCACCCGCAATCCTTCCCTCGTATTGGTGTACCACGGGCCCACTTTCACGCGCGCCAATTGCGAGACAGGAATCTCTTCCGCCGAATCATGAAACAGCACCAGGGAAAGAGAATCGCCTGGATACTGCGTGCGAATCAAATGCGAGAGCGCCATAGCCACGCGCTTCGCCGGAGTGAAACGGTCCTCGCCGTACAGAATCATGGAGTGCGAACAGTCCAGCATCACCACCGTTGCGCACGAACTCTGGTATTCGCATTGATGCACATGCAAATCCTCGTATTCCAGATCGAGAGGCAGCCCGATGCCTTCACGCGCAATCGCCGAACTCAACGTAGCGTTGATGTCGAGGTTTAGTGTGTCGCCAAATTCATACCGTTGCGAAGCGCCACTTACCTCGATGCCCGTTGCCCAATGCCGCGTATCGTGACGTCCATAGCTTGATTTCCCCAGCGAACCCAGCAGATCGCGCAGAGCTTTGAAGCCCAGAAAGTCAAGGCTCTTGTCTGTAACTTCAAATCGAACTTCGCCCTGCCCGTTGCCAACGTGGCCGCCCGCCTGCGCTGGATCGGTTTGTCCCTGCTCGCCTGAGGAGATGTAGTTCTCCTTCTCCATCCGTTCCAGCAGCTGGTCGATCAACTCATCCATGCGCCCTTCTGCGGACATCTGGTCAAGCAGTTCGCGCGTCGCTTTGTCGAAGAAGTCGCCAGTTTCAAGGATTCGCCGCAGTGCCTCGCGTAAATCATCGAGCGTATGGTCCAGTTCTTGAAACTGCGCAAATGGATCGCGGAACCCCGAATCAAGCAGATACTCCGACAGCGCCTGGAGCAGGTCTTCCATATCGATCTCTGAAGCGAGGTCGCCTATGTACTTCGTGTATCGAACGCTTCTCATCGTGTTCCCTCACAGGCGTCCTGAATTGCAAAGCGCCACAGTTTTTCTCTGATCGTTCAATCGATCAGTTATAACCGCCCTTGCGCGATCGGCGGGACTGTTGCCAGTCTTCATAATCGACCTCGGGGTCGATCCGCTCCTGTTTGCGCTGGGCTTTCTCCTGCGCAGTGAAGCCGCGCTCTTCACTGCGACTCAGCTTGCGATGAGCCACCAGTCCCTCCAGTAAAAACTCCGCAGCCGCCACCACTCTCGCCGGGCCATCCGATGTCTTCACGCTGAGCGGAGATAGCTTCTCAAACAACCCCTGGATTTGTTTGAGATCCGCATGCGCCGCAGCCGTAGACTGATTGTCGTCCAACTTCACGGCACCGCCCAGATTGAACCATTGCTCTATCTGCTGTGTGTTCGTACCTTCAAAATAGCGGTCGTAAATTTTGCCCACCGCGGTGCGAACTAATTCGCGAACCACCGTGTCCGCGCCTTTCATCTCGCCTTCGTACTCAAGTTCGAGTTTCCCGGTGATGCCCGGTAACGCCGCATAGAGGTCGCTCACACGCGGCATCACGACCGTTTCTCCATGCACCAGCGCGCGACGCTCCGCATTCGAGACGACCAATTCCATTGTTGAAATCGGCAGCCGCTGGCTCACCCCGCTACGCTTGTCCACTTTCTTGTCCTCGCGGGCAGAAAACGCCACCTGCTCTACCACCTCGCGTACATATTGCGGAATCTCGATCGGCGTTGTACCGCGTTCCGCCCAGGCCTCCTGCGCCGTGATCGCCATGCCTTCTTCCAGTGTTTCCGGATAATGCGTGCGGATCTCCGAGCCGATGCGATCTTTCAGCGGTGTCACAATTTTGCCGCGCGCCGTGTAGTCTTCAGGATTTGCACTAAATACCAAGGCGACATCCAGCAACAGCCGCACAGGGTACCCTTTGATCTGCACATCGCCTTCCTGCATGATGTTGAACAGCGCCACCTGAATCTTGCCGGCGAGGTCCGGCAATTCATTCACCGCGAATATGCCTCGATTTGCGCGCGGCAGCAGACCATAATGCATGGTCAATTCACTCGACAGGTCCTGCCCACCGCGCGCGGCCTTGATTGGGTCAAGATCGCCAATCAGGTCGGCCACCGTTACATCCGGTGTCGCAAGCTTCTCCACATAGCGATCGTCGCGAGAAAGATACGAGATGGGTGTCCCATCGCCGAGTTCCGTAATCAGGTCGCGGCATCGCTTGCATAAAGGCCGATACGGATTGTCGCGAATTTCGCAGCCGCTGATGTAAGGCAGTTGTTCATCCAGAAGCGCCGTCAGGGCCCGCAGTATGCGGCTCTTCGCTTGGCCGCGGAGCCCCAGCAAAATAAAATTCTGCCGCGACAAAACCGCATTCACAATCTGTGGAACGACCGTGTCTTCGTATCCCACAATACCCGGGAAGATAGTTTGCTTGGCCTGCAGTCGAGCAATCAGGTTGCCGCGCATCTCGTCCTTGGTCGAACGCGTGTTGAGTTGCGCCGGAGAAAACAGCGTGTTGGTGCGCAGTTCCCCTAGAGTCTGGGGAAGAGGGTGAGCTGCAGGCATGCTTGGCTCCTTTGGGCCGCCATCTAGTCTTGGCCGATTATGTAGTAGAGTAGACGCGCTCCAGAGTAAATTCGCTGGGTCTCAACGCCGCGACTCTCAAGTTTTATCGCGTTGTCCCACACTCTGGATAGTGGCAAGCGTTCCTGGGGAAACCAATACTCTAACCTCTGCGTTTGGTTGAAACACCTCTGGCTCGGTCAACTGTCAGGGGACCGCGGAAGGGCGCTGCTCGCAGTATCTTCCTCTTTCGCCTGACCGTAAAGTCCCGCGGGTCACGGATGCGTGTTTTGCCTGTTGATGTCGTAGAATTTTCTTCACTGAACCATTGCGTGACTGCAATTTAGATCCACACAAAAACCCGAACCTTCGGATGACCGTTTTGCGCTGAGCCGTTATCCTGTTTGACATGATGGACGCCGGCAAGGTGTTTCGCTGGTTGTTCGACTCCCGCTATGGCCCGCCTTCCAAGCTGATCCCGCGGTGGATTTTTCTGCGCGCCCTTGCGGTCGTTTACTTCTCTGCTTTTTATTCATTGCTCTTTCAAATCAAGGGGTTGATCGGACCGCAGGGCATTTTGCCTTCGCAGGATTATCTGGCCGCGGTGGCCCGCGCGTTCAGCGTCAGTCGTTTCTGGTTTGCTCCCTCACTGTTCTGGTTCTCCGCAGGCTCATCCATGTTGATGGCGGTCATGATGATTGGCCTGGCCGCTTCCAGCGTCGCTTTTCTCAACCTCTGGCCCCGCTTCAGCTTCTTCGTGTGCTTCCTCTGCTTTCTTTCCTTTGTTACGGCCTCCGGAGTCTTCTCAAGCTATCAGTCCGATGGCATGTTGCTTGAGGCAGGCTTCATCTCCCTGTTCTTCGCGCCGCCCGGCGTTTTACCCGGATGGGGAGCGGACCATCTTTCTTCGCGAGCCAGCCTGATCCTTCTGCAATGGGAGTGGTTTCGCATCTACTTCGAGTCTGGTATCGTCAAGCTCCTGAGCGGAGATCCGCAGTGGCGCAACTTTACAGCCATGGACGAGTACTACCAGAACGGCCCACTTCCCACCTGGATCGGCTGGTATGTTGAGCACCTCCCGCACTGGTTCCACGCCGCGTCAGCCGTAGGCACCCTGGTTCTCGAACTCGCCATTGTCTTCATGCTTTTCTTCCCGCGCCGTGTGCGCCTTATCTGCTTCTTCATCGTCACTCCGTGGGAAGCCGGAGTCATCCTTACTGCCAATTACACATTCCTCAACTACCTTGTGCTGTCCCTGGGTTTCCTGCTCCTTGACGACCAGTTTTTGCGCCCGTTGATTCCCGCACGTTTCCGGCCGCCGGCTGATCAGGCCAGGTCCGGTCCGGGTCTGGCCACGCATACATCTTTGTCGATCCTCTTTCCTCATGCTGAAACCGACAGCGCCACAACCGGCTTGCGCAACCCCCGCGGTTTAAAACGCCTCCGCAACAGACTTGACGCGCACCTTCGTGCTATTCGCTTGGCAGTATGCGGCGTCATGCTTTCTTGGATCGCCTACGACACGGCCGTAGAAATGATCGCTGTTCCTTTTCGTGGTGCCGTCCCACTTCCTACTGCGCCAATCGCCGCTCTCGATCCATTTCGAATCGCAAACCAGTACGGCCTGTTTGCCGTGATGACGCGCGGCCGTTATGAAATCGAATTTCAAGGATCCAACGATGGGACGAACTGGATTCCCTATCCCTTCCGCTATAAGCCGCAATCATTAAACGAGCCGCCCGGCGTTTATGCACCCTACCAGCCGCGCTTCGAGTGGAACCTATGGTTTGCGTCTCTCGGCGACTGGCATCAGAACGACCTGGTTCCTTTGACGGAGCAGCGCCTTTTGGCCAACGATACCGACGTCCTTACGCTGTTTAAAAGCAATCCGTTCCCACAGTCTCCGCCACGTTTCACGCGCGCAGTTCTGTGGCAGTATTGGTTCACATCCATGGACGAAAAGCGCCGCACGGGCAACTGGTGGCGCCGTCAATTCGTGGGTGTCTATGCTCCGGAGATTACCCTCACCTCAGAGGGTAAACCCGATGTGGTGCAATGGCCGGACGAGATGCCGCCGCATGATTAGCCCGAGGTGCTCCCAAGCGTGACACGCGCATTTGTTATCGGTTCCGGGCCCAACGGGCTCGCTGCAGCCATCGTTTTGGCGCAAGCCGGACTTTCAGTCGAGGTGTTTGAGGCTGAGGAGCAGCCCGGAGGCGCCTGCCGCTCCCTGCCATTGACTTTGCCGGGCTTCCTCCATGACTTCGGATCCGCCGTTCACCCGCTCGCCGTTGGATCTCCTTTCTTCTCCTCGCTCCCCTTGGCGCAACATGGATTGGAGTGGATTCACGGATTCGCGCCATTGGCCCATCCGTTCGACGACGGGACCGCTGTTGTGCTAGAGCGTGATCTTGCTGAAACGGAGCGCGAACTGGGCACCGATGGTGCGTCCTGGCGCCGCATCTTTTCCCCTCTGGCAGAACGTTGGCAACAACTCGCGGACGGGTGCCTCGGCCCCGTCCTTCGCATTCCGAGCCATCCCCTCCTCATGGCGCGGTTCGGCTTGGGTGCCATACAGCCCGCCCATACATTCGTCAATAGCCATCTCTCCGGGACGCGCGCCCGTGCACTTTTTGCCGGACTTGCCGCGCACTCTTTTCTCGGTTTCGATAGACCTTTCAGCTCTGCTGCTGCGATCATGCTCGGTGCCGCTGCACATGCCGTGGGCTGGCCCATTCCGCGCGGTGGTGCGAGCGCCATTTCGACCGCACTGCTAGCTCATCTCCAAGCCCTTGGCGGCTCATTGCACACCTCTCAACGCA
Source organism: Occallatibacter sp. (assembly GCA_036488735.1). Classification (GTDB taxonomy): domain Bacteria; phylum Acidobacteriota; class Terriglobia; order Terriglobales; family Acidobacteriaceae; genus Telmatobacter. The sequence goes on from DASXHC010000014.1 coordinate 25,953, forward strand.
TCGATGGCCGTTCGTTTCGCGATCTCGGCGGCGGGCGCACACTCTCGCTCTTCGACACCACGCCGGGCACGTTGCTTTCCGTCGCAGGTGATCGGCTCGCGCCCCGTTACCGAAGCGCGTTTGAACGTTTTCAGCCCGCCCCGGGCGCATTCAAGATTGACTATGCACTCTCCAGCCCTGTTCCCTGGCGCGCGTCGGCATGCAACCGTGCTATTACCGTGCATCTTGGCGGCACTTTTGACGAAATCGCTGCCGCCGAAGGTGAGGTCGCGCGCGGACGTAATCCCGAACAACCGTTTGTTCTGGCTGTACAGCCGACTCTCTTCGATTCCACTCGCGCTCCGCAAGGCCAGCACGTTCTGTGGGTCTATTGCCACGTGCCCAACGCGTCAACCTTCGATATGACATCGCGCATCGAGGCGCAAATCGAACGGTTCGCACCCGGCTTCCGCGATTGCATTTTGGCTCGCCGTGTTCTTTCGCCCTCCGCGCTTCAATCGATGGACGCAAACCTCGTCGGAGGCGACATCAGCGGCGGTGCCTTCACAGTGCAGCAGTTCCTGTTCCGTCCCACTCTTCGCAGTTACTCAACCGGCGCCAGCAATCTGTATCTATGTTCCGCATCCACGCCCCCGGGCGGAGCAGTTCATGGCATGTGCGGCTTCCACGCTGCCAATCTGGCCCTGCGGCGTACCGGTAGAAGGTCGACTACGTAGGAAATCGAACAGGTCCGTTGGAGAGCGCAGCTTGCGGCGTGCGCGCCTGCGGAGCACTATCCCGCTTCGCCCCGATATAATAAACCTGTTTAGTTTCAACGTACGACTACAGGGCCCGGACCAGAGTGGTTTTTCTGCGACCTCCTCATAAAGTCGAATAACCGAACGACTGGAAGCCGAAGCAAGGAGCAATTTTAGATATATGGAACGAAATGAAAGTCCGATACTTGTAACCGGCGGAGCAGGGTTCATCGGGTCCAATTTCGTATTGCACTGGATCGATCAAAAAAAAGGCAAGGTGATCAATCTCGATCTCCTTACTTATGCCGGAAACCTTGGGAACCTGGCGTCAATCGAAGGAAGTTCCAGTCACATCTTCGTCCGGGGCGACATCGGCGACCGTGAACTTGTAGACCGCCTTCTCACCGAGCATCGGCCGTCAGCCATCGTCCATTTTGCAGCCGAGAGCCACGTCGATCGCTCGATTCTCGGCCCAGAAGCTTTTCTTCGTACCAATATCTACGGCACCTTCCATCTGCTCGAGGCGGCTCGAGCCTACTTCGCCACGCTCCATGGAGCGGAGAAGGAAGCCTTTCGCTTTTTGCACGTCTCGACAGACGAAGTTTACGGTACGTTGGAACCGAACGATCCCGCCTTTCATGAAGACACCCCCTTTGCCCCCAACTCTCCCTACGCCGCATCAAAGGCCGCCAGCGATCACCTGGTGAGAGCCTGGGTCCACACTTATAAGTTGCCGGCTTTGATCACGAACTGTTCGAACAATTACGGACCACTGCAATTTCCCGAAAAGTTGTTGCCGTTGATGATTAACAACGCCTTAAGCGGAAAGCCGCTGCCTGTCTACGGCGACGGACAACAGGTACGCGACTGGCTCTTCGTCGAAGACCATTGCCGCGCCATCGCGACTGTGCTGGACAAAGGCAAGACGGGTGAAACCTATAATGTGGGTGGCGGCAATCAGCAGGCCAATCTGGATGTGGTTAACCTCATTTGCAGCCTGCTTGACGAACTCGTTCCCGACTCTCCGCACAAGCCCCACAATCAACTCATCCGCTTCGTGCAAGACCGCCCCGGTCACGATCGCCGCTATGCCATCGATGCGCGAAAACTTGAAAGGGAACTGGGATGGCGACCCCAGGAGACATTCGCGACCGGCCTTCGCAAAACCGTGGAATGGTATCTCAACAACAAGGCCTGGATGGAAGAGGTAACGTCCGGCGCCTATCAGAAGTGGATGAACGCAAACTACGGACATCGCACCGATGAAAACAAAACAGCCTCTTCCATGGCAGGTGAAAAATGAAGGGGATTATTCTCGCCGGCGGCACCGGCACCCGGCTGCATCCAGTCACACAGGCAGTTTCCAAGCAACTGCTCCCGATCTATGACAAGCCGATGATTTACTATCCCCTTTCGGCGCTCATGCTTGCGGGAATTCGCGAAATCCTGGTCATCTCAACACCCCAGGATACCCCGCGTTTTGAAAGCCTCTTGGGGAACGGCCACGACTGGGGTCTTGATATTCAGTACGCAGTCCAGGGTTCACCCGACGGTCTAGCCCAGGCATTTCTCATCGGCAAAGACTTCATCGGAAATAGCTCGTGCTGCCTCGCTCTCGGCGACAACATCTTCCATGGCCACGAGTTTGCCGACGATTTGAGATCGGCCGCATCGCAGACCTCGGGAGCCACCGTGTTCGCTTACCCCGTCACCGATCCCGAACGCTACGGCGTGGTCGAATTCGATGCGGATCGAAAGGCGATCTCCCTTGAAGAGAAACCGCTGAAACCCAAATCGCGCTACGCCGTCACCGGCATCTACTTCTACGACAACCAGGTAGTCGGTGTCGCCGAAGGACTCAAGCCATCTCCCCGCGGCGAACTTGAAATTACCGATGTGAACCGCTGGTACCTCGAGCGCGGCCAACTGCGCTGCGAAGTTATGGGTCGCGGCATGGCCTGGCTCGACACCGGTACGCATGACTCGCTGCTCGACGCCAGTAACTTCATCTTCACGCTCGAGCACCGCCAGGGATTGAAAGTCGCTTGTCCTGAAGAAATCGCGTTTCGCCTCGGTTACATTAATCCCGAGCAGTTGAATACGTTGGCCACGAGAATTGGCAAAAGTTCTTATGGCAACTATCTTCGCCAATTACTGGTAGAAACTGTTTACTAAGTTGACGAGTGCCATCTAGAACGATTTACAAAAAGGGTCGGCTTATGGAATTCATCGATACATCCCTTCGCGAGGTTAAGCTGGTTAGGCCGAAAAAATTTGGCGACGAGCGCGGCTGGTTCGCAGAGGTGTTCAACGCCAGGGCATTCGCGCAAGCCGGTCTGCCGCAAAGTTTTGTTCAGGACAATCAGTCGTTCTCAACGCGCGGTGTTCTGCGCGGCCTGCATTATCAGGTAGGCCAGCCGCAAGGGAAACTGGTGCGCGTGCTCTCCGGCCACATCTGGGATGTTGCGGTCGATCTCCGCCCCGGCTCTCCGGACTTCGGCAAGTGGGCAGGCTTCGATCTCAAAGGCGAGGATATCGAATTTCTCTGGATACCCGAGGGATTCGGGCACGGCTTTCTGGTGATGTCTGAGACCGCCAATGTTCTATATAAGACGACCGGCTTCTACTTCAAGGAAGGCGAACGATGCGTCCGATGGAACGATCCCACACTGACAATCGATTGGCCGCTGAACGGAATCGGCGACCCAAATGTTTCCGCAAAAGACGCCGTGGGCAGTTTGCTGAATGAGACCGAATTACCTGCTCCGTACTCGCCCGCCTGATACCCTAAAGCACCATAACGAGACCGCAGAGTTTGATTGGACAAATCGCTATGCCATCGGAACAGCGCATCCTGCTTACGGGAGTTAATGGTCAAGTCGGCGGCGACCTTCTTCCGATGCTCCAGCAATTGGGCACCGTTATCGCTCCCACCCGTTCTGAACTTGATCTCGCCGATGCCGAAGGCATCCGACGGTTTGTTCATAATTTAAGGCCCCATTGGATCGTCAATCCGGCGGCATACACCGCGGTGGATAAAGCTGAGAGCGAAGCCGAATTAGCCTACGCCATCAACGCGGACGCACCGCAAGCCTTCGGGAAAGCTGCGGCGGAACTCGGCATTCCGGTCATCCATTTCTCTACGGATTATGTCTTCAACGGCGAGGGAACCACGCCATGGATCGAGACGGATGCGACGGCGCCGTTAGGCGTTTATGGCGCCAGCAAACTGGCCGGCGAACAAGCCCTTGCGGCCAGTGGAGCAGCCCACTTGATCTTCCGCACCAGTTGGGTCTACAGCAGCCGCGGCAAAAACTTTTTACTCGCGATCCTGCGACTCGCACAACAGAAAGATGAATTGCGCATCGTCGACGATCAGCATGGAGCACCGACATGGTCGCGTGATCTCGCGACCATGGTCGCAAATGTCGTTCGCACTAAGTCCGCGGCAAATCAGGGCGCATCCACTGAGAGTGCAGTGCGCGCGGTCGAAGGTGTCTATCATGCGGCGGCATCGGGCGAAACCACGTGGTTCGGCTTCGCGCAGGAATTTCTTCTCCAGGCCGCCGTGGCCCGCCCCGAGGCGAAGTTTGCTCGGCTCATTCCAATTGCGTCCCGCGAATATCCCACACCGGCGCGCCGTCCGGCGAATTCCCGCCTCAACTGCCAACGTCTTCAAAGGGTATTCAATGTTTCAATGCCGGCATGGCAGAAATCGGCTGCGGCGGCCGTTGGGGAAGCTCTCCTCACCTAGTTCTGGGGAGTGAGAAGATGCGATTCACGCAAACAGGCCTGGCGCCTTCATCAAGGCTTCTTTGCTGGGACCTTCTTGCCGGCTGCCCGGGCTTTTGAAAGTCCAATGGCAATAGCCTGTTTCTTGCTCGTCACTTTTTTTCCGCTGCGTCCGGACTTGAGTTGACCTTTCTTCATTGCCTTCATCTCAGTCTCGACGCTCTTGCCGGCGGCCGGAGAGTATTTCCGCTTCGAAGACTTTTTCGCAGTTGACTTTTTCAGGGGAGACTTCTTCGCAGAAGATTTCTTTGCGTTCGTCTTCCTTGAAGTGGTGTTCTTCTTGGCGGCTGCAGTCTTCTTCGAAGAACTTCCTTTCTTTGCGCTGCTCGATTTCTTCTTTGCGGATTTCTTCGTTGCCATATTTATTCTCCTTCAAGATCAGATGGTAGTCTGATTCGAGTCAGTTGTATGGCTGACGATGTTAGCTTGTCGGATTACCCCTCAGTTTGCCATGAGCATTCCCTAAACGACACGACGCAGGCCTGGCAATCGTACCAGCGGATCGGCGATCAGCCAGCATGCAATGCATGCGAGTGTGCCGGTGATTGCGAACTTCGCGAGCGCGGGTGCGGCCCAGTGATGCAGCAACAAACTGGTGGCCACGAGAATCGGCGGATGAATGATATAGACCGAATACGCGCGGCGGTTGAGCCATGTCCAGAACGGGGATCTGCCATTCATATACTTCCGAAACATCAATAACCATGCGGCGATCAGGCCCCATGCTACAAAAGGCTCCCAGAATGCGTAAAATATCGCGGGCCATGAAAGTCCGCCCCCGAAGTTCGATTTTCCGAGGCCATTCAATCGACCCGCAACGATAATTGCGATTGGCATCGCCGGCCATGAGATGGCCAGGCCGAAGATCCACACGCGTGCATTCCGCCACTGCAATTGCCCAAGCCAGTCGTAACGCCACGCAGCGATGCCTAACCCAAACAGGAAGGTGTAACTCGCGAAATATCCGAGTTGAAGGCCGAAGATATTCTTTCCAGTGGGTATCCATTGACGAATGAGGAGCGCAGTAGCCCCAACGCCAATCCCGCTCAGGAGCCACCAAAGTCCGCCTGGCACTCGCGTTGTCTTTCGTTCGACCGGCATCAGCGGTGTTCCGGCAAGTGCGCGCCATGCGCAATACGCAAGACTGAAGATTAGCAGTGCCTGGACAAACCACATCGGTCCATTGCCGATGGTCTTGTGATTCCAGAGAAAGACAAAAGTTGGCCAGAAGCCCTTGCCCTCATAGGCAGTGACCAGCGCGTCGGTCAGCGGGCCAAGAAACAAAATGAAAGCGAGTAACGGAAGGCCAAGCCGCAGAAAACGATCGCACAAGAATCGCGCGTACCCTTTACGTTCCAGCGAAGCAGGCGTGAAGTAACCGGCAAGCAGAAAGAAAAAGCCCATAAAGAACGCTTGATTGGTGGCAACGAACAGAGTCAGAAGCCGACCCGTGATTGACGCTGAGGGCTTGAGTTCGTAATAAAACCAGCCGCCGGGAGCGCCATAGGTGATCGCAGTATGATGCAAAATTACCAGGGCAGTCATTACGCTGCGAAGGCGATCGATGTAAAGCTCACGCTGGGCCATGAGCCATAGTACGCGCGGCCGCGAACATTGGTTCGCAGCCGCGGAGTTTTTTCAGGCTAATATTTCACGATAGCTGTGAACGAGTCGGGCTTCAAACTCGCCCCGCCAACCAGCGCGCCGTCGATCTCTTCCTGGCCGATAAGTGACGTGGCATTGTCAGGCTTCACGCTGCCGCCGTAAAGGATGCGCATGTTGGCCGCAACCTCCGCCCCCAGCAGCTTGGCTACTTCCGCACGAATAATCTTGTGCGCGTCGACAGCCATCTCGGGCGTTGCCGTTTTGCCGGTGCCGATTGCCCAAACCGGCTCGTAGGCAATCACGATCGGCCCGGCCATCCCGGCATTGATGCCCGCGAACGCGCCTGTCACCTGTGTCTTCAGTACGTCTGCGGTCTTGCCTGCTTCGCGCTCTTCCAGCACTTCGCCGATGCAGACCACGGGAACGATGCCGTGCTTCAATGCGGTGTGAAGTTTCTTGTTCACGATGACATCGGTCTCCGCGAAATATTGGCGGCGCTCGGAGTGGCCGATTAACGTGTGCGTTCCGCCTACGGCCTTGAGTTGGCCGACGGAGGTCTCGCCAGTATATGCGCCCTCTTCCGCGAAGTGGATGTTCTGCGCGCCGATGGCGACATTGGAGCCCTTTGCTGCCTCGATCACGGTGGGCAGTAGAACAGGCGAGGGAAACAGAGCAATCTCATCGCGGTCGTGCCCCGCAACGAGCGGCAGAAAAGCATCGACGAACGCCTTGGCTTCAGCCGGCGTCTTATACATCTTCCAATTGGCAGCAATCAGAGCTTTACGTAACATATTTTTCTGGATCCTCACCCATTGATTTTAGTGGATCGTTGAAGGCTGCCGGGTGATGACCGGCACACTTCGGTTCATTCGGTGCAACTGCGAGGAAAGTTGCGCAGTGAGCTACCGGATGGGGCCGGAAGTCCGAATTACGGAGAGATCGGAGGGCATTTCGCCATTCAGAAAAGCGGCGCGATGATCGGGATCGCCGAGATCCATCTTGAAATGGTTCCACGTTCCGTCCTGCAGCACGCCCATATTCCACGGTCCTGAAACAGAATCGGAAAACTGCCACACGATGTGATAGCCCTCTTCATTGGTGAACCCTTCGTTATCGGCTTGCAGGATGGCATCGCCCCGCTCCCACAGAGTCGAACGCAAAGCGTGCAACACGTTGCCGCCGTCTTCCGTATCCGCTCCTTGCAGGTGCTGGAACTCGTAGATCGTTTTAACCTCGGCGAGGAAATCGAGAAGCCAGGCGACGCCGCTTTCGGGCTTGCAATCTTCAATGTCCTGTTTGAATTCGGAGACGTCGTGCTGGTCGTAGACAGGAATGCGTTCGAGGAGCGCGACCTCAATGCCTTCCTTGCTGGAAAGGAGAAGTATTTCCCATTCCTCTTCGTCTCCTTCTTCGACGGTTAGCTTGAAATCCGGATGCTGTTCGCGAATCAAGTCCGCGAGTTCTTCGGCGGAGGGATACTCTTCATCTTTCGATAAGACCCGCGTGTAATAGGACAAGGCGCTCTCCTGCTGGTTTACGGAACTGCTTCAAACTTGAGTCTAATACCCCGCAGGTTTTGTTGTGGAAATGTGAATGAACGGAGTGTGGGAAGTTGTCGTTCCCCACAGCTCGGATAAAAGTTGAGATGCGCCGCGACAGTTTCGACCCAAGCCGCAAACCCGACCTTCTCAATTCAAAACAAAAGCCCCGCATCCAACCTGGAACTTGCTGGACACGGGGCGAACTTAGCCATGGATCGCTCGGCAATGAATTTACTTATTGGTCAGTGCTTCCACGCCGGGAAGTTTCTTGCCTTCCAAGAACTCGAGCGAAGCGCCGCCGCCGGTGGAGATGTGGGTAATCTGGTCGGCTACCCCGGCCTGGTTGATGGCTGAGACCGAGTCACCTCCACCGATGATAGAGATCGCCGCTTTGTTGGCCGCGACCGCCTTAGCGATAGCGTTCGTGCCCACGGCGAAGCGCGGGAACTCGAATACGCCGGCCGGGCCGTTCCACACGATGGTGCGCGCGGTTGAAACCACTTCTTCAATGGCCGCGATCGACTTGGGACCGATATCGAGCCCTTGCCAGTCGTCCGGAAAGTTGACTGACGTATCCCACGGCTGCGTCTTGGCGTCGGCGGCAAAATTGTCGGCGAGAATGTTGTCAACCGGCAGCAACAGGTTGACGCCCTTGGCCTTTGCCTTGTCGAGCGCAGCCTTCGCCATATCGATCTTGTCTTCTTCGACTAGCGACTTGCCCGTGGTTATTCCGAGCGCACGCTGGAAGGTATACGCCATGCCGCCCACGATGACCAGCGTGTCTACCTTGTCCAGGAGGTTGTCGATGACGTCGATCTTGCCGGAGATTTTCGAGCCGCCGATGATGGCCACAAACGGCTTCTCCGGTGATTCGAGCGCTTTGCCAAGATAGGTGATTTCCTTTTCCATCAGCAGGCCGGCTACCGCGGGCTTGACATAGTGGGTAATCCCTTCTGTCGAAGCGTGCGCGCGATGCGCCGAACCGAACGCGTCGTTGACATACACTTCAGCGAGCGAGGCTAGCGCCTTTGAGAACGCCGGGTCGTTGGCTTCTTCTTCCGCGTGATAGCGCAGATTTTCAAGCAACAGCACCTGGCGCGATTCGAGCTGACGGGCCAATTCGCTGGCGATTTCGCCTACGCAATCGGGAGAGAAAGCCACGTTCACGCTCTCCCCGACTTCCTTGTCGAGCAGCTCGCGCAGCCGGTCGACCACGGGACGCAAAGAATACTTCGGATTGGGCTTGCCTTTGGGGCGGCCCAGGTGCGACGCAAGAATCACCTTGGCCCTGTGCTGCAATGCGTACTTGATGGTGGGTAGCGTCGCCACGATACGGGTGTCATCCGTGATCGTCGATCCGTCTTCAGTGAGCGGCACATTGAAATCGACGCGAATAAATACGTGTTTGTTGGCCAATTCGATATCGCGAATAGAGAGCTTGGGCATGGCGCCTTCCTTGAATTGATTGGACAGTGGTTCAGTGAACAGTGGTCCGGCGATCGCCCTCACTGTTCAGTTGCGGTTGCCGGAACGGGGTTTTCTTCGATCACGGCGTCCATCTCGATCTCGATGCGCCATGCGGGGTTCAGAAGCTTGGCCACGACCAGCATGGTGGCTGCGGGACGGATAGCGGAAAAGAACTCGCCGTGCACGCGGCCCACGATTTCCCAATCTTCCACGTGAGTGAGATACATGCGTGTCCGCACCACATCGTTGAGCGTCGCGCCCGCTTTAGCGAGAGCTTCTTCCGCGATGGCGAAGATGCGCCGCGTTTGCGCCGCAACATCCTCATCGTCGGCGCCGACGGGGCCGGTTCCGGCCAGGTGCACTGCGTTGCCTGTGCGCACGGCACGCGAGAAGCCGATGATCGGCTCGAAAGGAGATCCGCCGCTGATGTTCTGGCGCATAAATGCCTGTCGTAAAAAAAATGAAGGGTGAAAAGTGAAAGTGATCAGTGGGGGATGAATTCCGCCACCGATCACCGCCTTTGTTCACTGTCAACTGTTGTTACAAGCCCTTCGCAACCAAAAAGCCGATCAGGTCAACTACGCGGTTGGAATAGCCCCACTCGTTGTCGTACCAGCTCAGCACCTTCACGCTGTTGCCGATCACCTTGGTCAAAGGACCATCAACGATGGACGACAGCGGGTTGCCCTTGAAGTCGGAACTTACCAGCTGATTTTCGTCATAGCCGAGAATGCCCTTCAACTCGCCTTCCGCAGCCGCCTTCAGAGCGGCGTTCACGGTCTTTACGTCCGTGGTCTTTTCGCTGATGAAGGTCAGGTCGACGATCGAAACGTTGGGCGTCGGAACGCGCATCGAGAAACCGTCCAGCTTGCCGGCGGTCTCCGGAATGACCAGCTTGAGGGCCTTGGCAGCACCGGTCGAACTGGGAATCATGCTCAGGGCCGCGGCGCGTGCACGGCGCAGGTCCTTATGCGGGAAGTCGAGGATGACCTGGTCGTTGGTGTAGCTGTGAATGGTAGTCATGATGCCGCTGACGATGCCGACTTCCTTCAGCAGAACCTTGACGACCGGCGCCAAACAGTTCGTCGTGCAGCTGGCGTTGGAGATTACGTTGTGCTTGGCTGCCTCGTATTTCTCTTCGTTTACGCCTAGTACCAGGGTGATGTCTTCGTTGGTGGCGGGGGCGGAGATGATGACCTTCTTCACGGTCTCGCCGAGGTGTGCCTTGGCCTTGGTGGCGTCGGTGAAGTGACCGGTTGATTCGATAACGATTTGTGCGCCGACTTCGGCCCAGGGGAGCTTGGCGGGATCGCGCTCCGCCCACACCTTGATTTTCTTGCCATCGACCGAAATGAAGTCATCGCCGGCAAAGATCTCGTTCTTCAGGTTTCCCAGGATCGAGTCGTATTTGAGCAGGTGAGCCAGAGTTGCCGGACTCGTCAAGTCATTGACGGCGACAAAGTCGATCTCGGGTTTGCCGAGCGCGGCGCGCAAAACGTTGCGGCCAATTCGGCCGAAGCCGTTGATGCCAACCTTTACTGCCATATTGTGAATTCTCCTTCGTACTCAAAAATCCGTGAAATGGGTTCGTGGCGTTCGGCGGCTTGAAAGACGCCTGTTAGGCAATTCCACCAAACCCATGATGCTAACACTGTTGTCAACGGGAACCAAATGACCGGCCGCGTCTCTCGCCGCTGCAAATGCCCGGAATGAAAACCGCTCAACGCTAGTTTGCGTTTCGGGACACACGATGGTCTGTGACGAAGTGCACAGTATTTGCAGCGCCTGAGGTCGTTATGTTATCCCGGTAGTATTAAGCAGGTGTTGAAGTCGGCATGAGAAGACGCTCCAGACGCGCTCCAAATCTTTCGGAATCCACAGGCAAGATTGGCCAGGAACTTCCATCGAACCAGCCGGCTCCGCTGGTGCCCTTCTACAGCGACGAGCCCGCTCCCACGCAACACGGGCGCCCTCCCGCGGCGCCGCAACCCGGTTTCCAGGACACTCCCGCCCGCCCGCCGGAGCGTATCCCCGCGCCTCGTCGCGAAACACGCCCGGAGCGCCCGCCCAGACCGGACCGCTCGCCCCGTCCCGATTGGGACGAACCGCCCTCCAGCGGCCGCCTGGAGCTCGAAACCCAGCCGGACATGCCGTCGGTGCCTCCGCCTGAGGTACAGGCAGCCGACCGCTCTCCGCAAGCGCCTAAAGGCTATGTAGTCTTGGCCATCGGTCTTCCAGGCTCCGGCAAAACCACATGGTTCCGGCGCCGCGGTGTCACCCCCCTGTCGAGTGATCTGCTCCGTAATATCCTTTTTGACGACGTGGAAGAACAGCGCTACCAGGGGCTGGTATTTTCCACCCTGCGTTCGCTGCTGCGGGCTCGACTCATCGCGCGCATGCCCTGGAATTATGTGGACGCCACCAACCTCTCGATCCATGAACGCCGCCAGTGGATCAAGATGTCCAAAAGCTTCGGCTATGAAGTGCAGGCGGTATTTTTCGATGTGCCGCTGGAAGTTTGTCTCGACCGCAATCGCCAGCGCGAGCGCTCGGTGAGCGAAGACGTAATGCGCAAGATGGCGGAAAAGCTGAAACCGCCGCTCTTCGAAGAGGGCTTCGCCAAGATCACCGTGGTGCGCGTGAAAAGCGCCGGATAAATGTGCGATGAACACGATCCCGCCGCCCAAAAGTGTGAATGATTTATGGAACCGTCTCGAGGAAATGGAGCGGGAATTGCGATTCGATGGACGTTCCTACCCGAAAGGGATGTGTTCGTTCCCGTTCAAGCTTAGCGGACAAGGCTTTTTTCCCGGCGGCGATGGCTTGTGGCGCGATTTAGACCAACTCGGTGCCGTCAAGGATGGGTTGCTTCCACGGTCCGGGGTTGTTTTTCTTGGGAATGACTTTGGGACTCTTCAAACGTGCAACAAGTGGAAGCGCCGTGGATACGAGATTGTACCGACTTGGAAACACCTCAAATACAGGATTCAAAGCGCCAAAATTCCCCCAGATAAGACTTTCTTTACAAACGCAATTTTGGGACTGAGAGAAGTGGGATCGGCGCTTGATAAGAAGTGTTGGCAAACTATGGCATCGTTCGCCCAGTTCTGTGGCCAATTTCTTTCTTATGAGTTGGAGGTTTTAGCGCCCAAGCTGGTGGTCGTTATGGGCCCAGATGCACGTGTAGCTTTCGACACATTGACGTTAAACGACCGTCCTTTTCGAGTCTTTTATACCACCCATCCGTACGCCGACTTCGGCTTTAGTCAAAACCGATTGACGGAGGAAATCGAAGCACTTGCCGTCGCTTGGGAAAAAGATTGAGTCTGCAACGCGCAACAACAAAACGGCTATTCGAGGAAACTTCCCCATGAGTACCCCCGCCAATCCAACTCCCTACACCGAGCCCTGGCTGCGCGGAACATATTCCGATATGCCCGCGGTGGCCCGTGCCGTTCTCCACGCGCTTGACCTGGCTCTCGACGACCTCACTCTGTGGACCGCGGGCCTTACTGACGTCGAAGCGCACGCACAGCCGCTGGGCCTGCCCTCCGTTTCCTTCCATCTGAAGCACATCGCGCGTTCCACCGACCGCATTCTCACCTATGCGGAAGGCGCCCAGTTGTCGAGCGAGCAGTTGAATGCGCTCAAGGCCGAGAAAAGCGGTGAACAAACCCTCGCGGAACTGCTGGCCGAGGTGGAGACTTCGTTCAGTAATGCGTCAGAAAGGGTGCGCGTGCTGGGCTCGGCGGATTTCAATACGCCGCGCGCCGTTGGCCGCAAGCAGCTTCCCACCAGCATTGGAGGCGCGCTGATCCACGTGGCTGACCATACGCAGCGCCACGTGGGCCAGGTAGTCACCACCGCAAAGGTTTTGAAGGCGCAGCGCCGTTGAGGCTTCCGATCGCCGCCAGGCGGCGTGGGCCTCGAAAGCGGAGGCTATTCTTCCTCGCCGCCCACCTGTTCAAGCTGCATGGGATCGCTGACGAGAACGGCATGACGTCGCGGTTGTACAAATCCCCGTTCCGCCCACTTGGAGAGAATCCGGCTAATGGTGAACAGCGTGGTCCCCGTCATCTGGGCCATCTCTTCCCGCGTGAGTGAAACTTCGATGCCTTCTTCCGCGGGCTTACCCACGGTCTTCAGCAGTCTCAGCAAGGTGAGAGCCAATCGCTTGGCGACCTTTTCGGTTGCCACTTCGCGGAAGCGCTCTTCGAGTTCTTCCAGCCGCCCTACCAGGATGTTGCTGATGTTCTGGCGGATCTGCGGATATTGCGCCAGCAGCGCCTGAAGCCGGTTGTAATCCCACACCATCGCGCGGCATTGTTCCATGGCCCGCGCGGAACAGGTGTGGCTGCAGGCCATCAGTCCTGCATGCACGTTCACGGCCTCGCCCGATCCGCTCATCCAGAGAAGCACTTCGTTGCCGCTGGAACTCAGTTGCGTCAGTTTGACGCTGCCGGTTTCGAGCAGAATCAGGTTGCGCACCGGCTGTCCCTGTGTGAACAACAACTCATCGCGGGCGAAAGTTCGAGCGCGGGCGCATGAGGCGATCTCCTTGATCTCACGCTGCGAAATGCCGGTGAACAAAGCGGAGGCGCACATCAACACCAGTTGTTCGGCAAGGTTAGGGCCGGCGGTTGAGGGTGCCCCTGGGGAAGGCGCCCTGAATGAGTTCTTCGAACTATCCGTGGACATACTCTTTACCTCAAAGCAACAAAGGGGTGCAAAAAGACAAGGTACAACTGAAATGGAGCGTAGCTCTAAACGTGGAGTCATCCATGTGAGCTACGATACAGTTCTAACCCAACTTATTGATGTAATGAAACGAGAGTTATAAAAGGACTAACTCGCGATAGGTTGAGTTGCAATCTAATCCAGTCTTAGTCAAGAAGCCAGTGTCGACGAGGACTTTCCAGTGCGAAAACCACGGCCGGTTCCCAACTCGGAACTTATTACCTAAATGGAATGAACGCGAAGATTCTCATTTCCAGAAGAGTAATTGAAGTTAGGCGGCAAGGGCACTCTACCCGGCAGAGTAGTCACTATATCCCCGGGTGCGTTACCTGATTTACCTGCGGCACAAGGCGCAGGTAAACTTCGTGCGGCAAATATGTTTGCCAGTGGTTTGTCGTCCGGGCAAACAATACCACGCCGAAGAAAATATAGGCGACTATGGCCGCAACAGCGATCGGGCCGATGGCGCGGCGGTGCCATCGCTGTGCGGGCCGCGCGGCTTGTCTTGAAGGCAGTGCCAGTTGCAGCGCGCTCTGCGCGGAACAGGATGCGACACACATCATGCATGCGTTGCACTCCGCTGAACGGATCTGTACCAGGCGATCTACCGGCAGGCCCGCGGGGCATGCGCGCGCGCACTTGCCGCAATCGACGCACGCGTCCGCGTCGCGCCGAATCTTTACCGGACTCAACACGGAGACCAATCCAAGCAGCGCCCCATATGGACACAAGTAACGACACCAGAAGTTCTGAATTAGTGTGGAGAGCAGCGCGAGGGAGCCGATGACGATGGCAGCGGCCGGCCTCATGTTGCGAAAAAAGTTGAGCATCTTTACATCGGCCATCAGCCCGTAGGGCGAACTCATGAAAGCGTCGAGCGCGGATGCGGACATGGCGCCGATAATCAGCACGAAGAATCCCAGCAGAAGATACTTCAAGCCGCGCAACGGATTATCGGCCCACCGGGGCAGATGAAGGCTGCGCCCGAAGAGTCTCCGGCCCGTCTTGCCAAGATATTCCGAAAGCGTACCTACGGGGCAAAGCCAGGAGCAGAAAGACTTTTTCATCAGCAGGCTTATCAACACAAACCCCGCAAAAAGAAACATCGCGGCGGGATGGATCGAGGGTACCCGCCCGGTGGAAAGCAGATACTTGAAGTTCATCAATCCGGCAATAGGAAGCCACCCTTCCACGCCCGCCGGGCGGGACACTTCAATGCCCACGCCCCCACGCTCGAAGTAGCGTGTCCACAAGAAGAACTGCATCCCCAGCCATGCGTTGAGAACAACGAATGCCCATTGCACCGAGTGACGAATGACTTGCGAACGATCCTGTCCCTGCCTGCAAGTCAGCTTCTTCTTCGTTGTCGGTGAAGGCGGTTCCGCTTCGCGTACAGGCATAGTCCATGTCCTTCTGTCTGCAGACTACGAAACAGAACTATGCGCGCCCAATGACTTATGTCACAGCAGAAAGATTAAAAATAGTGAGCCAGTGGCCTCTATGGACCCCGGCGGCTCAAATTCAGTCTGTAATCGAATCCATGATGTGCCCCATCTTTTCCTGCTTGGTCCGCACGTAACGCTCGAAACTATCCTGAGCCTCGACTTCGGCTGAAACGCGCTCGACCACTTCGATTCCAGCGGCTTCCAGCGCAGCTACCTTTTCAGGATTGTTGGTCATAAGCCGCACGGCGCCGACGCCCAGCAGATTCAACACCGCGCCCGGCAGCTCGTAGGCGCGGCAGTCCGGAGCGAACCCCAATTCCACGTTGGCTTCTACTGTATCCAGCCCATGGTCCTGCAGTTCGTAGGCTTTCAGTTTGGCCATCAAGCCGATGCCGCGGCCTTCCTGTTGCTCGTAAAGAAGAATCCCCGCGCCTTCCGCCGCGATCGTGCCCAGCGCCAATTCCAATTGGAGGCGGCAATCGCAGCGCAGCGATCCGAATACATCGCCCGTAAGGCACTGCGAGTGAATGCGCACCAGCGGCGGCGCAACATGAATATCTCCCATCACCAGTGCTACCAGGCCCTCAACACGCTTTCCCGATTGCTCGCCATGCTCGCAGCAGGGCCGCGGTGTGGGCAGCGTGCCCTCAAAGCCCAGGATCCGAAAGGCTCCCCAGCGCGTAGGGAAGTCCGCTTCGGCGATCTTCTTCACACTTTCAAATGCCATAAACCCATTCTACTTTGACGTCATGTGTTTGCAGCGGCGTCCATCACAGATCGAACTCCCTCCATGCGGCACGCATGCAGACATTGCACAACACCACACAGCCCGCAGAAATTAGATGTTCCATCACGTGGCGCGATACATTGATTCCGTGGTCGACAACAAACTTATCCTCATCACGCTGCTGGTCAAGCTCGGTGTAGCCGCCGCCGTGGCCAGCGCCCTGGCACGATCCAGAACCTTTCAGCAGTTGTTGTTCGCGGAGCGGCGGACGCGCCCCCAGACCGCGGGCCTACTGGCGTTTCTTCTCGTTCCCCTCACGCTCGGCGTATGGGTGCGGACGACGGTGAACAACTTTCTGGCAGCCGACATTTCATTCGAAACGATCATCCTTTCCGGATTGCTTGTCGGCCCGGTGTGGGCAATGGCCGGCGGCATCGTGCTCTCGGCCCCCGCGGTTTATCACCACGAATATCTCGCCCTTCCATTCAATGCGGTGCTCGGTCTCGCAGCTGGCATCCTCGGCCGTTTCGTTCAGAAAGAAGAGATATGGGGCTTCACGCCCTTCATCGATCTCAGCCTCTATCGCTGGGTGCGGCGCAACTTGCGTCAACTGCGCATCGATCGCCAGTTCCTCATGCTTTTTGTCATCGTAGCCTTCGAGATTGTGCGCGAGTGGCTGGCGCGCAACGTACCGCGGCCGCCCGCGCCCCGCATGCTATTTGCGTTAAATACCGGGGTGTGGGGGTTGCAGGTACTTGTATGGCTCTGCGCTCCTATGGTTGTAGGTATAGCTTTAAAGGTTTGGAACGCGCTGCGGATTGAGTTGAAACTGGAGGAACAAAAACATCTTCTGCTGGAGGCGCGGCTGGACGCACTGCAGAGGCAGATCAACCCTCATTTTTTGTTTAACACGCTCAATTCGATTGCGTCGCTGGTGCGGGTGAAACCGGAACTGGCCCGGCAGATGACAGTGAAGCTGGCCAACATTCTGCGGGCGCTGCTGAACGATCACGACACGTATGTTCCGTTGAGCCACGAGTTGAGCTTTACGGACGACTACATCGACATCGAGGTGGTTCGATTTGGAGCCGACAAGCTGCGGGTTGAAAAAGACATCGATCCGGCTACGCTGGGGGTGATGGTGCCCAGCATCCTGCTGCAGCCACTGGTCGAAAACAGCATCAAGCACGGACTGGAGCCGCGCATCAACGGGGGAACGGTGACGCTGCGGAGCCGCCTGCAAGGCAACCGGGTTTCGATTGAAGTGGCCGATGACGGCGTGGGCATTGTGGCTTCGCCGGAGTCGGGTTTGCGGCGGGGCGGCAACGGGATCGGGATGCAGAACGTGCGGGAGCGGCTGGAGGTCCTGTACGGATCGCAGGCGCGGTTCACGGTGGTGAGCAATCCGGGGCGGGGAACGCTGGTGTCGATCGAACTGCCGGCGAACCTGCCGGACTGAAACGCGGGTCTGCGCGGTGTTGTCGTTTCAGTAACATTCGCGCCCCAATGAGGGTTGAATTTTCCGGGCTTAGAACAAGAGTCTTTTTTGCCGAGTTTGGGCAAACGGGTTTTTTCGCGTCATCGCTCATTCCATGTAAGTGGAATGGAATGAGCGGCATGCGGTCCTTTTCAGAAAACCGCAAAAAGAGGGGTTTTGATGTTTTGCGCATCATTGCGCGTGGTGTGTTGATGCAAGTAGATGAAAACAATATACATAGCGTTGCTTTTTGCACGATTTACGGGACCCCTTTTTTTGACGTTTTCGGACGTTTTATTTTGAGGGGTTGCGCATGGGCAGTGTTCATGCGGGTTTCGTGATGATGGATGAAACACGGTCCACGTCCTGCAGACGGCGGTTTGTCCCGTAAGCACGCAGGAATGCGGCGGCGGGAGGGAAAAACCGTACCGCGGAGGGCTCGACTCGCGCGCTGTGGCGGACCCGGCGTCGAGACGAGCAATCAGCAGGCCGCCCGCGTTGCCCAAATTCAATGGGGATCCCCCCTTCCGCCCTGCCGGGGTTAAGGGTCGGCCAAGAGGCTTACGATGAACCCGGCGGACCATCCACAGGACGAATCGGATACCATTGCTCTTCACGGAGAATCCAATGCGGAAGAGCAATATCGGGATCAAGGCTTTAGCGTTTGTTGTTCCGATCTTTTCGTCCTGGCTGGCCTGTGCACAAGGGCAGGTGGAGAAGGCCGCGTATCCGGTCATGGCTCCTCTCGAACAGTATTTGAGTGCGGACGAGAATGCCGAGATCGCGCTGGCTCGGAGCGCCGCTCCAACCTCGATTTCCAATGGAGCAGACGTGATGGTGCTGCGACGGGACGGCTATGCGACTTCCGTGAAAGGCTCCAATGGCTTCGTCTGCATTGTCGAGCGATCCTGGGCGAACGTGACAAATGATCCACAGTTCTGGAATCCCAAAATACGCGCCCCTCATTGCTTCAATGCACCCGCGGCAAGGACCTCTCTGCCCTTCTTTCTGATGAAGAGCAGACTTGTGCTGGCGGGAAAATCGAAGGAGGAGATCGCGGCGGCCATCGCGTCGGCACTGGACAAGAAGGAGCTGCCGCCGCTTGCGCCCGAGACGATGGTCTACATGATGTCGAAGCAGCAATATCTCAACGATGACGGCAAGAGTTGGCATCCGCATGTCATGTTTTATGCTTCCGGCGACGCTCAGAAAAGCTGGGGAGCCAATCTTCCTGGCTCACCGGTTATGGCGGCATATGACCCCGAGCAACAGGTGACGACTTTCTTCGTTTTGGCAGGCGGATGGTCTGACGGGACGCCGGGACCGCCCATATCGCATTGACATGCAATTGAATTTGAACTGTTCCTTGCCGGGCTAAAGAATCAGAAGCCGGCATGGCGACTGGGATATCGCTTCGGGCAGGTCGGCGCAAGGCTCCACTCGCAAAGGGCGTTTATGGGGAGAAATCGCGGGAAGCCCTGATTCGATTGAGCCGCACCGGGCGCAAGATATTTTTTACTCCAACACCCGTAACGGAACCGCAGGGCAGCGTCTCTGAAAAGTCGCCATTCTCCTCTACCAGCCATGGGGCGAGATTCGTTCTCCGGTCGATCGGGGCCCGAGAGCAGGCACGGCGACAAACGTCTTTACTTTGCTGCCGCTCTCGTGTTTTGATCGAAACCTCCGGCAGCAGTTTGCCCCATGCCGGCAGCTGTTGACTTCCCCCCCGAAAGGTGTCCTATCGATGGCCAGTAACATTTCTTCTCTCGCGAGCGCAGACCTGGACCCGCAATATTTTGCCAAGCTGTTCGCCTACGTTTTCGTTACGGGCAGCGCCATGGCCCAGGGGGCGCTTGTAAACAAGGTGGGCGGTGCAGCGGCCAGCGGATTCGTTACCGGGGGACTGGGCCTTGTCCTCAAGAGAGCCCTGGTCATGTCGGCTCCTCTTCCCATCAAGATCGCATCCGGTGTTTTGGTCGGAATGAACTGGGCGGTACGGTCACCGCTGGGCGGCGTCATGTTCTTCGGACCCGAGACCTTCAAGCGCTTGGTTCAGTATTTTGGCTCCGGAACGGGCGGGGCACTCCCCGAAATTACGGCCCCTACCGACTTGAAAGTGTTCGACCTGCCAGGAACCACGGTGATCGAAAAGGTGCCACCGAGTCTGGGAACCAGCGACACATTGAGCTATATCTTCAAAGGAGCGGCAGTCGGCCTCGGCCTAGCTGTCGGGACCTACGCCATATACAAGATTTACCAAAAGTGGAACGAACCCGACGAGGACTGATCCCGAATCTCGGATCGGTCCGGAACATCCCCGGTCCCCAAATGCGAGGGACCGGGGTCACCCTCATGTGTGGTTTGGAAGGATCCGGGACCGGGGCACCCCGCCTGCGACTTCAGGGTTGAGTTCGTAACATCCCCGGTCCCCAAATGCGAGGGACCGGGGTCACCCTCATTTGTGGTTTGGAAGGATCCGGGACCGGGGCTACCCGCCTGACTTTAAGGGATCGGAAGTTCGCGGGCGGATTCAGGATTGAGTCCGTAACATCCCCGGTCCCCAAATGCGAGGGACCGGGGGCACCCTCATTTGTGGTTTGGAACGATCCGGGAGTGGGGCTACTTGCCACGTTTTCAGGACTATCTGCGGCGGAGAGGGGTTCGTGCGATCCCAGGTCTCAAAATCGAGACCTGGGGCACCCAAGGACGTGCTGGGTTCAATGGTCCGGGAGGGGATCGCCGAGGATGGGATACAACGCTGTCGCGCCCCTCAAATTTGCAAACATGCACAATCTTTTCCGCTTCGACAACGAGGCAGTGCGGGCTGGCGGGGATGGGGATTGGGGTTGGGCGGACGGGGAGGATTTTGGCCACTTAGCGGCCAGCATCCTGCAGGGCCAAGACGGCGTAGCCGGTGGCGGCGTCGCTCATGAACTGCCCGGGGCCGGACTGGGGGTCGCGGTTCTTGTTGAGGGACCAGGCGGGCCAGGCGCCGGTGGTTTTGTCCTGGTGGGCAACGAGCCAGTCGAGGCCGCGGGCGAGGGCGGGGGTGAGGGCGGCGTGCTGCTCGCGCACAAGAACAATGAGGCCAGTGGCGTAACCATCGGAACGGGTTTCAAGCGGAGTTTTGTCGCGCCTCTCCCAGGTCCCGAGATCGGTGGCGCTCCATCCGCCGTCGGGGTGTTGGAGGCGATCCAATTGTCCCAGCAGTTGCTGTTTCTGCGCGGGGGTAAGGATGCCGGGGAAACAGGAGTCCGCCCAGAGGGCGCCCACTTTGTTGAGCAGCGGCTGGGCCTCGTAATGGGTACGCAGGAAAGCGGTTAACAGAGCCAGATGGGATGAAGCCCCGGGGTCGTCGGCGTATCTCTTCGCGACTTTGCCGCCGGGGAGCGGCTTGTCCCTGGGGAGGGGCGGGGCGTGGGCGGCGGCGACGGCCATCAGCGCTGCCCAGTGGTATTGCGACTCTTTGGATTCCCAGGGAGTGTATTCGAAGTTTTGCCAGACCCAGGCGCCGGCGTCGGGACCGCTTTGCGACTGGAGAGCCCAGGCGTGGTCGAACGCGAGGCGGGTGAGGTCGCGGAGATATCCCCGGGGTGGGTCGTAGCTGGCCAGGATCACGGCGTTGAGGACGGACTCGGCGTTGCGCGACTCGATTTCCTTGCCTTTCCCGTAGAGTTCGTCGCTGTAAAAAGGCAGCATGGTGTCCCAGGCGGCCACGCGCTTTTCGACGCCGGCGAGCATGGCCTTCTCGGACGGGGAGGGCGCCGACTCGCCGAGGGCGCCGCGCAGGGCGGGACGAGCGAGGGCGTAGGGGGCCTGGGTGTGGCAGGAGACACAGATGGTGCCGTGGTCGCGTCTGGCGTGGTCCCAGCCCTGCCACCACACTTCGCGGCTGTCCAGGTAGCGGGCGGCGGCCTGGCGGTCCCAGGAGGGCGGGGGAGCGGTCTTGCCAGCGCCGTGGACAGCCGGTGGGCCAGGGAATCCAGCTGCAATCGTGATCAAACCCGCCGCGACGGGCAGTAAGGCTATCAGCGGGTTGGCTTTCAAAGGGCGACCTCCCGGGTGCGTGTATTGGGAAAACGAAAGTGGCGTTTCGTATTGGCGCGCCTTGTGTTGCTTGTTGCCAGCATAAGCCGATTTCCTAAAAAGGATAAGGATTTAAGCGCGGCCGCCGGCGGGGCGGCTGCTGTTGGCGGCTTCGAGGCGGGGGGCCAGTTTTGCGGGGAAACACGGCCGGCCCCAGCCATCGAGGCGTTCCCTCGGGGTAACCCCCAGGGACGGACGATGCACAGGGAATGGCTGTATTCTCACAGAATGGTGCGTTTCACAGTGCTGGCTTCGGGGTCGAAAGGGAACAGCACTGTTGTTTCCGGGGGGCAGACGCGGATTCTGGTGGATGCGGGCCTGAGCTGCCGGGAACTGTTTCGGCGTATGCGGCTGGCGGGGGAAGATCCGGAGACACTGGACGCGATCATTGTCACCCATGAACACCAGGACCACATTGGGGGCGTGGCCGTTACGGCACGCAAGCTTGGCATCCCGGTCTACTTTACGGAGGCGACGCATCGCGCGTGGATGCGGTGGATCACGCCGCGGCGGCAAATGACGTACGCGCAGTGGATGGAGCAGTGCCGGCAGCAGGCTGCGGCGCGGCAGGCCGAAGCGACGGCGGCGGCTGAGGAGTGCGACTGCGACGAGCCAGAGATGGAAGTGGTGATTTCAATGGCTGCGTCGGCGGACGTTTCGCCGGTCAATGAAGCGGTCATGGAAGCGGGCATGGGGGGGAACGTGAAGGGCGCGACCCGGCGCGAAGGCCCGAAGCAGGATCCGGCGTGGCTGCCATCGGTGGAGTACTTTCAAGCGGGGCGGCCGTTTCAGATCGGGGACATTGCGGTGAGCCCGTTTACGATTCCGCACGACGCGATCGACCCGGTGGGTTTTGTCTTTCAGGCGGAGGGTGTGCGCATGGCGCTGGCTACGGACCTGGGATACATTCCGCCCAACGTGAAGGCGCAGCTCAAGGGCGTGGACCTGCTGCTGCTGGAGTCGAATCACGACCTGGAAATGTTGCGGGACGGCCCATATCCGTGGCAGATCAAGCAGCGGGTGTTGTCGCGCGTAGGACACTTGTCGAATGATGCCGCGGCCGAGTTTCTCGAGAGCAGTTATGACGGCCAAGCGACTTATGTGATTCTGGGGCACCTTTCGGAGAGCAATAATCTTCCGGACCTGGCGCGGGTTACGGCAGAGCGGGCGTTAGTGAATCATGCGAGCCTGCTGGCCAACCGGCTTATCCTCGCAGGACAGCACGAGCCGCTGGCCCCTATCTCTTTTTGATAGCACTCGATATAATGGAATGGCAGGAGCCCTGACTTAGTTAGAGTAAAGGCAGGCGAGGGCGTCTCAAGGTACGCCACTCCTCTTATTTCTACTGCATCAACTGCGGCGGCCGGAGCATCGAACAGGTGGGCAAACTGAAGCAAGGTTTGATTCTGCCGCAGGAAGCTTTGATTTTTTGATAGGTGAGTGATAAAAAATGGCTCGAACCCGATGCAATGATCACGTCGTAGGGGCCATCCTGGCTAGCTGGCGATATGACATCTCCGGGATATCGCCGGAGATGCGCCGCGATTACGAACAACACTTCACGGATTGCGGCCATTGCCGCGCCAGGTTGAAGTTCCATCGCAGCCTGGATGTGACGCTTGCGGTTCTGACTTCGCTGGCGGTAATTTTCTTTCTTTTCGCGTTGGCAACCTTGCAACACATCAAGCCGCTGGAGCATGTGGCGGTCAATTTTCTTGGGCTAGACACCTCGGATATGTACCATATGCTGTTATCGGCGGGCGTCGCGGGATTGATTTTCTCGGTGATTGCGCTGGCGCTGGTACTTACCGCCACTCCCGCGCCAATGTATCTGAGCGACATGGCCTCCGAGCGGGCAAAGTTAATTGAAGAGCATTTGCCCGCGGCGATTCGGTCCTTGCGTTCGCGGTAACAAAGTCCGCCAAGTCAAACAAGAAAGCCTCCCGCCGGCGGGAGGCTTTCCTGTTTAAAGAATCTTCTCGGTGGCCTGTTGCTCGTCTTTCGCTCGAATGGGGCGTCACTTTGTTCTGCTCTTCCGAACGAAACGAAGGCACGACATACCTTCCCGGGCCGCATTGCACTCAAGCGGCGGCGCCTCGAGAGGTGGAACGAGACGAGTTGCCGGTAACGGCATCGGCGCGGGCGTCTGCGCGGGAATCGACGGCGCCCGGTTCGGCGACCAGATGATCAAAGAGCGCGCGATAGTGAATCATTGCCTTGCGAAGGTCCTCCGTGCTGGCTTCGCCTCTGCCATGGCGGAGGGCGATTTCATGAGCGGTTCTGTAGTTGTCGACCACGGTGGGATGATCGACGGAGATGTCGGCGGCTCGCTGTTCGAAATCGGCGACAGGATAGCCGCGCATTCCCATGACTCCGCCAAGCAGCTGATCGGCCTCAGCGACGGCGCCGGTGGGGTTGTCCACGAAATGGGCCTGCACGCTGGTCCATTCGTCGATGAAATGAGCGCGATCGGAAGGACTCAGGGGGCGCAGGTGGTAGGACTGCACGCGGTCCGCGCGTTCCGCCAGTTTGGCTTCGGCGCGGCGGCGGTCCCCACCTTCAGCGACGGCACGTTCGTACTCAGGTCCGAATTGAGCGCGAAGGCGCGCACTGCGTCGGTTGCGCGTAAGCAAGTACGCAACAAGCCCGATGACGATCAACAGGACAACTGCGATCGCAATGATCTGACTGGTGTTCAGGTCCGCGAGATTCATAGTTTGTTCCCTTCAGACGATTCTCAAAAATTTTTGATCAACCACATAAAGCCGAAATGATTACCAGCCACTTAGTCCGCCAAGACGGGGCATTCGGTGGCGAGCGAGAAGCAGAAAGAATTAAGTAACATCCAATGGGCCATCCCGCGCGGTGGTCTCAAGACTTCAAGTTGGAGACCGTGATCGGTTGGCAGGTTGCCCCGGTATCTAAAGAGATCGAGGGAGCGGGTAAGGATGAACCGGGCATGATGAGGGTGCAAGCAACTCACGGCCGAAAATCGCCGAGTTACAAAGCAACTAATACTGGCTAAGCAGACCTCTCATCTTCCGTGACCGAAGTGGCGCCCGTATTCACCTTGCGCGTTTGAATCAAGTCAGCCGTCATCGAATCGCGATGGCTAATTATCGCGATGTTGACCCGGTCATTCTATCGACCGAATAAAGGCATGTACTTTCTGCATGAACGAAAAGGGATGGAGGAACACGATGAGCGAAAATCTTTTGAAGGAAGAACGACCTGTTGACGAGGGAATTACAACAGCAACCCTGGCCGGTCTAGGCGAGCGGCCAACCCTTAGGAAAGACAAGGATTTCGAGCAGCGGGAAGAACAACGCGACTTCGATCGCATGGGCGAAGAGGCGGAGATGCCGCGCGACGATCGACGCACGAGTCTCGCGGTGGATCCGCTGGCCACGGCGACACCCGCGGTTGCGAATGGACAGGCAAGTAATGGCAAGGCAAGTGAAGAACAGACGGCACCTCTGTTTCCAAGCGGAGAGGCGACCGAGCTGCGTTCGCGCTGGGATGCGATCCAGGTTGGATTCGTCGATGAGCCGCGCCACGCGGTGGAGCAGGCAGATGCCCTTGTGGCGGGCGCGATGAAGCGCATGGCGGAGATATTTGCCGAGGAGCGCGGAAGGCTCGAAGGGCAGTGGGATCGCGGCGACAGCGTGTCGACGGAAGATTTGCGGTTGGCGCTGCGGCGATACAGGTCGTTTTTCGGAAGGGTACTGTCGGTTTAGTTGAGGGAGTTCTTGGATCTGGTGAAGATCCCACCCAGGTCTCAGAAGCGAGACCTGGGGCACCCGCTTCTCCGTTGATGGATAGTTTTGGATCTGGTGAAGATCCAACCCAGGTCTCAGAAGCGAGACCTGGGGCACCCCGCTTCTCCGTTAATGGATAGTTCTGGATGTGGTGAAGAGCCCGCCCAGGTCTCAGAAGCGAGACCTGGGGCACCCCGCTTCTCCGTTGATGGATAGTTCTGGATGTGGTGAAGAGCCCGCCCAGGTCTCAGAAGCGAGACCTGGGGCACCCCGCTTCCCAAGTTGATGGATAGTTCTGGATCCGGTGAAGGTCCCACCCAGGTCTCAGAAGCGAGACCTGGGGCACCCCGCTTCTCAGGTGATGGACAGTTCTGGATCTGGTGAAGATCCCACCCAGGTCTCAGAAGCGAGACCTGGGGCACCCCGCTTCTCCGTTGATGGATAGTTCTGGATGTGGTGAAGATCCCACCCAGGTCTCAGAAGCGAGACCTGGGGCACCCCGCTTCCCAAGTTGATGGATAGGTCTGGATCCGGTGAAGATCCTACCCAGGTCTCAGAAGCGAGACCTGGGGCACCCGCTTCTAAACCTGGGGCACCCGCTTCTAAACCTGGGGCACCCGCTTCCTCAATGGGATAAGTGGAATAACAAAGGCGAAGCCTAAGTGGCTTCGCCTTTGTTGCGACTGACTTACTAAGATGACTTACTTAGTAACCGGGACGCGGATATCGCCGCCGGTCATCTGCTTTGGCAGGCCGAGTTGAAGCAGGTTGAGGAGCGTCGGCGAGATATCGCGGAGAGATCCATCGGGACGAAGGCGGTAATGGGGGCCGTCTTCGGCGACGTAGATCATGGGGACGGGGTTGGTGGTGTGAGCGGTGTGGGGCTGGCCGGTGATGGGATCAACCATCATTTCGGCGTTGCCGTGGTCGGCGGTGATGAGCCAGCTTCCATTGCGTTCGCGAATGGCTTTGTAGATACGGCCCAGTTGCGCGTCGACGGCTTCGATGGCCTTGATGGTGGGTTCAAGCTTGCCGGAGTGGCCGACCATGTCGGCGTTGGCGAAGTTAGCAACGATGAGATCGAAGGCGGTGTCGCTGACGGCCTTGACGATGGTGTCGCCGATGGCTTCGGCTTTCATTTCGGGCGCGAGGTCGTAGGTGGCGACTTTGAGGGACGGGATGAGCGTGCGATCTTCGCCGGGGAAGGGCGTCTCGATGCCGCCGTTGAAGAAATAAGTGACGTGGGCGAATTTTTCAGTCTCGGCGACGCGGAGGTTGCGGAGCTGATGCTGGGCGAGCACGTTGGCGAGGATGTTATCGAGTGACTCGGGGGGCATGATGAGGGGTAATTCATACAGCTTGTCGTACTGGGTCATGCAGAGATAGAAAAGGCCCCTGGGCAGCTCGGAGCGGGGGATGATTTCATCGAGCGATTCCCAGCCATCGAGATCGCGGCCGCCATTTTTGTTGAGGCCGCTCTCGCGCATGAGGACGCGGGTGATTTCGCGGGCGCGATCGGAGCGGAAGTTGAAATTGATGCAGACGTCTTCGTCGTGGATGGTGGCGACGGGCTTGCCTGCGGCGTCGACGACGACGAAGGGAATAATGAATTCGTCGGTGACGCCGTTGTTGTAGCACTCGGTCATGCGTGCGACGGGGTTGGGGTAAGCGCCGCCTTCCGCCTTTCCGGTAACCATGGCATCGAAGGCCTTGCGCTCGCGCTCCCAGCGCTTGTCGCGATCCATGGCGTAATAGCGGCCGTGGACGGAGGCGATTTTGCCCACGCCGTATTCGCGCATCTTCTTCTCAAGCTGAGCGAGGTACGTGGCGCCGGAGCAGGGAGGCGTGTCGCGGCCGTCCATGAAGCAATGGACGAAGACACGGGTGAGGCCATATTCGCGGGCGGTACGGAGCAGGGCGTAGAGATGTTCGAGCTGGGAGTGCACACCACCGTCGGAGCAGAGGCCGAAGAGATGCAACTGGCGGCCGGCTTCGCGGGCGCGCTTCATGGCGTGGACGATGGCGGGGTTCTTGACGAATTCGCCGGAGGCGATGGCGGCGTCGATGCGGGTGATATCCATCTGCACGATGCGTCCGGCGCCGATGTTGAGATGGCCCACTTCGCTGTTGCCCATCTGGCCGTCGGGGAGACCGACGAAGTGATCGGAGGCCTGGATGAGGGTGTTGGGATATTCGCGGAGAAGCTGGTCGTAGGTGGGCTTGCGCGCCAGCGCAATGGCGTTGTTGGCGGTTTCGGCGCGATAGCCCCATCCGTCGAGGATGGTGAGAACGAGAGGGTGTTTGGTGGGCACGGTAGATTCCTCAGATCGATTTTTAGGGAAGAGGATTGGGTGTACGCGAAGGGACGGAGTACCCAGGTCTCAGAAGCGAGACCTGGGGCACCCATTTTCATTACGACCTAAGAAAGTGCTTAGTCGTTGTAGTTGAGGCTTTCGAGGCCGAGGAAGGTGGCGCCGGAGCCGAGTTCTTCTTCGATGCGCAGCAACTGGTTGTACTTGGCGATGCGATCGGTGCGGCTGACGGAGCCGGTCTTGATCTGCCCGACGCCGGTAGCCACGGCGAGATCGGCGATGAAGGTGTCTTCGCTTTCACCCGAACGATGGGACATGACGGCGGTGTAACCGTAGCGGCGGCCGAGTTCGATGGCTTCGAGGGTTTCGGTGAGGGTGCCGATCTGGTTGACCTTGATGAGGATGGAGTTGGCGACGCCTTCTTCGATGCCGCGCTGGAGGCGCTTGACGTTGGTGACGAACAGATCGTCGCCGACCAACTGAATGCGTCCGCCCATCTTGTCGGTGAGCAGCTTCCAGCCTGCCCAGTCGTCTTCGGCAAGACCGTCTTCGAGAGAGACGATGGGATATTGACGGCTCCAGTTATCCCAGAAGGCCACCATTTCTTCGCTGGAAAGTTCGCGCTTGTCGCTCTTCTTGAAGACGTATTTCTGCTTTTCCTTGTCGTAGAACTCACTGGAGGCGGGATCGAGGGCGATGGCAATTTGTTCGCCGGGCTTATAGCCGGCAGCTTCGATGGCTTCGAGGATGAGCTCGATGGCTTCGCTGTTGGACTTGAGGGAGGGAGCAAAGCCGCCTTCGTCACCGACCGCGGTGTTGTAGCCCTTCTTCTTGAGCACGCCCTTGAGGGTATGGAAGGTCTCAGCGGACCAGCGCAGTGCATCGGCAAAGCGCTCGGCGCCGACGGGCATAATCATGAATTCCTGAAAGTCAACGTTGGAGTCGGCGTGGGCGCCGCCGTTGAGCACGTTGAGCATGGGGGTGGGCAGAATGCTGGCATTGACGCCGCCGAGGTAGCGATAGAGCGGAATCTCCAGGGTCTGGGCAGTGGCGCGGGCGCAGGCCATGGACACGGCCAGGATGGCGTTGGCGCCGAGCTTGCTTTTGTTGGGAGTGCCGTCGAGCGCAATCATGGTGGCGTCGATGAGGCGCTGGTTGGCGGCGTCCATGCCCTCAAGTTCGGGGGCGATTACACTTTCCACGTTGGCAACGGCTTGCAGCACGCCTTTGCCGAGGTAGTGGGTCTTGTCTCCGTCGCGCAGTTCCACGGCTTCATGTTCGCCCGTGGAAGCGCCCGAGGGCACGATGGCGCGGCCGAGTGCGCCGCTTTCCAGAATCACATCCGCTTCCACAGTGGGATTGCCGCGCGAATCCAAAACCTCGCGCGCCCGAATGGCAACAATTTCAGTCATATCATTCCTCATAATGCGATGCAGCAGCCGGTCGTTCAGTTTGGGACGGCGATCCACGGCAAGGTCTTCTCCGGCGGCGTTCTGTATCGTTGTCAGAAGGTCCTGCACGTCGCGCATTCGCTCTCCATCCCGCGCATAAAGGGTTCAAGCTACATAAAGAAAAGGCTTGTAGTTCCGTACGGATTCTAGCAAACGGGGCCTCGGAATCCTGTGTGGCATTGGTCACAGCCAGATAAGCCCATGAAGCCTCGAGTGATAGGGGTGAGCGGGGCGGCCGGAGGGTATCTTTGCTGATTCGTGCCGGGAAAGGAACACGGGGTGACGGCGATGGCTCCGGTTGGATCGAGGCAGGGTAGGCTTAGGTTGGGTGAGTTGGCACTGGACAATGTCCGGAATTTGCTTCGAGCGCAACTCTATCCCGCCGGCGGGGTTTAAGAATTCAAGGCATATTCCGCCTGGCTTAAGGAGCAATGGATGAACCGGCCGATACTCGCGTTTGCCTTCCTCGCATTCGCCTCTGCCGCACTGAGTGCGCAGCAGGCCAGCCCGTCCAACCCGTACCAGGGCACCGCCAATCCACCGGCGGATGACACTATTGAGACTTCGGCTCAGCCGGATGCGCAGGCGGCGAAGCCGTCTGCGGGCAAGCCGATGACAGCGCCCGCGCCTGCGCAGCCGGCTCAGAACTATGTTCCCCCCGCGGCGAATTATGGCGATTCCACGACGGGAACCGACGGGGGCATGGTGCGCGGAAGTCAGCCCGCGCCCACCGCCGAAAGGCAGCCTTCCCTGGCCACCCGTTCCTACGGTTCTGATCCAGACGGCGACATCGTTCATCCGGATCCGCTGCCGCCCGGCGTGCTGGGCGAGGGATCGACGATCCGGGTGCGGCTGCTGGACCGGCTTTCGACGCGTGACAGTGAGAAGGGCGACACCTTCCGCAGCAAGGTGTCGAGCGATGTGGTGGAGAACGGACAGATCCTGATTCCCACGGGAGCCGAGATCGAGGGCCACGTTGTTGATGTTTCCAGCGGACATGTCGGCAGCCATGGATCCATGCGTCTGCGCCCGGAGACGGTAATCATGGCCGACGGCACCAGGTTCCGCCTGGATGCTTACGTGGCGGGCGCGCCGGGCGCGCGTGCCCGGATGGACCGTGAAGGCTCAATTGGCGCCGATTCGCGGGTCAAGCGGGACAGTATCGAATACGGCGGCGCGGTGGGAACGGGCGCCATCGCGGGTGCGGTGATGGGCGGACCTGCCGGAGCGCTGGCGGGCACGATCATCGGCGCGGGCGTGGTCACGGTGCACCTGATGGTGAGCCACCCGCAGGCTACGCTGGAGCCGGGTACCGTGCTGCTGTTTACATTGACGCAGCCATTGAACCTGGTGGCCGCGAATGCAGGAACGGCGGAGCAGCAACAGCAGCCAGCCGGGGTCAACCAATAAGCGAATAGATCGATGGCGCGGATTCTAGTCGGCGCCGAAGATGCGGCGGAAGAAGCGGCCTACGCTGTGAAAGAAGCCGGGTTTTTCTTTGGCCTTTGGGCGGGGCGCCGGCTGGACGGGCGCTGGCCTGGCGGGAGGCGGAACCGGGCTTGGCTGTGCAATGGGCGCTGCTGCCTGTTCTTCCTTTTTTGGGGGAGGGGGAGGCGGGTAGACGAGCGGCTCCGAGACTTTGTCGTGGGGCTGCTCCGGAACGACAACAGCTTGCGGCGGGGCGGGCTCAGGCTTGTGGATGGGCGCGAGGCCGGCGCTCTCAGCTAGCGGGAAATCGTTGCTTTCGGGCTTGGTGGGCGCAGGACAGCCGCAGGGCTCTTTCTCCTGATCCACCACTTCCTTCAGGCTGCCGTGCTGGAACATCACGCGCTGTCCGGGCTGGACGCGGTAGGCACCGCCTTCAAAGACACTCGATACCAGAACATAGGGAGCGTTGGCGCCGGGATTGTCGACGCAGGTGTCGCCGTGTTCGCCGAGGCGCACTTTGAGATCCGATGCGCCGGGGCCGCCGATCAGGATGCGGAAATCGGGTGTGAGCAGGATGTCGGAGTTGCGGCCGGTGGCGAAGCTGGCCTCGATGGCTCCGTGCTCGAGCGCCATCATCAACCCCGGGGTTTCACCGGCGGGAACGCTTTTGTCGGCCGTGAGGGAGACGCCGGTAGATGCGCAGATGCGGAGAACTCCGCGGCGAGGAAGGACGACGCTCGTCGTTGTGGTGCCCGAAGTGATTCTGCCGTTGGACAGGATATAGGCGCTGCCATTGACGATTTGCAGAGCGCCAGTGACCTGGGACTGGTTGGCAGCGTCGATCGGCACAATGGCAATGGGGCTGGGCGGATCAGGAGGCGCGGGCTCCTGGCTGCGGGTTGCGAAAGGCAGTGCAACAGCGAGGACGAGGGCGAGGACGAGACGCAGCAGGACGGGAAGGCGGCTGACTCGATCGGATGGTAGTACGGCGGCTTGAGCGGGCATGAAGCTTACATTTCCATGAAGTTGCGAATCATCTGCCTGCCGCCCTCGGTCAGTACGCTTTCGGGATGAAATTGAACCCCCTCGATGGGAAGGGTGCGGTGGCGCAGGCCCATGATGACCGAGCCGCTCTTCTTCTCCGGGGTGCGGGCGGTGATTTCGAGTTCCGCGGGTAACGAGTCTTCCTCGACGATCAACGAGTGATAGCGGGTACAGGTCAGCGGGGTCGGCAATCCGGCGAAAACGCCCTTGCCGTCGTGCTCCACGGAACTCGTTTTGCCGTGCATGAGGTGTTGCGCCCGGATGACCTTGCCGCCGAAGGCCTCGCCAATGGCCTGGTGGCCGAGGCACACGCCCAGAATTGGGGCTTTGCCCGCCATGTGGCGGATAAGAGGAACGAGGATTCCGGCTTCGCCGGGGGTGCAGGGACCGGGAGAGAGCAGGATGCGCTCAGGATGCAGCGCCTCCACTTCCTCCACAGTGAGCTCGTCGTTGCGCCGCACTTCGATCTTTGCCCCCAGCTCGCCCAGGTACTGGACAAGGTTGTAGGTAAAGGAATCGTAGTTGTCGAGGACGAAGATCATGGTGACTTTCAGTGTAGCGCGTGCGACGCGGCAGCGCGTGCGACCGCGGCAGAGCGCGTGGAAGGGTAGCGCGGCGGGGGGTTGAAGGAGGCGACGGTTGCGCTGCGCGCAGGAGGTCTGCAAAACTGGCCATGGGAGATTATGGTTCTTCATTTTTTGATTCGCGGCCGGGTGCAGGGGGTGGGGTTTCGATGGTTTGTCCACCGCGAAGCCAGCGAACTGAACCTGAGCGGCTGGGTGCGCAACACCGAGGACGGGGACGTGGAAGTGGTGGCCTCGGGGCAGGTGGAGGACCTGGCAGAACTGCGATCGAGCTTGAGGCGGGGGCCTCGCGGCAGCCGCGTCGATAACCTGATTGAACATTATCTGGACGAGTCCGAAGCGAAGGATCTGCAAGCTTTTCGGATTGAAGGCGCGTGGTAGGGCCAGTCTAAGCGTCTGATCGGGCACGCGATACACTGAAACCGGTTCCTGGATGTCGCACATTGTTCACTGACCACTATTTATGGGAAGAAGAGGGAAGAATTGGCTGACTTGATTGATTTGCGCTCGGATACAGTAACGCGGCCCACGCCGGAGATGCGAGTTGCCATGGCGGCAGCGGAGGTGGGCGACGACGTATATGGCGAAGACCCCACGATCAATCTGCTGGAGAACCGTGCGGCGGCGGTGTTGGGGCGCGAGGCGGCGTTATTCGTGCCTACGGGGACCATGGGGAACCAGATCGCGCTGCGCCTGCACACGCAGCCGGGTCAGGAGATTATCTGCGAATCGCGCTCCCACATTCTGGATTGGGAGATGGCGACGGCGGCGGTGTTCTCAGGATGCCTGATTCGCGCGGTTCCCACCGATAGCGGCACGCTCACGTGGAAAGACATTGAGCCGGTGATTTACAAACGCGGTTCATTCCGCGCCGCGACGGGCCTGATCGAGATTGAGAATACGGCCAACCTTGCGGGCGGGCGCTGCACTCCGCTTTCCGTTCTGGAAGAAATCTGGGCCCAGGCAAAAGAACGCAAGTTGCCGATCCACCTGGATGGAGCGCGGATCTTCAACGCATCGACGGCGCTGGGCGTGGATGTGAAGACGCTGACGCGCGGATTTGATACGGTCATGTTCTGCCTGTCGAAAGGATTATGCGCGC
Organism: Occallatibacter sp.; assembly: GCA_036488735.1. GTDB lineage: Bacteria > Acidobacteriota > Terriglobia > Terriglobales > Acidobacteriaceae > Telmatobacter. The sequence continues at coordinate 59,246 of DASXHC010000014.1, forward strand.
CGGTGGGCTCGATGCTGGTGGGCTCGGCGGAGTTGATGGAGCAGGCGCGGATCTATCGCAAGGGCCTGGGCGGGGGAATGCGGCAGGCAGGCGTGCTGGCGGCAGCAGGGTTGATCGCGCTGGAACAGATGCGGGCGCGGCTGCACGAGGATCACTCCAACGCGCGTTTGCTGGCCGAAGGTCTATCGTCCATGGAAGGCGTTTCGATCGATCTGGATTCGGTGGAAACCAATATCGTGATTTTCCGGTTGACCGACGGGGTGTCTGCGTCCGATCTGGTGGCGCGCTTGAAGACGCGGGGAGTCCTGGCCAGCACGGTGGGACCGGATGCGATACGCATGGTGACGCATCACGATGTCAGCCGGGCGGATTGCGTCACCGCGGTGGAAGCACTGACTGAAGAGATTGAAGCCGCAGCCGCGGCGCGCGTGTAAGAAGCAGATTACAGGCAACGGGCCAAGATGTGTGAGGTGGACGCGCGTGCCGGGCGCGTTTTTCCTGCTCGTCCCACTCTGCGTCCGGTTCGTCACAGTTCAATGAAAAATGGGCGGCATTCTGCTGCTTGAGGGGGGACGCGCGCGTCCAAAGCGTACGGTATTTTGTCTCGCGCCGGGCGTGTCCGCGCCCAACTGGACTCCAATGCCATGAATGCGTCCCCGATGAACGGTTTGTCGCACCAGGCCGATCCGGCTATGCCGGGCTCAAGCGATGCCGCTTGTTACAGTAAATCGAGGCTGAATTTCGTTGAGGGATCGGGTGAGATGAAGCAATTCGATTTGTTCCGGCTCGACCTATCGAATGAATGCCTGTGGCGCGAGGGCGCCCAGATCGCTTTGCCTCCCAAGCAGTTCGCGATTCTTCGATACCTGGTTGAAAATCCGGGCCGGTTGATTACGCACGACGAGTTGCTGGATGCATTGTGGCCAGAGACCTACGTGCAGCCACAGGTGCTGCGAACGTACATGCTGGAATTGCGCAAGGTTCTTGGAGATGACGCCGGGGCGCCGCGTTTTATTCAAACGTTGACCAAGCGCGGCTATTGCTTTGTAGCCCCGGTTACGGAATGGGCGGGAGCCGAGCCGGCCTCAGTGAAGGTACAAGCGCCGACGCCGGTTCGCGGAGGCCATCTCATCGATCGCGACCAGGAGATGGCGCGGCTGCACGAGCAAGCGAAGGTGGCAACCGGCGGACAGAGGCAGGTCGTTTTTATTACGGGCGGCGCGGGCATCGGCAAGACGGCTTTGGTGGACGAATTTCTGCGGCAAATTTTGTCCGCAGAGGGCGCCGTGCTGGCGCGCGGACAATGCGTGGAAGCGCTGGGGCGCAAGGAAGACTACTACCCGGTGATGGAGGCATTGAGCCAGCTGTGTACATCGACAGACGGGGAACGGGCATGCCGGGTGCTGGCCCGCATGGCGCCACTGTGGCTGACATGCCTGGGAATGGGATCGGAAGCGTCTCCCGCTGCTGCTCACAACGCGGGGATACGGTTGCCCGGTGAGCTGTGCGGCGCACTGGAGGAACTGGCAAACGAAAAGTCGCTGATTCTTGTTTTCGACGATCTTCACCTGGCAGATGAATCGACGCTGGGGTTGATCTCGGCGCTGGCGAGACGACGCACAGCGGCGAAACTGCTGGTGGTGGCCACGTATCGTCCGCAGGATGGCTCGTCAGAAAAGACATTGAAGGGATTGAAGCAGGACCTGGTGATGCGCCGGCTGGGCGTGGAGATCACGCTCGGACCGCTGATCAAGACCGCGGTGCGCGCCATGTTGAGCAAGGAACTGCGGCAGGATGCGCTACCCGATGGCCTGGATAGTTTTGTCTATCAGCACTCCGAGGGGATTCCGCTGTTTGTGATCGCACTGCTCGAGCACTTGATTGCGCAGCGATGCCTGGTGCGCGACCATGCGGCTGGTCAGTGGCAGCAGCGCGCACCGTTTCCGCCGATGGACGCGGGCGTTCCGGAAGAGTTGTCGCAGATGATCGAGTTGGAAGTGGGGCGATTGAACGCGGAAGAGCAGCGCCTGCTGGAAGCGGCAAGCCTGATGAACGTTGCGTTTCCGGCATGGGCGGTGGCGGCGGCCCTGGAAGGTGATGTGGCGGCGACCGAGGAGGCGTGCGACGATCTCGCGCAGCGGTTGTACTTTGTGCGCCGGGCCGGAGAGGACGAGCTTCCCGACGGCACGCGTTCGGGATTTTATGTGTTCGCGCATGGGCTGTATCGCGAGGTGCTGTACCAGCGGCAGTCGGCATCGCGGCGCGCACGCAGGCACACGCGCATTGCCCGGCGGCTGGGCGAATTGTTTGCGGGGCGCGAAGGCAATGTGGCCCGCGAGATGGCCATGCATTACGAAGCAGCCGGGAACTGGCAGCAGGCCACGGACGCACTGCGCATGGGCGCGCGCCACGCACAGCAACGGCGTGCACACTCAGAAGCAGCGGTGCTGCTGGAGCATGCCTTGCGGGTGATGGGAAACCTGGATGAAAGAGACGTCGAGGCTGCATTGCGTGAGACCCGCGCTGAATTGGAGACGACGCGGGAGGCTATTCATCCGTCCACTCAAGCGTGAAGCGCGTGAAGAAAAATCTCTGAAAAAGTTTCACGCTTTCTGGACGCTAACTTAACACCTTCATTTTTGTGAGTCGCTAGTGTGATGCGTACGGAGGAGGTCACACACATGCGAATCATGGCTCACAAGTTCTTTCTGGCGCCGGTCCTGCTGGCGGCCGCGGCTTTCACCACCACCACGGCGCAAGCGGAGAGGGTCAACGTACCATTCAGCTTCTCGGTCGATGGCCACAATATGCTTCCTGGAACCTACACGGTGGAGCGGGATAGTTCCCTCGGCATGGTGTCCTTGAAATCCCCCGATGGCGCCAAGGTCTACAGCTGGGTTCTGGGCCCTGGCGATGCAGCTCCCGGTTCGACCAAGGTGGCTTTGAAGTTTGACACCCACACGCTTGCCCTGCATTCGATTCAGTACGGCGCCCAGACGACGTCGAGGCTGGACCACGGTGGCAAATCCAAGGCATTCGAACCGGCGCGGCTTTCCCAAGGCCGCTAACTTGGCGGCGCTTCCGACCGCCAATCTTGAAAGTCTCAACTCAACATAAAAGGGAGGACCACCGCAACCCCGGTGAGCCTCCCTTTCCTATTTAGAAGCGTTTCCATTCATCATTCTGCAAGCGTGTAACGGTCGGCGCGCAAATCGCACTACGTCAAGGGGCAAGGGATGCACCGCGTCCCCCTTGCGGAATTCTCGAATCAGGCGATGGTTTGACGGGGGCGTCCGGTCACCGTATACTCCAGCCGTCTGATCAGGGCCCCTTTCTCCCCCGGCAAGTTCCGCCGAATTATTCCCACATCACGAGGCTACCGATGCGTCCGTTTCGCGTTCAGAGTTTCATAGTCCTGGCAAGCCTGCTTGCCCTGCCCTCTTCCGTTTTCGCTGACTATACCTATCAACAAACCACGCAGATCACGGGCGGTTCGATGATCGCCATGCTGAAGATGGCCAGCGCCTTCAGCTCGCAGGCCCGCAAGGCGGGCGATCCCATCGTTTCCACCATTTACCTGAAAGACAATCGCCTCGCCAACGTCTCACCCGACGCAATTCAGATCATCGACCTCGACAAAGAGACCATGACCCACATCGATCTGCTCAAGCACACCTACACGGTGATGACCTTCCAGCAGATGAGAGAGCAGATGGAGAATGCGCGCAAGGAGATGGAGAAGAGGCAAGCGGAGCACCCCAACAGTGCTCCGGCTTCCAATCCTGATGCCAACAACGTGAAGATGAGCTTTGATGTGAAAGTGCGCAACACCGGCGCCGAGAAGCAGGTGAGCGGCCTGACCAGCAAAGAAGCCATTCTGACCATGACCATGAATGCGACCGACCAAAGCACCCAGCAGACCGGGGCCATGGCGATCACCAACGACATGTGGCTGGTGCCGGAGATTCCCGGGTATGACCAGGTGCGGGATTTCTATCGCCGCATGGCGGAAAAGATGGGCCCGGAGATGGCGAGCGTGGGTCTGGATCTGAGCAAAATGCTGGCGCAGAACCCGGGCGCGGGCGCGGCCCTGGGCGACATGGCGAAAGAGATGCAGAAGATCAAGGGCGTTCCCGTGCTGCAGGTGATGCGCATGGGAACCACCATGAATGGGCAGCCTTTGCCCGCTGCGTCGGAAGCGCCGCTGCCGCCTGACAATTCTCCCGCCATGCCCAGCGCAGGCGATGTGGCCAAACAAAGCGCGGCGTCGGCGCTGACCAGCCATTTGCCTTTCGGCGGATTCGGCCGCAAGAAGCAAAACGATCCGCCGCCGGCCAACCAGAATGGCGACCCGAATGCGAAGGCGGCACAGCCCACCAGCGCCATCCTGATGGAGTCGCAGACGACCACCTCGAATTTCTCGTCTGCTGCCGTCGATCCGTCCCACTTCGAAGTACCGGCGGGATTCAAGGAGATTCAGTTCAAGGCGGACAAGCGGTAGTGTGGCTCGGACCATCGCGGCGATCTGTTGTCCGGGTCGCCGGGGTGGATGTCTTTGTCGGCGACGGGAATCGCCAGTGTTCTGATTGGCGATATGGATTCGCGCGGCCGTCACGGGGCCCGGGTTGCGCTATCCCGGACATCCGGCGCATTCCAAAACACAGCACATGCTATCTGCGATACACTGGCCCCCATGCGGGTTTTCGGCATCGATTGCGGTACTGAGATAACGGGCTACGGCATTGTGGAAACCTGCGACACCCCCCGGGAGTCCCGCCTGATCTGCATGGCGATGGGGGGAATCCGGCAGTCCAAAGCCAAAACGATCCCGCAGCGGTTGGAACAGGTCTTTCACGAGTTGACTGCAGAACTGGAACGATGGCAGCCTGACGTCGTGGCGATCGAAGAAGTCTTCTATTCAGTCAACGCGAAATCGGCACTGAAGCTGGGGCAGGTGCGCGGCGTGGCGCTGTTGGCGGCCGCGTGCCAGGGCTTGCCTATCGCCGAATACGCCCCTCTGCGCATCAAGTCGAGCGTTGTGGGTTATGGACTGGCCAAGAAGGAGCAAGTGCAGTTCATGGTGGCCCGGCTGCTGGCGCTGCCTGAAATTCCGCAGCCGGCTGATGCCGCGGATGCGCTGGCCATCGCCATTTGTCATATTCATACGGCACAGACCATGGCGCTGCAGGGTGCGGCACGATGAGAAGCTTGTTCATTGCGCTGGCCGCCGCGCTGGCGTTGCCCGCGTTCGGCGAAGAAGGAGCTCTTTTCAAGGTTGAATTTTCAAATCCGGGACTTACCCCGTCGGCGTGGACCCTGGAGTTCCATCCCGACGGCAATGGCCATTTCCGCTCCGAGCGCGGCCATGCCCTGCCTGCGGACCTGAAATTGATCGAAGCGCCGAATATCGATCGCGACGTCCAGGTGAGCCCGAAATTCGCCGAGCACGTGTTCCAGGTGGCCCATCGGCACAAGCTGTTCAACTCCGGCTGCGAAAGCCATATGAAGGTGGCGTTCCAGGGGCTGAAGAAGTTGAGTTACAGCGGGCCGGAAGGACAGGGATCCTGCGAATTCAATTATTCCAGGGAAAACGATATCCAGTCGCTGGGCGATTCGCTGGTTGCGGTGGCGACGACCATCATCGAGGGAGCGCGCCTGGAAACGCTGCTGCAGCACGACCCGCTCGGTCTCGACAAAGAGATTGAGAATGTGCAGGAGGCCGCCGGCGACGGACGGGCGCAGCAGATCTGCTCCATACGCCCCATTCTCGAACGGCTTTCGGAAGATCCCGCAGTGATGGAACGGGTGCGGAAGAGAGCCAAAGCTCTGCTGGCGCGCGCCGAATAATACGTTGCCCGTGAACGACAATTCCACGCGACTTTATCTCTTCAAAGCTGTCATATTTATGTTGGGACTATGCGGCTGGGGCTAGAGCGGCTGCGCGGGGTGACCCCATGAATCTTGATGTAAAGAAGTTAACTTGGCAAAGTATTCGGGCGCTGGGGTTAGGAACTGCCCTTTTCAGTATGTTGCTGCTGGTTCAGGGCCTGCGGGCGGACGATGCGGAGGTGCCTCAAACGGGACGCGCCGTGCGCCTGAGCAGCGTCGATGGTAAGGTCCGCATTCTGCAAGGCAACCAGGTGCTGGCCGACCCGGCGCTGGCGAATACGCCGCTGTTTGAGGGCACTCGCATCGAGACCGCCGACGATGGCCGCGCGGAAATTCAATTTGAAAACGGAACGGTAGCGCGAGTCTCGCCGGATAGCGCTTTGACTTTGTCGGTGCTGAGAGGCGGGGCAGGCGGGGAACGCGACGCAGAGATGCAACTGAACGGCGGTCTCGCCTACTTCGAAATCCAGGGCGATAGCGACTCCAATCACGTCCGGGTTCGCTTTGGCGACAATGAAGTTACTGCCAGCGGATTTACGGTGCTGCGCATCAATCTGGACAAGAGTCCAGGCGAACTGGCGGTATTTTCGGGCAATGCGCACGTGGAAGGCGGTGCGGCCCCCGCGCTCGATTTACATGGCGGCCAAAGCCTGGCCTTGAATGCAAACGACCCGAGCAACTACAGCGTCGCCGACTCCATCGAGCCCGACTCGTGGGATGCGTGGAACAGCGACCGCGACCAGGCGCTGACGACGGCTGCGGCCGGCCGCACGAGTGCCACTGACAATCTTCCCGACAGCAAGAATCCGGCCTGGGACGATCTGGACGCGAACGGCAACTGGTACAACGTTCCCGATCAGGGCTATGTGTGGTCGCCGTACGAGGCGTCGTCTCCCGACTGGGATCCCTACGGCACCGGCTACTGGATGAACAATCCGGGGTACGGCGGGTACGCCTGGATTTCGGGCGAGCCATGGGGCTACATGCCATACCAGTGCGGCGCGTGGAATTACTATAACTCCTTTGGCTGGGGCTGGGCGCCGGGCACGTGCCAACCGTGGTGGGGAGGCGGCGGCGGCTGGGCCTTGAATATCGGCTATGCCCCCCCGCGGTATCGTTTACCAATCCGGCCCCGGCGTCCTTCCGATCCCAGGCCGATGCATGGGATGCGTCCCGTTGGTGCCGAGCCCGTAATCTCAGTTCATCGCCACCCACCCGCCGGGAGTACGACTGCCGGGATTACGATGTTACCCAGCCGGGACAGGAACAGTTTTGTCACCATCGCGGGCACCGTGGTGCAGCCGATGAGGCCCGTGCAGACGGTCAGGCTGCCGTACAACAATCATTCGGTACAGGGTGGACCGAGCCGCGGGTTCACAGGCGGCGCGTCTCCTCAGCCTGGTTTGAGTCCGGGGAACAATTCGATCGATCGTCCGAGAAATACAATTACGCCGAGCCCTGGTTACGTGGCAGCGCCGCGGCTGACGGCGCCCACCTATGCGCGTCCGTCTGCGCCTCCACCGCCTCCGCGGAGTGCGCCTCCGGCCAGCCATCCTTCGAGCGGCGGGGGCGGTGGACACCCGGCCGCAGGACCGCACCGCTGATCCCGATCAAACCTGAGAGGCCGTCTCGCTTGTCGAGGCGGCCTTTTTCGCGAAGGTATTAAAAAGAGCAGCGAGGGTTTCGATGCGCAATTCTTCTGCCCGTGCCAGGGCCGGCAGCGAAGCCGCCTGCAACGCCGCTTGAATGTCTGCCGCATCGAATCCGGCTGCCCGCAGGTTGTTGCTCAGCGTCTTGCGCTTTTGCGCGAAAAGCTGTCGAACAAAGCGCAGGAAGACCGCTTCTTCAACGCCGAGGTCCGCAAAGCGCGGAGCAAATCGCCAGCGGAAGACGCTGGAGTGCACATCGGGTGGAGGCGAGAATGCCGACGGCGGCAGGGTGAACAGGGGCTCGGCAGGTCCGTACATCTGCACTGTCACGGATAACAATCCGTAGTCGCGCGATCCCGGTTTGGCGACCACGCGCTCTGCCACTTCGCGCTGCACCATCAACACCGCGCGGTCCAACACAGCATGGTGGGAAGCCAGCTTCAGCAGGATCGGCGAAGTGATGTAGTACGGCAGGTTTCCCGCGATGACCAGGCGCTTGCCAGCCTGCGCCGCCGCCGCAGCGAAATCGAATTGCAGCACATCCTGCTCGACGAGCGTAATCCGTTCGGATGGAAACTGGCCGCGTAATGCACCGGCAAGATCACGATCCAACTCGACGGCAATGACATGCCTGGCTTTCTCTGCCAGCAGTCGCGTGATGGCGCCTTGCCCCGGACCGATTTCGACCACGGTTTCGCCCGAGACATCTCCCAGTGCCGATGCGATGCGCTGAACGGCCGAATCGTCACGCAGGAAGTTCTGTCCGAGCTTGGGCTTCGACGGCATACTTCGATGTTAGTGGAAGGACCTCCGTCGAGACGTGAATCAGAGTTCGTTCTTCAACACGCCCAGGTGCAGATGGCGTCGCAGCTTGAAGCCGAGGCTTTCGTAGACTCGGATCGCGGAGTGATTATCGGCGAAGCTGTGCAGGAACGCCGTTTTGCCGCGCTGTGTGATGTCTTCCACGACCTTGGCAATCAACAGGCGCGCATAACCCCGACCGCGCGCGTCGGGATGCGTGCAGACCGCGCTGACCTCGACGGCTTGCGGCAAATGAAGCCGCTGTCCTGACATCGCGACTAACTGCCCGGCATGAAAGATGCCCCAGAACTTCCCTAATTCAATCGTGCGCTCGCGAAAGGGCCCGGGCTCGGTCAATTCCGCCAGGGCCACCATGGCGGTTACATCCTCGGATGTCAGCGGGCGAAGCTCTGCTCCTGGTTCCAGCGAAAATGGGGCGGGTGCGGCGGGCGATTCGCACACCATCTGAGAGAGCAGTCCGCCGCGCACCAGCGTCCAGCCTTCCGGCACCGAAAATGGCCGCGGATAGAACAGGACAACGATGCCGCCTGGGCCAGCCAGTTCTCGCAGTGGGGCGTAACTCTCAGGAGACTCATCAGCGATTCCACTCAGGGGTCCGATGGCGGCTGGGAAGCGCCGGGCCTGCTCGTTGCCCATCGCGAAAGATGCGTGCCCGGTGCGCAGCGAATTCCAGATGGGGTTGTCGAGAAGATGCAGTCCGCCGTTGTCTTTCAATGTCTGGTCGTTGCGATGTGCGTTCATCGTTTCTGTCAGGGTGGGGATCGGCATAGGTTTCAGATGAGCCGCGACAGCGGCAGGATGCGGAATGCGGTTAATCCCCGAGATCAGCGGGTACCGAAGCGCCGTAGCGCTTGCGCACGAACCACAACACGGGCAGGCCCAGCAGAATGAGTGCGGTCCCTAGAAGCGATCCTGCCAGGTTGCCGGCGTAACTCGAGAGCAGCACTGCCGCGGCGCAAATCACGAAGATGGCCGGCAGCACCGGATATCCCCACACGCGATATGGCCGCGGCAGTTCCGGATGGCGGCGACGATATACGAAGACCGTGGTTGCGGTGAGCATGTAGAACAACCATTCGGCAAACACCGCCAGCTCGAAATGCTGCTGGAACTGGCTCAGGAACAAGAGCAGCACCGTGGACAGGAGCCCTTGGACAACGAGCGATGTGGACGGCGACTGAAAGCGCGGATGGATGTGCGCGAATTGGCGGAAGAAGAGCCTGTCGCGGGCGGCGGCGAAGGGAATGCGCGCGCCGGACATCACGGTTCCATTGAGGGTGACGAAAATGCTCAGCGCCATGGCCGCGGCTACGAATCCCGCCCCCCGTGCGCCAGCGACTATGGAAAGCGCCGCCACTGCGGGCCGCTCGCTGCCGGCAATCTGCGCCGCGGGCAGGATGTATTGAATAGCCGCGTTCGTCGCCATGAACAGCACACCCACGACAAAGAGTCCCCCGATCAAAGCGATGGGCAGGGTACGCTCGGGGCGCCGAACTTCGCCGGCCACCATGGTGAGATCGTTCCATCCGTCATAGGCCCACAGCGTGGCAATGAGCGCGGCCATGAAGCCGTTGATGCCGCCTACCGCATGCGGCACCGAGGTCGCGAAGTTGCCCCAATTGCCTGACGCCGAAGCAAAACAAAGGGCCGCCACAATCAGGATCAATATCCCCTTTAATACCGTGAAGACGAGCTGAAAGTCGCCGGCCTTCTTGATGCCCAGATAGTTAAGCCCGGTCATGAACCAGGTGACGGAGATGGCAAACACCTGCGACCAGAGCAACGGTATAGGGCCGGGCACATTGTTCGCGAGCAGGTGAAACGCAGGAAAAAATTCGAGCGTACGCGCGAGTCCTATGGTGACGGCGGCGATCGATGCCGGCTTGGCCACGGCGAACCACGTCCACATGTAAAGAAAGGCGGTCGTGTCACCGTAAACGCCGCGCAGGTAGACGTATTCGCCGCCGGCATAGGGCAGCATGGCGCCCAGTTCGGCATAGGTCATGGCGCCGAACAGCGAGAGCAGGCCGCCCACAATCCACGCCAGGTAAACGAGCGAAGACGAGCCGACATCCCGCATCATTTCGCGCGGCACAAGAAAAATGCCGCTGCCGATGATGGTGCCCACGACAATGGCCGTAGCCTGGCTTGCGCCCAGCACGCGGGGCAGATCGGCGGAAGTTTTCGTGGCCTGGGGTGGGGCGGTTTGGCTCATGCGTTAAGAGAGGTTAGCACGGCGACGAAGCAAGTCTGTTCGTTCATGCATCCTTGCTTCCAATTTAATACCTGCCTTCATCGCGGATCGACAAGGCCCATGGCAATCATGCCCAGGGCAGTGATGCTGGGCAAAAAGAAGTAGTCTCCACCGCGCAACTCCACGAAGTTAGGAAGACGGGTGCAGATGAACGGAGGATTGGTGGCGGCCGTGTCTCCCTGCACCACATATTTGCCTTTGCCTCCGTGGTTGCCCATCAGCATGTCTTTGTCGTTGCCCTGATGAGCATCGTTGCCATACTCGATCCACTGCTGCTGAATGAATTCGAACTGGCGCGACAGGCTGGCATTCAGAGCCATGAAAATGATGCCGCGCTCTTCGCTGTCAGATGCCACTTCTTTCTCGCCCACAGGGCGCCCATACGTGAGGCCGCGACGCGTAATGCGCCGGCGATTGACGAGCCTGCCATTGAATCCGAACGCGTCGCGGGGATGAACGCGCCGGATGTGCGCGCCGACCGGGCAGCGCGTTCCCTCCGGGTCGGCCCCGTATTTGAAATTCACGTTGCGGCTTTTGTCCTGCACGATGGACGGGTCTGGTTTGTCCGGAGAGAGTTCGAGCGGCGTGCCGTCTCTCCAGCGGCCAATGAATTTCGCGGCCAGCTTCTCCCTGCCGCCTCCATACTGCGAACCCTGATCGCGAAGATAGGTCCGGAACGTATTCACATTTTGATGCAGCTTGCGATACACCATGAAGGTGCCATTGCTGGCCAGGATGTGCGGGACCGGCGCGACCGGCAACTCACCCGCTTCATCGGCATAGCCAAGCAACAACTCTCCAGTAGCCAGCGGGGTCCACGATCCATCCGCCGTCAGCTTTCCCTGGCCCGGCTGCGTGCTGCGTTCCACGCCAAGATAGTCTGGATTGCCAAATCCATCGGTGTAGCCGAAGTGTTCCCGCGTAGTCGCTTTGCCGTCAACCATGATGGCAGCGGCATCCTGCACGTCAAGCTCGACGGCGCCCCCGGTTTCGAGCATCCATGCCTTCAGCGCTGCGTGCTGTGCATCCACTGCCTGCACCGACTGGCCATTGATGGCCACCCACGCATGCACGCGGTCATCCCGCCATAGTGCGTCCCAACGCTCCGGCGCGTTAATGCCTGTATCTCCAAGAATGCCGGCGCGGCTCTTCATGCCTTGTTGAAACTCAACCGGAAAGCTCAGCAGTGTCGCCAGGGGAAGATCGAATGCCGCCAGGCCGCGGTGGGTGAAGGCTATATTCAGCGTACTGTGCGGCTTGCCCGCATCCCAGCGCTGGCCGGTAGTTATGGATTCAAGCAATTTTCCAACCAGAGCTCGTCCACGCCCGGGATTTTCCAAGTGAAGGAAGACATAACGTGCGAGGGGGAGGTTGTATCCTCGCAACACCAGTCCCTGGATATCGGTCTCGTTGAGCTTACTCATTGTGGCCGCCTGTCTTAATCGCGCGTAGCGGACCCATGGAGCCTGGCTTCGGCACAGGTTGGGATTCCAGTTCTCTAACAAACTGCAGGAACTCAGCCTGAAGGCGCGCCGGTTCCATGCCCTGGTGATCGGCAATGAAGTCCGCGACCGCTCGCTGCGTCTGCAGTGCGCGCAGTGTGACGGGAAGTGACTTATCGTTGACCGCCGCAAAGTACAAGGTGGTTTCTACCTGGCATGCCTTCATGTAGCGAACGAACGCGCCAGGATCGGCCGCTCCCGGATAGCCAACGCAGTGACTCCAGATAGCGTCGAGTTGCTGCGGCGCGGTGCGCGCGAGCCCACCTAGATAAGTGTCCGGGTTGCTGTCGCAATTGGATTCGAAAATCAGATACTTCGATTGCAGGTGTTCCTCGATCGCGGGCGACCCGACAAAGACCACATCATCCATCACGACGAGGCGGGCGAGATGGGTCCCCGGCGCTAAAGCGAAGGGGCTATCTTCACCGGTAGGCAGGGTCGCGAGAAAGCGCCGGATCTGCAGGTCGTGCGAAGGCGTAGCCTTCTCATCGTCGATGATGGGCGAGAGAATCGTCAGACCGTACATGCTTCCGTTTTGATTTGGCATCGTGGATTGGTTCCCTAGAAGACGATTGGTGCTTCGCCGGTTTCACCAAGGTGGCCCTGCACCTGAATAACGAAGTTGAGATAGGCGTCACTGAACTCCGCCGGGGTACACTTATCGGCTTTCTGGATAAGTGAGTCAAGGGAAGCTTGCACAATGTGCGCGGATTTCAGGTCATTTGCAGTAGCTTGGGGGTAGGCCGTGTAGTAGTAGTCCGTATCGAACTGCACCCGCGCGATGTATTCCTTGAAGAGAGTTACCGGGTACGAACCGGGAAACTTCTCGCTCCATCGCCACACCACGTTCAACTTGCTTGCCAACACATCGGAGAAGGCATCGATGTATTGGTTCCACGTGCCGTTGAAGTTACTGAAAAACAGCATGTAGTCATACTTCAGGTCTTCCTTGAACTGTCCCTTGCCGAGATACGGGAAGCGTGCGCGCGGAACAATGACCCAGCGGGCGAATTCGATAAATGAAAGGTTGATCAGGTCGTTCTGCAGCGGCTTGATATGCCTCAAGAAGAAAAAGAATGTTTTCAGAACCGCACTCTTCCATGGCTTCATGGGCGTGATGGCATTCATCGCATAGACTTTGCCATTGATGTTGCTCATGCGACTCCTGTTGCAGTAGGGAAGTGCGACCCATGGGAAAGTTGCTGCCTGAAGAGAGTGTTGAAACAGGCATCGCCGTTTCACGAGCGCTGCTTGGGAAGCCCATTAGACAAGGTGACTTACGACTTGTCAACGAGAAAGGCGCGCCGCTGATGTGCCTTGATCCAGAGCCTGGCTTGGCTCGTCGAAGCGCAGTCGTGACGCCTGTCACCGGCAGGCGAATTGAACGGGGCCTAGACTTCCGATCTGCAGGCGATTCAGGACGGGAAATCGGATAGTTTACACCGGCTAGGAGCGGTATGCCCATGAACTCCCAATGCTTGAAATGCGGAATGGAAATGGCGCAGTCCTGGAGCTTCTGTCCGCACTGCGGCGCGGCCATGGCTCAGAAAGCGCAGCACCATGAAATGCAGCACCATGAAATGCAATACACCGAGACGCCACTTCCGCACGAGAAGACTTCCGTGAAGGGCGGATTCGGCGGGCTGCTCGTTGGCCTGGTGGTTACGCCCGTCTGCATCATTGTGGGAACGCTTCTCTGCCTGACGGGCCTCGGTGCATTCCTGGGGGTGCCCATGATTATCGCAGGCGTCGTCGCACCGTTGGCAGGGTCGATCTTCTGCTTGGGCGAGCACCGCGGCAGGTGCCCTTCGTGTGGAACACGGGTCATCAGTTTTACCGATGGCCTCAGTCACGACTGCCCCACGTGCAACAAGGAATTCGCGATCGCCAGCAAGCCGTGAAGGCCGGCTGACGGCATCATTACCCCTTGGCTGCCGGCTGCTGTTCATGGAAATGGCGCCAGATGCTTTCCGCGGTCTTGCGCGGCACCACTGAGGCGAGCGACTCCGCCGTCGCCTGCTGCACATCGCGCAGGCTGCCAAAGTGGGCCAGCAACCTCTGCCGCGTGAGTGCGCCCACGCCGGGGATGTTCAACAACTCCGAATCGCGATCGCGCATGGCACGCCGCTGGCGATGATATCCCACCGCAAATCGATGACTCTCGTCGCGAATCAGTTGAATGAGGTGAAGAACCGGCGAGCGGCGATCGAGCACCACCGGTTCCTCTTCGTTGCCGTAGAGATAAATGACTTCTTCGCGCTTGGCAATCGAGGCCAGCGGCTGGGTCGTAAATCCCAGTTCTTCAAGCGCATCGGCCGCCGCGTGCAACTGGCCCAGGCCGCCGTCGATCAGCACCAGGGACGGCATGGGCTGATTCTCTTCTTTCAGGCGGCGATAGCGCCGGTGCACGACTTCGCGCATGGAGGCGAAATCGTCCACGCCCAGCACCGTCATAACTTTAAATTTGCGATAGGCGGCCTTATTCATCTTGCCGTCTTCCCACACCACCAGCGAGGCCACCGTCTCCGCGCCCTGGATGTGCGAGATGTCGAAGCACTCGATGCGCCTGGGCAACTCGGGCAGCATCAACGCGTCGGCCAGAGCCTCCTGGATGGCTTTCCGCGATGGCTCCAGCACGCGGAAGCGCTGCGTGAATGACTGCTTTGCATTTTGTCCGGCGAGATCGACAAGTGAACGTTTTTCGCCGCGCTGCGGCACTGCCAACTCGATGCGATGGCCCGCCTGGTCGGTCAACAGCGTGGCCAGGGTTTCGCGATCGGCAAAGTTCATCGGCACCAGAATGCTGCGCGGTATATACGGCTGATCGATATAGAGCTGTTTGAGCAGGGCACTGAACACCTGGCCAAGATCCCATGCCGCTCCATGCGCTTCGGCAGCGATCATTGCGGAGTCGCCTGGACCCGTGGGGCGCGCACTTCCTTCGTCCGCACTCTCGGCGCCGATGGTCTCGAGCAACTCCGGCAGGTCTTCCCAGAAAAATTCGCGCCGGTCTACAATCTTGCCGCCGCGCATGTGAAACAGGTTCACGGCCAGGCTGCCTGACTCGAAGTGGTAGCCGAACACGTCGGCATCGTCGTCCTGTTCGACGGTGGCGATGCGCTGCTTTTCCTGCAACTGATGCACGGTATTCAATTGATCGCGGAGCCGCGCCGCTGCTTCAAACTGCTCGGCCTCGGCGGCGGCTACCATGCGCGCCGTCAATGCTCGCTCAAGCTCCGCCTGCCGGCCTTCAAGAAAAAGCTGGGCATCGCGCACGGCATCGCGATAAGCCTCATTGGTCGTGAGTCCCTCAACGCATGGGCCCAGGCAGCGATGAATGTAGTACTGCAAACACGCGCGCGGATGATAGCGCGACAAGTCTACCTTGCAACTGGGAAGCAGAAAGCTGCGATGGATCAACTCCACCACGCGATAGGCCAGGTTGCCGGGAAAGTATGGCCCGTAGTATGCGGCTCCGTCCTTGCGCAGGCGGCGGGTCACAAACACTTTAGGAAAGCGCTCGTTGAGCGTGAGCTTCACATAGGGGTAAGTCTTGTCGTCGCGCAGCAGGATGTTGAAGCGGGGCTTGCGCTGCTTGATGAGATTGTTTTCCAGCGCCAGCGCCTCGTGCTCGTTGGCCACCAGGATGTAGTCGATATCCACGGCCTCGCGCATCAAAGAGCCCGTCTTGGCATTGGCCTGCGACGCTTCCAGCAGATAGGACCTAACCCGCGAGCGCAGGTTCTTCGCCTTGCCGACGTAGATGACCTCGCCTTCAGCGTTTTTGTACAGGTACACGCCGGGCTGGGTCGGCAGAACACGAATTTTTTCGTAGAGATCCATCTGCAGGTTGATTCGAGCGTTATTGCCCCTTCAATTAGATTAACGGGTCGCGGGGTGGGGCGCAGGCAGGGGGCGAAATCCGGCAATCCTTACGATTTCCGGTAATCTTTACACGGTCGAGAGGCTCCGGGGAACCGCGGTTGTCCCCGCGAGTGCGCAAGTAAGTTACTTGCTATGCGATATTTACGGTGAAAATGTCCATTTGGCTATCGGGATGCATCTTAGTCAAGTGGTAGAGACATCTCCGCCGGGGTGTGGCTAGCCATCAGGGCCTGCAAAAACACCGGCGACGGGAGGAAAGAAGAACATGATGAAAGCTGGATTTGGGTTATGCGTTGCGACCTTGGCTTTGGCGGGTATCACCGGCTGCGCTACAAAGAATTACGTAAAAAAGCAGACCGCCCCGCTCGTCGACCACACCAATCAACTCGACGAAAAAACGGCTGACAACAACCGCAAGATCCACGATGTTGACGATCGCGCGCAGGCGGGCATCAAGCAAGCCCAGGGCTCGGCCGATAGCGCCACCACCAATGCGCAGAACGCCAAGCAGGCCGCTGGTACCGCAGAGACGGCAGCCAACGATGCAGTGCATCGCGCTGACTCGCTCGATAGCGTCGTGAAAGGCCTCGATAACTACAAGCCGCTGGCGAACGTTTCGGTCACCTTCGGATTCGATAAGGCCGTTCTGACGAAGGACGACAAGGAGCAACTGGACTCTTTTGGCGCGCAGTTAGGCACCGCGAAGGGTTATATCCTCGAAGTAACTGGTGGAACGGACTCCACCGGTCCCGCGGACTACAACTATGACCTCAGCCAGCGCCGCGCCGACGCGGTAGTGCAGTACCTTGCCACCAAGTACAACGTGCCCGCGCATCGCTTTTATCTCATCGGCATTGGCAAGGACAAGGAAGTTGCCCCCAACAACACAGCCGAAGGACGCAAACAGAATCGCCGCGTAGAGATTCGTCTCCTCTCCAACGCGAACGATCAGCCGGCCGGTTCACCCGGTTCCGGCAGATAAGATTCGGTATATATATTAGACATAGATATAGCTCTCGCCGAACGATGAAATGGCCCCAGCCAAGGCTGGGGCCGTTTACTTTCTTGATTGATTGATTCGTACTATCTAACTCGCCGCCTTTTCGCTCTCCAATTGCCGCACGTGTTCTGCGCGTACCTCATTTGCGGTGAAGAGACGCAGAAACGGCGCATCCTGGGCGGCTGCTTCCACAGCGGGCCGGCCATTGGCTTCCTGGCGTTCTACGATGCAGACCACGGCGGCGACTTTCATCCCCGCTTCGCGCGCAGCTTCGATCGCAGTGATGGTCGAGGCGCCGGTAGTGCACACGTCATCCACAATCACCACGCGGGCTGCGTCGCGGCAAAAGCCCTCGATGCGGCGCCCCGTTCCGTGCGCTTTCTCTGCCTTGCGCACCAGGAATCCGTGCAGCAGCGGCGCGCCCGGCAGAGAGATCGCCCGCCATGCGCTGGCCGTGGCCACATTGGAGACGATAGGATCGGCGCCCATGGTCAACCCGCCGACAGCATCTGCCTCGATGTCCTGCACTTCAAGCAAGTCAAGAATGGCGTGACCGGTCAGGCGTCCGCCCTCCGCGTGCAGCGTCGTGGTGCGGCAATCGATGTAGTAGTCGCTGGTGCCGCCGGAAGACAATTTGAACTGGCCGAGACGAAAACTGGTGCGGGCGAGAAGCGAAAGCAGTTGCTGCGAGTAAGTTGAATTCATCGAAATCGATTGTAGCGGAAGAGGGATCAGGGGTCAGAGATCAGAAGTTCCGTTTCCGACCGCTTGTGCCGATCCCTGACCCCTGATCTCTGTTCCCTGTCTTTCTTTTACATTTTGTCCAGATGCCGGAACCCGCCCGTGACTGCCAGCATGAGTGAGAACAAAATCAGGTTGTAGCACGAGTGCACGATCACGCTGGCTGCCAGAGACCTGGTCGCCAGCCGGACCCCGCACAACACCAGGCTCACGCAGACCAGCAGCAAAAAAGGGCCCAGAGAATAGGACGTTTGCTCGCCGTGCATCAGTGCGAACGGAATGCTGGCGATGATGGAAGCCACTGTCATGGCCGGGAACGACCAGCGGGGATGGTCGTTGTCGTCGTTGGCCGGAGGAATTGTTCCCGTGATGCGTTCCCGGATGGCGTCGTAGGCGGTGCAAAGTGCCGGCAGCAGAAATCCGCGATACGCTATCTCCTCAAACAGCGGCGCCAGCGTAACGCCAAAGGCAAAGAGCAGCCATGCCGCACCCGGCAGGCGGAAGACGCGATCGATCGGGGTGTCGACGGGTCCGGGAATCAGAAGTTCGTTGATCATGGCGAAGATGAAGCACACCACCGCCGCTCCCACCAGCCGCCAGCGCAGGCGAAACGCCGTGGCGGCGCGCCACTGCAGGCCTTTAAAAAAACCTTTACGCCACACCAGCGGAAACACAATCATGCAGCCCCCGAGCGTGATGAGATAGATGGCGGTCTCGGTGCCCAGGGTGTAGTCGATATTGTCTTTCGCCTGGTCGGCCGTCGACACGCCAAATACATGGTGGTGTATCGCGGACAGAAACAAAACGCTGGAGCACAGGAATCCGCCGATCAGCAACACGACAAACAACAGCACATGCAGCAGATTGGGAATGCGCTGCTGCGGCACCGGCGGGATGTATTCGTAGTGCGCGAAGAGGGGCGTGCCCGTGGGCGGAAGCGCGTGGCCGGTCGGCGCTACGTTGTCCAGCTCACGCTCCTCGAGAAGTTCGGTTGCCGGCTCCGCAGCCTCCACAAATGGTTCGACGTGAGCCGCGATCTGCGCCACCGGCTCGGGCTCCAGGCCGCTGTTCCACTCCGCGCGCGCAGTTTCATGCTCTGCATTGTCGTTTATCGGGTCGGGAAGACTGCTCATGAACGCACCGGCTTCCTGCGCGGGGCAGGCTTTTCGGCAGCCGGCTTGGTCCCGTTTACGGTTCCATTTCCGTTCGCAACGCTATTGGCCGCGGCACGCTTCGCCCGTTTCTTCGGCGCAGGGTTTGCCGGCGAGTCCCCCGGATTTGCGCCGGGCGCGCACGGGAACGATCCGCCCGCCACGATGGTCAAACTGGCGGCATCGTGCTCTGGCTCGAGTGGTTCCAGGTGCCCATCGACTGAGGTGTAATAGCGCTTCAGAAAATGCCCGGTGTAGGATCCTTCCGTCGCTGCAACCTTCGCCGGCCGCCCTTCAGCCACCAGTCGTCCGCCGTCTTCGCCGCCCTCTGGACCCAAGTCGACAATCCAGTCGGCATTGCGAATCACATCGAGATTGTGCTCGATGATGATTACCGAGTTGCCCAGGTCTGCGAGCCGGTGCAGCACTTCCAGCAGCTTGCGCACATCGTCGAAGTGAAGCCCCGTTGTCGGTTCATCCAGCACATAGAGCGTGCGGCCCGTCTGCCGCTTGCTTAACTCGCGCGCCAACTTCATGCGCTGTGCTTCGCCGCCCGACAACGTGGTCGCGCTCTGGCCGAGATGCACGTACCCCAGGCCCACATCGACGAGTGTCTGCAGCTTTTGACTGACGAGCGGCACGTCCGCCAGCACCGTCAGCGCATCCTCGATCGTGAGGTCGAGAATGTCGGCGATGGAGTGGCCGTGGAACTTCACCGCCAAAGTCTCCTGGTTATAACGGCGCCCATTGCACACTTCGCACTGTACGTAGACGTCGGGCATGAAGTTCATCTCGATGCGCCGTTGTCCATCGCCCTGGCATGCCTCGCAGCGTCCGCCGGTTACGTTGAAACTGAAGCGGCCCGGCTTGTAGCCGCGCTCGCGGGATTCCGGCAGCATGGCAAACAAGTCGCGGATGGGCGAGAACACTTGCGTATAGGTCGCGGGATTCGAGCGCGGGGTGCGGCCGATGGGCGATTGATCGATGCGGATCACCTTGTCGATCTGCTCCGCGCCGGTCAGGCTCTCATGCGCGCCGGGCTCTTCGCGCGAACCGTAAATGGTCTGCGCCAGCGAGCGATACAGAATGTCGTTGATCAGCGTGCTCTTGCCACTGCCGCTGACGCCCGTCACCACCGTCATCACGCCCAGCGGAATGCGGATGTTCACGTCCTGCAAATTGTGTTCGCGGGCGCCCGTCACGGTGAGCCACTTGTCCGTCAGCGGCCGAGGCTGCGGGCGATGCAGCATGCCCACCGCGCCGGAAAGATACTTTCCGGTCAGGGATTGCGGGCAGGCCATAATTTGATCCGGCGTGCCTTCCGCGACCACGTGCCCGCCCAGCCGCCCTGCGCCCGGACCGAGGTCCAGCACGTAGTCCGCATGGCGGATGGTGTCCTCATCGTGCTCCACCACCAGCACCGTGTTGCCCAGGTCGCGCAATTGTTCCAGCGCTTCGATCAGGCGCGTGTTGTCGCGTTGATGCAGCCCGATCGATGGCTCGTCGAGCACGTACAGCACGCCGCGGAGGCGCGAGCCAATCTGCGTCGCCAGGCGGATGCGCTGGCCCTCGCCGCCCGATAGAGTCGCCGCATTGCGCGCCAACGACAAATAATTCAGCCCTACCGCGCACAGAAACTCCAGCCGTTCCACGACCTCGCGGCGAATGCGTTCTGCCACTAGCGCTTCGCGCGCATTGAAGGACATGTTGATCGCCGCGGACAGCGCCCGATTCAACGGCAGGGCCGTGAAGTCCGCAATCGAAAGGCCGCCGATCTTCACCGCCAGCGATTCCGGCCGCAGACGCTTGCCGCGGCAGACAGGGCAGGGAGTCGCCGACATGAAATTCATCATGTATTCGCGATACCCGTCGCTGCGCGCCTCCTCGATCGAGTCCCGCAGGTAGGTGAGGATGCCGTGAAAGCCGGTGCGCGACGTTTCGTTTTTGGGCGGTCCGTACACCAGGATGTGCTGCTGCTTCGGCGGCAGATCTTCAAACGGCGTCTTTAAATCGATGTCGTATCGATCCGCCGCGAGATTGATCAGCTTCAGCAGGTACTGCGACGCCGAACCCGGTCCCAATCCACCGTCGAGCAGGGGCTTCGACCAGTCGGTAATCACCTTGGCCGGATCGAGATCGTAAAGCGATCCCAAACCGTGGCACTCAGGACACGCTCCAAAGGTCGAGTTGAAAGAAAAACTGCGCGGCTCCAGTTTGGGCACGTCAAGACCGCAATCGGGGCAAGCCATCGACGAAGAAAACAACTGTTCGTTGCCGCCCGAGAGCCCGATGAGCACTAGCCCGTTAGCCATCTGCAGCGCCTTGGCGACCGCGCCGTCCAGGCGCTTCTCGATGGAAGATTTGCCGCCGGCTGGATCCGGCGCCGCCGCCTTCAGCAAAATTCGATCGATGATGGCTTCGATGGTGTGGTTCTTGCGCCTGTCCAGCGGCACCGGTTCCGACAGATCCAGCACTTCGCCATCGACACGCGCGCGGAACCCCTGCTGGTCGAGCTGATCGAGCAGATCTTTGAATTCGCCCTTGCGTCCCCGCACCATGGGGGCCATCACCGTGACCCGCTCGCCGTTGCCAAGCTGCAGAATGCGCTGCACGATCTGCTCCGCGGTCTGGCGTGCGATCGGCCTGCCGCAATTGGGGCAATGCGGCGTGCCCACAGACGCGTAGAGCAATCGCAGGTAGTCGTAGATCTCCGTAATGGTGCCTACTGTCGAACGCGGGCTGCGGCTGGTCGTCTTCTGCTCGATGGAGATAGCCGGGCTGAGTCCTTCGATCGAATCCACGTCCGGACGCTCGATCTGGTCAAGGAACTGGCGCGCATACGCCGAAAGCGTCTCCACGTAGCGGCGTTGTCCTTCCGCATAAATCGTGTCGAAAGCCAGCGAGCTTTTGCCCGACCCCGAAAGGCCGGTTACCACGGTTAACGTGTTGCGGGGAATGCGGACATTGATGTCGCGCAGATTGTGCTGGCGCGCCCCGCGTACCGAAATGTGAGTAATAGGCATGGATATTTGGGGAGCGGCGGGCGATTTCTGCGAGATTTTCGGGAAATTACGCGTTTGTAACGCTCTGGAGGTATTCTAGTTGTCAATAGAAACAAGGGTCAATTCACTGGTTTTTCTGCGAGAATCGCAGAGACGCGCGTATGTGCCGATAAAAGGAATGGTGCCGCGCGTGCTTGCATAAGCGGTGGAAACCTAGGATCAAGGCGGATTAGATGGCTGATTTATTCAATTTAGTGATGTTGGTTTGTGCGACTATCGGCTCGATGGCGCTCGGCGTCCTCGTGGCGTATGGCCTGTTTCGTATCGGCTTTGCGGCTATGCGTCCCCGGCCGCGAACGGTGCCCGTCAAGGCTCAGCCTGAGGCGGCCAACGCCCTTTAGTTTTTCATTAGATCTTTCAAATCCACCTCCTGCATGGATGCCTGTCTCCCTGTGGCTCGGCATGGAAATCTGAATCCCGCACGTCCAACTTGGGAAAGTCCCACCGCGGGACATCTGCGCCCGTCCTCCGGTCTCTCTGCAATCCAACGCATCGGATCGCAGAGAGGCCTGTGCGAAAACCTGTATCAGTCGTTTTGTGGCAAATCCTACTGCGGCGGCGGCACCGGCTGCTGATTCGGCTGCTGCGGATCTTGCATCTGCTGCTGACGCTGCTGCAGATCCTGCAGCACCTGCTGCGGCGTGCGGGGCGCTCCCGGCGGTCCCTGCTGCAGGATCGGCGGGCGATTCATCATCTGCGGTGGCTGCGGAACTTCCTCGGGCTCCGGCTGCTCTGGCACTTCATCGTCCTGCGCGTCTTGCGACTGGCGATTTGCCGCTGGCCCCGCCTTGCCTGAGCGGCGAACGCTCAAGACGATCTGGCGCGGCGTTCCTTCCCCCTGGTCGCCAATCATCAGGACGTTATAGCCCGACCCCACTAGCAACTGGGACAGCACGTCGCGAGCCTGCCCCGGTCCGTATTCCCCAAAGACGCGTTGGTCCGACGCCATTCCTTCCACCTGCGTCCCGGTCGCGGATGAAACCTGGTCCATAATCTGGCGCAGGCTGGAGTTGGTCGCGGCAATTTTCAATCCTTGGCTGTCCCAGGTGACAGACGGCTTCCCCGGCGTGTCGTTCACTGGCCAGTTGGGCTTCGCCGGCTCCTCAGGTGCCGGCGCTTGTTCCACCGGAGCCGCAGGGGTCTGTTCGGCGCGCAGGTGCTTCGGACTGGGCTTCCTGGCCTTATGGGCGGGCGCCGCCGCCGGCGGCGGTGGGGCAGTTTGCGCAACCAGCTCGCCTGCCCCGAGAAGGGCCGCAGCCGCCAGCACGACACAGACGCGCCGGCACAGCCGGTTTACTCTTCTGCGCTGCGTGTTCGGATCGGTTGAAGTTGAAATTCGCATGAAGCTCGGCTCCCGCCGTGGACCGGATGCGGTCAATCTACACCGCCCCTCTGTACTAGACTATCAGTGACCCGCGGACGCTCATCCATGTCCCGCGGCGGAGAGGAAGCGTTCAACCGATGCCCCTTTTCCCGAAGTGTTGGGCTTGTAAGCATGGGGGCGCGGCGGCCCTTCTTTTCGGCTTGCTGGCGGTGCCCGCGGTCGGCCACGCCGTCAGCTGCACTACCCAGTCTGAGATGACTCCGCAAGATCGCGACGCCCTCGCCTCCGCTGCCCAGCGTGCCGCGCAAGCCGTGATGCAGCAAGATTTTACATCGCTCCAGGCGGCATTGCTGCCGGCCGTCGCCCCGCAGTGGGATGGCATCCGCACCGTGGTCGAACAGGGAACGCCCCTGCTCAAAGGCGGCCAGGTTCAACTTCGCAATCTCTACCTGCTTGACGCATCTTCCCTCGCCGCTCCCGCCGACACCCAGTTTTTCTGCTCCAACGCTAGCGGATCGCTCACCGTCACCATCTCCATGCGCGGCCTGCCTGCCGGGCGTTTTGCCGTGGTGCTGGCCGATGCCGTCGGCTCCCAGTCCGGTGCCCAGATGGCTTTCATCTTCGGCTCCGACGCCAACGCCTGGAAGATAGGCGGCGTCTTCATTCGCCCCGGCGTCCTTGACGGCCACGACGGCATCTGGTTCTGGCAAAGGGCGCGCGAATTGGATAAGTCCAACTCTCCATGGAGCGCCTGGTTCTGCTATGAGGCGGCGCGCTATCTCCTCGTCCCCATCGACTTCCTCTCTTCGCCGAACCTCGAAAAGCTCGGCCAGGAGCAGGCCCAGATCAAAAGCTCGCCTGCCGACGCTTTCCCGTACTCTCTTGCCGACGGGCCACGCAGCTGGAAGATCGATTCCGTCCACCTCGACCCGGCCCTGCGCCAGGCCGACCTCGCGGTCACCTACGAGTCCACCGGCGTCTCCGATCCTGCCGCAGTGCGCACCGAGGCGATTACGGTTCTGAGCGCCCTCCTCAAGGCCCAACCCGCGCTGCGCGAAACCTTCCACGGCCTTTGGGCCTATGCCGTCAGGGATGGCAAGACCTCGCCCGTCATGGAACTGCCCATGGCCCAAATCCACTGATCCTGCCATCGCACCCTCAACGCTGAGAAAGTGCCGGAGTCATCTGGACTCAATCTCGAATGCTTGGCGCATCGGCGGCCATCCGGATTGACAGCGCATCATCCACGGTGAGAAGGCTGTGCTGGCTCGGGTCGTAGCGGTTATGCGCGCCGCCGCCGACCGGATTGCACGGGATATCCGTGCTGCAGATGTCCCTCGAAGCATTCATCAGGTTAGTCGCAAAGTGATTGCGCTGGCCACAATGCCAGCCAATGTTCATGGCCGCTTCGCTATACGAGTTATGAATCGACTGCGCCACAAGATACCCATCCACAACCCTGGGATAAGCCGACCGACTAACTTCAACTTATGGTTCGCTGAGATCTTCAAAGTAAGCGAAAAGAGGCGAATTCCTAGCGATACGTCAACGTTTCGCTCAATTTCGCTTGTGCAATAGATAGGGTCGAATCCATGTTCAGTTCATACCCGCTCCAAGTACTTCCAGGAGATGCCAGGCGAGCCAGCGTACTGAGCGATCGTGATTCTTTTCCGACGAAACACATGACTCCGCTTGTACCACATTGTTCCGACCGCCAACCTGCGAGACAAAGGAGATTCGATGGACTTATCGATGGAGACAGACAGCGCGTCAACGGTGCGGACGCGCCACAACCAGGATCTGGCTGAACTGACTCTCGCTGAAGCGTCTGCCTTGATCCATGATCGCAGCGTCACACCCACTCAACTGACCGCCGCGGTTCTGCAGCGCATCGCCGAGTGCGATCCGCACTTGAATGCATACATCACCGTCAGTGGTGAAGACGCCATGACTCAGGCTCGGGAACTGGATCGAGAACAGGTGGCAGGCAGGCTCCGCGGGCCGCTGCATGGAATTCCCATTGCCCTGAAAGACAACATCGATACCGCCGGCATTCCCACAACCGCGGCCAGCGGAGTGTATCGCCATCGGATTCCCGGCGAAGACGCCGAAGTCACGCGCAGATTGTATAAGGCAGGAGCCATCATCGTGGGCAAGTTGAATCTGCATGAGTTCGCTGCGGGAGGCACCGGTCACGTCTCGGCATTTGGGACCACGCACAATCCTTGGGATCTTGACCGTGTCACCGGCGGATCGTCATCTGGTTCCGGCGGGGCAGTCGCGGGCCGGCTTTGCTTCGGTGCATTGGGCACCGATACCGGGGGAAGCATTCGCATTCCATCCTCGTGGTGCGGCATCACCGGCCTCAAGCCAACTTACGGCCTTGTATCCATCCGCGGTATCGTTCCCCTGATCTATTCTCTTGACCATTGCGGTCCCATGACGCGTACCGCTGAAGATGCCGCCATCGTGTTAACGGCCATCGCGGGATACGATCCGATGGACCCGGCGAGCGTCGAACATCCGGCAGAAGACTATGTCGCTGCCATGGCGCAACCTACAAGCGCGTTTCGCCTCGGGGCGCCGCAAGAGTTCTACGTCGGCCTCGATCCTGAAGTCCAAACCGCAATGAGCATAGCAACCGAGTTACTAACTGCCTTAACCTCTGGAGTCGTGTCGCAAAGCTCGTTGCCTCCCTGCGGCGACTTCATGCACTTTCTCGCGGAGACACACTGCTTTCATGAAAAACATTTGGAAGACTGTTCCGACCTTTTCCAGGCCGACACGCACCAATTCCTGACCCGGTTCCCTCCACCGACTGCGGCGGAATACATACGCGCGCGCGACCGGCTTATTGAACTTCGGCGCAGCATTGATCGTGCGTTTGACGGAATCGACCTCATCATTCTGCCCACCGGGCGCATTCTTCCTTTCACGATTGCAGAATCTCTGGAATCGAGTGCGCGAGCCGCGCAGAACGCCGGCATTGCGCCTCAGCAATGGGTGACCATCGCCAACACCTACCAGTTCAATATGTATGGCCTGCCGGCTCTTAGCCTCCCCTGTGGCTTCAGCGCCAGCGGGTTGCCGATCGGCATGACCATCGCTGGCCCGCGGTTCGCTGAAGGCAAGATCCTGGCACTCGCAGCCGCCTATCAAAAGGTGACTTCGTGGCACCGCCGGAGGCCGGCTTTCAACTATGCTTCGAGCCCTTCGATATCGTCCGTGGCGCGCACATAAATGCCGATTCAACCCAGACGGAAAGGCCAGTGCGGTTGCGCCCAGACCAAGTAATAGCGGCACGATCATTCCGAATCGGAAGGGGTACGAGCGCAGCACTAGCGACTCGCCGAGATAAGTCCATAGAAAGACAATGCAACCATCCGGGACAACTGACGCCGGGCCGCCCCGGAATAGAACTCCGTACCCGACTGCCAATAGGACCTCGCCCATCCACGCGGCGTTGAACCATTGTTTGTGTGTCACCGTCGATGTATGTGCAAATAGATGGCATCCATATTCGACAGTGAAAACGTAATCAAAGCCTTGCCGGATTTGTAACTTCAGAAAACAGTGCCGAGGTAATCTGTTTATATCCCGCAGTGTTGCGCAGGTTCGCAAATCGCGGGTCATGCTGCAGAAAGATCGTTTTCATGTCCCGTGTGCCATAGGCTTCGTTTATCCTCTGCAGCGCTTCGCTTTCCTGGTTGAGGATGGCATGTACTGCCGATACATCATAGGCTGGAAAGCACTCGTCCTGGCTCTGCATCTCGAGCTCGCGCAGAATAGCATGGGCTCGGAGTGGATCGCCGCTTCCCGCGTATCCATAGGCCAGCAGGGCTTTGATAAAAGGACAGCCATGCGAGACTTCAATCCCTCGCTTGAACGCCGCGATTGCGGCATCCCAGTTACCTAACTCTGCTTCTGTTCTGCCCAGCAAAGCGTATCCCATCAGGAATTGGGGTTCAAGATCGATGGTTCTCCTGACATAAGAGAGCGCGCTCCCGTAATCCCCCGCATAAAAATACGCGAGCGAAACCTGCCCGTTCGTCAGGTCTGATTCCGGATCGAGACGGTACGCGTGCAGCGCGAGATTGATAGCATCCTGGTGGCGCCCGCGCAGGTTCATCAAACTCGAATACAGTTGAATCGTGCGCGCATCCATGGTTCCTGCTTCGAGTAGCTCCCGGCATTCGCGCTCTGCGCCAGTTAGATCCCAACTGCAATGAATAAGAAGGTTGATCAATGCATTGCGCACCCTGATCGAATTCCTATCCAGTTTGAGTGCAGTTTCAACAGCGGCCTGCGCAGAATCTGCAGCGTTGCGCGCCGGCATCAGGTGATTGTAAGAAAGAGAAACATATGTGTCGGCAAGCCCGGCGTATGCTTCCGCACATGCTGGCTCTAACTCGATCGCGTCCTGAAAATATGTAATGGCTTTGGTGAGCGCATTACGGCCCCGTCGCTGCCAGAAATGGAAGCCCATGCTGCAGGCATGAAATGCCACGTTCTGCGTGCTGGCCAGACTCTGTTCGCTTGCTTTCACGGTGTGGCTTCGCGGATCTGGAAGCGCCCGCGCCATGCGGCGCGCCAACTCTGCTTGTGCGGAGAGGATGTTGTCGAGCGCCGCGTCAAAACGATCCGACCAAAGGCAGAGAGAATCGGAAGGCCGAATCATCTGCGCTGAAATCCTTACTTGATTTCCCGAGTAGCGGATGCTCCCGCTCAGTACAAGATCCGTCCCTAATTCCCGCGCCATGTTCTTGACTCGATCGTGCGTCGAACTTCCTTGGATAGCCAGATTCCTCAGGGGTAGCAGAATGGGCCGAAAATTCGAGCGAACCATGTCGACGACCAGATCGTTCTTCAGCCCTTCTGCAAACTCTTCGACAATCTGGCGCAGCGGTCCCCGATCGAGTGGCGAATGAATGGGCTCGAATGGAAGCACGAGAATGCGGCAGTAGTCGCTGGCATCCGCCGACGCAGCGGTCCGCATGGGATCCTCGATCCTGGGAGCCGCTGCTGCTTCGGTGGGCACCGCGTGAATCGCGCTGCGCGCCGCCCACCACGCTTCAAGTTCCTGGCGATACGCGTAAACACTGCCCAGTTTCTTGTGATGTTGACGCCGCACAGGGAGACCCTCGCTCTTCTCCCATAGCTGCACCGTCCGCACTTCTCGCCGGAAAAATGAGGCAACTTCTTTCCACGAATCAAGCCTCTCTTTTGTCCACTGAGTGGAATCGACACTTCCGCGAAACGACGCTGAAGAACTCTGCATCGGGAACCACCTTTGAGTGTTAGAAAGGACCTTGCGTTGTCAGATACAAGTCAGAGCGGGAGATGTACGTTCGCAAGAATATGAAAACCGTGCAGGCGCCCTATGCAACGGGCCGTCCCCTAATTTGTGTTCTAGCGGATACCCTGTCAACCGTCAACATGTTTTTTCTGTTTTAATTCCTCGTCATTGCCATGACGTCGAGCGGAAAATCACTGAAGGCCAACTATAGCAAGCACCTACGCACACACTTTTCCTTGCTCGAAATCTCCACGAAGCGAGACCCCGCCGCGTTTCGCTCAATTTCGCTTTCGGGACCCATGCGCGTTGTGTCATGTTTCCTTCATCGCGAGTTCCGGCTTGTCTCTTCTGCCTGCTGACACAGAGTGAGCGAGGCTGCTCACGCTTCACAATCCTTGAATATCGCGCGACTTCCTCCCTGTTTGCGTGATGCACCAAATTGGAGAACGCCAGGAATGACCTTTCTTACGCGGCGACAGTTTTCAAAGACAACGGCTGCTACAGCGGCCGCTCTATCGCTGAAGTCAATGGCCTTTCCGTCTCTGGCCGCAGCGACTACCGAGATGGACACGGAGCAACTTGCGGGCCTTAGCTTAGCCGACGCCGCTCAACGCATCCGCTCCGGTTCCGTCACGTCAACCCAACTCACCAAAGCCTGTCTTGATCGCATCCGGATCTACAATCCAAAAGTCTTTGCCTTTATCACCGTGCTCACCGATAGTGCCATGGCAAAAGCCGCGCAGCTGGATGCCGAGGCTAAGGCCGGCAAATTCCGCGGCCCGCTCCACGGGGTGCCGATCGCTCTCAAAGACAACATCGATACCGCCGGCATCCGCACCACCGCGGCCAGCAAGGTCTACGACGATCGCATTCCAAATGAAGATGCCGAAGTAACCCGCCGGCTTGAGGCTGCGGGTGCTGTTTTCATCGGCAAGGCCAACCTCGATGAGTTCGCAGATGCGGTCAGTTACTACGGTTCGGTCCGCAATCCGTGGTCTCTCGATCGCGACCCCAGCGGCTCGTCCAGCGGCTCCGCTGCAGCCGTTGCAGTCAACCTTGCTTACGGTGCGCTAGGCACCGACACCGGCGGATCTATCCGACTTCCCTCAGCCTACTGCGGCACCGTGGGCATCAAGCCAACGTACGGTCTGGTGCCGATCCGCGGGATTGTTCCGCTGGCATTCTCGCTCGATCATTGCGGGCCTATCACCCGCACTGTTGATGATGCCGCGCTGATGCTTAATCAACTAGCCGGCTACGATCGCCTCGATATCACCAGCGTGAAACACGACAAGGAAGACTACGTCGCCGCAGCACGCCAGCCAGTCTCCGGCTTTCGTCTCGGCATCCCGCGGGCGCCGTTCTTCGATCAAGTTGATGACGACACGTCGCGTGCAGTTGAAGAAGCAATCAGCGTTCTCACCAAGCTGACTAAATGCACTAAGGATGTTAGCCTCCCGTCGACAAACGGATACACCTGGGCCAGCCTCAACAGCATCGGCAACGAGATATATGCCTACCACGAAGAACTATTTGAATTGAATCCTTCGCGCTACTCTCTGGCGCTGCGGCTGCAGCTGCAGGCCATGAAGGACGACTTGAATTCTCGCCCTGCCAGCGCGCGCGTGACGCAGTACATTCGACATCGCGCCGACATGGAGCTATTGCGCAGAACCGTCGACGATGCGTTCACTGACTTCGATCTCGTCGTGCTTCCCACCTTGCGCATCGTCCCCCAGAAGCTTAGTTATGTCATCGAACAGGAGGAGTCGATCAAACCGCGCAGTCCCGATATCATGGACCTCGATAACTGCACCGCCTTCAATATCTATGGACTGCCGGCGATTTCGGTTCCTTGCGGATTCAGCCGCGACAACACGCCCATCGGCCTCATGATCGCCGGTCCCCACTTCTCTGAAGGCAAAGTTCTCGCCCTCGCGCGTGCCTACGAGCAGCAGACTAAGTGGGATATGCGCCGGCCTCCACTTACCCCGGATACACCTGTACCCCCGATTCGACCCACATGATTGGCGTAGGTCAACGGTCCGCAACTTACAAGTCATGTAACACGTCCGGGCATTGATAACTCCGGCGTTCCCTGCTCGATTCGCACTTCTCGCGAATCGATGTAGAATTGCACGCGGCGACTTACTCTCGAGGTGCTGAAGGATGAAGCCACTTGTCGCGTCTGTCGCGGTGTTTGCCGTCTGTCTGATGGCGTCGCCGTTGTCGCGTGCCGTTACGCGGCCCCCAAGCGGCAATTCCCACCACACCGCGGCGCAAGTGCAACGGATGATTCGGAAGGCGCACACGCCGGATGAGTACAGGGCCATCGCGCGGTACTATGATGAGTTGCAACGCGAGTTTTCAGACAAGGCCGCCGACCAGATGGCAGAGTGGGCGCGCAGAAGCCAGGAGACGACCGGCCCCGCAGCAAAGTACCCGCGCCCCATAGACGCCGCGCGCAACCTATACGAGTTTTACGCGCACCATGCGGATGATGCTGCATTTCAGGCTGATAAATACTATCGCTTTGCCGCGGGCGCGGCTGCGGCCGATAAGTAGTTCTCACCGCGACCTGATTGGTACCGGTTGCTTTGTCCGTTGTTCCTGCTGATTTGAATTTTCGCAATTGGTCAATGACTCGCTCGGGTTCAGTCATCTTCCTTAGAAGAACGCTGATCTTTGACCCCTGATCTCTGTCCTATAATCAACGAGGAAGCCGAACCGTCGTCCCACCTGTTCTCTTCCCATTTCATATTTGCTTTATGCCAGGAGCGGCGGAATCATGCCCGAAATCCCGAAGCCCGTCAATATCGAGGCCCTCAAGTCGCTCGTGCGCACTGTGCCCGATTTCCCCAAACCGGGAATTCTTTTCTACGACATCACCACCTTGCTGAAAGACAAGACCGGCTTCGCCCAACTTATTGATGCGCTGGCGGCGCATTATATTTCGCGCAAGATCGATCTGGTCTTAGGGATAGAGGCGCGGGGCTTCATTTTTGGGCCGGCGCTGGCGTACCGGCTGAATGCCGGTTTTGTGCCGGTGCGCAAGCCGCGCAAGCTGCCTGCTCCGGTGGCCCGGGTGACCTACGATCTCGAATACGGGTCGGACGCTTTGGAGATTCATCTGGACGCTATTGCTCCGGGTCAGAAGGTAGTGCTGGTGGACGATTTGCTGGCTACTGGCGGCACGATGGAGGCCACGGTCAAGCTGGTGAAGCAACTGGGCGGGGAGATTGCGGGCCTGGCATTTGCGGTCGAACTGGACTTCCTGAAAGGCCGCGACCGGTTCGCCGAACACGACGTTTTCAGCCTTCTGCATTACGATGAATAACCCCAAGTTGGGGGGGGCCTCAGACTGTTGATCAAAAGGTAAACTTCGAACCCAAAGGCGGGTTGATTTTTCTGTGCGCAGGGCGAGAGTCTTTTTTGCCGAGTCTGGGCACAGGCTGAAAAACAGGCCTCCGGAGGCGGGTCAAGTTGTTGTATTTAAGCAGGTTAGATGTAATTTGTCGTGAAATATAGATGTAAATATATGATTCCGAAGAGCTTAAGCGCCTGTTTTTGATCGAAAAATGCGCGCGTGCTTTTTGCGATGGCGAAAATAGACGGAATTCGCACAATGTTGCGCCTGTAAACGCCTTTGAGTCTGCTGGTTACGCCGAGTTTGCACGCTTCGATCCGGCGCAAAAAAACGGCGTCCCCGAGTCGCCGAACCGCACAATAGCCGCATGAACATTGGCGATTGCCGGTTTGTGCGCCGCGAACATGAATGTGGGCTCCTTCGCTTCCTCTTCTCCTTGCGGGTGGGGTATTCTCTTTGAATCATGTGTCCGCGCCGGTCCCGCCCCGAATCTTCCGCGCCAGCGCCCGAAAAAGTCGGGGCTCCCGAGGGTTCTTCCGGGGCTAAAGCCCCGGGCGCAGCGGCTACCTCTACACGGGGGTTAAAACCCCCGCCTCCCTCCGACCCTGGAGCTTCAGGCAAAAGTGGCCGTGAGGGTTCTGCCGGGGCTAAAGCCCCGGGCGCAGCGGCTACCTCTACACGGGGGTTAAAACCCCCGTCTCCCTCCCAACTTGGAGCTTCAAGCAAAAGTGGCCGTGAGGGTTCTTCCGGGGCTAAAGCCCCGGGCGCAGCGGCTACCTCTACACGGGGGTTAAAACCCCCGCCTCCCTCCGACGCTGGAGCTTCAAGCAAAAGTGGTCGTGAGGGTTTTTCCGGGGCTAAAGCCCCGGGCGAAGCGGCTACCTCTCCACGGGGGTTAAAACCCCCGTCTCCCTCCGAACCTGGAGCTTCAAGCAAAAGTGGTCGTGAGGGTTCTTCCGGGGCTAAAGCCCCGGGCGCAGCGGCTACCTCTACACGGGGGTTAAAACCCCCGTCTCCCTCCGACCCCGGAGCTTCTACGCGGGAAGAAAAGTCTCGGCAACCCGCTGGTCTGGATTCATCCGCCGCGGGTGCCGTCGATCCCTTCAGCTTCTTCCACCCCATTACGGCGGAATGGTTCAAGGAAGTCTTCGATTCGCCGACCGCGCCGCAGCGACTGGGGTGGCCGGTGATTGCGCGCCGGGAGAGCGCGCTGATTCTCGCGCCTACCGGAACGGGGAAGACGCTGACGGCTTTTCTCTGGTGTCTCGACCGTCTGATGCTGCACAACACTCCGGCGGAAGGGACGCGCATCGTGTACGTGTCGCCGTTGAAGGCGCTGGCGGTGGATGTGGAACGCAATTTGCGCTCGCCGCTGGCCGGCATCGCCAATATGGCGCGGAGGCGGGGCGTGGCGTTTCGCGAGCCCACGATCAGCGTGCGCACGGGAGATACGCCGCAGCGGGAGAGGGCGCTGTATCGAAGAAACCCCTCCGACATTCTGATCACGACGCCGGAGTCGCTTTACCTGCTGCTTACGTCGCAGGCCTCGGAAGCTTTGCGCAGCGTCGATACAGTGATCATCGACGAGATTCATGCCCTGGTGCCGACCAAGCGCGGGGCGCACCTGGCGCTGACGCTGGAGCGGCTGGAGGCGCTGGTGAAGAAGCCGATTCAGCGCATCGGCTTGTCGGCCACGCAGAGGCCGCTCGAAGAAGTGGCGCGATTCCTGGGGGGCGTCGATGTGCCGGGGCGCAAGCTCAGGAACAGGGATCAGGGGTCAGAGATCAGGGATCAGAAGGCCGGTTTCCGACCGGTGGTGAGGGTGGCCGCGGAAGATGCGGACCGGCTTGCTACTGTGACTGCGGTTGCAAGTAGAGACGGCGCGGCCGAGATCCCGGTGGCGCCGGCGACGATTGCGGAGAGCGAAGCGGCATGGACTTCAGAGGATGTGGATGAGAGCGCGCTGCGCTATCGGCCCGTGACCATTGTGAATGCGAGCGCGGTGAAGCAACTGAAATTGCGGATTGAAGTACCGGTGGAAGACATGGCGCGGCTGGGAACGGTGGAAGAGATTCCCAGCGGCCCGGCGTCGCAGGCGCCCAAGCGGGTTTCAATCTGGAGCGCGATTCATCCGCGGCTGCTGGAACTGATCAAGGAACGCACTTCTACGATCTTGTTTGTGAACAGCCGCCAGGTTGCGGAGCGGCTGGCAGGCGCATTGAACGAACTGGCAGGCGAGGCGATCGCGCGCGCGCACCATGGGTCACTGGCGACCGCGCAGCGATCGGTGATCGAAGAGCAATTGAAGGCCGGACAGATCAAGGCTCTGTGCGCCACGTCGACCCTGGAGCTGGGCATCGATATGGGCGCGGTGGATCTCGTGATCCAGATTGAAGCGCCGCCTTCGGTCGCGTCGGGAATGCAGCGCATCGGGCGTGCGGGCCACTCGGTGAACGCGGTGAGCGAGGGCGTGCTGTTTCCGAAGTATCGCGCCGACCTGGTGGCATGCGCCGCAGTGACGCAGGCGATGCACGAAGGGCACATCGAGTCGACCCGCTATCCGCGCAACCCGCTGGATGTGCTGGCGCAGCAACTGGTAGCAACGGTCGCTCATCCGCCTGATGCGCCGCCGGCGATGAAGAAGAAGCCAGCGATGGCGCGGCACAATCGCGGGGCGGCGGGGAAAGCTGGTTTGGGCCGTGCTTTGAAAGGGAACCAGCGCAGCGAAGAAGTGGAAGAAGATTCAGTTGACGACGCGGCGATACAGGATGCGGATGAGTCCATGCCCGAAGTTGCGGCGGACGAACTGTATGACCTGGTGCGGCGCGCAGCGCCTTTTGGGGAGCTGACGCGCGCGTCGTTCGACGGAGTGCTGGACCTGTTGAGCGGGCGCTACCCATCGGATGAGTTCGCAGAACTGCGGCCGCGCCTGACGTGGGACCGGGTCCGTAACGTGGTGAGGGCGCGCGAGGGCGCAGGCCGGCTGGCGATTCTGAATGCGGGCACGATTCCCGATCGCGGATTGTACGGCGTGTTCCTGGCGCACACGGAGGGCAAGTCGGTACGGGTGGGCGAGCTCGACGAGGAAATGGTGTTCGAGTCGCACACGGGCGAGACGTTTATCCTGGGCGCGTCGACGTGGCGGATCGTGGACATCACGCACGATCGCGTGCTGGTGGAGCCGGCTCCGGGAGAGCCGGGGAAGATGCCCTTCTGGAAGGGCGACGGGCCGGGGCGGCCGCTGGAATTCGGACGCCGCATCGGGGCGCTGGTGCGCGAGTTGCGGGAGTTGCCCAAGCCCGCAGCGTTGACGCGGCTGGTGACGGACCACGATCTCGATCCCGGGGCGGCGGACAACCTGCTGATGTTTCTGGCGGACCAGGAAGCGGCGACGGGGATTGTTCCCGACGATCGCAACATTGTGATCGAGCGCTGCCGCGACGAGCTGGGCGACTGGCGGGTGTGCGTGTTGACACCGTTTGGAAGCCGCATTCATATTCCGTGGGCGATGGCGGTTACGGCACGCATTCAAGCGGCCAATGGCCCCGACGTGGAGACGCTGTGGGGCGACGACGGATTTGTGCTGCGCTTTCCGGACACGGATGAGCCGCCCGATTCAGACTGGTTTTTGATCGAAGCGGCGGAGGCGATGGGGCTGGTGCTGCGGCAACTGGGATCGACGGCATTGTTTGCAGGGCGTTTTCGCGAGGCTGCGGGGCGCGCGCTGCTGCTGCCGCGGAGAAGGCCCGACTCGCGTTCTCCGCTGTGGCAACTGCGCAAGCGCTCGTATGATCTGCTTAACGTGGCGTCGCGCTATCCTTCGTTTCCGCTGCTGCTGGAGGCGTATCGCGAGTGCCTGCGCGATGTGTTTGACATGCCCGCATTGCTGGAGACGCTGCGCGCCATCGAACAGCGGCAGTTGCGGGTACACGTGGTGGAGACGCGCAAGCCATCGCCGTTTGCTTCGTCGCTGCTGTTCAGTTATGTAGCCAATTTTATTTACGACGCGGATGCTCCCCTGGCGGAGCGCCGGGCGCAGGCGCTGACGATTGATCAAGACCAGTTGAGAGAGCTGCTGGGCGAGGCGGACCTGCGCGAACTGCTGGATGCGGATGTGATTGCGGAGGTGGAAGAGAACGCGCAGTGCCTGACCGAGAATTATCGAGCGCGTTCCGCCGATGCGATGCACGATCTGTGCTTGCGGCTGGGCGATTTGACGCGGGACGAGATGGCAAAGCGCGTGGCTGCGCCGGACCTGATGCAGCAGGTGGACCGCTTGGTTCGCGGGCGGCGCCTGCTGGAGTTGCGCATAGCAGGAGAGAGGCGGCTCATCGCTGCGGAAGATGCGGCCCGCTATCGCGATGCGCTGGGTATCCCTCTGCCGCCGGGGCTGGCCGCATCGCTGCTGGAGCCGGTGAAGCAGCCGGTGCTCGAACTGGTGCGCCGGTTTGCGCGCACGCACGGACCGTTCACGGTGAAGGAAGCGGCAGACCGGTTTGCGCTGGACGCGGCGCAGGTAGAAAACGTGGTGCGGCAACTGGTGGTGGAAGGGCGGGTGCTGGAGGGCGGATTCCGCCCCGGCGGGCTGCATCGGGAGTGGTGCGACGCGGAGATCCTGCGGCAGATACGGCGCAAGTCCCTGGCGCGACTGAGGCGCGAAGTGGAGCCGGTGGAGCAGCAGACGCTGGCGCGCTTTCTGACGCACTGGCAGGGCTTGCTGGCGCCGCGGCGCGGAGGGCATGCACACCTGGATGTGCTGCTGGACGCGATTGAGAGTTTGCAGGGTGCCCCGCTGCCGGCGTCGCTGCTGGAGACGGCGATTTTACCGGCGCGGGTGGCGGGCTACGAAGCGAACGGGCTGGATACGTTGATCGCGGCCGGGGAAGTGACGTGGGCGGGCGTGGAGCCGCTGGGGGAGCGCGACGGGCGCATTGCCTTATTCCTGTCGGACAAGTTGTCGCTGCTGGTGCAATCGCGGCCCATCACGGAGCCGCTGACGGAGCGCGAGGAGAAGCTGTTGAGCGTGCTGGAGTCGGCGGGGGCGAGCTTTTTCGAACCCCTGCACCAGGCGGTGGGGGGCGGCTACCCGGGAGAGTCGATCGACGCATTGTGGAGCCTGGTTTGGCGCGGGCTGGTGACGAATGACTCGCTCCATGCGCTGCGGGCGTATACGACACGGCCGGACAGTGCGCGGCCAACGCGAAGGCCGCAACAGAATGGAGCTGTGTTCCGTTCAAGAAGAACGACGCCGCCGACGGCGCAGGGAAGGTGGGCCGTTTTGCCGGTGCGCGCCAAGTCGCCGGAGGCGGGTGCGCCGAGTTCGACGGAGGCGAGTCATGCGCTGGCGCTGCAACTGCTGAATCGCTATGGCGTGCTGATGCGGGAGGCGGTGGCTGCGGAGAATGTTCCAGGGGGATTCAGCGCGGTGTACGACGTGCTGAAGGCGTTGGAGGAAAGCGGGCGCATCCGGCGCGGGTACTTTGTGGCGGGACTGGGGGCGACACAGTTTGCATTGCCAGCGGCGGTGGACCTGCTGCGGCAATTGCGCATTGCGCCGGGTGTGGAGAAGCCGGAGTTTGTGCAACTGGCGGCTGCGGATCCGGCTAATCCGTATGGTTCGGTGCTGCCGTGGCCGGAGATTCCGGTGGCGGAGGAGGATTCGGAGTCGGCGCCGCGGGTGCTGACGCGGGCCGCATATGCCGAGGTGATCCTGTGCAACGGCCAGCTGGTGGCATGGGTGCGCAGGAATAATCCGAACGTGCTGATCTTTCTGCCCAAGGAAGAGCCGGAGCGCGCGCAGGTGGCGGCGGGGCTGGCGCATTTTCTATGGGCGCGGGGGCAGGAGAAGATGCAGGTCAATAGCCACCAGGGCGTGCTGATTACGACAGTGAACGGGCAGCCGGTGGCGGCGCATCCCATGGCGCATTTCCTGATGGACGCGGGATTTCATGCAGGGCCCTTGGGGCTGCATTTGCGGCGCATTCACTTGCCGGTGGGGCAGAGCGAGCCGCTGGCGGGCGAGGTGCGGTAGATGCCGGAAGGCGATACGATTTTCCGTTCCGCGCGGACGCTCAACCGGGCATTGAGTGGGAAAGCGGTCACGGGATTTCGATCGACGTATCCGCTGTTGACGCGGTTTCACGACAATACGCCGCTGACGGGGCAGATTGTGGAGAGCGTGGAGTCGCGCGGGAAGTGGCTGCTGATGCATTTCTCCGGCGGCGGGATTTTGGCGACGCACATGTTGATGAATGGGAGTTGGCATATCTATCGTCCTGGGGAGAGATGGAAGGCGCCGGGCGGCGACATGCGCATCGTGGTCGAGACGGGCGATTTTCAGGCGGTGGGGTTTCGGGTGCCGGTGGCGGAGATGCTGGATGCGCGGAAGCTGGCGCGGGACCGGCGGATTCCGCCGGCGGCGAGCGATGTGCTGGGAAGCGGCTTCGACGAAGAGGGGGCGGTGCGGGGATTGATGGCGCAGGGGGATCTGGAACTGGGGGATGCGCTGCTGCGGCAGAAGATATTGGCCGGGGTGGGGAATGTGTTCAAGTCGGAGGTTTGCTTTCTGACGGGGTTGAATCCGTTTCGGACAGTGGAGACGCTGACGGAGGCGCAGGTGCGGGCGGTGGTGGCCATGGCGCGGAAACAGCTGGGCGCGAACGTGCTGGAGGATTCGGGGAATGCGATTGTGACGTACCAGGGGCGGAAGCGGCGGACGACGAACCAGAGCGATCCGTCTGAGAATTTGTGGGTGTATGCGCGGAAGGGGCAGGCGTGCCGGCGGTGCGGGACGTTGATCCGGAGGCGGCTGCAGGGGAAGGATGCGCGGTCGACGTACTGGTGTCCGGGGTGCCAGCCTACGCCGGATGGGCGGGAGATTGATGGGTAGGGTTGATCCTCGGCCACGGCTGGTGGTTTCCCAGGTCTCAAAGGAGAGACGTGGGGCACCCGGGCGTGATTGTCGGTCGAGAAGATAAAGGACAAAGACGGTGGAAGTTGGTGGCAGCCCACGCTAGCGACAAAAACAAAGACGTCGCGAACGTGGGGCACCCGGAGTTGGTCGCGATGGGCTAGTTGCCGGTGCCGGTCTTGTTGCCTAGCCCGAAGATCTTCTGGAAGAGATTGCGTTTGTCGGGCGGGTGGCTGCAGGTGTCGGTGGGGGCGGTGCCGTCGAGGAACGCGGCGGTATAGGTGGTGGGGCAGGCGCCGTCGGGGAGCAGGTTGGTGATCTTGTCGAGGTCGACGAGCGATACGCCCGCGGGCGGCGTGAAGGGCTTGGTATCGGAGTACTGGGGGAGCTGCACGGCCTTTTTCATGAACTCGGCCCAGATGGGACCGGCGGCGGGAGCGCCTTCGATGACGATGTTGGTGTAGTCGTCGTTGCCGACCCAGACTACGCAGAGCAGGTTGCTGGTGAAGCCGGCGAACCAGGCGTCGTGGCTGGAGCCGGTTTTGCCTGCCGCGGGGGCGGTGAAGCCCATGGAGCGGATGCGGCCGCCGGTGCCGGCGTTGATCACGTTTTCCATGAGGTTGGTGGTGAGATAAGCGACGCGGGGGTCGAGCACCTGGCGGGCGGTGGGGGTGTAGTTGGTCATGATGTCGCCGGTGGCGGTGCGGACGCTGGCCAGCATCCAGGGGTCGAGGTGGACGCCGCCGTTGGCGAAGATGGTGTAGGCGCCGGCCATGTCGATGGGCGACGCGTCATAGGAACCGATGGCGACGGAGGGAGTTCCGCGCGCGCTCTTGATGCCGGCATCGCGGCCCAGGGCGGCTACGCGATCGAAGCCGACCATGGAAGCGAGTCCGATGGTGGCGTTGTTGAGCGACCACTGCAGGGCATAACGCGCGGTGACCTGGTCGTGATAGTTATTGTGATCGTTGCGCGGGCTGTATTCCTTGTCGCCGACCATGTAGGTGCTCTGCTCGTCGTTGAGCATGGTGACGGGCGAGAACAGGTGATCCTGGCCGGGGAGCTGGGTGCCTTCAACGGCGGTCTGGAAGGCGGCGGCGTACACGATGGGCTTGAAGATGGAGCCGGTGGGACGTTTGGCCACGGCGTGATTCAGCTGCGAGCTGCCATAGCTGCGACCGCCGACCAGGGCCAGCACCTGGCCGGTGTGGGGATTGAGCGCGACGAGGGCGACCTGCGGATAGGTGATGGGGCCGGTGGGAGGTGGTTCGGCGGCGCCTTTCACCTTTTTCTTGCGGTGCAGCTTCTCGACCTGTTCGTCGACGATGTGGATGGTGGACTCGACAGCGGTAGTGGCGACGCGCTGCAGGTCGGGATCGAGCGTGGTGTAGATGCGGAGGCCGTCGAGGCCGGCGTCGCGCTCGCCTAATTTTTGCAGGAGTTGCTCGTGGACGAGGTCGACGAAATAAGGCGCTTCGCTGGCATCGACGCTGGCGGTGGAAAGGTGGAGCGGCTCCTCTTTCGCGCGTTCGGCCTGGTCCTTGGTGATGTATCCGGTTTCGACCATGGAATCGAGGACCAGGTTACGGCGTTCGATGGCGCGCTCGGCGTGCCGGAACGGATTGAGGCGGCTGGGGCTTTGGATGATGCCAGCCAGCATGGCGCCTTCCGCGAGATCGAGTTGGCGCACATCCTTACCGAAGTAGGTCTGGGCGGCTTCGCCGAAGCCGTTGATGGCGAAGCTGCCACGCTGGCCGAGGGGGATTTCGTTGGCGTACATCTCGAAGATCTGTTTCTTGGAGAAGCGATGCTCGAGCTGGAAGGTGATCACGATTTCGATGAGTTTGCGCTTGATGCGCTTTTCGGGAGTAAGGAAGAAGCCGCGTGCCAGCTGCATGGTGAGCGTGGAGCCGCCCTGCTGCTTGCGCCCGGAGGTGATGTCGCGGACCACCGCTTCGACGAGGCGGAAGTAGTTGACGCCGCTGTGTTCAAAGAAGCGGCGGTCTTCGATGGCGAGGACGGCGTGCACCAGGTTCTGCGGGATTTCGTCGTAATTGATGATGCGGCGCTTGGTGCGGTTGGCGTCTTCGGTGAGTCCGGTGATGAGGACCGGCTCCAACTCATAACTGGCCAGCGGCTGGCCGTGTTCGTCAGAGATGGAGTCGACGATGCCCTTGGTGGCGTGGATGGTGGCGCTGTCCTGGGCGTGGTAGGACTGGGGGCCGGGATTGATGGTGATGCCGCCGTCCTCCTCGCGGTAGGTGCCCATGGGCGAGTCTTTCTGGGCTCCGACGAGGGAGTAGCCGGCCTGGCGCAGTTCTTCACCGATGAGATGGGGGGTGAGTTTCTGGCCCGGACGGACTTCACGGGGTTCGGCAAAAATCTTGGCGGTGTTTTTAAACAGGGGCTGCTTGAGCCGTTCGTCGACGACGTGCTGGTATTTGAAGTAGAAATAGCCGCCCGTGGTCATGACAACGACGGCTATGGCGGCGATCCCGATGAGTGAAACCCGCAGCACCAGCGATGCCCAGTCGTTGGACTTTGCGGGCATTCTGAATTTGATTTTCAACGCCATTGCTGCTCCTAAAGATAGCTACTAGCTTTCAGCTGGGGGATCAAGTTTTGATCGCAGCGAATTCGAATTCGGTCGCGACATTCCGCACTAGTAAGACGGATTTGTCAGGTTTCGCGTTCCTCATTGGCGAAACGGGGTTGCAGAGAAAGACAACAGTTCGAGCCGGTATTCAGAAAATCAACCCCAGGGGCTAAAGCCCGTTTTTTTGTTGCGCTTTGGGCACGACTAAAGTCGTGCCCTGACTCTTCTTGCCGACCCCGATGAGTTTCTCCGTGCGCGGCCGCCGCCTCTGAAGTCCGCTCCATCGGCCTAAGAGGTTTGTAATTCGGGCGTGGACTCGAGAAGGTTTTCTTCCTGGACCCGCGCCTTGACCTTCGCGACCACTTCGTCCAGCGTCACGTCGACGCTCTGGCTGGTGGCCCGTGTTACCAGTTCGACCTGGCCGCTGGCGGCCTTCTTACCTACATTGATGCGGAAAGGAATGCCGACAAGGTCCGCGTCCTTGAATTTGACGCCGGCGCGTTCGTCCCGGTCATCCAGGAGCACGTCGAGGCCGGCTGCTTCGAGTTCGGCCGCCAGCGTTTCTCCTGTCTCCCTGAGCCTGGGATCGGACATGTTCGTCACGGTGACGACGACGGTGAAGGGTGCGATCGAAGCCGGCAGGCAGAAGCCATTGGCATCATGGGCCTGTTCGATGGCCGCGGTCAGAATGCGCTCGATGCCGATGCCGTAGCTGCCCATGATGGGCGTGACTTCCTTGCCGTTGGGGTCGAGCACGCGGGCGCCCATGGATTCGGAGTACTTGTAGCCGAGCTTGAAGATGTGGCCCACTTCGACGGCTTTGCCGACCACCAGAGTGCCGTCACAGGGATCACCGCCGGTTTGTTTCCGCGGGCAGGGCTCGCCTTCGTTGACGCTGCGGATATCGGCACTGACAGTCCAGGTAAAATCGCGGCCCGGCACCACGTTGCGCAAATGATAGTCAAGCTTGTTGGCG
Source organism: Occallatibacter sp. (assembly GCA_036488735.1). GTDB lineage: Bacteria > Acidobacteriota > Terriglobia > Terriglobales > Acidobacteriaceae > Telmatobacter. Next base: position 101,670 of record DASXHC010000014.1, read on the forward strand.
CCGCAGACCAGGTTCCTGCGTCCCTGGAGCGACTGGTCGACGACCACGGTCAGGCCTTCACCGAGCGGTTTGTCGTCGTGGGTGAGGCCAACCGGTCCGAGATAGCCTGCCGGACCCTTGAAGTACTTTTCCAACTCCTCCGCCTGCATGGTGCGGAGGTCGGCTGCGCCCAGAACGCCAAGCAGCTTGGTTTCGTTGACCTGATGATCGCCGCGCAGGAATGTTGCCACGCCGTGCCAGGTGTCGGGCTTCCACCCCACGGACGAAGACCCGTCCGTGGGGACCACCCCGGGTTTTCCGGCGGTACCGCGCTTGAGCGCCATGTAGGCGACGCACTTGATGTCGGAGGCGGGAGAGATCTTGAAGAACGCGGCCACATCGGAGATGGCGGCGCAGCCCGGGGTGTGCACGAGTTGCGGAGTTCCGTCGCCGGTTGATTCCATCTCAGTGACCGGGGGAAGAAGGGAAGTGGCCTTCTCCAAATTGGCCGCATAACCGCAGACGGGGCAGCTGGCGATGAGATCTTCGCCCGCGTCGGTATAGACCATGAATTCCTGGGATTGGGATCCGCCCATGGCGCCGGAGTCGGCTTCGACAGCCACAAATTTGAGCCCGCAGCGGGAGAAGATTTTGCGGTAAACGGCGTCGTGGAGGTCGAAGCTCTTATCAAGTCCGGCCGAGTTGATGTCGAAGGAATAGCTGTCCTTCATGGTGAACTGGCGGACGCGGAGCAGGCCGGACTTGGGGCGCGGCTCATCGCGGAACTTGGTTTGGATCTGGTACCAGATCTGGGGCAGCTGCTTGTAACTGCGCAGTTCGCTGCGGGCGATGGTGGTCATGATCTCTTCGTGGGTCATGCCCAGGCACAGCTCCGCCCCCTTGCGGTCCTTGAGGCGAAACATGTTGTCGCCCATGCCGGTCCAGCGTCCGCTCTCGACCCATGGCTCCCTGGGGAGGATGGCGGGGAGGAAAAATTCCTGCCCGATCTTGTCCATCTCTTCGCGGACGATGGCGATGATCTTGTTGAGGGAACGCTGGCCGAGGAAGAGGTAGTTGTAGATGCCGGCGCCGAGCTGGCGGACGTAGCCGGCGCGGAGGAGAAACTTGTGGCTGGCGACTTCGGCGTCGGAAGGAGCCTCGCGGAGGGTGGGAATGAAGCACTTGGACCAAAGATGCATAGACGAGTACGAGCGAGCTTTCCCGTCCGCAGGCTGAGTGGTTTTTGACACAGGGCCGAACCGCAGCGCTACGGACGCATAGAACAGATGACGGCAGACCCTATTTTAAATGTTTCAGGGAGGGGGAAGATCGAAGCGGGCTCTTACTTGTCTAATCCGCTGCTTTTGAGCACGATGCGCTCGAATAGGCGAAAGGGGAGCAAGGTGCGGAGCAGGATGCCGAGCTTGGCGTCCTTTCCGACCGCGTAGCGCAGTTTGGGCCTGGGTTTTTCGAGAAGGGCGGCGATGGTGTCGGCCACGACCTGGGGATCGGCGCGTTTCTGGCCGCCCTGGATCCGGCTGCGCCAGTGGGAGGCGCGAGCGGCGTTGGGGGAGAGGGGATTCAAGAGCCCGGCGGCGAGGCGGGCGTTGCGGTCCCAGATATCGGTTTCGAAGGCACCGGGTTCGACCAGCACGACCGGGATGCCCAGCGGTCTCAGCTCAAAGCGCAAGGTTTCGGTCCAGCCTTCCAGGGCGAATTTGGACGCGGCGTAGCTGCTGACGCCGGGAAATCCGATGCGGCCGGAGATGGACGAGACCATGACGATGTGTCCGAATCCCTGGCGGCGGAGTTGGGGGAGGAGGGCGCGGGTGACGGCGACGGCGCCGAAGAAGTTGGTGTCGAACTGCTGGCGCAATTCGGCGTCGGTGACGTCGTCGGCAAAGCCGGGGAGGGCGAAGCCGGCGTTGTTAATGAGGGCGTGGAGCGGCGACGGGCGCTGCTGGAGCAGTTCGGCCAGCGCGGCGATCTGGTCCGGATTGGTGACGTCGAGGGGAAGGAACTCGATGCGGTGGAGGACGCCGGCGGCTTGCGCGTCGTCAGCGAGTTTTTCGCGGCGGTTGAGGTCACGCATGGTGGCGAGGACGCGCCAGCCGCGGGCGGCCAGGGCGAGGGTGGTGAGCAAGCCGAAGCCGCTGGAGGCGCCGGTGATGAGGGCGGTTTTTCCGGCTTGCGTGGTCATTTCCCTCACGATCTAACGGTCATCGTCTTCTACATCATTCTGCCCAGATCTTGACGAACGAAGAAACGCATTGCGGACAAGGCGCGTGGTGATTAGGAAACAAAACAGCGCAATCAAGAAACAAACTGCCGACCCCCCGTTCTCGGAGTCTTTCTGGAAAGGAATGGACGCCATAATCACGGCAAGGAAGAAAAAGGCTATTGCGAAGATGAGCAGACCTGCTCGTTGAACTGGCTTTGCCTTCGGATCACCCTTCCAGAGGAACGCATCGACACCCTTTCCGCCTTGACGGGCGTCTTCCCAGAGGATGGCCTTCTGCCTGGCTTCCAGATCTGCTCGAATTCGCTGAAAACTCGGCTCGTCTTTCATCGGTCACAAGCTTTTCTTTTGTCCAAACCTCGGCGGACATAGCTTCAGATCAATTCGACGCCCCAGAGATCATGCAGGTGGATCACGCCTTGGACGCGGGCGTCTTTGTCGATTACGACCAGGGAGGTGATCTTGCGTTCTTCGAGGAAGGCGAGGGCGCGGGCGGCGAGTTCGTCAGGGGTGATGGTTTTGGGGCGGGGGTTCATGGCTTCGCCGGCGGTGCGGCTGAGGGCGGCGCCGCCTTCGCGCTCCAGCAGGCGGCGGAGATCGCCGTCGCTGATGACTCCGCACAGATGGCCATCTTCCTGCACCGTGGTCATGCCCAGCTTCTTCGAAGACATTTCGAAGATGACGTCGGTCATGGGGGTGGCGAGCTTGACCATTGGGACGTCGTCGCCGGCATGCATGAGGTCGCGAACCTTGGCCAGTTGCTTACCGAGCTTGCCGCCGGGATGGAGTTCGGCGAAGTCCTCGGCGCGGAAGCCCTTGCGCAGGCTAACCGCGACGGCCAGGGCATCGCCCAGGGCCAGCATGGCGGTGGTGGAGGCGGTGGGGGCGAGGTTGAGTACGCAGGCTTCGCGATCGACGGAGCAGTCGAGGGTCACGTCGCTGGCGGCGGCGAGGGTTGACGACAGGTTGCAGCAAAAGCTGATGAGCGCGTCGCCTTTGCGCTTGAGGGTGGCGAGGAGGCGAAGGATTTCTTCGGTTTCGCCGCTGGCGGAGAGAGCGATGACCACGTCGCCGGGCATGAGCACGCCGAGGTCGCCGTGGACCGCTTCGGCGGGATGAAGAAACAGGGCCGGCGAGCCGGTGGAACTGAGGGTGGCGGCGATCTTCTGGGCGATGATGCCGCTCTTGCCCATGCCGGTGACCACGACCCGGCCGCTGCTGTCGCCGCAGCGCAGGATCAGCTCGACGGCGCGATCGAAGTCCGCGGCCATGGGGCCTTCAAGCCTGGCCGCCAGCGCTTCGAGCGCAGCTGCTTCGGTGCGCACCAAGGCGGCCGGCTGCAGGCAGTCGGCCGCCGACCGGCCATCTTTATGCGTGGGATTCATCGGTGATGATGGTATCAGTTTCAGGGGGGGAGCGCGGTGGAGCGGGGCGCCTGCGGGGCGCGGGCGGGCGGCGGCAAAACGATGTCGATGCGGGGCATTTTGTAACTCTTTGCGGGCTCGTACAATCAAAGGGGAGAGGTCACTGGTTTGAAACGGAATACGGTTGTTCTCGGCATTGTGCTGGTGATCCTGGCCATCTTCGGATGGGCCGGATGGGCCAATTGGGAGTACCGCAAGCAGGCGGCGGAGCGCTTGCTGGCCAACGCGGGGCAGGGGGAACTGGTGGCGTCCGCGGCGGGCGATCCGCAGTCGATGTCGCCGCTGGTGGGCAAGCCGGCGCCGGGGTTCGCGCTGGAAGACTTGAGCGGCAGGAAGGTCTCGCTGTCGAGCTACAAGGGGAAGGCTGTGCTGGTGAATTTCTGGGCCACGTGGTGCGGGCCGTGCAAGCTGGAGACGCCCTGGCTGGTGGAGTTGCGCAACCAGTATGCGCGGCAGGGATTCGAGGTCATCGGCATCTCGACGGATGACATCGATCGGACCGATCCCAAGGCATTTGGCGATACGAAGAAGGAGATTGCGACGTTCGTGCAGCAGATGCACATGCCTTACCCGGTGCTGATCGAGGGCGACTCGTTGAGCAAGCCGTATGGCGGGCTGGACTCGATGCCGACATCGTTTTACGTGGACCGCAACGGGACGATCGTGGCGGAGCAGATGGGCATTACGTCGAAGGACGATATTGAAGCTAACATCCGCAAAGCACTGAATGGCGCGGGCGCCGGCGGTTTGCGCACGGCGGGCGTGGGGCAATGAAGAGTGACGGGGCGTTGAGGCTTGCGGGGTTCGCGGCGCTGACGGGGGCAATGTTTTTACAGCCGCTGCATGGGCAGGCGCCGGTGTTTGAAAAGCCCAGCCACTCCGGCGAAAAGACGGAAGCGGTGCAATACCTGTTTCCCGAGCAGGTTACGGTGCCGGCGGGGAAGGCGAGTCCGGTGGCACTGCATTTTCGTATCGCGCAGGGATTGCATATCAACTCGCATGCCCCGAAGGACGAGTTCCTGATTGCCACGGTTTTCACCATTCCGGAGTCTTCGGGGGTGCGGCTGGAAGCGGCTGACTATCCGCCGGGGATCGATTTCGTTTTGCCGGTCGAGCCTAAAGAAAAGCTGAACGTTTATACAGGCGAGTTCACCATCCAGGCACGGCTGACCGCGAGGCCGGGCGATCACCTGGTGGAGGCGAAGCTGCGCTACCAGGCCTGCGATCAAAATGCGTGCATGCCGCCCAAGACGATCACTGTGCCGATCGATGTGGTGGGGCGGTAATCGAGTTCCTCCCAGGTCTTAAAGGCGAGACCTGGGGCACCCGCTTGCGTGCTTATGGAGCTAAAGGCTCGCTTCTACGTCCCCGCCTTTTTTTCGATCTTGGCCCAGGAGTCTTTGAGGGGCAGCGTGCGGTTGAAGACCAGATTGCCCGGCGTGCTGTCGGGATCGAGGCAGAAATAGCCGACACGCTCGAACTGGAAGCTGTCTCCAACGCCGGCTCTGGCAAGAGAGGGCTCGAGTTTGGCGGCGGTCAGGATTTCGAGCGAGTTGGGATTGAGATTGCTGAGAACATCCTTGCCCTCTTCGACGTCGTTGGGATCGGGCTTGAGGAAGAGTTTCTCGTAGATGCGAATTTCGGCGGAGATGGCGTGGGCCGCCGAGACCCAGTGCATGGTGGACTTGACCTTGCGTCCGTCGGGCGAGTTGCCGCCGCGGCTGGCTGGATCGTACGTGCAGTGCACCTCGATGATGTTGCCGGCCGCGTCTTTAACGACGCTCTGCGCGGTGACGAAGTAGGCGTTGCGCAGGCGCACTTCCTTGCCCGGAGACAGACGGTAATACTTGGGCGGAGGCACCTCGCGGAAGTCGTCTTGTTCAATGAAAATCTCGCCGGAAAATGGGACCTGGCGCGTTCCTGCCGAGGGATCCTCCGGGTTGTTGGCGACTTCGACAAACTCGTCCTGACCGGCGGGATAGTTGTCGATGACCAGTTTGAGAGGATGCAGCACGGCCATGGCGCGATGGGCGCGGCGGTTCAGGTCGTCGCGCTGGAAGTGTTCGAGCATCTCGACGTCGGTGGAGCCGTTGGTGCGCGAGACGCCGCTGGCTGCGACGAAGGTGCGGATGGCTTCCGGCGTGAAGCCGCGGCGGCGGAATCCGGAGAGGGTGGGCATGCGGGGATCGTCCCAGCCGCGGACGCGCTTTTCCTGCACGAACTGGATGAGCCTGCGCTTGCTGAGCAAGGTGTAGGTGATGTTGAGGCGGTCGAATTCGATCTGCTGCGAAGGGAAGATGCCCAGCTGTTCGATATACCAGCGGTAGAGCGGCTGGTGGTCGGCGAACTCCAGGGTACACATGGAGTGGGTGACACGCTCGATGGAGTCCGACTGGCCGTGCGCGTAGTCGTACATCGGATAGATGCACCACTGGTCGCCGGTGCGGTGATGCGTGGCGTGAAGAATGCGGTACATGACCGGATCGCGCATGTTGAGGTTGGGCGAGGCCATGTCGATTCTGGCACGGAGAACGCGGCTGCCATCGGGGAACTCGCCGGCCTTCATGCGGGTGAATAAATCCAGATTTTCTTCGACCGAGCGGTTGCGATAGGGACTGTCCTTGCCGGGCTCGGTGAGCGTGCCGCGGTACTGGCGAATCTCGTCGGCGGTGAGGTCATCGACATAGGCTTTGCCGTCATTGATCAACTGCAACGCCCACTCGTACAGCTGGCCGAAATAGTCGGAGGCGTAGCAGAGGCGCTCCCAGTCGAAGCCGAGCCAGCGAACGTCTTTCTGAATGGAATCGACATACTCCTGCTCTTCTTTTTCGGGATTGGTGTCGTCGAAGCGCAGGTTGGTTTTGCCCCCGAATTCATCGGCGAGCTGGAAGTCGAGGCAGATGGCCTTGGCGTGGCCGATGTGCAGGTAGCCGTTGGGCTCGGGAGGAAAGCGCGTCTGAACGACGGCGTCGCCGTATTTTTTGGTTTGCACATCTTGGGCGATTTGATCGCGGAGGAAGTTGGAGGGGCCGCGAAGTTTTTCATCAAGAAATTGCTCGACTGGGATTTCCGGATTTGTATTAGTCATAATTTCGATTCCTGACAGGACTACGATTCTTTACTAACGAGCAGTGATTCAAGGCCGGCCTCTGCTTTACGGATGCGTGCGAGGCAGAGTTCGCGTCCCAGCACGGCCATGGTTTCAAAGAGGGGCGGCGCGTTTTTGCGCCCGCAGACGGCGACGCGAATGGGCTGGAACATGGGGCCGGCCTTGAGACCAAGTTGCAAAGCCGCGGAACGGAAAGCTTGTTCGAGCGATTCGTGATCAAAAGGGACGGAAGCGAGAAGCTGCTGCGCGTGCTGCAGGACGCGCAGGGCGAGAGCGGCGTCGCTCTTGGGCGGGATTAACTCCGCTGGGTCATACGGAGCGAGTTCCTTCACAAAGAAGAAGTCGGCGGCGGGGATGGCGTCGCGCAGCAGCTTGATGCGTTCGCGAATGAGCGGGGTCACAGCCAGTACCTTTTCCGGCGCCGGATGGAAGGAAGCCTTCTCGAAAAAAGGCTGCAGCCTGTGGCTCAGTTCGTTGATGGGGAGGGCCCTGATGTGCTCGGCGTTGAGCCAAACAGCCTTGGGGTCGAAGGGGTCCTCGTCATTGAAGTTCACGACGGCGTTGGCGCGGTTGACGCCTTCGAGACTGAAGGCAGCGGTGAGCTCGTCAAGCGCGAGAAACTCACGGTCGTTCTTGGGCGACCAGCCCAGCAGGCAGAGGAAGTTGATAAAGGCCTGGGGCAGGAAGCCGGCATCGCGATAGGTGGTTACGCTGACAACGGGTCCGTGCTTGCGCTTGGAGAGCTTGGCGCCATCGGGGGCGACCAAGAGAGGAAGGTGGGCGAATTGCGGCGGATCGACGCCCAGGCCCTCGAAGATCAGCAGGTGCTTGTAGGTATTGGTGAGGTGATCCTGGCCGCGGATGATGTGGCTGATGCGGAGGTCGGCGTCGTCGACGCAGGAGGCCAGATGATAGGTCGGCATCGAGTCCGATCGCAGCAGGGCGAAATCCTCTACTTCGTCCGCGAATTTGGACTGCGGCCCGTAGACGCTATCGGTAAAGCGCAAGGTGCGGTCTTGACCGCGGGGAACGCGATACCGCAGGGCAAACGGCTCGCCGGTGGCGGCGCGGCGGTCGGACTCTTCCCGTGAAAGTTCACGCATGCCGGGATTGAAGAGCCATGCTCCTTGCGAGGAGGCAGCTCCCTGCGGGGAGGCAGCTCCCTGCGGGGAGGCAGCTCCCTGTCCGGCCGACTGATTGTCGTCGCCCGCGCGGGCGGGCGTGAAGTCGCGGTAGGCCAGGCCTTTGGCGAAGATGGCTTGGGCCGCCTGCCGGTGCAGGGCCAGGCGTTCGGACTGCTTGTACTCTTCGTCCCAGTCGAGTCCCAACCACCGCAGCCCCTCGAAGATGGACTGGACGCTGGCGTCGGTATTGCGCTCCACGTCGGTGTCATCGAGCCGCAAGACCATGGCGCCCTGGAGGCGGCGGGCATAGAGCCAATTGAAGATGAATGTGCGCGCGCTGCCGACGTGCAGAAAGCCGGTGGGCGACGGTGCGAAACGGACGCGGGGTGCCACAGCGGGCGAAAGGGATTCCAGAGGCATCGCAGAGAGATTCCTCTTCGATGCTACCAGTTTGGGCCTTAAGCCTGCGGAGGATAGGGCGGAGGCGCCTGCCACGCCGGGGTCACGGACGGAGCGACTTTCCAGTCAGCGAAGGCGAGCACATAGAGCAGGATCAGGACGCCGAACGGAACGATGTTCAGCAGGGAAAGCCAGGGCGAGAAGCCGGCCTTCTTGCAGATAAACCAGAAGGGAATGATGACGATGGCCAGGCCAATGATCATAAAAATGGGCATGATCGCCATCATCGTAAGTGCGATTTTCTGGATTTCGGCGGGATCCGGACTGTTTTGCAAAAGGAACAGTGCGAAATGCATAGGTGAAGACTCCAAGGCGAATTGGGAACTCTGAGAAAAGGTAAGGCCAAATCCCTGAATCTGCAATTCAAAAAGAGCGAGACTCCTGCAAATCTTTGTTTATCCCTTACTGAATGGGCACGCCATCCAGCGACAGAAGGCGGCCCACGGGGTATTGGCCGACGTGATTTGCCTGCCCCCACGGCGAGCGGTCGTAGAAGAACTCCAGTCGCGCGTCAGGGCTGGCCGCAAAGCGCGGGTCGGTCTGAACGCGGCGCTCAAACTCCGCTTTGAGGGCGGGATCCCTGGCCAGTTCCACGCGAGCCAGTTTCTCCAGCACGTACGCTTCGCCATACTCCCGCTGCTCGAAGATGGGGTCAAAAAAGCCCCAGCGCAGGGCGGAGTCGGGGGCCTCCGGCTCCAGCCAGTGGATGGCGACCTTCGAGAGCCGCTGGTTCAACGGAACAAGGATGGAACCGGCGGGGAAGGCGACGGACTCCGTGGTGAGCGCGCACTGACCGAAGCGGCCTGGTTGGGCGCCCGCGGTTTCTCCGGCGAAGATGGGATGCCGGCCTTCAAACGGGGGTCCCTGCCATTGCATGCCGGTGCAGCGGTAGCGCTCAACTTTACCAGTCCAGGGAGCGGAGGTTTTCTTCATCGCTATGTCGTGCGCGGCCAGCACATCGATCGCGCGGGACCACTGGGGCGGAATGATGTAGGCGGCGGGCGGCGTGGTCGATGCCACTACCTTCGCGCCGATGGCCAGCGGCAAGGTTACATTCCACGGCTCGTGGGTGTAACTGACCCACATGGTTCCTGATACTTCGCTGAGGGCGCGGGCGAATTGGTACCCGTGAAAGACGACCGGCGTGGTGTCTTCGCCCGTGTCGAGTTCCAAGGGAAATTTCTCATTGCCGAGCGGGTGGGCGCCGAGCCGGGAGGCCGCATCGTCCGCTTCGCGGTTCAGGGCGATCAGTTTGGCGGCATCGCGGTTCATCACTTCAAGCAGCGCGCGCAGGATTTCGTAATTGCCGGTGACGCGGGTCTTGTAGTCCTTGAGCATGTGCAGTTCAACCAGCAGGCCGGGACGATTCTCAAGAATCATCTGTCCGGTGGAGAAGCGCGGCGGATTGGTTTGGACGACGAGTCCCCGGGCAGGGTCGGTGTCGTCGGCGAGATTGATGAGATTGGGGAAGGCGAGATGGCCAGCGGCATTGAGCTGGCGTTCGAGCTCGGGAGTCACGGATTCGCGCAGCCATTTGGCAGTCGCGGGGGCTACGTCCGGGCCTGCGTCGGCGTTGAAGGTGACGTCATATTGGAAGTCAGCGCCATCGGTGACGTGGTCGTCGACGAAGAAATCCGGCAGCCAGCGATGGAACATCTTGAGGAAGGCGCGGGTTTCGGGGGCATCGGCCTTGAGGTAGTCGCGATTGAGATTGATGTTGCTGCCGTTGCCGCGCCAGCCGATGAGTTCGGGGCCGTTCTGATTGATGCGGTTCCAGGGCGAGCGGCGTTCGTGTCCGTCGAGATTGTAGACGGGGATGAATACCAGGACGACGTGGTCCAATAATGCGGCTTTGGACCTGGTGATGATGATGTCGCGCAGAAGCGCGAGGCAGGCATCCTTGCCATCCATCTCGCCGGCGTGGATGGAATTCTGCACCAGGAGGATGGCGCGGCCGGAGGCGTGAATGGCGGCAGGGTCGAAGAGGCCGTCTTTGGACGCGATGACGATTTTCAGGTCACGGCCTTCGCCGGTTTTGCCGAAGTTCTCGATCTTGACCTGGGTGGGCGCAGCGGCGGCGATGCGTTCGAGAAAGGCGACGGTCTCGGCGTAGTCGGGCGTGGTGTGGTAGTTCGCGATTTCAGTGGGCGTGCGCCAGTCAGAGGTCTGGGCGAGCGCTGAAGTTCCGAGGGCAATTGCGAACATCGCGATCACCGGCAGAGGCGTTTTCATTGAGCGGAGGGACCTCCGGGTCAGACAGCTTGATTGGACACGAGTCGACGGAAGGAGGATGCGATCGGTGCGGCTGATCCCTGATTTCTGTCTTAAGTAATGTCCTCGGTGTCGTAGACGGGGTCGATGCGCTTCTTGGGCTTGCCGTGCACGGAGGCGAGCAGATCGTCGACAACATCTTCAAGCTGACGCTGGCTTTCGACGATGGCGCTCATGCTCCTCAGGTCATCTTCATCCAGCGAGCGCTCGATCAGAGCAATGGCATGACACTGGGCGACGTGATCCAGGCCCAGGCCTTCGGGAGTCTTGGCCTTGATGCTCACCTGGTCCATATCAATGCCCAGAAGCTCGGCCACGCGGACGCGCATCTCCCCGGCGATGGGGGAAATCTTGGGCGCTGCCAGGATGAGCGTGGTGTCGATGTTGACGATCTGGTAGCCGGCGTTGCGCAGTTCCTCCAGGGCGAGGCTGACAAAGATGGCAGAGTCGGCATCCTTCCAGCGGGGATCGCCGGGAGGGAAAAAGCTGCCGATGTCGCCGGCAGCGACGGCGCCGAGCAGGGCGTCGGTGATGGCATGCAAGAGCACGTCGCCGTCGGAGTGGCCGGCCAGGCCTTCGGGATGTTGGAGGGTCATTCCGCCGATGCGCAAGGGGACGCCCGCCTTGAATGCGTGCGAGTCCCAGCCAAATCCGATCCGTGTGTCCATACCGTGTTTGCCTGTTCCTGATGAAACTTTACAAGCCTGGGCCGTGCTTAGGGAGTCCTCTGCCGCAGATAAAACTCCGCCAACTCCAGATCGCCCGGCTGGGTAATCTTCAGATTAACCTGAGAACCGTGCACGACGGCTACCGGATGTCCGGCGCGCTCGACGACGGAGGCCTCATCGGTTCCCACGAAACCGTCGGCTATGGCCTCGGCAAACGCGCTTTGGAGCAGACCGAAGCGGAAACCCTGGGGCGTTTGCGCCAGCACGATGAACTCGCGCGGGATGGTCGATGTGATGATGGCGCCGTGCGCTGTCCGCTCTACCTGCTTGATGGTGTCCACCGCGGGCAGCCCCACAATCGCCGCACCATGTTGGACGACGGCGTCGATGGTGCGGTCGATGGTAGCGGCGTCGATGAGCGGCCTGACCGCATCGTGAACCAGCACCACGTCGTCGGGCGCGGCGGCAAGAGCGGAGAGGGCGTGGGCTACGGACTCCTGGCGGTTGTCTCCGCCCTCGACGACTTTGACCCGCGCGGCGAAGCCGTATTCGGCAACCTGGGCCTGCACGCGCTCCATCTCCGGCTTGCGCACGGCGACGCAAATGGCGGTGACGCGGTCGACGGAAGCGAAGGCACGCAGCGAATGAATCAGAATCGGTACGCCGTCCAGGGCGAGAAATTGTTTTGGCTGGGGTCCAGCCATCCGTGTGCCCAGCCCGGCGGCGGGCAGAATCGCAAAGACTTGCATAACTGGTGGAGTATACATCGAAGGGGCCGGTTACGGGTCAGACAGCGGCCTGTTGCAGGCACTCTGCGCCCAGGATAAAAGTGGAAGTTGCCAGCCGGCGAGAGGGGCGAACTCGTTGTGTGCCGCCGTATCATCGATGGGTGCACGCCACTCCTTCATCGATGCTCGAACTGGACACCAATCTGCTGAAACCGGGACTGCGCCTGGCCGTGGGGCTCTCGGGGGGGGCCGATTCCGTCGCCCTGTTGCGTGTACTCACCGAGCGGAGCAGGGAACTGGGCCTGGTGCTGCACGCGGCCCATCTGCATCATGGACTGCGCGGCGACGCAGCCGAAGGGGACTTGGAATTCTGCCGGGAGCTGGCGGCAAGCCTGAACGTGACGTTTCACGAGGCGCGGGTCGACACCGCGGCAGGGGCGGCGGCCGATCCGGCGGCCGGCAAGGGCAACGAAACCATCGAGGAGGCGGCGCGGCGCCTGCGCTACGGCTGGTTTCGAGAACTGATGGCCTCGGGAACAGTCGATGCGGTAGCCACCGCGCATACCCGCGACGATCAGGCCGAAACAGTCCTGGCGAAGTTTCTGCGGGGTGCCTGGACGGAGGGCATTTCCGGCATCCATCCCGTAGTTCAACACCCCGAAGGACGCATCGTCCGTCCGCTTCTGAAGGCCAGCCGCGCTGAGATTGAAGCCTACCTTCGCCGCCTGGGGCAAGCCTGGCGCGAAGACTCCTCCAATCGTCATTTGAGTTTTACCCGCAACCGGATCCGGCACGAACTGCTCCCGATGCTGGAGGGGTGGAATCCGCGCCTGCGCGAGCACCTGGCCCAGATGGCTGAGCTCGCTCGCGGCGAAGAAGCATGGTGGGAGAGCGAACTCGCACGGCTGGCGGCTCCCCTGATCTTGCCGGGTAAGCCGGTGCGCGGAGGCGGGAGGGCGGCCGGAGCCGGACTGGCCCTCGACGCCTCACGGCTGGCCGAGCAGCCCCCGGCCCTGCAACGGCGGGTGCTGCGGTATGCAGCCGCGCGGTTGGGCGCCGCTCCGGACTTCGCCGCTACGGAAGCGTTACGGGCGCTCGCGCTCACTGGGCGGGCCGGTCAGAAGTGCGAACTGGCACAAGGCCTTCACGCGGAACGCACCCATCGCGAACTGCGGCTGTCGATTGGGAAGGGCGAGGCAGAGCCAGCCGACGCCGTCGTGGCCCTCGAGATCCCGGGCGAAACAACGGCGGCGGCATATGGCCTGCGCGTGCGGATCTTACTGCAAGGGAAGACTTTAGAGCCAGGGCTGCTTGGACGCCAAGCCAAGATTCGATCCTGGAAGCCCGGAGACCGGGTTCGTCTGCGCCATTCCGGCGGTCCCCGCAAGGTAAAGGAAATCCTGGAACGGCTGCACGTTTCCGGGGCGGAGCGGGCGCAGTGGCCGGTGGTCGAGCTGGACGGCCGCATTATCTGGATGAGGGGTGTGGAAGTGGAGCCCGAGCCGGGAATTGAGCTTAGCGTCAGTCCATTCACTTACACCCATTCTGAACTGGAAGGGTCCAGTTCTCCGATCGAGCCTAACCCACTGGTTTGAGTTCGATTCCCCTCCAGGGGATATGGATTTGGCTCAGCTTCGGAGTACAATCGTATCTACTGCTCATCCGGGCGGATAGGTATTGTTGTCCGCCGTCAAGTACGTTTGCATTTTCTGTGACCTAAACTAAGGTGCAGGCGTCTTATTAAGGATGAAGTAGGCGGTGCTGGAGGCCTTTCAGCGGATTCTCCCCCCGCCGGGAAACGAGGAGTCCTGGTGAATTCAACCGTCAAAACGATCATGTTCTGGGTCTTCATCCTCATCTGTCTCATGCTCTTGTGGGGAGTTGTGTCCCGGAGCGCAAATATGGGTAAAGATGCGGAGATTCCCTACTCTGATCTGCTGGACAAGATCGAGGCAGGCCAGGTGCAGGATGTCGCCATCCAGGGCACCGAGCTTCATGGCCATCTCAAGGCGAACCCCAAGGATCAGTTCCATACCCAGATCTCGACCAACACCGAAGGTCTGGCCAAGGACTTGCGTGCCGCCAAGGTCAATTTCGTTTACAAGGAACCGCAGAGCAATCTGCTTCTGCCCATCCTGTTTAACGTCGGCCCGTTTGTTCTGATCGGCGCGATCTGGTTCTTCATGCTGCGCCAGATGCAGTCGGGCGGCAACAAGGCGCTTTCGTTCGGCAAGAGCCGGGCGCGGCTTCTCTCCATGCAGCAGAAGAAGGTCACGTTCAAAGACGTGGCGGGCGTGGATGAGGCCAAGGAAGAGCTGAAGGAGATCATTGAGTATCTGCGCGAGCCGCAGAAGTTCCAGAAGCTCGGCGGACGCATTCCCAAGGGTGTGCTGCTCGTCGGACCTCCCGGAACCGGCAAGACTTTGCTGGCCCGTGCGGTGGCCGGCGAGGCGAACGTGCCGTTCTTCTCCATCTCCGGTTCTGACTTCGTGGAAATGTTCGTGGGCGTGGGCGCAAGCCGTGTTCGCGACCTGTTTGAACAAGGCAAGAAGAACGCCCCCTGCATCATCTTCATCGACGAAATCGACGCTGTCGGCCGCCATCGCGGCGCCGGCCTCGGCGGCGGTCACGATGAGCGTGAGCAGACGCTGAACCAATTGCTTGTCGAGATGGACGGCTTCGAATCCAACGACGGCGTGATCCTGGTTGCGGCCACCAACCGGCCCGATGTGCTTGATCCCGCCCTGCTGCGCCCCGGCCGTTTTGACCGCCGCGTCGTGGTGGGACTGCCTGATGTGCGCGGCCGTGAAGAAGTCCTTCGCGTTCACGTCAAGAAGGTTCCGGTTTCCGACGATGTGAACCTCAACGTGCTGGCACGCGGGACACCGGGATTCAGCGGAGCCGACCTGGCCAACATGGTGAACGAAGCGGCGCTCAACGGCGCCCGCCTCAATCGCAAGCAAGTCACCATGTACGACTTCGAACTGGCCAAGGACAAGGTCCTGATGGGCGCGGAACGCAAGTCGATGCTGCTGACCGACGAGGAGAAGCGGGTGACCGCCTATCACGAGGCCGGCCACGCGCTGGTGTCGTTCCTGCGCGACCACTCGGATCCCATTCACAAGGTCACGATCATTCCGCGCGGCATGGCGCTGGGTGTCACGGTCTACCTGCCGGACGATCGCCACAACTACACGCGCGAGTATCTTGAAACGCGCCTTGCAACCGCATACGGCGGCCGCGTGGCGGAGGAGATTTTCCTCAACCAGATGTCCACCGGCGCGGGCAGCGATATCGAGACAGCCACCGACCTGGCACGCCGCATGGTGTGCGAGTACGGCATGAGCCGCCTGGGTCCGCTGACTTTCGGCAAGAAGGAAGAGCAGATCTTCCTTGGCCGCGAGATTGCGCAGCACCGTGACTTCTCTGAAGAAACGGCGCGGCAGATCGATCTCGAGGTCCGCAGGCTGATCGACGAGGCATACCAGTCGGCCTACTCCATCATTCAGGACCACAAGGACCCGATGCACCGCATCGCGGCGGCCTTGCTGGAGCGCGAAACCATCGACGCCGAAGAGGTGAAGATGCTCATCGAGGGTAAGCAACTGCCTCCGATGCGTTCCATTCTGGCCTCACCCAGCGATGGCGGCGGCAGCGTTCAGCAAGTGTTGAAGCCGGAAGGCCGCGGCGGCCCGGGTTTCCCGGAAGGCTCGCCTTCGCCGGCATAACGCGGCAATTGCATTCCCAAAAAGGCCACTCGTGATGAGTGGCCTTTTCATTTGCGAAGATAAGTCGCCGCTCACATCGCCTCGGCGAGTTAGTGCTCGAGCGACTGCTTGTTGAAAGAGCCACAAATCGCGCTTCGCGCCTCCGGTATAGTGAGGGCAGGCATGACATCCGCATCGCTTCCCAACACCCTCCTCATTCACTTCACAGGGCCGGACAGACCAGGGCTTACCGCTGAACTCACCAGCGTCATTGCCGGTTACGAAACCTGCATACTCGATATCGGGCAGGCGGTGGTTCACGAGACCTTGTCGCTGGTCATCCTGGTTGAGATCCCCGACAGCAACAGCGTGGTGTTGCTGCGTGCGGCGCTCCATGAACGCGCGCACGCGCTGGGATTACTGGCGCGCTTTACCACGGTGAAGCAGGATGCACTGGAACACTGGATGCACGGCCTGCACCATCATCACTTCATTGTCACAGTGCTGGGGCGTTCGATCGGCGCTGCGCAGCTGGCGCGGGTGAGCCGCATTCTGCACAAGAATGAAATGAATATCGACCGCATCGATCGGTTATCAGCCGAACTCGCGCCGGCAGATTTTTCTGCGAATGCGTGCGTAGAACTGGCAGTGAGCGGTGACGCCCAGCATGAAGCTTCCATGCGCACCGAGTTTTTGGAGGCTGCGCAGGAGCTTTCAATCGATATTGCCTTCCAGCGGGAAAGCATCTTTCGACGCAATCGCCGGCTGTTCGCGTTCGACATGGATTCGACGCTCATCCAGGGCGAGGTGATCGACGAACTGGCAAAGATCGCTGGAGCGGGAGAGCAAGTTGCGCGCATTACGCAGGCAGCCATGCGCGGAGAACTGAATTTTGATGAGAGCTTTGCGCGTCGCGTTGCACTGCTGAAGGGCATTGCCGCGGAGAGCGTGTATGCCCTGCTGGATACGATTCCGCTGGCGGAGGGTGCGGAGCGGCTGATCCGCACCCTGCAATTGCTCGGATATCGAACGGCCATTCTTTCAGGCGGATTCATGTTCTTTGCGCAATCGCTTCAGAAGCGGCTGGGGATCGATTATGTCTATTCGAACGAACTGGAGATTGTGGATGGAGTGGTGACGGGGCGCGTGATTCCGCCGATCATCAACGGAGATCGCAAGGCCGCACTGCTCAGGGACATTGCCGGGCGGGAAAGGATTTCGTTGGAGCAGGTCGTGGCCGTGGGCGACGGAGCCAATGATATTCCGATGCTGAACCTGGCGGGGATGGGGATTGCGTACCGGGCCAAGCCGCTGGTGCAACAAAAGGCCGACCACGCGATCTCGACACTGGGACTGGACGGACTGCTGTATCTGCTGGGGGTGCGGGACCGCGATCTGAGGCCGCACGAAGTGGCGATTGCAGGCGATGGTGCGCCGGACGCGGAGGTGACAAGTTAACCGTTTCGCGCGTTAGTGCGAGGAGATGCAGTCCGTCAACGCATTCAGAAGCGCGGAAGGAGAGGTGCGGGTGAACCGATGGAGCGGGAAGATTCTCTCACCGGCCACGTTCTCCAATTCTCGGGCGGCAGAACCTGTTGCACGTTCGACTCGCCGCACCTGCAAACCCCCGTCAACATTGAGTTTTATGGACCTTGGTCTGATTTGAGCGCAGTGACGCGTTTGGTGCGCACCGCTCAAACCCGCAAGAACATTGGGCTTTTGCTGCCGCTGTCCATTTTTCGGCCCAAAAACGGGTTCCGGACACAGATCCAATTATGATCGCATCGGCAATAATATATTTGACAACTCAAGGCATTCGCCCTGAGAATGGGGGGGCGCGATGAGTTTGCGTACCCCCTTCACCTTCTGGTGGCTTATGAAATGTTTTGAAGCGCACAAATTGGTGCAGGCGATCAGGTGCTCTCTACGCAACGCCTCTCTCTTGGCGGACCTTGACGCCTCTCATGATCGCATAGCGTTCATGAACTCTATGCGCCCGCGAATCGAACAGCTTGTTTCTCTATGTAGGGATCAGGACCTACGCATGTCCGCCTTGCATGCTGAACGCCTCTTGCTGCTGTTTAGTTCTTCTCTTTCGATTGAAGCCGCGCAAGAATCCATGGGGGACGCGGTGTCTCGGACCGTGGGGATAATAGAAGACGAATTGTCGCTCGGAACGTTTTTGACACTAGATCCAAGCGAGGCTGAGGCGTGGAATAGGCGGCATCCACTTGGTGACCACGTATCCGATTCTTTCCCTTCAACGGACTTCGAGTTGGTTGAGAGTTCTAAGTGCTTCGCTGTCGGACGTTAT
>DASXHC010000041.1:0-433959 GCA_036488735.1 Occallatibacter sp.
TGGCGCGATGCAGCTTGCCGGTCCGCAGGTCTTTGGACCGCCGCGTGACAGGGATCTTGCGGTTGCTGTTCTGCGAGAAGCGGTTGAGGCTGGCGTGAATCACATTGACACCAGCGACTTTTACGGTCCGCATGTGACCAATCAGATCATCAGGGAGGCGCTTCATCCTTATCGGGATGGGTTGGTGATCGTCACCAAGGTGGGCGCTCGTCGGGGTGATGACAAGTCGTGGATTCATGCTCGATCGCCGCAGGAAGTGATCGATGCGGTTCATGACAACCTGCGCAATCTTGGCCTTGACAAGCTCGATGCGGTCAATCTTCGGGTTGGCGGGATCATGGGGCCAGAGGAGGGGTCGATTGAGGAGCCGCTGACGGCGCTGGCGGAGCTCAAGCAGCAGGGATTGATTCGTCATTTGGGTTTGAGCAACGTCAGTCCGAAGCAGTTGGCGGAGGCTCAGGCGATTGCCGATATCGTCTGCATTCAGAACTTCTACAACGTGGCGCACCGCAACGATGACGGCTTTCTTGCCGATCTCGAAAAACAAGGCATTGCGTATGTCCCGTTCTTCCCGCTGGGTGGGTTCAGTCCGCTGCAGTCATCGGTTCTGGATGCGGCTGCGGCGTCCCTAGACGCTACGCCGATGCAGGTTGCGCTGGCGTGGTTGCTGCAGCGTTCGCCGAATATGCTGTTGATTCCGGGCACGTCTTCGCTTGAACATCTTCGAGAGAATCTAAAGGCTGCTGCGCTGCGGATTCCGCAGGAAATCCTGGCAGATCTCGATTCGATTGGGGTGGGACAGAAACAGTGATGCGTGTGCCTGGGGATCAGATGGCCTTAGTGCTACAGTTGTACTTGCTTCATGCCGTAAAGAAGAGGCAAGGGGCCGGGCTTGAAGGCCCAAGAAATTGGCACACTTTCCGGGGGCTGAAGCCCCCGGCTCCCTCCGGAATGCGGGATGTACAACTGTGTTACGAGTAACGAACTCCGGCCGTTCCCTGGTGGAACGGCCGAAGGTGATTTAGTCGCGGCCTTTTTTGCGGATTTCTATGTTGAGGCGCTTGATCTTCTGGTTGAGCGTGCTGAGCGGGATGTGGAACTGTTCGGCGGCGTCGGTCTGATTCCAGTTGCAGCGCTCCAGTTTTTCAATGATGATGCGGCGCTCGATGTCTTCGAGGATGTCAAAGAGGGACGCGTTGGGATTGTGCTCGAGGAGCGCGTCCTGAAAACTGCGGCCGGTGATGTGGCCGGGCAGCAGGTCCGAACCGATGATGGGGCCGGACGAGAGCACCACGCCGCGTTCAATCGAGTTTTCGAGCTCGCGCACATTGCCGGGCCAGTCGTGGTCGACAAGAGCACGCAGGGCATCGGCGGAGAGCTTGCGCGCGGGCATGCCGTTTTCATTGGCATAGAACTCGAGAAAGTGGTTGGCGAGGAGCGGAATGTCTTCGCGGCGGGCGCGCAGCGGCGGCAGATCGACGGTGATGACGTTGAGGCGGTAGAAGAGGTCTTCGCGGAAGCGGCCATCGCGCACGGCCTGGCGCAGGTCGACGTTGGTGGCGGCGATGATGCGCACGTCCACCTGGATTTCCTGAATGCCGCCGAGGTGCATGAAGCGGCGGTCCTGAAGGACGCGCAGAATTTTGGCCTGGGTGTCAGAGCCCATGGTGGCGATCTCGTCGAGGAAGAGCGTGCCGCCATTGGCTACCTCGAACAGACCTTTCTTCGATGCGACCGCGGAGGTGAAAGCGCCCTTGACGTGGCCGAAGAGAGTGGACTCAAGCAACTCCGACGGCATGGCGCCGGTGTTGATGGGCACGAAGGGCTTGTCCTTGCGGGGAGAATTAGCATGAATGGCCTTGGCGATCAGTTCCTTGCCGGTGCCGCTCTCGCCCTGGATGAGGACAGTGGAGCGGCTGGGGGCTACCTGCGCAACCAGGTCGAAAACGCGCAGCATGATTTCGCTTTTGCCCACGATGTTGGCGAAGTTGTAGCGCTGCTTGAGGGTGCGTTTGAGCTGTAGGTTTTCTTCCTCGGCGCGATGACGGGCGATGGCGGAGCGGATATCAGCGAGGAGCTTCTCGTTGTCCCACGGCTTCTGGACGAAGTTTTCAGCGCCGGCGCGCACGGCCTCGACCACGTTGTCGACGGTGCCATACGCGGTGATCATGATGACGGGCAGTTCGGGCTGGCGCTCCTTGATCTGGGGCAGGAGCTCAAGGCCGCTTTGTCCGGGCAGGGCGAGGTCCAGGAGTACCAGGTCGAAGTTCTCGAGTTCCAGAATCCTCAATCCCTGCTCGCCATCGGAGGCCATGCGCACGTTGTAGCCCTCCAGCGTGAGGAGGACTTCAAGGGATTCGCGGATACCGGCTTCGTCGTCGATGACCAGGATGGTGGAAGAAGTGGCAGTGCTGGAGGCAACGGGCAACGTCAGGTTCAAGGGCAGGTCGACCTCAGGCATGGACAGAGTTCCTCAGCAAGGGAAATTCAAGATGAAAGGTTGTTCCGGCTCCGATCGCGCTCTCAACGTGAATTTTGCCCGCGTGCTCCTGAATGATCCCGTAGGACACGGAGAGGCCGAGACCGGTGCCCCGCTTGTCGCCGGGCTTAGGAGTTGTCTTGGTGGTGAAGAAAGGATCGTAGATGCGCTTCATGTGCTCGGGCGCAATGCCCGATCCCGAATCGCTGATCATGGCTTCAACATGTCCATTGACCTGGGTGGCCACGCGGAGCCGCCCGCCGCCGGGCATGGCTTCCTTGGCGTTCAGGAGGAGATTGAGGAAGACCTGCTGTAACTTGCCGGCATTTCCATGGATGGACGGCAACTCACCGGCAAGGTGGAGTTCAACATCAATCTGCGCGGTTTTGAACTGGTGCTCCAACAGGGAAAGGGTGTCGCGGATGACCTGATTCAGATTGGTGTCGCGGAACTCGGTGGTGGAGGTGCGCGAGAAATTCAGGAGGCCGTTGGCGATTTCCGCGGCGCGGAAACTCTGCTGGGTGATTTTTTCAAGCACCGGCCCGAGGCGCGCATCGCCGCGCAGCTGCTTGGAGAGCATCTGCGAATAACTGGAGATGACGGCCAGCGGGGTATTGATTTCATGCGCCACACCGGCGGCTAGCAGGCCGATGGAACTGAGCTTGTCAGTCTGCGCGAGTTGGGCTTCGAGCGAGACACGCTCGGTGATGTCGTCGACAAGAACGATGCGGCCCACGGAGACGAAGTCCCGGGAAAGCAGCGGGGCGATGGCCACGTTGGCAGTGCGTTGCTCGCCGGCGCGGGTGGTCATGCGGAACTTATAGAGGTGGTGGACGCCGGACTCGTTGCGGAATCCGTCCAGCGCATCGCAGAAGTCGGCGGGGAAGACGGAACGGAGGGTCTGGCCGAGAGCCTCGGCGCGGCTGAAGGCATACATCGCCTCCATCTGCGCGTTCCAGCTTTCGATGCGATCGTCGAGATCGATAGCCAGGATACCGACATTGATGGATTCGACGATGTTCTCGTTGAATTCCTTCAGGCGTTCGAACTCGGTGATCTTCTTTTCGAGGCGGGAATAAAGGCTGGCGTTCTGCAAGGCGATGCCGATGTAGCTGGCGAGGGACTCGAGCAGTTCCACATCTTCACTGGAGAGGAAGTCGCCGCCGATGGTGCGGCCAAGGCCGATGACGGCGATGGTGCGGGTGGAGGCGCCGTCCTGGACGCGGCAGGGAAGATAGTAGTTCAAATCGAGCAGTTCAGCGGTGCGCCGCTCGTCTTCGCTGAGATGGAGAGCCTGCTGCACATTCTCGAGGAAGATGTGGGTGTGGGGATCACCGGAGTCGAAATCGAGGAAGTCGAGCGCGAGGGTGCCGGGGGCGGAGCCAGAACCGGAGCGATCGAGCGAGGCGCGCGCTTCGGGGGGCAGGCCATGAGCGGCGGCAAGGCGCAGGCGGCCGTTGTCGCCGGCGAGAAACACCGCGACCCGCGCAACCAGCAGGGTGCGGGGCAGGCGTTCGACGATGGAGTCGAGGAGGGCATGCAGATCGGTTTCGGAATTCAGGCCGCGTCCAAACTCGACCAGCGCCTTGCGGTAGTCATAGCGATGGCGGTCGAAGACCTGGTCAACCCAGCCCTGGATTCGGCGCTTCAGCGGTTCGAAGACGGCGGCGGCAATCAGGATTGCCAGGCCCAGTCCCCATTCGCGCACGGCTTCAGGCAGGCGCCTGTGGGCGACTTCGGACGTAAGGGCAATGATGCCGAAGTAGGCGCCGAGGACCGATCCGGTCGCGAGCGTATAGGCCACGCCGCGCTTGAAGATCAGGTCAGTGTCCATCAGCCGGTAGCGGACGATGGCCCAGCTGAAGGTGAGCGGGAGGAAGATGATGGAGAAGCCGGCAACGCGCTCGAAGCCCTGGGGAAGGCGCACGTCGAACAGAAACGGCACCGCGTAGAAAAGGGTGAAAGGAACGACCGCGAGGAGAGCGCCGCGGGTAAGCCACTTCAATTGCTGACGCAGCAGGGGCGTTCCGGCGCGTTGATAGCTGCGCAAAAAGAGGATCGCGGCCAGCACGTAGAAGACGGCTTCGTACGCGGTACCCGTCTGGTCCATGCGGTGCTTGAGGAGGCCGGTCGCCTGCCAATTGACGATGGCAAAGACCCAGAGGCCCAAAAGCGCAATGCCCGGGGCATATACGAGCGGCAAGAGCCATCCACGGTGAACGCGCTTGAGGCGCTCTTCAGGGAAACTCAGCGCGAAGTGTACAAACAAGGCGGGCTGGAGGGAATCGGCCAGGATATTGGTCCAGAAGACCGTCCAGTCCAGGAAATTGAGCTCGCTGGTGTATTTGAGTGCGTAGAGGGCGAAAGAGACGAGGCAAAACAGGTAAAAGTGGGTGGCGCGGGGAGCGGTCCAGCGGCGAAAGAGGACATAAATGCCGATGGCCAGGTAAATGATGCCGATGATACGCAGGCCCAGGGCGAGTCCGCGGTCGACCGGCACGGGGATGACCTTGATTGGCGCCTCGAGCTCGAACCCGTCGCGGGTGATGGTGTAAAAGGCCTGCCCATAACTGGTGGTGCGGTAAAGTTCCCGCTCCAGATCAGCGACGTGATGGATGGGATGATCGTTGATCCCGGTGAGAAGGTCGTGGGCCTGGAGGCCGGCATGCTGACCAGGGCCGCCGGGCAGGACGCGAATCGCCTCGAGTCCCTGACCGCCGGGGGTTTCACTCCACCAAACCTGGTCGTCGGGCTGCTGAAAGTGCATTTCCTGACGAAAATTCAAGACCGCCAGCAACACCAGCGCGACAGTGGCCAGAGCCAGCAGGATCGCCTGAACGCGGTTTGAGAAATTCGTCTCCATGCCGAGCTTATCCTAAGATATTTCAGTGTTGCACGTTGTTTGCCAATGTGGAATTGTGGGTGAAAGGCCTCCGCGGTTCGAGTCAATTGATTGATCTTGTTGAAGATATAGATGTGCGGGACGCATAAACGTCAACCACCTTTCCCGGTACTTCCAAGGAATATGCACGAAACCATAGGCGGTCTACGCGAAAAGGGATCGGTCTATGCAATTCGAGAGATGGGAGAGGATAGTGGAATTTTCAGCTCCTAGGTTCGGCTTCCTATGATAGACCCGTGAGAATTTATCGTTGTCCGTAGGTGGCCTTCGGCCCGTGTTTGCGCAGGTAGTGGTGATCTCCAACATGGGCGGGCAGGCCGCACTCGGCCGCTCCCAGAAGAACACTGCGGAAGGCGAGGCGGGCGATGTATTCCAATACGTCGGCATGCTCGACGGCGTCCATGGGAGTCTTACCCCAGGTAAACGGGGCGTGTCCGGCCACGAGACAACCGGGAACAGCAATGGGGTCGAGGTTATCGCGGCGAAACCGGCTGACGATGACGGCCCCCGTGTTGCGAACGTAAGCTTCCTCGACCTGGCTGGCCGTGAGGGGCTCAGTGACGGGCACCGGTCCATGAAAATAATCGGCGTGGGTGGTGCCGAGGCAGGGAATGGCGCGGCAAGCCTGGGCCCAGGAGGTAGCAAATTCCGAGTGGGTGTGGACCACGCCGCCGATCTGGGGAAATTCGCGATAGAGCAAGGTGTGGGTATCGAGGTCGCTGGACGGGCGGAGGGAGCCTTCAACGGTGCGTCCGTCGAGATCGGTGATTACCAGGTCGGCTGGAGACATGGTGGCATAATCGACGCCGCTGGGCTTGATGACGACGAGGGGCTGGGCACCGGAGCGGTCAATGCCGCTGGCGTTGCCGAAGGTATGAGGCGCGAGTCCGCGGCGAGCGATTTCACGGTTGGCGTGGAGGACTTGTTGGCGAAGGGAGGCAAGCAGCATGGAGGCACCTCGGACGGGCCGCAGTAAGCGTTTTCCAAAATAGTTTAGCAGGGGGCCCGTGAGGGAATCAGACGATTGTGAGGGGCGGTTCGCTGCGGCTGCTTAGCGCTGGGGGAGTGAGCCCTTTGTTGGCTGGGGCGGGATGGAATCGGGCTCGTTTGAAATGCGTGGAAGTTGAGGGCTGGAGCGGGAAGAAATACCGCATCGCTGTAAACTTGCAATCGAAGCGGGCGTCTACCAAAGTGATGGCAGCCACCGCACTGGAACCGATGACGATGGCGACGGCAGAGGAGATTGCGGCGGAGGAGTTTGCATCCATCGTTGCAAGCCACCGCCCGCAGATTTTTCGATTTCTGCTTGCGTCGACGCGCGACATCGACCTGGCGGAAACGCTGACCCAGGACTGTTTCCTGAAGGCGCATCGCAACTGGTCGAGTTTTCGCGGCGAGTCGAGTGCGATGACCTGGTTGATGCGGATTGCTATCAACCTGCAAAAGGACCACTGGCGTAACCGGCGCATGCAGTTCTGGAGGCATACGCGCAGCAATGCAGTGGATACCGACGAAGCCAGCGAATGGCTGCCCAGCGGGGAGAGTTCCCCCGAGCAGCAGTTGCTGGCCCGGGAGCAGGTGGGCCGGGTTTGGCAGGCGGTCGACGGATTGAGCGAGCGACAGAGGACCGTGTTCCTGCTGCGCTACGTGGAAGAGATGGAGATTGCAGAAATCGGGCGCGCCACGGGCTTGAGCGAAGGCACAGTCAAGGCACACCTTTCCCGCGCACTTGGACGGGTACGCGGAGAGATTGGGGGTAGACGATGAGCTTCAATGGGGAGTTGAAACACCAGGCGGAAACCGATCGCGACGAGCCGAGCGCGGGGTACGAGTCCGCGGACGGACCGGATCAGGATCCGCAGTTACAGGCGGCTCTTCGCGATTTTCGCTTGACTGTGCATGCGTGGAGCGAAGCGGCCTACGCTCGCCCCAGACAAGTTTCGAAACGCGCGCAGGCAAAGGCCTGGTGGGTGGCCCTTGCCTGGACACTGGGGTGCGTCGTGGCTGTGGGGACTGCCGGGGGCGGTTACCTGGAACATCATCATCGCCAGGAGGTGGCCCGAGTCGCCGCGCAGCGCGAAGCGGAGCATCAGCGGCAGCTAGCCGAGCAGCGCGCCCGCGAGGCGGAAGAGGAACTGGCCCGCGTGGATAGCGCGATCGCGCGCCAGGTGCCCAACGCCATGGAACCGCTGGCGCAGTTGATGAACGAGGACGAAAGCCAGTAGCCTGCCCCCAAGGGCACCGCATTTTTCAACCTGCAGCAGAGGGGCCATGCTCTGTAACGGAGCCAGCGGGATTGGTGTGTAATCATCCGGCAACGATGAACGATTCGAATTGAGGATCGGATTTTTGCCGCATCACTTTTGAGCATCCACGAGGAGAAATTACCATGAAGTTATCTGTTTTCACGCGCTTGATCCTGGCCGGCATCGTGGCAATGGGAAGCGGAGCATTTGCGCAGGGCCCCGGCGACGGTCCCGGCGGCGGACCTGGTTTCGGCATGCATCGTCCACCGATGGAGGAAGCTCTGGGCCTCCGCGGCGCCCACGGCCGCTGGTGGAATGATCCCACTCTTGTCGAAAAACTGAAGCTCACCGACGAGCAACGCAAGGCCATGGACGGGATCCTTCTGGAGCATCGCGAAAAGCTGATCGACATGCGGGCGACGGTGGATAAGGCAGAGTTGGAGATGGAACCGCTGATGCGGGACGACCAGCCCAACGAGTCGCGGATTCTGGCGCAGATCGACAAAATCGCGCAGGCACGCGCCGAGCTGGAGAAGGCCAACGCCCGATTCCTTCTCGCGATCCGGGGCAAACTATCGCCAGAACAATGGAAGGATCTGCAGGCCGCTCGTTCCGAGCGCATGCAGCGTCGGGGAATGCCGATGGATGGCCCACGCCGGCGAGGCGGGGGCGAGCAGCAGGGTCCGCGGCCCGGCCCCGGGCCTGGTGCGGGTCCCGGCGCGGGTCCCGAGGGGATGCTTGAAATTCCCGGACCGGTTGATCTAACGCCCGCGGAAGGGGAAGGCGACCTGTAGACAACTTCGTGCATCATAGGTTTTAGGCAGAGAGCAAAATACGGTTGAAATTAATACCGATGGCGGTGAGAGCAATACTCTCGCCGCCGATTTTTTTGGGGCGCCGCCGGGAGCGGTGAGGGCCTCCGGGCGGAAACCTGTTTGCTTCGATTTCAGACAATCGTTGGCGCAAATCTGAACACCGTTCGAATCGTTGTGAGACAGCGGCTGATTCGCTTCCAGACAGGCGTGAATCGAGGCCGCACAGAGTGTCTCAAAAAGAATCTTCGATCCCTGACTAAAGTTCGTTTCCACATTACCGATGAAGAGGGTGGATGCAGTAGAGCCCAAGCGCACCAGCGCAGAAGGCTTAAGGCGGTGAGTAAGCTCCGCTGGCGGGAAAACGTCTCGCACCCGAGCATCCCAAAAAGGAGTAACCTCCATGGCCCTCGGTGTATTGAACAACCTGTCAGCGATCTACGCAGAGAACAATCTGAACAACACCAGCAACAGCCTGCAGAAAGTTCTGCAGCAGTTGTCTTCCGGTTCACGCATCAACTCCGGTGCCGACGACGCGGCCGGCCTCTCCCTGGTCAACGGGCTTGCGGCGAACTCCAAAGCCCTTGCACAGTCTTCGACCAACGCCACAGAAGGCGTGGGATTGTTGCAGGTGGCCGATGGCGCGCTTTCCCAGGTGACGAACCTGCTGAACCGCGCCATCACGCTGGCGACTGAAGCCTCCAACGGCACGCTGAACACGTCGCAAGGTTCGGCGGCGAATCAGGAGTACCAGTCGATCCTGGCCGAGATCAACAACATCGGCTCCACGACGACCTACAACCAGCAGGCGGTCTTCAACGGCAATACGGTGGCGATTTACACCGGCGATGCGTCGCCGACCGGTTCGTCGATCGACAATCTGTACATTCGGACGCTATCGGCGGCGAGCGTCGGTGATACCGGCGGCGCGATGTCCTACAGCAGCGGCCAAAATAATGTGTTCATCGATTTGTCCAGCGGGGGCAAGAATGCTTCGGTGTCTGACAGCCTGAATGGCGGAAGCACCGGCTCAACCACCATCACGGTCAACTACCTGGCCAAGGGCACGAACGGTACATCGTCGAACGCGACAGCGAACATCACGGTGGGCGCCGGCAGCAATTACGCCAACACGGCACAGGGACTGATCAGCGCCATCAACAATTCCGGGCTGGGTTTGAGCGCGACGTTTGCGACAGCTGCGCAGGCCGGAAGCGTGGCGGTGGCCGCGGCCCTGGCGGGCAATGTACTGGGTGGAAGCGCGTCGGATACGGGCATCGAGATTTCGGGAATCGGTATCGGAACGGGCACCAACGGGGCCGGGGAAATCGGCACGCTGACAGTCGGTTCGCCTGCCGACACGCTCGGCGGCACTTTGACGGTGGTGAGCGCCGATGGCAAGAGCCATAACATTCTGCTTGGCACGGCCAATTCCACGGATACACTAGCCAACCTCGCCGCAACCATCAACGCGGCTGGTTACGGAGTCACCGCGTCGCTCAACGTCGCGGCGGTCGGAATCAACCCTCCGGGCACGGTTCTGACCCTGGGCTCTGATTCAGCGGCGGTGACTGTCAGCGGCACCAATGTTACCGACACCCCAGGCACGAGCTCATCCGCTGTCTTGTCGGGTCCGATTACGCTTCCCGCAGCCAGCCCGGCCGGGACCCTGGGGATACTCACTGTCGATAATCGATTCGATACCTTGTCTGGAACCCTCAGCCTGACCGGTATTAATGGCACGGCCCTGGGAGCGATCACCCTGGGCACCGCGAATGCGACGGACACGCTGGCTAACCTCGCCAACTACATCAATAAGACTGCCAACGTTCCGGCCGCTTCCGGCCTCCACGCTTCCGTCGATAGCACCGGGACCATACTGACCATTGCAACGACCGGTCCGGTGGCGGCTTTACAGACAGCCGCCATTTCGACAACAGCCACAGCGGTTCATTCTGCTCAGCCAACGTTGCTCACCAGAGTACCCACTGTAGACAACGCCCCCTTTAGTGCCGTCATCGGGACATTGACTGCCACGGTTCCCGGCGCAAATCTGACCGGACAACTAACCATCGGGCACAACATCATCACGCTCGGGACCGCCGGAGCCACTCAGACGATGGCTCAACTTCTTACCACCATCAACGGCGGCAACTACGGTGTGACTGCGACGTACGACTCTACCAGCGGTGTGATGACGTTCGCCTCCCCAAACTCCGTCATCACTTTCAGCGGGGCATCTCTTGTGGATACGGGTGGCACTCTTACCCTGGCGCCCGCGGCTGCCTCGAATTCGGGATATTACAGCGTGGGGATCACAGGCTCCATCCAGGATGGATCGACCAACGGCGGCACTACGAATACGGGAATCGTTGCAGATACCAACGGCACGGGCTCCATCGCGACGGTGAGTTATACCGATGGCGCGGGCGCCAACCTGTCCGCGACCGATTTGTCGACGCAGGTGCATGCCCAGGCGGCGCTCACCCAGCTGAACCAGGCCATCACCGATGTGGCCGCGATGGATGGCTACATTGGCGCGCAGATCAACACGCTGAACTCGGTGAGCCAGGTGCTCAACACGCAGCAGGAAAATGTGACCGCTGCCCAGAACGCCATCCAGGCCACCGACTACGCGGCTGCTACGTCGGCCATGTCGAAGTACGAAATTCTGAGCCAAACCGGCATCGCTGCACTGGCGCAAGCCAACTCGGTGCAGCAGGAAGTCACCAAGCTTTTGCAGTAAGCGCTAAACTGTAACACCTTCAAGACAACCCAGGGACGGGCGGCGGCAGGGGCATTCCTCTTGCCGCCCATTTTTTTTGAACGAGATCAGAGATCAGAAGCTGGATGCAGGCGAGGTTTTGGCAGGCGACCACCTGGGAGAACATTGCGTAGTGGCAACGCGCGGTTGGTCGCACCGCTGATCGCTGAACGGCCGTTTTCGAACTCTGACGACTGGTGTCTGATCCCTTTCCTTATACGTGCTGCACGGCTTGTGCCAGGTGGCTCAGGCTGGATTTGGCATCGCCGTACAACATCGAGGTGCAGGACTTGAAGAAGAGCGGATTCTCCAATCCTGAAAAGCCGCGGCCCTGGCCGCGTTTCAGAACGATGACGCTCTTGGCGCGATCCACTTCGAGAATGGGCATGCCGGCGATCAGCGATTTCGGATTATCGCGCGCGTCGGGGTTGACCACGTCGTTGGCGCCGATCACCACGGCGACATCGGTCGACGAGAATTCAGGATTGATCTGCTCCATCTCGTAGAGCATGGAGTAGGGCACATTGGCTTCGGCCAGGAGCACGTTCATGTGTCCGGGCATGCGGCCGGCAACGGGGTGAATCGCGTATTTCACGGAGACGCCGCGGGCTTCCAGCAACTCGGCCAGTTCGCGGACTGCGTGCTGCGCCTGGGCGGTCGCCAATCCGTAACCGGGAACGAAGACAACGCGATTGGCAAAGGCGAGCTGCATCGCAGCGTCGTCGAGACTGATCTCGCGCATCACGCCGCCGACGTTCGACGAGGCTTCCGCAATTACCGCGCCAAAGCCGCCGAAGAGGACGTTGGTAATGGAGCGGTTCATGGCCTTGCACATCAGCACGGAGAGGATGAAGCCGGAGAAACCGTCCAACGTACCGGCGATGATGAGTACGTTGTTGGAGAGAACGAAGCCCGTAGCGGCGGCTGCCAGGCCCGCGTAGGAGTTCAACAACGACATCACCACCGGCATGTCGGCTGAACCAATGGGAATGACGAGCATGACGCCGAAGACAAATGCGATGCCCAGCATGGAGTAGAACGCGGCGATGAACTGCGGATGAATGCAGAAGATGATGAAGCTCGAAACCATCGATACGGCGATGATCATGTTGACGGCATTCTGGCCGCGAAACTGAATCGGCTTGCCGCCGATGATGCCTTGCAGCTTGCCTGCGGCGATGAGGGAGCCGGTCGTTGTGAGCGCGCCCAGCATGACTTCAAAGCCCAGTGCACTGCGGGTGACCGCACCCATCTCCGCGCCCTTCACGACGAATTCGCCGATGCCCACCAGGGCCGCGGCCAGTGCGCCGAACGCATGCGAAAGAGCTGTCCGCTGCGGCATGGCGGTCATGGGAACGCTCACTGCCATCCAGCCCCCGATGATGGAGCCGACGGCAAGTCCGGCGATGATCCAGGTCCAGGTGACGATCTGCGTGCCGACCAGCGTGCCCACAATGGCCGCGAACATACCCGCCTCGGCCAGGAACATGCCGCGCCGCGCCGTTTCCGGATGCGACATCTTCTTGAGCGAGAGGATGAAGAGAATGGAGGCGACCAGGTAAGTGGCTTCCATGAAGTAGGAGGTCATTCTCACTTGGCGGCCTCCTTGGATTCAGTCTTGCGCTTGCCGAACATCTTCAACATGCGATCGGTAATGCCGAAGCCGCCCACCACGTTGACCGTGGCAGTAGTGACCGCGATGAAGCCCAGGATATGCGCGGACTGCGGATAGCCTTTGGCTCCCGCCAGCACCAGCGAGCCGATCAGCGAGATGCCGGAGATGGCGTTGGTAGCCGACATCAGCGGAGTGTGCAACAGCGGCGGCACGCGGCTGATGACCTGGTAACCCAGGAAGGCAGCTAGCGCAAATACATAGACAGAGGCGATAAGGACAGCAGGATTCATAGAGGTCTCGCAAGAACTTTGTTCGCGGCGTGAGCGGTGCAGGGCACCGCGATCAGGTGAGTCGGGTGCTCCCGGCTGGCGCTCCGCCGCGGCGAAATGCAAGGGTGGGAGCGCACGTTAGTGAGCCTGTGTTGCAACCTGCTCCAAGAGCTTGGCCACGCGCGGATTGACGGGCTTGCCCTCATGGGCTACGCACGCGCCGGCCAGAACCTCGTCGGTCAAATCCACCGCCAGCGCGCCTTTCTTGACGATCAGGGCAAGAAAGTTGAGAACGTTGCGCGCGTAAAGATGGCTGGCGTCCACAGGTACTTCGGCAGGAAGATTGAGCGGCGCGAGCAACGTCACTCCGCCGATATTCTGGGTTACTCCCGGCTTGGTGAGCTCACAATTGCCTCCCGCCGGAGCCGCGAGATCGACCAGCACCGATCCGGGGCGCATGGCTTCGACAGCCGCACGGCGAATGAGCCGGGGTGCAGGGCGTCCGGGTACCTGCGCCGTGGTGACGATGACGTCGGAGTGCGCGGCTGTCTTCGTAATCAGGTCGCGTCCGCGATCGAGGGCCTCTTCGGTCAGTTCGGCTGCGTAGCCGCCTCCGCCTTCGGCATTGATGCCCCCCAGGTCAACGTCAAGGAACTTGGCGCCCAACGAACGAACCTGCTCGCCTGCCGCGGCCCGCACGTCGTACGCTTCAACAACCGCGCCGAGGCGGCGGGCGGTGGCGATGGCCTGCAGTCCGGCAACGCCCGCGCCGATTACAAAGACGCGCGCGGGTGGAACGGTACCCGCCGCCGTCATCAACATGGGAAAGAGGCGCGGTAATCTGTCGGCTGCGGAGATGACCGCTTTGTAGCCCGCCACGGTGGCCATGGAAGAGAGCGCATCCATCGATTGCGCGCGGCTGATGCGCGGCACCAACTCCATGCTGAACAGCGTTGCCGGTCGATCGACGGCTGTGAGCAGGGCCGCCGGTCCATCCAGCGGCCGCAGAAAGCCGATCACCACGGCACCCAGCTTGAGCAGGGCCTGGTCGGCGGGGTTGGGCGCATTCACCATGGGCAGCAGATCGGCGCCCGAAAGGATGGAAGCCCTGTCTGCCGTGACTGTGGCGCCGGCGTCGACATACGCCTGGTCCGCACCGCCGGCAGCGACGCCAGCACCCGACTCGACCATGACCGTGATCCCCTGTGCCAGCAGCGATTTCAAGCTCTCTGGCAGGAGGGCGACACGGGTTTCACCAGGAGTGGAGTCCTTCACAATGCCTAAAATCAAATTGCCTCCGCGATCGATTGGGAAGTGAGGAATGCAAGGACGAATACCACTCCAAGCACACACGCGTCCATGAATTTCATTAGGAATTATTGAGCAGAGAGGCCGGGGTGCCGTGTGATGTTGGTCACCGGGATAGATTGGAAGGGAACTCTTTGAGCCTGTCAGTTGGGTATGTTGCCCATACGAAAGGGCAAGGGGGTGATTACGCAGAGACTTTGAGCAAATTCAGCATCGCAACCGGGCGAAACTGGGCAGTGCATCGCCCAGTTTCGCCCGGCTGCTCTTCGTTATTTCGGCACCGGTGCTGTGCCGGTGATTGTGAAACCGGCTTCGGACTTTGCTTCCGTCTCCTGCGGCTGCGCCCCACCCACGCTCAGCGTGTATTTGCCGGCGAGAATGGAGCGATTGCCCTGGTCGTCCACGCTTGAAAGCGAGCGGGAATCAATCTTGATGCTGACTTCTTTGCTGGCGCCGGGCGCCAACGTTACGCGTTCGAATCCGACCAATGAGTGAATGGGTCCGCCCTGCTGCGGGGTTTTCAAGTAGGCTTCAACGACTTCGTCGCCGCCCGCCGATCCTGCGTTGGTCACGGTCACTGTGGCCGTGAGGGGATCGCCGGCTTTGAGCGATTCTGTCGATAGTTTGACCGCGCTGTACTTGAACTTCGTATAGCTCAACCCGTATCCAAAACCCCACAGCGGCTTGCCCGCGAAGTAGCGATACGTGCGGTCCTTGATGGTGTAGTTGGTGAAGTCGGGCAGTCCATCGAGCGAAGCGTAAAAGGTGACCGGCAAGCGGCCCCCGGGGTTGTTGAGCCCTGCCAGCGTGCGGGCGATTGCGGTGCCGCCCTCAACTCCCGGATACCACGCTTCGAGAATGGCGGCCGCATGTGCGTTGGCCCAATTCAGAGCCACCGCGCTGCCGCTTTGCAGGACCACGATGAGCGGCTTGCCAGTGGCGGCAACGGCTTCCAGCAGTTTTTGTTGCGGGGCGGGAAGATCGAGGCTGGTGCGATCGCCGCCGGAGAAGCCGGGGATCTTGATCGGCATTTCCTCGCCCTCAAGCTGTGGAGAGAGACCTACGAAGGCTACGACAACGTCGGCTTCCTTGGCGCGCGCAACCGCTTCGTCGAGTTGGGCCTGCGCAGGAGCCTGCCACTTGAGCGTCAAGCCGCCGCCCGCCTGGTCGCCGCTGTGCGAATACTCCAGCCGGAAGTCGTGTTCCTTCGTATCTGCAAATTCCACTTGAATCACGGGCGGCTTGGCGAACTTCATGACCGGCGGAGCGGTGGGCGATGCGCCCGGCGCGGCCTTGAAATTACCCATTGCCGACATGTCCGAGCCCGCGCGCAAACTGCCTTCAGAAAGAACCTTGCCGTCGAGCACGAAGCGGTAGCTCTCGTTGGGAGAGTAGGGAAAGCTGTCTCCCGGCTCGAGGGTAAAGACGTAGCTGCCGGCCGCCGGTGCGACGATTGTGCCGCTCCAGCGCACGGAGTAATTGTGCGTATCCATCTCGGGGACGGGCCTGGCATTTTCCCAGTCGCTCTGCACCGCGGGTTCGGTCTCGGTTGCTATGGCCCGTCCGGTCCAATCGGAGGTGGCGAAAAACTCGGTCTTCAGCCCCTTGTTCAATCCGAACGCGGTGCGCGGCACGGGCACGCCTACACCTTCAGCGAGCGTGCTGCCTTGTGCATAAAGAATCGGCGACGAGCGGAACTGGTTGTAGATACCCTCCAGGGGAGTTACGGGATGGAGCGGCGTACCGACATAGTTGCCCAGGATAGATGTCAATTGGTCCGCTGTCGGGCCGATGACCGCGATGTGGCCCGGCGCGCCTTTCAATGGCAGCGCACCATCGTTCTTCAACAGGACAATGGATTTCTCCGCGGCCGTCAGTGCCATCTGGCGATGCTGCTCATTGGCCGCATCGGTGAAGGGAATCTTGTCCAGCGGATTCGAGCCTTGAGGGTCGAACAAGCCGAGTTGGAAGCGGGCCGTGTACAGTCTCTCCGCCGCCTGGGTCACAAGGTCTTCAGTGACCAGCCCCTGGTGCACCGCATCGGCAAGCGTGTTAAATCCCGGTGTCCAGATACTGCATGACAAGTCAGTCCCCGCCTGCAACGACAGGGCTGCTGAATGCGTAATGTCCGGCGTCTTCTTGTGACCCTGGTTCACGTCCACAATGGCTCCGCAGTCCGACACAACGAAGCCCTTGAAGCCCCATGCGTCGCGCAGATGATCTTTCAGCAGCATCTTGTTGGTGCAGGCAGGGAATTGGTCGATGGAGTTATAGGCGCACATGACTGATTGCACGTGACCTTCAGTCACCGTGGCGCGGAATGCCGGCAGATAAGTCTCTTCAAGATCGCGTTCGCTGGGGTCTACGTTGAACCCGTGACGCAGTTGTTCGGGCCCGCTGTGTACCGCGAAGTGCTTGCTGGTGGCAACCGCCCGCAGATGATCGAGGTCGCTGCCCTGCACGCCGCCGATGAACGCAATGCCCAGGCGGCCGGTGAGGAACGGGTCTTCGCCGTAGGTTTCCTGCCCGCGGCCCCAGCGCGGATCGCGGAAGATGTTGATGTTGGGCGACCAGAAGGTCAGTCCGTAGAAGATGCGGTGATTGCCTTCGCGCTGCGCCTGGTTGTACTTGGCGCGGGCCTCTGCGGAGATGACATCGCCCATGCTGTGCACCGTGGCGCGGTCCCACGTCGCCGCCATGCCGATGGCCTGCGGAAACACGGTGGCGTATCCGGCGCGAGCCACGCCGTGCAGAGACTCGTTCCATGTTTGATAGTCTGGAATGCCGAGCCGGGGAATCGCGGTTGCCCAATCTTCCAGTTGAGCGGCTTTTTCTTCCAGCGTCATGCGTCCCACCAGGTCGTGTGCGCGTTCGCGGGCCGAAAGGTGGGTATCAAGATACGCCGGTTGTTGAGCGGGCGCCTGGGCAGCACAAAAAATCAGTGCCGAAACGAAGGTCAAGCGGCGAAGCATCATCGAATCGTTCCTTCCGGCTGCGGTCAACGCGCGGCAGCCACTGCCACCTCTCCTCGGCGATTCGCGAGCGCGAGACAGCGGGCGCAGGCAGGCAAACGCGTATCCAAAGGGAGAAAGGCGGACTGTGACACTCTACTAGCCCGGACACAAATCTGGCTAGCTTTATCGGTTTACTTTGGGAAATTCCGCAAGGCCGGTTGATTCAAAACAGGCATTCCAGGCTGTTGGCCACCGACGCTTCCATCTCATTGAGAGCCGCCAGCATCTTTTTGAACTGCGAATGGCCGCGGAGGCTTTTCAGGCGGGGATCGGCGAGCGTCTGGAAGAACCACGGGCAACGCGTGCGGTCGGCGGCAAGAAGCTCATCGATCGCACCCTGCTCGTCGCCCAGCTCCGCATAAGCCGCAGCGGTAAATGAACTCAGGACGAATCGCCCCCGGCTCAGCCATTGCAGACGTTCCAAAAGGGAGTGAGCCTCGTCCCGGTGTTCGTCCCGGGCCAGCGCATACGCACGCACCGCCGTCGCAATGTCGAAATAGGGTGTTCGGCGCGCGAGTTCCTCGGCCAGTTCCGCAGCGCGCGCGGCATACCCGTTGTAAGCCAGGATCACAGATCCATACAGACGATTGCTTTCGTGGTCCGGAAAGAGATTCAGGCTCTTCTCGATTTGCTCGACGCTTTTCTGCGCATCCCCGGCGAGATGATGCGTCCATGCCAGGCGGGCATGGAGCCAGGGTGCATAGGGGTCGACGGCCAATGCCGCACGGAGCCATTCGAGTGCCTCGTCGAAACGGTGCCGGCTGACTGCAAACATGACGCGGAGCCTGGTGGTCCACGGGTCATGAGGCAGATGCGTGGAGAGTGAAAACATCTCCAGCGCCGCGGCCATATCGCGGTCCACGTGGAAACTGTACCAGCCCATGGTGGGCAGGAACTTCGGCGC
Organism: Occallatibacter sp.; assembly: GCA_036488735.1. Classification (GTDB taxonomy): domain Bacteria; phylum Acidobacteriota; class Terriglobia; order Terriglobales; family Acidobacteriaceae; genus Telmatobacter. The sequence goes on from DASXHC010000041.1 coordinate 18,314, forward strand.
GTTGCAGGCCACATCGGGGATGCATGCGGCAATGCGGCGAATCTCTTTCGCGGCCACTTCCGGAGACAAAAAACCATACAGTTCCTGGCCCACACACACGTTGGCGAGGTCCACATGCGCGGACAGAAGAGTGGTGTCCAACTCGGTGGCGCGGATCAAGTGCTGCATGCCATCCTGCATGCGGTGGCGCTCGCACGATTGCCATTCATAGCGCCCGCGCAGAAACAGTTCGTAGGCCTCGGGCCGCGAGGATGCGCTCTGCAATGCATGTGCACCGGCCTCCAGCGAGATGGAGTCATGTGTCCCCAGGCGAAACAACAGTTGCTGAATCAGTTCCGATTGCAGTGCGGCAACGCGGCTGTTTGCCACCAGCAAGTCTTCTATCCAGATTTGGACGCCGTCTTCCACGCGGATCATCTCGGCGCGCAGTCGGTAGTGCGTGGGCAATGAGAAGAGAGTGGCGGTGAGGACCAGGTCTGCCTTGAGTGTTTCCCCAACCTGTGCTGCGGTGAGACCCCTGCGCGCCAGCGTAAAAACAGAATCACGCGCCAGAACCAATACGGATGGCGGACATTTTTCAGTCAGACACGCTGTGACCTCTTCGGCAATGGTGGGGCCCAGATGCAGGGCTACGTGGGGGCCCACCGCGAAGGGCATGATGGCAAGGCGCGAGCGGGATTTGATGGGCGCACCGACGTACCGAACCGGTCCCACAAATCGGTAACCTCGTTTGTATACCGTCTGAATGCTTTGCTCGGTTTCAAGTCGGGCGCGCAGCGAAGACAAGCAACGAGGGACGCTATCGGGAGTAACATTTACGTCCCCCCAAAGTGCGCGCTTGAGTTGAACGCGAGTCACCACTTCCCCGGCGTGGTTCAAAAGGAATCGCAATGCGGTAAGTTCCTTGGGGGGAAGGTGGATGATCTCCTCCCCATGCAGGAGCGTGCCATCCGCCAGCATTTGAAAGTTGCCGAATGTGTATTCTGTCTGCCTGGTGTCGGTACGAACTACGGATGAGATGGTCATCGGGACGAGCGCGCTTTCAGAGGGTCCCGGCCCACTCCGGAAAGATTACCTATCTAAGTCAGGTTGAATGGTAATCTGTTCCAGCAAGGACGTGACCCCTTCTGTAGATGACCTCAGGGGAAGCGTTGAAGGTAGTTGGTTCTGTGTGCTCTGTGGGGCCCGGATAGCTGTCGATTATGCTACTTGCAATCTTCAAAGGCAATGGGAAAATCAGTTAGTTTTTCCGGAAATGAAAACATCTTTCGAAATGTTGTATCGATCGCAGACAATCATCCCCGGGTAACCCCATTTTCCGATTAAGTTGCAAGCGTAATGTTTTCCGCACAGTTAATATTTGGACTTGATTGCATAAGTGAGACCCATCGTGAATTGGAACGAGTTCCGCTTCGTCGGCGGCTCGGAGATGGGCGGATCGTTGAGATAGCTATCCATTGTTCCGAGAGAAAAGCTGAGACTCTTGTAAGCGGGAAACGCGAACGTGTTGGTTTCGTTTGCCGAGTAGGCACGCGGCGTGTTGTAAGCGGGGATGAACTCAAGTCCTTGCGTGAACGTGACCAGTTTCATGTGAAGCAAATAAGTTGCAGCGAAAGTAGAACCAATCAGATTCTGATTTGTTCCTGAAGCCCCACTGATAAAACTTTGCTTCTCATACTGCATGGTCCCCTTCAAATCGGCTTCCTGTTTGGGCGTCTTGAGCACCGTCCACCCAATTCCGCCGCCATAGATCTGTTGCAGTTGCAGGTCCTGTGCAAAGTTGTGATCGAAGGCGGCCTGCACCAGGGCGAAGAACCGCGGCGAGAGGTACAGATCCCGTTCCGCATCCGCATGATAAATCGACGACTTGGTCACCGACTCCGGCACCACAACGCCGTCCGCGACGTACGCCGGCTGCGTAATTTTTCCGTAGGAGGCGGTAAAGTCGGCCGAGGTGCGGTTTCTCGGGTTGATCCAACTCACGGTGGGCACCGTGCGCACCAGGCCCACTCCGCCGGAGAAGGTGTATTGATTCTGCGTTGCCGTCACCAGGGTTGCTCCCGCGGTAGCCGCGCCGTTCCATCCCGAAAAAAATCCCGGCTCGCGATCCATCTGCTTCTCGAGTGTCGCCTGGTCCACAATGTACTGCGCGTTTTTGACCGGTATCGGCGCTCCCGCCGGGCCGTTTTCGGAACTCACTGTGACTGCCTGGTTGGCGACTTCGATGGAACCCATCGGAACCTGTCCCTTGTTCTTCTTGCCATGCATCTTCACGGTCTTGTCCAGCACCGCAAATTTTTCCGCGGCATGCAATTCTTTTATCTTTTCCCAAGCAATAGTGACGTCGCCCAGGGGATCGCTGTGGAAGGTCACCTTGCCCGCGATCTCGCTGACAAGCTTGCCATGCAGCGTATCGCCGTTGCTCAGCACCAGCACGTCGCCCGCCGCCTCAGGCTTCCCCTGGGCCAGGCAAGGAACGGTTGCGCACAGCAGTGCCGTGGCCACAACGTGCACGCGCAGATCAGGCACAAGGAAACGGGCAGAAAGAATTTGTTTCATCATGGGGGAAGATTGCCTCTCGTTATGAGCTTTGCAGCAGGCGGTCAGAATCTCATGGGCTGCTGTTTTTTTCCTTCGATTCAGATGGGGATAAGACTCTTCGATGGAACTCTCTTCTTACTAATGTGACCTATTTTATCCGAATTGGGAAATCCGGCCGTCCCTCTATCGCGTTCGACCTGATTTCCAGAATTCTTCCAGATTCTACACCGGACTGCGTGGCAGCCTCGACGTCGGAGGGAACGAAATGACGAAGGCAGCCTCATCTGCACAATGGTCCCTTGAACCCTATTGCATCGGAATGAAGCTTCGCGCTCTGCGCACCCAGAAGCGGTTGACACTTTCACGGCTTGCGGCCGAAACCGGTTTCTCCACGGCGCTGCTCTCCAAACTTGAAACCGATCGAATGATTCCCACGTTGCCTACGCTGGCCACCATCGGCCGGGTATACGGCGTGGGCATGAGCCACTTCTTCAATGAACCTGAGTACCATACCCTTTCGATCAGCCGCAAGGCGCATCTCCTGGGCAACACGCGGGGAGTGGAGCCTCTGAAGGCTGTTCCTCTGAACTCGGTTACGGGTTCGTCCAGCCTGCGCGCCGAGATGATCGAAGTTCCCAGCGGCGGCGCCGATGGGTTTTTAGACGGCGACGAGCGCGGAACCACTGGCCTGGTTTATGTGCTCGAGGGCCGCTTGCAATTGGACGCGGGCGGTTTGCACGAGAGCCTCGAGACCGGCGACTGTGCCTTCATCGAAAGCCGCATGCCCCTGGCCTGGAGCGCGGGCGGCAAACATCGCTGCCGCGTGCTGTGCGTCAGGCCGGTGCACAAAAGGGGCTAGCCAGGCCGGATGTCGAGGCCCCTGTCGCGTCGTAACTGCATCAGCCGATTGCCGGTTGCCGCCTCAGTCTGTACGATGAGTGGGTTAACAATGCAATTCAGTTAGGATTCCAGGACGATGCGACCCAATGTAAATCTGATGAAAGCCACCCTCACCGGTGCGCTCGGCGGACTGTTGTTCGGCTTCGATACGGTCGTGATCTCGGGCGCGATCGATGCCCTGGTGAAGCTGTACAACTTGAGCCCCCAGGGCAAAGGATGGACGGTCGCCATTGCCCTCATCGGTACGGTCGTCGGATCCCTCGGCGCCGGTGTGGTGGGTCAGAAACTGGGCGGGCGCGAGACGCTTCGCCTCACTGCAGTTCTTTATGTCGTCTCCGCGATCGGCGGCGCACTGGCCTGGAATTGGCCTTCGCTGATGGTCTTCCGCTTCATCGGTGGACTGGGCATTGGCGCCTCATCCGTGCTGGGGCCCGTTTATATCGCTGAACTCGCGCCGGCCAAGTGGCGCGGCCGGCTGGTCGGCGCATTTCAATTCAACGTGGTCTTCGGCATCCTCGTCGCCTACACGTCAAACTACCTCATCCGCACGCTCCATCTGGGGGCCACCGAATGGCGCTGGCAGGTCGGCGTCGCGGCCGTCCCGGCGCTGGGATTTCTGGTGCTGCTCTTCGGAATTCCGCGCAGCCCGCGCTGGTCGGCTTCGAAGAATCGCATTGACGAGGCCCTCGCCGTCCTTAAGCTTATGGGCGAGCCGGACCCCGAGGGCGAACTCGCCGACATTCGTGCCGCGCTCAACCAGGAGCACGCCACCGCGCACGAGCCGGTGTTTCGGTGGAAGTACCGCTACCCCCTCTTCCTCGCCATCACCATCGGCGCGTTTAACCAGCTGGCCGGCATCAACGCCATCCTTTACTACCTCAACGACATCTTCCTCGCCGCCGGTTTCAGCCAGATCTCGGGCGACGAACAGGCCATCGCCATCGGCTTCACCAATCTCATCTTCACCATGGTCGGCATGAGCGTCATTGATAAGCTGGGCCGTAAGACGCTGCTGCTCATCGGCGCCGCCGGCACGGCTGCCTGTCTCTCCGGCGTGGCCTGGATCTTCGGAACCCATTCGCATCCGGGTGCCCTCGTGTGGCTGCTGATTACCTACATCGCGTTCTTCGCGCTCTCCCAGGGCGCGGTCATCTGGGTCTATATCGGCGAAGTGTTTCCCAACCACGTACGTTCCAAGGGCCAGGGCGTGGGCAACGCCAGCCACTGGATCATGAACACCATCATTGCGCTCGCCTTTCCCATCCTGGCCGAAAGCGTCGGGCGCAATGTGCCGTTCATCTTCTTCGCAATGATGACGCTGGTGCAGTTTGTGGTGGTATGGTCCACCTATCCCGAAACCAAGGGGCAAACGCTGGAGGCCCTCCAGCGCAAGCTGGTGCCGGCCGACTGAGGTTTCCCATGGCACGAACAGAGGAGGGATCCGGGCTTCGATCCCTTTCTCTCCCTTGATCGACTTCCCAGCCTCAGCGCTCTGGCTGAGGCGCACTCCGCCGCTGCACCGCGCCCGCGATCGCCCCAGCCGCCCATCCCAGAACGCCGCTCACTACCACCACCGCCACGTGCCACACCATGACATGAATGGCTTTCAAATTAGGGCAGTGCAATTCCAGCATCGCTAATCCCGTCAATCCGGCCAGCGATCCCGCCGCCACGCCCGCCGCCGCCCAGCTCATCACATAGCCCCGCCGCAGGATGAATGTAATCACCAGCGCCGTCGGAATCGCGACGCACATGCCCGCCACCAGGCACGGAATTCCTTCATGGACAAAACTTCGCGTTCCATAGCCGTTGAAAATCAGCGAGAACAACACCGGGAAGGCCGCCGAGGCAATCGCCAGCGCCGCCGCGCCCAGGCGCGATCCGCCTGCGGGGCGCATGGCTCGCGCACACCCCAGTGCTGCTACCCATGCGGCAGCAAGAAGGGCCGGAAAGATGAACGTGCGTTGCATCGGGCTGAGTGCGTGCACGCCGTGCAAGCCGAGAAGGGATGCGCTCGCTCCGCCCACGACTACAAAAGCGCCAACGAGAATCAGCGTGAATGCCCACACCGGCGGGATCGGTTGCACCGGGCGCAGATCCTTGATTAGTGCGGCCCGCGCACGATCCATTGCCGCCCGTCCTGCATCGGTCGGTATCGCACGTTGGGCGGCCCGGGCCAGCATCTCGTCGATCTTGTCTGGCATCATTGGCTCCTCCCTTCGCGGGTAAGGATCGTGCGCAGCTTCTCATACGCCCTATGCGCTTTTTGTTTCACTGAACCGGCGCTCGTTGATGTGGCGCGCGCTACCTCCTCAATACTCATTCCTGAAACCTTGAGCATCACGATCACTTCGCGCTGGCTCTCGGGCAGCGATGCCAGCATCGCGTCGAGAGCGGCTTCGTCTTGCGGCGAATCAGACGGGGCTGCCGTCTGCGGAAGCTCATCCACCTGCGTCTCGCGAATTTCGACACGCCGTACTTTACGGTAGTTGTCTACCCGAGCATGGCGCGCGATGGAGAAGATCCAGGGCAGAACCGGCTCGCCGACGCGATACGTGTGGCGTGCCGTGTGTACGCGCATCCATGTATCTTGCAACAGGTCCTCGGCAGAGCGCCGCGTGGACGACTGCATTAGAAAAAAACGCAGCAACAGCGGGCTCACTCGTTCGATGAGGGCCGCGGCCGCATTCTCATCCGCACGCTGGTAGCCTGACATCAGCGATTCCAGGCCCAGCGGCGGCGCAGTGTCCGGCGCCGAACGAGTGGGCATCATGGGATCCTCGTGTATCCGCAAGGACGCGGAGTAGTCGTCTGCATCCATTCTGCCCGTTGCTGTGTACCGCCCGGCGCGGACTTCCTTGTGCAGTCAGTCCGCCCCGGTTGCACCAAAAGTTACTTAGTCGTCGGTGCGCACGATGGCAACACCGTTGGCGCTGTTCATGCTTGTCGCGCCCCTCAAGGTTAGGTTACCGTCTCCATCCACGTTGAACAGGGAAAGATGCGCGACGGTGGCGTTGCTGTCAATAACGGCGATCATTCCGGACTGGTAGGCAATATCCGTCGGATCGCCGTTCAACGTCGCGGCCACCGCGGCCTGTTGAATGATCTTCTGCCCGTACACAAGGTAACGCGAAATACTCATGCTCGGTGAATTGGACGAAAAGAGGAATGGGCCATCAAGGGCCAGCCAGCACGGCGCATGCTGCGTTCCCGACCCGGTAACAGTAACGACAGCGTCATTGCGCACCAGGCTGATTTCGTCGGCGTGGGCGATCGTGACATAGGCGTCATTGCCGCGCGTCGCCAGCCCGAAAGGAGCATTCACATTCGAGGGAATGTTGCTCACCAGTGCGGCCGCGCCTACGACGGCGCCGTTGCCATTCAGATTTACGCTCTCGATCGCATTGTTCTTTTCAGAAAGAATCAACTGCGTTGCGATCACTCCCACCTGCGCCGCCGAACCGTCGGCCAACACCAGCGGGGCGCTACCGTCGGCGCTCAGGTCCACGCCGAATTCGTAGATCCTGTGCGACTCCACGTGCGTCGTTCCCAGAACGTAGAGATGATTGTGTCCGAACGCTACACTCACCGGGCTCGAGGCCGTTGCAATCAACTGCTTGAGTTGAAATCCATGTTCCGTCTTCTCGAACACCGATACATTCTGCGAGCCGAAGTTCACCACGGCAAGCTTGTTGTTTGAGTATGCGATGCCGCCCGCGTTCCCGCTCGCTCCCCCTGCTCCGCCGGTGGCGATGCTCTGAATCAGTTTGTCCGCGGTGCTGTACACCAGGAGCTGGTTGTTGGTGGCGTTCGAAGCCGTCACCACGACAGCCTCCTCATTCCACCCCTGTGCAAAAGCGCAGGAAGCAGAGCCGATGGTGAGGGCGATGACACTCAAACAGGGAAGGATCTTCATAGGTTTTTCTCCATATGCGGGGATTGCCACCGTGGTCCCGGGCCATGCTTCAAGCGTTCCGGGACGTCGATTTACGGCAGTCGTATACTTCTTCGCAGTCCCTGGAAGAAAAGTTACGGTGCAGCGCGTTTTTCTCTGAATTTCGCGTGACCCGAGTCACCGGCCGAATGCGACTTCGCCCTCTATATGTAATCTGAGAGGGGGGACAGCCCAACCGGTTCGCGGTGAACGTTATGGTGAGGTCGGCAATGGAACATGTCTTAAGCCCGGAGACAGAGCGCGTAAGAAAAGTGGCGCAGGGAGGCGTCGAGACCCTGGGCGACAGGCAGGCTTGCCAGACTTCCCCTTCGGCCGTCGCGAACTCGTCTGAGGCAAACACGATTCGTACGGAGATAATTGCCGTGGGCAGAAAGTTATGGAAGCGGCAGTATGTGGACGGAAATGGGGGCAACATCAGCGTGCGGCTGGGCGCGGAATATGTGCTCTGCACTCCCACAATGTTGAGCAAAGGCGACATTGAGCCCGCTGATATCTGTCTCTCCGACCTGAATGGCAACATTGTTGCCGGGGATAGGTTGCGCACCAGCGAGTTACTCCTGCACCTCGCCATTTATCGCGCTAATCCGCGGGCGCGCGCGGTGGTCCATTGCCACCCGCCACACGCCACGGCATTCGCCATGACCGGTACCGCTCCGCCCATCGGTCTGGTCACCGAATATGAAATCTTCATCGGTCCCGCCGCCGTGGCGCCTTACGAAACGCCCGGCACGCAAGCCTTTGCAGACACCGTGCTTCCTTACGTGCAGGATCACAACACCATTCTGCTCACCAATCATGGAGTGGTCTGCTGGGCCGATACCGCCACGCATGCCGAGTGGTTGGTCGAGATATTCGATACGTACTGCCAGACCTATCTCATTTCGCAGCAGATCGGGAAGCCGCTCGCGTTTATTCCTGCTGACAAAATGGCGGAAATCCTTGCATTGAAGCGTCGTATGGGCTTTCCCGACGCCCGCTTCGGTCGCTTGAATGAGTCGCAGGTTCCGGCAACTGCAGGGGATAGCGAACTCGAACGCCTGGCAGAGAGCATAGCGGCGCGCCTCGATGGCAGCCACTGAAACGCTGCGGAACAGAATAAAAACAGATTCATGCTATACTGGCGTTGCGCTCAGTGATTTGGTCGTGAGCGGCGGTTTGCCTTCAATTGGCAACTCAGCCTGGCACAGATTCCCCCAAGCCCCTACAGCGTATACCCCAAAGTCTCCTGACCGGTGACTTACCTGAGAACTGTGTAAGTTCTCGGCGCCGTCGAATGCGATCGGCGATGAAACCGGACCAATGGAAGCGGGGTAGCCGAATCGGCGATGCGCCGACCGGCGTTAAACAGCGTAGGTTGGCTTTTACGCAAATTTGAAGAGCGAGTTCGTGTGCAACGCGATTGTTGTGTGCGCACCGCACGTCCGATTCCGATTGCAGGCCCGTTGGGAAGCAGGAGCCCCGGAATCAACAGGAAAGTACTATCTTGACTAATAGCTTGAAAACAGAAGTTACAGACAATGGAACTGCGCGCTTTGCGCAATTTTCACTTTCGGCCGCTCTCATGACGCGGCTCAATGCCAACAAGTTTGAAATCCCCACGCCGGTTCAGGCAGGCGCGATTCCTCCGGCGCTCGAAGGCCGCGACGTGCTGGCCACAGCGCAAACCGGAACCGGCAAGACACTCAGCTTTCTCATTCCGATTGTGGAGATGCTGCAGAAGGCTGAAGGCCGCGGCGCGCACGCGCTGATTCTTCTCCCCACCCGCGAACTCGCAATGCAGGTAGAGCAGGCTTTTCGCGCCATTCGTTCCAACCACTCGCAGGCGGTGGCGCTGGTCGTTGGCGGACTGAACGAAGGTTCGCAACTGGATGCCATTCGGCGCGGGGCGCGGCTCATTGTGGCCACGCCGGGGCGGCTGGAAGATTTTCTCAAGCGCAAACTGGTGCGGCTTGACCAGGTGAAGATACTGGTGCTGGACGAAGTGGATCGCATGTTGGATATGGGTTTCCAGCCGGCGATCGCGCGCATTGCATCGATGCTACCGAAGGAACGGCAGACCTTGTGCTACTCGGCCACGCTCGAAGGCGCGGTGAAAGATGTAGCGCGGAACTACCTGAAGAATCCTGCGCGCATCGAGATCGGTTCGGTGTTAAAGCCGGCTGAGAATGTGGAGTTGCGGACGTTCGAAGTGGACCAGGACAAGAAGCAGGAACTGCTGGAGCACTTGCTGGGCGCCGAACAGGGAAGCTTCCTGGTCTTCGTGCGCACCAAGCACGGAGCGGACCGCGTGGCACGGCGCCTTACGCGCTCGGGCTGGTCGGCAACGCAAATCCACGGAGACCGCACCCAGTCGCAGCGCAACGCTGCTTTACGCAGCTTCTCCGAGGGACGTCACCGCGTGCTGGTGGCGACGGATGTGGCGGCGCGCGGCATCGACGTAGCCAACGTGGCTCACGTCGTGAACTACGATCTTCCCAAGGTTGCGGAAGACTTTGTCCATCGCGTGGGCCGCACCGGCCGGGCGTCAGCGCACGGTATTGCCTCCACCTTTGCCGGACCAGCGGAACGCGGCGATTTGAAAAAGATCGAGCGTACGCTGTCGATCCAGATGAAGCGCTTTCGGGTTCGCGCGACCGCCAACCTCAAGATTGCCTGAAGTCAGGGTGGGAGTTATCAAGTTACAGGCCGCTTAGTTAACCGACAAGCGGGCCGATAACATTCAAGTAAGTTGCGAAGTAACTTCCTTTCGATTTTCGGTAGACAAAAATGGCGACGGCCAACCAGCCGCCGCCATTTTTTTGGGTGTTTGTTGCGGCAAACTGGCCCCCTCTGCCACCAGGCGTCTCCCGCCATCTTGGCCGGCAATCGTCACACCCGGCGGACTTCAATGCGTCACTTTTTCCGTCTGCGAAAAAACGGCAATGATCGCGAAACCCGCATGAACACTGGTTATTTGCGTATGTCTCCGCGGTCCGACGCCTGAAAACCCCCGAAAAACGGCCTTTGCAAAGACCCGATAATTGCGTGCATCTCTTTTGCATTCATGCGCTTACAAGCATTCACCGTGCGCATTTTTAAAAATTACAGAAAAGTACCAATTTTGCCATTTCCTCGCACATCTGTATATCGTTCACAAATAGTCACTTACGCGCATACGGCGTTTTGACGAAAAACCCGTTTGCCCAAACTCGGCAAAATTTCCTCTCCTTCTGCATGCATATTCTCAAGAGCCGCTTTGGGCGCACATGTTACTAACCTGACAACACCTGAGATCGCGCAGAATTCGCTCCTTGATCCGGCCCCCGCATTTCGAGATAGTTCTTTGCCGCCGCGAGCGATGTCGGCCTGGATGACACGGTGAGTGGAAGGGCAGGATACACCAGGGAGCAATAGGAACGGCGACGGCTGGTTGGCCGTCGCCGTTTTGGTCTCAGCGTGCAGGCACGCCGGGATTGCAGTTAGTAGGCTGGCCCTTCATCGTATGCGACGAAGGCTTCAGACCCAATGAGGATGGGGTAGGAGATGGGGGAGGAGCCGGAGTACATGGTGATGGCGTACGCGTTGCTGGTGCTAGGAGTGGAGAGTACGTACGACTCAGTGTAAGCGTAAGAGTTCCAGAACACATCAGCGATGTAGTTGGTCAGAGTCGCAAGCGATCCGCCGACGGAGGGGCGCTCGACAACCCACTCGGCGGAGTTGCCGACGAGGTAAGTGCCCGCGGGAGCGGTGAAGCCCACTTCGACAACCTGATCGTTGTTTTCGTTGACCATGTAGGCGTAGCCCTGGGTCGACGAGGTATGCCAGACTTCAACGAACATTTCATCGCCGGGAGCAACGGGGAAGCCGCCGATGCGCACTTCGCCGTAGGGATACCACTCATACCACGGCGAGTAGTACGTGCCGGTGGAACCGCCGGAGCAGTACGCATCGGACTCGGTGCCGGCCTGGAGAACGTCACCGGATCCCCATCCGTCAATGCCGACCCACGAGGAGCTGTAGTCCCACGATCCGGTGCAAGCGCCGAAGGCCTGACGAGCGGGGGGAACGATGTAGTCCGCCACGATGTAGTAGTAGGAAGCAGAACCATAGCTGCCGGCGCCGCTGAAGTCGACATAGCCGCTCCAGTTCGAAGAAGTGGCAGTGCCGCCGTTGGAAACCGCACCGGGAGTGGTGTTCTTGCCATTCTGCTGCTTGGCGGGACCATGGAAGACGCTGGTCTGCTCGAGCTTGGGCACGATGCGAGTCTTGGAGGCCTTCATGGCACGTACCCAGGAAGCATAGTGAGTGGCATCGGTGGTCTGGTTGGGGCGGGGCGGGAAGCCGTGGTAGGCGAGGTCTTCATCGGAAGCAGAGATGGGGTCGAAACCAGCCGGGGGAGCCGCAATCGTGGTTGCGCCGGGGAGGTTGGTGGGGATTTCGTTGGGTTGAAGGTGCTTGACGTTTTGCGCAACGGCGGCCAGAGGAGCGGCGAGCAGGAGCGTGACAGAGAGAACCAGGGTGTTGTTCTTCATGGACTTCAGATCCTTCATTAGGGGAGGTGCTCTGACTCGCGGTCAGAGTGTGTTACTGCGCAGTAGTGGGTGCGGGCGATGCAACGTTACAGAGGCGGTCAAAATAATTTTCTTGTGTTTGACGAGGAACAATACGCGGGATTCGATAGGGGCTTAAGCCACGCGGGTGTTGCGCGTCAATGCTGGACGTGACACGGGAAACATCGTGAGCGGCGCGGGCGTAGGTGATAACGAAGGACAACGGCCAAATGACGAGACTCTTGATCCGCAGCATCGTATTGCTTGGCTTAGTCGCATCGACGGTATTTCTATCCTGCGTGTCTGCGCGCGCGATGGATGACGCACCCCAACTCACTTTCAGCGAGCGGGTGTATGTGGCGAGCCGCGTGTATGCCGCGCTGGAGAATGATGTTCAACCGTCCCGACATGGTTTGGGGAAGCGCGCCGGCCAAGTCGTCGCAAGATCATTTCGCTGGGAAACTCATACTGATCGTCGATGCCGGGTGCATGTTGGCGTGCGAAGACTTCACCATGCCGTTCAAAGACAAACAGCGGGCGACATTGGTGAGGGAGACCACGGCAGGGAGCAGTGGGCAGCCGTACATGTTGGACCTCGGCAAGGGAATGATGATCATGATTGGCGCCAAGCGGGAGATTTTTCCGGACGGATCACGGTTTGAAGGGGTGGGGATCAAGCCGGACGTGGAAGCGGTGCCAAGCCCGGCCGATTGGAAGCAGGGACGGAACACGGTGCTGGAGGCGGCGTGCAAGCAGGGGGCGCTGTGACTGGATGGGAGCAGCATCAACCGCCGAGATGGGCATGGAAGAAAGCAGTGATGCGGCCGCGGGCATCCATGGCAGCGGGCTCATTGTAGGCGATGCCGGAGAAGCGCAGGAGCTTGAACCAGAATTGCTGCTTGTTGTTCATGAAGGAGTGGCCGGCGTCGGGGTACTCCTTGACGTCGTGGGGGACGAGGGCACGCTGCAGGGCGCGTTCGAGGTCGTCGGCGACGCCTCGCTCCCAGCGGCTTTTTCCGCCATAGCTGCCGACAACGGGGCAGGCGGCCTGGAGGAAGCGGTCGACGTCCGGCGGGAGCTTGCCGCCGTAGTTGATGCCGGCCGCAGAAAAGCCGTGTCCGGACACGAGCAGGAGGGCGAAGCCTCCGCCCATGCAGAAGCCGACAACGCCGATCTTGCCATTGCAGGCGGACTGGGCAGCGAGCCAGGAGCGGCAGCACTCGACATCGTCGAAAGCTGGACCCTGGCGGGCGATGAGGTCGCGGGCGATGCTGCGGATGCAGCGCAGGAAGCCGCCGAGGTAGTAGAGGTCGACGGCGAGAGCAAGGAAGCCGGCCTGGGCGAGCCAATCGGCCTGATTGCGATGATCCTGACTCATGCCGCCGACGTCGTGGAGAACGATGACGCCGGGCGCAGGCTGTGTGTGGGTGGGAAGGGCGAGGTAGCAACGCATTTGGCCGCGCGAGGTAGGTACCTGTACGTAAGACATGCAGCGCTCCCAGGAGCCGGGAAGCGGGCTCGGCCGGAATTCTACGCCGGTGGCGGCGGGAGTGCTGTGAGGAAGGCATGGTGCGCCGGCCAAGCCTGGTGTGGGGTTTGCGGCGCGCGTTGTGGCATGCGAGCAGGGCTCAATCGATGGATAAAAACGCCAGCGGGAACTCGTCGTTGAAGTGTTGCGCGGGGAGCGGCGGAGTCACCCTGGGTTTCCAAGCAAATTTCGTGGTTACCGGCGTTTAAAGGGTGGTCGATTGATTGACTCTGAATCCTGAATCGCGTATTCTGGAGTCCTTGTGCGGTGTTGCGCCTGAGGTCTGTGATTGTTACCCCGGACCTGCTGGAAGAGTCTTTTCCTGGTCTTCGAGAAACAGGCACCTTCTGCTGGCAGGTGTTTTGAGCCAGGCAGAGTCAGGAACCCAAAGAGGGTAAGCCCCGCAGTCCTCACCCGAACAGAATTGTTTGGAAGTGGGTGGAATTTGGCCCGTGCCGAGTTAGCGCGGGCAAACGCGCTTTGCGTGAAGTTTTCGGCCGGAGTTGGCCAGGAAGTTTTTAGAGGGCAGAAGAGCGATGTCGACCTTTGTTCCGAGCGGCAAGAATATTGACCGCAAGTGGTATGTGGTAGATGCCAGCGGCCAGACTTTGGGCCGGCTGGCGACCAAGGCCGCCAGTGTTTTGGCCGGCAAGTTGAATCCCCAGTACGTGCCGTACATCGATATGGGCGATCACGTGATAGTCATCAACGCGGAGAAAGTTAGGCTGACGGGCTTGAAGAGTCAGAGCAAGCTTTATCGCCGCTATACCGGTTTTCCGGGGGGACTGCGCGAAGAGTCGTTTACGCGGTTAATCAACCGGCGGCCGGAGAAGGTGCTGGAAGAGGCCATCAAGGGCATGCTTCCCAAGAGCAAGATGGGACGGCAGATGGCGACCAAGCTGAAGGTCTATCGCGGCGACAAGCACCCCCACCAGGCGCAGGGTCCGGTGGCGCTGGAAGTGGCGTAAGAGCAGCCGCTAGCTGCTAGCTTTTAGCTGCTAGCCCGGTTCGAGAAATTTAAGCCTTCGAGGTTTCTGGCGTGGAGCTAGAGGCTAGAAGCTAGAAGCTAAGAGGAAAAATGGCAGATCTGGTTCAGTATTACGGAACAGGGCGGCGCAAATCAGCGATCGCCCGCGTCTTCCTGCGTCCGGGAACGGGTGAGTGGAAGGTCAACGGCAAAGCATTCGAAGAGTACTTCGTGACGGAGCAGCAGCGTGTGGCCGCGAAGCGGACGCTGGTGGTTGCCGAATTGGCCGGGAGTTTCGACGTGGTCACCACGGTGAAGAGCGGTGGTGTTGCCGCGCAGGCCGATGCGGTGAAGATGGGCATTGCCCGTGCCCTGATCGAGTTCAATCCCGAACTGAGGAAGACGCTGAAGGCCGAAGGCCTGCTGACCCGGGATGCCCGTGTGAAGGAACGCAAGAAATACGGACAGAAGGGCGCGCGCAAGCGGTTCCAGTTCAGCAAGAGATAGTTGTCAGTGGGTCAGAGATCAGTGTTGCGATGCGGTCGTGATAACTGGGAACTGACCTCTGGATATTCAAATCTCCCGCGCGAGCGGGTTCAATCCGGGCAACAGATCAGAAGTCCGGATGCAATTCACAAAGGAGGCCAATGGCCACGATCACAATGAAGGAGCTGCTCGAAGCGGGTGTGCACTTCGGGCATCAGACCAAGCGCTGGAATCCCAAGATGAAGGAGTACATCTTCGGCGAGCGCAATGGGATCTACATCATCGACTTGCAGAAGACGCTGAAGCTTTTCAAGGATGCGTCGAAGTTTGTCACCGAGCTGTGCGCGGGAGGCAAGACGATTCTTTTCGTCGGCACCAAGCGCCAGGCGCAGGATGCAGTGGCTGAAGAGGCCAACCGCGCCAGCATGCCCTACATTAACCAGCGCTGGCTGGGCGGGCTGCTGACCAATTGGGTGACGGTGCAGAAGTCGGTGAAGCGCCTTCAGGAACTGGATGAAATGGCTACGGATGGCCGGTATGAATTGCTGACCAAGAAGGAAGTCATCAAGCTGGAGCGGGAGCGGAAGCACTTGCAGGCGAACCTGGCCGGTATCAAGACCATGAAGCGGCTGCCCGATGCGCTATTCGTGATCGATTCGAACAACGAAGCGATTGCCGTGAAGGAAGCGCGCAAGCTGGGCATTCCGGTGGTTGCGGTGGTGGATACGAACTGCGATCCGACGGTAGTGGACTACGTGATTCCGGGCAACGACGACGCTCTGCGCGCAATTCGCTTGTTCACCTCGAAGATCGCCGACTCGGCGGCCGAGGGCGTGAACCTGGTGGGCGACAAGGCGTTCGCCGAGGAATTACCGGCGATTGCGGCTGAAGAAGGCGTGGCCCTGGAAGCGGCAGCTCCCGAGGACTTCGACTTTGATGCGGCGGTAGGCGGCGGCATTCGCAAGGCGCCGGCAGCGGTTGCGGCCCTGATTGAAGAGGCCGAGGCAGCCGAAGGCGGCCATTGATCCTTTCTGCGCATGACATGCGCAAATACGGAGAGCGTGGCCACCGAGTTAAGTGCCACGCTTTTCTTTTGGCACCTGCGGTGCGGCGGTCTAAGCACGTGCGGTGTGGCGGACTTTGGGTCTGAGGGCCAAGGATCTGTGTAGATTTGTGCGCATTAACGCAGCGGTCCGATCGAATGAGATTGGAGCTGGCAAATGAGAAGGAAGAGAGATGACACCGGTGAGTGAGAAGATTGATGCCAAGTTGGTAAAGGATCTGCGCGAGAAGTCAGGCGCGCCGATGGGCGACTGCCTGAAAGCGTTGCAGGAAGCCAAGGGAAACATCGAGGATGCATTTGTAGTTCTTCGCAAGCGCGGCATGGCGTCGGCGCAGAAGAAGGCAGCGCGGAATACGAATGAAGGTTCCGTGGGCACGTATATCCATGCCGGCGGCAAGATCGGCGTGCTGCTGGAGATCAACTGCGAGAGCGATTTCGTGGCGCGCACCGAGGACTTCCAGGAGCTGATGAAGGACATCGCGATGCACGTCGCGGCGACCGATCCGCGCTATGTGAAGCCCGAAGATGTGACGACCGAGGACCTGGAGCGGGAGAAGGAGATTTTCCGTGCGCAGGCGGCGGCGACCGGCAAGCCGGCCCCGGTGATTGAGCGGATCGTGGACGGCAAGATGGCCAAGTTTTATGAGGAAGTGTGCCTGCTGGAGCAGCCCTTCATCAAGGACCAGGCCGTGAGCATCAAGGAACTGATTGCGCAGAAAGTGGGCAAGCTGGGTGAGAACATCACCGTGCGCCGCTTCGCCCGCTTCAAGGTGGGCGCGCCCGACTGGACCGTCGCGCAGACCAAGGTGGTCGAAACCGCAGCGGAGTAGTTTGTTCAATCAGCTCCTAAGAGCTGCAGATCAAAGCGCCGCCTCATCCGGAGAGCAATCCGGATGAGGTGGCGCTTTTTATTTGCTCGCATCCAGGGTCGGCCTCCTCAAGAGGTGTGTTTACTGCGGAGGGAGGAGATTGGAGCGAAGAAGCAAGCGAGTTGGTGCTGCGACTGCATTTTGTTGAGTCGACTGCGAGGCGTCAATTCGGCCCGATAGGCGAATTTGGCAATGCTTAAGCGAATAGTGAAGAGGGGCACCTACTTTTGCGGCGTATTCGGTCGATATTTCTCTCAGTCGGCAAGCCGGCGGTTGGAGAACGACATGAAGACGGGGAGTTCCGCGGTAGTCGTGTTGCTGGCGATGGGTGCCTGCATTTGTCCTGCGCAAGGGCAGTTAGTGATTTTCGCGGAGATAGAGCGAGAGGCGGCGAGCCGGCCCACATCATGGGCGTTGCCGGTGGATGCGGCGAGCGCTGGTGATTCCTGGGCACCGGCTGGATTCGCAGCGCAAGTTGCGGGGCTGTCGTTCAAGCCATCGGGGGCAAGCCCGAAGCCGATGGACGCGCAATATTTCCTGCTCAATGGCGCGCATTTGACGATGGCGGTCCTGGACGCGGGGATGACGCGACACTGCATTCAAGCGCATCGGTGCGTCGAGGGAAATCCGATCATGCCCACAGGGTTTTCGGCACAATTGACCATCGACCTGTCACTGGTCAGCTTTGGATCGGTTACGAGTTACCGCATGAAAAAACAGCGATTCAGGGCCTGGTGGATCGCACCCGCTGCAGGCGCAGTTGCGCACGCCGCCGGCGCTGTCAGCGGGCTGTGGCGCTATTGATCGGGGTGCAGCTAATTCGGTACTAACGCCTGCCGAGGAGGGTCTGAAATTCGGGATGCTTTTCGACGAGGTGGTGGGCGACCGGACAGATGACATCGACCTTCAGAGAGTTTTCGCGGGCGTATTGAAATGCCGTGGTAACCAGTTCCAGTCCGATTCCTTTGCCGCGGAGGTCTTTCGCTACTTCAGTGTGCCAGATGGTCATCCAGCCGTGACCATCGGTTTCGAATTCGAGATAGCTGATCTGGCCGTCCTGCTCAATTTCAAAGCGGCTTCGGGTTACCTTGGTCGAGTTAGTCATGCGGTCCTCGCGCTTCCGATGATATAGAGCGTTCCTTGTTGCTCAAAGCCGCAGAACCCGAGTGCGCATGTTGCGTCGGCACGGATGCCTGCGATCGCGTGCGGGCGGTTCTTAACGGGGAGAAGATCTTCCAGTCTACTGGCAGGCTTCTCTACGCAGACCTATTCGCCGCGGCAAGAAAGGGCACGCTCGAGTCCTGCGCGAGGTGAATATTCAGCCGCCCAATCCCGCGTCCGAGGCCTTCCATCAAGCGATGGGATTTGAGGCGCTGGGAGAGGCCACGCTGTACGGCGGGACGAAGACCGTGCGCACCTTTGAAAAGATGCTGGTGTGACCCGGGTTCAGAGTTATGCCATGACGCACAACGGGAACCTTCGGCGCGCCAAAGATTCCCGTTGCGACATGTTGCGCGATTGGACTGATTAGGGCTAACTGACGCGCTCGATGGTGACGGATTCGAGGACGACGGGCGTGTGCGGCTTGTCCTGCGCGTTGCGGGGAACCTTGGTGATCTTGTCAGCGATGTCCTGGCCTTCGACAACCTCGCCGAAGATGGTGTGATTGCCCGTGAGCCACGGCGTGGCCGCGACGGTGATGAAGAACTGGCAGCCGTTGGTTCCGGGGCCGGAGTTGGCCATGGCCAGCTTGCCGGGCTTGTCGAACTTGTGCGGGGAGCCCTTGGTCTCATCCTGGAAACGATAGCCGGGTCCGCCCATGCCGGTTCCAGTGGGATCGCCGCCCTGAATCATGAAGTTGGGAATCACGCGATGGAAGACGGTTCCGTCGAAGAGTTTGCTCGAGGATTTGGCATGCGTGGTGGGGTGAGTCCACTCCTTGGCGCCTTCGGCGAGTTCGACGAAGTTCTTGACGGTGATGGGGGCGTCGGTCTCAAAGAGGCGCACGACGATCTTGCCTTCGGTGGTGTTGAAGTTGGCGTAAGTTCCGGGTGCGAGTGCCATGTAAACTCCTATGTTCGAGGTAAGCCCACATCTCGAGATTGAGAGCGGGAATTTTGACGGCTATTGTTGAGGCGCGGGCGTGGGCAGCGGGGGCACCAGCTGGCCTTCAGGCACGATGGTGACCCTTTTTAACACCACGGGCGTAACGGGCTTGTCGTCGCTGTCACGCTGCACGAGGCCTATGGTCTTGACGACCAGCACGCTGGATTGGTCGCACTGGCCAAAGATGGTGTGATGCTGGTTGAGATGAGGCGTCGGCACCTCGGTAATGAAAAACTGGCTGCCGTTGGTTCCGGGTCCGCTATTGGCCATGGCGAGGCGTCCGGGAACATCGAAACCGAGGTTGGGATCGAACTCATCGTCAAAGGTATAGCCGGGATCGCCCATGCCGGTGCCGGTCGGGTCGCCGCCCTGGATCATGAACTCGGGGATAACGCGATGGAAGATAGTTCCATCGTAGAGCGGCTTGTTGTGCATGACTTTCTTGGTGGTGGGGTCGGTCCAGTCCCTGGTGCCTTTGGCCAGGGCGATGAAGTTGGCCACAGCCTTGGGAGCCTGCTTCGCAAAGAACTGGCAGGTGATGCGGCCCATGGATGTATCCATGACCGCGGTGGGGCCATTGGGATGGATAAGGGCGGCGGCGGTGGCCTGCGGAGCGTCAGGCAATGGCTCTTGAGCAGGCGTGCCGGACTGTGCCAGCAGGGCAGGAAGGATGAATAGAGCCGCGGCCAGGGGCGTTGGGAAGAGCGCGTTCTTAAGTTTCATGCCGAATTCGAGGTTAAATCATCGGGCGGAGGGGCCGCCAGAGCAGCGACTGATGAAGCCGGTCCGGCGCGCTCGCCGTGGGTCGCATTGCAATTCGAAGAGACGCCGCAGGATGTGAGGAGGCCGCGGAGGCAGGAGGGAAGAATCTATTCAACGGGGCTCTGCAAGTAAGCGGAACGCTGCCCTTGTAAGAAAGAGGCAGTTGGGCTATGATCATCAGCCATAATCCACCTGGGCCAAAAAAATTCTCTCAATCGCGAGTTCTGCTCGAAGCCTCTTTGTTGGTAAGAAGAGTCGAATCGGGCCGTGAAGTCGCGCGGAACTCGGGGCTGTCCCCCGTCAGTACAAGTCGCAGGAGACTTGCGCGGCATTAGTGTGCGCGTCACGGAGATTCGGATGTTCAGAAAGATCGCATTCGCCATTGTTTCAATACTCGCAGTAACGGCCATTGGTTGTTTTGGGGGACATATTCAAAGTGCAGGATATGGAACATCAGCGGCAACTCCGGCCACGATTCCGTATGCTCCTGTCAGCCTGACGGCGACGGCGGGCAATGCGCAGGTAGCGCTAACCTGGTCGGCAGTGGGGGGAGCGACGAGCTATAACGTCTACTTCTCGCAATCGTCCAAATTTACGCTTTCGTCGGGGACCGCGATAAAAACCATCACGGGCACAACGTATACGCATACGGGCCTGACCAACGGTACGGCTTACTATTACATGATTACCGCCGTCAATTCAGCCGGGGAATCGTCAGGCTCGAACATGGCGACAGCGACGCCGGTCAATCCCGCCCCGCCGGCCCCGACCGGCCTGGTGGCCACTCCGGGCAATGGGCAGGTTTCTCTTACGTGGGCGGCAGTCACCGGAGCCACGGCCTACAACATCTACTACGACACCGTCTCGACGCTTGCAGTTGGCACCGGGACCAAAGTCGGGTTGGTTACGGGAACGACTTACACGGTGACGGGCCTAACCAATGCGCAACTGTACTATTTCATCGTCACGGCGCTGAACGGGTCGGCGGAATCTGTGGCTTCGAGCAGCGCAACGGCGACACCGAGGAATGGAATTACGATCAACCTCACGCCGGGCACGGCCGCGTCGGGAACCTTGCCTTATTCGGACACGACGTCGGTGACATTTGGCTTTGACGCGAATGCTGTGAGCGAAAAGGCGGTTGCAACGATCTCTTCTCTGGCCGAGAGCGACCTGACGTTGCCTGCGGCGCAGAGAGCGACGAAGGATGCGGCGGCGAAACCGATGGTGAACGCGAACGATACGTTCATTGCGGCTTTCAGCGTGTCGTTCGAGCCTATTTCGATCACGCTGCTCAATGTTCCCGTGACCATAGGCGGGAGTGTAGGCACCTCCATCCCCGTGGGCACGACGTTGAATCTCGCGATACTCAAGAACAATGCCTGGGTTGACATTACCACGATGGTGGTTGGTGCGAATCAAGTGCTGAAGGAAAACCTGAGAACGACTAATCTTCAAGGACTGCTGACCCCGGGCACTTACCTTGTCTACGAGCCGGCCAAAGGAACGAATACGACGATCTCGAACCTCGGAATCGTGCTTATGGCAGATGATGGACACGGCATGGCGGATGGCAGCGGGGGGTTGCAGGTGATCCACCTGTACGATGCGCAGGGAGCCTTATTGACGACGCCAACGATCGCCTACCTGGATTACTCAAACGCGTACGATCTGGATGGCCAGGCTCTGACCCCGGATGGCTCGCAGGGGATTATGGTCGACGGAGGGAACACCGTACGTTTCTTCTCGGCAGCTCAAACGGGCGTCCCAGTGGCTTCAACGACAACGCTTGATATTACTGCCTACGGCGGTGATGGCGATTCGATTGCGATTCTGCCCAACGGGGACGAGGCGATTGTTTCGGGAGACGCGTCGAACGAAGTGGTTGTAGTCTCCGGGATTCTGAACGGAAAGCCGGTTGCTGCAACAACCATCGCTACACCTGGTGATCGCGATGGTCTCGTGATCTCCAACGACGGGAGTGTCCTTTTGGCCCGAGGATACTCAGGAATAACCGTCTATGCGGTGGCGCCCATTACGCCGATTTCGGGGTCGATCGGTGGCACGGTATCGCACAGTTATACGCAGATCAACAACCTGGCCGACCTCGGAACGGGCTATACGGAAGATGGAAGGGACGGGATGGCGATCAGTTCGACCGATCCTACCAGGGCGGTTGTTGTGACTCCTGATTCCGGATCGATCGAACTGGTCACCGGTTTACCGTCGACTCCTGTTGAGGGGACGGCTCTAACATTACCGAACGGCGCGCAACCGTATTCGGTTTCAATCAGTCCGGACGGAAAACTGGCTATCGTTGGTTCGGACGCTGGACTATTCATGTATAGCGGCGTCGATACCGGAACTCTCACACCGGTTGGGTCGGCATATGCGCCCACATACTCGGTCTCTGGCAACACTGTGACATTGGGCAACATTTCAACCCTCGGCGTTACTCTGGACGGCAAGTACGTAGTGGTGGGAGATTCGGCCAACGATGCGGTCGTCGTTATACCGTACACGTCGGCCGGCTTTGGAACTCCGGCGAGCGTACTGGGCGGCGTGGCAATCCCCAACAACGATCAGATGTTGATCCATTGATTTCAACGTAAGATAAGTGTCGAAGGGCGGGCCAGGATTTCTTCTGGCAGGCCCTTCGATTTGTATGCTCCGACCGATTTGTGTGCGTGGTGGTGAACAGTTGGATCGGAACCGGCATGTATCATTTCCATGATGACTTCGAACCTGCGAGAATCACGCCTCCAGATTGCCATTGTGGCTTGCGCCTTGTGCTGTTTCAACCTTTGTGCCGGTTCTGCCTGGTCCCAGGCTGACAAGCCAGCCGCAGACAAGGCTGCGGACAAGCCCGCCGAGAAAGAAACTCTGCCGCCGCTGCCTGCCGATGCGCACGCGCAGCAGCAGATTCAACTCGACGGCAAGACGCTGAAGTACACGGTCACGGTGGGCGCCATGCCCGTGCGCGACAAGGACGGCAAGGCCGCGGGCGATGTCGTGGTGACTGCGTACACGGTGGATGGGGAGAATCGACCGGTGACGTTTGCGTTCAACGGAGGGCCGGGCGCGTCGAGCGTGTATCTGAATTTCGGCGCGATCGGGCCGAAGCATGTGAACGCAGGCAACGAGGGCGACAGCCCATCGGATCCGGTGGCGCTGACGGATAATTCAGGCACGTGGCTGGACTTTACGGATCTTGTTTTTATCGATCCCATCGGCACCGGGTTCAGCCGGGCGACGGTTCCTGAAGCGGAAGCGAAGAAGCTGTTCTTTGCGACGACGCCGGACATTCAATACCTGTCGCGCGTGATCTACGACTGGCTGGTGAAGAACGGGCGCCTGGGTTCACGCAAATATCTTGTGGGCGAGAGCTATGGCGGATTTCGCGGACCGCGCATTACGCACTATCTGCAATCGCAACTGGGCGTGGCTTTGAATGGCGTGGTACTGGTGTCGCCGTATCTGAATCCGGCGCAGGATGAGAACGAAGACCTTTCGCCCCTGCCGTGGATGATGACGCTGCCTTCGATTACTGCGGCGCATTTGGAACGCGAAAAGAAGCTGACGCCGGAAGCGATGGCGGACGTGATCGCGTACACACGCGGGGACTATGCAGCGGCGTTGTTGAAGGGGCACTCGGATCCCGATGCCGAGAAGAAGATGATCCAGCGCGTGACGGAGATGACGGGCCTCGATCCCAGCTTCGTCAAGTATTCAGGCGGGCGTATCGAGACGGGCGCATACCTGCGCGAAGTGCATCGCGAGGAAGGGAAGCTTGGATCGGTGTATGACTCGAATGTGACGTCCTTCGATCCGTTTCCCTTTGCTCCGGAACAGAGGGCGAACGATCCGATTTTGGCCAGCATCATTGCGCCGTTGACCACGGCGATGGTGGATTTTGTGACGCGCACGGTGGGCTGGAAGGTGGATGCGCGCTATAACGCGCTGTCGTTTGACGTGAACCGGTTGTGGGATCGCGACAATGATCTGCGCAAGGGCTCAGTGCCCGACTTGCGCGAGGCGGTTGCGGCGGACCCGAAGCTGCGCGTGCTGATCGTGCATGGGTGGAATGACTTGTCATGCCCCTTCATGGGGTCGGTGCTGACGGTGGACCAAATGCCAGTAATGGGCGATGCATCGCGCGTGGCTGTGCATGAGTTTCCGGGCGGGCACATGTTTTATACGCGGGATTCGAGCCGCGCGGGGCTGAGGAAAGATGTGCTGGAGATGTACGGGAAGCACTGATTCGTCACACAGAGTCCGGTCATTCAGTTTGGCCCTGTCCGCCGCGGCGGACGGGGCCTTTCAATTTAAATCGAGATATTGAAAAGGCAATCGCGCGAAGGACGAATTTCGTCACTAAGCCATTGACATTCTACCCATAGGTAAACTATCCATCGTATCAATGGCGAAGAAACCCGACCTGCTGCCTGGCACCCTGGACATGCTCATATTGAAAACTCTGACGCGCGGGGCACTCCACGGCTATGGCATTGCGCTTTCAATCAAGCGGCTCTCCGACGATGTGCTGACCGTGGAAGAGGGCTCGTTGTATCCAGCACTACAGAGGCTGCTGCTGCAGAACTGGGTGAGGGCGGAGTGGAAAATGACCGATACGAATCGGCGGGCGCGCTTCTATACGCTTACGGCCGCGGGGCGCAAACAACTGGGCGTGGAGCTGTCGCAATTTGAGGAGATGATTGCAGCGATCGGGCGCGTTCTCAGCGATGCGAGGGAGGCGTAGATGTTGACGAGGATGGTAAATAAGTTGTCGCTCCTCTTTAGCCGCCAGCAGTTCAATGATGAGCTGAACGAAGAAATGGCATTTCATCGAGCGGAGGTGGAGAAGGAGCTTGTCGGCGAGGGAATGAGCCCGGAAGCCGCTCGTTACGCGGCGAAGCGGCAGTTTGGCAACGAGACGAAGTTGCGAGAGCAAAGCCGGGAGGCCGTGGGGTTTCAGATTGAGACGGTGATGCAGGACGTGCGCTATGGAGTCAGGCAACTGCGCAAGAACCCGGGATTCGCATTGACAGCGATTGTGATCCTGGCACTGGGCATGGGCGTGAGTGTTGCGATTTTTGGGTTTGTGGATGCAGCGCTTCTGCAGCCATTGCCCTTTGCAGCGCCGAACCGGTTGGTGGCGGTGGATGAGAAGAGCGCGCTGTTTGACCGATCCAATCTTTCGCGCGACGACTACGAAGATTGGAAACGGCTGAACCACTCATTCAGCTCACTCGAGGTGTACACCGGGACTGGATTTCTTTTGCGGACCGCCTCGTACACAGAACCGGTGCCAGGGGGCCGCGTGAGCGACGGATTCTTCAGGACACTGGGTGTGAAGCCTCTGCTGGGGCGCGATTTTCTGCCCGGTGAGGATCGTCCTGGACAAGCCAAGATCGTGTTGTTGAGTTACTCGGCGTGGGCGAATCGTTTCGGCTCGCGGAAGGATGTGATTGGACAGACGCTCAACCTCAGCGGGGAAGCGTATACGATCGTGGGCGTGCTGCCGCGCGAGGCCGCATACGCGCCGCGCGGCAGCAGGGAGTTCTGGGTTCCGCTGCTGGATAAAACTGGTTGCGAGCAGAGGAGAAGCTGTCACAATCTGGACGGCATTGGGCGGCTGCGGGACGGGGTGAACATGCAGTCGGCTCTGTCAGAGATGCAGAATATCGCCGCGCAACTGGCGCGGCAGTATCCGGGATCGAACCAGGACCAGGGCGCGAGCGTGATGTTGCTTTCGGAGTTGAGTGTGGGGAATGTGCGGCCCATCCTGCTGACTCTGCTGGGAGGAGCGGGTTTGCTGTTGCTGATTGCGTGTGTCAACGTGGCAAGCCTGCTGCTGGTGCGATCAGAGAATCGCAGGCGCGAAATAGCGGTGCGCGGCGCGCTGGGAGCGACGCCCGCGCGGCTTACCCGACAATTTGTTACGGAAGGTTTGTTGCTGGCCGGGAGCGGATGCTTTGCGGGCGGGTTGTTTGCGATGTGGATCATCACCCTGCTGAAGCGGCTGATTCCCAAAGACGCGGCGGACAGCATGCCATTCCTGAGCAAGGTCGGCGCGAACATGCACACGGGTGGGTTCGCTGCCGCGATTGCACTGCTGGCTGCGCTGCTGATGGCGGCCACTCCCACGCTACGACTCTCTTTCCAGCAGATTCATGTCGGGCTCTCCGAAGGAGGTCGCACCTCGGCGGGACGGATGTGGCGGAGGCTGGGGGCAAATCTTGTCGTCGTTGAACTGGTGATTGCGGTCGTGTTGCTGGTTGGTGCAGGATTGCTGGGGAAAAGCTTATATCGGCTGCTCCATGTGGAAACAGGTTTCGATGTTACGCATCTCGCGACCGTTCAGGTGATGGCGCCGGACAAGACCTATGCGAACACCGAACAAAAGGTGGCGCTCATCCGCGAGATCGAGCGACGTGTGGCGAGTTTGCCCGGAGTGATGTCAGTCGGAGTGACGAGTGACTTACCGGTGCAATGTAACTGCGATACGGATTGGATTCGCTTTGTAGGCAAGCCGTTTCATGGCGAGCACAATGAGGTGAACGAGCGCGATATCAGTTCGAGTTATCTTCCCACGTTGAAGGCGCGGCTGGTGCGCGGGCGGCTGATGAC
Source organism: Occallatibacter sp. (assembly GCA_036488735.1). GTDB lineage: Bacteria > Acidobacteriota > Terriglobia > Terriglobales > Acidobacteriaceae > Telmatobacter. Next base: position 44,650 of record DASXHC010000041.1, read on the forward strand.
CAGCGACGACAATGCTTCGAAGCCGCAGGTGATTGTGATCAATGAGGCGCTGGCGCGCAAGTATTTTCCTGGCGAAGATCCGATCGGCAAGAAGGTGGGAAACGGCGCCCTGGAACCGAAATCGATTCGCGAGATTATCGGAGTCATCGCGGATGTGCGCGAAGGGGGACTGGACAATGAAATCTGGCCCGCGGAATACCAGGCCATGCTGCAAGGGCCGGATAATAACTTTGCCGTGGTTGTGCGGACAGCGCAGGATGAGAAGGCGATGCTGCCTTCGCTGGTGAAGACACTGCGCCAGATTGATGGGAGCCTGGGCGTGTTCGGCGAGATCACGATGCAACAGCAAATCGAGGACACGCAGGCAGCGCTTCTGCATCGATTCAGCACCTGGATCGTGGCGGGGTTTGCGGCCATGGCGCTAGTGCTGGGCGTGGTGGGATTGTATGGCGTGATTGCCTACTCGGTAAGCCAGAGAACACGCGAGATCGGCGTACGCATGGCGCTGGGCGCGCAGCGGGGCGCTGTCTACCAGATGGTCATACGCCAGGCGGGGCGTTTGACCGCAGTGGGAATTGGCATTGGGCTGGTGTGCGCGGTGGGGGCGTCGCTGCTGATGCGGAGTGTGCTGTTTGGCGTGGCAGCGTGGGATGTGCCGACGCTGGCGGCGGTGGCTGTGATGCTGGGTGTGGCTTCGCTGGCGGCGAGTTTTCTGCCCGCGCGCAGAGCGGCGTCGGTGAATCCGTGCGACGCGTTGAGGGCGGAGTGAAAAGGCAGGGGTCAGAAGCATTGCAGTTACCCTCCGGCTTGCTTGCGGTGCGGCGAGTATTACGTGAGCCGAAGGAGGCGGTTGGGGGTTAGCCGGGCGCCGGGGAAGACTAGATCGAGATTGGCTGCGCCGAGAGTACGCGTGACGAGTTCGCCGAGTACCTGACGATAGTCGGTGGTGAGGGCGAGATCGCGTCCTTCATTCAACTGTTCTGTGGCCAGACCGGGCCAGCGGCCATGGACTTTGCCTCCCTTGATATCTGCGCCGAGAATGAACATGGCATTGGCGTGGCCGTGATCGGTGCCGCCGGTTCCGTTTTCATGCGCGGTGCGGCCGAATTCCGACATGGTGACAAGCGTGATATCGGCGGCATCGTCGCCCATGTCGCGCCAGAAGGCGGCGATGGCGGATGAAAAATCCTGCAGTCGATTGGATAACTGGCCGTTGACGCTGCCTTGATTTTGATGCGTGTCCCATCCGCTGACGTCGGTGAAGGCGGCTTCGACACCGAGATTGGCTTTGAGAAGCTGCGCGATCTGCTTCATATTGTTGCCGAATTCAGAGTTGGGATAAACGACATTGGGTGCGGGCTGGTATTGCGCGGGGTTGGCGGCGCGCAGCATCTTGACGGCATCGAACGTTTCTTCGCCGGTGGCGTGGAAGATTTGATCACCGCTGCCGCCATACATGGCTTCAAAGGCATTAGCGGCAGGCGAAGGCGAGGGGCCGCGACCACCGACGGTGAAGTTGTCCACGTTGCTGAGAGCGATGGCGGGAACCTTGCCGGCGAGGGTGCGCGGGACATCGGTACCGAGAGCGAGAGCGCGGAAGGCGGTGTGCTGCTGGCGGCGGCGCAGGTCTTCCGCCTGCAAAGCGCGATTGAGCCAGCCGTCGCCGGTCCTTTTGACGCCGGGCGTGCCTGACTCCATGTAGTCCTGCGCGTCGAAGTGAGAGCGGGTGGTGTCGGGCGATCCGGCGGCGTGAACGATGCCGAGATGTCCCTGATCGTAAAGCGGCTTGAATGCGGACATGGATGGATGGAGGCCGAAGAAGCCGTCGAGGTCGATGACTTGATTTTGCGGAATCGCGATGCTGGGACGCATGGCGTAGTAGTTCTTTTCGCGATAGGGCACAACGATGTTGAGGCCATCGGCGGCGCCGCGCTGAAAGACGACGACGAGCCGGCGGTTGGGTGCGGAGGCCTGAGCTTCGGCGAGCACCGAGCGAACCAGAAAACCCGGAAGCGTGGTTGTGCCGGCGAGGGCCAGTGCGGCTTTGTGAAGGAAGAAGCGGCGGTTGCACGGCATGGGAACTCCTTGTTGTCAGCGGCGTTGAAATTCCGGTGAGCCGAGCAATAAGCCGGCGAGAATCTGGTCTTGTTTTTCGAGGGCGTTGGCTGGGGCCACACGATTCTGTTGACGCGGTGAAGCGTAAACCTGCATAGATTGGGCGTCCCCCGTTGAGGGCGCGGGCGCAGGGGTCTGGCTCTGTGCTGCAAATTGCTGAAGGACTGCGGCCCGGGTGGAGTTGCTGATGCCGCCGCCAATCATGAGAAATTCGAGGCGTGCCTCTTCCACTTCCGGATTCTGGGGTGAAATTGCATCCGATGCAGGTGCGGACCACTTTGTTGTGATCCCGGGGAGGCGATTGGCAGCTAGCGAGAGGGCGAAGTTCATGCGCGTCACGAGAGCGCCGGTCGATACCCAATCGGCCGCGTCCCATTTATAGCCGGTGGGCGGGACAGCGCCATAGAGCGGCATGCCCATGTCGCGCAGCGCATTGGCGAGCGTCTGAAGATTGGCGAGATCGGCGTTGCAGGCGCGGGCCGCGGAGACGACAAATTCAAGCGGCGTCTTGACCTTGGCGCGATAGACGCCGGGCGTCCAGAACTCAGGCGCGTGAAACATGGTCCTTAGAACCGAGGCGATGTCGCCATTGCTCTTCATGTAGGACTTGGCCATGCGATCGACGAGGCTCTGCGGCGGGTCGTCGCTGACAAAGCGGATGGCTAGCTTGCGCGAGATGAAATGCGCGGTCGCGGGACGCGTGGCCAGCATGTGAAGCAGGTCGCGGCCTTCACGTTCATTGTTGTCTTTGAACTTTTTACCCAGAACTTTTTTGACACCCGGCTCGTGGCGGCTGGGATCGAACTTGAAGACGCCCCCGCGCTGCGGACGATCGACGGTCCATCCGGTGAGAATGCGCGCGACTTGCGTGACATCGGCCTGCGTGTAGCCGCCGTTGACGCCGAGGGTATGCAACTCCATCAACTCACGTGCATAGTTTTCGTTCAGGCCCTGCGGCGCCTTTTTGTTCTTCAAGGGATTGCGGGCGGCGTTGAGTTTGGCCTTCTCCGCGAGCGGCGACTCGGGGCCAATGCTTTCAGCGTTGTCGAGATAGAGCATCATCGCCGGGCTGTGCGCGGTGGCCTGGAGCAGGTCTTCAAACTTGCCCAGCGAATGCGGGCGGATCACATCGCGCTCGTAACTCACGACGTAATATGGAGTGGCTTCGTTCTTGTGCAGAAAGACATTGAAGTGATTGAGCCAGAAGTCGGTCATCACTTCCTGCAATTGCGCATTGGAATAGATGTCGCGGGTGAGGCGCTGGGCCATGAGTTCTTCGACGACAGTGTGCTGCGGGTTCTCCAAGGCGTTCACGTCTTCTTTCATCGCAGGAGACAGGCCGGCAACAAGAGTAGCGCGTTGCGGCCCGCGCAGGGATTTGAAGAATTGGTTGGCCTCCGCGGGCTGCATGGACAACAGGCGGGATACGCGCTGTTGCGGTTGAAGTGCGAGGACTTTGGAGACCTGAGCGGGATCGATCGCCGGCGACGTGTCTGCCGCACGCGTCATGTTCATGGCGTTGGCGGCCTGGTCCTTGTCGATTGCCTGGTGTTGGGAACCATGTAGATTTGTTAACAAGCTATAGGCAATGGAAGGCGTGGCGGCCATAGCGGGTGGGGACGTCATGGAATTGCCGGCCGGGGCAGCGGAGTTGGCTGCCTGTTTGTCCTGCTTTTTCTCGGCGACGCGGACCATCTGGTTTTCATACACGGCATGTAGAGTGGCCTGGGCGGGAACAGGAATTTTGCCATCGATGGCCCGCCGAATTACTGCGTTGCTGGGCAGGCGATAGAGAAGATCTTCGCTGCTGGATTGCATGGCAGGAAACTGGGCGAGGCGTGCATTGAGGACGGACTCATCGAGGTTGGCTGGATGAAGCTGTTCATCAAACCAGCGTTCGAGGCCGATGGACTGAACGGCATCAACGTCACCGGGACGTGGGCCGAAAGTGAAGCGATTGAGGGCGTGGAGAATGCGCTGATCGGATGGAGAAGGCAGGCTATGCGGCGGGTTAATCTGTGGAACGAATCGCGCCGCCGCCTGCGGAGCATCCTGGGCAATGGTCACCTCAGTGGGAGCGAGCAGGCTGAGGCACATCGCGACCGCAAGGGCCGCTTTAAAACGCTGCATAGGGAGACCCCATCGAAGCTTGTGCGGACGACGATGCGTCACGTTCAATCAGACGGCGGTTCGGAGAGGAAGTTGTGGTGAAAGGGGGAAAGAACTATCCGCTCAGTAACTTCAGATTCTAGAACGGAGAGAAAGAAATCGAGCTAACCCCTCTCCGGGTGGCGCTCTTCCGGCGGAGCGTAGTATTGCGCGACCTCATCTGCGGTGATGGCGATGGCAGAGTTCTCGGTAATTGTCTTCGCAATTTCCTGGTCGCTATGGCCTTGATGGCGCAGGCTTTCTATCTCATCGCTGATCATGCCGACGAAGGCCTGAACAGGGAATTCCTCGGAGCCTAGCCCGGCAAGTTGTCGAAGAGCCTTCTGGGCTCGCAATGCTTCTTCAATGGGGTAGGTGCGTTCCTGATTTTGGGAAGTCATGGGATGGCCGCCTGGAACGAAGTCGGTATTAAAAAAAACCGAAGTCGCTCTTCGCATCATAAGCGGAAGTCACAGACTTGAAGAGCCAGAAGAGCAGGCCTGCGACAACCCATGTGTATATAGCTATAAATCAACAGCCTTTTTTGCAGCGGGCCATGATGGCGGCGTGGAGTCGCTCGCGCAGACCGGCAGGCATGTCGTAGATCTCGTTGGACCGATAGATCTGTATGGTCTTACGGGTTGTGTTCAGAGTGACTTCGCAATGCTCGCAGCCGCGCAGGTGCTCCTGCAGGTCTGCCCGCATGTTGGTAGTCACAGAGTCATCGATCAAGTCGTCGAGCAATGCTAGGAACTCAGTGCACGTCACTTATCAACCCCCATACCTTTTGGCCCCATTGCCGCAGACACCGTTTTCTTGCGGAAGTAGCGGGCCAGCCGTTCGCGAAGCTGAAGACGTGCACGCAGCAGGCGTGACTTCACGGCAGGAATACTCAGACCCAAAGCATCGGCAGTGTCCTCGGTGGACAGGCCTTGCACGTCGCGCAATTCGAAAACGACTTTGAACCCGGGGGGAAGCCCCTGGATGGTTTTGCGCAGGATCTCGGCGAGTTCGGACTGGGTGTAGTTCTGTTCCGGGTCGGGTGCCCAATCGGCCAAATCGCGCGGAACACTGCCTTCCTCGGTCTCGACGTCCTCGTCGATCGACACCATTTTGCCAGTGCGGCGCTTGCGCAGGCGCATCAGGCTCTCGTTGACTGCGATCCGGACTAACCATGTGTAAAACTTCGAGTTTCCCTGAAACTGATCGAGTTTTTCATACGCCTTCAAGAACGCGTCCTGCATGACGTCTTCGGCGTCTTCGCGGTTTTGCGTAATGTGCTGCGCAATCCGAAAGACCTGCCGGTCGTATTTGCGGACCAACGTATCGTAGGCCGAGACGTCGCCGGCGCGGACCCGTTCTACAAGGGCCACGTCAGGATGCTGCTCGTTTTCTCCTGCAATCGATTGGATGGTCGCCATGGGAGTAGGATGCGGAATTCCTTGGGAATCGTAAACGTCTTGGGGCGAAGACTTCAAAATACAAGTGTACCGGACGGCCCGGGGCCGTGGCCAACGGCGAACTGTTCCGGATTGGGGCCGGCCGCCTTATGGCACGGAAGTAGTAGGGAGAACCGATAACGATTGAGATACATCCCTATTCGTTGAGCAGAAATCCGCTTAAAGTGGAGTCATGACGGTAACAACCAAGCCAAATAGTCTTGCCCGGCCGAGCACGCGATGCCTGGCCGGATTGCTGGCGGTGCTAATCGCTACAGGGCCGGTCTACGGCCAAGGGCCGAGCGACCCTGCGGGTGCGCTCGCTTCAAGCAAAGCCAAGCCCACCAGCAGCAAAACCAGGGGAACGAGAAAGGCTGCAGGAAAGACTGGAGTTAGCAGCAAAAAAGGCGTTAAATCGAAAGCCTCGAACCGGAGGGCTCGTCACCGGGGCACGAAGGCGCAACGAATGGCGCGTACGGCCCGGATCAAACAGGCATTTGTGGCTTCGACAGAACTGCGGCCGATGGCACAACAGTTGACTACGCTTCGTACGCCAGCTGCTTATGCCGGCGTAACGAATTACGCGCAACGGCATTCGGGAGATGCTGCGGGGGCCGCCTACCTGGCTCTTGGACATGCTTATCTGCTGGACAAGCGATATGGGGAGGCGTCCGCCAGCCTTCGCCAAGTCAGACAAAACAGTGAAGTTCTGGGAGATTACGCGGATTTTTTAGCAGCCGAGTCCGAGCACAATGCGGGCAACGAAGCGGCAGCTGCGGCGCTGTTGCGGGGATTCAACGATCGTCACGCCGACAGCATATTCGACATCGAGGCTCCGGAATTGGAGGCGAACGTATATCTGGCCCAAGGCAATGCGGCCGCCGCGCAGAAAGTGCTGGGGACAATTGCTGACGACGCGGCGGATCTTCCGAACTATGAGCTGACCGAGGCCAAGATCGCATTCGCACTGAATCAGCAGGATGAAGCGCAGCAACTCTTCAAGCATCTGCTGCTGTCGCATCCGCTTACGTCAGAGGCCGGGGTGGCTCGGGCCCGCTTAACCGCGATGGGCGCGGAAAGCAATTTGACGGTAACGGAACTGCGCAGTTTGGGAGACGCCTACTACAACGCAGGCCGCTATGCCGAGGCTGGCGAGCAATATCACGCGCTGGGCCGCAATGCCACGCTGGACGCGACCACGCGCAATGGCTTTGCTGTTGCCGCTGCCGCTTGCGATTTGAAATTGAAAAGACTCACGGAAACTCAGGCCCAAGCGCTTGCCGATACACACGACGACAACGGCGCGCGACGTCTTTACCTTCTGATGGAACTGGCCAGGAACCGCGACGACCGCGGCGAGCAGCAGCGGCTGGTGACGGAGATGGAAACGAATTTTCCGCAGAGCCAGTGGCTGGCCGAAGCGCTGTTCTCAAGCGGCAACATGTACATGCTGCGCAAGGATTATGCCAATGCGGTTCCGTATTACAGCTACCTTGCCACGCATTTCCCGAATCACAAGAACGCGGCCGCGGCACACTGGCGCGCGGGCTGGTTGAGTTATCGCCAAGGCCTGTACAGCGATGCCACGCGCTTGTTTGACGAGCAGATCAAGCTATTTCCGAACGCGACAGAGACGGCGGCTGCGCTCTACTGGCGGGGGCGTCTTTACGAGATGCAGGAGAGCAAACCAGCTCTGGCTGCAGCGAACTATCGGACAGTTTCCAAGGTGTATCAGCATTTCTTCTATGCGCAAATGGCGCGACAGCGTCTGGCAGCAATGGGCGAACCGCAGCTTGTTTCCCAATCGCAGGTCGAGACCATCAAAGCGCCCGCAGTTCCGCATCTGGCCGACACATTTCCTGTGGACAGTCCCCACATCGCCAAGGCGCGCCTGGTGGCGAATGCAGGGTTGAATGATTACATCGCGCAGGAGATTGCAGCCGATCCTGATTCAGAAAGCTGGAGCGCGCTGGCTGAAGCGCAACTTTACGCATCATTTGGGGAAAGCTATCGCGCCATGCGCGCCTTGAAGAGGGCGCTCCCGTATGCCACGTCGGCGTCGATCGAGTCGATCCCGCTGGCCTATTGGCGGATTCTGTTTCCCGAGGCGTGGTGGGATGTGATCAAAACGGAATCGGCAAAGAACGGTCTCGATCCGTACCTGGTGGCGTCGCTTATTCGCCAGGAGTCGGAGTTCAACCCCGGAGTGATCTCCTATGCCAACGCTTATGGCCTGATGCAATTATTGCCGTCGGTAGGCAAGTCGCTGGCGCGCGAAGATGGCATGACGCATTTCGAGACGTTTCAATTGCTGGATCCGGCCACCAATATCAAACTTGGAACGCGCTATTTGCGCAAGATGCTGGACAGATTCGGCGGAGTGCAGGAATATGCACTTGCAGCCTATAACGCGGGCGAGGAACGTGTGACCGACTGGCAGGCTGCGGGTCCCTATCACGGCATCGATGAATTCGTGGAATCGATTCCGTTCACGCAGACGCGCGATTACGTGCAGGGCATTCTGCGCAACGAAGACATCTACAGGTCAGTCGACGTGATGGCGGGGCAGCAAGGCAAGACGGGCATCGGGGCGTCGCGGTAGTGTAATTTCCACGAATTTCAACGGAGGAATCCCGCTCGACACTGATCTAATGGGATTCTCGATTGACGTAAAGGCGTGTCGCCGGAAACACTGTTTTCAACCCTGAGGCGTCCAAATCTCTGGGTTGCCATTCGCAGCCTGCTGTTGTTGCACAACGGATCTGGCCGAAGACTCGGACCTGCTCCGTTGCATCTCAACCTTCGGAGGGCAGGATGTTACCCGACTTGCAGTTTCTGGAAGAATGGATTCCCGAGAGAATGGACCCCGGGACGGTTTTCGTCCTCCAAAACCAAGGCAAGCTTGGTCACGCACAAAACCCCTTCGTTGCCGTGATGTCATGCCCACGTTGTGGCACGATGGGCCTGATTACGCGCCGTCAGCTGTGCGGCGGCGAGGCGATGATTTGCGGCGGCGACGTGTGTTCGGCGGAATATCAACTGGACGGCGAGAACATCTGCTTTCGCAATCCGCAATGAGCATTCGTTTGCTGCGCAATTTGACGAAGAATTTCATGCGGTCGCCGGGTGCGGCCTGATCAAACCACATGCGCTTAATTTGGACCTCTATGGTGCTTAGAAACGAAAATTACCCTAGTGGATTGGCCCAACAGACATCGGGGCCGCGTTAGCGACACCGCTTGAGCGGCTACCTAAAATCAGGCCCCCGGCTCTCCGGGGTACTACACTTCCTGTTCTCACTTCGGCTCCGCCCGATCCTGACCCCGTTCATCTTTATGCAGGTCGAAGTACTCGGTCTGTTTCCGAAGCAGACGCTTGGCCTGGTCAGCCAGGTCCTCGCCACTTTCAATGGCTTCCTTGCGCGCCAGGTCGAAACCTGACTCCCCAGCCAACGCCCGCAAAATGCCCAGCCACCGCGCAGTTGATTCGTCGAGGCCCTTCAACGCTTTACGAATATCCGCTTTGCGCTCGGCGTAGACGTCGAGATTGGTGCCGAGTTCATCCATCAAAGCGGTGAAGTCCTGCAGTTCGCCGTCGAGTCGCTGGGAGCGGCCAATCGACTTGGCCCGAGGCGTCAGTCCCTTGATGGTGTCGGCGTGCTCATTGATGTACTTGGTGTAGAGGCTCACCCGCTGATCAGGGTAAATGCCCGCCTCGCGAATCTCCTCGATCTGGGCACCGGTCAGCGGCTCGCGTTTCTCCTTCTGGCTCCACGCCGGAGCCAGCCCCAGCGAGCTGATCAAAAGAATTGGAATCCATCCCAGACGCCGCACGATTGTGTTCTCCCAACCGGTCCCATTGAACCACAAGCGGTTGGGCTGGGAAAAGAGGCACAGAAAAGCCCGCTGAAATTGCACAGTTTGAGCGGGCTCATTCAGATCAAAGACGCGATCGGGTATTGCTATTTGCGGAAGACCTGCAGCATGGCTTCGGTCTGCGCTTCATTTACGCGCGAAAGGGTCTCTTGCACCAGCGGCCGGTCTTCCGACGCGCTGGCGTGCAGCATCTCGTTCAAGCGGAACGCGGTATGCCGCAGCAGAATTTCGGCGTTCTTCAGGCGCTTGTTATCGTCTGAGACCGCCAGGTGGATCTTGTGCGTGAGTTCCTGCGCACGCTTCAGCAGACCGGTCGCCTTCTCGGCATCGCCGGCTGCATATTGCCGTACGCTGAACTCAATCATCTGGTGCACAACCTCGGCGTACAGAAAGCATTGTTCCCGAGGCTGTGCTTGGCTGGCCCGAATTTCCAGGGCATCGATGCTTTGCTGATCAGGAATTTTGTCGTCGAGGGACGCCGCGCACGCGGGGATTGCGAGAGCGGTGAATACCAAAAGAACTGCCGAAATCTGAGACCGCATGACGAACCTCCGCTAGTGCGGGCATTCGATCTAGGGTCCCAACCAGCAATGGGGTCTCCGTCTTGTGATATCGTGAATTTCCTACCAGGAAATCCCACGCGACCGAGACAACCGGCGCTAATTGGAAGCGATGTTTCTCTGGGCCGAGACTATAGGAGAGTGACAAATTGCGCAAGGGAAAACCCGTGCGCCCCTTGTTTACTTCCCGTCGCGGGACATTGCTCCGCGTAGGTTGAAGTCTTCGCCGGGCTTTTACTTCTTCTCGAGCAAGAGAAGACGCTGCCTGGCTTGAAATTCCTGATCGGGGTATTTACCGGCGGCCGACTGTAGAAAGTGGTGGTAATACGTGATCGCAGCCGCCTTATCGTGCAATGAATCATAAGATGTCGCCCACAGAAAATATGTCGATGGTACATCTTCAACATACTTTGATCTCATCGTAAGCGCTTGCACCGTTATTGCTGGCCGTCCAACTTTGGATGCCGCAAATGCCAAGCCACTCCATCCATCCGGGTTCCCTGCATCCTTCGTCGTCGCCTGCGTGAAGGCTGCGAAGGCCTCAGGATACCTCTGCTGCCGAATGAGATTTTGCCCATGCGCAATGAGCAACGCGGCGTCGTCCGGATGGGCGGCAAGCAGGGAAAGAAAAAGCTGGTCTGATCCTGCGGGGTCTCCTGCCTCAGCCAGTACTTCGGCCAGCATGCGCGTGATCGCTGGGTCAGCGGGGTGTGCGGCGTGCAGCTTCTGCAGCATCGGCAAGGCTTCCGCCTTGTCCTGCGCGGCCAGCACCGTGGCCAGTTGAGCGGTCAACGCCGGATCATCGGGAGATTTCTCGAGGGCAGCGCGCAGAAACGTTTCGGCTTCCGGATATTGTTTGCGCTCGATATAGATGTGCGCCAGGCCGGCGTTGGCGGTCCGGTTGGTTGCATCATGGGCAAGCATGCGGCGGTAGGCCGCCTCAGCCGCATCGGACTGGCCAGCTTTTTCGGCCAATTCCGCGGCCAGCAGGGTGTCTTCGGCTGTTTCAGGGCTTAACTTCAGCGCTTCCAGTAGATCATTGGAGGCTTCCGTCGGATTCACGTCGCGGTCGATCTGTGCCAGCGCTCGCCAGGCACGGGCCTTTGCGCCGGTTCCCGCATCGCCGGGATCCAGCGTGGTGGCGGCCGCTAATTCTGTTCGCGCCTCTTCAATCTTGTTTTGTCGTGCCAGCAGAAGCCCCAGCGAGAGCCGCGCTTCAAAGCGCTTTGGATCCGACTCGACGGCGCGTCGGTAAAGGGCTGCTGCATCCTCCAGCTTGTTTTGCGCGTCGGCGGCATATCCGGCGTCAAAAAGCGCACGCGCGTCGCCTGGGTGCTCGCTCAACCATGGATTTAGTTTCGCCTCTGCGCCCTTCCAGTCCGACTTGACGATCGCGGCCTCGGCGTCGATTACAGACTGTGAGAGGGCCGCGGCAGATTCGGTTGAACTGGTATCCGGATGCTGCGACGTTTGAGGGGAATCCTGACCGAATAAGGCAGCGGGAGCAACCGCGATGACGACATAAGCAAGAATGCGACGCACTTCAAACCTCAACTTCCAGTCTAATTCGACGTTCGAGAACCGGGCAGGGATCATCTCCAATGCAGGCAACATGCACCGCTCGCAGCAGCACGGCACCGAGATCGAATCCGACACCGCCGGCCCGATCCGTATACGCGTTTCCACGGCCATGATGCCTTCTTACGGGGAATTCTCGCTGAATTGGGGCGCGCCATCGCAGACGGCGCAATTGAAGCCTTTATGGACAAATTCGAATGGACTGACGGCTACAGCCAGCGCTGCGGTCTCACCTATGTCAATCTCGCATAGACTTTGAATAGAACGACATGAGGTTTGCTAGTGCATATTCCATCTGCACGCGTAAGGAAGATAGCCCGTGCATCTTTGCCCAACAGGTGCGGCATCGAAGTCCGTGGAGTGTGATATGGCCAACAAAATTAATGACGTTCCCAGCATCAAGCCTGATACCGAAGAACCCATCGTTATCGACGAAACCTCCAACCCCGCCGCTGCGGAGGAGAAGAAAATGGAACGAGGGGCTGATCGAGCCGCACACAAAGCCGCTAAGACGCAGCAGGAATACGATCAGGACCACACAACCTTCTCAAATTAACCTGTTTGACCTTGGTCAACCTCGAAATTCGCCCTGAGCGCTAAAAATAGGCTCGGGGCGAAACGTTTTTGAGCGACAAATCACAATTCAACGAACCTGGTGCGAATTGCCCACAGAGAGTCGTGTGTGTCAAAGTCGCTGATTCTGAAAACAACTCTGAGTGCCAACACTGCATCCCAACTTGCAGGTGCTCCCGGACATCTGTACTAACCTCGGCCGGCGCCTACAGGTGATCCCATGCTTTCCCTAATGTCAAGAAAAACAGGTGAACGTATGCCAACGCCTATGCTTCAGCACATGCCGCTTGCATCAGCCTACTTATGCCAGGACTGCAACTCAATTGGCAACTGCGCCCGGCAATGTCCCGCTTGTGCCTCCGAGGTACTCCTGGGCTTATCTGGGGTCCTCAACCGCGAGGTAGAGCAGGTGCCGCAGGCTGAATACTCCTACGCTCCGGCCCTCGTCGCCTGAGCGCATTTCAAATTCTGTCTGCTCCGCACCAACTGGGGGACAGGTGTGTGTTCAAGAAATGAACAAATTAAATGCAGATATTCCTCCTGCGCCTGTTCCCCTAATCCCCTCGTCTGTCTGCACCTTATAATCAGAATTGGGCGATTGCGTTCTATGCCTCCCCGGGGGCACTGGGCGGAGTGGCTCGAATTCGTAAGCCGTTCCCCATTTCAGCCACCCGTTCGAACGGGCCCGCGACGGTCTAAATTTTCACACAGCCGCCGGCACACCGAAGTTCGGATTAACTGCGGATAGGGGAATCGCTCCGGTGCCTTCTCGTTGACTTCTGCTAATGATGCGATCGTCATCCGCGGTGCGCGGACACACAATCTGAAAAACATCTCCTGCGAGATTCCCCACGGCAAGTTGACGGTGGTCAGCGGCGTGTCGGGCTCGGGCAAGAGTTCGCTTGCCTTCGACACGATCTATGCCGAAGGCCAACGGCGCTACGTGGAATCGCTGTCCGCATACGCACGCCAGTTTCTGGAACGCATCGAGAAGCCGGATGTCGACGAGATCGACGGCCTCGCGCCGGCCATAGCCATCAAGCAGAAGAACACCACCCGCAACCCCCGGTCCACGGTCGCGACGGCCACCGAGATTTACGACTACATGCGGCTGCTCTACGCGCGTTGCGGAACCGTGCACTGCATCTACTGCGATGGCTTGGTACGGCGCGATTCCATCGATGAAATTGCCGAGGCTACGCTGGCATTGGGCGAAGGAACACGCCTGCACGCGCTGTTTCCCGTAAAGCACGAAGTGCCTCCTGAAAAAGAACCGCCCAAGCCCGTCAAGCGCGTTACGAAAGCAGCCGCAAAAGCTGCGGTCAAGCCCGCCGAAGCCTCACCCCTCACCGACGCCCTGAAAGCCCGCCTCGTCGATCTGCGTCGCTCGGGATTCAATCGCCTCTATCAGAACGGAAAAATCTTCGAGTTCTCCACCCCGGAGTCTTTGCTCGATTTGGATTTCACTCTGCCGGTTTTTATTCTCGTCGATCGCATCATTGTCGATGCCGAGAACCGCGCCCGCATCGTCGACGCGGCCGAGATCGCTTACCGCGAATCCGGCGAAGTCATCTTCGAAGTCGTTCCCCGGGAAGACACCGTCGAGCGTCCGCGCTACCGCTACTCTTCCGCCTTCGAGTGCGCCAGCTGCCATCGCCCCGGACGAGAACCGGAGCCGCGTCTCTTCAGCTTCAACAATCCCTTCGGCGCCTGTCCCCGCTGCCAGGGCTTCGGCAATACGGTCGATTTTGACTTGAATCTTGTCATTCCCGACAAGGGATTGACCCTGGAAGGCGGGGCCATCGACCCGTGGAACCGCCCCAAGTACCGTAGCTGGTACACCGATTTCAAGAAGCAGGCATCCTCGCTTGGTATTCCTCTCGACGTTCCCTGGCGCGAACTCCCCGAAGGTGCGCGTGAAGTTTTGCTCCGCGGCAAAGGCAGCTTCGAAGGCATCTATGGCTTCTTCGCGCAGATGGAGCGCAAAAATTACAAACTCCACGTGCGCGTGATGCTCAGCAAGTACCGCGGCTACGCCGAGTGTCCCGATTGCCGTGGTCAGCGGCTGCGTGCGGAAGCCCGCGCGGTGCGTCTGAACGGCCTCAACATCTGCCAATCGGCGGCGTTGACCATCGCCCACGCGAAGGACTTCTTCAACGCCTTGAAACTCTCTCCCATGCAGGCGGAAATTGCCGGTCCCATCCTCGACGAGGTTCGCGACCGTCTGAAATTTCTCGATGCCGTCGGCCTCGAATATCTGACCCTCGACCGGCTCGCCTCCACTCTTTCGGGAGGCGAAGCGCAGCGCATTCAACTCGCCACGTCGCTGGGATCGCGCCTGGTCGGCGCCCTCTATGTTTTGGACGAGCCATCCATCGGCCTTCACTCCCGCGACACTTCGCGCCTCATCCGCATCCTCGAAGATCTGCGCGATCTCGGCAATACCATCCTGGTGGTGGAGCACGATGCCGATGTTCTGCGCGCCGCCGATCATCTTCTCGACCTCGGCCCTGGAGCCGGGGAGTTTGGCGGCAAGCTACTCGCCGAGGGCATCCTCGCCGAGATCGAAGCCAATCCCAATTCGCTGACGGGCCGCTATCTTTCCGGGCAGATCTCAATTCCCGTGCCCACCCGTCGACGCACTCCCGGTCGCGAACGCCTGGTCCTGCGCGGCGCCGAGGCCAATAACCTGCACGGCATCAATGTCGAAATTCCCCTCGGCATGCTGGTCGCTATTACCGGCGTTTCCGGTTCAGGCAAATCGACACTTGTGCATCAAGTGTTGTACCGAGCCGTAGCGCGCGCCTTGGGCCAGACCGACAACGCCGATCCCGTCGGCGTTTTCAAATCGTTGACCGGTGTCGAGCGCCTCAACGACGTGGTGCTCGTCGATCAGACCCCGATCGGCCGCACCCCGCGCTCCAATCCCATTACCTACATCAAGGGCTTCGACCTCGTCCGCGAACTATTTGCTTCGCAGCCCGAGGCCAAGCGGCTCTCCCTCACGCCCGGCCACTTCTCTTTTAATGTCCCCGGCGGCCGCTGCAATACCTGTGAAGGCGACGGCACCGTCACCGTCGAAATGCAATTCCTCGCCGACGTCGAACTGCCTTGCGAAGACTGCAATGGCACCCGCTATCAGCAGCGCATTCTCGAGGTGCATTACAAAGGCAAAAACATCCATGAAGTGCTGCAGATGACGGTGAAAGAAGCGCTGCGCTTCTTCGTCGGACAAACGCGTCTTCTTGAAAAACTCGCGGTCCTTGATGAAGTCGGTCTCGGCTACCTGCGCCTCGGCCAGTCCGCCACAACGCTTTCCGGCGGCGAAGCCCAGCGCGTCAAACTCGCGGCCCACCTGGCCCAGGTGCGCTCAGCAAACGCCAATGCCAAGCCTTCGCAAGCCAGCCGTGTCCTCTACATCCTCGACGAGCCCACCACCGGTCTCCACTTCGACGACGTCTCGAAACTCCTCACCGCGTTTCGCAAGTTGATCGACGGCGGCGGGTCATTGATCGTCATCGAGCACAACCTTGACGTCATCAAGTCGGCCGACTGGGTCATCGACATGGGCCCCGAAGGTGGCGAAGGCGGCGGCAAGATCGTCGGCGAAGGCACCCCCGAAGAGATAGCCTCCAACCTCCACTCCTACACCGGCAAGTGGCTGGCTAAAGTGCTATAGACCTTTCGCTTTGCCATCTCTCATTCTTGCAATCCCCAGCGGATTCGAATCCTTCAACTCTTCGGGCAACAACTCTTGCGGAAATCCCTGAAAACAAACCGGTCGAGCAAACCGGTAAATCGCCAGACTTCCCACGGAAGTAAACCGCGGGTCCGAGGTCGAAGGATACGGCCCGCCATGCACCATCGCATGACACACTTCCACGCCCGTCGGAAACCCATTGAAAATCAGCCTCCCCGCCTTCTGCTCCAATACTTGCACCAGTTCGCGAATGGCAGCCAGGTCCTCGTCGTCTCCCAGGAGAGTCGCCGTCAGGTGCCCGTCGAGCGCCTTGGCCGCTCGCACAAAATCCGCCGTGTTGTCGCAGTGCACCAGAAGCGTGTCCGGCCCGAAAATCTCATCCGCAAGTTCCGGCTCCCCGATCAACTGATCCAGGCACACCGTGAACAGTTTCGATTGCGCATGAAAGGCCGCCGACGGTTCCGACTCCGCAGCCACAGCAGCCAGCGGCACCTGCCTGCCGCGCTCTTCCGAAGCCCGCCCATACTCCTTCGCGATTCCCGCCGTCAACAGCGTGAACGGCTTCGCCTCTTCCACCAGCGCCTTCAACTGGTCGAAAAACGCCTTGCCCTCCGGCGCTTCGGGAACCAGCACGATCCCCGGCTTGGTGCAGAACTGGCCCGCCCCCAGCGTGAAGGAACTAAACAAACTCTGCGCCAGGGCATTCGGTCCCTTCCGCAGTGCTCCGGGCAACACAAACACCGGGTTCCCGCTCGACATCTCGGTAAAGCAGGGAATCGGGTCGGGCCGCGCCGCCGCAAGGTCCATCAGTGCCCTCCCCGCCCGCAGTGACCCCGTAAACGCCACGGCGCGAATCAGCGGATGCTTCACCAGTGCCGCACCCACCTCGATGCCCGCGTCGAACAGCATGGTGAACACGCCCGGATGTAAACCCTCGGCAGCGGCTGCATCGGTCAAAATGTGCGCCGCCATTTCGCTGGTTCCTGGATGCGCCGGATGCGCCTTCACCACCACCGGGCAGCCTGCCGCCAGCGCCGATGCGGTGTCGCCTCCTGCCACTGAAAATGCCAGCGGAAAGTTGCTTGCGCCAAACACCGCCACCGGTCCCATCGGCCGCAACATGGAGCGGATATCCGGCCGTGGCAGCGGTTGGCGGTCGGGCAGCGCGGGATCGATCCGCGCATTCACCCACGACCCCTCTTCCACTACGCCCGCAAACAGCAGCAACTGACCTGACGTGCGCCCCACTTCACCCAGTAATCGCGGCATGGGCAACGCAGTTTCAAGATGAGCGCGCTCTGCAAGCGCCTGCTTGTGCACGTCAAACTGGTCGGCCACCCTGCGCAGAAAGGCAGCCTTGGCTTTGCCGCTCGTCTGCGAGTAGCTCGAAAAAGCCTCCGACGCGAGCGCAACAGCCGCATCCACTTCTGCTGCCGAGGCCGAGTGATACACCGGCGGCAGGAAGCCGCCTGTTTGCGGGTTCAGTGCATTGAATGGCTTGCCTTCGCGCGTGCCGCGCCCTGTGCCGAGAAATGAGAGTCCGGTGAGTTCCATATCAAGCCCATTATCCCGCACCGGAATGCGGCGGGTTCGCCAGAAGAAAGTTTTACTCGGCAACCACCGGATTGGTCAGCGATCCCAGTCCTTCCACCGTAACGGTCACCGTCTCGCCCGGCTTTAGCCACCGCTTGGGTGTCCGTCCCAGTCCAACCCCCGGCGGCGTGCCCGTTGAAATAATGTCGCCCGGCAGCAGTGGAGTGATCGATGACAGATGTTCGATCAGCGCGGGGATATTGAAAACCAGTTCGCGCGTGTTCGAGTTCTGCAGCGTCTCGCCGTCAATCGACAACCCGATGGCCAGTTGGTGCGGATCGGCAATCTCGTCCGCAGTCACAATCGCCGGCCCCAACGGGCAAAATGTCGGAAAGCTCTTGCTCATCGACCACTGGGTACTTGCGAACTGTACGTCGCGGGCGCTCACATCGTTGACGATGGTGTAGCCGTAAACGTGCTCCTTCCATGCCGATGCAGGAATGCGGTATCCTCCCTTTCCGATCACAAAGGCGAACTCGGCCTCGTAGTCGGGCTGCGTGGAGTTCTTGGGAAGCACGATCGCCTCGCCGGGACCGATCACCGATGTCGCCAATTTGAAAAACACCACCGGCGTGGTCGGTAATGCCATGCCGGACTCAATCGCGTGATCGCGATAATTCAATCCAATCGCAAAAATCCGCGGCGGATTTGGAATCGGCGCGTGCAGCTTGACCTGATCCAGCGGCACCGAGTCGGTACTCGTGATATCCCTTGTTCCGTTTTGAATGAAGTCAAGCGCACTTCTGAAACCGAGATCGCCTAAATCGATGACCTGCTTCACGTCGTCGAGCAGGATCCCGGGCATGATGGCACTGCCGCCGATGGAGTATGAAACGAGTTTCATATGATTTGCTCTTTCACCTTTCGCTTGTGATGAGGGGAATCAGGCGGCCGTCCATCCCCCGTCGATGGAATACGTGGTGCCGGTGATGAATGCCGCTTCGTCTGAAGCAAGATAGCGCACCATCGAAGCGATTTCTTCCGGTCTTCCCAGCCGGCCGATGGGCTGCCGCGCCCGCAACTGGGCACGCGTCTCTTCTTTGTTGTCTTTGTGAAACTTCTCCAGGTATCCCTCCACAAACGGCGTCTCCACGGTGCCGGGGCAAATGGCATTCACACGCAACGTCTTCGGATACTCCACCGCAAGTTGGCGCGTCATCGACAACACCGCGCCCTTGCTGGTGCAGTAGGCGAACCGCTGCTTGATGCCAACCTGTCCGGCCACCGATCCCATGTTCACAATCGTTCCCACGTGATGCTCATCGCCCGCCGCCAGCAACAGCGGCAAAAAAGCCCGCGACATCAAGTAGACGGCGCGCACATTCACGTTCATTAACCGGTCGAAGTCAGCCGCTTCCGTAGTCTCAATTGACCCAACATGGCCGATCCCCGCATTGTTCACCAGGATGTCGAGACGCTCCACCTGGGCCACCGCCGCGGCAATGGACTCCGCGTTGGTCACATCCAGCGCGACCGCTTTCGCCGATCCAGTCGCGGCCGCGAGTTCTTCTGCAGCGGCCAGGTTCAAATCGGCTATCCACACAAACGCTCCGGCTCGCGCCAGTTCTTTAACCGTGGCTTCGCCAATCCCGCTGGCGCCCCCCGTGACCAGGGCATGCCTGCCATCCAGGCCAAAAGCTTGTTGCTGACTTTCGTTACTCATTTGAACTTCATTTCCTTGATTTCGATATCCCGCCATGCATCTTCAAGAATAACGGCCGCGGCCTTGTGCCGTTTAAAAGAGGCGCTACGTCTCAAGAATACCGTGCTTCTTAGAGCGCGCTTTCAATAGTCGAGTCGCTGCGATGCGACTTGGATGCAGTTACGTTTGCTGTTTCACGAGTGTTCATGCTGGGTCGAGGGGTCCAGGATTAAAGTAGTAAGCGACCGTACGTTGAAGTGCTGAAGTCATGGTGTGCGATCGAATAGCATCTCAGCAGGCAGCCGCAGTATACATCCGCGCCCGCTGATGCATGATACTGAGTGAGCCAACGCAACGCCGACCAGAAGGAGATAAGAGTGCCGCTGCTCAACGACGACAGGCTGTTTCCAGCAGACGAGAAGACACGTGCTATTGCCAGGCGGTTGTATGAAGAAATCCGGGCTCTGCCCATCGTCAGCCCCCACGGTCACACCCAGGCCGCTTGGTTCGCGCACAACAAACCCTTTCCCGATCCGGTGAAGTTGTTCGTACAGCCCGACCATTATGTCTTCCGCATGCTCTACAGCCAGGGCATCACGCTTGAAGAACTCGAGATCGGCCGCGCCACCATCGACAACCCGCGCAACGTGTGGCGTATTTTTGCCAGCCACTACTACCTCTTTCGCGGAACGCCCACGCGCCTCTGGCTCGATTACGCGTTTCAGGAACACTTCGGATTCACCGAGCGTCTGTGCGAAGCCAACGCCGACAAGTACTATGAAGTGATCGAAGCCAAACTGGCCACACCGGAGTTCCTGCCCCGCGCACTCTTCGAGCAATTCAATCTTGAAGTGCTGGCCACGACCGATTCGCCTCTCGACAGTCTCGCCGATCACGCGGCCGTGCGTGATTCAGGATGGAAGGGTCGCATCGTTCCCACCTTCCGCCCCGATTCTGTAGTCGATCCCGAATTCCCGGGCTTCCTCAACAATCTTGAAACCCTCGGCGCGCTCACCGGCGAGAACACCTCCACATGGCGCGGCTATCTGCGTGCTCTTCAATCGCGCCGCCAGTTTTTTAAGTCGATGGGCGCCACCGCCACCGACCACGGGCATCCCACCGCTCTTACTGAAGATCTTGGAGAAACCAGCGCGGCAAGCCTCTTCGAGCAGATCATCAAGGGAACAGCCTATGCCGCCGATCTAGAAATCTTCCGCGGCCAGATGCTCACCGAGATGGCGCGCATGAGTGTCGAAGACGGCCTTGTCATGCAGTTGCACCCCGGCTCGCTGCGCAACCACAACGCCGAACTCTTTGCCCGATACGGCCGCGACATGGGCGCCGACATACCGCAGCAGACTACCTATGTCGAAGCCCTCCGCCCGCTCCTCAACCGCTTCGGCAACGAGCCCCGCCTCACCCTCATCCTCTTCACGCTCGATGAAACTTCCTACAGCAGGGAACTGGCGCCGCTCGCTGGCCACTATCCCTGTCTGAAGCTCGGCCCGCCTTGGTGGTTCCACGACAGCCCCGAAGGCATGCGCCGCTTCCGCGAGCAAGCCACCGAAACGGCGGGCTTCTACAACACGGTTGGTTTCAACGATGACACCCGCGCGTTTCTATCCATCCCAGCCCGCCACGACGTAGCCCGCCGCACGGATGCCGGCTTCCTCGCCCAATTAGTTGCCGAACACCGCATCGACGAAGACGAAGCCGTCGAGTTAGCGCACGAGCTAACTGTCGGCTTAGTAAGAAAGGCCTATAAGTTATAAGTCGATTTGGTCCGGAGCGAGTCGAGATGACTCGCTCCCCAACTCTATCCCCGCACTCTCGCCAACACTTCTAAATAAGCCTTTGCCGTTTCGGTAATAATCTCCGGCTTTCCTTCATCGATCGCCGCCAAATTCACCAAGTCACTGCCCACCCCCAACGCCCGCGCCCCCGCTCTTAAAAACTCCTCCGCCGTCTTGATCGTTACACCGCCGGTCGGAATCAGTTTCAAGTGCGGAAACGGCGCCAGCAGCGCCTTTAGATAACTCGCCCCGCCCATCGCAGAGCAGGGAAAGATCTTCACATAATCCGCGCCCTCGCGATACGCCGTCACTACTTCCGTGGGAGTCAGCGCTCCCGGAATCGACAACTTATGTGCGGCTTTTGTCGCTGCAATCACATCCGGATGAAAGCTCGGGCTGACCACAAACTCCGCACCCGCCTCGATGGTGTCCTCCGTTTCCTTCGCCGTTGTCACCGTCCCGGATCCCAACAGCAGCGTCGAACCGTATTCACTCTTTAGTCCCTTCAAAATTCCGCACGCATCGGGGCACGTCATGGTCACCTCAACAACCGTGACTCCGCCCGCAATCATGGCTTTCACCACGGCATTCGCCTGCGCCACCGACTTCGCCCGCAGCACCGGTACCAGGCCAACCCGTTCCAGCCTCTCAGCATTTGTTTCCGACATCTTCACATCTCCCAACACAAGAACCTATGAGCAAAGTCAAATTTGGGTGCCCCAGGTCTCGCTTTGAGACTTGGGATAACTCAGCCCTATCGCGCGATCCGAGCCGATCCACCCTTCATCGCCCGTTCCACTTCGGCCAGTGAAGCCATGCTTGTATCTCCCAGCGTCGTCATGGCCAGCGCTCCATGCGCCACGCCGCACTTCACCGCCCACTCCACCGGTTTCCCGGCCAGAAACCCATAAATCAGTCCCGATGCAAAACTGTCGCCGCCGCCCACGCGATCAAGTATGTCGATATCGCGCTGTGGCACGTGCACAATCTGGTCCTGGTACAGCGCCATCGCGCCCCACGCATTCCTGCTCGCCGTATGCGCGGTACGCAGCGTGCTCGCAATCAGCTTCAGGTTCGGATACGCCGCCGCCACTTCGCGCAGCATCTCCTCGTATCCCGCAATCGGCAACTCGCCGAAGTCTTCCGTCACGCCCTTGATGTGCACACCCAGCATCGCGGAGAAATCTTCTTCATTGCCCAGCAGCAGGTCCACTTTACGCACCAGTTCGCGGTTCACTTCCTGCGCCTTCGGCTTGCCGCCGATCGCCTGCCACAGCGAGTCGCGAAAGTTCAAGTCATACGAAATCGGCGTGCCCGCTTTTCGTGCCGCATCCATGGCTTCGTCAGCCACGGCGGCTGTCGAAGCCGACAGCGCCGCAAAGATGCCCCCGGTATGAAACCAGCGCGCGCCGTTGCCCTCGCCGAAAATTGAAACCCAGTCGAAGTCGCCGGCTTTCACCTGGCTGATCGCCGTGTTGCCGCGGTCCGAGCAGCCCGCCGCCGCGCGCACGCCATACCCGCGCTCCGTGAAGTTCAGACCGTTGCGTACCGTGCGCCCCACGCCGTCATACGGAACCCACTTCAACAACGTCGTATCCACGCCGCCTTGCAGGATGAGGTCTTCCACCAGGCGTCCCACAGGGTTCTCTGCCAGCACGGTCGCAATCGCCGTACGCAACCCAAAGCAGCGCCGCAGCCCACGCGCGACGTTATACTCGCCGCCGCCTTCCCACACCGTGAAGTTGCGCGTCGTATGAATGCGTCCTTCGCCCGGATCAAGACGAAGCATCACTTCGCCCAAACTCAAACAATCCCAGCGCCGCTGTCCATCGGGAAGAATCAAATGGTTCATAGTTTTCTTAGAACGCCCCCCGTCGCCTTGCAGTCACTGCTATAGATTCGCATATCGACCCGCGGGTAAATCGCCTTACGTGATAGAGTTTTCTCGCTGGGAGGGACGCCCACATGACCAACGTCAACCGCGTCCTGTAAAGTTGCGAAATTGAGGGAGAACGTATCGTGAGCCAGAGTCTGTTTGATTTGAGCGGCAGGGTTGCCGTAGTTACAGGGGGAACCACCGGCTTGGGCCATGCCATCGCATTAGGACTGGCCGAAGCGGGCGCGGACGTTGTGCCCAGTTCGCGTCGTCTTGAGCAGGTGAACAACGTTGCGGGCGAAATCGAAGCCCTGGGCCGCCGCTCCTTGCGCGTCGCCAGTGATGTGCTGGATCGCCCTTCCGTGCAGGCCCTGCACGATGCTGTGCTCAAAGAGTTCGGCAAAATCGACATCCTTGTGAATGCCGCGGGTGTCACCCACAAATCGCCCACGCTTGATGTGGATGAAGCCGACTGGTCGCGTGTGATTGAAACCAATTTGACCGGCACGTTGCGCGCCTGCCAGATCTTCGGCGCCACCATGAAGAAAGCAGGCTACGGCCGCATCATCAACATCGCATCGCTCACTACATTTCTCGGCTTCTACCAGGTGGCCGCTTATTCGGCCAGCAAGGCCGCGGTCGGTTCGCTTACCAAGGTCCTGGCCATCGAACTCGGGCAGAGCGGCGTGAACGTAAATGCCATCGCTCCCGGCGTTTTTCCCACACCTCTTAACAAATCGCTCATCATGGGCACGCCCCGTGGCGAAGAACTTGTCATGCGCACGCCCATGCGCCGCTTCGGTGAAACCAAAGAACTCGCCGGCGTCGCCATTTTCCTTGCCTCCGCTGCAGCTTCGTTCGTCACCGGAGAGATCGTTGCCGTCGATGGTGGATTCCTCGCCAGCGGCGTCAACCAATAGCCCGGCACTTTGGAATTTTCCACGCGCATCTTAAAGGGCTTCCACGGATGAAGATCACCAACGCTTACGTCAACATCACTTCACCGGGTCGCAACTTCATCACCCTCAAAATCGAAACCGATGAAGGCATCTACGGTCTTGGCGATGGCACGTTGAACGGCCGCGAACTGGCAGTCGCCAGCTATCTCACCGACCACGTGATTCCCTGCATCCTCGGCCGCGATCCGTTCCAGACTGAAGACATCTGGCAGTACCTCTACCGCGGTCCCTACTGGCGCCGCGGCCCCGTCACCATGGCCGCCATCGCTGCTGTCGACATGGCCCTTTGGGACATCAAGGGCAAAGTCCTCAATACGCCTGTCTACAACCTGCTCGGCGGCAAGAGCCGCGACGGCGTTCTCGTCTATTGCCACGCCTTCGGCAAAGACGTCGACCGCGCCCTCGACGATGTTGCCAGGCACAAAGAGATGGGCTACAAAGCCATTCGCGTGCAAAGCGGCGTCCCCGGCCTCAAGGCCACTTATGGCGTTGCCAAGGGTTCCGGTCGTTATGAGCCCGCCGAGCGCGGCTTGCCCTCTGAATACGAATGGGCCACCGAACCATATTTGCGCCAGGTGCCCACGCTCTTCGCACGCGTGCGCGAAGAATTCGGCGAAGAGTTACACCTGCTCCACGACTGTCATCATCGCCTCACGCCCATTGAGGCGGGACGCCTCGGCAAGGAACTCGAGCCCTTCCACCTGTTCTGGATCGAAGACCCCACGCCCGCGGAATTTCAAGAAGGTTTCAAGCTCATTCGCCAGCACACCACCACGCCCATCGCTGTCGGTGAAGTATTCAACTCCATCTGGGATGCGCATGACCTCATTCGCAATCAGTGGATCGATTACATTCGCACCACGCTCACTCACGCAGGCGGCTTCACTCACCTCAAAAAACTGGCCGACTTCGCGGAACTCTACCATGTGCGCACCGGTTGTCACGGGCCCACCGATCTCTCCCCCGTCTGCATGGCGGCAGCGCTCCACTTCGATACCGCGATCCATAACTTCGGCATTCAGGAACACATGCCGCACTCCGACGAAACCGATGCGGTGTTCCCGCACCATTACACTTTCAAAGACGGGCTGATGTATCCCGGCGATGCTCCAGGTTTGGGCGTCGACCTCGATGAAGACCTCGCGGAAAAGTACCCGTATCAACGGGCCTATCTCCCCGTGAACCGCAAGCTCGACGGCACGTTGACTGACTGGTAGCTGAATCCTGATTCACTTCTTTCACTTTTTCACTAATTCACTCTTTTTACTGATTCACGATCTCCGCCAGTCCAGCAGGAACAGGTCCCGCATGATCGATACCGAAGAACACGTCGAATCTTTGGCCGAACCGCCCGCACTACCGGGGCGTTGGACCATCTGCGCCATGTTGTTCGTGGCCACTACCATCAACTACATGGACCGCCAGGTCCTCTCCATCCTCAAGCCGGTTCTGGCTGGGACCACGCTTCACCTGCAGCCCTTCTTTCATGGATGGCCCACCGTCGAGCGCTCCATCAGCATGAACGAAATCCAGTACGGCAACATCGTCTGGTGCTTTCAAATCGCATACGCACTGGGCGTGATCTTCGCCGGCCGATTAGTCGATCGCCTCGGTTGCCGTCGCGGTTACCCCATTGTCACCGCGGTGTGGAGCCTCTCCGCGATGGGACATGCGCTCGTCACGTCGGTCTTCGGCTTCGGCGTCGCGCGCTTTTTCCTCGGACTCGGCGAGAGCGGCAATTTTCCCGCCGCCATCAAAGCGACTGCCGAATGGTTTCCGCCCAAGGAGCGCGCATTAGCCACCGGCATCTTTAACTCCGGGGCCGGTGTCGGCGCCATCCTCGCGCCCTTCATCGTGCCCTGGGTCGCGCTGCACTTCGGATGGCGCGCTGCCTTTCTTGTTACCGGCGTCTTCAGTGCTTCATGGATCGTGTGGTGGTCCATCCGCTATCGCAAGCCGCAGGAACTCATGGACTGGAGCCGCGGCGTTGCTGTCCCTCCGCCCGCGGGTCCTCCTATGCCCTGGTGGCGCCTTCTTCGTTACCGCCAGACCTGGGGCTTCGTGCTCGGCAAGTTCCTTACCGATCCCGTGTGGTGGTTCTATCTCTTTTGGCTGCCCGGCTATTTTAGTTCGCGCTTCAAGCTGGACTTGTCTCACATCGGCCTGCCGCTCATCATCGTGTATGTCATCTCCACGGTCGGCAGCGTCACCGGCGGCTGGCTTCCCAAAGGTTATGTCCGTCTCGGCATGTCCCTCAAGTCGGCACGCCTGGCCGCCATGCTCACCTGCGCGTGCATGGTCGTTCCCATCGCTCTTGCCGGTGGACTCCAATCCATTTGGACCGCGGTCGCTCTGCTTTGTATCGCCACTGCCGCGCATCAGGGATGGTCCGCGAATATCTTCACCACCGTTTCCGATATGTTTCCCGCTGAATACGTTGGCACCGTGGTCAGCTTCGGCCAGGTCGGCGGCGCACTCGGAGGAGCGATCTTTGCCCAGGTTGCCGGACATGTCCTGCAACTCACGCATAGCTATGCGCCCCTCTTCCTCTTCAGCGGCTTCGCTTATCTGGTTGCACTTTTGTTGCTTCGAACTCTCGCACCCGGATTGAAACGAGCGATGATTGAAAGCTGAGACAGGGCCATGAAGGATCTCCACCGCAAAGCGCTCATCGGCATTCTTCGCACCCTGGTCCCATTGATCGCCATTGTCTTCGGCCCTGCATGGACCTTCCGCTATTGGCAGGGCTGGCTCTGTCTGTTCTCCTTCTTCGTTCCTGCTTGCTTGATCACGGTGTATGTCGCCCGCAACGATCCTGCATTGTTGGAACGCCGTCTCAAGGCCGGCCCGAAAGCCGAAAAGGAGAAGGGCCAGAAAATCGTGCAGGCGATCGCCTCCATCGTCTTCCTCGCGGACTTCGCCGTCCCCGCTTTCGATTATCGATTCCACTGGTCCTCCATTCCCGCTTACGTGTGCATCGCCGGCGACGTGATGATGATTGTTGGTTTCGTCATCGTGTTCGAAGTTTTTAAAGCGAACTCGTTCACCTCCGGCATCATCGAAGTCTCATCCGACCAGAAAGTGATTTCCACCGGACCCTACGCCCTCGTGCGCCATCCTATGTACGACGGCGGATTGCTCCTGCTATACGGCATTCCCCTTGCCCTCGGCTCGGCTTGGGGAACGCTGGTGAACATACCCATGACTGCAGCCGTGGTATGGCGGCTGCTCGACGAAGAAAAATTTCTCATCGGCAATTTGCCGGGCTATTCCCACTACCGTGAGACCGTCAGGTACCGGCTATTGCCCTACATTTGGTAGATTGAATAGATTTCAAATCGCGAAGGGAAAACAACAAATGGCGGAGCAACGCAAGCTACGCATGGGACTGGTCGGCGGAGGCCCCGGAGCATTCATCGGCCCCGTTCATCGCATCGCCGCAGAACTCGACGGACGCATCGAGATGGTCGCCGGAGCTTTTTCGCAATCACCTGAACGCTCTCGCGCCGCGGGCGCGGCATTTCGCATCGATCCCGCACGCGCCTACGCCGGCTATGAAGAGATGCTCGCCTCCGAGCGCACCCGCCCCGACGCCATCGACTTCGTCGTCATCGCCACGCCCAATCATCTGCATCTGCCTGTAGCCGAATCCGCTCTCAAAGCAGGCTTCGCCGTAGTCAGCGATAAACCCGCCACCGCCACCTACGATGAAGTCCTGCAACTCGAAACCATCGTGTCCGCCTCTGGCCTGCCCTACGCCCTCACTCACACCTATGCCGGGTACTCATTAGTGCGCGAAGCCCGGGCCCTTTGTGCCAGTGGCGCACTCGGACTCATCCGCAAAATCGCCGTTGAGTATCTCCAGGGCTGGCTCAGCCACGACCTCGAAAACACCGGCCAGAAACAAGCCTCATGGCGCTCGGACCCCGCGCTCAACGGACCCGGCGGCTGCATCGGCGACATCGGCACTCACGCCTTCCACCTCGTTGAATATGTCACCGGCCTTCAGGTCGCCAGTCTTAACGCCGCCCTCCGTTCTGTCGTTCCCGGCCGGCGCCTCGACGACGACTGCTCCGCGTTCCTCCGTCTCGACAACGGCGCCAGCGGCGTCCTCATGGCCTCGCAGATCGCCGCGGGCGAGGGCAACGGTCTCCGCCTCCGTGTCTACGGCACCGACGCCTCCCTTGACTGGAGGCAGGAAGATCCCAACCGCCTGCGCATCAAGCGCGTCGACGGCCCCGAAGAAATTCGTCACGCTTCCGGCCCCTATCTCAGCGCCGACGCCCGCGCGGTCACCCGCCTTCCCGGCGGACACCCCGAGGGCTACCTCGAAGCCTTCGCCGTACTCTATCGCGAATTCGCCGATGCCTTCGAAGCCTGGCGCGCTAACCCCGCAGCCACGCTTCCTCCAACTCTCCCGGGCATTCAGGCCGGCGTAAGGGGCATGCGCTTCATCGACCGCGCCATTGAAAGCAACCGCCGCGAATCCTGGATCGACTTCTAACCAGAGAGTTGAAAGCTTATCGGGAGAAGCACGAACTGTCAGAGCATGGCTTCAGCCATGCTGTACATGCCGAAAATGAATCCGGGCTTTAGCCCCTGAGGGAATGCCGACACCCATATGAAAACCATCCAAGGACCCGCCATCTTCCTCGCCCAGTTTGCTGGCGACGCCGCCCCTTACAACACCCTGGAGAACATGGCCCGGTGGGCTGCCGGACACGGTTTCGTGGGCATCCAGATCCCCACCTGGGACCGCCGCCTCATCGACCTCCAGCTCGCCGCTGAAAGCCAGGCCTACTGCGAGCAGCTTCTCGGCGCCGCCAAGGCTGCCGGCGTCCAGATCACCGAGCTCTCCACGCATCTGCAGGGTCAGCTGGTGGCCAGCAACCCCGCCTACGACACGCTCCTCGAGGGCTTCGCTCCCGCCGGCCTTGACGCGGCAGCGCGCCAGCAGTGGGCCGTGCAACAGCTCCTCTATGCCGCGCAGGCCAGCCGCAACCTCGGACTCACTGCGCATGCTACTTTTTCCGGCGCGCTGGCGTGGCCGTATTTTTATCCCTGGCCGCAGCGGCCTGCCGGCCTCATCGATGAAACCTTCGCCGAACTCGCGCGCCGCTGGCTGCCGATCCTCCACGCCTTCGAGGAAGCCGGCGTCGACTTGTGCTACGAGCTGCATCCCGGCGAAGACCTGCACGACGGCGCAACCTTCGAGCGCTTTCTGGCGGCGGTTGGCGATCATCCGCGCGCGAATATCCTTTACGACCCGAGCCACATGGTTCTGCAGCAGCTCGACTACCTCGCCTTCCTCGACCTCTACCACGAACGGGTGCGCGCGTTCCACGTGAAGGATGCCGAGTTCCGGCCTTCCGGACGGTCGGGCGTCTACGGCGGTTACCAGGAGTGGATCGACCGTCCCGGGCGCTTTCGCTCTCTCGGCGACGGGCAGGTCGATTTCCACCAGATCTTCAGCAAGATGGCGCAGTACGACTATCCTGGCTGGGCCGTTCTGGAGTGGGAATGCTGCATCAAGCACCCGGAAGCGGGCGCTGCCGAAGGAGCTCCGTTCATTCGCGACCGCATCATCCGGGTTACAGACCGCGCGTTCGACGACTTCGCCGGCGCCGCCGCGGACAGGGAACGGAACCGCCGCATTCTCGGGTTGTAGACGCGGCTATGGCTTGTGGGCGCAGAGGCAAAAATGTTTTTTGAAAGCGCGGGATTTTGGGGAAATTGGGGGGATTTTCGGGCTTTTTGGGCAGGGAGCGCGGGCGAGGGGTCTTGACACGGGAAAAGACGCGCCGCGGGGAAGTGGCTGTGCCGATTGAGGTTGGCAGAAGCTCGCGGGGAAGGGAAAAATGATCGGCAAATTTTTGAGCCGGTTCGCAACATAAAAGAGGGGGGTGGGGGGTATCCGCCCCTTACCGGACCGATTTTCGGCCCTTTTTCCGGTCCAAGGCCGGGTTCTTCGGCGCGGTTTGGAGGGAAACATCCCAGGTCTGAAAATCCAGACCTGGGGCACCCGGCCGGTTCGCAACATAAAAGAGGCGGGTGGGGGGTATCCGCACCTACCGGACCGATTTCGGCCCTTTTCCGGTCCAAGGCCGGGTTCCTCGGCGCGGTTTCGAGGAAAACATCCCAGGTCTGAAAATCCAGACCTGGGGCACCCGGCCGGTTCGCAAACATGAAAGAGGGGGGTGGGTATCCGCCCCTTACCGGACCGATTTTCGGCCCTTTTCCGGTCCAAGGCCGGGTTCCTCGGCGCGGTTTCGAGGAAAACGTCCCAGGTCTGAAAATCCAGACCTGGGGCACCCGGCTTCGATGTATCCAGTATGCGCCGGGAGGGGGTAATTTCCTGCAAACCCGTGGTGAACATCCCAGGTCTGAAAATCCAGACCTGGGGCACCCGCGAACGGGGCGCGAATTAAAGGGAAGTCACCTACCCCAATCCGCTGCCGGTCTCTCCCTGGCCCACAAAATATAATCCAGCGTCGGCGCCTTCCCGACCATTTCACGCAGCCGCATCAGACACTGGCCGCGATGATTCTGGCTATGCATCACTATCTGCGTCAGCCCCTCGGCGACCGTGAACTCGGTCTGCAGCACCGGCCCGAAGCGCCGCTCCAGCCCGCTCTCCGTGATCCCATGCACCAGCGCCAACGCCTCGGCATGCGTCTGCTTGAAAAGCTCCATCAACTCTCCGGACGAAAGCTGAACCTCCGCCTCCCGCGCCCGGTCGAACGGCCTTGCCGCGATCCGCGCCAGGTAGAACCGTTGCACCGTCACCATATGGTGCAGCAACTTGCGCAGTCCCTCATCTCCCACCGCCTCCGCATGCGCCCCGACCGCAGCAAGCAGCGTCGCATCTGCCCACGCCTGGTGTAGAAACAACGATTCAAGAAGTAACTTCATGCGACAAGAATAAGCGCTCTCGATGTTGCGTTATGAGCAAGTTGTTGTCCTTAGGGTGTAATATTCCTTCACCGAAATCTGAATTATTACCAAGTACCGAATTCCAAGGAGAATTGCGTGAGAGATACAGAATATGCGCAGGAGCTTTGTGAGCCCGCAACAATCGAATGGCCTAATGACGAGGAAGGCCGGATTGAAAGACTCTTAATAAAAGAATCAGGTAATCACGAGATTCGGTTCTCTTGGTGGAAAAGAGGAAGGATGGCGATTCGGCCACTCGACCTCTCAGAGGATGATTTGATTCTGCTCCTAAAGGACGCCTTGATTAAGAATGTGTTTACAAGCGATTTCAGGTCGAAACTTCAATCGTTGCTGTGAAAAACTAACAACAGCGAATGTGTTTATTCCGGAATTAGCTAACTTAGGAGAAATTCTGTGGCAAATTTCAGAATGCCTGAATTCAAATTGCCAAATATTCCATCTGCATCTCAACGTTACCGAGAGGACGTAATTGAAGAACTTCGCGTGTCTTCATGCGACCTTTAGGAGTGTCTTGTTCTCTCAAGGTTAGGCCTAGAGGTGGCTTTGTCAATGAAATTCACGGATGGGTTGCAAGAAGAGTGACCGGTTTCCCGGGTCTCGCGTTGAGACCTGGGAAACCATGAACTCCAACCTCAAAGCTTTCCGGCTTTTGATACACTACCGCGTACCCTCTGTCGCCTTAATAAACTCGGCGGTACGGTCATGCAGGCCCTTCAGCGCGGTCTCGTTCACATACACCATGTGGCCCGTCTCAAAAAAGTGGTAACTGATGTTCGCCTGCAAACTTTGCGGCATGGGTAAGTGCTTCATCTCATACGTCGCTCCGAAGTAAGTGGTGCCTAAGTCGAAGTAACCGCCCATCAGCATCACTTTCATATTGGGATTGCGCTTCATCGCCACGGCCAGGTCCGGCATTACGTTCACGCTCGACTCCCAGCCCTGGCCGCCCGGCGGAACATGCGCCAGGTCCCAGTGAAACCCTGGCTGGCGCGCGCTGGGCTTGTAGGTCATGTTCTCGCCGTACTTCAAGTCCTCCCGCGCGTATTGATTGATGGCCGTCACGTAGGCCGCCGTGATGGAGTTCGTAAACGGGTCGTACTCCGCTTCCTTGCTGAGCGGGTCCATGTCCGGCCCCTGGTAGCGCGTATCCAGACGGCCCGTGGTGATGCCCGCCTCGGTCTGCAGTTCCTTGGAGAAGTCGCCGCCGCTGACGCGCAAGTTCGCCTTTACCCAGTAGGCCGCCGGCAGCCCGGTGTAGCCCTGCAGCTTTTCCGCCAGCGCTTTCTTGCGGTCTTCGGTCAGCTCCGCCCCCTGCAGCAGCGCGGCGGCATACTCGCCCAGGCTGAACTGCTCCACCTCGCGCAGCAGTGTCTCCAACTGCGGCGGCTGGTTGGCCAGCCGATGGTGATACCACGCGGTCGCCGCCATCGACGGCAACGCGAGGATATAAGGCAGGTCCGTTCCGGGATTGCCCTCCGGCCCATCCGCGCTGTCATCGAAGCTGAGAATCTGCGACAGCAGCACCACTCCGTTCAAATCCACACCCTGCAGCATCCGGCTCAGCACCGCGCTGCGCGTCGTTCCATAACTTTCCCCGAAGATGTACTTGGGCGAATTCCAGCGGCTGTACTTGGTGAGAAACCTGCGAATGAAGCGGTCGAATGCGTGCGCATCTTGATCCGTTCCCCAGAACGCCTTGCCCGCCTCCTTGCCCAGCACGCGGCTGAACCCGGTGCCCGGGGCATCGATAAACACCAGGTCGCTCACGTCGAGCAGGCTGTACTGGTTCTCGACCAACTGATAGGGCGCGGCGGCCTTGTGTTCTCCATCGGGAGTGACGATCCGCCGGGGCCCGAACGCGCCCATGTGCAGATACATCGTGGCGCTGCCCGGCCCGCCGTTATAGAGAAACGTAATCGGGCGCGTGCCCGCCGCCGCGCCCTTTTTGAAGTAGGCGGTGTAGAACATGCGCGCCGTGGCCGGCTGGTCCTCGGGCTTGGCGGGCAGGTCCATGCCCGCGTCGGCCATGTACTTGCCGTCGAGGCCGAGCATCGCGTCCTGCACGTCGGTCGATCCCACCGTCAAGGTCCCGGCGATGGCTTTGTACGCGATGGCCTGGCCGCCCACCGTCACCGAGCCTTCGGTGGTTGAATCGCTGGCGGCGGGCGCCGCAGCCGCAACGGCCGCGCCCTTTGCATCGCTGTCTTTCTTTTCCGTCTTCTCCTGCGCGGCGCAACACTGCGCAACGAAGCACGCCATCAACAACCCGCTGAACCAAACAGTCTGCACACGCACGCCGATTCTCAAGCCACGACCTCCAGTTAAGAAAAAATTGCCCCGGTTGCGGAGCAGTATATCGCAGCATGTGGCGTGCGCGATGAAGCGGGGAGCATTCGCCACCGATGGCGGGACGGGACGCAGGGCGGAACGGACCGAGGCAGATGCCAGGGTGGCGCCGGACATGGAAGAATGAAGGTCATGGTCATTTTAAACGGACAGCCGCTCACGCTTGCTGAAATTGAAGCGGTCTCCCTGGCCCACGACGGCGTGGAACTGGCCCCGGCCGCGCAGGCGCGCATTGCCGCGAGCCGGGCAACGATCGAGAAGATTCTAGCGCAAGGGCAGACCGTCTACGGCGTAAACACCGGCTTCGGCAAGCTTTCGGACGTGAGCATTGCGCCGGAACGGCTGGCGCAACTGCAAACCAACCTGGTGCGGAGTCACTCCGGTGGTGTGGGCCAGCCGCTGTCTGAAGGCGAAGTGCGAGCCATGCTGCTGCTGCGGGCGAACGTGCTGGCAAAGGGTTTCAGCGGGACGAGGACGGTGCTGATCGACTTACTGGTGGCCATGCTCAATGCCGGAGTCCACCCCGTGATTCCGGAAAAAGGGTCGGTGGGCGCCAGCGGGGACCTGGCGCCCCTGGCGCACCTGGCATTGGTGGTGATTGGGGAAGGCGAAGCGTTCTATCGCGGAGAGCGCATGGAGGGCGGGGATGCGATGCGCCGGGCGGGGCTGGCGCCTTTGACGCTGGGCGCGAAAGAGGGTTTGGCGTTATTGAACGGAACGCAGGCGATGACGGCAGTGGGGGCGCTGGCCGTGGCGCGCGCGCAACGGCTGGTGCGGTTAAGCGATGTGGCCGGCGCGATGTCGCTGGACGCGCTGATGGGCACGCCGGCGGCCTTCGATGCGCGCATTCACGAGGCGCGTCCGCATGCGGGACAGGTTGCCTCGGCGGCCCATCTCGTGGCGCTGCTGCGCGGCTCCGCCATTCGCGAATCGCATCGCGAACATTGCTCGCGGGTGCAGGACGCGTACTGTCTGCGCTGTATGCCCCAGGTGCACGGAGCAGTGCGCGATGTGCTGGCGCATGTGACGGGAATCCTGGAAACGGAAGCGGGGTCGGCGACGGATAATCCGCTGGTGTTTCCGCGTATCTCCCCGGGCTTAGAGCTTGCCACACACGAAGGCGCATTGAAGGGGCACGAAACCGCAGACGACGAACACGAAGTTCTTTCAGGCGGAAATTTTCATGGCGCGCCGCTGGCCTTTGCATTTGACTATGCGGCGATTGCGATGACCGATCTTGCCGGCATCACGGAGCGGCGCATCGACCGACTTCTGAATCCCGATATCAACGAAGGACTACCGGCATTTCTTTCACCCGATCCGGGACTCTCGTCGGGATTCATGATTGCGCAGATCGTATCCGCCGCGCTCATCAACGAATGCCAGGTGCTGGCGCATCCATCGTCTACGGGCAGCATTCCTACAGATGGCGGCAAGGAAGATCACGTGTCGATGGGCATGACGGGGGCGTTGAAACTGCGCCAGATTGTCGATCACGCGGAGCGCATCGTCGCCATCGAGTTGATGTGCGGAGCGCAGGCCCTGGAGTTTCGCCGGCCGCTCAAGTCCAGTGCGCAGATCGAAGGAGTTCATGCAGCAGTGCGCGCGGTGGTGCCGCGGCTGGAAGACGATCGCGTGCTGGCGACGGACATCGAGGCGCTGGCCGGCGCAGTGCGTGCGGGAGCCTTTGATGCATGGTGCGACGCGAGTTGAATGCTGGTGCAGAATGAACGGGATCGTTTGTCATAATTGATTCGAAGGTGCACGAGTAAATCTTCTCCGCTAAAAGATTTAGTATCGGAGCACAAGGGTAGGAGGCGGCACACAGGTGAAACTCTTTCGTACGGCTACGGCGCGATTTGTTGAGCAGGATGGACACTGCTATCGCATCGATGCGTTGAACTGGGATGCGTTGTTGTCGCACGAGGACCTGGAGGGCTGCCTGAGTGCGGTGATCGACGGGGAAGCGCCGACCCATGAGTTTCAGAACGCAGCTTTGCAGGCGCCCATCGGACACCAGGAAGTATGGGCGGCGGGGGTGACGTACTATCGCAGCCGCGGCGCGCGCATGGAAGAGTCGAAGGACGCAGGGGGGGGGAACTTCTATGACCGCGTGTATTCGGCGGAGCGGCCGGAGCTGTTTTTCAAATCGACAGCCAGCCGCACGGTGGGCCATGGCGGGAAGGTGCGCATTCGCAAGGACGCGCACTGGTCGGTGCCGGAGCCGGAGCTGACGCTGGTGGTCAGCCCGCTGGGAAAAATCATCGGTTATACCATTGGCAACGATATGAGCTCGCGCGATATCGAAGGCGAGAACCCTCTCTATCTTCCGCAGGCCAAGGTGTATGACGGAAGCTGCGCGCTGGGCCCGGGCATCTTGGTGACGTCGAGTCCGTTGCCGCAATCGACGGAGATATTGCTGGAGATTATTCGCAAGGAGCGGATTGAATTTGCGGACTCGGTGGCGCTCACGGAGTTGAAGCGCGATCCCAAGAGCCTGGTCGAATATCTTTTTCGCGATAACTCATTTCCCAACGGCTGTTTCTTGATGACAGGTACGGGTATAGTTCCACCGAACTCTTTCACGCTGGCCAGCGGAGACAAGATTCGTATCACCATCGAGCCGATCGGGACGCTGGAAAATGAAGTAAGGTGATCCGGGGCGCTCTCCTTGCCCGCAGTTAGGTGGTCGGTTCATTCGCCCGGCCCTGGCGGGGCCTTCGATTTTGTCGCAGTGATGGGGTTGGAAGATGCTGGTGGCAGTATCTCGCTGACTTAATCGTTGTGAAGCAGCCATTCAGGCGCGATTGCTACAAACCAAATGCGGCGCGAATCCTGGCAAGGAAACTGGCAATCCTGGGCCGCGCGTCTCCGGGACCGAGGGCTTCGAAAGGCACATATCCGCGGTAGCCGTGGAGGTCCATGATGGCCTTGATCCGGGTGAGGTCGGCCGGCTCCGGCTTGCCGTCGCGACCTACCTCCTCCTTGATCTGCCAGGAAACGGCGTAGGGGACCAGCTTGTCGATCTCGGCGTAGGGATCACCGGTGCGAAGACTGCCAATGTCGAGAATCGACGCGAACCACTCCGAATCCACCGCTTGAATGACGCGGATGGTCTCGGCCGCGGTTTTAAGGAAGTCGTTATGCTGCTGCAGGCCAACGACGACGCCGTGTTCCTTTCCAAACGCCGCACACTGTTTGAAATCGGATACGATCCAGTCCAGCGCCTGGTCGAAGGAGTACCCGGCGGGCCGCTCCGGGCCAGTAAATACGCGTATCACCGGCGCGCCCAACTTGCTGGCCACAACGATCCAATCCTTCACCATCTGTACGTCGCGTTGACGCGCGGCCTCGTTGGCCACCGCAAAGTTATTCCGGACTCCGGTGCCGCTGATGGCGACGCCGTTCACAAAGGCCTTCCGCTTCAGGGAATGGATGTACTCATCGGGGGGGACGTTGGGATAGCCAGGGAAGTAGTAGCCGGTTGCATCGAGCGCGTCCACTCCATTGGTTGCGCAGAAATCCACGACATCGGCCAGCGTCATGGTGCCGGCAAGAAGTGGCCCGTTGAACGAGAATGCGTTGAGTCCGAGCTTGAGCTTTACGCCGGCCTGGCGAGAAATGGCGTCGCCCGCCGCAAGAGACGTACCCGGAACGGCAGCCATCGCGGCCACCGCGGCGGAACCAGCAAGAAATCCGCGTCGATTGAGCATGCGTCCGGATAATAACTGATGTCATCAGGGAAGGAACAGTCCTGAAGAACGTTGCACAGTCTGTTTCCGCGCGTTGCAGCCGACGAAGCCCGTTTCATTTTTCAACATTCGGATGCGAAGTGCCGCATTGGGTATGGTCAAAGGGTCCCGAACAGAAAATCACGAACTTGTCCGAGAACTCTTCAACGGTGAAGTTGCGAAGAGTGTGAGTGTCGCCGTGAAGGGAGGGAACGGTAACGCCTCCGGCGTTCAGACTGGCGGCTATCTCTTCGGCGGATTCACGATCTTCCCAAGCTGTCGCATCCTTCGCAGATTCGCCAAAGCAATAACTAACCTCATCATAGTCGGGGGGCGCTTTCCTTTCCCAGCTACGGATATATGCTTTGCGGTTCAAATCGATGGGTGGCTGATTTGCAGGCATATGTTTCCCCAATCCCGGACAAATCTTCGAACTATTCTACGCTTACATATTCTCCTAAGTTTTGGACTCTGTCTGCTTTGCGTGCGCGGTGTCTGTTAACAACGCGATTGCCTGAGTCCTAACTTCATACGGACATGGGTTTTCAGTGAAACGGCAACGAAATGCGGATTCTGACTGCGCGTTGCGATGACTAAAGCAGAACATGAGATGACGAATGATGCAGCGGAGCGAGCGGCGATTTGCACGCTGACTTCCCAAAGCTAACCAATCGCAACCTTAGCACTTCATCCGACATCTGCTCTATCACATCTGGTGGTTGCGCCGGGTTCCTAATGAGAATGGCCGCGCTGGTTGGCGCAGCCATCTCTGTCTATCCCGCGTCTTGCCTCTCGTTGAGAGAGTTGCGGGTTACGGGACGGTGGCGTACACAGTTGTTTCGTACTTGGTGCCCGCGGTGTTTACGGCGTAAAAGTCAAAGTGGTGTTGGCCAGCGGCCAGCGGCAGCGGGGTATCGAGCGTGAGGCTGTTGGTCTCAGTGTATTTCTTCACGGAATCCACCCAGACTTCCATGCGATTCAAGGCGCCCACGATGTGCGCGGTTGCCAGGGCGCGGACCGGCGAGGAGTCGGTTGAGCCGGACAGGGGGCTGCACACATGCACGTCGTAGGCGGTGTCCGCAGCGCAGGCGCTGTTGCCGACGGTTGCGTACGTAGTGGCCTCGTATTTGGTGCCGGCGGTGTTGACCGCATAGACATCAAAGCGGTGGTAGCCGGCGGCCAGGTTGAGCGTGGTGTTGAAGGAGGTGCTGGCTGTCTCGGTGTAAAGCTTGGCGCCGTCGACCCAGATCTCCATGCGCGCCAGGGTACCCACGATGTTTGCCGCCGCGGTGACCTGGGTGGGGGAGCCGACGTTAGCACCGGAGGCGGGCGCGCAGATTTTCACGCCCGGCGACGCGGGAGCCGCACACGAACCGCCGCCACTTCCTACCGTGAGGGTAAAGGTCTTCTGCTGCATGGTGCCGTCCGTGGCTGTGCCCAGGACTGTGACGGAGTGCGATCCGGCGGCCAGCGAGATGGACTGGTCGAGGAAGGAATAGTGGGAGAAAGCGTGGGTGAGCTGCTCGCCGAGCTTTTGGCCATCGACCCAAACGGCGGCCGTGCGCATGGTGGCGGGACCGGCCGAACTGACGGAAAAGGTTACGGGAGAAGTTGCGGAGGCAGAGGCCGGGGCGCAGACGTTCACGCCTTCAACCAGGTTGGGCGTGCCGCAGGCCGGAAAGGCGCCCGTGGTGCTGTCGTTGCTGAGCAAGCCGATGGCCTGGGGCGCAGGGGCATTGGTTGGCCCCGCCTGGGTCCAATAGTTGAAGAGGATGTCGGGGCGGGTTCCCTGCGAAGTCTTCAAGACGTTCAGGCCGCCTATGAAGTAAGGATTGGTATAAATGGTCTGTTCCGCGCTCCAGGTGCCGGATGAGCTTCCATACTTGGCTACGACGGTGTACGGTGCGTTTCCTCCGCTGTTATAGGCACTGCAGGGAATCTCGCTGTAGGCCAGGTCGTTGACACCGTCGCCGTTGAAATCGGCCATGGTGAAGCTGGACGGACAATTGGTGGTCGCGACCGTGGAGAAGGCGAAGGTGCGATTGGTATTTACGGTGAGCATGGCGATCTCGGGCAGATAGGTGCTGGTGTTGGAAGGTCCGTACTGGAAGCGACCGCCAATCAACGTGCTGTGCCCATTGCCGATCGCGTAGGCTGTCGTGTCGAACGTGTCCTCAATGGTGGGATCGTTCCAGGTAATGGGGCTGGCGAGATTGCCTTTGCCGTCCCCGAACCAGGCCTGCACAGCGGACTGTCCCTGATTGCTATAGATGAGCTCTACGTCCGGTTTACCGTCGCCGTCAAAGTCCCCGGTGGCCATCGCGAAGCTGGCGGTCATAACGTTGGAGGTGATGCGCTGCCCGGCGGTGAAGGTGCCGTCGCCGTTGCTGATCCAGACCTGGATATAGCTGCTGCCGGAGCCTCCGATGACTTCAACGATGTCTGTCTTGTTATCGCCGTTCATGTCCGCAGCATTGAAGGAGTTGATCTGCTGGGCCGGGGCGGAGAATCCCATAATCACGTGCGGGGCCTGAAAGGTGCCGTCGCCGTTGCCAAGGTAGACATTCAGCCACCCGCTATTGGGATTGATCGAGGCATAGTCGAGCTTGCCGTCATGGTTGAAGTCGCCGACGGCGAAGTTCCCGGCGTAGGAAACCTGGGGCAGGGTGACAGGGGCATCGTAGGTGCCGTCGCCCGCAGAGAGAAACAGGAGTGTCTTCGAGATGCCGGTCGGAACGTAGTCCGTAATGACAAGGTCCTCCCGGCCGTCTCCGTTGAAGTCGCCGTGAGCCACGTTCTGGAGCACGTCAGAGCTGTTGTAAATGGAGTGGGATGAAAAGGTCGCGTCCGTCTGGGAAAAAGCCCTGACCGGGATCAACACGGAAGCAGCAAGGATCGTTGCGCACGCGCAGGCGCGTGACTGCACTAGCCAAAGCATACAGAGACATCTCCTTATATTGTTAACGTCCAAGGTATCGATCGGGAAGTAACAGCGGAGGGGGCGAAAGGCGGAAGAGCGGAATGCGAGCGGGGATTCCCTTGCAGTCTCTCTATTCATAATGTCTTTGCAGCAAGTAGTTTTGGCGCCGGCGTGAGGGCGGTGCCACGTGGCTTGGATGGGTCATCTGCTGGTTTCGGTTGCCCGGCCCGGTGGCTGGAAGGCCACCGCGGTACGCTTCCTTCGCAGAAAAACTTGCGTCGCATGTGCAGGTGTTCCCAGACAGCGCCTGGTCCGGAGAATGGAAGCAGACTACGAATATCTGACGCTCGACCATCGAGGGTTCTCGATGGAGTTGAGAGGGTGATTCCTGGTTACTTTTTCGAATTGTTGCTAATCCTGGGCAGCGGACGAAGGTAGGGAGACAACAAAATCCAGAAATGCGCGGGTCTTGGCTCGCAAATACTTTCGAGATGGGTAGACGACGTAGAAAGGGAAGCGCTCATCCGGCCAGTCGGGGAACAGGTCAATCAGCTTTCCTTGCCTCAACAATCGCAACACCGCACTTTCCATCACCTGTACGATTCCATAGCCTGCCAGGCAGAGATTGTGCATGGTGACGATGTCGCTGACGATGATGTGACCATTTGTGGGCACCTTTACGATTCTTCGGCCGCGATGGAACTCCCATACGAACGGGCGGCCGGTCTCCGGGTCGCGATAATCCATCAGGATATGTTGGTCGGTCCCGAGATCCTGCGGAGTGGCCGGATGTTTGTGCCGTTTGAGGTAAGAGGGCGCGGCGACGGTCACGATACGCGTGTCCCAGAGTTTTCGCGCGACCAGGCTCGAAACTGGCGGTTTTCCGAGATGGATGGCGACGTCGAAGCCTTCGCTTACCAGATCGCCGAGTTGATCACGGGCGATCAATTCGAGTTCGAGATCCGGGTGGTCTTCGAGAAACGCACCGAGTCTTGCTCCTTCAAGGAAATGAGCGAAGGAGGGATGCATTTGCACGCGGAGCCTACCCCGCACCAGTGTTCGTCGTTCCACAACCGAGGCGACAGCGTCTTCAAGCCCGGTCAGCAGCGGGCCGATTTGCTCGTATAACCGCCGTCCTTCATCGGTCATGGAGACGGAGCGGGTGGTTCGCTCGAACAGTCGCATTCCGAGACGACCTTCCAGCCGGGCAATGGACCGGCTAACACCCGGCTGCGACATGTTCAATGCTTTGCCTGCACCAGCAAAACTGCCGCACTGCACAATCGCGGCAAAGATGCTCATCCCGCCCAGGATCCGCTCATCGAGATTTTGATTCATGCATTTCGTCATTTCTAATATGCCATTCATGCTCAAATCTCTGCAATCGGCTTTGACATCAGATCTCCAGGTAAGCAATTTTCGTGAGAGGAATCGATCATGTTTGCAATTACTGGAGTGACAGGCAAGGTAGGCGGGACGGTGGCCCGCAGTCTTCTGGCACAGGGACACAAGGTGCGAGCGGTGGTGCGGGATGCGGAGAAGGGACGTTCCTGGTCCGCTCAAGGCTGTGAGATCGCAGTCGCCAGCGTTGAGGATGCGGAGGGTCTCGCCCAAGCCTTTTACGGCACCGAAGGCGTTTTCCTGATGACGCCCCCAGACTACGATCCCGAACCCGGATTTCCCCGGACGCACAAGGCGGCTGCGGCCATTCGGCATGCCATCGAAACTGCCCGGCCGGGGAAGATCGTGTTTCTATCCACGGTGGGAGCCCATGTGGCGGAACCCAACCTTCTGAACAACTCCAAAATCACAGAAGAGATGCTGCGCACAACCTCGGTTCCGATTGCTTTATTGCGTGCGGCCTGGTTCATGGAAAACGCGGCCTGGGACGTGGAAGCGGCACGCAGGGGCGTGATTCCCAGTTTTTTGCAGCCTCTCGATCACCGGATTCCGATGGTTGCCGCGAGCGACATCGCGCGAACGGCGGCCGAACTCCTGAATGAAACATGGATGGGAGTCCGGGTGGTTGAACTCGAAGGTCCGAGGCGCTACTCCGCGAATGACATTGTCGCGGGTTTTAGCGCCGCGCTGGAGCGTCCGGTACGTGCGGAAGCAGTACCACGCGACCAATGGGAGATACTGTTTCGCTCGCAGGGCATGAAGAACCCTATGCCACGAATTCGGATGATCGACGGTTTCAACGAAGGCTGGATCGACTTTGAATCTGGCGAAGCGAACTCCCGCAAAGAACGCACCACCCTGGAGGGGGTACTGCGTTCGCTCGTGGCGTCGAATCCGAAGAGCTGACCGGTCTAAACACCGATGGCCGACAATCGCCCCACGATGCTGGAATGGAGTCCGGATGAGGCAGAATTTCATGGGCTGGGCCCTTGAATCGCGCCGAGAATATGTTTAGCCGTCACCAGAGTGCGCACTTCCTCGTCTAAAGAGACGAAGGTATGTAAACCTAGACACCTATGCGGAATCGAAATCTATTTCCCGTTGCATTGATGACGCTGGCCGTGTGCTGGCAGGTGCAGGATGGCCGCGCCCAGCAATCGACTGAGAATGACAAACCGGCGGCGACGCTGAAGATGCAGGTGCGCGAAGTAGTGCTGCCGGTGACGGTGCGCGACAAACATGGCGCACTGGTGACCAATCTGCAAAAGAGCGATTTCACGCTCACCGAAGAGGGGCGTCCGCAGACCATCAAGAGTTTCGGGCGGGAGTCGAACCTGCCCTTTCGCATCGGGCTGCTGGTGGATACGAGCCGCAGCATGAGCGGGGCAATGGAAAGCGAGCGCAAGGCGGCGGGGCAGTTTGTGGACCTGATGCTGCCGGAGCCGGAGAAGCCGGGGGCGAAGGACCAGGGGTTCCTGATTCATTTTGATCGCGAGGTCGAACTGCTGGAGGATTTCACCAGTTCGCGCGAGAAGCTGCATCATGAGATCGAGGAAATGGGGCCGTCGAAGCAGGCGCAAACGGAGAGCCAGGGACCGGAGACGACGGGCGACGAGCGGGGCCAGCGACAGCGCGGCGGCCGGGGAGGCACGCAGTTGTACGATGCCATCTACCTGGCCTCCGACGAAGTGATGGGATCCAAGGATGGGCGCAAAGCGCTGGTGGTTTTCTCAGACGGGGTTGACCGCGGCAGCAAGGACCGGTTGAACGACGCGATCGATGCGGCGGAGAAGGCCAATGTGGCGGTGTACACCATTTACTTCAAGGGGGAGCAGGAACGCGGCGATAACCTGGGCTTTCCCGGCGGGAACCGGCGCGGTGGCGGCTGGCCGGGTGGCGGTGGCGGTTACCCCGGCGGCGGGGGCCGGCGCGGAGGCGGAAGCCCGAACGAAGCCGGCGTGGATGGCAAGAAAATCATGCAGCAGATTGCCGCGCGGACGGGTGGGCACGCATTCGAAGCGAAGAAAAAAGAAGAGCTGGAAGAGATTTATAAGCTGATTTCAGAGGAATTGCGCGGCCAGTACCTGCTGACCTATACACCGGACAAGGCGGAGAACGATGGCGGCTTCCACAAAATTGTTTTGAAGGCCAACAAGGACGATCTGGCAGTCGTTACTCGCGAAGGGTATTTCGATCCGGGCGGTGAAACGTCGAAGTAATCCGCGGGCCGGCCCTAGATTTGCGGTTCGAGAACCCGGGCGGAGAGCGGGACGGAGGCCGGTTTCTCGGCCTCCTGCTCGGTGACGACGAAGAAAGAGCTCAGGTTGGCCTGACCGAATGACGTCGTGATGGCAACATCGGATGCGTCGCGGCCGGTAGCCATGAGTACGCGGCCGATGCGGGGCGTGTTATGGCGGGCGTCCCACGTCCACCAGCGATCCTCAAGATAGACTTCGAACCATGCGCTGAAATCCATGGGTCCGCCGGGTGGCACACCGATGTCGCCGAGATATCCGGTCGCATAGCGAGCAGGGATATTGAGAGCGCGGCAGAAGGTGATGGCCAGATGCTGGAAGTCGCGGCAAACGCCGACTCTCTCCGTGAAGACGTCGAGTGCGGACTTCGTAGGGCGGGCCTGTCGATAATCGAATGTCACTTTGTGGTTGACCCAATCGCAGATGGACTGCACGCGTGCCCAGCCAGGCTTGGAATCCCCAAATAAATCAAAAGCGATGTTCGAGAACCGGTCGACTTCGCAGTAGCGGCTGTTGAGCAGGTAAGTGAGTACGCCGGGCGGCAGGTCGCCGACGGCGCATTCGCGCGCGTTCCAATTGACAGGATCGGGTTCGCCGGAGTCGTGGATGAGCGTGGAATTGGTCAGCCGCAGTGGGCCGGGGGGCGCGACGAAACGCGCGCAGCGGTTGCCAAACCCGTCGACATAGACGTTTACGGGGAGCGGCGGATCGGTGCGAAGAACGTCCGGCTCCACGAGGTCCCGGTCGCGGGAAGGATGCACGTTCAGTAAGGCGACGATGGGCACAGAGCCGGAAACATTGAACTGTATGTCATAGCCCAGACGGATGAGCATATTTTTCAGGGTCCTCTCGTACAGGGGATAAGAGAATAGGGCGATCGTTCTCCTCAGGCGAGGGTTGCAGAAACCCGTGACCCGTACCAACATCGATTTTGATGCAGAAAGAAGACCGAGTGGGGGCATAAGACTCCGGATCTAACCAATGCGGGTGCAGGTGGCTTGATCCGGAGCGTTGAACGAGGCCGCTTGCCGGGCGCGACTCCCTCAGGCGGCTTCGGCAGCAGCCTCGGAGCGGGTTACGGGAGCATCGGTCTGCAGGAACTCTTCACTGAGAGCGCGGTACAGA
Source organism: Occallatibacter sp. (assembly GCA_036488735.1). GTDB lineage: Bacteria > Acidobacteriota > Terriglobia > Terriglobales > Acidobacteriaceae > Telmatobacter. The sequence continues at coordinate 89,233 of DASXHC010000041.1, forward strand.
ATCATGGCGCTGCGTAACTCTTCGGTTGTGGCTTCGTTTTTGCCGGCGCGCACGACAACTGCGTTGGCGCGGCGATAAGGCTCGACCAGGTTGGCGTGGTTTACAGACAGGTCGGCGACCCGTTGATTGAAAGTACCGCCGGTGTAGCCACGCGCCTGAATCAGAGAGTGGATCATTTCGTCGGCCTCGGTTACGGCTCCGCGCGGATGATCGATGAAGCGAGCCTGCAATTCCTCCCACTCGTTGAGGAAGCGAGTGCGTTCGACGTCCGTCAAGGCGCGTATGGTCATGCCCTGGACGCGACGAATGCGAGCCAGGAGCGCGGCCTCCGCTTTCGACCGCGAACCATATTCGCGAAGGGCGAGATCGTATTCGGAACCGAAGCGGCGGCGCAATTCCTCAGTCCGCTTTCTCTGACGCTGCCGTACGACGGCCATGACGATGGCCAGCACAATGAGCAAGACAACGACGCTCAGGACGGTGATGACAGTGGGATCGGAAAAGTTGAAATTCATTGCGGTGGTCTCCATTCCTTCAACGACTACTCGGCATAGGAACAGCAGGGAAGAGGGGGATGAACCCACCTTTACCCGAACGCCGCCGGTCCGGCCATCCTTGGAGTGGGATGTGATTGCCGCTGGGGCTGTTGCTTTGCCGACATATGACGCGGGGGGAATGTGATGAATGGTGCACTTCACTGGGCACCGGAATTGCCCCGGAGACTGGTTGATTCGTATCGGTCCGGGAGAAGCGCTGAAGCCAGCATGAATCCGGGGACAGACGCAGGATGGGCGCGGCTTGCGCCGCGCCCATCCTATTTAGCCGGTTGACGTGATCAGCAGGTGCCGTTATGCAGGTCTGGCCCCGTCTGTTGTTCCTGGAGTGCCGCCTGCGCAGCCGCAAGCCTTGCGGTCAACAACCGGAAGGGCGAGCAGGATACGTAGTTAAGGCCGATTTTGTGGCAGAACTTGACAGACTCAGGGTCGCCGCCGTGTTCGCCGCAGATGCCCACCTTGAGGGTGGGGCGGGTGTTGCGTCCCTTGGCGGTGGCCATCTTCACGAGGGTTCCGACGCCGGCCTGATCGAGGGTGGCGAAGGGATCCTGCTTGAAGATGCCGGCCTTGAGGTACGCAGGCAGGAAGTGGTTGATATCATCGCGCGAAATGCCGAAGGTGGTCTGGGTAAGGTCGTTGGTGCCGAAGCTGAAGAACTCGGCTTCTTCGGCGATCTGATCGGCGGTCAAAGCCGCGCGAGGCAGCTCGATCATGGTGCCGACCATGTAATCGACGGTGGAACCCTTTTCCTTGAAGACCTGTCCAGCGATGCGGCGGATGATGGTGGCCTGGTGGCGCATTTCGTCGATGGAGCCGATGAGCGGCACCATGATTTCGAGATGCGGGTCGCCGCCGTGATTCTTGACGTTGACCGCGGCCTCGAAGATGGCGCGCGCCTGCATTTCGGTAATCTCGGGGAAGGCGATGCCGAGACGGCAGCCGCGCAGGCCGAGCATGGGGTTGACTTCGTGCAGTTCCTGGACGCGCGCCAGGAGAATGCGGAGTTCCTTCAGCTTGGGCGAGCGGGGCTTGGTGTCTTCCAGGTGCGAGATTTCGACCAGCAGGTCTTCGCGCTGAGGCAGGAACTCATGCAGCGGAGGATCGAGGAGGCGGATGGTGACAGGCAATGACTCCATGGTCTTGAAGAGACCAACGAAGTCGGCGCGCTGCATGGGCAACAGCTTCTTGAGCGCGTCGCGGCGTTCGGCTTCTGATTCGGCGAGAATCATGGCGCGGACATGCTCGATGCGGCCCTCGGCGAAGAACATGTGCTCAGTGCGGCACAGTCCGATGCCTTCGGCGCCAAACAGGCGAGCTTGCTTGGCATCGCGCGGAACGTCGGCGTTGGCGCGGATGCGGAGTTTGCGGACGGGGTCGGCCCAGCTCATGAACTTGACCAGGTCCGCATCGTCGGGACGAGCCGGAATGGTCTTGAGCTTGCCGTCGAGGACGCGGCCGGTGGTGCCGTCGAGAGAGATCCAGTCACCCTGCCTGAAGGTCTTTCCCTTCACGCGGAGCTCCTTTTTGGACTCGTCAACGGTGCAATCGCCGGCGCCCGCCACGCAGCATTTGCCCATGCCGCGGGTAACGACCGCAGCGTGCGAAGTCATGCCGCCGCGCGAGGTGAGAATACCCGCCGCTACTTCCATGCCGGCGATATCTTCAGGCGTGGTTTCGCCACGGACCAGGATGATGTTGGGATAGTGGCCGTTGTTGTGCTGCTTGACGGCTTCCTCGGCGGTGAAGACGATCTGGCCAACAGCCGCGCCGGGCGAAGCCGGAAGGCCGGTGGCGAGCAGTTCGATCTTGGCGCCCTTTTCGTCGAGACGCGGAACCAGGAAGTCATATAACTGGTTGGGTTCGACGCGGAAGATGGCTTCCTCCTGGGTGATGAGGCCTTCGCGGACCATGTCGATGGCGATGCGTACGGCAGCCAGCCCGGTGCGCTTGCCATTGCGGGTCTGCAGCATATAGAGCTTGCCATCCTGGATGGTGAACTCGAAATCCTGCATGTCGCGATAATGCTTTTCCATCTTCCAGGTAATGGCGCGGAGATGGTCGTAGACGGTGGGCATGGCTTTTTCGAGTTCGCTGATCGGCATGGGGGTGCGGACACCGGACACGACGTCCTCGCCTTGTGCGTTCATCAGGTATTCGCCGAAGAACATGCGCTCGCCGGTGGCGGGATTGCGCGTGAAGCCGACGCCGGTGCCGGAGTTCTCACCAAGGTTGCCGAAGACCATGGCCTGCACGTTGACGGCTGTTCCCAGCCAGTCGTCGATGCGGTTGATGCGGCGATAGGTCTTGGCGCGATCGTTCTGCCAGCTGCGGAACACGGCGTCGCGCGCCTGTACCAGTTGATCGATCGGATTCTGCGGAAACTCCTTGTGAATTTCCTTTTTCACCAGCCGCTTGTACTCGGCGATGATGTCTTTCAATGCCTGGGGCGAAAGCTCGTAATCAAACTTGACGCCTTCCCGCGCCTTCACGCCATCGAAGATGTGCTCGAATTTCTTCTTTTCAATGTCGAGGACCACGTCGCCGAACATCTGGATGAGGCGGCGATAGGAGTCATAGGCGAACCGGGGGTTGCCGCTGCGCTTGGCGAGGGCTTCCACAGCCTCGTCGTTGAGGCCGAGGTTAAGGATGGTATCCATCATGCCGGGCATGGAGAACTTGGCGCCCGAGCGAACAGAAACCAGCAGCGGATTGTCGCCGGTGCCGAGCTTCTGACCCTGGAGGCGTTCCAGCCGTTCCAGGGCGGAATGCATCTCGATATCGATTTGGGGGTTGAGAGAGCCGCGCATGTACTCGCGACAGGCTTCCGTCTGAATGGTGAATCCGGGAGGGACGGGCAGTCCGGCAGCGGTCATTTCGGCCAGTCCGGCGCCTTTGCCGCCCAGGGTGTCTTTCATGCGGCCATTGCCGTCGGCCGCGCCGCCGCCGAAGAAATAGACGTACTTGGTGGGAATGGTTGAGGGTGAGCCTGCTTTGTCGGCAAGCGGTTGTTCCATTACGCCCTGCGTCATGGGATGAATCCCTCCGTATTAAGATTTCCCGCCCTCGTGACGTGAGGCTGTCAATTTGGGAACCGGGATCCCGCGAAGGCTAGTACGCATGAGAGGGTCGCGGACGTTGGCTCAGCTTGTCAACGGGGAACAGCGGAAATTTGGCTGAGCGCGTGCGAGGACTCCAGACGTACAGTTGCCCGTCGCGGTATTTCGTGATGCGCAAGTACAAATATCGCCACGGAGATAGACTTGCCTGTGCCCGACATCACAGACGAAAGATTTGCATACGGAGTCTCTTCAGTAATTAACTGGGATTTTTTGCATTGAGAGACGAAATGAGCGGTTCGAAGCGAGTGAGCGCGGAAGCCGCTGGATTTCGGGCGATTCATGCACCGTATCGCGCTGCAATATGCGATGAGCGGACCGCATTATGAGATGTGGAGAGACCGGTGAGGCCGACTGTTTCTTAGGATTCGAAGGCGTGGCTAGCGCGGAGACTGCGGTGTCGCTTTGCGAGTGTGAGTTCCTATGTCTTTTTGGAGTTCAGCGCGCAACGCAAAAGGGGCCTTGGGATCCGATTTGTCCAACACGTCGTAGATGCGCCACTGGCCTTGATTCGCAGCGAGGGTAATTTCGAGGGCGCGGAAGTCCTGGGTGGTACGGCCATTGGGTTCGCGCAGCGCGAAGGAGACGGCGGCGTCGATCCGATTCTCGCCTTGCCTCTGAATGGCTATCTTCAAGTCCCAGACCCCCTCCCAGTCCTGGCACGAACAGAGGACGTCGCCGTCGAGCGCGCCGATATCCGGACGCGCCGCTTTCTCGTCCCTGCGCGCGAGGGCGATCAAAGTGGGGTCGAAGAATCGATCAGCCTTGGGACCGGTAAGATCGATGCCCTTGCCGCCGTGGCCGTAGTGCCGGTAGACGGCTTCGAGAAAGGTCCTGGCGGAGGTGGAATCCTGGGCGGGGGCTGCAGGGATTGAAAGGGAAGAGGCGAGAACGAAGATTGAAAGCAAGAACGAAGTTCGCATGCGCACGATCCTCAACCAGGCTCATTTGAAAAAGTGCGCACAATTGTATGCGAAAGCGGAAAGAGAAAGATGTGAGGCCTAGGCTGCAGGCCTCTCATAGCGGTCGCCGGCCAGGGACTTGTGGATCACGTCCTGGGACATCAGGATGTGATCCACGCCCACGAGAGCCAGAATCTCGGAGACCCTTGTCGGAACATTGCACACCGCAAATTCATGTCCGGCATTGTGCGCCGTGGAGTAGAGAGAGATGAGCGCAGCGATGCCCGCCGCGTCGATGCGGTCGAGGCTGTGAAGATCGAGAGTGATGCTCGTTTCGCGCAACATGGGCGCCAGGCGCTGGATGAGGCGCTGGTCGCTGCCGCGAACCAGCTCGGTCATTCCCAGGGGCGCGAGAATCGAAGTTTCGCTGGTTGCACTATAAATTGAATTCATAAAAACCTCCGTTGCTACAAGAACGCCTGCCGGCATGATGTGTTAACAGGAAGAAATCAGCAGACGATTCTCATGGCTGTAGATTGCATGTGACCGGCCAAATCCTCAAACGTCGAATGATGCTGAATCAATTGAGGATACAGAACCCCTGCATATTGGATTCGCATGCACAGGTGTTCGATTCCGAATCCTGCGTTCGCAATCGAACACGTTGCAATGTATTACGTAGTGAATGGTGCGGGAAGTTGCATTTCCGTTTCATGGCGCAACTAAGCGGCGACCAATTGTGATGAAATTCAGTAAGGAGCGGGGGCACATTTGCATTTGGAAATCAAGAGCGGCGCATCCGAAGAGCAGAATGGCCGGTTGAGCCGCGAGGGCGTGCAGGCGCTGGCGATGGAGGCGGGCTTCAGCGAAGCGGGAGTTGTCGCACTTCCGCATCACGAAGTGGGCCGCGATGCAACGCGCTTTGAGGAATGGATTGAAACCGGACGTGCGGGAACGATGAACTATCTGAAACGCACGGATGAAACGGCGCGGCTGGTTCGTTCTCGCGCGGACATTCCGTTTCCGTGGGCGCGTACGGCGATCGTGTGCCTGGCGAGCTATCACAGCGGGCAGCCGCGTTCGATTGAAGCGGCGCCGGCAGGAGCGGGATGGATCGCGCGCTATGCGTGGTCAAGCCGTATCGATGCAGATGGCGTACGGCGGCCGAGCGATTATCACAAGGTGCTTCTGAAGCGATTGAAGGGGCTGGACGCGCGGTTGCATAAGGAATTCGGCGCACACGAGTCGCGTGCCTATGTCGATACGGGTCCGGTGGTGGAAAGGGCGCTGGCCACGGCTGCGGGGCTGGGATGGACGGCGAAGAACACGTGTCTCATTCACCCCGCGCGGGGCTCATTCGTATTTCTCGGCGTGCTCTTGACCTCGCTTGAATTGCAGGAGCCGGGCGTGAGGCTGGGTATTCCGGATCGATGCGGGACGTGCAGGCGTTGTCTCGATGCGTGTCCCACGAATGCTTTGCTTACGCCGTACCAGATGGATGCGGCGAAATGTATTTCGTACTTGACCATCGAACATCGGGGAACGATTGAGCCTGCTTTGATGGAAGGCATGGGACGGCAGGTGTTCGGCTGCGATATTTGCCAGGATGTGTGTCCGTGGAATCGGAAGGCGCCGGTGAGCGACGACGCAGAACTGGATGCCCGCGCGGAGCTGGTGAACCCGGCCCTGGAATGGCTCGCGGGCCTCGACGAGAAGGAGTTCGAACGCCGCTTCAATGGGTCGCCGGTGCGGCGCGCGCGTTTCGCAGGACTGCGGCGCAACATCGCGATCGCCATGGGCAATAGCGGGATGCGGCGCTACGCAGGCCAGCTGAAGACGTGGTCGATGGACGCCGACGAGGGCGTTCGTGCGGCTGCCTCGTGGGCGCTGACCCAACTCGAAAACAAATCGGAAGATCAGCAGGATTGCTGATCGAAATGTGTGCGGCGCAGTTGTTGTCGATGCGGCAACCGGAAGGCCTAGGAAACGCGCAGCACGTTGGCCGCGTTCAGGCCCTTGGGTCCTTGCTGGCACTCGAATTCGACTGCTTCGCCTTCGTTGAGGGTCTTGTATCCGTTCTCCTGGATGGCGGAGAAATGAACGAAGACATCCTCACCGGTATGGCGCTGAATGAAGCCGTATCCCTTCGCGCCGTTGAACCACTTCACTACACCTTGTTCCTTCATACAAACTTCTCCTTTGTCATCGCAGGCGCAGTTTCGCTGCTGGCCCGGGCTCATGAATTCTCAATGTCTCGCGGAGCGAAGGCTTGCAAAGGAAATCCAAACCCGGCATGAAACACACTGAGCGTCTGCCATTTTTCAGCGCAGTCGACCTGGCATTTCTTTGCGGGGAATCGTGCCGTAAAAAACAAGACATCAATCAGATTGCGCGTTTCACGGCACTTGCTTTTTGCAGCACCAGAGACCGGATCCTTGACTTGGAGCGGCGGAGCGGCAAAAGAATTGAAGCCGGTGGGGTGAAGCACGCAGGAATGGCCTTCCAATCGTGTTTGAGAAGCCGCCGATGTGGCGCTGTGCCTCAGTTATGGCAGGAAATGGATTGGGATGCAAGCAGAAAATCAATGTGGAAGAGCCGCCCCTCATGGCGAAAACGTGGCATTCACTTAGGCAGGCATAACATGCGTCTAACCAGGATCGAGAAAAGCGTGGCTGCCCGGAGCGAATGAATACGCGGACAAATTTCAATTACATCCATGTAAAACAGCGGGTTTCCATGCGTACTTCGATGTTTCCGAAGTAACTCTGCACAGATGGCTCAAAAGGAATATTCTTGTAGATATCCCCCGATGTAGTTATGCGCCGACAGGGCACAGCGAGTGACGATCCGCATATCTTTCAGAAAGAGTCTGCAAGTGGCTTACGTCTCAAATTCCGGTACAGTCGCCGAATCCGAAATCGAAATTCCCGCCGTCGCCGGGGCCGCCAGCGGCGCGGCGCTGGTGGCGTCTCCGGCGGTAACCGCGGCCGTTGCGCGCTCCAAGTGGTATCGCCTGCGGCATGACGGCACCGCGCTGGTGAATTATCTGCTCGACAGCGAAGTGCACACGTATGCGTTCAGCGTGGCGGCGAACGCGATTTTGTCATTCATTCCTTTTATTGTTTTGCTCTATACCCTGGCACTTACTGTGTTTCATTCCCAGGTGATGGCGGGCGTGGTCAGCGACATGATTCATTACTTCTTCCCGTCCAACCAGGACTGGATTGCGAAGAACCTTGTGGTTGAAGCGCCTCGGCACGGCGTGCAGGTGTTTTCGCTGATCATGATTCTGATTTCGTGCACAGGCATTTTTCTTCCGCTGGAAGTAGCGCTGAACCAGGCCTGGGGAGTGGCGAAAAGCCGCAATTACCTGATGAACCAGTTAGTGGCTTTCGGGCTGGCGATCCTGATGGTGGCTTTGGGGATGATCAGCATCGTACTGAGTGCGGTACAGCGGCAGATCTTGGGGTTTCTCTTTTTTCATCACACCGATAACGTCCTCTTCAACGGAGTTAGCTGGCTGTGGCTGGCTATCTGCACCGGGATAGCTTCCATCCTGTTTTTCTTTTCGATCTATTGGTTGCTGCCTAACTGCAAGGTGCCGGTGAAGCCGGTCCTGCGCGCCTCCATCATTACGGGCTTGATCTGGCTGTTCGCGAAGTATGCATTCGTGGCGGTGTTACCGCACCTCGATCTCAAGTCGCTTTATGGGCCGTTCTATGTGTCGGTGGGATTGCTGTTCTGGGCTTATATCTCCGGTCTGATCCTCTTCGCCGGCGCGCAATACAGTGTGTCGCGGGTAGGCTGCAAGGATAAGTAGCATCGCGCTAAGTGCGGGCTATGGCAGTTTGAACGACTTGATCGCAATCGCATTCGGACCGCGGCCTGCGGGGAGCATGGTGAACAGCGAATGCGAGGCGGTGCGCACCACGGCCACATCGCCGGAGCGGGCATCCACCACAAACAGCAGGTGGCCCGCGGATGAGAATGCCATGGCCATTGGTCCCTCGCCCACGCGGATGAAGCCGGCGCGCTTGCCATCGGCAATTGCGTACAGGGTCAGTTCCTGCGAGCGCAGGTTGGCGACGTAAAGCAGGGAATTGTCGCTCGATACCACCCCCCGTACGGGATCGTCGCCCATCATGTATGTCTCGCCGACCTCATCCGTCGTGTTGTAAATCTCCGACACAGAATTGGAGAGCGAATTCAGCACGAACGTTTCGCCGCCGTCGGGCTTCAGCGCAAGTTGCACCGGCGCTCCGCCCACGTCCATCATGGCTTCAAGCCGGTCGGGAAGTGCCGGATGAGCGTCGGGACGCGCCAGGGCGATCGCCATGACCTGGTGGCCTCCCGCGCAGGCAACGAAAGCCTTCGAGGAGTCGGGCAAAACGATCGCATCGGATGCGCCCGGGCAGCCTTCAAAGTAAGCTCGCACGCCGCGTGCGGCCGGGTCGACGAGGCTGACAGAATTTCCACGACGATTGGGAACGATGACGGTCTTGCTATCCGGCGTGATGCGGGCCTCGACGGGTTCTTCGCCCGCGCCGATGGCTGCTATTTCCCGACGGGCTTTGAGATCGATGACGGAGATAGTGTTGGAGCCGGCGTTGGCGACGTAAGCCAGATTGCCCGCGGTATCGACATCGATCGACAGCGGCTGACGATGCACCTGCACATTGGCGGCGACGGTATTATTTTCCGCATTGATGATGGAGACGAACCCGGCATTGCCGCCCGCGCCGGAGTTCACCACGTAGACTTCGTTGCGGGTGGGACTGGCGGCGACTGCGACTGGATTGGCTCCTACCGGCAGCTCGCGATCGAGACGGACGTTGACCACATCGAGGATGGTGACGGTGTTGCTGGCGCCGTTGGTGATGTAGGCGTATTCGCGATAGTTGGACGGGTACTGCGGAAAGTCATGGGGACGACAGCCGGTCGCCACAATAAGAACAGAAAATAATACCAAGAGCGCCAACGGTTTTGAATTGAAAGACGGTCGGTTTGGCGCCCTTGCGTCCCACAAAGAACGCAAGGAGCGGGCGAGGAGAGGGAGTGCCGATTTATTCGATTTACGGGCGTCGGCCGTCATGTACGTTCGCAACGACTGGCTCAACGTGGATGCCCCTTGGGAGTGTGCGCTCCACCACGGGCGCGATCTGTTCAATTTCATTCATCATGCGGGCGAACTGGTCGGGGTATATCGACTGCGGCCCGTCGGAGAGCGCTTTGTCCGGTTGATGATGCACCTCGACGAGAATGCCATCGGCGCCGACCGCAACGGCAGCCCGCGCCATGGGCAGCACTTTATCCCGTTTGCCGGTTCCGTGGCTGGGGTCAACCAGGATGGGCAAATGGCTGAGCCTCTGAACGGCGGGAACGATGCTGAGGTCGAGGGTGTTGCGCGTGTGGTCGGCGAAGGTGCGCACGCCGCGTTCGCAAAGGATGACTTCGTAGTTGCCCTCGCTCATCACGTATTCGGCTGCCATGAGAAATTCGTCGAGGGTGGCGCTCAAACCGCGCTTGATCAGGACGGGCTTCCGCAGGCGGCCCGCGTGCTTGAGCAGGGAGAAATTCTGCATGTTGCGTGCGCCGATCTGGATGACGTCCGCCCATTCGGCAACCAACTCGAGCGATTCGCGGTCGAGGGCTTCGGTAATAATGCGCATGCCGAAGGTATCCCGTATCTCGGCCATGATTTTCAAGGCGTCGAGACCCAGGCCTTGAAATGCGTAAGGAGAGGTGCGGGGTTTGTAGGCGCCGCCGCGAAAGAACTGTGCGCCCGTGGCCGCGACTTGTTCAGCAATGGCGAACGCCTGTTCGCGGCTCTCGATGGAGCAGGGGCCAGCAACGATGGCGAGGGCGCGGCCTCCGATGGTGGCATCGGTGCCGGGGAAGCGGATGACGGTGTCTTCCTCTTTGACGTCGCGGCTGGCTAGTTTGTAGGGCTTGGTGACGCGGATGACTTCGGCGACGCCGGAGAGTTCTTCAATGTTGCCGCGGTCGACTTCGCCTTGATTTCCGGTGATGCCGATGGCGGTGCGCTGGGCCCCGGGGAGGGGGTGGGCACGGAACCCCAACTGTTCGATATGGTCACAAACCGCCTGAATTTCTTCCGGCGTGGCCTGTGCCTTCATGACGACCAACATAACTTTGCCTCAAACCATGAGTTTACCGGGTGAGGCGGCAGAGAGCAATTTCTTCAGGCGGATGGACCTTCATGGATCCTTCTCGTCCTGCTAAACCTGGATCAAAAAACAACGCAGATCAGGATAGAAAAGCGGAGGATGATGTGGAACGAAACTGGCAACGCAGATGCGGGGCTTACCGGTAAATGGGGAACTTACTCGCCTTCTTCGGCGGCTTCGTTGCCGGACTTGGCGGCAACCAGCGCGGGGGCTACGACCATTCCGATAAAAGCCAGGGCAATCAAGAGGTCATGCATGCGGTATCTCCTTGTGCGGCTTCTCAGAGCCTGTCCACAGATGAATCATCCCTCCGATTGGAAAATCCTTGAATCCCCCAAAGACAGATTCCCGCGAGATACGGGTGGTATTCGGAGTGACACGAAGGTGGGAGCGCAGGAAAAAATGCGGCGATCTATTATTTTTGATCTGGAATCTAAATGCAGCTGGCTGTTCATTTTAAGAAAGAAAAAGTCATTCCGATTTCAGTCCAAAGTGGGCGGCTTGCGGCGGGCGATCCGTTTCTCGGCACGCCACTTCCAGGCTAGAAATGTGAGGTAGCCAAGCTGGATGACCCAGGTGACGGTGTATGCAGCCAGGACGAACTGGTGATCGAGAATATCGCGCTGATCCATGGTTTTCCTTGTCTTGGACTAGATTCCAGCCTCGAGGGCTTCCAGCGCCTCGTGGCTGGCGTTTTTCTGGTGGGCACGTTCGACCTGGTAGCGGAGCGCAAGAATCAGTAAGCCCCAGGCCAGCCACGCCAGCATGTTCCAGCCAAAGGCGTGCAGCATGCCGGGGTCTTTCATCCCGGAATCCTGATCGCCGCCGAAGACCGGGGCAGGGTGCTGGGTGCGCCACCAGCGGTTGGACATATAAACGATGGGCACGTCGAGGGCGCCGAAGATGCCGAGTACGGCAGCCAGGGTCTGCACCTGCGGGCCGGCGGCAAAGCGTCGCAAGAGCAGGTAGCTGACATAAATCAGCCACAGAACTAGAGTAGTGGTAAGGCGCGCGTCCCAGGTCCACCAGATGCCCCAGGCGCGGCGACCCCACAAGGGGCCGGTGATCAGAACGACCGTACAAAACACCACGCCGACTTCGGCGCCGGCCAGCGCCCAGGCATCGGAGAATTGTGCCCATTCCGGGCGGCTGCGGCGCCAGATTAAAAATCCGATGGAACCCAGCAGGCTGACGGCAAAGAAGAGAAACGCAACCGAAGCCGAAGGCACATGGTAGTAGATGATGCGGAACACGTAGCCTTGCAAGGCATCGTCGGGCGCAACGTAGATGGCCTGATAAAACCCCCAGGCCATGAGGGCAACAACGATCGCAGCATAGAGGCCGATGGCGAGTTTTTTCATGCGGGGATTCCTGTGAAACTAGTGTACGACGGCGACAGCGACGAAGTCTCCACCAGAAGATGGAAGTTACTCCGCATGCAGGACGACTTCGAATAGCAACAAACTTACGGTGGTGAAGATGATGTCGTAGCCCAGCAATAACTTGATCCAGAGGCCGGGGTCGCTCTCCCCGGTGAGGATGGCCCCGGTGGCCAGCACCATGGCCAGCAGCGCGGGCATGAAGATCGGGAACAGAATCAACGGCAGCAGCAATTCGCGGTTACGGCTGCGGATCGACAGCGCGGCGAAGAAGGTGCCGTTGGCGACCAGCGCCCAGGTGCCCAGGGGAAGAACTAACGCCAGTTTCCATGGCTGCCCCTCGATGCGCAGGTTGTACATCACCACGAACACCGGGGCCAGAACCACCTGCACGATGGTGACGAAGAGAAAGTTGGCGACCACCTTGGCGAGAAACAACTGCGCGCCCGAGGCAGGAGCCATTCGCTGCGCGTCGAGAACCTGGTGGCGGATCTCTCGCGCCCAAGCCTGGTTGAGCGCGCTCACCGACGCGAACATGGTGGCGACAGAGAGCACGCCGCCGGCGATGTCGCGTGCAAACGAGCCGCGCGGATCGAACGCCAGCGAAAACAGAACTACGACCAGCAATGCGAAAAAGAGCATCGAGTTGATGGCCTCTTTCGAACGCCATTCAATGCGAAGGTCTTTGACAAGGTGAGTCCAGAGGGCTGAGTTCATGCATGAGCCTTGGGACGCGCGGGCTTGATGAGATCGGCGGTCTGCACTTCGACCTCCATGGCCTGGGCGGCGCGGAGGTAGTCCCCGGGGCTGAGAATGAGCTGAGTTCCGCGAGCCCCGGCGGAGACGCTGATCTGGTCGAACAGGACCGCCGTCTCATCGAGGTAAACCGGGTAGGGCTTGCGGGCGCCAAACAAAGTCACGCCGCCGCGGATGTAGCCGGTAAGCGGCTGAACGTCTTTGAGCGGGGCCATCTCGGCCTTGCGAAGGCCGGCAGCGTGGGCGAGCTTTTTGAAGTCGAGCTCGGCATCGCCGGGAATCACGGCGAAGCGATATAGGTTGGGGCCGCCCGTTACGAGCAGCGTCTTGAATACCTGCTCCGCCGGCACGCCGATCTTCTTTGCCACCGTAATGGCCGACAGGTCTTCGGGGTCTACCTCGTACTGGCGCAATTCAAACGGGATGCCGAGGCTTTCAAGGAATCGCGCGCCATTGGTCTTCATAATGTGGGGTTTCCCGGTTCAAAGGACTCGACGCGGCCGGCGTGCAGGGCCAGCACATAATCGGCGATGGGCGCTGCCAGCTCGCGCTGGTGGGTGGTCAGGACGATGGTGCGATTCGACTGGCGGAACCCAGCCAGCAGTTCAACCATCTGCCGGGCCGACTGAATATCCATGTTGGAGAAGGGCTCGTCGAGCAGCAAAAGTTCCGGCACCGGAAGCAGCACCCGGGCGAGTGAGGTGCGCTGTCGCATTCCCTGCGAGTATTGACCCAGCGTGCGCGGCAATTTCGGGTCGAGGCCTACCTGGGCTAACGCCTCCGCCGGGGTCAGACAAGGGCGGCCGGGGTAAAGCCTGGAGAAATAGCGCAGGTTTTCCTGGCCGGTCAGCTCGTCGTAGAGCATGGGCGCATGACTCATGTAGCCGATGCGCCCGCGTGCCTCGTGCGGGTCCAGGTCGCCAAACACTTTGATCATTCCGAAGGTGGGACGCAGCAGGCCCGCCAGGATGCGCAGCAGCGTCGACTTGCCGGCCCCGTTTTCACCGATCAGGACGTAGCAACGGCCGGGCTCAAGCTCGACAGAGACCTTGCGAAGGGCTGCAAAGGCGCCAAACAACTTTGACACCGTATCGAGCCGGGCACACGGTGCCGCGGTGGCAATGTCGGTCATGCCGCCTTCAGTTTGCTGAAGCCGGCGACGGAGCGGCCGGCGAGGCAGGCGCCGCAACGGCCGCACGAGGATTGGAAGAGGGAGCGGCGGCGGGCTTGGTAGGGGCCATCCCCGGCTGACCGCCGGGTTGGGTTCCCGGTGCATATTTGCTGGCGCACTTGGCTTGCAGTACGTTGGCGTGAAAAACGCCGTCACGGCCGATCGTTCCTTCAGCCAGGGCCTGGGAATCATCCTTGAACGTATCCGGTGGCGGCTCAGAGCCCTTGTAGACCACCTTCAGAAGGCGCCCCGAAGGAGCTTTGGGGGAATGGCTTTCAAACTCGTTGAGCGTGAATGTGACGTGGGTGCCATTCTGCTCAATCGAGCCGGGCTGCACGAAGCCTTCCACGCGCAGGTTGCTCTTGTAAGCCTTCTCGCCCAGGCCACCGAGTTCGGCAATGGTGACGTAGTAGCTTTTGCTCGATCCATAGCCGGTGAAGGCAAGCCAGCCGATGGTGCCGAGAATGATGGCTACCGCGATCCCGATCCGCAGGTTGTTCGAAGAGGTCGACATAATCTTTAACTTAACGATACGAGGGCCGGAGGGCGGGGTCAACCACCAATATGGTGATTTGAATCACAGCTGTTGCCGCCTCGGGAATCAGCGACGCCGCTCCAAAAATCATCGTTGAAAACCGGCGACCGTCTTTCAGGCGCGGAATCGCAGCGTTGGGAAGCCATAGGATTGTCGTTCGACGGCGTAAATGGCACAAAACAAAGCGCGGAGGGAAAGCGCCGCGGGCAGGTGAAGTGGTGGCTAGGCGTCGTCTTCGCTGTCGCTTTTTGGTATGGCCGCGACAATGGCGGGACACGCGACCATTGCAACAAACGCGAGTGCAATCAAAACATCATGCATGGAGAACTCCTCAAAGTAAATAAATAGTTGCGACGTCCCCAGCAGGTTCCAAGGCGCACGGCTGGTCGTAACCGTATTTCCGAGTGGAAGTTATTGGTTTATGCGGTTACTTTATACCGATTCGCTTCGGATTCCTTGAGAAATTCTCCGTTTCGGTCTTCCACAAAAGTTGTAGGGGAGCACAGACAAGGCGCAATTTTCGAGTGATGGGGCTTCGATCCCGGAAACGAAGCGTTCCGTTGCATCAACGAAGCTTCCGGGATCGAAATGTAAACTGGGGGCTGCTCAGCACTCTAGGGTGCAGCCGCGGCCAGTGTCTTTGCGGCTCGATCTAATGCCTCGGCCAGCACTCCCAGCTGCTGGCGGGTGCGATTGGCATCCTTGGCTTCGATAGCCTCGTTGACCCCGGGGATTACCACGGCTGCGTACCCTGTGTATTCGCCGGGAGCATAGATGGTGTGCCGGTACCAGGAACGATTGGGCAGGCCGCCCGGAGTGATCAGGGCGTTTTCGGCGCCGCGCAGGGCAAGGTTCAGTTTGGCGGCGGCGTCTCCGGGACGGAACTGCATGCCTCTCACCCGCTGCGCCGAGTTGGCGAAGTGGCTGGCCGCCAGCGTCGCAGGCATGAAATCAATCGCCCCCAACTTGTACTCGGCGGCCTTGCGTTTGGCAGTTTCAATGTACGAAGTGATGTCACGCGCATAGGCCACGTAATCGTAGGGCAGCACGTCGGTATCGGCCATGCGCAGCGCTTCGAGGCCAAACACGCGAGCCATCTCCTGCAGATAGACGAAGTGGGGATCGGCATTCATGGTGAACCATGCGTAGTTGTCGAACACCGAGTGATACACGCCGTAGGGCCCGCCCGAGCCGATGTCCGTGGAGGGGACGCCGACATGCTGCAGGAAGGGCGTGAAGTCCGACCCCGAACCCAGGTCGCCCACCCGCACATCGCCATCCGCCGGCGCATTGGACGGGCGATGCTCGTTGCCCTCGGAACGGGCGTTGCGCCATGCGTCGTACACCGTTCCGCCGAAGGGGCCGGGTACCGAATGAGCGATTTCGCGAATGAATTGTTTCAGTGACGGGACCGCGGACGCCGAAAAGTCCGGCCCGGCGACCGCTACATCGACATTGATGTAGATGACCGCGTGTTCGAGAGCCTTGGCGTGCTGCTCAACCCATTCCGTGGACCCGATCAGGCCTTCTTCTTCGGCGTCCCAACTGCAGAAGATCATGGTGCGCTTGGGACGCCAGCCCTCCTTCAGGAGCGCTCCGATACCATGTACTGCTTCGAGCATGCTGGCGGTGCCGCTGTTCGGATCGACGGCCCCATAGACCCACGCGTCGCGATGATTGCCGGCCACCACCCATTCATCGGGGAGTTCGCTGCCCTTGACCTTGCCGATAACATCCCAGATCGTGCGGCGCTGGTAATCCTGTTCGGAGACCAGGTGGACTTTCACGCCGGTCGGGCCGATGTGGTACCGGAAAGGAAGCGCCCCCTGCCATCCCTGCGGCACGCTCGGCCCCTTCAGGTTTTGCAGGATGGGCGTGGCGTCGTGATAGCTGATGGGAATCGAAATAATATGCGGCTGATTGCCTTCCGGGTTGACGCGCGCTGAGTCCGGCAGGTCGGTGGTCGAGGCCACGCCGGGAGTCTCAGGGTCACCGGGATATTTGAAGAGGTACTGCACCGATCCGCGCTGCACGGCGCTCTCCGGCCGCCACGGCCCCATGGGGTAGGCATCGCCCTTGAAATAGCCGTCGTCCTGGGGGTCGGAATAGATGAGGACACCGGCCGCGCCGCGCTGTTCGGCAATATAGACCTTGACGCCGCGGAAATTGGATCCGTAACGCACAATCACGATTTTGCCGTGCAGATCGATGTGCTGAGCCGCAAGGTGATCGAAGTCTTCGAGGCGCCCGTAGTTGGCGTAGACCACCTCGCCAGTCACGTCGCCGGAACCCGACGAACCGTTGAAAGGCATCACTACGCGCGGATCGCTCTGGAAAGGATCGTCGGAGACCTGTTCGCGCTGCGGGCCGCTCATGATCTGCTGGCCGGCAGCGTTGAACGCCTCCACCTTGACCACTTTGGGCTGGTTCATCAGCACGCGGTACGGAATGATTTCGGTCTCCAGCCCGGCGGCGCGAAATTTCTGCGCCACAAACTCCGCTGTCTTGTGGTCTTCAGGCGTCGACGCCAGGTGCGGCTCTGCGGTGAGCGTCTTCAGCTCTTCGCCAGCGAGCTGGGCATCGGGAACGGCGAGGAATTTTTCTTCGACCTTGGCCTGCTTGGTGAAATCGGTGTACCCGAATACCGTGGGCTGCGCGGGAGACTGCGCCGGAAGTGGGCCAGGGACAAGAACCAGGAACAGAAGGGACGCGAGCGGCTTGCGCACAGTCATGGAAACCCTTTGAGAAGAGGAATCAGGTGCATTGGGAACAGCGGCGGACGAAATAGCCGAAGGTAGAACAGCAATAAAGCCACAGCTTACACTAGGAGGCGGGGGTTACCGGCTCTGAGCGCACCACAGCAGATGGGAGAAGGTCCTTTGGGTGTCGCACCTGAAGAGACCGAGGCGGTGCTCCAGGCCCTCGAGCAGGAACGCCGCGACAAGTTTCCGCAGGCGGTCCGCGCTTTGCGCAACCCCAACTTCCGCTTGTTCTGGAGCGGCAACTTCCTCTCCAACATCGGCACCTGGATGCAAAACGTAGCCCAGGGCTGGCTGGTGCTGACCCTCACCAATTCCGCGTTCTGGTTGGGTGTGGTGGGCTTCGCAGGCTCCATTCCATTCCTCATCTTCACCCTCTTCGGCGGAGTTATCGCCGACCGCGTCAACAAGCGCCGCCTGCTCCTTGTGACACAGACAGCGATGATGCTGCTGGCATTTCTTCTGGCCGCGCTGGCATGGCTCAAGATCATCACGGTCTGGGAAGTGGCGGCCATCGCATTCCTCAACGGCGTGGCCATGTCGATGAATGCGCCCAGCTACCAGGCCCTGGTGCCGAAGCTGGTGCGACGCGAAGACCTCACCAACGCCATCGCATTGAACTCGGCACAATTCAACATGTCGCGCATTCTTGGCCCTACGCTGGGCGGCTACGCGATGGTGCTCTTCGGTGTGGCCGGCAATTTCTTCCTCAACGGCGTCAGCTTCCTGGCGGTGCTGTTTGCCTTGACGCGGCTGCGCTTTCCCGACGAGAAGCGGCCGCGGCGCGAAACCATGTGGTCGAGCCTGCGGGCCGGGTTCGCGTATGTTCGTTCCGAGCGGCAGATGCTGGTGCTGGTGTGGATGACGGTGGCCGTGAGCCTGTTCGGCATCCCCTTCCTCACCTTCATCCCCTACTTCGCCAAGGTGCAGTTGAACGCCGGCGAAAGCGGGCTGGGATGGCTGCTGGCCGCGTCCGGATTCGGCGCGGTCCTTGGCGCCATGTCCATGGCGGTCCTGGGCAACATCCGCCACCGCGGCATCGTGCTTACGCTCACGGGCGTGGTGTTCTTCACCGCCATCATCGGCTTCTGCTATTCGCAGAAGTTCGCTCTGTCCGAAGTTCTCGCATTCTTTGAGGGTTTCAGCGGGATCCTGATGATCTCCTGCTTCAACGTATCGATTCAACACCTGTCGAGCGACGAGATGCGCGGCCGCGTGATGAGTATCTACACCACCAGCTTCCTCGGCCTCCCGCCCCTGGGCGCCCTGCTGGCCGGCGAGCTGTCGCGCCACATCCCCACCGGCCACGCGCTGGCCCTGATGGCGGCCATCCCGCTGCTGGCGTTTCTCGGGTTCTACGCGTTCTCGCGCCCGCTGCGCGAACTGGATTAAACCGCCGCGGTCAACACCACCGGCTGGCCGCAATGCGAGCAGCGCTTGGCGGCGACGGGAATATCGCTCAGGCATTCCGGGCAAGCCTTGGTCACGGGCGGGGCCGGGGGAATCGGCTTCTTGAAGCGGTTGAGCAGCGCATTGATGGGCACGACCATGCCGAAATAAACCACCGTGGCAATGATCAGAAACGAGATCACGTGATCGAGGAAATTCCCCAGCTTGACCTCACCCTTGCCAACGTGAAAAATCACGTGACTGAAGTCCGGTTGTCCCACCGTTCCCGCGATCAGGGGAGTGATGACATCGCTCACCAGTGACGTGACAATGCCGCCAAACGCGGCACCGATAATGACCGCGACAGCCAGGTCGACTACGTTGCCGCGTAAAATGAAATCGCGAAACCCTTTGAGCACGCTCTACCTCCTCCAGCTTGGAAGCAGCCTAACAGGATAGTGTGGGATTCACCAAGGTGCCAGTGCGTGAATATTGGCGCCATCGAATCACGGATAAAGGAAGAGCACGACTGCCATGGCCAGGATCATGAGATCGGTGTAAAGCAGCATGAGCACCCCGGCATGGTAAAGGCTCCAGCGGCGATCGAGGCATCGCGCCGTCTCCACCATGCCGGCAAACGCAAGCAGAGCGGAAAGGATCTGCCAGTGCGAGGAATGCAGCGCGTTGAGATCGGGAAACCCGCCCAGGCGCAGGCTGATGGCAAATGCGCTCAAAGCCAGGACGATGCCCCGTGGAAGCGAGCGTTGTCGCAATCGAAAGAAAGACGTGCGGGAAGGTACCACTCCTCAATCTAAACCACGCTCCCGTCCAAGCAGCCGGCGGGACCTCGTGTGAATCTCAGCAGGGAGGGAGAAAGCCATGCAGGCCATCGATAAAGTGTCTACCGTGACCATTGCGGTGCGGGATCAGGACGAAGCGCTCCTCTGGTTCACAGAGAGACTCGGCTTTGAGAAAAAAATGGATGTGCGCTCGCCGGAATTCCGATGGCTCACAGTTGCGCCCGCGCAGCAAATGGATGTGGAATTCTTGTTGGCTTCGTGGTTCCCGGACCTCGTGGGCAAAAATGCCACATGGGTTCTTTCCACGCGCGACTGCCAGGGCGGTTACGAGGAGCTGAAGGCCAGGGGGGTCGATTTTTCGCAAAAGCCGGAGATCCGGCCATGGGGCATCGAGGCCATTTTTTCCGATCTGTATGGGAACAAGTATGCGCTGGTGCAGGAGTCCGCGCAGGTGCTCACCGATGAAGCGGAATCTACCGCGTTAGGCGTGCCCAAGCTGGCAGTGGGCGCCAACGTCGAGCCCGCCTGAACCTCAAAAGTCCCGCAGTCGATCAAACAAGAAGATGGGTGCCCCGCATCTGGCCGCATTGTCTGCAGCCAAATGCGGGAATGCTCGAACGCATGCGAGGATTAACGCCCAACCACTTCCATCTCGCGCAGCGATTCCGCATAGGGCGCGCGCAAAACACCCCGCTCGGTAATGATCGCCGTCACGTATTTCGCCGGCGTTACGTCGAATGCCGGATTGCAGATACCCACCCCATGCGGGGTCAATTGCTTCCCGCCGTGATGGGTAACCTCGACCGCCGGGCGTTCTTCAATGGGAATGGCATCGCCCGTCGGCGTCGCTGTATCGATGGTCGACCACGGCGCAGCGCAATAGAACGGAATGCCGTGCTCCCGGGCCAGGATCGCCACGTTGTAGGTGCCGATCTTGTTGGCGAAATCGCCGTTGGCCGCAATGCGGTCCGCGCCCACCACCACCGCCTGGATGCGTCCCGCCCGCATCAGGCTGGCCGCCATGTTGTCGCAAATGACGGTGGTCGGAATGCCGTCGGCCATCAATTCCCATGCCGTCAGCCGCGCGCCTTGCAGAAACGGCCGCGTCTCGTCCGCGTAGACGTGAATCTGTTTGCCTTGTTCCACCGCGGAACGAATTACGCCCAGCGCGGTGCCGTACCCGCACGTAGCCAGCGCGCCCGCATTGCAATGGGTCAGCACCCCGCCCTCCTCGGGCAGCAGCGCCCCGCCGAATGTACCCATGGCTTTGCAGGCAGCAATGTCTTCGTCATACATGGCATGCGCTTCGGCGAGAAATTTCTCCTTCACCTCTGCCATCGATGCCCCGGCAGTGCGCAGCGCCGCGAACACCCGCTTCATGCGGTCGATGGCCCAGAAAAGATTCACCGCCGTGGGCCGCGTTCCCGCCAGCCGCGCGCAGATCGTCTCGAACTCCGCCGCGAATTCGCTTACGGTCGAGGCTTTGCTGTTCTGCGCGCCCAGCGCCACCCCGTAAGCGGCCGACACGCCGATAGCCGGAGCGCCGCGCACCACCATGGTGACGATGACATCGGCCACCTGTTCGTAGGTGCTAGCGAGCACATAGCTCTCTTCGAGAGGGAGCCGCGTCTGATCGATAAAGCGGACACCTGCGGGAGTCCACGTAAGCGTAGGAATCATGCTCTTTTAGTCTACCTCGTGCCTGCTCCAAAGCGCCGCCGCACGCAGTGCTGAAAACCTTTTCAATTTCCACTGGACGGCTCCCCCTTTCTCTGCTTAGAGTTGTCTGGGTACTTTCCCGGCATATTCTTAATCAAGCAGAAGCATCGACGGTTCAAAGGAGCCGGTTCTCTTGAAACTCACGTCCGTTGATTGGTTGATCATGCTGCTCTACTTCGTGTTCGTGCTGGGCATCGGTTTTGCCCTCAAGCGCTACATGAAGACAAGCAAGGATTTCTTTCAGGCCGGCCGCGCCCTGCCCGCCTGGATCTGCGGCCTGGCCTTTATCAGCGCCAACCTCGGAGCGCAGGAGGTCATTGGCATGGGCGCCTCCGGCGCCAAGTACGGCCTTGAGACCGCCCACTTCTACGGCATCGGCGCCATCCCCGCCATGATCTTCGTGGGCATCTTCATGATGCCCTTCTACTACGGTTCAAAAGCCCGCTCCGTGCCCGAGTTTCTGCGCATGCGTTTCGACGAAAAAACGCGCGCTCTCAACGCCTGCTCCTTTGCCGTGATGACCGTATTCAGTTCCGGCATTTCCATGTACGCCATGGCCCGGCTGATCCAGGCTCTGCACGTGTTCGACGCTCTGTTCCGCGCCATGGGCCGCCCCCCCGAAGACATCTTCACCTTCTCCATCGTGCTTTCCGCCATCATCGTGCTCGGCTATATCTTCCTCGGCGGGCTCACCAGCGCCATTTATAACGAGGTGCTGCAATTCTTCCTCATCATCGCCGGCTTCCTGCCGCTGGTCCTGCTGGGCCTCAAAAATATCGGTGGATGGTCGGGCCTGAAGGCCGCGCTGCCGGTTGCCTACATGCATGAGTGGCGAGGCGTGCTGCACGCCAACACCAACCCCATGGGCATCGAAATCATCGGCATCGGCATGGGCCTCGGATTCGTCCTCGGCTCCGGTTACTGGTGCACCGATTTCCTTGTCATTCAAACCGCCATGGCCTCCAAGGATATGGAATCCGCGCGGCGCGTTCCGCTCATCGCCGCGGTTCCTAAAATGCTGTTTCCGTTTCTGGTGATCCTTCCCGGCCTGCTGGCCATCGGCCTGCCCACCCCGCACTCGGTGACAACCGTGACCAGAAACCCGGATGGCTCCATCGTTCACAGCATCCAGGTCGTCTCCCCGCAGGTGGAGCAGGGCAGGGGACTGGTCCCTGCCAAGATCAATCCTGTAACCGGGCAGCCCATGCTCACGGCCAGCGGCCAGCCCTTGCTCGACTACGACATGGCCACGCCCAACATGCTGCTGCATTTCTTCCCCACCGGCATCCTCGGCCTGGGGCTCACCGCCCTTCTGGCCAGCTTCATGAGCGGCATGGCCGGCAACGTCACGGCATTCAACACCGTCTTTACCTACGACCTCTACCAGTCCTACATCTATAAGGGAGCCAGCGACCGCCACTACCTCGCCGTGGGCCGATGGGCAACCGTCGGCGGCATTCTCTTGTCCATTGCCACTGCCTACGCGGCCATCAATTTCAACAACATCATGGACACCCTGCAACTGGTGTTCTCCTTCGTGAATGCTCCGCTGTTCGCCACCTTCCTGCTCGGCATGTTCTGGAAACGCGCAACGGGGCACGGCGCTTTCGCAGGACTGATTTCGGGCACAGCCGCGGCCATGCTCCATCACGGTCTCACCCTGCCCATCGAGGCCCACCCCGGTGTGCACGGCGGCTGGATCGCGGTGATTCACCACTATCCCAGCGACATGGCGCAGAATTTCTGGGGCGCTATCTTCGCGTTCGGTATCAACTTTTTCGTGACGGTTCTCGTAAGCCTGCTGACCAAAGCCAAACCCGAGTCGGAGCTCGTAGGCCTGGTGCACTCGCTCACGCCCAAACCGCCGCACGCCCATCTACAGTGGTGGAAGCGCCCCGAGGCTCTCGCCATCGCAATTCTCCTGGGCGCCGTGGCGTTGAACATTTTCTTTGCCTGAAACAATGGGGACCAGTAGCGCAAGAACTTTTCGGGATGGACATGAAGTGTGAGGGCACGACTTCTTCAGTCGTGCCGCTACTGCAGAACGAATGGATGGGGCTTTGGCCCCTGGGGTACAAGATGAGCCTCGATCTACGCATTCCCATGGGACTGATGTTCACCTTTGTGGGCATCATCCTTACCGTCTTCGGCATTGCCACCAACAGCAATGCCGAACTCTATGCCCGCAGCCTCGGCATCAATGCCAATCTTTGGTGGGGCA
Organism: Occallatibacter sp.; assembly: GCA_036488735.1. GTDB lineage: Bacteria > Acidobacteriota > Terriglobia > Terriglobales > Acidobacteriaceae > Telmatobacter. Next base: position 112,722 of record DASXHC010000041.1, read on the forward strand.
TTGTTCTGCTCGTCTTCGGCCAGGTCATGTTCCAGATGGGACGCCGCTCCCAGAAGCGCCTGGCGAAACTACCCCCCGAGCCCATCGACGAAACCAACGTGCGCCGCGGACACTAAAAGCAGGGATCAGGGATCAGGGGTCAGGGGGGCAGTCAAAGCTCAGTTCTCATCTTGAGAATCAACTGGTCTCTGAAGGTGTGTTGTACACGGTGCGAACGTGGGTCAGTCAATAAGTCTGGAAATTTTCGGCTTGCCTCGGCGAAGAGACGTGTCAACATTCGCTGACGCTGACCGTCACTCCCGCCCCACACTAAACCGCATATTCCTGTAATCGAACGTATAGCTGCGCAGCTGATCCAGCGCGTCCATCCCCAGCACACCATAAACATCATCAAAGACCGCCGACCCGAGCGGCTGCGTCAGCACCTGGATGTAATGCACGTGCACCGTCGTTGATCCCACCGCGAGAGGCAATGTCTCAGCCAGGTAAGCCGGTTGCGGCGCTAATCCCTGCCCTCCCGCAATCGTGAACGGTTCCATCTTCTGTCCGGCAAAATCATTCATGTGCTCGTCGTAGTAGCGGGCTGTGAAGTAGGTCTGTTGTCCCGCTGCATCCACCACAAACATGCCTTCATTACCGGCTTCGCCGAGAGCCACGATCATCTGATCGCCGTCCAGAAAAAACCGCGCGCCGCTGCTATCGGAAACTGGCTTCGCGCCCGCCTCGATCTCTTTCGCGGGATGCACTTCAACGGTGGCATTCGCCGTGATGGTCAGGCTGCCCAGCGCCGCCAGCGCCGGATAACCCAGCACCCCCTGCACCTGGTAGTGCGAGCCCGGGAACGTGTAATCGCCATCATCGAATACAAACGCCGTCACGTTGTGAAACGTCAGCTTGCCGCCTACGGTAAATCGCGGAATGACTGTCGCGTGCACCTGCATGGGCTTGCCTGTCAGGGTGTGAATCGTGGCAGCTTCATCCGATATCTTCAGCCCCACTTCCCGCGCCGTCGACCGTGCCATCAAGTTGAAGGGCGCCGTTGGATCCAGCATCCATGTATGCGGACGCGCATCCACAAACACCGGCAGATCCGTCAGCCCCAGAGGATTCCTGCTCACCTGCAGCACGAATGAGTCGCACGCATCCACCGTCATCGGCGGATTGTCCGTCACCAGCGGCAGCAGCTTGAGCGGCAATTCGATCTCGTCCTGCTCGTCGTGGCTCAGCTTGCCCTGCATGCGGTTTTCCAGCATCTGGTATGCCTTGACCGCCTTGCCCATATCGCCTTCGCGCAGATAGTCCTCAGCCAGGGCCTTGCGCAGCAGCTTTTCATGCGCCGCATCGCCGCTGGCCGTGACTTTGTCCACCAGCGGCTCCAGCATCTCGATCGATTGCCTGGGATCGTTGTCGCGATTGGCGAGAATGCCGCGATAAAGCTGCGCCTCGTCGGGCGGCAGCTTATCCAGTTCCGCCCGCAGGCGTAGAAATTGATGATCCGCCAGCAATACCTGCATGCGTGCATCCACGGTGAGCCCGCTGCTGGTGCCGGTGTGTACCTGCGCCCCTTCGCCTGGCTGCTGCGTACTCTGTGGGGGCGGATTCGGCTGGCTGGGATGGGGAGAAACCTGCGCTGCGGCCGACGAAGCAATCAGGAGCAGCGATACGCGCGCCCCCCATGTTGCCCTTCGTAAAACCGCACACCGCACGGCCCGTCGTTCTCCCCTGTGAACTGCTCTCATTCTTAGTACTGAAGGTACCAGATTCGACCATCGCTGCGATCCCGCCTTCTTAACCATTGGAACGCCGTTCATTTGCCACCGGTACACTGGAACCAGCGAAGATGAAGCGCAAGACGATCGAACATTACGAGATTGTGCGCAGGCTCGGTGCCGGTGGCAGCGGTGTCGTGTACCTCGCGACCGACACGCTTTTGCAGCGCCCGGTGGTGCTCAAGATCCTCCGCGCCGGCGTCATGTCGGCTGAGCAACTGCGCTCCACCACTCTGCGCGAAGCGCGCCTCGCCTCGGCCATCGAACACCCGAATGTGTGCGCCATCTATGAAGTCGGCGAAAGCGGCGACGAAGGCTACATCGTCATGCAGTATGTGCCCGGCCAGTCGCTCGATCACCTGATCGCCCACGGTCCCGCCAATCCGCAACTCGTGCTTTCAGTTGGAATTCAAGTGGCCGACGGCCTGCAGGCCGCGCATGCGCTGGGCATCTTTCATCGCGACCTCAAGCCGCAGAATGTCATGCTCACCGACGGCGGCCTCGCCAAGATTCTCGACTTCGGCCTGGCCCGCCGCCTTCGTCCTGAAGATGCCAACTTCGATCCCAGCAAGCCCGGCCTCGCAAAGGACGCCTCCGTCGCCGCCACCTACACCGCGCGCGGCGGCACCATCCGCTACATGGCTCCGGAACAGTTCGTCACCGGTCAGTCCAGCGTGCAGTCCGACGTGTGGGCGCTCGGCGTCATCCTCTACGAATTGGCCAGCGGCCGCCACCCCTTCGCGCGTCCTGATGCTGAAGACTTTCAAGCCATTCGCGCCATCCAGTTTTCCGATCCGCCCGACCTCAGCGGCATCGTCCCCGGCATCTCCACCGAATTGAAAAGCGTCATTGCCGCCTGTCTCGAAAAGAACCCCGGAGCCCGCTACGCCTCCGCTGCTGAAGTTCGCGAAGCCCTCAAGACCATCATGAAGGCCTTGCAATTCGAGACCGGCAGTATTCCCGGCGACGCCGCTGCCAACCTGCCCACCACCGGCCCCGACGCAGAAAAGCGCGCCACCGGCTTCTTGTCGATGCTGGCGGAACGCTTTCGCGAATCCACTGTCGATCGCGATCAGCAAAACTCGCTGGTTGTCCTGCCGTTCGCCAATCTCGGCGCCAAGGAAGTCCCGCCCCTCTACGGATTCGCTTTGGCCGATGCCATGGCCGCGCGGCTGGCGCGCATCCCGTCTTTGGTCGTGCGTCCTTCCAGCACCCTCATGCTGCTGCCCATCTCGCAAATGGATCCGCTCTCCGTGGGGCAGCGCCTGCTGGTCTCCTACGTGCTCACGGGCAGCTTTCTCCGCTCCGAACAAGGCTTCGATCTCAACTGGCAGCTGCTCGATGTAGCTTCGCAGCGCGTGCGCTCCGGGGGCGCCATTCGCGTCGCATCGCTTGACCTCATCGCGGTGCAGACTGAAATTTCCAATGAAGTCTTTGCCGCCCTGCACGGCCTCAGTGCCGCCGACCGCATGATGGAAGCCTCGCAGGCGGATGCTCCCCGCGCCGGCGCGCGCAATCATGGTTCGCTGCCCGGCCCCGTGAGCGAGGAATACCTGCAAGGCCGCGCCGTACTCAGCTCGTTCATGGTGCGCACCGGAGCCCGCGCCGATCTGGATCGCGCCCACGCTTTGTTTTCGAGCGTCACCACCAAGGATCCCGGCTTCGCCCTGGGATGGTCCGGTCTCGGCATTTCTGAATTGCAGTATGTGCGCCACGGCTTCGGCGGCCAGATTCATGTCATGCATGCGCGGCGCGCATTCGATGAGGCCCTCAAGCTCGACCCCGCTTCCACCGAGGCCAACCTCTATCGCATTTACATGCTCTTGTCGCGCGGTGAAAAAGAGTCGGCCCGCCACGGCATCGCCAACCTGCTCACCGTTTCATCCAACGACTGGAATGTGCACATGGTTGCGGGCCTCGCGTTGCGCGGCGACGGCATGTACGACGAAGCCCTCAGCCAGTTCAGCCGCGCCCTTAAGCTCAACCCCGCCAATGCGGCCATTCTTTACAACCACCGCGCCCGCGTCTATCACTATCAGAACCAGATCGAGCTGGCCGGCGATGAACTGGCCAAGGGCCTGGCCCTCGAGCCCCGCCACCCCATGCTGCGCACCTCATCCGGTTATCAGCAGATGCGCATGGGAAATCTGACCGCGGCCATCGAAATTCTCGAGGGGGTGATCCGGGATGATGAGTCGTTGCGAATCGCCGTGCCCACGCTGGCGCTTTGCTACGTGCAGGCTGGCGATCGTGCCCGCGCCGCGGCCCTGTTGAAGGACGATACCCTGGCGGCCGCCGAGGCTGACAGTGAAATGGCTTATCGCCTCGCCACCTACTTCGCCGTGGAAGGCGACTCCACCGAAGCCCTTCACTGGCTGCGTCGCGCCATCTATCTCGGCAACGAAAACTATCCGTGGTTCCAGAAAAATCCGGCGTGGAACAATCTGCGCACCAACGCCGACTTCGAGCGCATCCTTGAAGACTTGAAAAAACTCTACCGCAAGAATCAGAAGACCTGGAAGCGCTTGCTGGAACAGGTTCCGCCCGAAGGCGAGTAAGTTCGCAGCCCCCCACCCACAACGTCCCACCGCACACCTGTTACTGTTTCAATTCGATCGGCTTCCCGCTCCCGATCTCGGCGGGGAACAGCGCCGTTCCCGGTGCGCCTTTACCCAGGGCGATGGTGCTGTGCAGCATCTCGTTGAAAAACTTCAGATCGTTCGACTCGATCACGATCGACACCAGGTTGCCGCTCCACACAAATGCGGCCGAGCCCACCCACCGCGCGGGTTTCGCGTCCTTCGCGCCCGCTTGCTCCAGGTTGTCCGCCGCTGTCTTTCCGGCCGCGAAATGAATATGCGTATTGCCTATGGGATACCAGATGGGCCGATCGATGGGATGCAGATCGCGGTCCTGTGCCAGCGCCGTGGACATCGCCGTAGCCACGTTCTCAATCTGGTCGCGATAGGAAGCCGGCATACAATCCACCCCGATGCGCGAAATCAGAATCTTGCCGGTGATCGCGTGCGTGGCTCCATCGCCGCCGGGAGACCCATCGCCTTCCCGCGTTGCCACCAGTGCCTTGTCGGTACATGCGTCGGTCTTGCGATCGTCCGCCGTCGCATTGGGCCGCTGCCTGGCGATGGCCGCGTGCTGCGCCTGCAGATCCGGAAGCTCCTGTGCCGACATACCGGCAGGGTAGTTGAAACCCAGGTCGAGCAGGTCGCTTTGAAACTTAAGTGCGCGCGCCGGCGTTGCCGTGGAGGCCGGACCGCCTGCTCCATTGCCGGGCGCAGCCGGTGCCGGCATCTGGCCCTGCAACATGCACGCTGCCCCAGCCAAAAATACAACAGCCAGACCGTTTCGCAAGAACGCTTTACCGCACGTCATCCTTTGGTCCCCTCTGCAATTACTTCGTGCATCGTACAACGTCAAGTCAAAAGCAAACTTGCGCGAAGTCATACAGAGAAGCCACCCGGCAGAGGATCTGGGTGACCACGCACCAACAAGGACCGGGTGCCCCAGGTCTCGCTTCTGAGACCTGGGATTCAGACTGCCACTTCAAACTCACGTAGCCACCGGACCGGGTGCCCCAGGTCTCGCTTCTGAGACCTGGGATCGGATCCCCCAAACCGCGCCGCCTTCCTATTTCAAACTCACCGTAGCCTTCAACGGCAGCTTGTCACTGGAGCCGCCCACCAGGATGGTGTAGTCGCCCGGAACCAGCGTCCATCCATCCTTCTGCTCGTCGAAGATCGACAGATATTTTGGATCGACTTCCACGGTCACTGTCTGCTTGGCCTTCGCGTCGAGTTTGATCTTGGTAAACCCGACCAACCGCTTCGGCGGCTCCTGTGCCGCTTCCGGCAACGCCGCGTACACTTCGGCGATCTCCGCGCCGGCGCGGGCGCCCGTATTGGCCACCGTGAACGTCACCTTCACCGTCGAGCCCGGCGTCACCGTCAGTCCCGAATAGCTATAAGTCGTGTACGAAAGTCCGAAACCAAATGGAAACAGCACCGCCTTCTTCTCGGCGTCATACCACTTGTAGCCCACCTTCACGCCTTCGTCGTACGCAACCGGGAAGGGCGGCAGGCCCTTGGCCCACTGCTCCGGCGAAGCCGGCCCGTTAAAGTGATTCGACTCCGGCGGAGGCTGCGTCACCGTCGGGTGCGGCAGGTCCGCTTCGCTCTTCGCAAACGTGTTGGGCAACTTGCCGCTGGGGTTCACCGTGCCGAAAAGAATATTCCCCAATGCATCGGCGCCATCGCTGCCGCTGAACCAGGTTTCCAGGATCGCCGCGGGCGCGTCCACCCACGGCATAGTCACCGGGCTTCCGCTTTCAAGCACCACGATGGTGTGTGGATTGGCCGCTGCCACTGCCGCGATCACTGCGTTCTGGTCGACTTCCTTGTCCGCGTCCTTGTATGCCGGCAAAGCCAGCGTGGGCAGGTCCATGCCTTCGCTCTCCCACTGGTAGCCGAACACGATCGCCACATCCGCGCCCTTGGCTGCTGCCGCCGCCGCCGCCGGATCCGTGCCCGCATCGAACTTCACCGTGGCCCTCGGAGCCCGCGCTTGGATCGCCTTCAACGGCGAGGTCGGGAACCAGATCTGTTCCTGCCAATGGGTTGCGCCCTTGCCCGGAGGCATCACGGCGTTGCCGCCGATCGGGTCAACCTGTGCCGACCCCCCGCCCGAAATCATGCCCACGTCGGAGTGTGCCCCGATCACTGCGATGCTCCGGACCTTCCCTGACTCCAGGGGCAGTACCGCGCCCGTGTTCTTCAGCAGCACGATGCCGCCTTCCTCAATCTTGCGCGCCGTTTGAAATCCCGCGAAAGGATCGATCACGCTGCGCTGGCGCGGATAGTCAATCACCCCCGCGGCAAACATCGAACGCAATATGCGGTGCACATGCTCATCCAGCTCCGCCATCGGAATCGTACCCGCATCCACCGCGGCCTTGTACTTGTCGCCAAACCAGAAGCGCCCCGGCTGTTCGTTGTCCAGCCCCGCGGCAGATGCCTTCTCCGTGCTGTGCGTCCCGCCCCAGTCCGACACAACAAAGCCCGGAAACTTCCAGTCTTTCTTCAACACATCCGTCAACAGCCACTTGTTCTCGCACGCAAAGTCGCCGTTCACCCGGTTATAGGAGCACATCACCGCGGCGGGATGGCCCTTCGATATGCCGATCTCGAACGCCAGCAGGTCGCTCTCCCGCGCCGCCCGCTTGTTCACGGTGATATCCACCGCGTTGCGGCCGCTCTCCTGATCGTTGAACGCGTAGTGCTTGATATCGCCGATCACGTGCTCGGACTGCGTTCCCTCGATCAGCTTGGCCACCAGCTCGCCCGCCAGGATCGGATCCTCGCCCAGGTATTCGAAGGTGCGGCCGTTGCGCGGCTCGCGGGTGATGTCCATCCCCCCGCCCAGTGTCATGTTGAAGCCCTGCGCGCGCAGTTCGTGACCGATCAGCTTTCCATATTCATAGGCGGCATCCACGTCCCAGCTGGCGGCCGCGGCCACGTTGGCCGGCAGTGCGGTCGAATAGCGGCCGTTCACGCCGCTCGACCGTATGCCGTAGGCCGCGTCGCTCATGTCGATGCCGGGAATTCCCAGGCGCGGCACGCCCACAGCGTAGCCTACGCCGCGATTCGATGGCGCGTTCTCAGGGGTGACCGGATCGTCGGTAGGCATGCCCACACCGTGCAGCAGAGCCACCTTTTCGTCCACCGTCATTTCCTTCAGCACCAGGTCGGCGCGTTCATCGGGCGAGAGACTTGCGTTCATCCACGGACCCGTCGGCGCAGGCGTTGCTTGGCGCCGCTGGGCAAACCCATGAATCGATAGGCCTAAAAGAGTGGCAAGCGCCAGGGCCAGAAGCGCAGTTCCGGACCGGCGCAAAAAGTGTGTCATGTCGATTTCCCCCTGCGGTAAAACGTTTGTGTAAACCGCTCCAATACTAACAACGTGCCTCCGCTGGTAGGCAATGGATCTCATCACCCTTAACAAAAGTTAAGATTCCAGCCCGGCGTTTTACCATGGAAGGAACAGGAACGTAGGCGCCGCGTCCGGCGCGACCTGCGTTCTGGATGACAAGAGGAAACATGGCTGCCCTGATCGACGCAATCGACGTCAAGCGCAAGATGTACTTCGAACTTGAAAACGTGCCGTACTACTGCCTGGATGTGGATGTGTCCACTCCCACGGCGCGCGGCGGACAAACTCTGGTGCGCCTCAAGATGCGCAACCTCCTCACCCGCGCGGTCTTCGATAAGACCTTCAAGGCCAGCGACAAGTTCAAGGAACCCGATCTCGAGACCGTCGAAGCCTCCTACCTTTACAGCGACAACGACGGCTCCTATTTCCTCGACCAGACCACCTTCGAAACCCTGACGCTGTCCGCCGACAAGCTCGGCGATGCACTCGACTTTCTGGTCGAAGGCGCCATCATTCAACTGGATAAGTACAACGGCAACCCCATCGGCCTGCAACTGCCCACCCTTGTGGAACTGGCAGTCGAATACACTGAGCCCGGCGTCCGCGGCGATACCGCCAGCGGCGGAGTCACCAAGCCCGCTAAATTGGAGACCGGCCTCGAAATCAAGGTGCCCTTCTTCGTCAAAACCGGCGAAAAGGTCAAGGTCTACACCGAAACCCGAGAGTTCGCCGGCCGCGCCTGAATTGCCCAACACCGCCAAATACACCGATGAAACGGAAAAGAACCGGAGGAAGGCATCCGTGCCTCCTCCGGCCTTGTGTCCCGGGTCTACTTCGGGCAGGCGGGGCTCCCCGGACCCCGAATCAGCGAGGTCGCGTCGCACGTCACCGCGCTGAATGCATCATTCGCCAGGTAGGTGAAATGCGACCCGAACGACAGCCGGACGTCCGGATTGTTCCCTGCAATGAAACTGGTCAGGTTGCTTGTTGGGATGGTCTGTCCGAAACTCATCGAACTGCCATCGTCCGCAGCAACGCCGGCCAACCCGTTCTGTTGATCCACCACCTGCGCGAAGTTGTCGTCCATCACTCTCGAGCCGGTCAGCAGGTCGATTCCGTTGCCCAGGTTGCTTTGAACGAACAGCACGGTGGCCTTGGGATTGCCCGAAAACGTCGGATTGTTGAAGATCGACAGCTCCGAGCCCTGCTCCAGGTGCACGCCGTCTCCCTGGTTGGAGTCGGAGGTGACCTGCGAGCCGGCATCCAGATCGAGCCCCGCCTTCGAATTCAAGGAAATGCCGTGAATTGCATTCGACAGCGTTTGGATCGTTCCCCCAAAATCAACGACATGGGAACCCGAGACGATCGTGATCCCGTCGCTGAAATTCTCGTTCGCCAACAAAACCGACTGGCCGTCCAAAAAACCTGAGGCATTCGTGCCCCACTGAATGCCAAGGGTGTTCTGGGTAACAGTCAGCTTGGCCGCCGTCAGCGTCATGCTCGATCCGTTGTTGACATTGATTCCGAAGACGCCATTCCCTGAAATCACGTAGGATCCGGTGACGACGAGGGAGGAGGAGGCTTCGATATCAAGCCCGTGAACGGCATTGCCCTGGCTGCCCCCACCGCTGACCGCCATGCTCGAATTGGCCAGAGCCACGATTCCGGACGCGGCGTTGTGCGCGACTGCATCGTTTTGAAGTGTGACCTGGGCGCCATTCTGCGCCACGACTCCGTTCGCGCCGCCGGTTACCGACAGGTTGGCAAGCGTCACGCGTTGCGCCCCGGTGATCGTAACCGCGTCCTTGCCCGATCCATTGATGACGGCGGCATTCACTCCATTGAGTTCTACGCCGCTCGCGCTGATGGAGACGGCGCCCGTACACGTCCCCTTGATGTTGATCAGGGTGTTTGGGAAAGCATTGGCCGCGGCATTTGCCAGGGAATCGCCGCGCGTGCAGTTGATGTTGACAGTCGGTCGGAACTGCCCGAATGCGGGTCTCAAACTCAGGCTAAGCAGGGTAACTACAAAGGCCGCGTACGGCCTCATACGGTTGAGCATGGTCGGTCTCCTCCTGGGGGAACACTGAGGACCGGTCCGCCGCCTGCCGTAACTGGTTGAGTCTCGTCGTGCGGCCAACGGGCGGGTCCCATTTGCCCCTCGATCGTATAGGCGACAATCCGGGTCCAATCCTTGCATGCGCCGCGATTATTTTTTCGCTTGCAGTTTCCCTGGATGCCAATTGAGCTGACAGGCGATCAAACCCGCTCATACGGGTGATACACCGGCTCCCACACATACGCCCTTAACTGCTCCGCCAGCGTCGACAATTCCATCTCGGAAACCCCTTCGCCCACCGCCTGCCGAGCCACAGACTCCGCCACGGACAACGCCACCTTGCGCGACTCCGCCATGCGCGGCAGCAACGGCTCGTTGCTGTCCTGAACCGTAGGCGACTTCAGCGCCAGCGCCTTGGCCGCCGCCATCATCATCCCGTCGGTCACGCGCCGCGCCTTCGATACCAGGATCCCCAGCGCCAGTCCCGGAAATATAAACGAATTGTTGATCTGCGATATTCGCACCATGCGCCCATCCACTTCCACGGACGCGAACGGACTCCCCGTCCCCACCAGCGCGCGCCCCTCGGTCCAGCGCAGCAAATCCGCCGGCGTCGCTTCGGCCACCGACGTGGGATTCGACAACGGAAAAATTACCGGCCTCGGCGTATGCCGCGCCATCTCCCCCACTATCTCCTCCGTGAATGCCCCTGCCTGCGCGGAAACACCCGCCAGCACCGTCACCTTGGCATTGCGCACCACGTCCAATAGCGAAATCGGCCCCGGCCCTGACAGTTTCCAGTCCGCGACATCTTCTTTCTTGCGCGCCAGTGGAAGCTGGCTGGCCCGCAATCCCGGCTCGCCCTCCACCAGCAGCCCATGCCGGTTGAACGCATAGATCCGCTGCCGCGCCTCCGCATCCGTCAAGCCTTGTTCCTTCATGGCCGCAATCAGCAGGTTGATGATTCCCACCCCCGCCGATCCCGAGCCGAACATGGCGATCCTCTGCTCCCGCAGCGGAATCCCGGTCGCGTTCACCGCCGCCAGAAGTGTCCCCGTCGTCACCGCCGCCGTGCCTTGTATGTCGTCGTTGAAGGTACACAGCCGGTCGCGATACCGATCCAGCAGTTTCAGCGCATTCTCCCCCGCGAAATCCTCCCACTGCAGCAGAATGTGCGGCCATCGCCGCTGCACCGCCCGCACAAACGCCTCGATAAACTCGTCGTATTCCGGCCCCCGCACCCGCGGCTTCTGCCAGCCGATATAGATCGGGTTGTTCAGCAGCGCCTGGTTGTCGGTCCCTACGTCCAACAGGATCGGCAGACAGTGCTGCGGCGGAATCCCACCCAGCGCCGTGTACAGCGCCATCTTCCCGATCGGAATCCCCATGCCGCCCGCGCCCTGGTCACCCAGCCCCAAAATGCGTTCCCCGTCGCTGACCACGATGCAGCGTATCTGGTCGTATCGCGGATCGGCCAGCATCTGGTCCATGAGGCGCCGATTGGGATAGCTGATGAAAAGCCCACGCGGCTTTCTCCAGATTTCTGAAAACCGCTGACACCCCTCGCCCACCGCCGGCGTATACACCACCGGCAGCAGCTCCTCGGTATGGTGCGCAATCAGCGAGTAGAACAGCGTCTCATCGTTGTCCTGCAGATCGCGCATGATGGAGTACTTGCCAAACGTGCTGGGCTCGTTGTCGAGCGCCCGCTTGCGCCGCTCCCGCTGATCCTCCAGCGTCCCGATATGCGGCGGCAACAGCCCGTGCAGCGCAAACGCATCGCGCTCTTCTTCGGTAAACGCCGTTCCCTTGTTCAGGCCGGGATTCAGCAGCAGTTCATATCCCGAAAGACGGGTGCGAATCACGGTGGTGTCGGCCGAGGGGGAAGCCTTGGTTTCTGCGGGCACGCGAGTCAACTCCTGGTTCCAAAACGCTTCAGTCTTCGAAAACCCTTTTATGTTAGCCCCTGGCCCCGCCGCCTCCTGTGATTTACCGCATACCCCACTGGGTTCACTTTTTCACTGAGTTCACTTTTTCATTCCAGCGTAATCAGCACCACCTCCGGCGCAGTCCCCACTCGCATGGGCGGTCCCCATGTGCCCACGCCGCTCGAGGTCAACACCTGCAGCCTTCCAAACCGTTGCAGCCCATACGTGAACTTGCCATACACCCACCGCGTGAACAGCGTGAATGGAAAAAGCTGCCCCCCGTGCGTGTGCCCGGAAAGCTGCAGGCTCACCCCGCTCTGTTCCACTACCGGCAGCCGGTGCGGCACGTGATTCAGCAGCACGCTGGCCGGCCCCTCGTTCAGGTGCAGCCCTTCCAGAAAGGCGCGCAGGTGCGCCGGGTAGGTGGAGTCTGCATACGACACGCCCACCACCTGCAGCCCATCGATCACCACCCGTTCGTTGTGCAGCACCCGCATCCCCCCGCGTGTCAGCGTAGCCATGTAATGGGCGGGGTCGCCGAAGTCTTCGTGATTGCCGCCGCAAAAAAACACCCCGAACCGCGGCTTCATCGCGAACAGCGGGGCAGCCACCCGCTCCGGGTCCACCTTCGCGCCGTCATACAGATCGCCGGCAAGAAAGATCACCGCCGGATCCAGACGCTGCGCCAGCGCCGCGATGCGCCGCGAAAAATTGGCGGCGTTGATATTGCCCAGGTGAATATCCGTAACCAGCAGCGCCGTGCGCCCCTTCCACGGAGCAGGCAGATTCGGCAGCGAGACCGTCAATCGCCGCGCGCGGATCAGGCGCGCATTGATCAGCCCATAAACGGCCGTCGCCAGCGCCGCCGCAAAGCAGCACAACCCAATCCAGGGCCGCGCCCCCATCGCTGCATCCGGCCGCGCCGCGCGCACCACCAACGCGGCCAGCCAGCATCCGCACGATGCCCAGAAAAGGTAATTGAAAGTCCCCAGCCAGATCGCCGCGACCTTATAAATAAAACCCACCATTCCGTTGGCAAAACGGAAGCCCAGCATCGCCGCCGCCACAAAACTGATCGACAGCACAAACAACACGGCGCGCACGTCCCACGCCATCGCCGCGTCCAGCGGCAGCCGCGGCGGCCAGAAAGAAACCAGGGAAAAATAGACGAACCAATGGGCGGAAAACAAAAAGACCTGCAGGAAGGCGATGGCAGAAACTGCCCAGACTTTCAAACGGAATCTCCTTGAGAACTCAGTCTATCGAGTGAATGTATCGGTTTGATTGCATTCGCGCGCCCTGCCTTGTCCGCATGAAACAATAATCCTGATGTCATCGATGCGCGAAAACGCCCTCGGCATTTATATTTCCATCCCCTTTTGCCGTTCGAAGTGCACCTACTGCAACTTTGCCTCCGGGGTCTACCCCGCCAGCGATCATGAAAGATACGTTAACCGCCTCCTTGAGGATTTGACGGATGCCGCGCCGTGGGCGTCGCAACTCGCTGTGGATCTGCCCCGCACGGTCGACACCGTCTACCTCGGCGGCGGAACTCCCTCCCTCCTGCCGCCCCACCTCATCGCGCGCCTGTTCAGCGCCCTGCGCGCCCGGTTTTCCCTCCTGCCCGGCGCCGAGATCACGGTGGAGTGCGCCCCCGGGCAGATTGCCGACGCCACGCTTGAAGCGCTCCTTGCCGCCGGCGTCAATCGCGTCAGCCTCGGCGTCCAGTCCTTCATCGATCGCGAAGCCCACGAGAGCGGCCGCCTCCACAGCCGCGCCATCGTCCTTGAAGACCTCCGCCGCCTGCGCGCCGCCGGCATTGCCAACCTCAACGTCGACCTCATCGCCGGCCTCGCCGGGCAAACCTTTGCCACCTGGAATGAATCCCTCGCCGTGCTCATCGATTCCGGCGTTCCCCACGCCAGCGTCTACATGCTCGAGGTCGATGAAGACTCGCGCCTGGGCCGCGAGATGCTGGCCGGCGGAGCCCGCTATCACGCCGGACTCGTGCCCTCCGACGACGCCATCGCCCGCATGTACGAGACCGCCATTGCGCAACTCACCGCCGCCGGTCTCGCCCAGTACGAAATTTCCAACTTCGCGCGCTCCGGCTGCTGTTCCCAACACAACCTCCGCTACTGGCAGCGGCGCCCCTACCTGGGCCTCGGCCTCGATGCGTCCTCCATGCTCCGCGAAACCGCTTCGTCCTCGCCGGGGGCTCCCGCCGGCTACGTGCTCCGCTCCCAGACCACCGACGATTTGAAGGCCTATCTCGAATCCGCCCAACCCTCCGAAACCGCGTGGCTTTCCCCGCCGCGCCAATTCGAAGAAGCCTGGTTCCTCGGCCTCCGCTTGAACTCCGGAGTCGAAGTCGCCGCCCTCGAACGCGAGTTCGGAAGCCACCCCCTGATTCCCGCCTTGCGCGTCGTAGAAAGGCTCGCATCCGACGGCCTGCTCACCGCCGACGCCCAGCGCGTCCGCCTCACCCCCCAGGGACGCCTCCTGTCCAACGATGTCTTCCAGGAATTCCTCGGCCTCGCAACCGAAGACCTCGCCAGGGCCCGGGTTTAGACCATCCCCCAAAGCGGAGTCCCGACAAAGCAACGTTCCTCGCTTCCGGATACCGCTCCGAACCGCTTTCACGCCGCGCCGGCCGTCCGAAATGATGATCCGCGCCTGATTGCTGAATACAACGGATTCAGCCAACCATTCCAACGGCGATGAAGCCGGGCTCTACCATCGCAATCCAGCCGTCTAGTACAGCGAACTCCGGCCCCCGGAAGCCGAAAGGCGACGGACGGTATCCTCCGGGCCCAAAGGCGCATTGATCTGTTTATCAAGTAGTAATTTCCGCATAGGCGGTAATTGGCCCGATACTCGGCGGTAAGCGCGTCCGCGTTCTCCTTGGTGAGTGACTTGGCGATTTTTATAACTTCAGATGTGCTCTTAGACCCTGGGGCGTTTGTCGGGACATATTCTGCAAGAACGTGGCCCTTTTCCGCGCATGGAGATCGGTGTCTCCCCGGTCCCTCACAGCGAGAGACCGGGGTACTCTCCAAGTGGCGAGTGAACCGGCTCGCCGCTCATATCCCCCCCGAATTGCACGATCGCACTGGATTCCGTTACTAAACCTCCGCCATTGTCACAGTGAGTGGATTTTTCTCGTAATACGCAATGTGGAGACTGATCGTGTCGTTGCCTACCGAGAGAAAATTCTCCCGTTTGAAGGCTCGCATCTTTTCCTCGAATGCTTTCCTATTTTGGTCACTGGCAATACTTACCGCGACCACACTTTCGATTTTCAACTTCGCCGGCACCTTGCACCCAAATCCGATTATGTCGCGATACCAGATGTCACCCGACTGGGGAGTTCGAAGCATCTTCAGCAGAGTCACCGAATAAATATATGCTTGTGAAATTGCATGTGCCGTCGTCTTCGGTCTCTTAAGCTCCCAGACGGAGATCTTGGCACCTTTACCCGTCCCCCTTCGTGCAAGGATGTCTATGTTGCCATTAGTCAGTTTCGGCAATCCAGTGTTCCCAGAGATAGGAACTGGAAACTGGAATGGAAAACCTCCGAGCATCACAGGTTGTATTCCCTTGAGCGTCCCGTTGAACTTCTTGCTACTAGGATCTCTCATGTGCCGAAGAAATTCTGACTCAATATGATGCTCTTCCTTTACCGAGGAATAAAACTTGGTATGGTCGAGGCTATGAAAATGCTTTCGGAACTTCTGAGCCTCAGTTCCTCTCCAGGAGTGCTCGCCCGTCAACTTCATACCGCATAGCTTGGCATTAACTGCTGCTGTTTTCGGTGAGATGCTGATGAAGACGTCGCCGCCTGCCTTTACTCGGAGTGTTGCAACCTGTTGCCCAAGATACCTCAGCGAGAAATCGATCCCCGATTTAGTCGCATTCGTGTAAGAAAGATAAGCCGTCAATGGATCCCACTTACGAAACTGTTCCTTGGCTGATTGAATGGCGTTCTTCGCATCTCTTAGCTTTTCCGCCCACCCTGCACCTTTTGCTTCAGCACCTTGATTCCATACCTGATCAACTTGCTCCAATAGATTCACATTAGGCCTTTCTTACCCTCAAATGGAAAACTGAACACCATCCATTGCCCTTGCTACGTTTGAAAACATTTTTTGGAAGTCCTCCGGAGACTCGGTATGCACCGGAACCAACATCTTCGGAGCCAGCGCCTCAACAAGCTTTTGTAAGTCCTCTACGGTGGCATGCCCGCTCGTGTGAGCATAGACAAAGTTCACTGACGGGTCGCTGCGGAAGGCGGAGATTCTGTCACTGCCGAATTGGCCGGCGTGCTTTCCGTCTATATAGCCGAGCCACTGCGAGTAAATGACATTTACGGGTGCTGCAGCGTTCTTAAATTTATTAATGCGACGAAAGTCGGACATCTTGCCGAAGTAGAGAAATGAGCTGGGAGTTGCGAGTAGTTCGTCATGTGTGACCCTGTGGAGATAGAGCCGCTTCCGGAACGCTCCAAAATATTCTGGGTTCGCCTTAAGCGTTTCGTCATGGCCGTATTTCGCGAAAACTCTCACCTCGGGCCAATTCATGGCGGGCGTATTTTCCGTGATTTGACGGAGTTGCTCGAGCACCCATGCGGTGTAGATGTCGATGACGAGGAGTTTTCCGGCACGTTTGCACGCTCGATAGGCGGAAACGATGCGGTCGATGTTTTGCGAGGATGACAGCAGGAACGAGATGTTCTTCTGCTGTTGGATTGTCTCGAAGATCGTGTTTTCGACCGACGTCTCGTCAGGAAACAGGTCATTGTTGCGGTGCAACATGGTGCCTTCAAGCAAGAGCAGATCGATCCCGGGGATCGGGCGATTTATAAGATTGTCGAAGAGCTTTCCCTTTCGGCCATGCGAGCGAAGATCGCCGCTGTAGAGCAGTTGCTTACCTTCGGCTTCGATCAGGAAGGCGTATGCATCGGCGGCGGAGTGATCTACAAGATAGGGCGTGATGGTGAAATCACCGATGGTGAACGGCTGCCAGGCCTTGAAGTCGTGGAACTCGAGCGCATATCTGTCTCTGCCGAGGAACACTTGTGTGGCGTCGATGAGGCTGCGGGCTAGCTTGCCGATGTAGACCGGAGTGCCGGGCGGCAGAGTAGCCATCAAGCCGAAGTGGTCCTGATGAGGATGGCTGACCAGAAGGGCGTCGACGGAAAGGTGCGAGAGGTCTACGGGCTGACTCTCAGCGCTTAGGGGAAGTCCAGCATCGAGAAGGAGACTGGTTTTTTCGGATGAGAGCTGAATGCAGGTTCCGCCAATTTCGTGGCTGCCTTTAAGAATGGTGACTTTCATCAGCGCCCGATTTGGGCGAACCCTTCCTCGCTTCGTTGGAACAGCACCGCACGCGATCCAGCCTCTTTACACTGCGCCGATCATTGTAGCTGTACTGGACGCTCTACTCTGTATCCAAAATCACGGGTGAGAAATTTACAGTTTCCAGAAAATAACGTCGGTAAACATAGTTCAGATTGAGAGAGAGCGAGGCCATTTCGTATATTCGCTTCACTTCTTCGTGACCCCGCGGCGGAGAAATGCTCCAGCCCGATCTGACGATTTGTAATAAAATGTCGGCCAGTGTTCGCTGATCTGCTTAGGTCGGCTTGACCTGGGTTAACGAGTTCGGGTCAATGCGCTCATCGGCAAGATCGAACCATGGCCAGGTTCAGTTCAGTAATTTTTGAAGCCCGCAGGTCCCCAGGCATTTTTCGTTTGACCACTCACCAGGCCAGCAGATCGTCCCCCGACGTGGGCGACAGGAACGCCACCGGGTGCGGTTCCGGATGCACTGCATCGCATGAGCTTTCAATCGACTCGTGGCCCCCCGCCTTGGCCTCCAGCAGCGCCTGTTCCGCATCCCGCAGCACCACCACCGGCGACCGGCCCCGGCTGGGCGCAACCCCGAAGCACGCGGATAACCGCACCGCCGTGCCCCTCACGTGAAACGGTTCCTCGAACACTTCCGCCCGTATCCGTTCCGCCAGCATCATCGCATTCACCGCGCTGCATCCCGGCAGCGCCACCAGGAACTCGTCCTTCCCCACGCGGCCGAACAAATCGTAGCTGCGCAGCAGGCGCCCTACGCGCGTCACCACCTGCAGCAGAAGATCGTCGCAGGCGATCGCCCCCAGCCTTGAATTCCAATGCCCGAAATCATCGACATCAAAAAGAATCAGGCACAGGCTCCCGCTCATGCGCTGCACCCGGTCGGTTTCGCGAAACAGCATGGAGAGCAGCGTGGTGCGGTTGTAAATCCCCGTCAGAGCGTCGATCTGCGCATTCTGGGCGGCTGCTTCCCTCAGTTGTTCCAGTTCCCGCTGCTGGTGAAAGGCCCGCTGCACCCTTTCCACGCCCAGCCGCCAGAACAGCGGCGTAGCGGTTCGCAGAATCACGTCATCCACCGCGCGCTGTGTAATACGGTCCAGCCACTTTTCGCTCAACTCGCTCAAAATCACAACCAGGGGAAAAGGGGGTCTGGACGCGTCCTCGCGCGCCGCCGCCAGCAATTGCCCCATCTCCATGCCCTGCAACTCTGCGTCGATCAGCACCAGTGCGGGCGCATGCAGCGCTTTGATCTGCGCCAGCAGCGCCTCGCCGCAACCTGCAGACACCATCTGCGCACCGCATGTAGCCAGGATGGATTCGGCTTCGGTCAAAAGATCGGGCGCGGACGATCCAAGCAGAAACGTTGCCCGGGAATGGACCAGCATCGGTTGAGCCCCTCAACAGATGCATCGGAAATTCTTAGAAAATATTTAGAATGCGGCGGAGAAAATTTGCGGGTCGCAATGACCGATGTCCGTGCTTCCAACGTCCACGGGTAACATTCGTCCACCGCCATGGCCGAACCTCCCTCCCGCTTCGTCCCCAACGCCGCCCAACCCTTAGCCCCGAAACACCGCGGCAGCCGCATGTTTCCACTGCGAGCGCCGCGTAAACCTCCAAAAGTGCTCAAAAATCAGCCTTTTTACAGCAGCGAAAAATGCGCGCATCTCTCTTGTATTCATAGATTTACGCCTGTGTGCGTGGGTGCGGACGCAGAAAATTGCAAAAACGCCGTGTAAGCGGTGTTTTTGCAAACGCGTCTATCTCGCACAATCCGAAAGATTTAAATGCAAATCAGCGTCAACGCCCAAAATGCCGTTGCCCACTTTCGGCAAAAAACACTCTCGTTGTGCACACAGGTTCCGCGCGCCCCGGTTTGGGCGCAGTTGTTACTAACTCGACAACACCCGCTTGTTTTCTCAGTCGACGAAATCCACCAACGGCGCAATGGGGATAATGCCACGCTCGTGTCCCAGGTCGAGCAGCTTGCGGATCGCTTTGCGCCCGTCGGCGCCGTAGTCGAGGGTGCGGTCGTTGACATACATACTCACGAACCGGTTCGCCAGAGAGGTGTCCAGGTCGCGGGCAAACTGCATGGCATATTCGAGTGCCTGCTCGCGATGATCCAGAGCGTGCTGAATGCTGTCGCGCAGCGCTTTGGAGATGATCTTGTGCGATTCCGCGCCCAGCGAGCGGCGAATGGCGTTGCCCCCCAGTGGTAGCACCAGTCCAGTGGTTTCGCGCCACCACACGCCCAAATCGATCACCCGATACAGTCCGCTCGAACTATACGTAAGCTGCCCCTCGTGAATGATGAGGCCCGCATCGTACTTGCCCGCCAGGATCGCCGGGATGATCTGATCGAACGGCACCACTTCCGTCTCGATCTGCGGATTAAAAACCTTCAGCGCCAGGTACGCTGTGGTCAGCGTGCCGGGAACCGCGACTTTGATGTTGTTCAAATCGCTCGTGGCCAGAGGACGGCTGGAGACGATCATCGGTCCGTATCCTTCCCCGACGCTCCCCCCGCAGCCCATCAGGGTGTAATTCGCTTGCACGTAAGGATAAGCGTGGAAACTGATGGCGCTGACGTCAAAAAAAACTTCATCCTGAGCGCGACGGTTGAGTGTTTCTATATCGCACAGAGTGTGCGAAAACCGGTAACCCGGAACGCGAATCTTGTTGGTGGCCAGGCCATAAAACATGAAGGCGTCGTCGGAGTCGGGACTGTGGGCGATGGAGATGTCGCGAATAATCGCGGGTGTTGCGGGTTCAGATTGCTGGGTGCTCACGGAGTACGGAGTTCCTTTCGACGAAAACTACTTTGTAGATGAGGTGGAATTGCGCAGACGCAAACGCTGCCAACCGGTTGCAAGCGCCGCGGCTGTGGCAACTTTGAGGGCATCGCCGGGCAGAAATGGAACAATCGCCTGGGTTGCGATAGCGGCCATGCGCGCATGCGTAAGGACGGCGAGCCACAGCGCGCCAACCGTGAGGATGACTACATTTCCGATGGCTGCTGCGATGAGGCCGGATGTAAAAGTGCGACCGGTGCGGCGCCACAGGAACGAGATAAGAAACGCGGCCACAGGATAGGCCAGCAGATAGCCGCCCGTGGGTCCAAACAAGTGTGCCAGGCCGGCGCCGCTCGAGGGTCCGGGCGTAAACACCGGAAGGCCCGCTGCGCCTTCGAGCAGATAAGTGCCGAGGGTCGCGGCAGCAAGGCGCGGTGCAAGCAACAAGCCCACGAGCAGGACGGCGAAGGGTTGAAGTGTGAGCGGGATCGGGGTGAAGTACAGGGGAAGCGCGACATGAGCGCAAGCGGCAACAAAGAGACTTCCGGCGATAACGATGCCGATGCCGCGCAGCCACGCAGCCGTTGCGGCTACCGGAAGGTCAGCCTGGGTTCCGTGCAGGGGTTCACTGTTCATGGTGCCTCCTCCGTTTCAACTTCGCTCTCCTCGGGAAGTGCTGATACGCGATCATCGCTGGCGGCACTAGGGCCAGTTCTCGAGTGCTGGCGCCAGATGTGCAATGCCATTCCCGCAGACGCGACGATCAGCGCGCAAACCGAGACGATGAGGGCAAGCATTAACCAGCGCATTGGGCTTCGAGACGCTTCTCCCCTCAGTGCGGGCCCGGTGACTCCTGTCGGCAGGCTTGGGATAAGAACAATCGCTGCGATGCCGTTCAAGTTTGAGCCGTTTCAGGCCTCGGTGAATGAGAAACCGCTGTTGCCAAGAATACCAGACCGCAACTCAGGCGTGAGTGGCTGCGGCAAGTGAACCGAAGGCGGGGCGAGGGCCGGACTACCCGATTGGGAATGCGAGGTCAATCTGTAACGGAATTACTTTGCATTTCCTGGGAGACAGAAGACGGCGGCACAACGGGATCGACGGAATCGGTCAGCGAGCCAAGCATCCACTGGAGGTAAGCAGGACTGCCGGCAGCGACATCGAGCACCAGGAACTCGGGTGTCTCGTACTTGTGCAAGGCGTGCAGACGTGTTTCCAGGGCGGGCAGTTGATCGGCTGCGGTTTTGAGCAGCAGCATGGTTTCGTGGGAGGATTCGAGTTGGCCTTTCCAACGGTATACGGACTCCACAGCAGGAATCAGCGTCGCGCAGGCGGCCAATCCTTCTTCGACGAGGGTACGGCCGAGGTTGCGCGCTTCGTCGAGGTTGGCTGCGGTAGTGAGAACGATGCGGGCGGATGGATTTGACTCAGGCATGACAGGCACCTGATGCCAGTGTACGAGGATGCGAAACGGAATCACGAATGTGAACGGCAGTCCCGTAGTTGATTTCTTGATAGGGACGACGATGGTTTTGTACAAGGCAGCCTTGCCGACTCGAGGCTGGTGATGCAGTATGGTCTTTGCGGTTCGGCGCTTCCCGTTGTCATTTGGCGGAGCGAAGGCATCCAACCCACGGGAAGCAATAAAATGACGGCGCAGGGAGAAAGAAGAATGAGCACAGCGATCAAGTTCGGCACCTCCGGCTGGAGGGCAATTGTTGCCGATGAGTTTACAGTGGCCAATATCCGGCTGGCCGTGGCAGGCATCGCTTCCTACGTGAAGACGCAACCGGAGCCGCATCGCGTGCTGGTGGGCCGCGACCCGCGCTTCCTGGGAGAAAGTTTTGTGGCGGAGGCGTCGCGGGTACTGGCGGGAGCCGGCGTGACGCCGATCGTGATTCCCGATGCCGCGCCCACGCCCGCGATTGCGCATGCCGTGCGCACGCTGAAGACTTCCGGCGCCATCAACTTCACGGCCTCGCACAATCCGCCGGAGTACAACGGCATCAAGTTCTCAACCCATGACGGCGCGCCGGCGCTGCCCGAAGTGACCAGACAGATTGAAGCTGCGATTGTCGACAACAGCGGCAACATTCCCAATGGCAATCCGCCCTCGGATGGATTCGAAACTGTGGATGTGAAGCCCGCATTCCTTAACCGGCTCGCGGAGCTTGTGGATCTGAAGGCAATTGCGAAATCGGGCATCAAGGTGGTCTACGACCCGTTCTGGGGCGCGGGGCGCGGATACAGCTGCCACGTTTTGCGCGAGTCCGGAGTGCCGGTGGAGACGGTACACGATTATCGCGATGTGCTCTTCGGCGGTCATGCGCCGGAGCCGGACGACCATCTGCTGGGCGCGTGCAAAGACAAGATGAAGGAGATGGGGGCCCGGATCGGCATAGCCACCGACGGCGATGCGGACCGCTTTGGGATTGTGGACGAGGACGGCACGTTCATTCAGCCGAACTACGTCATCGCGCTGCTGTTCGACTACCTGGTGGAAACGCGCGGCTGGAAGAACGGCGTGGCCAAGAGCGTGGCCACCACCAATCTGATCAATGCGCTGGCGGAGCACCACAAGGTTCAGCTGTACGAGACGCCGGTGGGATTCAAGTACATCGGCGAACTGATTATTGCGGACAAGATCGCGATCGGCGGCGAAGAGTCGGCGGGGATGACGATTCGCGGCCATGTTCCGGAGAAGGACGGCATCATCGCGGGGTTGCTGGTGACGGAGATGGTGGCCGTGCGCGGCAAGAGCATCGGAGTGCAATTAAAGGAATTGTTTGCCAAGGTTGGTTCCTATTATCCAGTTCGTGAGAACTTCCGCTTGACCCCGGAAGTGAAAGCCGCGTTCACTGAGAAGTTGAAGGCTGATCCAAAAGAGCTGGGCGGGCGCAAGGTGACGAGCGTGGTGCGCACCGATGGCTTGAAGTTGATTCTCGACGACGGGTCCTGGGTTTGCTACCGGCTGTCGGGAACGGAGCCCGTAGTGAGGGCCTATACCGAAGCCCGCAACGAGAAAGACATGGAGTCGCTGAAAATGGCGGCCGAAAATTTTGTGAAGTCATAGATTAAGAGGACACATGCAGGACGGGAATTTGCAGGGCGAGCAAAGTACGGGAACCAAACGCAACAGCGCAGCGCCGCGGCCCATCCCGGAGCGGGCACTGGACTGGACGTTGCGCGTGTGGCGCCCTGCAGGCACGGTGGTTGTCGTGGCGCTGGCACTCCTGCTGACGTGGCACGTGATCAACGGCAAGCATGGAGTATCGGTATGGCAGCAGAAGCGTGCCCAGGATAAGCAACTGCACAAGGAGATCGACGCCCTGCAGCAGGAGAATGCCCGCCTGCGAACCCGCGTGGAACGGCTGAAGTCGGATCCCGATGCCATTGAGCGGGAGGCACGGGAGAAGCTGCACTATGCCAGGCAGGGGGAAGTGATCTACGCGCTTCCGCCAGAGCCGGCAGGACAGGGTCAGCCGGCGGCGAAATAGCGGCCGGTTGGCGGCGGTTCGGCGAACCTAAACGACAAACTGGATCGATTAGGCGAAGCCACGGATTTGTACCCGCACCATTTACGTCACGTCCCGTTTTCGGAGATGCGACGTAGAATCGGAGCCGTGTTCAGCGAGGATTCATTCCTTGACTAAATTCCTGCCTGTCATTCTTGCGTTTTTCGCTCTGCCGTCGATTGCTGTGACGCCCACGGACGCGGCTCCTCAGAAGATTACAGTGGCGCAGTTAGACCAGGCTGCGGCTGCCGCCCAAACCAAACCGGACGCGGAGGCCGCGCAGCAGCTCTCGCGGTTGGAATTGACGGAGCGACTAAGCGCAGCCAGGCTGGCACGCTGGGAGGCGGTCTTGACGGGAGAAAAGGCACGGCAGGCGCTGGTGCTCCTGGCCGACCAGTCGGAGTTCCTGGCTCCGTCGGACGAGGACGTTGTGAAAGAGGCCGCGCCCGACGCCGCCGCGACACGGCAGATGCTGGTCAAGATCGTGAACTATGTGAACACCACGGTGCGCCAGTTGCCGAACCTGATGGCCGTTCGCCAGACCACAAGTTTTGAAGACCGGCCCCAGGAGGATGTCCAGGAGCCTACGGACGTGATCAGCCTGAGCTATCTTCCGTTGCACTTTGTGGGCGCATCCAGCATTGCAGTCACCTACCGCGATCGCAAAGAAGTTGTGGATGAGAGCGCGACCAAAGCCCTGAAGCACAACACGCCTGGGGGCGGCCTGGCAACCTCAGGAGAGTTCGGGCCCATTCTCAGCACGGTGCTGTCCGATGCGCTCAAAGGCAAGATCACCTGGGCGCGCTGGGAGCGGGGATCCTCCGGGCGAGTGGGCGTCTTCGACTACACCGTGCCCGTCGAGAAGTCGAACTATAACGTCAAGTTCTGCTGTTTGATCCAGGGGTATTCGAGCTCCGGCCTTCCGGAGAAGACGGTCTTCGATGAGCGTTCCAGCTATCACGGCGAAATTGTCTTCGATCCTGCGGACGGATCCATTCTGCGCCTGACGCTGCGGGCCGAAATGTCGCCTGGCAGCCTGGTTCCGAAGGCCGGCATCGCCATCGAGTACGGCCCGGTGGAGATTGGCGGCAAGAACTATGTCTGTCCCGCCAGGAGCGTTTCCATTTTGATGGCGCATACCGCGCAGCAGAAGGGTGCGGCTTCCCGAAGCAACTATCGCGGCGCCGCGAAGACATTTCTGAACGACGTAGTTTTCGCTCATTATCGGCGCTTCGGTTCCGAGACGCGCATTTTGACGGCAGACCAGGAGCCGGCCAAACCCCCCGACTCAGTCCGGTGATCCCGCGTTAAGACAGGACTGAATCTTCGTTATGAAGGGACTGGCGTCAGTTCCATACGAACGCGACAGATCATGCGATAAGCGTGGTCAGATTCTTGCGGCCTTCGCAGTGTTCGGGATGGCGGAGTCGACCGCGTCAAACCACGCGGCTCCGGCTCCGAAAAGAGGTGCGTCGCCCCCCAGCTTCGATACGCGTAATGCCGCTGGAAAATCCTTGAACTGGCTTTGAGCGGTGGAAAGAAAGAGCTGCGCGGAGCGGGAGATGCCGCCGCCGAGGACGACGACTTGGGGAGCAAAGGCGGCGAGGACCGAGTGCAGCGCCACGCCCAAAGTTTTTCCAAACTCCGTGAAGACTTCGATGGCGACGGGGTCGTTGCTGGCTGCGTCGGCGGCGATGGCGGCGACTTCGCACACCTGGCCGGTGCGTTGTTTGTAGGCGGCCTGAATCGCGCGGGTGGAGATACGATCTTCGAGGATGCCGCCCTCGTAGGGGTAGTTCCAGATTTCGCCGCCGTCGGGTACGCCGGGGCCGCTGCGGACGATGTGGCTGTCGACGGCGAAGGCTGACCCGATTCCTGTGCCGAGGGTGATGCCGACGACGCGGCCCACGCCCTTTGCGGCGCCGGCGGAAATCTCTCCAAGAAGATAGGCGGCGGCATCATTGAGGAAGCGCACGTGCGCGGGACCGAATTCGAAACGCGCAGCCAGGGCCTCGCGCAGATTGACTCCGTAGAGGTAGGGCAGTTTGTGCTGCATATAACTCACGCCGGTTTCGTAGTCGAAAGGGCCGGGCATGGCTAATGCTGCGCCGTGGATGGCGGAGTCACCGTGTGTCGCCGAGGTTCCGAGCGAATGGAGAACGTCAAGAAAGGTTTCGGTGGATTGCTCCGCAGGGTAGCCGGCGCTGGTGACGCCTTGAAGGGCGCAGGTCTGCTGATGAAAGACCGCCGCCGAAATGTGGCTGCCACCAACGTCGTACACAAGAACACGGTTTTCCTGACCTGACAAGACGGCTCCTCGCAAAGGCTAACCTGGCACTATCCAGCATAGCTGGTGAGGGCGGCGATTTGGGGGTTCTAAAAATCGATGTGGGCGCGGACGGTGCCGACCCATGCGGGGCCGCGATCGCGGTTGTAGCCGGGGTTGCCGATGTGCTGCACACCGAGGGAGTAGAAGAGGCCGCGCCAGGCATGCCAGTCGTAGTAACTCTCAACAATATTTTCGCGGCCGTAGTTGAGATGGCCGTCGCCGAGCAGAAAGCCAAGGCCTCCATAGCGAAGGTAATTCTGGTGGTCGCGCTTGATGGCGTTGGAGACGAAGGCCAGGCCGATCTTATCCTCATTGCGATGCCAGCGGCGTCCGAAGTAATCGCCCCCGACCTCGACGGTTTGATCGACCTCGGTGTAGGCGAAGGATTCGTGCTGGCCCTCGTTCCAACCGAAGCGGCCGAAGACGCGCAGATTGTCGCTCAACTCCTGCTGGACGTTGTAGCCGAAGCCGTACTTGAGCGCGCCGAAGTGTTCATGGGCAGTGATGGTGGGGGTGGAGTCGATTCCGCGGAGGAAGGCATCGACTGCTTCGCGATAGGTGCCCATGTGGGCTCGGTTGGCATAGAAGAGCAGGCGGGATGTGCCCTTACGCCGGGGGACAAAGCTGTGGCGCAGTTCCAGTTCAGCATTTTGCCCGTGAGCGCGGCTGAAGGCCCAGTCCATATCGATGCCGTTGGCGACGATGGGCATGGCGAAGATGCCGTAGCGGAGGCTCCACGAGCGGTCGTCATACTCTGCCATGCCGCCGACGGTATAGCCGCGCGTGTCGGCTGCGTAGTCCCACGCGCCATTGTTGTCGATGGTCCAGTTGGTGAATTGCAAATGGCTGTCAGAGCCAATGTCGTTGAAATCGAAGAAATCGGGAAGGGTCAGCTTGCCGAAGCGGAACTCGATGCGGCGTGCGGGGACGCTGTCGGCCAGAGCGAAGAAATTGGGTTGCTGGGTGGTGGTTTCGCTGGTGAGTCCAATGACCTGGTGGACCTGGTAGCGCGCGATGTAGGGGGCCTTGCCGAGGTAGGGATTGCGCACCACATCGAGATTCGTAAAGCCGGCGAGGCCCAGTGCCTCACTGAGGCCGCGGCCTTCGGCTGCTTCGAGGTCGAAAATGAGATCGGTGTTGTAACGCGTGGAACGAGTGGGCCGCAGGGCCGTGTAGAGCGTGCCTACCATCGAGGTTTTATATTCGGCCGAGTTGCGAAAGCTGTTCGGTCCTTCGTAGAGGGAATGAAAGGGAAGACGGCCCTGGTAAATGATGTTGGCCTGTCCCGAGACCCAGTAGCGCGCGCCTTCGGGGTGAGGCGCCATGGTGAGTATTGGATCGTCGTTGGCGGCGAATGCATCTTTGGCGGGAACTTTGGGGCGATCAGGATTCTGGAAGTCGACGAACGACTCCAACGGCAGAGGTACCAGGAAGGCATTGGCTGCCAAGGGCGGGGAGGAAATTTGCGGCTGGGGAGCGGAAGGGAAGTGGACTGTTTCAACAATCAAGTCCGGGGTCAACTGGCCGAGCGCGGCGGTTGCAGAGGCGAAGAGTGCTGTTGCCGCCAGGAAGCAGAGGCTTGGCGCGAGTTGGCGAGGAGGCCGGATCATGGCAAAGCCTTTCGAGCGAGGGTAAGTGCGGGCTGCGGCAGTAGAATATGGAGGTAGCGGTACCCCCACTCCGTAGATACCATACCCGGGGAGGGTATTGTCAAGGAGATCAAGCCCATGCCCCACCACGAACGCGAAACCATCAAGATGGTGCAGCGCATACGCAAACTGCGCGGCCAGATGGATGCCATCGAGCGGTCGCTCACCGCCAATGGGGACTGCGGCGACCAGTTGATGCTGCTGGCCGCGGTGCGCGGCGGCGTGAACGCCCTGATGGGCGAGGTGCTGGAGACGCACATCCGCTTCCATCTCACGGACGGATCCAAGGAGCAGATCGCGCCGGAATTAGCGGAGGATCTCATCGACCTGGTGCGCGCGTATCTCAAGTAAACGCCTGGTGTGCCCTCTCATGGCGAACGACGCTTCGCATCATGGTAGCGGTATGCCGGTGCGGGGATTGTGAACGTACGGTTGATTCCGGACGGGCAGACGGCGGCGGGCGGAGTTGGAGATGGTCTACGATGGTGAATCGAAAATAGCTCCCCAGTCTCCATCGGGGCGTGGCGCGCCGGAGACCTATAGGGCGGGGGTTCGCATGGAATCGAGTGCCGCAGCCAGGTCCGCTGCCAACGCCTGCTGGGTGTCGCTCGCGAGTTTGGTGCCCTGACTGGTGAGATAGAAGACGTCGATAGCGGTCTCACCTTCGGTGTCGATGAGCGCGACCTCGATGTTGCATTGATGATTGCTGAGCACGAGGGCGATCTGGCGCAGCAGGCCGGGCACGTCCTGCGCCACAACCTGCAGCAGCGTGGAATGGGTGGACGAATCGGTATCGAAGTTGAGGCGCGTGGTGACTTCGACCTTGATGTTGCTGGTGTGATTGGTGTGGCGGCGTGCGTCGAGCATCTGTTCGACGGCGGTTTTTTGGGCTACGACGTCGTGAATGTATTCAAGGAAGCGCTCTTTTTCGCTGGGGTTCAGTTCCAGGGTGCGGAAGACGTCGGAGAACTGGAAGCTGTCGACGATGACTCCGGCTTCGTTCGAGAAGGCCCCGGCCTTGACGATGTTCATGCCCCACGCGGCGAGGGCCCCGGCTACGTCGGCAAACAGGCGGCTGCGGTCGCGGGCGATGACGGTGAGGTCGAACAGCTGCCGCGAGGGCCGAAGATCCAATTGAACAGGATCTGCGTCGAGATTGGTAGCGAGCTGAAAGTGGCTTCGGATGTGTTCGGGAAGGCGGGTTTGCAGGTAACGTTGCGGCAGCCCCTCGAGGAACTGTCCGAGTGCCTCGTACTGGCTTACGGGCACCATCGATCGCAGGCGGTTGAGAAGAGTGGGATCGATGGCGGCGTGATAGCGTATCTCGTCGACGCTGCGATCCATGTAGTTGGCGGTGGCCATATAGAGCTGCCACAGGCTTTCCGCTTTCCACGGCGTAAGAGCTTCGGGGTTGACGGCTTTGATGTCCGCATAGGTCAGCAGCGTGAGCATCTTCAGGAGCGTGGGGCTGCCGATTTTCTCTGAGAAGCCGCGCACATTTTCCTGATCGAAGATATCGCGGCGCAAGGTGTTGGACATCTCCAGGTGCAGCCGGATGAGCTTCAGCACCGACTCGCGTTCCTCGGCATCGAAGTCGAGTCTTGCCATGAAGCTGTCTGCGAGTTCAACGCTCTGGCCGGTGTGTTCGCCGGTGCGCCGTGCTTTGCCGGTGTCGTGGAGCAGAAGCGCGAGCAGGAACAGGTCGAGACGATCCACTTCAGGTAAAAGCTGGGCGAGGCGCTGCTCGTAGTCGTGGGCCGGCTGGCGCAGTCCGTGCACGTTGTCGATGGTGAGGAACGTGTGTTCGTCGACGGTGTAGCGATGATAGCTGTCGCGTATGACAAGCGCATCGATCCCGTGGAATTCCGGCAGCAGCATTTCCAGCACGCCTAACGCATGCATGGTGCGCAGTGAATGCGCGGCATGGGGGCCGAGCAGGACTTCGCGCAGGGCGTTCCACAAATACGGACCTTCGGGTACGTGGATGGCGAGGGCGGGCAGTGCGTCTGTGATGCGGTCTTCCGCGGCCTGCGACAGCGTGTAGCCGTGCGTGGCCATCAGGGAGAAGATGCGCAGGATGGCGGCGGTGTCGCTGAACTGCGCGCCGGGCAGGATGTCGATGCGCCCTTGATCGAGGATGAAATCGGTGCCGGCGATGGGAGTGCGGCGGCGGCGGAACTGGCGGTAAAAGCTGACCGGGGCGGGGAGGTTTTCCATCAGCAGGGCGGCGCGGCGGTAAATGACGCGGGCATGCCGGTAGTAGGTGCGCATCCAGTAAGCCGGGTCGGCGGTGCCGCGTGTCTCCAACCCGATGGAGTGGGCCGCCGCATCGTCTTGTGATTGCCAGTCGAGCGAATTGTCATCGCGGCCATGCCGGAAGTGGAGAAAACATCGCGCCGCGGTCAGAAAGTCAAAGGCAGCTTCCGCGTCTCCGCGCGCACTCTGAAATACCCCCCCTCGCTGGCGGGGCCACTCCCTGGTCTCCTTCAGGTGGAACAAGAGCGCGAACCATACCGCCAGGTGAAAGTCGCGCAGACCGCCCGGACAATCCTTCAAGTTCGGTTCCAGATGGAAGATGGTGTTGCCGAACTTGGAATGGCGAGCGCGAGCGATCTCGCCCAGCTTTTGCGTAATGGTGTTCCACTCGCTCAACACCAGTCCGGGAAGGATGGTCTGGTGGAGCTGTTGGTAAAGCGGGAATTGCCCAGCAAGAAATCGCCGGTCGAGAGTGGCCAGCGTGAATTCGAGATTGTCGGGATCGAAGCGGCCTGCCTCTTTGAGCGTGCGCGAACTGGGGCTGGCGCGCAGACCGATATCCCACATGCCTTGAATAATGGCGCGCACGCATTCCTTGGCCTGCAATTCAGTTTTGTCGTCGCTGAAGGCAAACAAGACATCCACATCGGAATAGGGAAACAGATCCTTACGCCCATAGCCCCCTAAGGCCACCAGCGCGACATTGTGCGCCGGTTGTCCGGCGAAAGCGCGGCGCCACATCTCAATCAGGATGCGATCGACAACCGCCGATCGACGTCGAATGGCGGCCGTGCCATCCCCCGTGCGGTCGTACGTCTGGCGGACCAGCGCCATCTCCCGTAGATACTGCTCTCGTAGATCGTCAACCACGATGCCGACTGGATTCATGATGGGTATGTATGACTCGCCAAGGCGAGAAGGGTGTCTTAACAGAATAAGCGATGTTTAAGCGGAAGAGGCAGAAATACAGGGAATAGGGGGTAGGGATTGAGCTATTGAAATCGAATCTGCTCGAAGGGCGCGGCCTCGCCCTTCGAGCAGGTCGGAGGTGCAGCGGAAGTTAGAGAGCAGTTTCGCCGCGCTCGTCGTTGCGAATGCGAATGGCGTCATCCACCCGGCTGACAAAAATCTTGCCGTCGCCGATGCGGCCGGTGCGGGCGGCGCCGATGATGGCTTCGATGGCCTTGTCTTTCAATTCGTCGGGGACCACCATTTCGATTTTGACTTTGGGCAGAAGGTCGACTGTGTATTCCCGGCCGCGATAAAACTCGGTGTGGCCTTTCTGCCGTCCGTGTCCGCGAGCCTCCAGAATTGTCATCCCTTCGATACCTGCTTCCAGCAGGGCATCCTTCACCGCATCCAGCTTGGAAGGCTGGAGAACCGCTTCGATCTTGAGCATGAGCTATTGCCTCGTTTGACAGCGTATCAGGCTGGACGGCCCCGTGCGCCATCCCGGCGCAATCTTTATTCAGGTATTGAAATCGTAACCCTCTTCGCCGTGTTGCGAGAGGTCGAGTCCGACTGCTTCATGCTCGGGGGACACGCGCAATCCGATGACCTTGTCGACGGCAAAGAGTAACGCCAGGGTGCCGACGAGCGAGATTCCCCAGGCAACGGCGATGCCGGCGGCCTGGTTGCCTAACTGGGCCCAATGGCCGTCGAGTCCGCCGGTGGCGAAGGGCTTTCCAGCGGCGTCGTTGCCAAAGGCGGGGTTGATGGAGCTGACGGCAAAGACTCCGGTCAACAAGGCTCCCAGGGTGCCGCCGGCCCCGTGAACGCCAAAGGCGTCGAGGGAGTCGTCGTAGCCCAGGCGGCTTTTGACTTCGAACACCATGAAGGAACAGAACGCCCCGGCGACCACGCCGATGAGCAGCGCCGACATGGGTTGGACAAAACCGGATGCGGGCGTGATGGCAACGAGGCCCGCGACGGCACCGGAGATGGCCCCGAGGGCGGTGGGCTTGCCGTTATGGATCCATTCAGCCACCGTCCAGCCCAAGGCCGCGGCGGCGGCGGCGAAATGGGTGTTGATGAACGCGCTGGTGGCCAGCGGCCCGGAGTTGAGGGCGCTGCCGGCATTGAATCCGAACCAGCCCACCCACAGCAGGCAGGCACCGATGAAACTGAGCACCATGGAGTGCGGAGGCATGGCGGTTTTGGGGTAGCCCATGCGCTTGCCGAGATAAATCGCAGTGACCAGTGCGGAGACACCGGATGTGACGTGGACCACGGTGCCGCCTGCGAAGTCGAGGCTGGGGAATCGGCCGCCATTTGCATTGAGGAGGCCTCCGGCGCCCCAGACCATGTGCGCCATGGGACTGTAGACCAGGATGGACCACAAAGAAAGGAAAACGGCCATGGCACTGAACTTCATGCGCTCCGCGAAGGCACCGGTAATAAGCGCCGGAGTAATGATGGCGAACATGAGCTGATAGACCATGTAGGTCTGTTCAGGGATGGTCGGCGCGTAAGGGGACGGACCGAGGCCGACACCCCGCAGGAAGACGTGGTCGAATCCGCCGATGAATGCATTGCCGTGGCCGAACGCCAGCGAATATCCGACCAGCGCCCACAGGATGGTCACCATGCCCATCATGGCGAAGCTCTGCATCATGGTGCCGAGGATATTTTTCTTGCGCACCAGGCCGCCATAAAACAGGGCCAGACCGGGGCCGGTCATGAGCAGGACCAGGGCCGCCGAGATCAGCATCCATGCGTTGTCGCCGGAGGTTTGTGCGCTCTGAACGGCTTGTTGCAGAGCCGCAATCTGGGCCTGGGTGGCGGGTTGCGTCGATGACGCGGCCGCATTGGTTTGGGCCAATGTGGATAACGGGGTAGCTAGCAAAAAACACAAGAGCAACAGTTTCTTCAGAGGGCACATGCTGGTTCTGCTCCGGAGGAAAAAGTCATTGAAGAATGTCTGGAAACAAACAACAGCCAAGGGCGGCGAGCCAGCCGGGCGGCGCGATGCACGGGCTCGCAAAATGGAAATCTGTCGAACGTGTTCTGATGACTTGAATCGGCGTTGAGGACATTGCTTTCCAGACGTTCGATCGAGAACGTTGACGGTGCGATTACATGTTCTTTATGAACTTTTCATCATAGCGCAACTGGGGTGCGGGAGAGGGCGCGAGGCACCGATCCGGCGTGAAGGGTGATAAGAATGGAACACAATGAGGCACATCGTGATGGGAGAGCCCCGAGTTGGCTGGCCGACGGAACTGCTGCCGTTGGTCGCTGCGATTTGGCTGGGGACTGCGGTAAGCCATGCGCTCGCGTCGTCGTCGGCGGCCTGCGTGAAGGTGGGGATTGAAGCAGAGGTGAGCGCGGGCAGGGAAT
The DNA here is from genome assembly GCA_036488735.1 of Occallatibacter sp. Taxonomy (GTDB): domain Bacteria; phylum Acidobacteriota; class Terriglobia; order Terriglobales; family Acidobacteriaceae; genus Telmatobacter. The sequence continues at coordinate 145,670 of DASXHC010000041.1, forward strand.
GGTCCGCGCCGCTCGGCCAAGGCTGGATATTCCGCGTCATGCCGATTCAGCCTGCGCGTGCCGGGTACAGCGGATGGGACCTGGTAGTGGACCGCGATCCTGGCGCTGGATACCCCGATGCTTTGCTGCTGGCTACCATGCCTTACGATTCCATCAACGAGCGCGAAATTGGAACCACCTACGGCCTGCGTTCGCAAGACGCGATTGGATGGAACCCGCGCAGCTTCCGCTTTCTCGTCGATCCGGCGGCATTTCATGAAAGCCAGCACCTGTTCCAGTTAATAGCTGTCGATGGAATAGCCTCTACCGCCTCCCGCAAGCCTGATCCTTCGAGCACGGTGAAGGCGCAGGCGATGGCGCGTTTGATTAAATTGCAGAAGCGCGCTGCGGGCGGAGAGTTTCGCATTCTGGATGCACACCTGGTTCCAGGGACGAGCGACCCCGCGTCCTATGCCCAAGGGTGGGCGTTGGCGTTTTCGCGCGTACCCCACCAGGTGGATTCTTCAACCGGAGGATCGGGCCCGCTGGGGTCAATCAACTGGATGCGGTTCAGCCTCACGCTATGGCTCCCGGCGCGATGGAATGTGGCGGGCGGGCTGCATACGTTACCTTCGGCTTGTCCCGACTAGGATTTGTGTGGCAACGCGAAATGCATTCGTTTCATCCACTCATCAGTAAGGGCACGCTTGCCTCCTGCAAGTTTCTGAGCAAGAGTGATCTATGTGTGTCCCCTAGGATAGAGGTATTATTGATTCCATGGCGGAATTAGCAGAACGCGATCGCTATTTATTTGGCAATCTCGAGAGCAGTGCCAACAACCGCGCCAAAGTTCGAGAAGTGAATTATGGCTACGAGCAGCCGGAAGGTATTTTTCTTACCTCTCTGGACCTGGCGGTGAATTGGGTGCGCAAGAGTTCGGTATGGCCCATGACCTTCGGGCTGGCCTGCTGTGCGATCGAGATGATGTCGATGGGCGCGTCGCGCTTTGACATCGCGCGTTTCGGCGCCGAGGTATTCCGCGCCTCTCCGCGGCAGTCGGACTTGATGGTGATTGCGGGCAGGGTTTCGCAAAAGATGGCGCCCGTCATCCGCCGTCTGTATGACCAGATGCCGGAGCCGAAGTGGGTAATCTCCATGGGTGCCTGTGCCACCTCCGGGGGAGTATTCAACAACTATGCGCTGGTGCAGGGTGTGAACCAGGTGATTCCCGTCGATGTCTATGTGCCTGGATGCCCACCGCGTCCGGAACAACTTATGTACGCGATTACGCTGCTTCAGGAGAAGATTCAACACGAACCACGCAGCCTGCTCAAGACACTGAACCTGGGCTAACGGCTTGTTTCGGGGTTTCGTTGGTGGCAAACAGGGGTCATACCGGGCTCTGGAAAGATAGTAACTTTACTGCTTCAGGACAGTCTTCGGCCTTGTTTACGGATAAGGAAACCACGGGCAACTCATTGAAGAATTGTGCTCTGCCGGAAACGACGTATGGTACTTTTATTAGTGCTGTACAGTAACCCGACGAAATATCACGGGGGCGGAACAAGGCAATTGTTACCGCACAATGTGTTCGCATAACGAATCATTTCATTTAGCTTTTCAGCTGATTGCGGAGGAGAAACGCATGCACTCTCATGTTTTGAAATCTCTGAGCCGGGCTTTCGCTCTGGCGATGGCAGCGTCCGTGCTGTCTATTGCCGTTGCTGCCCAGGATGCGCCGAAGCCGGCGCCCAAGGCCTCGCAGGCGGATTCTCCGTCTCGTTGGGACATATTCGCAGGCTACAGTTACCTGGCCCCCAAGGATACTGTTGAAGTCCTTCAGTCGGACGGAGTCACGGTGCTGCCCGAACAATACAAATCCGCGCAGGGAGCCATTTTCAGCGGGGCGTACTTTTTCAACAAGTACGTAGGCGCACAGCTTGAAGGTGCGACTCACGGGACGTTTACCAACAATTCGTCCAGCAACGATGGTTTCACCACTGGTTCAGCCGGCCTCATCTTCCGTTTTCCGACCGAGGATATCACTCCGTTCGTTCATGGGCTCGTCGGTGGAGCGGATATCGCCGGACCAGAACATGAGCCGTACACCTGGGGTGTCGCCCTCACCGCCGGCGGCGGCATGGATTACGCGACACCGTGGTTCAATCATCACCTCGCTATCCGGCTCTTCCAGGCGGATTACCAGTACATGCATGCTGATTTCGGTCCTGGCATTTGGGGGGGGCGCGCCAATATCAATGCCGCTCGTTTGAGCGCCGGCCTGGTTTTCCACGTTGGCAGCATCGCGCCGCCTCCGCAGTTGACCATTGCCTGCTCCGCCAGTCCCACCTCGGTATTCCCCGGCGACCCGGTCACCGTGACAGCGACTGTCGGTTCGCAGGATCCGAAGCTGGGCGTGGTCTATAGCTTGTCCGGGGATGGCATCACGGATGGCAAGAGCGCCACCGCCACCATCAACACCGCGACGCTGGCTCCTGGCACGCACACCGTCAAGTGCGATGCCAAGGAAGGCAAGCCGGGCAAGGAAGGCATGAAGCCGTGGGAAGTTGCCACCGAGGCCACCACGACCTTCACGGTGAAGGAATTCGAGCCGCCGACGGCCAGCTGCTCGGTGAGCCCGACCACCATCAAGCCGGGTGACAGCGCAACCATCACCACCACCGCGACCAGCCCGCAGAATCGTCCGCTGACCTACACCTACACGGCGTCCGCCGGTTCAGTGAACGGGAGCGGTAATTCCGGTTCATTCTCATCCACAGGCGCTCCCACAGGTCCGGTTTCGATCACATGCAACGTGGCCGACGACAAGGGTCACAGCGTGTCCGCGAACACCAGCCTGAACATCGAAGCCCCGCCGCCGCCGCCGCAGCCGCACACTCAGGCCCTTTGCACCATCAACTTCGAGAAGGACAAGACTCGTCCGACGCGTGTTGATAACGAAGCCAAGGCTTGCCTGGATGAAGTGGCTCTCGACCTGCAGAAGCAGTCGGATGCCAAGGCCGTGATCGTTGGCGAATCGAACGCCAAGGAGAAGGCCAAGACTGAGAAGCAGACCAAGTTCGCGGCCAAGCACAAGAGGGCCAAGGTCGATGACTACGCAGCCGAGCGCGCCGTCAACACCAAGGAATACCTGGTAACGGAGAAGGGCATTGATGCTTCCCGCATCACAGTCGCCACCGGAACCTCGGACAGCCAGAATGTCGAAGACTATCTCGTACCTTCAGGCGCAACCTTTGGCTCCGACGTGCAGGGAACGACGCCTGTCGACGAGTCGGCGGTGAAACCGCAGGTTCGGAAGCCGCTTCCAACCCGCAAGCATCACCACGCTGCAGCCAAGAAGTAAACGAATCGGCCGCGCCGCACAATTAAGTGTGCGTCGCGGTCGACGATTGAATCTTAATCGGCGTACGAGCCGGTCATTCGATTGGTCGGCCGTACGCGGTGTGTACCGACTTTGATCCTCCTTCGCACGATTTGAGGTTGACCGGTGCGCCGGTCGACCTCTTTAGTTTTGCTCTCCCTCTGCTTCAACATCCGCATCTCACATTACAAATGTTTGCCTGGAAGTTATCCTTGCGAGTTACCTTTCGAGCCATTCCCAAGACCTATCGATTCGCGCCGGTCGCGCTTTATTTTTTGATGGTTGCCTGTTTGCACGCGTCATTGCAGGCGCAGACGCTCTGGTCGACAGTTGGTCCGGATGGCGGGGATGCGCGTGCATTCGCAGCTGTGCCTGGGCAGCCGAATCATCTTTACCTCGGCACGACGAACAGTTGGATCTTCGAATCGACAGACGAAGGTGCAACCTGGCATCGTCTGGCCAAACTGGATAAAGCGGACGACCTTGTGATCGATCACATCGTGGTTGACCCGCGCAAACCGGCTCATCTCTACGTGGCTGCGTGGAAGTTCGGACATCCGGATGGCGGCCTTTGGGTAAGCACAGACGCGGGACGGACATGGAACCCGGATACGGGCTTGAGCGGCCAATCCATTCGAGCATTCACGCCGGCGCCGTCCGATCCTGCCACCCTGTTTGCAGGCACCCTTGAAGGCGTGTTTCGCTCCACGGACTCGGGAGCCACGTGGAAACTGATCAGCCCGCCCGGCAGCAAAGAGATTCACGAAGTTGAGTCGCTGGCTGTCGATCCAAAAGACCCGAACATCGTATACGCGGGTACATGGCATTTGCCGTGGAAAACCTCAGACGGCGGCAATAACTGGGAGAACATCAAGCAAGGCGTCATTGACGACTCAGACGTGTTCTCGATCATCGTCGACCCGCAGAGTCCGAATGTTGTGTATGCCAGCGCCTGCAGCGGGATCTACAGAAGCACGAATGGAGCCGGGCTATTCAAGAAAGTTCAGGGAATCCCGTCCACCGCCCGCAGAACCCGCGTTCTGCGACAGGATCCCGTGCATCACGACACGGTGTATGCGGGCACAACCGAGGGCTTGTACAAAACCACCGACGCCGGCAAGACGTTTCAGCGCATGACCGGCCCGGAGGTGATTGTCAATGATGTCTTCATCGACCCCAAAAATCCGGAGCGAGTTCTGCTGGCAACCGATCGCGGCGGAGTTTTATCGAGCAATGATGCGGCCGTGACTTTCAAGGAAGCTAATCAGGGCTTCTCCGCCCGCAAAGTGGAAGCGCTGCTTGTCGATCCCTCGAATGCTTTGCGAGTGTACGCGGGCGTGGTGAACGACAAGACCTATGGCGGCGCTTTCGTTTCGGACGATGGCGGCACGCGCTGGAAGCATATCGGCGAGGGGCTGGAAGGACGTGACGTGTTCGCTCTGGCGCAATCGCCAGACGGCGTCGTGGTCGCGGGAACCAACAGCGGCATCTTTGTGCTGGACTCGACCTCTGAAACCTGGAAGAGCAGGAATACGATCGCCAACACCATTGCCAAACCGACGCCGCAATTAGTGCGGGGCAAGCACGTCATCGTGGACAAGAAGGTGAAGGCTCCTCTGACTGAACTCGGGAGTCGCGTGTATGAACTGGATCTCTCCGGCGATGTCTGGCTCGCCGCGACGGCCGGCGGTCTTTTCACGAGCAAGGATAAAGGCGCGACGTGGCAGGGCGGACCAGCGGTTGGATCGGTTGATTTCCTCTCCGTGACGGCGCATGGATCGGTGCTGGCGGCGGCCCGCCCCACCGGTGTCGTGATTTCCAACGACGCTGGGCAGACGTGGTGGCCCATGGGCGTTCCCACGGCACTCACCCGCATCCATCGCGCGGCTTTTTCTTCCGACGGAACCCTGTGGGTGGGAGCCCGCGAAGGCGTGTATTTCACGCGGGATAAGGGGAAGACCTGGATGTGGGTTCATCGCCTGCCGCTGGTGGGTGTTGACGATCTTTTCTACGACGTCCATGCGAATCGCATTCTGGTGAGCTCCAGGGACAGCGACTTTGTCTACTCAATCGACGCCAAGTCTCTGGATTGGAAGTGGTTGCAGACCGGATTCCACCTCTCTCTGGTGCGCGCGGCGGGAGACCGGCTGCTGGCGGCCTCGCTTGACGACGGGGTGCTGGCTGAGCCTCAGGGCGCCAAATCCGAAGTCGGCCAGAAGTAGTGACCAATCGATGCGGCGCCGGTCCAAACCGGGTGTGACTCCATCGTCGTTCCGCGGTTTGTTCCAAGTGTCCCCCCGGCATGCCCTGGGAAGACATGGAAATGAATCGCCAGCCCGACTTCCGGTATCATCAGACTATGCAGGCAGAGACTCAATCCCCGCAGCCCACCCCGTTCCGTACCTATGACCCTCGTCTCGAACCCATCGCCGCCAAAGTCCTGGCCGGCGAACGGCTCGACTTCAACGACGGGCTGGCGCTCTATGGATCGAGCGACGTTCTGGCGGTGGGATGGCTTGCCAATCATGTGCGCGAGCGGATGCACGGGGACGTGACCTACTTCAATGTCAATCGCCACATCAATCCGACCAACGTGTGCGTGGCGGCTTGCAAGTTGTGCGCATTCGGCCGTAAGAAGGGTGATCCGGCCGGGTACACTATGGCGCTCGAAGAAGCGTGGGAGACGGCGGCATCGGGTTACTCCGAGGCTGTGACCGAGTTCCATATCGTGGGCGGATTACATCCCGACCTGGCGCTGGAGTACTTCCTCGATTTAGTCAGTGGATTGAAGCAGCGCTTTCCCAAGGTGCATATCAAGGCGTTCACCATGGTGGAGGTCGCGTTTCTCGCGCGGCGCGCTAAGCTCAGCATCGAGCAGACACTGATTAAGCTTCGCGAGGCGGGTGTGGACTCCATGCCAGGCGGCGGAGCGGAGATTTTCGCAGCGCGTGTGCGCTCCATTATCTGCGATCACAAGATCGACGGAAGCGAGTGGCTGGAGACGGCGCGCCTGGCGCATAAACTGGGCTTCAAGTCGAATGCGACCATGTTGTACGGGCACATTGAGAACGATGAAGACCGGGTCGATCACCTACTCAAGTTGCGTGCGGTGCAGGATGAGACCGGCGGATTCCAGACTTTCATTCCGCTGGCATTTCATCCGGAGAACACGCCGCTCGATCACTTGCCAGTCACCACCGGCCTGACGGACATCCGGCAGATCGCGGTGAGCCGCCTGATGCTCGACAATTTTCCGCACATCAAGGCCTACTGGCAGATGATGACGCCGAAGATCGCGCAGATCTCGCTGCGTTTCGGCGCCGACGACCTGGATGGAACAGTGATCGAGGAGAAAATCTATCACGACGCAGGCGCCACCACGCCGCAGGGGATGACGCGCAAGGAGCTTTGCCGCCTGATCACCGAGGCTGGGCGCGTTCCGGTTGAGCGCGATACGCTGTATCACGCGGTGACGCGGACTGAAGATAGCTTTACGGTTGCGGTCTAACTGCGTAGAAAGAATCGTGCCGCATGACCTCATTCACTCCGGCAGCGCTCATCGGGCTGTGCTTAGGATTCATATGGGGCATCGGCTGCTCTCTTGCTATTTTGTACTCCATTTATCTCGGCGGATATCGCAAGGGAGTGGAAGATTCCCTTTCTCCGAGCAAGTCGAAGCGATACCTGGAAGTGTTGGCCAAACTCGGCGCGCGAGATGCAAAGGAAGGATCAGCGAGCAAATAAGCTGACCCGCGCCGCGACGCTTTCCCCATGCGATTTATATCTCATTCCGGCGAAGCCAGCGGGAACGGCGATCGCCCTACGCGCTCGCGCGATGCAGTGAAGGCGATGTAGATTCCCGACACGATGATCACTGCGCCGCCGCTGAGCGTGGATACGCTGGGCTTCTCGCGCCAGATCAGGTAGGTGACCAGCGCTCCCGAGACAAGTTGGGTGTAGTGGTACTGGGAAACATTCGCGGCCGATGTATGTTTCAGAGCGATGAAGAAGCAGATGCTTCCGAAGCCGCAAAATAGACCCATGGCCACGAGCACCAATGTCAGCCGCGTTGTAAGCGGCTCCGCATGCCACAGCATACAGCCGAAACCAGTTGCCGCCATTAAAGCGCCGGAGAGAAAAGTGAGGCTCTCGGGAGTTTCAGTCTGGGTGATGACACGAGACCACACCATGTTCACTGAAAAGCAGGCGACGCAGACCATGCAGGCGGCGAAGCCGATCCAGTCTCCCTGCCGGGAAGAGTTGAACGGATCAACAGCGATCACGACGCCGATGAAGCCGGACACCACGGCGATGCCTCTGCGCCAGTCCAGCCGTTCGCGCAGAAACGCTGCCTCCAGCAGCGTGATGACCATCGGCGACATGAATACCAGGATATAGAACAGGGTCAGCGGCAGATGACGCAAAGCGATCACGACGCAAATATTATTGGCCAGGTCGAGGCAGGAGCGCACAAGTTGCCGCCTCGGGCGTTTCGGCCACACCGCTTTCACGTCGTGCCGGGCGGCTCCTCGCAGCACGAGCATGAGCACGATGAAGAAGCCGAGAAAAGCCAGGATTTCGTAAGCCGGCAGGTTGGAATTTCCCGCAATCTTCACGCTGGTATCGGCCAGCACCCAAAAGGTGAAGCCGGCAAGGGCGAACCCAACTGCTTCGAGATCGGAAAGAGAAGATCGCATCCAGTGATGGCAGCCCGTTCGATGCGTCCCTGCCAACAGGCTCCCCTCTCTACTTTAACCGGCTCCCTGCCACTCGCCGACCGCTGGTCATCGATTCGACCGTTCACTGCTTGACCACGACACCGTCTTTCATCACGAACGCGACGTGTTCAACCGCCGATATATCGTCGAGAGGATTGCCCCGAACAGCGATGATGTCGGCGAGGAAACCTGATTTCAGTTGTCCGATTTCGTTTTCCCAACCCAGCAGCTTTGCCCCGTTGAGAATGTCGGCCTGCAGCACCGCAAGCGGCTTCATGCCGTATTGCACCATGAGCGTAAGTTCACGAGCCTGTGTTCCATGGGGGAATGGTCCGACATCGGAGCCCACTGCGAAAGGCACGCCGGCCGCGATCTGCTTCTTGAATTCGCGAATCTTGTAGTCGAGCAACGCGGCCTCGCTGGCAGCTTCAGCAGCGCCGGAACGATGATGCGCGAAATAGTCGAAGATTGTGAACGTAGGGACGGCGAAGATGCCCTTGGTCCGCATGAGACGAATGGTTTCGTCGCTAAGCTGGGTGGCGTGGTCGATCGAAGCGACTCCAGCCTGCGCGGCATACAGCGTTCCCGGCTCGCCCATGGCGTGTACGGCTACCCCGGCTCCCAGCCGATGCGCTTCATGGACAGCGGCGGTCAGCTCTTCCGCGGAGTATTGATAGGGTGTATGCAGCTCGCCGGCCACCATCTTGTCGGGTCCGGTTTCGTAGATCTTAGCGAAGTCGGAGCCTTCCTTGTGCTGCGCGCGCATGACTTCAACCAGTTGTTCAGCGGAGTTCGCGTAGTCGGCATTCGAGAGCACGTGCTGCGCTGGGTTGTAATGGTTGGCGTCTTCGTGGCCGCCGAGAATGTCGATGGCATTGCCGCTGATGCGCAGCCGGGGGCCGGGGATCAAGCCCTCGTTAATGGCATTCCGAATCGCGGTGTCCGCGGATCCGGCGCCCTCGGTGCCCATGTCGCGCTCCGCGGTGAATCCTGCCAGCAGGTCGTCCCTGGCGGCTTGCTGGGCGAGAATAACGCGCCACGGCACTGACTCTTCCACCGTTTGCAAGTCTTCAGCACCGGGATGCAGAAAGAGATGAATGTGGGCATCGATCAATCCCGGCAACAGCGTAGTATCGCCCAGGTCGATGACACGCGCGCTCTGAGCATGCGGTACCGATGTGCCAACGGCGCTGATGTGCTGCCCTTCAACCAGAATCTCGCCGGGCTGGAGAATGTTGCCGGTGTCCACCTGCAAAAGACGTGCGGCGTGCAACACGACGGGAGCCGGCGAAGGGGACGGTTGTGCAGAACAATTAGCTGCCGCGAGCGCCGCTATCAGAACCGCGCCTGACATTCCAGCGCCTACAGGTGATATGAAATTCAGCATGAATACGAATATGCCGCATCGCGCCTGGCTTGTCGATGGAAGTCTTTGTAAACAGCGCTGCTCAAAAGAATGCTGTTATCTCAAGCCGGCTGGATCAGCGGAGGTTCCGGTTCGCCATCGGCATGGCAGGGAAGGTCGATCACAAAAGCCGCTCCCGTCGAGTTTCTGCTGGCAACCGGCCGCACGCTGATGTTGCCGCCGTGGCGCTCGATGATTTCCTTGGTCACCCAGAGGCCCAGGCCTGTCCCAATGTCTTTTTTCGTGGTGAAGAAGGGCTCGAAGATCCTCTCCGCGATTTCCGGTGGAACACCGGGGCCGTCGTCCTCGATCATCAGACGGATGCGGCCCCCGTTTCCATCTTCTACGCCATGCAGTTTGAAACGTATTTCCCCGTTGGCTTTCACTGCGTCCACTGCATTCGAAACCAGGTTGGAGATGACCTGTTTCAATTCTCCCGGTACGCCCAACAGGGGAGGGCAGGATTCGAATTCGCGCTCAACGCGCACGGCTTTCGAATTCAACTTGTTCGAATACAGGCGGAGAACGGATTCAATCAGGGCCGGAAGGTCGATCTGACGGGCTTCATTCGATTCCCGATAAAAGCCCAGCGTCTGTCGAGTGATGTGGGCAACGCGCTCCAGTTCCTGTTCGGCCAGGTCGAGAGCAAGCACGATGTCGGGCGCGGCACTCGCCGATTGCTTGGCGATGTAAATGAGGTTGCCGACGGCCTCCAGCGGGTTGTTGATTTCGTGAGCAACGGTGGCCGATAGACGTGCTGCCGCGGTCAGCTTCTCGCTGCGGCGGAGCAGTTCTTGCGACTTGCGCTCATTGGTGACGTCCCGAAACACCAGCACCACCCCGATCAGTTTGCCATGATCGTCCCGGATGGGGGCGGCGCTGTCTTCAATGGGAATTAAATGCCCGTCGGTGTGTTTGAGCACGGTGTGATTGGCAAGACCGATGACCCTTCCTTCGGTCATGACCCTGCTTACGGGATTCTGCGTTGGTGCCCCGGTGAACTCGTTGAAGATGGGGAACACGTCCTGGATTTCGCGGCCGCGCGCTTCGGCCAACGTTGTTCCTGTCAGGGTAGAGGCAACCGCGTTGAGAAAGCTGATTCTCCCCGATTCATCGGTCACAATCACGGCATCGCCGATGCTTTTCAAAGTAACCCGGAACCATTCTTCCTGCTCGCGGAGGTCGCGCGAATACCTTTCGCGCAATGTCATTTCCCTGAGGATGTAGTACGCCAGAAGTAAAAGTCCAACCGTGGCCAGAAGGCTGGCCAGGTAGATACTTCCGATCGACCTGCGGATACTGCCGCGATATTCATCGCGCCGCGCGTTTTCCTGTACCGTTTGTTGCTGCTCGATCTGGTCGATCACGTTGCGGATGCGGTCCATGATCACCCGCCCGGAGTCAGAGAGCACCACGGTGTGGGCCTGCTCGATCTTTCCAGTGCGGTAGAGCTCAATGGTCTGTGCCAGTTCGTCGAGTTTCTGATGTTCAAGATCGCGCAACTGCGCCACCTTCGCCCTCTGACCAGGATCATCGGCGGTGAGCCCCGCAAGCGCATCGGTCTGGGTCTCAATTTGGGTCCGGGCAACTTCGTAAGGAGCCAGGTAGTTTGCGTCGCCGGTGTAAAGGAAGCCGCGCTGGCCGGTTTCAGCATCGGTGATCAACGACTCGGTCTTCTCCAGCTGGAGTAACACCCGGCGCGCGTCGCCCAGGCGTTCCTGGCTCGCAATCTGCTTGCCCAATTCGCGCCGGGTCAACAGGCCGTTACCGACCAGCACGACCAGCAGCACGGCGAATGCGGCATAAACGCTGAAACGTTTCAAGGAGTTCTGCATGGGATTAAATTAAGAGCGAAAGCCCTCCCCTCGAAGAACTACCCTTTTCGGAACGCGGGGCAGACTGGGCGTGCACTCGAAGTCCGTCCCTGAACAGGCTCTTCGCAGCTCTTCTTTGAAATCAGGAGTCCGCGTGGCCCTGAAGGTCTTTCCTTGCCTTTAAAAGTAGGTGCGTCGAGAAAATTATATCCCGAGATCAGGCAGCGAGGTTCGCTTTCCATCGGATAAAAAGGAGACGCTCAAAACGCCGCTATGCCGGTAATGTGCTGACCCAGAATGAGCGCATGAACATCGTGAGTACCTTCGTACGTCTTCACGGATTCGAGGTTCATCATGTGGCGCATGATTGGATAATCCTCGGTGATCCCGTTGGCGCCCAGGATGTCCCGGGCCATGCGCGCGGTCTCCAAAGCCATCCACACATTGTTGCGCTTGGCCATGGAAATATGTTCGTGGCCGACCTTGCCGGCATCCTTGAGGCGGCCTACGTGCAGTGACAATAACTGCGCCTTGGAGATCTCGCTCACCATCCAAACCAGTTTTTCCTGGATCAGCTGGTGGCTGGCGATCGGTTCGCCCCGGAATTGCTTGCGGAACTTGGCGTATTGCAGTGCCGTGTCATAACAGGCCATGGCCGCGCCGATCGCCCCCCAGCTGATCCCGTAGCGTGCCTGGTTCAGGCACATGAGAGGACTTTTGAGCCCACCCGTTCCGGGCAGCAGGTTGGCCGCCGGAACGTGTACATCCTGGAGCGACAAGCCGCTGGTGATCGAAGCGCGCAACGACCATTTGCCATGCACCTCGTAGGCTTTGAAGCCCGGGCGGTCGGTCTCCACCAGCAAGCCGCGCACCTTGTTGTTCTCATCCTCGACCTTGGCCCAGATCACCGCGACGTCGGCGATGTTGCCGGAAGTAATCCACATCTTTTCGCCGTTCAGGATGTATTCGTCGCCGGATTTACGGGCAGTAGTAGTCATGCCGCCGGGATTGGACCCGAAGCCGGGCTCGGTAAGTCCGAAGCAGCCCAGTTTCTGTCCGCTGGCGAGGGCCGGCAGCCAGGTGTTCTTCTGCGCGTCGGACCCGAAGGTGTAGATGGGGTACATGACCAGGGCCGACTGAACGCTGACGAAGCTGCGGAAACCTGAGTCGCCGCGCTCCAGTTCCTGCATGACAAGGCCATATTCGACATTGGACATGCCGGCACAGCCGTAGCCTTCCAGGTTGGCGCCGAAGAAGCCCAACTCACCCATGGTGGGGACGAGTTCGCGCGGGAAGCGGCCTTCGCGGAAGCACTCTTCGATGATAGGGATCAGGTTGTCGTCGACAAATTCGCGGGCCGTCCGCCGCACCAGCAGTTCGTCCTCGCTGAAACCCGCATCGAGATGAAGAAAGTCAACCCCCTGAAACTTGAAACCCATCACACACCTTCCGCTTGAGAAAAGCTCGAAGCTGCAAGGCTAGCAGACAACCGGCAAGGGGAGGAAGCAAGGGTGTACCGCGGAATCCATGAGAACTGAAACGGAAACGGGCGGATTGCCCAATCACGCTGGCAGCTTGGCACGCTCCTCCAGCAGATACAGCAGATCCAGTTCTTCCCGTCGCAGTGCGTGCGGCGCCTTGTGCAATTGCTTTTTTACCTGGTCTTCGAATGCTTTCACCATGGTGCCGCCCATGTATGTCTCGATGACCGCGGGATGCACGTAGCACTTCCGGCAGACAGACGGTGTGTTCCCCAATTGCTCGGCCACTGACTTGATCGCTTGCACGACATTTTTCTTGCCCTGCGTTTGCGATTCAAAGGCCTCGAATTCCCGCAGCATCGTGCACGCCAGCACCGTTCCCGCCCAGGTTCGGAAGTCCTTGGCGGTGAACTGCTGGTCGGTGATGGAACGCAGGTATTCGTTCACATCGGCAGCATCGACGGAATTATGCGAACCATCGTCGTCCACGTACTGGAAGAGTTCGTAGCCAGGAAGGTCCTGGCAGCGTTTGACGATTTTTGCGAGACGGCGGTCGTTCAGATCGATGGAGTGCAGCTTGCCGCTCTTGCCCTTGAATCTGAATCGCACCGTGGACCCGGACACATCCACGTGCTTGTCGCGCATCGTGGTCAAGCCGTATGACTGGTTCTCGCGCGCATACTCCTGGTTGCCGACACGGATGAACGTGACCTCGAGCAGCCGCACGATGGTCGCCAGTACTTTTTCACGGGGCAGACCGGGCAGCGCCAGGTCGCGCTCGACGTGTTCCCGAATCCTCGGCAGTGCTTCGCCGAAAACCTTCATCCGTTCGTATTTGGTCTCATCGCGTACTTCTCGCCAGCGGGGATGGTATCGGCTCTGCTTGCGCTTGCGGGCATCCCGGCCGGTGGCCTGCAGATGGCCGTTGGCGTTGGGACAGATCCACACCTCGGTCCAGGCGGGAGGGATGACCAGCGACTTGATACGGGCAAGGATTGTCTCATCTTTGATGAGTGCGCCGTTGGCGTCAAAGTAGCGAAATGCTTTGCGCCAGCGCTTGCGGGTAATGCCGGGCTTGGCGTCTGTTACGTAGCGAAGACCGGCTTGTTTGGATGATTCAACAGGATCCGCGATAATTTCGATGTTGGCCATTGTTCCAGGGGCGCGCGTCCCGGCCCGAACAGTTTGGATGCGACCATCTCGCCGGGTGGATAGTGGAATGTTTTGATCTGACCAACGAAGAATCGGCGGCCGCTTGATGGGCAGGAAACCCGCGTTACCGCTTTTTATAAAACTCTATTTATAGAAAGAGAGTTCTTGCATTGGATAACGCTTGCGGTCGTGAGTCCACAGCGCGGAGTTGTGGCGAAAAGCCGAGGCTGCGACCAAGGCATCGGCGACCTTCAAGTCGTGGCTCCTGCTGAATTTTCGCAGGTACTCGCCGGCCAGTTTGCCGGTCTCGTGGTCGATAGAAGCGCACAGCAGGGGCCGAAAAATCTGATTAATCTGCACATGCTCATAGCTGCGCGCAGCGGCCCAAACCTCCGCCACGGAGACCGGCGAAAACAGCAACGCCGCATCGGTCTTCCCCAACGCGCTCCATGCCGCCAGCAAGTCTTCGTCCTGGCCCTTTAAAACTTCGATAAGAACATCGGAATCGATGAAGACAGTCACGCCGGCAGCGACCTCGTCCTCCTGTTATCTTCCCGCAGCGCGCGAACATACAATTCGCAGTCCGGCAAGTCCACGCGCTCTTTCCATATTCCGATGGGACTTTGCATATCAGTCCGGCGTTCGTTCGAATCACGCCTGTCGCTGTCGGTTGCCGATTGATATTCCAGATCGGAGAGCTTCAAACCCAGAGAATGAAGCAGCTCTAGGCCCCTACTGGATCCATTAGATAATCTATTCCGGCTCATAGTGAACAAACATACATCAATCGCGAATGGTTGTCGGTGATTACTCCAGAAATTCGCGGACGAATGGATCCTCGCTGTGCACCAGGTCGCGCAGGGAGCCATCGAAGATGAGCCGCCCCTCGTTCAACATAAGAAAAGTGGTGTTGGGGTCGACATCCCCTTTGGGAAGCGGCACCATGGCATCCTTGTCGGCGTCGAAGCGATGGCTGCACATGGTGAACGCATCCTGCAGCCGGTGCGTCACCAGCATGGAAGGCGTTTTGTAAAAGTCCCGCTGCTTCACGATCAGTTCGATGATGGTTGTCGATGTGACGGGATCGAGGCCGCCGGTGGGCGAGTCGTAGAGCAACAGCTCCGGCTGGCGAATCAGCGCGCGCGCAATGGCCACGCGCCGCCGCATGCCGCCGGACAGCGAGCCCGGGAAGAGGCTGAAGGTCTCTTCCAGTCCCACGAATCGCAGAGCCTCCTGCACCCGCGGATCGATCTCTGCGTCGGGAACCTGTTCCTGAATCAGTTGATAGGCCACGTTATCGCGAACGGAGAGTGAATCAAAGAGCGCACCCTCCTGAAACACCATGCCGGTACGCATGCGCAAGGAAAAGAGGTCCCGTTCCGGCCGGCGGGAGATGTTTTCGCCGAAAAGAAAAACGTTGCCGTTATCGGGACAATGCAGCCCGTTCGCCAGTTTCAGCAGAACGCTCTTGCCTACGCCGGCGGGTCCGAGAAGGATCCGCGTCTCGTGCGGGCCCACTGAAAAACTGATGTCCTCAAGCACCGGCGGCCCGTCGAACGCGATGGAAACGTTCTGGAAGACAAGGACGGGGGCCGGATCGATGGGTGGATCCGATCGCGTCGGCGCGGATACGGGGGCGTCGCTCATCGGCTGAACAGGGCAACCATGATCTGGCTGAGCATGAAATCCACAAAGATGATGAGCACGGACGCAGTGACGACGGCTTGAATGGTCGACCGTCCTACGCCCTCTGTTCCGCCTTTGGTACGCAGGCCGTAGAAGCAGCCGATGCTGGCAATGATGAAACCGGACACGAGCGGCTTGACCAGGCCCTGGAGGATGTCGGGGTAGTGGAGGTATTCGTAGGCTTCGGAGAAATACTGGGTGCCGTTTTGTCCGTTCATCACGATCGTGACAAAGGCGCCGCCCATGGTTCCAAACGCGTCGGAGATGATGGTGAGGAAAAACAGCATGGTCACGGTGGCAACCACCCGCGGCGTGACCAGCTTGCGCATGGGATCCACACCCAGGGCGCGCATGGCGTCAATCTGTTCCGTAACCAGCATGGAGCCGAGTTCGCTGGCCATCGAGGACGCGTTGCGGCCCGACACCATGATGCCGGTCAGCACCGGTCCCAGCTCGCGGATCATGCTCATGCTGACGAACCGGCCGGTGACGGCGGTGGCCCCAAACTGGGCCAGGGTGGCCGCGGATTGAACCGCCAGCACCGCACCGGTAAAGAAACCCGCCAGCAGAACAATGGCCGTCGAGCCCACGCCGATGATCTCGGCCTGCATCAGCATATCGGTCCAGTAAACCGGCGCGCTGAATAGGTTGGCGACAGCGCGATAGGCGAACAGGGAATAGTCCTGCACCGTCAGCACGAGTTGTTTGGCGGTCCTGTCGATCGATTCAAACGCCATCGGGTGCCGGGTTCATCCTCATGAAGTAGGTCCGCGCTGCTCTTGGACAGGATAGCGCATGTGGAAGGTAAGACTGGTCGTCCGCCGCTTAAACAGTCCGGGTTGAAAAATTTACAGCCGGTTCGAGGAGGAATTTCATGCTCATTCCACCTCCAACACGGCCAGCGGGCACATTTTGAGCATCTTATCTCTGTGGCCCTTCACGTGCTCTCCGAAAAGAGATCGTCGAAGTGTGTCCAGTCCAGGGAGAGGAGGTGAAATGCGCTCATTTCGCATACGGTTGATCCTTGCATTGATCGCGGGAATTACGCTGGTCTCCCTCGCGTCGACTTATTTTGAGGTGCTCGCACATAAGCACGTCCTCCGTCGGGAGTTGGCGCTCAGGACTATTTTTATCGGCAACAACTTGCAGCCGGGTATCGAACAGGCACTCACCGCAGGCAAGACTCCCGATGTCGCTTCTTCCGCGGCGCTCTTGCGTAGCCAGAATTTTGCTTTGGGTCTAGTCGTGTATGACGCGGCCGGGAATGTTGTGGCAGCCGATGCTCCGACGGATGTTCTGAAAGCGCTGCCTGCCGGACCAGTCAAGCAGACCATCAAGAAAGGTGAAAATTCGGGCGCATTCGGGCGCACCGGGGATATCCGTTGGCTGGACGAAGTCATCCCCTTGCACGTGCACGGGCAGCCGGCGGGTGCACTCGCAATCCTGGAAGACGCTGGTTACATCAGTTCGGAAGCAACCGCAGCCTGGAAGCAGAGTTTCTGGCGCACCGCCGCCTTCGTAATCCTGATTGTGGGCGTGACGTTTCTGATGGTCCGCTGGTTCCTGATGCGGCCCATCACCCGGCTTGCCGAACGGTTACGCCGCCTGCGCATGGGCCACGCTGACGACGAGTCCGGTCCCGATCTTAGCCTTTTCTCGCCTCTGGCGCGCGAAGTGGAAACCATTACGGAGAGCCTGATGGAAGCCCGCGCCGCGGCGGCCACCGAGGCTCGCCTGCGCGAGGCCGGCGAAAATATGTGGACGGCCGAGCGGCTGGCCGTGCATGTCCGCGAACGCCTCGGCTCCAGCCGCATCTTCGTGGTTTCGAATCGTGAACCTTACGTGCACACCAGGAAGGGCCGGGAAACCGTCTGCGTCGTGCCGCCCAGCGGATTGGTCACTGCCATCGAGCCCATGTTGCTGGCCACGGATGGCGTGTGGGTGGCGCACGGCAGCGGCAGCGAAGATGCTTCCGTGGTCGACGAGAACGATCGTCTCCGCGTCCCCCCCCAGGATCCGCGTTACACACTGCGGCGTGTATGGCTATCCGCTGAAGAAGAAGCCAGCTATTACGACGGGTTCGCGAACGAGGGCTTGTGGCCGCTTTGCCATATCGCGCATACGCGGCCCATCTTCCGCGCTTCCGACTGGGATAGCTACCAGAAAGTCAACCGCAAGTTTGCCGATGCATTGCTGCACGAGATGGAGGGCAACGCGGATCCCATCGTATTTGTGCAGGACTATCACTTTGCCCTGTTGCCGCGCATGATCAAGGCGGCACGGCCGGATGCGCGGGTAGCCATTTTCTGGCATATCCCGTGGCCCAATCCGGAATCTTTCGGTATCTGCCCGTGGCAGGGAGAGCTGCTGGAAGGACTGTTGGGCGCCGATCTTATCGGTTTCCACATTCCGCTGCACTGCAACAATTTCCTTGACACCATCGATCGCGTCCTCGAGGCGCGCACCGATCGCGAGCACATGACCGCCCGCCGCCACGGGCACACCACCACCATTCGCCCCTATCCCGTCAGTGTGGCGACAGACAGTGCCCCGGCGGAACGGGCGGTTTGGGGATCGACGCGCAACGAAATGCTGAAGGAATACGGCGTGCGCGCGCAGAGCCTGATTGTGGGCATCGACCGCCTCGACTACACCAAGGGCATTGTAGAGCGGCTGGTGGCCTTTGAACGTTTGCTCGAAGTGCGCGACTGGTATCGTGGCCGCGTCACCATGGTCCAGATTGCCGCGCCCAGCCGAACGCGCATCCCAAGCTATATGGAGTTGAGCCGCAAGGTCGAAGAACTGGTGGAGCACATCAATATGCGCTACCAGACAGCGAGCTGGCGGCCCGTGGTCCTGCTCGAACGGCAGGCCAATCATGAAGAAGTAACGCGCTGGTACAGGGCCGCGGACATCTGCCTTGTCACCTCCCTGCACGACGGAATGAACCTGGTTGCGAAGGAATACCTGGCCGCGCGCGACGATGAAGACGGCGTACTGATCTTGAGCAAATTTACCGGGGCGGCCGTGGAACTGCGCGACGCGCTGATCGTGAATCCGTACGACACCGATGGCGTGGCCGATGCGCTCCATCGCGGGCTCGAAATGGGATTCGGTGAACGGCGCATGCGCATGCAGAGGATGCGCCGGCAGATTATGGAACACAATGTGTACCGGTGGGCGGCCAGCGTGCTGGGCGATCTGCGTGAACTGCGATTGGAAAATACCGAGATGACGAACGTGCCCAGGCCGGAGCCGGTGCTGGTGAAAAGCGCAGATGGAGCCCATCGTAAACGGGCATGAAGGCGAGAGGAATGTGACCAACGAGACGATCAAGAAGCTCGACGATTTTTTTCAAACATTTTCAGGGAGCAAAGGCACCCTTTTACTACTCGACTACGATGGGACGCTGGCCCCGTTTCGGGTGGATCGTACCAAGGCGCGTCCCTGGACCGGGGTCCGCGAAGCCATAGGCCGCATTCAACGCCAGGGCAGGACGCGGATGGTCGTGATCACCGGCCGTCCAGCAAAAGAGATCGCCCCTCTTCTGCGCGGGAATCCGCCCATTGTCGATCCGCCGCTCGAAGTGTGGGGACTCCACGGAGCGGAGCGCCTGCACGCCGACGGACGGCGCGAACTGGAGCAGGCCCCTCCCGAAACGCAAAAGAAGCTGGATGAACTTCGGGAGCACCTGCGGCATAACAATCTCGGCGGACAATTTGAAGATAAGCCCAACGCCGCCGTGATGCACTGGCGTGGAGCCTCGCCCCGCACTGCAAAGTTCATTGAAGTGCGGACTCGCGAGCTGTTTGAGCCGTTGTCGCGGCTGGAAGGGCTGAGCCTGCTTGAGTTCGAAGGCGGCCTTGAATTGCGTGTAGGCCGAGACAAGGGCGCCGCGATCCGCGCGCTGGTCGCAGAAGTCCCACCCGCGGCACCCGTTGCTTACCTTGGCGATGATTTTACGGATGAAGCAGCCTTCCGCGCGATCAATCAAGTCCGCAGTCCGCACTTGAGCGTGCTCATGCGTCCCGAACCCCGCGACACGGCCGCCGATGTGTGGCTGCGGCCTCCGTCCGAACTGCGCGGGTTCCTGAAAAAGTGGTACAAGGCGCTGGACTGAACCGAAAGGGTAAGGAATGAAGCAAGCTCAGGCCTTTAACTCCCCGTAAAACAGCGCGTCGTCCAAGGTAAATTCCGGCAACATCCGCTCAAACTCATCCAGGGGCAACGGGCGGCTGAATAGGAAGCCCTGGAAACAATGGCAGCCCATGCCTTCGAGAAAAGCCATTTGTTCGGTGGTTTCAACGCCCTCCGCGATCACCGGCAAGCCCATGGCTTTGCTGAGGGTGATGATCGTTTGAGCGATGACGCCGGAACTGGCGTCGGTGAGCATGTCACGTACAAAAGAGCGATCGATCTTCAGCTGGTCCACGGGAAGGCGTCGTAAGTATGCAAGCGACGAGTAACCGGTCCCGAAGTCGTCCAGGGAGAATCCCACCCCATGTTGCTTGAGAATCGTCATTTTGTGAATGGCATCTTCGACGTTGCTTACAAGCATTGACTCGGTAAGTTCCAGCCTCAGGCTGTGCGGATTGGCGCCTGTGCGCTGCAAAATTTTGATCACGTCATCCACGAATTCATGTTGGTGTAATTGCACCACGCTGACGTTTACGGATACCTTGAAATGCGCAGTGCGCCTGTCTTTCGACCATAGGGCGATTTGCCGGCAGACCGATTCCAGGATCCAGTTTCCAAGCGGAATGATGGACCGCGTCTCCTCAGCCAAAGGAATGAAATTGGCGGGAGGCAGCATGCCGAGGGCTGGATGGTTCCAGCGCAGAAGAGCTTCGGCGCCCACCAGTCGGCCCTGTTCAAACTGACCCTGATAAAAGATCACGAACTGGTCTGCGTTGATGCCTTGGCGGAGACTTTCTTCCAGAGCGGCGCGGGCATTCACGGCAGCCTGCAGCGCGGGCTCAAAGAAACGCAGGGAATTTCGTCCCGCCGCCTTGGCCTGATAAAGAGCAAGCTCCGCCTGTTGCAGAGCTTCGCTCACGTTTTCGTGACCATCTCCAAAGATAGCGATGCCGATACTGCAGGTGCACACCCACTCGTGCCCGTCAAGGAGATAGGGCTTGTCCAGCGTGGACAGGATCTTTTCGGCTCTCACCAGGGCGTGGGCGGCGGCCTCTTCCGCGGTGCCCCCCAGGTCTTCTACGAGCGCTAGGTATTCATCGCCACCCAAACGTCCCAGCGTGTCGGCCTCCCGAACACAGCTTTGGAGGCGGGTAGCCACTGCCTGGAGCAGTAAATCTCCCATCGGATGACCGAGGGTGTCGTTCAAGATTTTGAAGTTGTCGAGATCAATCAGCAGAAGCGCGCACTTGCGATGAGTCTGGACGCTTAGAGCCGCGCTCTTTTTCACCTGCTCGATCAGAAAACGGCGATTGGCCAAGCCCGTGAGAGGGTCGAACAGGGCGAGATTCCGGATCTCTTCCTCGGCCCACTTGACGTGTGAAACATCACGAGTGGCCGAAACAATGCAAGGGGTGCCGTCAATTTCGATCACAGATGCTGACATCACGCCCCAGAACAGTTCTCCGCTTTTGCGCCGGAAGCGTATCTGGTAAGAGCGGCAAGGTCCTTGCTTCAGAAGATTCAATAACTGTTCCCGATCGTGCGGGGCCGTCCACAGGCCGAGTTCCAGGGAAGTCCGTCCTATCACTTCGTCTCGCTCGTAGCCCGACATCTCAAGAAATGCTTGATTGATATCGATATACACGGCGCCTCGCAGCGTGTTGATAGCAATGGCATCGAGGCTGGTCTGGAATACCGTTCGGTAGCGCGTTTCGCTGGCCCGCACCATGTTGTCGATGCGTTTCTGTTCGGTGACATCGCGTGCCACGATCACGGCCCCGATGATCTCGCCCTCGTCATCGCGAATTGGGCCGAAATTGAAACTTCCGATCCACTTGTCCTCGGTGTCTCTCCGGCGAAGACTCAGCTCATAGTTGGTACTGGATTCGCCTCGCAGGGCTCTCGGGGTGAGCCACATACTGGGCGGCAAAGGTTCTCCATCCAGCGTGGAAATCTCAATCAAGTTGCGAAATTCCGCTGAAGAGCGGACGCAATCCTCGATTCGCTTGAACCGGTGGAACTTTGCAAACGCAAGGTTGAAGTTGATGAAGTTGCCGGTTGCATCGGAGATGAAGACAGCATCTGTCATGCTTTCCAAGGCAGCTGCCAGTCTCGCCTTATTCCCACGCTCTATCTTCTCGTGCTCCAAATCTGTCACCCGCTGCCGGGTGCGGCGAAAACGGTCGCCCATGACGCACATGAAACCGCCAATCAGAGAAAAAATAATCAGGGCGAGTGCCTTGGATGGACTTGGATACTGTAGCTTTCCAGCCGCGGGCGACATCAACCAGGCCGCCACAACGGCGGACGCCGCAGTTGTCCCCAGTCCCCCCCACAGCCCATAAATCAACGCAGCGAACGTGATGGCGGGAAAGAAGAAAAAGAATGGCGGGAACTGGACGCCAAATTGCTCCGCCAGAATCACTCGGACCAACGGGAAACCTATAAACAGCAGGGCAAGCATCGCCCATTGCTGCACAGACCGGATGATCGCGGGCCTCTTCGCTCCGTCCATGGACCTCAGATCTCACACGCACACGCCTGGCTCCGAACAAGTAGTACCAGGTAGGTTACTGTGGAGTGTTACCTGGATGGTAGGGTGCACTTTGTGTTGATGTCAACCAAGTAGGTAGGGCTCTTTTACGTGGAGTGATGCAAATCACTCTTAAATTCGGCAGGATCGACGTGCTCGTCGTTTCCGATGAAAATTGAATTCGAATGTCGGTATCGATATACGCATTACCTGCTGGAACCGCTACCGCGCATCACCGTTCTTTACATTCCCTCCCGCCCCCTGCCAAACTGGAACGTGGACACCCAGACAATCGTTATTCTCGATTTTGGATCGCAGTACACGCAACTCATCGCGCGCCGCATCCGCGAACTGAACGTCTTTTCTGCCGTGTTGCCGTGCACGGTTCCCCTGGCTGAGATCCAGGCATTGAAGCCGATCGGCATCGTTCTGTCCGGGGGGCCGTCCTCCGTCTACGACGCCGACGCCCCACCCGCCGATCCGGAGTTGCTGAATCTCGGGGTGCCCGTGCTGGGCATCTGCTACGGACTGCAGTTCATTGTCCACCACTTGGGTGGCAAGGTCCGTTCCGCATCAAAACGCGAATACGGCCACGCCGAAGTGACGATCGAACACGGTGAGACCCTGCTGTTTGCCGGTTTGCCGCCCACGCTCCAGGTGTGGATGAGTCACGGGGACGAGGCCCTGGAACTGCCCCCGGGATTCCACCGGACTGCGGTCACTTCCAATGCACTGGCCGGCATTGCCAACGAGTATCGCCGCATATGGGCGGTGCAGTTCCATCCCGAAGTACACCACACGCCGCTGGGACCGCAGCTGCTGAAAAACTTTGTCTTCTCCATCTGTGGGGCGAGCGGCGACTGGACCCCGGCGCACTTCATCGAGAGCACGGTGGCCTCTGTGCGTGAAAAGGTCGGCACGGGTCATGTCATCTGCGCGCTCTCGGGCGGAGTCGATTCGTCGGTGGCGGCCATGCTGGTCCACAAGGCAATCGGAAGCCAGCTGACCTGCGTGTTCGTCAACAATGGGGTGCTGCGCAAGAACGAATTCAACCAGGTGCAGAAGAACCTGCGCGACAAACTGGGCTTGAACCTGGTCGCGGTAGATGCGAGCGATCGCTTCCTCGGCAAACTGGCGGGCATCGTCGATCCTGAAACCAAGCGCAAGCGCATCGGTGCTGAATTCATCGCGGTATTCGACGATGAAGCGACACGGATCGCCGGGCAGACCGGCGGGGTGGAATGGCTGGTGCAGGGTACTCTCTATCCCGACGTCATCGAGTCGAGCAGTGTGAAGGGCCCCAGTCAAACCATCAAGAGTCATCACAATGTAGGCGGCTTGCCGGAACTGATGAAACTCAAGCTGATTGAGCCGCTGCGCGATCTGTTCAAGGATGAAGTGCGGCGCATCGGCCGCGATATGGGCATGCCGGAAGAGATACTGGGCCGCCAGCCGTTCCCCGGGCCGGGTCTGGCCGTCCGCATCCTGGGCGAAGTGACGCGCGAGCGCGTGGCGCTGTTGCAGGAAGCCGACGACATCGTGGTCAGCGAAGTGAAGGCCGCGGGCCTCTACACCTCGATCTGGCAGAGCTTCGCTGTTCTGCTTCCAGTAATGAGCGTGGGCGTGATGGGCGATCAGCGCACCTATGCCTACACCGCGGCGGTGCGGGCTGTGCATTCCGAAGACGGCATGACGGCCGATTGGACGCCGCTGCCCTACGACGTGCTCAAGCGCATCTCCAGCCGCATCGTCAACGAGGTCCGCGGCATCAACCGCGTCGTCTACGACATCACGTCAAAGCCTCCCGGCACCATCGAGTGGGAGTGAGCACCGGCCGTCCAGGCACGTGTGCCTGTGGCGTCATCCCTGGAGGTCTGCGCAAGGCACGCAACGGCGTTGTGCGGTTTGATTTGCCAGCGCCTTCAACCCGCTTTCTTCCAAGTCGATCCCCAACCCCCTTCAAAATCTGCGGGCATAGGGACTTTTGTGAAGATCGCCTATTGCACATCGGGCTTCAGAATCGGCGCGCGCAGAGGCGTCGTCTCGATCTCGATGCGCGTGTCCTTGGGAAAGACCACGTCATGACCGGGGCGGAGAAAGTTCTGGTAAAAGGAGAGTCCAGCCGCATAGAACCCTAGGCCCGCGGCCAGGTTGCGGTTGCCCGCGGCCAAACCCACCACCCGTCCCACCAAGCCGAAGCCATTGGAAGCGACGCCGGTTTGCACGGTGAGATTGCCGTCCTGATCGAGCGCGCGCCCCGCCAGCAACGTGAGCAATAAAGGCGCAATGGCACTCGCCTGGCTTTTGGGCGTAATGGTTCCTTCTGCATCGAGCTTGAGGCCCTGCGATCCCTGCGTTGTGGCGCCCGCCAAGGCACCTTCAACCGGCCGGTCGCCGGCGGGAATTCCCGTGCCTTCAGGAAAGCGCACTTGCTGAAACGTAAAGCGCAACCTGCCATTGCGACCCAGCCCGCGCGCGGCCTTGGCGGTGGTCACTTTGCCCAGGAGTCTCGACCCCTGGGGAACCACCAATTGTTGGTCCTTGTCAAACACCGGTTCGACGACCAAAGCATCGACTGGATCGCCAGGCTTGGCGGTGGCGGACGTGACGCCGGCGGTGAGGACAGCGTTCACCGACCACGCCTCCGGGCTGCCTGGAACTGTATGAGGGCAAGAGGTACAAGTCGCGGGTACGAACGTTTCTGAGGATGATTCCGGCAGAGAAACATTTTGGGCGAGTTCGAACGTCCACGAGGTATGCGCAGCAATGCGTTCGGGATGATAGGGGAGTTGATGATAAAGGATCATCTTGGCCCGGTCGCCGAAACCAGGATCCGTGAAAAAGGCGATCTGATCATGGATCCGTGTCTTCGCCATGCTCCACTCGCGGGCCACCAGCGATTGCTTAGGCCTGGCTCCTGCTGCTGCGAGGCGCAAGACCGGTGCTCCCGTCGTAGTTCCGGCAGTCGCGATCGAGTGCGGGCCATCGCGAAGGGTCATTTCATTGAACTGCACTTCAGCGATATGAAATGGCGTGAAGTCGCCGAGAAGGCGGGCGTGCCAACGTTCCTTCGAGTCGGGAACGAGCCGCAGGACGGAGCCGCGAACCGTGGTGTTGGCCGGTACCACCAGTTTTCCGCCCGCATAAAGGGGATAGACCAGGCGCCCTTCAATGGCCTCGCCCGCCTTCATGGGGTAGTGATGCAACGTCTCGACTTGAAGGCTGGTGCCGGCCGCCAACTCAGGTTTCAGTTGCGGGATGGTGCTGCTCGGGGCGCTGTCCGCAGTTGCGGGAGGGTTGGGCACCGGCCTGTGTTCCAGAGTTTGGGCCGGAATCGGAGCTGAATACACAAGAGCGCCAAAGACAAGCACGACAGGGAACTGCAGATGCTTCAACACCATCCGGTAGATAAAACCTCCATGTTTGAGTCTACTTGTAAGACGACGGATCCGACCAAAAGCGAGCCTTCATCCCTTGGCTGTGTCGGCGCGCAGCGCCGCCACTTCGCGGGCGAGCGCTTCCAGGCGGGACAGCAATTCTGCATGTTGCTTTTCGGTGCTTGACGGCTCCATGGCTTCCATATAGAAACTGCCATTCGGCTCCAACTCGCAGTGGCGCACCATATCGATCCTGTCGAAGCCCTGGCGGTGAATAGCCTCAATCAATTCCTCGTGGGTAAGCGACTCGCGCTTGAGCGCTTTCTGATCGACTTTCCCCTCCGTAACCAGCACCGTAGAGCGCCCTTCGAACATGCGCGTGAGACGGGGCGAATTGTAGAGAGTTCTGACCACAAGCCAATTGATGGCCAGCAGCCCGACGGCGCCGATTACTCCGCCAGTCACTGAGTTGTCGTCGCCGATGATCGCGTTCTGCACGGTGTTGGAGAGGGAGAGCAGAACCACAAGGTCGAAGGGATTAAGCTGGGCAAGTTCACGCTTCCCAAAGATGCGCAGCAGCACCACGAGCACAAGGTAAACAAGCACAGGGCGGAGCAGCTTCTCGAGGATCGGAAGCGGCAATTGGAACATATGGCTGTAGAGATCGTGCGGCATGACTGAAGCATATCGGGCGCGCGACTACAACTCCAAGTTCGTGAGGCACGCAGGAATGACGAGGGCGAATGGATTTTCCATAAGATCGCCGCAAACCTGGATCCGTGACCAAAGAAACCAGGGAGAAATCCTACTTCGCTTGATCCGATCCGGAGGGTTGATAGTCTCTGTATTCGGAAGTGAAGAGCGTACAGCGGGTGGAGTAGCCGCCGGCGCCGGAATCCCCGTTGGGTATCACAACGGAATGGACGACGGTCTTTACCGGCAAGATGAATGTGGCATTTCCAACTTTGGCTGCGCCATAGTCGATGCGTGTGTCCAGTTGGCGGACCACGTCAGTAGGTTTCAATTCCGCTTGCGTGATCATGCGCAGCACAATGCCGGTCGCCGCGTCGATAAAGAACTCTCCATGATAGGAAGGGACGGATTTGAAGTCGTGCCACTCCGTGTTGGTCTGGAAGTTGCCCGTGGCTCCGCCACCGCCGCCCGCTCCGCTTCCTGCCAGTGCCGCCGCAGTGGTAGCCGTGTAAAAGGTCGCAATGCCGGCCTGCTTGATTTTCGGGAAGCAGCACACGCTCACGGCAAGTTTTGATTGCGCCCCCGGAACACTAAAAGAAAAAACCGCGGTTGATCTGCCGTTGATCAATTCCCAGCGCACCCAATGGATGCTGCCGCCCGCTGCTGCTTCGTTGAAGATCTGCGCCAGTCCCGGGTCCGGATCCTGGAGCGCAATCATCTTGTTCGCTCCCCAAGGAGTTTGATCCTTTTCGGCGGGGTTTTTCTCGGCGCCATGTTCGCTCATCACTACGTGCGTCGTTGAGTTGATGTAGTGAACAAAGCTGGCCTTGTTGGCGAACGCCGATGAAGTGCTCACATCCCGCGCGCTTCCATTCATACCCGAACTGGCCGCGAGAGCCTCAACGTTGTCCTGAAAGCGCAAGGTCGTTTTAGTCACACTGAGAGATGGCAGCTTCTCGTAGATGTTGGCGACGTAGCTCCCGGCCTTGGCTAGAAGCGATTTTTGAGCGGCTAAGTCCGGAGCGGGGGTAACAGGAAGTTCGGAAGGAGGCGGAACAAGATCGGCGCTGCGCGCTTCAAGTACGAAGATTTGTTCCGTCGACAAGGGACCTTGCGCCAGGCCGACCATGCTATTCATCGCCGGGCGCGTCAACTCTTCAGTCAACTCCACTTGCTTCAGCACGGTCGCGGCATCGCTGTCGGTTTTCTTTTCCGTTTGAAAAGAGCGCAACAAATCTTCCAGCTGACCGACGGTGAGTTTTCTGCTCCCCCAGCAAGGCATTGCAATTGCCAACAAGATCAAAGCAAAGATGAACCGTTTCATTGTCCCTTTTTCTCTTGATACTGATGCGCGGCCGCTACTGTTCAAGCCGCCGCGCATGACAGCAGGTATTTACTTCTGCGCCGTGGCTCCGGCAAGTTGGTAGTCCTTGTATTCACTGGTGAAAAGGGTGTGGCGGGTGGTGTACCTTCCGGCTGAGCCGGAGTCGCCATTAGGCACAACCTCGGTGTTGATGACTGACTTCACCGGCACAACCAGGGTCTTATCGCCCACAGGCACCGGCGCGTAGTCGATGCGCTGATCTTCCTGATGGACGAGATCGGTGTTTTTAAATTCAGCCATCGTAATCAGGCGGACCACAATTCCCGTTTCCGGATTGATAAAGATTTCGCCGTGGTAAGGAACGGTGGTCTTGAAGTTATGCCAGTCAGTATTGGTCTGAAAGTTGCCCGAGGCCCCGCCTGAACCTGTCAGGGCAGCAGAAGTGAATGTCGCTTTACCCGCCGCTTCCGACTCCGGGAAGCAGCAATAGTTCACTGCGTAGCGGGTCCTCTTCTTGTCGACCGCAAAAGAGAAGACGGCGGCTTGCTTGCCATTCACCAGTTCCCAACGCAGCCAGTTCAATTTTCCTGTGCCCTGGGCTTCGTCCAGAACGGTCGTCAGCATAGGGGACTGTCCTTTGAGAACAATCTGGCCGTTCGCGCCCCATTGGATTTTGTCCTTGGCCGCGGAGATTTTCTCGATTCCGTTCTGGGTTTCAACGGGAATTTCGGTTGAGTTGATGTAGTGAATGAAGTGGTTGGCGGGCACGAATGCGGAGCCGGTAGAGACATCCTTTGCGCTGCCACTAAGACCGGAACCGCCTGCCGCGGCTTCCACGTTGTCCTGGAAACGAATAACCGTCTTGGTGGCGGTGAGTGCAGGTAATTGTGCGTAAAACTTGGATATGTAGTCCGCTGCTTTATCGATTAGAGCCTTTTGCGCGGCGACATCCGGCGCGGGTGTGTTGGGAATGTCGGAGGGAGGAGGTGCCAGCATGGCGCTGCCCGCTTCAAGCACGTACACCTGTTCGGTCGAAAGCGGGCCGGGAACGTACGCCACCAGGCTATTCATGGTGGGACGGGTCAGCGCCTCGGTCAGTTCCAACTGTTTCAGCGCCGCGGCCACGTCCGCGTCGTTCTTCTTTTGCTGTTGCATGGATCTCATCAGGTTTGTCAATTCGCCGACAGTGATCTTCCTCCCGGCGGACCAGGCAGGCACGGACATCAAAAACAACACCAGGACGCAAATAAAACGTTTCATCTGCACATTCCTCCAGACTGTTTGGGCGCAAGCATTGTATCGTTAACCGGTCGCGCCCAGACAGGTAACGGGTCACAGGTGGTGGTTCATGGATTGACGCGAATCGCCACCGAAGGAATAGTCACCGATCCCATGCGACCGGAATTCTCGTCCACAACCAGCACCCGCAAAGATGCCATGCCCGCCCGCATCGCGATGGCGCGCTCGAAGGGAACTCCCTTGGGCAGCAAGCTTTGATATGTGGATGGCTTAAGACGCAGGCCGAGCGTCTGGCCTTCCACATGGGCATGCAATCCGGCGTCATCGCGCTGAATGAAGAAAATGTCCAGCTTGTCCATCCAGCGACCAGCCTGTTCTTCCATCCCCAGGTCTGAGGCGGCAACGTTCACTTTGATGTCGGCGCTGCCGGTTTGTGGGGCGATTTCGGCGGTGATCGCAATCTCGCTCATGTCGCGGGGGCGCCACATTGCCTGTTGAAAGCGATCCTTCAGCGTGGCGGGCTCTTTCTGAAACAGGTATCCGGTACGATAGCGAAGAGTGAGCCCGCGCCTCCCAGCCAGCTTTACGCTGATGGAGTGATACTGGTCGTCGGCTGGACCTTGGGGCGAAAAACTCAGCAGATAAGTTGAGCGCCCATCTTCCACGATGCCGCTGAGGGCGTCGGCCAGACCGCCGGTGCGTCGAATGGTGCGCCCGCCGGTGGCCGCGGCCACTTCGCGGATGGGCCCTTGAATCGGGTGCAGGTCCTGGCTCATTTCGGCGCTGATGCGTCCCGGCTGCATATCGCGGGCGGTGGGACCAGATCCGCTGGCTGCTGCTGCCGTAGCCGCATTGTCCGCGGCGGCTTGCGTCAACTCGACGTTGCGGTGCTGAATGTCCGCTGATACGGCGCTCGATTCGAGCTGCGAAACGTCGAACGGATACACCGCGGCGTGCGCGTCGTTCATTGCCTCCTGCAGCCGAAGAGCGTAGGACTCGAATCCTTTGGGACTCTTATCGATGCCAACCTGCTGATCCTGCCAATCGCCGAAGACATTGTCGCTCGATACCCACACCAGGTTTTTGTGCCCTGCGATGGCAGCCAGATGGCGCGCCACCTGGGAGAGAATGATGAGCGACGAGCGCGCCGGATTGTTGCCCATGGTCATCAACTGCGGATCGACTGGCTGATCGGCGTCGGGAACGTCCGTGTGGTTGCCATTTACCGAGTTCAAATCGGCAGCATTGTGCACTTCATTGAACTGCTGGCGATTGCGCTTCTCCTCCTCCTGCGCATTGGAAAGTGCTTGTTGCTTGGGCGTGAAAGTCTTGAGCAAGGCCATCAAGGCTGCGTGATCTCTGGTTGGCTCGGCAAGCACCCTGAACCCCAGCCCGGTCATGGAGTACAACCCCACACGCTCGGAAGGCGCAACGACGGCGAGAAATTTCAGCATCTGGTTGCGCGCATTGTCCAGGTCGCCCCAGGCGATGTGACTCTCGTCGATGAGCAGGATGGTTGAGCCGGTTTCAGGCGAGGGTGCGGAGCCCGGCATTGAAATTGGCTCCAGCGCCCGGTTGGAGAAGCTGCTGACGGCGGTTGCGGGCAGCGCCGATTCCGGAGCAGTTGCGAGGGCGCCCCCAGCCGGTGTAAAGAAGTGAATCTCCTGCTTGCGGCCGTTGTCGTAGAGCTCGAAGTCTTCAGCCTTCAGATCGGTGACAGGCCGGCCCTTCTTGTCGTAGGCGACGATGCCCACATCCACGAGGCGGGTGGTCACCTTGATCGAGAATCCGCTGTTCGGGCCGGTCGGCGCATTGGCGGGAAGATCGGGCACGCTGTCTGCCGTGCTCATGCTGATTTCCGGAATCACCGGCTGGGCTGGCGGAGGTGGCGCCACGCGCTCTTCGGGAGGCGGCGGGGACGCTGCTGCTTGCGCTCCCTGTTGTTGAACCGTCTGCGTTGCCACGTCGGCTGCACCCGCATCCGCAGACGCCTGCGGAGGTGCTGACGTATTTCCCCCACCCGGCGCAGGCGCTTTCACCGTTTGCGTCGAAGCTGGATCGTTGGCTCCTGCGTCTGTGAGGATACGCGCGGTTGAACCGAGGCGATGATATTCGGCGAACCGCGTCTCGTTGATCAGCAGGATTGGCGCGTTGTGCGCGCGGGTCAACGGGCTTTGCCAGGCGGTGTCGCCTACTCCGTTCAGTTCCATCGCCCTTGCAGTTCCCGCACCCGCCCCTGCCTGCTCCTGCGACACGGCAATGCTGCGCAAGGGGCAAATGAATTTGCGGTCGCCGATGGTGACCGGGCCGTACTCGATCGCGGTCGCCGCCCGCAACAGCGGATCGGCTTTACTCAAATCGGCGTCGATGGTGAGGCGCAACACCGCGCCCGTGGCAGGATCGATGGCGATCGTTCCGCGGTATCCCGGCGTCTCGGTGTAGGTATGCGCCTCGTTGCCGCGAGGTATATTGGCGACCTGCTGTGCAGAACGCTCGCGGCCGCCATAGCCAAATTGTGTCCGCCCTAAGACTTGCTCATTCACCGTGCAGCAGTAGCTGACGGCGTAATGCGAGGCTTCCTTCGGCACTTCATAACGAAACACCGCTGCCAGTCCGGCATCCGTCTGCTCCCAGTGGGTAAAGGCGATCGGGCGACGGCCCATGTCTGCCAGCACCACGGTCAGCGCGGGACCGAATTCACCCCAACTGCGCAGGCCTAATTCGGCGGCACTTTTGGCTTTGTCGCCCTCGTTCTGGTCTGCCACTTCCTGCCCGTCGCGAAACGTGATCTGACGGTTGCTGGTACCGATCGGGTGAAGGCCCAGCCGCACTGGCCACTCGCCCTTGCGCATCACCTGCGGCCCATCGTCGAAACTCGTCGTCACGCGGGCCACAAAGAAATTGGGCAGACGCGACCAGGTCTGGACGGCATAGGCACGGGCCCCCTCCAGCATTTTCTGCTGTGCCGTCGCATCGGGCGGCGCTGTCCCGGGTAACTCGTCCGAGGGCAAATCGAGGAATGCCGATTGATCGGCCAGCATTTGCAGGGCCAGCGCTGTTCGCGGCTGCAGAGCAAGACGCGCCGCGAAGTGATGCAAATTGGTTTCAGTAAGACGCTCTGACAGTTCCAGCGTGCCGAGTTGGCGGGCGATGTCTTCATCGCTGCGATGCTGTCCCACCGCGCTCGAAACAGTCTCTGCGAGTTGCGCGATAGTGACACGTCGGGCTGCGACCGCGGGGATCGCCATGGCCGCAGCCAGCCCGAGCACTAGGAGCCTTCGCATCGTCGAGCCTACCTCGCTTGTCTGGATCGCCTGTACGTGAGACGGAATTGAGCTTGCAAAAGCCGACGCCCCATGAAGAAAATCGCTTTCGTCGGGGGTTTATTGTCCCGTGGGCTTTCCGGCACGGGTGTCGCGCCCGCTCGTCCGCATCGGTAACTCTACACACCCGATTGACCGGCGACAATCCTGGGTTCCTTTGCGAGCACCTCTCCGGGCGTTGTGCGCCATCCAATTGATATCCTGCTGGATGGCTTACGGAGATCTGACGGTATGAAGGAAGCGGTAATCGTCTCGGCGGTGCGTACGCCGATCGGAAAGTTTCAGGGTTCGTTGCAATCGTTCACGGCGCCAAAGTTAGGTGCACTTGCGGTGCGGGAGGTGATCCGGCGCGCTCGGATCGACGCGAACGAAGTGGACGAATGCATCATGGGATGCGTGCTCCAGGCCGGCCTGGGGCAGAATCCCGCCCGGCAGGCATCCCTCCACGGCGGCATGCCGGCCACCTCAGCGGCTCTCACCGTCAACCAGGTGTGCGGTTCGGGGTTGCGCGCAGTGTCCCTGGCGGCGCAGGCCATTCAGACCGGCGATGCAAACTTCATGGTCGCCGGCGGCATGGAATCCATGAGCAATGCACCCTACCTCCTGCAACAGGCGCGGACCGGGTATCGCATGGGAAACGGCTCTTTGATCGACGTCATGATCCACGATGGACTCTGGGAGGCCTATAAGGGGTATCACATGGGGGTAGCCGCCGAAATGATCGCCGCAAAGTATGGCATCACGCGCGACGCGCAGGATGCGTTCGCGGCGGAATCGCATCGCCGCGCCGCTGCTGCCACCAAGGAAGGCTTGTTCCGCGACCAGATTGTGCCGGTCGAGATTCCCGCGTCAAAAAAAGGCGACGCGCCGCGCGCCTTCAATGCAGATGAGGCGATCCGGCCGGAAACCACGGTGGAGGTGCTTGCCCGTCTCAAGCCGGCATTTCAAGAGGGCGGCACGGTCACCGCGGGCAACGCTCCCGGCGTGAGTGATGGCGCTGCAGCAGTGGTGGTGACCAGTGCTGAACTGGCGCGGGAGCGCGGGCTCACCCCGCTGGCTGTGATTCGCGCCCAGGCCACGGCGGGCCGCGAGCCGGAGTGGTTCGGCCTGGCGCCCATCGATGCCGTGCGCAAGGTTGCGGCGAAAGCCGGGTGGGAACTCGATACCGTCGATTTGTTCGAACTGAACGAGGCTTTTGCGGTGCAGGCGCTGGCGGTGAATCGCGAACTGGGCCTCGATGCCTCCCGCGTGAACGTGCATGGCGGCGCGGTGGCGCTGGGTCACCCCATCGGCGCCAGCGGGGCAGCGGTGCTGGTGAAGCTGCTCTCCGCGATGGCACAAAGAGGGAAGAGGCGCGGCATCGCGGCTTTGTGTCTCGGGGGAGGAAACGCGGTCGGATTGGCCGTAGAACGCGCCTGAACCCCGTTGACATCCAATTCGACTCCTCGTACTCTCATGCCATGAGCCTGTCGGCGAACACCCTCGGGATGCAGTGCTGCTGTTGTTGTCAGAGCACATGCGCCGGTGTTCGCGTGGGAAGCCTTAACCTCTAAGCCTCCACGGCTGAAGAGACAAACAGGAATCGACCCATAGCCCCGGCGCCCTGGCGCGACCGGGGCTTTTTCGTGTTCGCCGCCTTTCAATTCACCAATCAAAAAGGAGTACGCAATGAGCGAAACAAACCACGACTCAAAAGGTTCACCCCGCATACCGGTCGACGGATGGGCGGTGGCGCTGGCCCTGACCCTTGTCGCGCTGGTGCGCCTGGGATGGTTCCCAAAAATCAGTTGGTAGTTCAGCGCGATTCCATCTGGAAAGAAAAAGGAACGGAGGTCACTATGGCATCGACAACAGCCGTCTCACGGCCCGCGGAGCCCACGCTTCTTTTGAAAGCGATCCAGCTTGTACCTGGACTTCTGCTGCTAGCCGCGGTGGGCTTCGCAGGCAAGTGGATCGAACAGTCCATTGCGCATTACGGCAAGGCTCACCACCTGGCTCTCCCTAACATTGAATATGTGCTCTGGGCCATCCTGATTGGTCTAGTGCTGGCGAACACCGTAGGTGTCCCCCGCCTCTTTCAGGCCGGCGTAGCCACGTACGAATTCTGGCTCAAGGCCGGCATAGTACTGCTCGGATCGCGCTTTCTACTCGGCGACCTGTTGAAACTGGGCGGCGTGAGCCTGGTTCTGGTGCCTATCGAAATCGTGCTGGCGCTCAGCTTCATGCACCTGCTCGGGCGGGTGTTCAAGCTGAGGCCCAAACTCAGCTCCCTGCTGGCTGTCGGCTCGTCGATATGCGGCGTCTCAGCCATCATCGCCGCGCAGGGCGCCATCGAAGCCGATGAAGAAGATTCATCCCTGGCGATCGCCGCAGTGCTCGCGCTGGGCGCGATTTCGCTGTTCAGCTTTCCGGCCATCGGGCACTTCCTGCACCTGAGCGATCACGCCTACGGACTGTGGGCCGGCCTTGCGGTGGACAACACGGCCGAGGCGACCGCCGCCGGCGCGCTCTATTCCGATGCCGCCGGCAAAGTCGCGGTTCTCGCCAAGACAACCCGTAACGCCACCATCGGCTTCGTGGTGTTGGGCTACGCGCTCTATTGGGCGACTCGCGGCGGACGTGGAGTGCAGGGAAGTAAGGCCGCGTTCCTGTGGCAGAAATTCCCCAAGTTCGTCTTGGGTTTTCTGCTCGTTTCGCTGCTCGCTAGCCTGGCGTTCTTCACCAAGCCGCAACTGGCGACCGTTGCCAACCTCTCCCGCTGGTTCTTTCTGCTGACCTTTGCCGGTGTCGGTCTGCGTACCAATCTGCGCGAGTTGGGAAAGCAGGGCTGGCGCCCGTTTTTGGTGGGTGCCGTGGGAGAAATCGTCATTGCAGCGCTCACTTTGGGCTTGGTTATCGCCGCCGACCGTGTGGTGGGCCTGTGAAGCCTTTGCGGCAATCGACAGTGCCGGTTTATATCACCGTAGCGATTCCGCAAACTGTCCGTTTCCGGACAATCGGCCCTGCTATCGGTCACTCTTTCTGGGCCGCAAAGAATTCCTGGCTCCCGGCAAGCCCTTTGCTATCAGCATCTCGCCGTGCGGGTGATTTTGGCATGGCAAGTGCAACTACCGGGGCGCAATGGATATCGCTCGCCCTGATATTAAGCAAAAGAAGAGACGCCAGATGTACGTGTGGATCGGCGTCGGTGTGGTGGTGCTCGTTGGAGCAGCTTACGGCGTATCGCGGCTGAAGCCGGCGGCGCCCACCGTGGATGCCTCAACTATTTGGCCGGACACCGTCAAACGCGGCAACATGATCCGCCAGGTACGCGGCTCGACCGGCACCCTGGTTCCGCGTGAAGATTCGATCGAACTGATTCCTGCCCAGACCGAAGCCACCGTGGTCCGCATTCGGGTCTTGCCCGGCACCATCGTCACGCCCGACACCATCCTCATGGACCTGGCCGCACCGGAAGTCCAGCAAAAACTGCTCGATGCCCAGTTGGCGGTTAAGGCCGCGGAGGCCGATTACAAGAGCCTCCAGGCCACCCTGCGAAGCACCCTGATGGACAAGAAAGCCGCCGCCGCCCAGGTCAACTCGGACTATACCCAGGACCAGTTGCAGGAAAAAACCGACAAGGCGCTCCTCGACCTGGGCGTGCTCTCCGGCGTGGCTTACAACAAGACCAAGAACACCGCCGATCAACTCAACACCCAGCACCAGATCAGCCTGGAACAACTGGATATGAACGAAAAGGCCATCGAGGTGCAGCTCGCCTCGTCGCAAGCCAAGGTCGACCAGGCCAAGACCTTGCTCGATCTCTATCAAAAGCAGACAAAGGCTCTTGAAGTACGGGCCGGCATCTCCGGGGAAGTTGATCCTCTGCCGGTTCCCCTGGGGGTGGGCTCGCACGTCACCGTCGGCCAGTCCCTGGCTGAGGTTGTGCAACTGGGCAAATTAAAAGCCGCCCTGCAAATCGCCGAGACCCAGGCGCGCGACATTCAGATTGGACAGCCTGCCTCCATCGATACCCATAACGGCGTCATCCCAGGCCACGTTACCAGAATTGATCCCGCCGTTCTGAACGGAACGCGCACCGTTGACGTAGTACTCGATGGCCCCGTACCGCCGGGCGCGGTGAAGGGGCTGAGCGTCGACGGCACCATCGACCTGGAGCGCTTGAACGATGTCCTCTACGTCGGTCGCCCCGCGCTGGGTAATGAGAACTCGACACTGAGCCTGTTCAGAGAGGACCCCGATCATAAGGGCGCGGTTCGCGTTCCGGTCAAGGTGGGACGCGCCTCGGTGAACAGCATCCAGGTGCTCGATGGCTTGAAAGAAGGCGACACGGTGATTCTTTCCGACATGTCGCGCTACGACAACGTGGATCGCATCCGGCTGGAGTAAGAGCAGTGAATAAGTGAGGAAGTGAACAAAAACAGTGAAAGAGTAACGGACGATCACTTTTTCACTTCTTCACTTTTTCACGCGTTCACTGTATGGACTGAGCGGCGATCACCTGATTGCTGCAAACCGACTACTGAGGAAAGGGATGGCAATGAATGACAATCTGATTGACATTGAGGACTTGACCAAGGTCTTCTACACCGACGAAGTGGAGACGCACGCGCTCTCCGGGATTCATCTCACCATTTCGCGCGGCGAATACGTGGCCATGTCCGGCCCGTCAGGCTGCGGCAAGTCGACGTTGCTGTCCATCCTGGGTTTGCTCGACACGCCCACCGGCGGCAAGTATCTGCTCAACAACAAGCCCGTCGAGAACCTGAGCTTCGGCGAGCGGTCGCGCATTCGCAATCAGGAAATCGGCTTCATCTTCCAGAGTTTCAATCTCATCGGCGATCTCACGGTTGAAGAGAACGTTGAGTTACCGCTCACCTATCGCGCCGGTATGCCCTCCGCGGAGCGCAAGAAGCGCGTAAAGGAAGCTCTCGAGCGCGTCAACATGGCCCATCGTATGCGGCACTATCCGGCGCAACTCTCCGGCGGTCAGCAGCAGCGTGTCGCAGTAGCCCGTGCACTGGCCGGGTCGCCTTCCATCCTCCTGGCCGATGAGCCTACCGGCAACCTGGATTCGAAGAACGGCGAAGCCGTCATGCATCTCCTCTCTGACCT
Organism: Occallatibacter sp.; assembly: GCA_036488735.1. Lineage (GTDB taxonomy): Bacteria > Acidobacteriota > Terriglobia > Terriglobales > Acidobacteriaceae > Telmatobacter. The sequence continues at coordinate 183,028 of DASXHC010000041.1, forward strand.
GCATCGCGAAGGCTCGACCATCTGCATGGTGACGCACGATCCGCGCTTCGCCAAGCACGCCGACCGCGAAGTGCACCTGTTCGACGGCAAGGTGGTTTCAGAAGATGAGTTGAAGAAGCTCACCCAGGAAGTCGAGGCATAGTCATGTTCGTCCAGAGCTCGATACGGGATGTGCGGTACGCGGCGCGCCAGTTGCGTCATGCGCCGGGGTTTACCCTGGCCGCTGTCCTCACGCTTGCTTTGGGTATTGCCTCGCTCACCACCGTCTTCACCTGGATCAAAGCTGTCTTGTTTGATCCTTATCCTCATGTCAGCGATCCGCGCTCTCTTCGCTTTATCGATGCCACAGTGCGCGGATCGCAGGGATACTCGGTTCATTACGATGCGATGCAGTTTTTGCGCGAGCGCGATCGTAGCCTCGAGAATCTCGTAGCCTTTACCCTCACGACCCTCGACCTGTCTTCAGCGGGCGCGCCGCCGGAAGCGCTCTCCGCGGGCCTGGTCTCGAGCAATTACTTTCAGTTATTGGGCCTGCAACCGCAGGTGGGGCGCTTCTTCACCCCCGGCGCCGACGATCACGCCTTTGGCATGCACGATGAAGTGGTGCTGAGCGATCGCGAATGGCGGGTGCGCTTCAACGCCAACCCCCAGATCGTCGGCCAGGCCATCTCGGTCAACCGCCATCCCTTCACGGTGATCGGCGTCGCGCCCCGCGACTTCTCCGGTATTTATGGAGGCATGGCGGAGTTGATGTGGGTGCCGCTTTCGGCATCGCGCTCGCTGCAGCCGGAAGCCGAAGCTGATCCAATCAAGCACATGGGGCTGCAGGTGGCGGCTCGCTTGCGATCGGGCGCTACGTCCGAGTCCGCCGCATCCGAGTTGCACACCCTGGCCCGTATCTTCGCCCGGCAGTGGCAGGCGCATGGCGAGAACTACGGCGGCTGGGATCTCAACCTGCGCGACTCCGCCCACTTCGAGCGCGGCATGTTTGGCGCCATTGGCGAACAGATGCCCATCCTTCTGGGCGCCGCGATCCTCCTGCTGCTGCTGGTATGCGCCAACACTGCGTCGCTGCTCAGCCAGCGCGCCGCAAAACGACGCCGCGAAATCGCTATCCGCTCTTCGCTCGGGGCCACCTCCCGCCGCATCGCAGCCCAATTGTTTACCGAGGCGCTACTGCTGGCGGTGCTGGGCGGAGCCGTGGGATGGAGCGCGAGCCTGATCCTCCCCCGCGGTCTTTATGTCATTCTGCCTGACTTTGGCATGCCCATCAGCTTCAACCTGAATACTGATTTCCGGGTCCTGGCCTTAGTCGCCGGCCTCATCATGGTGGTCGCGGTGATGTGCGGCATGTTGCCCATCCGCCAGGCGCTGAGTCGTTCGCCAAAGGATGCCATGCGCGAAGGCGGCCAGAACATCGTAGGCGCGGGCCGCAAGCGCTTCGTCAAAATCGCTGCTCTCGGCCTGCAACTCGGCTTGTGTTTCGTGGTCTTGGCGGCCTGTGCCTTGCTCACCCGCACCCTCTTGAACGTAGTGACGCGCGCCCGGGGATTCGATCGCGAGAATACCCTCACCGCCAGCATCCCGCTCGAACGTTCGGGCTATACCCAAGCCAGGGGCCTTGCCTTCCAGGCCACCCTGCTTGACCAGTTGCGCAGCGAGCCCGTCGTGCGCGAAGCCACGTTGACCTCTCACCTTCCCATGGGCGACTACGGATCCGGCAACGCGTGGAAGCTTGAAGTGCCCGGTTACACCCCCGCCAAAGACGAAGGCATGGAAGTGGTCACCGATCTCGAAGGCCCGCAGTTCTTTCATACCATGGGTATTGCCATGGCGCAGGGCCGTGAATTCACCACGCAGGACCGCGAGAACGCACCCCTGGTCGCGGTCATCAACGAAGACATGGCCCATCGCTACTGGCCCCGGGGAAACGCGTTGGGCAGCAGCGTGATGATTGAGAAGAAGCCATGCCAGATCGTGGGCATCGTCAAGAACTACGCCTATTACAACCCCCAGGACACCGATCCCGAGCCGATCCTCTTTCTGCCCCTGGCGCAGCACTATCAGAGCCATGTCTTTGTCGCTGTTCGTTCCCGCACCACTGCCGATGCCGCCGTGCCGGCGTTGACCCAGACCATCGCGCGTCTTGACGGCGCACTGCCCCTCGAGAATGTGGAATCCCTCCGCGCCGTCACCAACGTGCGCTATCAGATTGCGCGCATTCCGGTGGAACTGTCGGGCGTCTTCGCGCTGGCCAGCCTGCTGGTCGCTACGCTCGGCCTCTATGCCGTGATGGCCTATGCCGTCACCGAGCGCAGCCGCGAATTTGCCCTGCGCATGGCGGTCGGCGCCACCCGCGGACAGATCGCACGGTTGATCGTAAATGGCGGCCTTCAGGCCATCGTAGCCGGCCTGGTCATCGGCGGCCTGGGCACCTTCTTCACTGTCCGCCTGCTCAGCACCTTGCTCTTTGGCGTGGTCCCGTTTGATCCACTCAGCCTCGCCGCCGCAGCCGGCGTGCTCGTGCTCACGGTCCTGGCGGCCGGAATCATCCCCGCGCGCCGCGCCGCTTCCATTCAACCCATGGAAGCCCTGAGAACCGAGTAATCGCTCCATCCTGTTCCCCGTTATCAACGTGAGAGGCCGATCCTGAAAGAGAGGAGAACGCGATGAAACAACTGCTGGCAGACACGCAATACGCATTCAGGCAGTTGCGCCGCTCGCCGGGCTTTGCGCTCACGGCGGTGCTCACGCTGGCCCTGGGAATAGGCGCCAATAGCACCATACTCAGCTGGATCAGTTCCACGCTCTTCAACCCCATTCCCGGTGTAGCGAATACGGGGAACATGCTGACCATCCAGCGCGGCGAACGCACGGAGCACGCCCCTCCGCCGCTCTCCTATCCCGACTTCCTCGATCTACGCGATAACGCCAAAACCATCACCGGCATGCTCGGATACCACGATGACTTCATGTCCATCACGGGATCCGCAAACCCCGAACGCATCTACGGCGCACTAGCCTCCTCGGACTACTTCGAAGTGCTGGGCGTCCGTCCCATCCTCGGCCGCACCCTGCTAGCCACAAAAGCCAACGAGCGCGCCGGCGCGCCCATCGCGGTGCTGGGATACGCGCTGTGGCAGAACCATTTTGCGGGCGACCCGGCTATCATCGGCAAGACCATCGAGATCAACCTCCATCCCTACACCATCGTCGGCGTCGCGCCCAGGGGCTTCATCGGCTGCAAGAGCGGCCTGCACACAGACATCTTTCTTCCTCTCGGCATGGATCGGCAGGTTTGGGGTTCGGATCGCATCGACTATCGCGGCGCGTCGTGGCTCAATGTGCTCGCCGTAGTTCGTCCCGGCTCCGATCACCGCCAGGTAGAGAATGAACTCAACCTCCTGATGCAGCGCATCGCCAATAGCTTTCCCGCCGCGCACCTGGGTGCCAACCAGATCTCCACTGACCCTCTGTGGCGTTCGCCCTTTGGCGCCAATGTGTACCTCGCGGGGACGCTGCCGATTCTGCTCGCCCTGGCCGCGGTGCTGCTCCTGCTGGCCTGTGCCAACGTAGCCAACCTTCTCCTGGTGCGCTCGGTTGGACGTCGTCGCGAATTTGCCATTCGCCTGTCGATGGGCGCCGGCCGCTGGACGCTGGTGCGGCAGCTCATGGTGGAGAACGTCATCCTGGCTCTTGCCGGCGGATTCGTTGCCATCGTTGTCACCGTGTGGACATCGCGTATCCTGGGCACGTTTCTTCCCGGCACCACGCTGCCCCTCGCCATCAATGGCAATCTCGATCGCCGCGTGCTGCTTGGAACCATGCTGGTCTCCCTGCTCACCGCGGTCATCTCCGGCATTGCGCCCGCCTTGCGCGCTTCCAGGCTTTCGCCCATGGCTGTCCTGAAGGACGAAGCGCTGAACACCGCCGGCGGATTGAGTAAGTCCCGCCTTGCATCCAGTCTCGTCGTCGCCCAGGTCGCCTTGTCCCTGTTACTTCTCGCCTGCGCCGGATTATTTGTGCGCAGCCTGCAAAAAGCCCAGCAGGCCGATCCCGGCTTCGAACCCGGCCACGTCCTCCTGGCCACTTTCGATCTGCATCCCATGGGATACACCGACAAGACCGGCACCGAGTTTCAGCGCCAGCTTCTGTTGCGCGTCAAGCAGCTTCCCGGCGTACAGTCGGCCACCCTCGCTGACTTCTCCCCGCTCAGCTTCACCATCCATTCCGACGGCGTGCTCCCTGAAGGCTACGTCCCGCGCGTGCATGAAGACATGGAAGCCGACCGCGGCATTGTTGGCCCTGATTACCTCGCCACCCTGCGCACGCCTCTGCTCGCGGGCCGCGATTTCACCGAGCAGGACACGGCCGACACTCTGCCCGTCATCCTCGTCAACCAGGCATTTGTCGATCGTTACTGGCCTGGACAGAATGCCATCGGCAAGCGCATCCAACTTTCGGCGAATCGCTATCGCACCGTCGTCGGCGTTACGGCCAACGGAAAATATCGCCGCCTGATTTACGATCCAACCCCGCTGATCCTCATACCTCTGGCGCAGCGCTACGAAGACACCGTGATTCTGCATGTGCGCACCCGGGGCGAACCGCGAGCCATGACCGCCGCCGTAGTCGATACCGTTCACAGCCTCAATGCCAATCTGCCCGTCTTCAACGTCGATACCCTGCAGGAAAATATGCGCATGGGCAGCGTCTTCGAGCGCATTGCCGTTTCGTTCGCGGCATCCTTTGGATTGCTCGCCCTCTTCCTCGCCGCCATCGGCATCTATGGTGTGGTCGCGTACACAACCCGCCAGCGCACCCACGAAATCGGCATACGCATCGCCCTCGGCGCCGGCAAGGGCCTCATCTTCCGCCAGGTTCTGTTGCATGGATTGTGGCTTACCGCTGCGGGCCTCGCGGTTGGCGTGGGTGCTTCTCTCTTCCTCACCCGTTTTCTCCGCAGCATGCTCTTCGGGGTAGGAACGTCCGACATGTTGACTTTCGCCACGGTTGCCGTGGTCCTGTGCGCGGTCGCTTTGGTCGCGTGTTTCCTTCCCGCGCGGCGCGCCGCCTCCATCGATCCCATGCAAGCCCTGCGAACAGAATAAGGAACTCGAGGACATGCAAACATTTCTCCAGGATCTTCGCTACACCTTGCGCCAGTTACGCAAGTCGCCGGGATTTACGCTTACGGCGGTCATCACGCTGGCGCTCGGCATCGGCGCCAACACTGCCATCTTCACCCTGGTGCAGGGCATCCTGCTGCGTTCGCTGCCGGTGGCCGACCCGTCGCAGCTCTATCGCATCGGCGACACCGACGACTGCTGCGTCAACGGCGGATTCGTGGGCGAGAACGGCGATTTCGACATCTTCTCGTACGACCTTTACCAGCACCTGAAAAATTCCGCTCCGGAATTTCAATCGCTGGCCGCGGTGCAGGCCGGTCAGTGGCAGTGGAGCGTGCGCCGGGGCAATGCGCTGCCCAGGGAACTGCGCGGCGAGTTCGTCAGCGGCAACTACTTTTCCACCCTGGGCGTGGGACCGTATGAGGGGCGCGTGCTGGGTGAATCCGACGATCAGCCTTCCTCCTCGCCCGCGGTCGTGCTCAGCTATCGTTCCTGGCAAAACGAGTTCGGCGCCGACTCCGCCATCGTCGGATCCACCGTCACCATCCAGGCCCATCCCTTCACCATCATCGGTGTCGCGCCACCCAGCTTTTTCGGCGATCGCGTCTCCGACAACCCGCCCGACTTCTGGCTAACGCTGCAGATGGAGCCTTATGCGCGCGGAGACAGCTCGATCCTCCACCACGAGGACTCCAACTGGCTCTATCCGCTCGGCAGGGTGCGCCCCGGAACCAACATTCCCGCCTTGCAGGCGAAGCTGTCGGCGGCGCTGCGCAACTGGCTCGCCACGCGCCCCGTTTACACCGACAACGGCGGCGCCACCATCATTCCCAAGCAGCACGTCATGATCGTGCCCGGCGGCGGCGGCATTCAGAGCATGCAGCAGGAAACCGGCACCGGCCTCAAGATGCTCATGATCCTCTCTTCGGTCGTGCTCCTTATCGCCTGCGCCAACATTGCCAACCTGATGATGGCGCGCAGCACTACCCGTCGCGGCGACGTTGCCGTTCGCATGGCTTTGGGCGCCGGACGCACCCGCGTCATTCGCCAGATCATCACCGAAAGCATCCTGCTCAGTTGCCTGGGCGGGCTCGCCGGCCTGGCTGTTGCCTATGCCGGCTCCCGGACCATCCTGGCGCTCGCCTTTCCCGATGCGCGCAACCTGCCCATCGACGCCACCCCGTCGCTCGCCGTGCTCGGATTTGCGTTTCTTGTTTCCTTGGCCACCGGCATCATCTTCGGCTTTGCTCCAGCATGGCTGTCCTCCCACGCACAGCCCGCCGAAGTGTTGCGCGGAATCAATCGCTCTACCCGCGACCGCTCTTCGCTCCCCCAAAAAGCGCTGGTCATTTTTCAGGCGGCGTTGTCGCTGGTGCTACTGGCCGGCGCCATTCTGATGACCAAGTCCCTCAACAATCTGGAACATCAGAATTTCGGCGTGCAAACCTCCAACCGCTACGTGATCCATGTCGATCCTGCGGGCGCCGGCTACACTTCCGACCGCCTTCAACCTCTCTATCGGGAGATAGAGAATCGCTTTTCCTCGCTTCCCGGCGTAGCCAACGTCAGCATGGCTCTCTATAGCCCGCTCGAAGGCGATAACTGGGGCGAATGCGTGATTCAGCAGGGCCATCCCGCTCCCGGACCCAACAGCCGCTGCGGTTCCACGTGGGACCGCGTCAGTACTCATTTCCTCGCTTCCATCGGCGTGCCCATCGTGCACGGCCGCGACTTCTCTGAAACCGATACCGCCAACTCGCAATTGGTCGCCGTGGTCAACCAGGAGTTCGTCAAGCGCTTCTTTCCCAACGAAGACCCGATCGGCAAGCACTTCGGCATCGATCTGCCGCAGTATTCCGGCGCTTTTGAGATTGTGGGTGTCTTTCACAATTTCAAGATGAACAATCCGCGCGACCTGCCGCGCCCCGTGTTCCTCCGCCCCTTGTCCCAGCACTACGACGGCTATAAAGAACCGCCCATCATCGGCGGCGAAACGCAATCCATGTTCATCGATGCCATCATCGTGAGCTTCCGCGCGCCCCAGCAGGAAGCCGATACGTTGTTGCGCCGCACCCTGGCTTCGATCGATCCCAATCTCACCGTCGTCGACCTCAAGACGTTCGGCGCCCAGGTGGCCAATAACTTCACCCAGGATCGCCTGGTCGCGCGGCTCACCATGCTGTTCGGCCTGCTCGCCCTCATCCTGGCATCGGTGGGACTCTATGGCGTCATGTCCTACTTCGTTGCCCGTCGTACCGGCGAAATCGGCATTCGCATGGCCCTCGGCGCCACCCGCTCCAGCGTTCTGGGCAGCGTTTTGCGCGGCGCCCTCATGCAGATTGCGTTTGGACTCATCGTCGGTATTCCCGCGGCTTTGTTGGCCGGGCATTTGATGGCCAGCCAACTGTACGGAGTCGGCGCATACGACCCATGGGCCCTCGCCGGCGCCAGCGTCGTACTCGGCCTATGCGCGGCGGTGGCCAGCCTGATTCCCGCGCGGCGCGCCGCGTCCATTGAACCCATGCAGGCCCTGAGAACCGAATAACGGCAAGACCAACTGGAACGAGCAAGGTACGAGGAGAACGATGAACAAGATCGGAAGGGACATTCGGTACGCAATGCGGCAGCTCCGCAAGGCGCCAGGCTTCACCGCGACAGCCGTGTTGACATTGGCATTCGGCATCGGCGCCACCACCGCCATCTTCTCCATCGTTGAAGGCGTGCTGCTGCGCCCGCTTCCGTTTGCCGATCCCTCCCGGTTGATGATCCTCGGCGATTCCCTGGAAGGCGTGGATATGGGTGGGGGGCCCCCTCCCACCACGGCGGCCGAGGTGGGCATATACTCGCGCAACTCGCGTGGCTTCGCTGCGCTTGGCGCATTTCAGCAGACCGGCTATGAACTCTCCGGTGCCGGCGCCCCTGCCCAGATCAATGCTTCCCGGCTAACCGCTGGAATGTTTTCCGTGCTCGGTGTTACGCCCCTCAAGGGACGCCCGTTTACCCCCCGGGAAGATCAGTCGAGCCAGCAGGTCGCCGTCATCAGTTACCAGATGTGGCGCAGCCGTTTCCACTCCACAGAAAACATCCTCGGCCAAAAGATTCTACTCGACCGCAAGCCTTACGAAATCATCGGGGTCATGCCGCGCTCCTTCGAGTTCCCGCTGGTTCCCGGCCAATTGAACCGCAGCGAACTCTGGGTGCCCATGAGCTTCACCCAGGGCGAAATCGTGCAGGGCGCGGGAAGTTGGAACTTCCAAATGGTGGGCAGGCTCAAGCCCGGCATTTCACCCGCCCAGGCCCAGGAAGATGCGGGTATGGCGGCAGTGGAGATCATGCATAGCTTTCCGCCCGCCATGGGCTCTCTGCGGATCCATTCCGTTGTGAAACCGCTGGCTGAAACTACGGTGGCCGATGCGCGTCCCCTGGTCCGCATGCTGTTCCTGGCCGTGGCGGTGGTGCTCTTCATCGCCTGCGCCAATCTCGCCGGACTGCTGCTGGTGCGCGTCATCCGCCGCCGCCGCGAAATCTCGGTGCGCCTCGCCCTGGGCGCCAACGCGCGCACCATCATTCGCCAATCCCTGGTGGAAGCCCTGGTGCTGAGCCTCGGCGGCGGCATTCTTGGCGTGGCCCTGGCTGCAATCGCACTGCGCATCGGCGTCAGCTTTCTGCCCGAAACGCTGCCCCGCGTGTCTTCCATCAGCGTTGACTGGAAGGTGGTTGTGTTTGCGCTCGCGCTAACGCTTCTTACCGGAGTTTTGTGCGGCGTGATTCCGGCGCTGGCCGCCGCGCGCACAGGCGTGAACGAAGCTCTCAAGGAAGGCGGCCGGACCGGGACCGCGGGCGGAGGACACACGCATCTCCGTTCCGCACTGGTCATCGCGGAACTCGCCGTGGCCCTGGTGCTGTTGAGTGCTTCCGGTCTCCTGCTGCGCAGTTTTGACAAGATGCGTTCCGTAGACCTGGGCTTTCGCACCGATCACGCTCTGACTGCTTCCTACAGCCTCCCCCAGCAGCACTATTCGACCCAAAGTGCCGTCGACGCCTTTAATCAAGCGCTCGAAAGCAAACTCGAGCAGCTGCCCGGCGTGCAGGCGGTGGGTGTTACCTCTATCCTGCCCGCGGCCGGCAGGCAAACCAGTAACGCCTTTATTCCTGAGGGCTTCGTGAATCCCAAGGGCGGCGAATTGAATATCGCCTGGGCGTCGCAGGTAATGGGGAACTACTTCCGCGCCGCCGGCATTCCTGTCATCCGGGGCCGTGACTTCACGCTCGCAGACCGCACCGACTCCCCCCTGGTGGTGATCGTGAACCGCACCCTCGCCGAGCACTATTGGCCAGGCCAGGATCCCATTGGCAAGCGGATTCATATCGGCGTCAAGGAAAGCAATACGCCCTGGATGACCGTTGTGGGCGAGATCGGCGATATCCGGCAGACCTCCGCCGACGTCGAAACGCAGAACCAGTTCTACACGCTGAACAGCCAACTTAAAGCTTCTCTGGGGCCTTTCGCTCCGCCCGATCTGCTGGCGGGAAACGGCGGGACTCTCATGATCCGCGGACAAATGCCGCCGGAGCAGATGGCTGGCGCAGTGCGCGCGGCCGTTGCGTCCATTGATCCGCAGCTTCCTCTCACCCAGGTTGAATCCATGGACCAGGTCATTGCGGAAGGTCAGGCTTCGCGCCGCTTCAATACCATTCTCATTTCCAGCTTTGCGGCTGCGGCTGTGTTGTTATCCTTGCTCGGCATCTACAGCGTTATCGCGTTCTCCGCTGCCATGCGCAACCACGAAATGGCGATCCGCATGGCGCTCGGTTCGCAGCGCTCCACCATCATGCAACTGGTGCTGGCCTCCGGGGCCAAACTTGGCTTGCTGGGCTGCGGACTGGGGGCCATCGCAGCCATCTTCGCCATGCGCTTGTTGCGCTCTCTTCTTTTCCAGGTAAATCCGCTCGACCCGTTGGTACTGGTGCTGGCGTCGCTTTCCATTTTTGCGTTGGCGCTGGTGGCCTCGCTCATTCCCGCGCGCCGTGCGGCTTCCATCGAACCCATGCAGGCTCTGCGCAACGAATAATTGTTTCTCGATTTCGCAATTTCAAGGACAGGAGGGAAGACCGATGAGACTGCTCGAGGACATGCGCGACGCGCTCCGCCAACTGCGCCGCTCGCCGGGCTTCTCCTTTGCCGCGGTGCTCACGCTCGCGCTCGGCATCGGCGCCAGTTCCGCCATCTTCTGCCTCATGGACGCGCACTGGCTCCATCCCATCCGCGTGCCGCACCCTGGGCAACTGGTGCGCGTGTTTGCCACCACACCCCAGAATCCCGACGGCGCATTCACCTATTCCGAATACCAGGCGCTCTCCCAGCGCGCCGCCTCTCTCCAAAGCACCGTTGCCCTCGGCCGCCGCGGGAGCCTCATGCCCCGCACCGATGGCACCTCGGCACTGCTCCTGACCAACGTGGTCTCCGCCAATTTCTTTGAAGCTCTCGGAGTTCGCCCCCTCCTCGGCCGCGCCTTCACTCCTGCCGACGCGGCTTTGTTGCGCACTCATCCCGGCGTGCTTCTGGGCTACGACTTCTGGCGGCGCGAATTCTCCGGCGATCCCAACATCGTCGGCCGCCGGATCACCCTCATGCGCGGCGAGCACACTCGCAATCAAGTGGACATCTGGGGCGTGTTGCCCGCCGGTTTTCGCGAAATTGATAACGGCGAAGATCGCGATCTGTGGATGCCCGCTGAAACCTGGGCTGCGATCGCGAAAGCTGACGATCTCACTTCTCCTGAGTTCCGCTGGTTCAATGTCCTGGGTCGACTCGCTCCGGGTTCTACCGTGGCGCGCGTGAACGACCAGGCATCCGCGATTGCCAAGGGCTGGCAGAGCGCCGATCCCGCTGCCCATCACGATCGCGGCGCGCGCGCGGTCAGTGACTTCCGCTACCGCATGGCCAGTGCCGGCGCCAGCGGCCTGATCTTGTTCGCCATCGTCGGCTCCGTCGTCCTCCTTGCCACCGTGAATGTTGCCCACCTGCTGCTGGCGCGTGCCCTGGCGCGCAGTCCCGAAGTAGCCCTGCGCATGGCCCTCGGTGCGCGCCGCCTCACGCTGGCGCGCCAACTGCTCATCGAAAACCTGTTGCTCTGCCTGCTCAGCCTCACCGCCGGTCTCGCCATCGCCGCGGGCATCGCCGCTCTTCTGCCGCGCCTGCTGGTGCAGCAACCTGCGATGCTGGTCCAGGTCGGATCGAACGCCGCCGCCTTCCAACTCGACTGGCGCGTCTTCTCGTTTGCATCTCTGTTAGCGCTGGCCACCATGCTGCTGCTCGCCCTTGTCCCCCTGCGCCAGGTTGCCAGGCCCGAGTTGCTTCCCGTCCTGCAGGCCGCATCTGCCACGCGCACCGCCGCGCCCACTCCCCAGACCCAGCGCATCGCCATCTGGCTGCAGATCGCCATCTCCTTTGCGCTTCTCGTCTCCACCGGCGCGCTGGTGCGCAGCTTCCTCAACACCCGTACCCAATCCATCGGCCTCACCCGCAACCAGGTTCTCCTCGCCTGGACCCAGGAGCCCGATCCGGAGATGCGGGACGCCGTGTTCGCGCGCATGAAGTCCTTGCCCGGTGTTGAACGCGCCGCCTACGCCATCCGCGCCCCGTTAAGCCTCTCCGAAGGCGGCATCGCGGTCAAAGCCGTTCTGCCCAGCCATCCCGAATTGCGCGATCCCGTCGAGATCAAATTCAACGCCGTCAGCCCCGACTTTCTCGCCGTCACCGGAACCCGCGTCCTGCGCGGCCGCGGCTTCACCCAGGCCGACGATCAAAACGGCCCCCCCGTCGTGTTGATCAACCAGGCCATGGCGCAGAGGTATTGGCCCGGCGGCGATCCCATCGGTCAGATTGTTCGCTTGAGCGGCTCCATCCACACCCCCGATTCCAGCGGTGAAGCGCGCATCGTCGGCGTCACCGAAAATGCACCCATCAACCAGATCGGGGAGATCGCCGAGCCTTACCTCTACGTGCCGTTTCATTTTTCAACCATGGGCGAGATGACCTTCGCCCTCCAGACCGGCCCCGACGCCATGAGCCTCGCCCAGCCCGTACGCCAGCTGCTCATTCACACCCATCCGCTGCTCGATCCCATGATGGTGACGTCGCTGCCCGAACTGATTCGCTACTCATCCGGCAACTACCAGATGATGGCCGAACTCGTCAGCGCCCTCGGACTGATCGGACTCGCCCTCACCGTCGTCGGACTCTACGGCTTCCTCGCTTTCCGCGTCACCCAGCGCCGCCGCGAGATCGGCATCCGCATGGCGCTCGGTGCTTCCCGCGAAGCCACATCCATCTTGATCGTGCGCGACACCGCGGCCATGGCGCTGGTCGGCCTTGCCCTCGGCCTGCTGCTGGCATTGGCCGCGGCGCGATTTGAATCCTCTCTCTTGTTCGGCGTCACTCCCCTGGACGCACTTTCCCTGACCGGCGCTTTGTGCATTCTTGCCGCTGCCATCGCGGTTGCAAGCTGGCTGCCCGCCCGCCGTGCCGCCTCCATTGACCCCATACAAGCCCTGCGAACCGAGTAACCAGGAGTGATGATGAATTCGACCCTCCAAGATATCCGCTACGCACTGCGCCAGTTGCGCAAGTCGCCGGGATTCACCATCACCGTGGTGCTCACGCTCGCCCTCGGCATCGGCGCCAACGCCGCCATCTTCACCTTGTTCGACCAGGTCCTCTTGCGCATGCTCCCGGTCGAGAAGCCCAAAGAACTGGTCCGCTTCGAGTGGAGCGGCGCCTTCTCCGGCTCCATGAGCAGCTTCGGCGGCGACGCGGAAAACCGCCACAACTATTTCTCTTACCCCATGTATAAGGACCTGCGTGACCAGAACCAGGTCTTTCAAGGCATACTCGCCGCCGACCGCACCGGCGTCGGCGTCTCCTGGCACAACCAGGCTGAAAGCAAAGACGCCGAAGTTGTCACGGGAAACTACTTCCAACTCCTCGGCCTCAAGCCTGCCGCGGGCCGTCTCCTCACGCCGCAGGACGACACCGCCAAGAACGCCAACCCCGTCCTTGTTCTCAGCTACACCTATTGGAAGACCCACTTCGGCGGATCGCCCGATGTGATCGGGCAAACCGTGCTCATCAATGGCCACACCTTCACCATCCTCGGCGTGGCTCCGCAAAACTTCGATTCCGCCATCGGCGGATACAAGCCCGGCCTCTTCATCCCCGTCAGCATGGTTGAAATTGCCATGCCCTGGATGGCTCCCCGGGACGACTTGAACAATCATCAGTCCGTCTGGATGGTTCTGGTTGCGCGCCTCAAACCCGGCGTGACCAACGCCCAGGCCCAGGCCGGCCTCGAGCCGCTGTGGCACTCGCTGCGCACCAATGAGTTCACGCTTTACAAATCGAAATCGGAGCGCTTCCGCAAGAACTTCATCGACAACTCGCACCTCAAAGTCGTGGATGATTCCCGTGGCTTCAATCCCAACCGTCTCGATCTTGAGAAGCCGCTCGTCATTCTCATGAGCATGGCCGGCCTGTTGGTCACCATGTGCGCCATCAATGTCGCCACCCTGCTGCTGCTGCGCGCCTCCGCCCGCGCCCGCGAAATGTCCATGCGCTACGCCCTGGGCGCGCAGCGCGGCCGCATCGTCTCCCAATTGCTCATTGAGGGCCTGATGCTCGGTCTCGCCGGAGCCGTCGCGGGGCTCGCTCTCGCCCCCGTCGTGGCGCGCGTGCTGGTCCGTGTCATGACCAGCGCCGACCCCGGCGCCGAACCCTATTCAACCTCCATCGACATGCGCGTGCTGCTCTTCACCCTGGGCCTCTCCGTGCTGGCCAGCCTCCTCTTCAGCATCGCGCCCGTCATCCACTTCATCCACCCCGACCTTGCCAACACTCTGCGTCAGAACACCGGCACCGCATCGAAAAGCTCGCAGCGCTTCCGCAAGCTGGCCGTCGGCGTGCAGATCGCCCTCAGCGTCATGCTGCTGGGCGGCGCCGGCCTCTTCGTCCGCACCCTCGACAATCTCCGCCAGCAGCAGGTTGGCTTTGAGATCGGCCACCTCGTTACGTTCTCCCTTGATCCCGCCAGCTCTGGCTACGGGGAAGACCGCACTCCGCAAATCGTCGCCGGCGCCCTCGAAGCCCTGGGCCGCCTTCCCGGAGTCAGGTCGGTCGCGGCCACCACAGACCCCGAACTCTCCGGCGACTCAAACACGTCCAACTTCTCCATTCAGGGATACAAGCCCGGCGAAGACGAGCGCATGAACTTCGAGCAGCCCCGCATCACGCCCGGCTACTTCGCCACCCTTCATCAACCTTTATTGGCGGGCAGGGAATTCTCCCTCGCCGATGCCAAGGGCCAGCCCAGCGTCGCCGTGGTCAACGTCGCCTTCGCCAACCGCTATTATGGCTCGCCCCAAAACGCCATCGGCCGTCAGATCGGCGAGGGCGGAGGCGATGATGTCAAGTTCGACACCACCATCGTCGGTGTCGCCGGCGACATCCGCCATACAGACCTCCGCACCGAAATAGGAGCGGCGGTCTATCTTCCCTACCTGCAGCAGAAACATCCCACCGGCGTGGTGATGTACCTGCGCACCGAGCAGCCGCCCGAGACCGTGCAAGCCGCCATCCGTCAGACCATTCACCAACTCGATCCGACCCTGGTCGTCGACGGCCTCCGCACCATGGAAGCTCAAGTCGATCGCAGCGCTGCGGACGAGCGCGCCCTGGCCCTGCTGGCGATCGGTTTTTCAGGACTGGCTCTGGTCCTGGCGGCGGTCGGGCTCTATGGCGTTCTGGCCTACTCCACCGAACAGCGTACCCGCGAAATTGGTGTGCGCCTCGCTCTCGGTGCCCAACGCTCCAGTGTCATCTCCCTGGTGTTGCGCGAAATGCTCCTGATTGCCGCGGTTGCCACCATCATCGCGCTGCCGTCCACCGTCGCGCTCGCCCGCTTGTTCCGCAGTCAGCTCTACGGCGTCACCTTCGCCGATCCCAGGACATTGATCTCTGCCGTCGGCTTCACCGCGGTCATGGTCGCCCTCGCTGCGGCGTTGCCCGCACGCCGCGCGGCCGCTGTTGAACCCATGCGCGCGCTGCGCACCGAGTAACACCACGAGAGGAGAACACCGATGCAAACCATTCTGCGTAACCTCCAATACTCGGTGCGGCAATTGCTCAAGTCGCCGGTCTTCACTCTCACCGCGGTCCTGACCCTGGCCCTCGGCATCGGTGCCAACACCGCCATCTTCACCGTTGTGTACGGCACCCTCCTGGCTCCCATGCCCTACCCCCAGCCCGACCAACTGGTCATGGTCTGGTCCAGGGTGCAGGGCAACCGCAATGGGATCGCTGCCCAGGACTTCGTCGATTGGAAAAATCAGAACACCGTCTTTCAGGATCTGAACGCATGGTCCGGCGGCAACTTCAACCTGGCTACCAAGGAACAACCCGAGTACCTCGAAGGCCAGTCCACTACCCCCGGCATGTACCGCATGATGGGTGTCGGTTTCCGCTACGGGCGTGATTTTCTCCCCGAGGAAGGCACGGCGGGAAGAGAACACGTCGTGATCCTCACCAACAAGTTGTGGAAGAGGCTGGGCTCCGATCCCAGCATCATCGGCAAGCCGCTCAACATGGATGGCACCGCTTACACCGTTGTCGGCGTCCTCGGGCCCGGCTTGACCGACCGCCTCAATCAGTGGCTCATCGTCCCTCTGGTCTTCAAGCCGGACCAGTTGAATCACGATTTCCACTGGCTGCTGGCCATGGGCCGGCTTAAGCCCGGCGTGACCATTCAACAGGCCCAGTCCAACATGGACGCCGTGACAGCCAACATCGCCAAGGCGTTTCCCAAGAGCAATAAGGGCTGGGGCGCGCAGGTCGATCCCCTCAAAAACGACTTCCTCCCCAAGGAGCGCATTCAGACCCTCTGGATGCTGCTCGGTGCGGTCGGCTTCGTGCTTCTCATCGCCTGCGTCAACGTCGCGAACTTACTGCTGGCTAAGGGCGCCACGCGGCAGAAGGAAATCGCCATACGCACCTCGCTGGGCGCATCCCGCAAAACTATCTTCGCCCAGTTCCTTACTGAAAATCTCCTTCTTGCCCTGGTCGGCGGCCTGCTCGGCGTAGGCATCGGCGCGGTCTTGTTGCGCGCCCTTGTCGCTTCCATGCCCCGCAATACGCTGCCCTCCGAGGCGGAACTCACTCTCAACCTTCCCATTCTTCTCTTCACCCTGGGTGCCTCCACACTGGCCGGCCTGCTCTTCGGTTGCGCTCCGGCCTGGTACGCCACCCGCATCGATCCGGCCGATGCGCTCAAAGAAGGTGGCCGCTCCGGAACCGGCGCCGGCCGCCAGCGACTGCGCAAGATTTTGGTGGTGGGCGAATTCGCATTGGCCCTCGCCCTGCTCACCGGAGCAGGCCTCGCCATTCACAGTTTCTACAACCTCACCCGCGTCGACCTCGGCGTCAACACCACCCACGTGCAGACGTTCTTTCTGCCCGTGCCTGAATCTCGTCCCAAAGACCCTGCCCAAATCGGCGCCTACTACCAGCAAATGATGGCCAGCATCAAGGCCGTTCCCGGCGTCCTCAATGCTGCCGTATCGGTTGGCCTGCCGCTCGAAGGAACCAACTTCGGTATGCCGTTCACAATTGCCGGCCAGGCGGATTTTGCTGACCCTTCGCAGCGGCCGGGCGCAGGCTTTGACATGGTCTCGCCCGACTTCTTCAATACCTATGGGATCCGCATGGTGAAAGGCCGCGCCTTCACTGATCAGGACAACTCCTCCACGCTGCATGTCGCTGTCATCAACGAAGAATTCGCAAGGAAGTACCTGCAGGGCAAAGATCCCCTCCAGCAGCGCATCAACGTCGAAGAGCTCGTTCCCGGGGTGACCAAACTCGGCCCCTACATCGGTTGGCAAATCGTCGGGGTCTTTCACAACGTGCGCGCCGGTGGCTTCCGCGACAACTTCCCTGAGATCGTCGTTCCCTTCGCGCAGAGCCCCTGGCCCGGAGCCAGCATCGGTGTTCGCACCGCGGTCGACCCCGCAACCATGAGTAAGGTGATCGCCGCCGCGGTGCATGCCGTCGATCCACAGATTGCCCTGGCGGAACCACGCACTCTCGAAGAAGTGAAGAGCCTCATGCTCGCCGACGACGCCTTCACGATGAAGCTCTTCGCCGCCTTCGCCATCGTGGCTCTTCTGCTCGCGGCGGTCGGTATCTACGGCGTGATGGCCTTTACCGTGGCCCAGCGCGAACACGAACTCGGCCTGCGCATGGCTCTCGGCGCCAGCCGCAACAACGTCGTCAGCCTGGTTCTCAAAGAGGCATTGGTGCTCGCCCTCTTCGGCTTGGGAATTGGCCTCGTCGGCGCTTACTTTGTCGGCCGGGGCATGAAGAGCCTTCTCTTCGGCGTCGGATCTCTTGACCTTGGAGCCATCGCAGCCGTTGCCTTTGTTCTCCTCTGCGCGTCCCTCCTTGCCAGTTGGCTGCCCGCACGCCGTGCCGCGGCCGTTGAACCCATGCGTGCTTTAAGAACCGAGTAGTCGGCCTTATTTCTTGCTTTCAGATCGGAGTAATCAAAAACATCATGATTGAACTTAAAAATGTTGAACGCAGTTACAAGACGGGCCACACCGAAACCTGGGTGCTGCGCCGTGTCTCGCTCACCATCAAGGAGGGCGAGTTTGTTACCGTCATGGGTCCATCGGGAGCAGGGAAGTCGTCGCTGCTGAACGTGCTGGCTCTGCTCGACGACAGCTGGCTGGGGGAATACTGGTTCGGCGAAACGCCCGTCCACGCGCTCAATCGCAAGCAGCGCGCCGACCTCGCCCGCCAGCGCATCGGCATGGTCTTCCAGAGCTATCACCTCCTTGACGACCTCACCGTCGCCGAGAACATCGACCTCCCCCTCTCCTACAAGAACCTGCCTTCCAAGGAGCGCGCCGGCATGGTCGCCGACATCCTCGACCGCTTCCAGATCGTGGCCAAAAAAGATCTCTTTCCCAATCAACTCTCCGGCGGCCAGCAGCAGTTAGTCGGCATCGCCCGCGCCGTTGTCCACGCCCCCGCGCTCCTGCTCGCCGACGAGCCCACCGGCAATCTCCACTCCACCCAGGCCCGCGAAATCATGGAGCTCTTCCGCGAACTCAACCGCGCCGGCACTACCATCGTCCAGGTCACCCACTCCGAAGAAAACGCGCGCTACGGCTCCCGCATTCTCGAACTCCACGACGGCTGGCTCACCCGCGACGAAGCTGTGCCCGCGATGGCAACGGAGGTCAAGGCGTGAACCGGTTCCCATCCCTGCTCTCTCTGTCTGATACCAGCCGTCTTTATCCGCGCGTGCAGGCCTGCGCCGCCATACTCCTCCTGCAAGCCAACCTGGCCTTCGCGGCCCAGCCGCCGCAAGCGCAAGCCCCGCCCCCCGCTCCGCAGTCGTCGCAGCCCGCCCCGGACGCTCCCGCACCCACCGGCACCACCCCGCCCCCGCCGCCCCTTGCGCAGCAGATGCAGCCCGCCACGCAGAGCCCCGCATTTGCTCCGCAGCAGCCGTTTCACGTGGAGATCCCGCACTCGCATAACCCCCTCAGCCCCTATCGCGCCAGCACCGCGCCCGAGCTCGATCTGGCCAATTCGCCGCGCCTCCAGAACCTCATCCGCGACGGCAAACTCTACCTCTCCCTGCGCGACGTGATCGCTCTCGCCATCGAGAACAACCTCGATCTCGCCTATTTCCGCTATAACTTCCCCATTGCCCAGACCGATATCCAGCGCACCCGGGCCGGTAGCCCTGCCAACGGTGTCAACACCAGCATCTCCCAGTCCACCCAGGGAGGCTTCGGCTCCTCCACCGGCGGTGGCGGCGGCGGCGGCGCCGGATTCTCCGCCGGCGCCGGCGGTATCGTCACCTCCACCCTCGGCGCCGGTACCTCGGTCCCTTCCTTTGATCCATTCCTGACTTTCAAAGGCTCCGTGGATCACACCGTCATCCAGGAAGCCAACCAGTTTCTGGTCGGCACCCCGACGCTCAAAACCAACACCATTCAGGGACAGGCCAACTTCAGCCAGTCGTTCCCCCTGGGCACCAACGTTTCCGCGCAGTTCCTGGGACAGCGCATTACCAGCAATTCTCCCTACAATGCCATCAACCCGGATCTGTATTCCAATTTCGCCATCCAGATCACACAGCCCTTCCTGGCCGGATTCGGCCTCTCGACCAACCAGCGCTTCATTCGCATCGCCAAGCGCAACGCGCAGATTACCGACCTTGCCTTTCGCGCCCAGGTCATTGCCACCGTCACCCAGGTCGAAAACATCTACTGGGATCTCCTGAATGCCTATGAGGACGAGCAGGTCAAGGAGCACTCCCTGGACTTTTCGCAAAAGAATCTCCATGACGATGAGAACCAGCTCAAGCTGAACGCCATTCCCGCCATGCAGGTCATGAAGGACCAGTCCGACGTGGCCACCAGTGAAGGCGACCTCACTGTCTCTCGCGCCACTCTTCGCCTCAACGAACTCCTGATGAAAAACGCCATCAGCAAGATGGACGACCCGGCCATCGATGAAATGCCCGTCATCCCGCTCGATCGCACCGGGCCGCCTGATTCCAACGCCTCCAAGTCCATGGACGATCTCATCTCCGAAGCCGAAAAGAAGCGCCCCGAAGTCGCCATCTACCAGATGTCGGCCGAGGTGCAGAAACAGGCCTTGAAGGATATCAACAGTGAGCTCCTGCCCACTCTGAACATGTATGGCTACTACGCCGGCGCCGGGACCGCCGGGCCGGCCAATCCCTATTGCAGTCTCGGTGCGGAGTGCGCCACCAGCCTGCCAACGGGCTTCCCGGGCATGTTCCAGAACATCTTCAATTACTCCTCGCCCGAGTACCAGGTGGGCATGACCCTCTCCATCAATCTGCGCAATCGCCAGGCCAAAGCCGATCAGTTCCGTGCCGTCCTCGCCTACCGGCAAAGCCAGATCCAATCCGAACAGCAGCAGAAGAGCATCCGTTTTGATGTCCGCAACTCGCGCTTCGCTCTTGAACAGGCGCAGGCCCACGTCGGCGCTGCCCAGAAAGCCAGGGATCTCGCCCAGCGCACCTTTGAGATCACCCAGCAGGAACAGAAACTCGGCGCCAAGTCCACCTACGACGTGCTGGTCGTGCAACATGAGCTGGCCATCGCCGACTCTACGCTCGCGGCGGCACAGACCGCGTACGAAAAAGCCAAAGTCGATATCGAACGCGCTACCGGAGAAACCCTCGAGCGCCTGGGCGTCTCCATCGACGATGCCAAGTCGGGGGTGGTCACGCGCGCGCCGTAAAATCACTGGAGAGCCCTATGATTCGTCGAGGCAAAAGCACCCTGCTCGAAGGCCAGCGGTGTGCATTGATTGAAGAACCGCATTCTGTGGAGGCGCGCCATCCCTGGCAAGCAAGATAAGATCCGTGTCCTGGTCGCCGATGACCAGCCCCACATCCTCGAGGCCGTGGAGCTTCTGCTCCAGCCCCAGGGCATGCTCGTCGAGTGTGTCCGTTCGCCGCAGCTGGTCATTGAAGCTCTCGGCCAGAGCGACTACGATGTCCTGCTCATCGATCTCAACTACACCCGCGACACCACCTCCGGCCAGGAGGGCCTTGACCTCCTGGCACGCATCCACGAAATCGATACGCGCCTGCCCGTCATCGTCATGACCGCCTGGGGCAACATCGACCTGGCCGTTGAAAGCATCAAGCGCGGCGCCCGTGACTTTATCCAGAAGCCATGGGAAAACGAGCGCCTGCTCTCCCTCATTCGCGTCCACGCCGAGCTGCACCAGGCCCTGCGCCGGGCGCGTCAATTGGAAATGGAAAACCGCCTGCTGCGCGCCGAAGGCATGCCGGAGTTTGTGGCCGGCGCGCCTTCCATGCAGCCCGTGCTCGAACTCATCTCCCAGGTCGGCCCCTCCGATGCCAACGTCCTCATCACCGGCGAACACGGCACCGGCAAAGAGATCGTCGCCAAGCTGCTCCACGCCGCCTCGCCCCGCTCCCGCATGCCCCTGGTTGCCGTCAATGCCGGCGGCCTGCCGGAAGGCACCTTCGAAAGTGAAATCTTCGGCCACGTGAAGGGCGCCTTCACCGACGCCCGCACCGACCGCATCGGCCGCTTCGAACTCGCCAACAACGGAACCCTCTTCCTCGACGAGATCGCCAACGTCCCCCTCCGCCAGCAGGCCAAGCTCCTGCGCGTGCTTGAAACCGGCGAACTGGAACGCGTCGGCTCCTCCAACACCCGTCGCGTCGACGTCCGGGTCATCTCCGCCACCAACGCCAAGCTGCACGAAGAAGCCGCCGCCGGCAACTTCCGCGAAGATCTGCTCTTCCGCCTCAACACCGTCGAAATCGATATCCCCGCCCTGCGCGATCGCCGCGAAGACATACCCCTGCTGGCCACTCACTTCCTCAACCGCAACCGCGCCCGCTATCGCAAGCAGGTGAGCGGCTTCTCGCCCGCCGCCCTGCAGCAGATGATGCAATATCCCTGGCCCGGCAACGTGCGCGAGCTCGAACACACCGTGGAGCGCGCCGTCCTTCTCTGCCGCAGCGACGAAATTGAGCCCGCCAACCTCGCCATCACCGCATCCCGTTCCGCTACCCAGTCCTTCGAGAACATGAGCATCGACGAAGTCGAGGCCTTGCTCATCCGCAAGGTATTACGCCGTTGCGACGGGAATATCTCGCAGGCTTCTGAAGCCCTTGGCCTGAGCCGTGCGGCCCTCTACCGCCGCATCGAAAAATATGGCTTATGAGCACCATGTCCGCCGGCGCCGGCACCGCCGCTCCGCTGTCCGCAGAGCCTGGCTCTACACGTTTTTCCTCGCCCTGCCGGCGCTTCTCTTCGCCGCCATCCTGATGGTCCGCGCCCAGATTACCCTGGCGCCCGGCATCCTCATCGCCTGCTGCCTGCTTCTCTACCTGTTCCTTATCGCCGCGGCCCTGATCGAGTCCCTCGTTCGCCCCCTGCAAACCCTCTCCAACGTGGTGGCCTCCCTGCGTGAAGGGGACTACTCGTTCCGCGCCCGCGGAGCCAATACCAGTGACCCTCTGGGGGAACTCGCTACCGAAGTCAATGCCCTCGCCGACCTGCTTCAGAAGCAGCGCGTGCGCTCCCTTGAGGCCACCGCCCTGCTGGCCCGCATCCTCGAAGTCATGCACGCTCCGCTATTTGCCTTCGATCGTGAGAATCTACTTCAACTTGTGAATACCGCCGGAACCCTCTTGCTCGGCCGCCCCTACGCCCGCTGCTTCGGCCACACCGCTGCCGAACTGGGCCTCGACGGTCTCCTCGCTGCCGCCGATCAGACCATTCACTCCTTCGGGTCCAAGCCGGCCCGCTGGCTGTTGCGCAAAGCCACTTTCCGCCAGGACGGCGTGCCCCACACCCTGCTCCTCCTCGCCGACGTCAGCCTCCCCCTTCAGGAAGAGGAACAGGCCGCCTGGAAACGCCTCATTCGCGTCCTCGGCCACGAGCTGTCCAACTCGCTCGCTCCCATCAAATCCATCGCCGGCAGCCTGCTGGCCCGCGTCGAACACATCGACGGGGATGCCGATACTATCCGTGACTTTCGCCGCGGCCTGGGGGTTGTCGAGGGCCGTGCCGACGCCCTGCATCGCTTCGTGCAGTCCTACCGCCTGCTGGCGCAGTTGCCTCCGCCCCACCTGCGTCCCGTCGCCCTCGGGCCCCTCCTGGAGCAAATCGTTCTCCTCGAACAGCGGCTCCCGGTGCGGCTCGATCAAGGCCCCCCCGTGACCCTGCACGCCGACCCCGATCAACTCGAACAGATGTTCATTAATCTTCTCGCCAACGCGGTCGACGCCACCCTCGCCAACAACGAGAAGAAAGTACAAGTCACCTGGCGCATCTTTGACTCGTCCGCGGCCATCACCATCGAGGACACCGGCCTCGGGATCGCCAACACCGACAACCTCTTCGTGCCCTTCTACACCACCAAGCCGAAAGGCAGCGGCGTCGGCCTCGCCCTGGCGCAGCAGATCGCCCGCGCCCACGGCGGAGAAATCCGCCTCCTCAACCGCGAAACCGCCAACGGCGCCCGCGCCACCATCAGCCTCCCCATCCTGTAATCCCGCCAAAAACGGCCTTCGCGGAAAATTCAAAACGGAGGGTAGCCTCAAAACGGAGTGAGGCGGGCATTCGACCTCCGCAAAACCTCAACACCACCGGGGGGATTTAACCGCCGCATAGCCTCAACACGGAGGGAGCCGGCGATTCAATCCGCCGCATAGCCTCAACACGGAGGGAGGCGGGGGTTTCAACCCCCGCATAAGGCCACCAGGATAACGGGGCTTAGCCCCGTAGGAAAGACGCTTGACAGCTACATTCAATTATTATTCTTATCATATTCATTATGAATGACTTACGTGCGTCCGCAACGTTCGCTTATAGGACCACATCGTGGGAAAACGCGCAAAACCTCGCCAAAACGCGAACTTTCCGAAATTCGCCGAAC
The DNA here is from genome assembly GCA_036488735.1 of Occallatibacter sp. Lineage (GTDB taxonomy): Bacteria > Acidobacteriota > Terriglobia > Terriglobales > Acidobacteriaceae > Telmatobacter. Next base: position 206,683 of record DASXHC010000041.1, read on the forward strand.
CCGGAAAACGTACGTATATCGAACAAACTAAACTGCTTATTGATATTGATCGACTTTCGCCCAAATCGCTGTTTGCCCGGATTTGGCCGAAAACTGACTGCTTATATGCACATGTTCGCGCATTCTACCCCGCAGTTTCGTATGGCTGAATGCACACACACCCGTCAATCGCACGCCATCGCCGCATCCGCAAAATCCAGGGCCGCCTCGGTCTCCATACCCGCACCGCTCTCCGCCGGCGCGCTGAAGAACGCGTCCACCTGCTCCAGGACCAGCGCCCCGGTCTTGGCGTGATAAATCGATGCGCGCAGCTTGGCGCCGCCCGGAACGCCATGCGTAAACCACGACGCAAACTGCTTCATCTTGCCCGCCGTCTCGCCCATGCGCGCATCGCGCGGAAGTTCTTTGCTTGCTTCAGCTTCGTCCAGCAGCATCTTGAAATACGCGCGAATCATGCGATAGCGGTCGTCGTTCGTGGGCCGTTCGTAGGCACCCGTGGCGGTGTACTGCGCGATCTGTCTGAAGATCCACGGATTCGCGGGCGCCGCGCGCCCGATCATCACCGCGTCGCAGCCGGTTTGCGCGATCATGGCCGCCGCATCTTCCGGTGTCCGAATGTCTCCATTCCCAATCACCGGTATCCGCACCGCATCCTTGACCGCCGCGATCCACTCCCAGCGCGCCTGCCCGGTGTAGCCCTGTTCCCGCGTGCGTGCATGCAGCGCGACCGCATTCAGACCCTCGCCTTCCGCCATCCGCGCCAGCTCCACGCACACAATCTGCGCGTCATTCCACCCCAGCCGGAACTTTACCGTGAAGGGAATTGAAACCGCTTTGCGCACCGTGCGGAAGATCTCCCCGATCTTGGGCAGATCGCGTAACAATCCCGACCCGCCGTTGCAGCCCACCACGCGCTTGGCCGGGCAGCCCAGATTCAAATCCACGGTGTCGAACCCGGTCTCTTCCACGATCCGCGCCGCCTCCGCGAGGGTGGCTGCATTGGAACCGAACAGCTGCGCCCCGATCGGATGTTCGTCGTCATAGAACGTCAGGTAGCGCTTCCGTTTGGACTCCCGCATGCGCGATAGTCCATCGGCGGAAGTGAACTCCGTCATCAGCAAACCGCATCCTGACTGCTGATTCGTGACTTCTTCGTCGATCGCGCTCTCTGTGCTCCCGGCGGCTTGGCCCCGGAGACTCTCGCTGCGATCAGGCGTGGCCGGGGAAGAGAACAGGCTTGCATGACGAATGAAGCGGCGGAACACGGTGTCGGTGACACCCGCCATGGGCGCGAGAACTGTCGCAGGCTTAACCACCACTGGTCCCAGGCGCACCTCCGCCGGAACCCGCGCCCCCTCCGGCATCGCGTGTTCTTTGGGATTATCCCAGTCTTTCTTTACCGTGAAGCCTTTTCCCGCCATACATGCAGTCTCTGGTTAACCGCCGGCTTGATCCGAACATACGTGGGCCTCCGCCGTGGCGGAGGCCCAAAGTGCTGAACACTTGCCGCCTGCGACTACTTGGCGGCGGTTTGGCTGTCGGCCTTGGCGTACTTGCGGCGGAAACGCTCCACTCGGCCGGCCGTATCTACCAGCCTTTGTTTGCCGGTGAAAAACGGATGGCACACGGAGCAGATTTCCACGTGAATGTCGCCCTTGTGGGTCGAACGTGTCTCAAAGTTGTTACCGCATGCGCATAGCACGCGCACTGCGCCATAATTCGGATGAATCTTTTCCTTGGGCATCTCGGATGAAGGACCTTTCCTGCAATCCTTCTATTGTATGGTGATTTCCATTCCATTGCAATTCAACGGATCACTGGAAAGTGTGCAGAATGCGCCTATAATGTTTCGCAGATTACACACCAGCTGCAAGATGCCCTTTCTCCGACACCTGCAACTGAGGAGACTACCATGCTCAAGTCTTTGCTCCTCCTTCCCGCGGTCGCTTTCTTTGCACTTGGGGCCGCGTCCAGTTCAGCAACCATGCCGCAGGAAAGCTCGACACCCGCGAAAACCTCAAAGGCCGAAACTGCGAAGTCCAACGAAGCCGCCACGCACGCCAAGAAAATCTATGAGGTCGATTGCGCCTTGTGTCACGGCTCAAATGGAAACGGCAAAACCGATCTTGCCAAGGACATGTCGCTCAACCTCAATGACTTCACCGATCCGAAAACGCTGCAGTCGAAGACCGACGACCAGATTTTCGATCTCATCCGCAAAGGCAAGGACAAGATGCCGGGCGAAGACGCCGGGCGGGCCAAGAATGAAGATGTGAAGGCGATCATTCAATACATTCGCAACATGTCAAAGGATCAGCCCGCCGTCGCTCCCGCTGCTCCTGCCGCTCCTGCCGAGCCCGCGCCTGCGCCGCCTGCGCCAACGGCCTCCGCAGCCCCGAGCTCGAACTAAGCTGCGACCGGGCGGTCAAGCGCCTGGTCATCATCGCCCCGCATCAACTGAATGGCGGCATCGATCCGCGGCCGCCATTCGAAGTCCCAGTGCGCCCGCTGCGTTATTGCGCCAGCGCGCTCTTAATTCCCGCCTCCACCAGGGGCGCCATAATTGCATACCCGGCGGGCAGAGGGTGCACGCCATCCTTGCTCAACGTCGCCGGCAGTCCGTCTCTCTGATCCTTCATCGCCGTGTGGTAATCCACATACACATAATTCTTTTCCTCTGCATACGCTTTCATCCACGTATTCAGTGCCAGAACCTTAGGCGCCGGTTCCAGGCCCGGGTGCCACGGAAAGTCGTAAGCAGGCAGAACCGAGCAGAGTACGACCCGTATGTGATTTGCCGTCGCCAGGTCCGCCATGGACGCCAGGTTATCCTCGGTCTGCTCCAGCGTCATGGGCCCCGTGTTCCCGGCGATGTCGTTGGTCCCCGCCAGGATCACTACAACCTTGGGCTGCAATTCGATCACGTCCTGCCGGAAACGCAATACCATTTGCGGGGACGTCTGTCCGCTGATCCCCCGATTGATGTAAGGCTTCCCGGCAAACGAGCCGTCCGGGCCGTCAAAATGCCAGCCTTCCGTAATCGAGTCACCCATAAACACCACCCGGTTTTCTCCCGGAGCGGGCGCAGTGAGTTTCAAATCTGCCTCCTTGAAGCGCGCCAGCCACGGCCAATCATTTTTCAACTGCTCCTGGTGTGATTTCTCCCACGCGCTCATGGGCGTTGGCGGCGGTGCATTTTGTACCTTCACCGGCGGCGGAGCTTTCGTTTCCGGCACGTTCCCTGGTTCCTGCGCCCGGATCATGGCGGGCGCCATCGCAGCGGCCAGCACCGCGATACTCAAATGGATTGAAAGAAGATTGTTGCGCTTCACGAAAAATTCTCCGATCTCTGGTTGAATCCTGCCTGAGGAGTTATCTGGATATAGAGCGGTCCGGTAACAAGTCTTGCTGGTGCGGAATGATTGTAAGCAATCGCAGCTATTCGCTCCAGAATTCCCGCATTCCAGAGTTCGCACTGGTGAAAAGTCACAGGCCTGCTCTGTCAGCCCAGGAATTAGCCTTCCCCTTTTCCACACTGCGTGCCATGACGCGCACCGCCGCGAGTCGGGGGCCGGTGGGTTACGCTTGGAACAGCGATGAGCGAATGTCCTATCTGCGGCGGGTTGGGGTTGGTGCGCGTTATGTCCCCTTCAGGCCTTTGGGTTTCCCGCCCCTGCGAGTGTCAGGAGATGGAAAGGGAAGTCCGACGCGTCACTGCTGCCCGAATTCCCGAGCGCTACAGGCACTACGACCTCGGTGCTTTTGAGACTGCGTTCCGCGGTGCCGATCCTTCCCTCGGACGGGCACATCTCACGGCTCGCAAATTTGTTGATGCGTACCCTGTAGACACAGCCGGCAAAGGCTTGCTTTTCACCGGCTCCATCGGGGTAGGAAAGACTCATCTGGCTGTCGGCGTCCTACGCCGCCTGGTTCAGGAGCGCGGTGTGAAAGGGCTCTTCTGCGATTATCGCGAACTGCTCAAGAACATTCAGAACAGCTACAATCCCCAGGTCAGCACTACTGAGCTCGAACTCCTCAAGCCTGTCTTCGCCGCAGAAGTTCTGGTGATCGACGATCTGGGAGCACAGAAGCCGAATGAATGGGTCTGGGATACGGTCGCCCTCATCTTGAATACCCGTTACAACGACAAGCAGACCACCATCATTACCACCAACTACCCCGACCTGCCAGCTGCTGGTGGCGCGCTTTCCGATGTCGAGCGCGCGGCCCGCGAGCATACCCTTGGCGATCGCATCGGTGACCGCATGCGGTCCCGCTTGTGTGAAATGTGTGTCGGTGTAGAAATGAAGGGCGAAGACTTTCGACAGTCCGTGAAGAAAGCACGATTCGGGTGAATTGAGACAGACGCCTGTCTCAGAATACCCAGATGCTCCCAAGGACCAGCAGAATCGCGGCTATCGTGACAATTTGGTAGACAAGGTCTTCCGTCATCCGGGTGCGCGCCTTTCCGTCGTGGGCGGCGGGCACAGGTTGCGATGCGATATTGGGAGCGGACTGCATCAGGAAGGCTGCCTTTCTCTGCTGATTCGATTTCTGCCTGATAGTGTCAGCAAAGATGTGATCGTTTCAGCTCGTTGCGCGTTGCGTTCAAAATTTGTTCTCGTTCTTGTTCGGTTAGACGCTGGCCCCTCCGCGCGGATGCTGAAAAAATGAATGACGATTGGGTCAATTTTAAATATCGGTAGTCAGTTCCTACACCGTTGATCGAGGTCCGGGGAGTCCCCTTGGACTTGGGCGCTTGGCTCCAATATCCCCCGGGGAACGGGTGGTGTAAAATCCGCTGGTGAGCGACGGTCCCGAACTGATCACATCTCCGACGCCGCGGGAGCGCAACTGGGCGCCTCTTGCTATTGCCGCTGCTGTCGTTTTGGTCGTTGCTGCGGCGGTTTTCTTTTTTATGGAGCACGGCCGGCATACCGCGGGCGTCGCCCCCGTTTCAGCGCAGCCTGACCCTTATGCAGCCAACCTCCCTATCTCCAATCTCCAGATGAGCGAGTCCGGCAACCTCGCCGGTGGCAAGGTCACCTATCTCGATGGGCACATCGCGAACAAGGGAAATCGCACCGTGACTGCCGTCGCCATTCAGGTGCTTTTCCGCAATGCCGCCCAGGAAGTTGCGCAGAACGAAACTCAGCAGCTCAAGATCATTCGTATGCGCAGCCCCTACATCGACGTGGGCCCACTCTCTGCCTCTCCTCTCAAGCCGGGGGATGAGCGGGACTTCCGGTTGATCTTCGACGCTGTCACTCCCGACTGGGATGGAGCCTACCCCCAATTGCGCATTCTCCGCCTCACTTTGGAGTAGGGAATATCTCTCTTACCGGGTAGAACTTACCCTTAGCGGTAAAAAGTACGTCTGACTCGAAGCCGCGAGTATTCATTCGGTGTCATTGGCCAGGTTCCATACTGCCTTCAAGTACTAGAAAATAATATAATTACATTTAATTCCCACCCGCATCCAACTTTGGCATCTCCATTGCTAACTATAGGGCGAGCAGACGTTACCCGCTCTTCCCGCAAGCAGTGCGGAGATTCGATCTAACAAAGAGGCACCATTCAATGAGATCCAATGCAGCACGGAACTTGTTCCCAAGCCAATTGGCTATCCTGGCCCTGGCATCTGCAATAGCGATCCCCGCGGGCGCGCAAAGTGCGCAGCCGGCATCCGGTTCTGACAACCCTCCTTCGACGTCTCAACAGCAGCCCTCCCCAACGGCCAAGCCGTTAAACAACACGTCGAAGGAGGGTTTTTGGGGCCGCGTAAATCCCATGGCCCGCAAAAAGTGGGTAAAGCGCCAGACCGATCCGATCAACGATCGCCTCACCGAGCTGGATGAAGTCAACGCGAAGAATTCGAAGGACATTCAGGATGTAGATAGCCGCGCTCAGGCCGGCATCCATCAGGCGCAGTCCACTGCCGATGCAGCCAATCAGGCAGCCACCGCCGCCGGAACGCAGGCGCAGAACGCGAACACCATTGCCCAGGGCGCTTCCGGACACGTCGACCAGCTTCACACAACCGTCAACGGCATCGATCAGTACAAATCTATCAACGAATTGGACGTACCCTTCAAGCGTGGCTCGTCCGTGCTCTCAGAAGATGCTAAGAAACAGCTCGACGACCTCGCCGGCAACCTCAAGGATCACAAGGGGTACATCGTCGAAGTCGAAGCACACGCTCCGGGTAACGGAAGCGTAGGTATTCAGAACTCGGAGCGTCTGGCCAACTCGGTCAAGCGCTACCTGGTTGAAAAAGACATTCCCGTCTACCGTTTGCACGCAGTAGCTTTGGGCAACGCCCAGGCCGCAGACGCTGGTGATGCAAAGCCCCTTCGCACCAGCAGCGTACACATTCGGTTGATGGAAAACAGTTTGGCGGCCCGGGATGCCGCATCACCCCAGGGTGCGGCATCCACGACCGGTGCGGAGCGGCCCTAAGACCGCGCAGCCACTCCCCCGAGGCTCTTTCCGCGCCGACGGCCACCCCGCCGTCTGGCCGCCAATCAAGCTCTCGTAACAGAGAGAACCAAGGCAACTTGGCCCCCGCCACAAACGGGGGCCGTTTTTTTTACTGTGCACGATTATGTCTGCGCCCTGCGCACCTCGCCATCCAACGAAAGTGGCATCGTCTGCTCGTCCACTTCCGCATTAACCGGCCGCCCGCCCCGGATGCGAGATAAGGATCGATGCAAGCGAAGTTTCGTTGGTGAAAAATTGAACCGCTCTGTGTGCATGGGAATTGCATAGAGGCCCCTCCCGCTGAAACGAATGCGTCCAGCTTTCCACGCCGCGAACAGGGTGCTGAATAGTCCGGGCCAATCGCATATCCGACCGGTAAAATCACTCAGTATGGAAAAAACGAACGAGAACCTCCCCGCGCGGGAAACCATCTTCGATGGTAGCCGTTTCATTCGCGCCTGCCTGCGCCGTCCCGTAGACCGCACGCCTGTCTGGTTTTTGCGCCAGGCCGGTCGTTACATGCAGGAATATCGCGATATCCGCAAGCATCACACGCTGGTGGAAATCTGCAAGCAGCCCGACATCGCCGCCGAAGTTACCATCACTGCCGCTGAAAAGCTGGGTGTCGACGCCGCCATTATCTTTGCCGACCTCCTGCTGCCTCTGGAACCCATGGGCCTCGACTTCGAATTTCAAGCCGGAGAAGGTCCCGTCGTTCATCACCCCGTGCGCACCGCGGAAGACGTCCGCCTGCTGCGCACCGACCGCGCCGATGAGCTCGGCTACGTCGCCCGAGCCATCCAGAAAGTAGCCTCCCACTTTCGCGACCGTCTCGGCATCATCGGCTTCTGCGGCGCCCCCTATACTCTCGCCAGTTACATGATCGAGGGAGGCGGCTCCCGCAATTACATCCACACCAAGCAGATGATGTATCGCGACCCGCTGGCATGGCGTTTATTGCTGGACAAGATCGTCACCGTTCTCGAGCAGTATTGCCGCCAGCAGGTACAGGCAGGCGCTGACGTCATTCAAATCTTCGATAGCTGGGTCGGCTCCCTTTCGCTCGCCGACTATCGCGACTACGCCTTTGAAGCCTCCAAGCGCCTGGTTCGCGCGGTGCAGGCCACGGGCGTCCCGGTTATCTATTTTGGTGTGGAAACTGCCGGCCTGCTTTCCGAAATGGCTTCCACCGGTGCGGATGTGATCGGGCTCGATTGGCGGCAGCCTCTCGACGAAGGCTGGCGCGCCGTTGGCCACGGGCATGCGGTGCAGGGAAATCTTGATCCCATTACCCTCTTCGCGCCCGTTGAAATCATCCAGCAGCGCGTCCATGAAATCCTGCGCTCCGCGGCCGGCCGTCCCGGCCACATATTCAATCTCGGACATGGCATCGTCCCTACCACGCCGGTCGAAAACGTCCAGGCTGTGGCGCGCATGGTTCGCGAGTTTCGACTGGAGACTGCCCATGACTAAACAAGCCGTCCTGCTTCTCGCCCACGGCACTCCCGAAACTGTCGATCAAATCCCCGAGTACCTACGCAATGTCGTGAGCGGCCGCCCTTTGCCGCCTCGCGTCATTGAAGAGATTCAGCATCGCTACTCGCTCATCGGCCACAGCCCGCTCACCGAAATCACCATGGAACAAGGCCGTTTGGTGGAACAGGAACTTGCCGCAACGGGCAACCCGGTCCGCGTGTACGTGGGCATGCGGAACTGGCGTCCCTACATTCCTAACGTAGTGCGCCAGATGCGCGAAGACGGCGTCGAAGAAGCCGCCGTAGTCTGCATGGCGCCCCAGAATTCCCGTACCAGCGTCGGACTCTATCGCCGCGCCGTGCAAGCCGAGGCCGGCCCTCTTCGCATCGACTTTACTGATGGCTGGGCCGCTCATCCGTTGCTGATCCAGGCATTCGCCGAGCGCTTGCGCCCTGCGTTGGCCAGCCTCACCGCTGAAACCGGTAGCGCAGTCCCCGTCTTGTTTACTGCCCACAGCGTCCCATGTCGCACCATCCAGACGACTGCAGCCGGTGACGATCAGCCGCGCTTATGGCCTGGTGAGGGAGCCGACCCGTACGCCCAGGAAGCCAAGCGCACCGCCGCTCTGGTTGCCGGGTCCATTCCCGAAATTTCCAATTGGTGGTTTGCCTTCCAGAGTCAGGGCGCCAGCGGTGGTCCCTGGATCGGCCCCACCGTCGAATCGACGTTCGACTCCATCGCTGCAAATGGCGTCAAGACATTGCTTCTGCAGCCCATCGGCTTCCTGTGCGATCACGTGGAGATTCTTTACGACGTCGACATCGCCTTCCGCGAGTACGCCTCCCATCTAGGTATCCGCCTCGAACGCCCCGAATCGCTGAATGGCTCCCTGACTCTCGCCCGCGCAGTCTCCGATCTAGCCGCCCAGGGCCTTTCGCGACTCAAAACAAACTAAATGCCAACCTGCGGGATACGTAATTGCTCCGCGGAAGTTAAAATGATTTATAGATTTCAAACCATGGAAGTGTCCTGCCATGGCTTTCGCCCATAGCGTTTGTTTTTCCGGCGCGGCGATCCTCTGCTCGTCTACAGGAAGACGCCTTCCCGTCTCAGCTGATGTTATTCCCCCGTGCGTGTACAAACTTGTCACGCGACGGTAAAGCAAGGATTCGCGATGAGATCTCATGTTCGCTCCCATCGGAGCGAGGAGCCAAGCCGTTTAATGTGTCCGAAGTGTCGCCGGTATTACATGCGGAGAGCCTCCCGCCAGGGTTTTCTCCAACGGAAGATCTTTCCCTTGTTCGGCTACTTCCCGTGGACGTGTTCGGGTTGTCGGCTGGTCAAGTTGTTCCGCCAGCGCGGCCAGGCCAAAACACGAATTAGCGAGCGGAATTAGGGCGCTGCGCCTGCAGTTTGGCTGACGCGGTGCCATCTGACTTCTCCGATTCAATACAGCCCGGCCCCTACTCCTTGTGATATACGTTTCGTCATGTCTCGATCGACTCCGTTTCTCGCCGCTCTGGCCTTTGTCACATTCGCGCGGGTGCCCGCCGCGCCGCAGCAGGTTGCCCCAACGCCGCCCCTCGGTTGGAACAGCTGGGACGCCTACGGCCTCACCATCGACGAAGCCGATTACCGTGCCAACGTGCAAGTTCTCGCTTCGCTCAAGCAATACGGCTGGAAATACGCGGTCATCGATGAAGGCTGGTACATGCAGGACCCCTTCGCCGACAAGCTCGAGACCAAAAAGTATGTCTGGGATGCGAACGGCAACCTTATCCCCGCCGTCAGCCGTTTCCCTTCATCCGCCAACGGCGCCGGATTCAAACCCCTCTCCGACTGGGTGCATGCCCAGGGCCTGAAATTCGGCATCCACATCATCCGCGGCATTCCCAAGCAGGTTGTCAAGGAGAACCTGCCCATCGCCGGTACCAGTTTCCACGCTCAGGACGCCGCTGACATCCCAGCCACTTGCCCCTGGGACGACGGCAACTACGGCGTCAGCGACACCCCCGCCGGCCAGGCGTACTTCGACGGCATGTTCAAGCTCTTTGCGGCCTGGGGCCTCGACTACGTCAAGGTCGATTGTGTCAGCGACCACCCCTACCGCCCCACCGAGATCCGCCAGATCGCCGAGGCCATTCGCAAGACCGGCCGACCCATGGTCCTGAGCCTGTCTCCCGGTCCCACCGCCATCGAACACGCCGCCGAAGTCTCTAAATACGCCCAGATGTGGCGCATCACCGACGACCATTGGGACTACTGGCTTCCCAAGAAACAGAACAGTGAATTTCCCTTCGGTCTCAGCGAGGAATTCGACCGCATTGCCAAGTGGAATCCGTACGTCAAGCCCGGCAGCTGGCCCGATCCCGACATGCTCCCCGAGGGATCGCTGATGCCTCATCCCGGTGAGGGCCAGGCCCGCATCTCACGCTACACCCACGACGAACAGCGCACCGAGTTCACCCTTTGGGCCATCTCCCGCTCGCCCCTCATCTTCGGCGGCAACCTCACCAAGGTCGACGACTTCACCCGCTCTCTGTTGACCAACGGCGAGGTGCTGGAGATAAACCAGAAGAGCGTCGCCAGCGGCCCCGCTCTCATGCCCATGAACGATGGACGGCCGCTTCCATGGCGTGCCTGGTATGCGCGCACCGCGAAGGGGAAAACCTGGCTAGCCGTCTTCAACACATCCGACCAGGCCGGCACGTGGGAAGTGGCCTGGCTCAGCTTTCATTTAGCCGACCAGCCTCACGCCGTATTCGACATCTATAACCAGAAGCATCTATCCGCCGCCAAGACCCTGCACGTCGAACTGCCACCCCACGGATGTGCGCTCTTTCGCGTCGAATGAATCACCAGCCAGCCCGCTCGTTTCCACGCCAGGTCTCGATTTGTGAGACCTGGGTGCATCACCGGTCGCGATTCTGTGCGCTTCGTCTCAGCTCTCTGAATCACCCCGTACCAGCATTCTTGCTTGATCAATCCGGGATCCCCCCGGATTCCGTTTCGGTACATCCTGAAGTTCGCTGCCCACCAATGCCTCCTCCAATGTGCGAAACTAGGTGAGCCGGTCAACGGGTTGATCGATGCCCGCGCCGGCAGTCGCGCACAATGCCTTTTCTCCGGTCCGCATTCATCGCTCTCTCTCGCAATCGCCCTCTGCGCCGTTTCGGCGAACGCTCCTCTGTGGGCATCAAGCTCAGTTCCCGCTTTATCGCCGGCATGGAGATCGAAGACGCCCTGCGCGTTGCCGAAGCCGTCAACAGCCAGGGCATGTCCGTTACGCTCGACTCCCTTGGCGAAAGCGTCACCTCCGAAGCCGAGGCCCACACCGCCGCCGAGGTCTACCATCGCCTCCTCGACGCCATCGCCCAGCGCCGGCTCAATGCCAACGTCAGCGTCAAACTGACTCAGTTGGGCCTGGAAATCTCCAGCGATCTGGCCGAAAATATCGCTGCCATCCTGGTCCGTCATGCGCAGTCAACCGGCAACTTTGTCCGCATCGATATGGAGGATTCCAAGCTGACCCAGGTCACTTTGGATATCGTGCGCCGCATCCATGCCCAGCCCGGTCTGCGCGGTGCCATCGGTATCGTCATCCAGTCATACCTCTATCGCAGTCAGGCCGATGTTGAGCATCTTCTCGCTGACGGTATTCGCATTCGCCTCTGCAAGGGTGCCTACAAGGAGCCGCCCGAAGTCGCCTTCCCCAAGAAGTCCGACGTCGATTCCAACTACATCCGCCTCAGTTCCATGTTGCTTGACAGCCCCATCTATCACGGCCTCGCGACCCACGATGAAAAGATGATTGCCGCTGCCAGAAACTTCGCGCAGCAGCACAGCATTGATCCCAGCCGCTTCGAATTTCAAATGCTCTTCGGGGTGCGGCGCGACCTCCAGCGGCAACTGGTGCGCGACGGATACAACGTGCGCGTCTACATCCCCTTCGGCCGTGAATGGTATCCATATTTCATGCGCCGACTTGCCGAACGTCCCGCCAACGTCCTCTTCCTCGCCAAGAGCCTTCTCCACAAATAGCGCGCCACACCGTTAAATTCAAAAAAAGAAGGAGCCTGCTTGGTAGCGGCTCCTTCTTTCTTCGTCCCTGCCAACTTCGCTGAACGGCTATTCCACAGGCTTGGCCTTGCCGTTCTTCAGGCTCTCGTCAATGATCCCCTTCACCTTGATGTCGGCCTCGCGTCCCAGTCGTCCTTGTTCCGCGCCGAGCCTTCCTTGCTGCGCTCCCAATTCCCCTTGCTTGGCTCCCAACTCGCCCTGTTGCCGTCCGAACTCGCCTTGCTTCGACCCCACCTCCCCTTGCAATCTGCCCAGCCGTCCTTGCAACTGCCCGAGTTTGCCTTCGAGATCGGCCAACTCGTTCTGAGTCACCGTGCTTCCTTTCTTAGCCTGCAGCTTCGCCATCGCCGCATTCAAATCGGCCATCTCGTGCGAGATGTCCGGTGTCGGGACGGAAGCCTGCTCCTGCCTCCTTCCCAGTTCCTCCTGCTGGCGGCCGAGTGCTTCCTGCCTGCGTCCCAATTCCTCCTGTTGCCGGCCTAGCTCTTCCATTGGTTTGTACATCCCCTGGATCTGCGCAATGGTCTGCGGGTCATCCACAACATACGATTTCCCGTTGTGCGTGAACCATAGAAAATCTCCATGCACCTTTGTGCGCGCTTTGTCGATCGAGGTGGAACTGAGAGAGTTAAACGCACCGCTCCCGCTGAGATGGCTGCCATTTCCCGTGACCAAAGCGTAGGACTCCCCATCGGAGTCGTACGAATATGAATAGCCGTGTCCGTATCCGCGCGCGTAGTTGCGGCCTCGACCAGAATGGGACCCGGACATGGTTACGACAGACGAACCATTGGAACTCGTAACGATCGCGCTGCTGTCAGCATCTTCCGTATCCACAACGTCGGGTAGGGGCGCGACGGGGGCAACCGGGGCGACCGGTACGGCTCCGGTGGGTGCCACCGGTGCTGCGGCGGGTGTCGCCGGTGGCGGAGGTTCTGGAGTCTGCGGAGTGCCGGACTGAGTCACGGCATCTGCTGCCGCCGGGGCGGCTGGAGCCGGAAGTTCCGCTGCGGTCGGCGCGGGCGCTGCCGTTTCTGGAGCGCTCTCCGGATGAGACTGTCCTGACGCGGGCGCTGCCGGCGCCGGTTGCGTCTGCGCCGCTTCGACGCGGACCAACGCAGTCGCCGCGAACAGGGTTGCCGGCACCATCAGCAATGCCGCCCATAAACGCCGCCGTGACCCTGTGAAAGCCTGTCCAAAAAGATTCTCATTCAACAGTCGCTCGATGCGATGCGAAATACGTCCTGTGCGAGCCATGGCTACTCCGATCTGGGTTGGGCGCGGCAGCGCTGCGAATTCGAGCAATATCTGCGCATACGAAGCGCGACTGGTTGCTTCCATCAGTCCCGCGCGGTCGCTGATTGCCTCGCTCAGGTCGGAGAGCTTGCGCTTGAGCCACCATCCCAGCGGGCTGAACCAGAACAACGCCGCATACAACCCTGCCAGGGCCTGCAGATAAAAATCGCCCTGGTGAACGTGCGACCGTTCGTGCGCCAGAACGATGCGCAGCTTTTCTTCGTCCCACTCGTCGTAGTCCGCTGGCAGCAAAATCCCTGATCCCACCGTCACGGGCGAGGACACCGCGCGGCTGCTGCGCAACTTTAGCCCGTTCGCGATCCGTGGCGCTATGTGAATCGGCTGCGAACTCCACCATAAGTCCGCCGCAGCGCCCAGCCCGTACACCAACCGCAACATCAGCGCCGTGCACACCACCGCATACAGCATCCATGCGCTCGCTGCCAGCGAGAAGATGTGTCGTTGGGCCGGCTTCGGCGATTGCTGGTTGCCTGCCGCTTGTGCGCCATATGAATTTGAGACCGATGGTGCAGGGAAGCGATCAGCCTGCGAAGAGGCAGCAGGCGTCGTCGCCATATCCGCAGGCGGCAACACAAGGGGTGCTTCGCCGTTGGCGCCAGGAGCGGGAACGATCCCGTTGCTGAACGCCGTTGCATTCGCCGAAGACTTCGGCTCCGCACGAGAAACTATCAAGGCGTGGAACCATGCACGCAGCGGCAGCACCAGCTTTGCCCGGGCAGGCAGCCATGCTGCGTTCGCCGCCCACGGCGCCGCCAGCGGCATCAGCATCGATCCTGCCAGAACCATGCCCCATGCGGCTTTTTGTGCCACCACGTTGCGCGCCCTCATGAGGCGGAGGCCAGTCCACACGGCTGCTGCCACCAGGAGCGCGCGCACCGCGGGATCTAAAAGCGTGGCGAAGGTACTGGGCCTGATGCCCAGGTCCGCGATCGACGCCTGGGCGGAGATCGCCGCAGCAAGAATCCATGTGCTCATTGTCTGCCCTCCTTTTTCCCCTCGCTTTTCTGGGCCGCGGCGATGCGGGTCGCCAGCCGTTGCAATTCGGCGCGGTCCAGAACTTTCGAGTCCACCAACCCCACCAGCAGCGCCTCCACCGATCCCTCGCAAAACCAATCGACAATGCGTTTCGCGGCCCGCCCCGCTACCCGCTGCCGCGATTCGGCCGGGCGATAAACAAAGGTGCGATTTTCAAGCGTGTGGGCCAGGTAGCCCTTCTCTTCCAGCCGCCGTAGAACGGTGCGCACCGTTGAGTCCTTCAGCGGCCTGTCCAATTCCTCGCGAACCTGTTCCGCGGTCAGGCTGCCCTTGCGCCACACGATGGAAAGTATGTCGCGTTCGAGTTCCCCTAATTCCGCTGGATCGTGACCGGGCGTAGTGTTACTCGTCATAATGTTACTGACTGTAACACATGCAGAAGGGTGAGCCCGCGCATGAAATTATTTCTTCACGCAATTCGTCACAAATTTTAGCGCTTTAGTCCCAAGCGAGAGGGCTCTTTGCTCAACAACTCACAGCAAGGATTTCCGCGCGTCGCGCCATCGCAGCAACAACGGTTATGGCTTCGGCTTGTCAGCGGCTGCCGTAGTCTTTGGTCCGTTCGATTCCGCCGGCTCATCAATCGTCAACTGTTGGTCGGCTTTCTGGTCCGTCATCACTTGCTGAATGCCGCTAGGCCACTTGATCTCAATCCGCTGAATCGCCGTGGCTGCGCCCAGGCCGAAATGCACCCGCGGATCGCTCGAAGAAAGGTAGCCGCTCGATGTTGTCACCGTCGCCCACTGGCTGCCCGCGGCGGTCGTAATCTTCACCTGTGCGCCGATTCCATCACGATTGCTCTTGTGCCCCACCAGCCGCAGCGTGATCCAGTGATTCGTCGTCTCCGTCAGGTTCATCAGTACGTGCGGTGCTCCGCCGTTTGTTGAGACCACCGCATCCATGCGCCCATCGTTGTTGATGTCGCCGATGGCCATGCCGCGCCCCACCCAGGACTCGTGAAAAATCTCCGAAGACACCGGCGTGACATCCACAAATTTCGTGCCCGTATTCCGCACCAGCATCATCGGCTCTTTGTAGCGCAATTGCGGAAAGCTCTTTTCAATGGTGTCCAGATCGTGCCCTTGCGCAATCAGAAGATCTTTCCATCCATCGTTGTCGTAGTCCATAAAGCGCAAGCTCCAGCCGGAATGAAGCATCGTGATTGCGCCCAGCCCTGAAGAGTAACTGGTGTAGTCAAACGTGCCATCGCCCACATCGCGGTAGAGCGCGTACCGCTGATTGGCCAGGTCCGTGATCACCAGGTCCGGCCACCCGTCGTTGTTATAGTCAGCAAAATCCACGCCCATACCCGCGTAGGTTTTGCCCTCGGAATTCACCGCAACTTCGCTCTCCAGCCCCACTTCTTCAAATTTCCCATCGGCCTTCTGGTGGAACAGAAATTCAGGCATTGAGTCGTTGGCGACGAATAGATCGATGCGCCCATCCTGGTCGTAGTCGCCAATCGCAACGCCCAGCGCCTTCGCCGGGACATCGAGGCCCAGTTTGTGTGCAACCTCGGTGAAATGCCCGTTGCCGTCGTTGTGATACACCAGCATCGAGATGGGCTCGAACACATCGGGATGACAATACCCGCGATAGCCTTCGCGATGCTCGCCGCACCACAAGTCGTTCCAGTCCCACGTCACATATCGATCCACAACAAGGTCCAGCCGGCCGTCGTTGTCCAGGTCCACCCACGCCGACGAACTCGACCAGCCGCTCCCGCCGACCCCCGCCTGTTCGGTAACATCCGTGAACTTGCAATTCCCGTTGTTGTGATATAGGCGGTTGCCGCCGTAGCCGCTCACAAAGAGGTCTTCGTTGCCATCGTTGTCGTAGTCGGCCACCGCTACGCCCATGCTGTAGCCCACACCCTTCAGCCCCGCCTTCTCGGTGATGTCTTCAAACGTCCCGTCCGGCTTCTGCCGATACAGGCGGTTCCAGTCTTCGGGGCCCGCCTTCTGTGGAATAAAACCCTTAGGTGTCGGATCGGCATAGGGAGCGCCATTGGCAAGGAAGATATCGAGCCGCCCGTCGTTGTCGCAGTCAAACAACGCCACGCCCGAGCCCATGGTCTCGATCAGATATTTGCGCGATGTGTGCGGAGCTTGGTGAACAAACCGGATACCTGACTTTTCCGTGACGTCGACGAAATGGCCGGGTACTAGAACGGACGGTGAAGCCGCCGCAGGCGTAGCTTCCACCGCGCGCTTCGCATCCTGCGCCCCCGCAATTACCCCGCATGCAAGCAGAACAATTACGCAGATATGATCAACTCTTCGCAATCCCGTTCGCTGCATTTCGATGTTCGCTCAACCTCGGGGAACTCCTGAATGACCGTGAATCAAAAGCCTAACATTCCCTCGCGCACTCTGTCAGGCCGGGTGTCCATGTCGGCGCTCTTCGCCCCCCGCCGCGCTCACCGGCGGAATACTATTTTGCGATCGATAGCAATCATCGTCACGCTCTCGCGAGGAAACACATGGGCCCATCCCCTCGGTTCGATGGCCTCCGTGCTGTCCCGCGTCTCCACTTTGTTTCGATTCACTTCGTCATTGACATCGCTGATCGAGTCTGAAGTCAGCACATGTACCAACACCGTTCCTGCGGCTGCGAAATCGTGTAATTGGATGCTGGCGGCGAAATCTGTACTCACGCTGCGATTTCACGCAGAACAATGTCAGCTTTGCGGCCATCCTGGCTCAGCGTTGCCACCGTATTAAGAGAAGGCACCGAAGCAATCTCTGGCTGCCGATCGACTCCCTGCGCAACCGAGTAAGAACCCGCATTATCAGTCACCCTCACGCGCTTCGCCGCATCCGCGGTCGAGTACATCTTGAAGACATAGTAAGCAGGTGTAGCGAAGGCCTTTCTTATTTGCGTCCCCTCAACGCAACGCGCGGCCGCGCCGATTGGCACCCGCCCCGCATACAATGAACGGGGAAGAAAGTATCATGGAAAACTCCACAATATTTGCTACGTATCCGAGCCTTCGTGATCGCGTCATAGTGGTGACCGGCGGCGCAAGCGGCATTGGCGAAGCGATTGTTGAAGCATTTGCGACGCAGGGCGCTCAGGTTGCTTTTCTTGATATACAAGACGACACAGCGGACAAACTCATCGCAAAGTTGACCCGGGCAGGGTGCCCTGCGCCTGTCTATCAACATTGTGACTTGACCGATACGGGCGCAACTCTAGCCACAGCGCAAGCCATTTTACAAAAGTTCGGGACGATCGATGTACTGGTCAATAACGCCGGAAATGATACCCGGCACACGATCGCGGAGGTCACTTCCGAGTATTGGGATAAAACCATTGCCCTGAATTTGAAGCACCAGTTCTTTTTGGCGCAAGCCGTTATTCCCGCGATGCAGAGAGCCCAGCGCGGTTCCATCATCAACATGAGTTCGATCGGTTGGGTCATCCCATCCGTCAATCAAGTTGTTTATGTCACTTCGAAAGCCGCCATTGTGGGACTTACCCGCACGCTCTCCCACGAACTCGGCGCACACAACATACGGGTCAATAGCGTTATGCCTGGCGCCATCCTTACCGATCGGCAGCAGAGGCTATGGGTCACCGAAGCCTACAAGGCTGAGATTCTCAGGAACCAGGCTTTGAAACGAATGATTCTTCCCGATGAAGTTGCCCGTTTGGTGTTGTTTCTCGCCGCTGACGACAGCTCCGCGATCACCAATCAGAGCTATGTCATTGATGCTGGTTGGGTCTAATTTTTTTGTCTTGGGAAGAGCGGTTTCCCCATTCAAGCTCGGTCTAAGTTGGGACACTATGCCAAACCGTCGAGAGTTTTTAAGATACGCACTTCAAACCGGTGCAGTCGAAGCTTTGCCGCGCGCGAGCCGGGGTCGGGCAAGCGCCGCAGAGCCGATTTCAGTTCGACTCCGGCATGAATCTCCGACGATTCTTGCTGCCAACTTCATAGGGCTCGGATATGAAAAGTCTTCCGCGGCGATGCCCGGGCTCCTGAGTGCGCAAAATAAAGACTACGTGCAACTCATCAAGAATCTTGGGGCGAAAGGGGTGCTGCGTATTGGCGGCATTGTTGCCGACTTCAGCCGCTACGACCCGGATGGCCGTAGCGTCGCGGAACCAAAGAACACCATCATTACGCGCTCAAACCTTGAGCAGCTGAGTGTCTTCTTGAAGAAGACCGGCTGGTCCGCAATTTGGAGCTTGAATTTTGGTCGAGGTTCAATTGCCGACGCATTGGTAGAGGCGACCGATGTTGCCCGTATTTTAGGCCCCTGTCTGGACGCCGTCGAACTCGGCAACGAAGTGGAAAATTACGGCAACGGAACCACTCCTTTGAGATCGGCGCCTTATACTTACGAGACCTACCGCGCAGAATATGAAATGTGGCACCGCGCCATTACCAAGGCAATTCCGGCCCTGCGTTTTGCCGCGCCCGATACGGCGGGTTCGGTGGAATGGGTCGAGCGCATGGCGAAAGATGCGGCCGATCGGGTCCAGCTTCTCACCACTCATTATTATCGCGGAGGGCAAAAGCAAGGTTCATCCGATCAGTTAACCTATCCCGATCCGGGACTCACACTAAAGCTTGCGCGGCTCGCGCGTGCGTCCCAGGCGAGCGGGATTCCGTGGCGGATGTGCGAAACCAACTCTTTTTTCGGAGGAGGCCTGCCTGGAGTTAGTAACACGCTTCTGGGCGCCTTGTGGACGCTTGATTACATGATGTTACTGGCGCAATCCGGATGCGCGGGTGTCAACCTCGAGACCGGAGTGAACCAACTCGGATTCGTAAGTTCCTACTCTCCGATTCAGGACAACGGAAGCGGTATCAACAGTGCCGGAGTACCTTATTACGGCATGCTTGCGTTCGCTACGGCAGTCTCAGGCTGCGCTGAGATGCTGGCCGTCGATTTCGACTCGCGCGGTATCAACCTGACAGGTTACGCCTGCGGGGCGGGGCGCAGGATTCAATCCATCGTGCTTGTTAATCGAGACAAAACACAGGATGCTTCTCTGTCTATCGGCGAATTAGGCATGGGCGAAATGATAGCCTACCGCTTGCTTTCCGATTCCCCCAACAGCGAAGAGGGAGTTACCTTCGGTAATTCGTCCATCGATCCTGAGGGCAAGTGGGCACCCCAAAAACCCGAATATATTCGGGATGCGCGCCTGAGGGTTCCGCGCATGAGTGCCATTGTGCTTCGTTCCATGCACCCGCATTTGGATTGAATATTCTTCTGGGCCGAGATGAACTCACCATGGCTCGAGGCAGCGAAACTGGACAGCCGGTATTGAGTACAGTCGAACAGATGTTGGACCGAATACCAAACCATAGGCTAGAGTACCGATATGGCAACCTCAGCAGAGTGCATAACGCCTTCCTTGCCGATGATCATCCGGACATTTGCGTGACCATGAATTGGTGTCAAAATCAATCAGCCGCACAAACCGGCTCAGTTACACCAAGAAAGGCAATAGTTATGGCGAAGACAACGTCCTCAAGGTGCTTGACTGCGATCAGCGCGATGCTGATGTGCGGGTTGTTATTGGTTTCCTGCATTTCGGTTCATGCGCAGAGTCAGCGGTGGAGCGAGGCCCAGGCGAAGGCATGGTACGCACAGCAGCCTTGGCCGGTCGGGGCAAACTTTCTCCCATCGAATGCCATTAACGAATTGGAAATGTGGCAGGCAGACACCTACGACCCCGCGACGATTGACCGTGAACTCGGATGGGCCGAGTCAATTGGCATGAACACCATGCGTGTCTTTCTTCACAATTTGCTTTGGGAGCAAGACTCGAAGGCCTTTCAAGGTCGCATCGATTCCTTTTTAACCATTGCGGCTCGCCACCACATCCGGCCCGTATTTGTTCTGTTTGATTCCTGCTGGGATCCCTACCCCAAACTTGGCCCGCAGCATCCCCCCATCCCCGGGGTTCATAACTCCGGCTGGGTGCAGGCTCCGGGCACTGAGATCCTCTCCGATCCTGCTCAGTTCCCGCGTCTGGAAAAATATGTCAAGGGCGTCGTGCGCGCCTTCGCGAACGATCCGCGCATCTTGGCGTGGGACGTGTGGAACGAACCCGACAACGGCAACGACAGTTCGTATGCCAAGGGCGACCCGCGCAACAAGAACGAAATCATACTGGCTCTTCTGCCCAAGGTATTTAGCTGGGCTAGGGAAGCGGGCGCTACGCAGCCGCTTACAAGCGGCCTGTGGCATGGAGACTGGACCTCACTCGATACCATGCCTCCCTTGGCCCGCGTTCAGATTGAACAGTCCGATGTTATCAGCTTCCATAACTATGGTTGGCCCGAGGAATTTGAGCAGCGCGTCAAACAACTCGAACAATTTCATCGCCCGCTGATCTGTACCGAGTACATGGCGCGCGGAGCGGGAAGCACATTCGACACGATTCTGCCTATCACTCATGAGCATCGCGTGGGAGCCATCAACTGGGGACTGGTTGCCGGCAAGAGTCAAACGTATTTACCTTGGGACTCCTGGCAGCGCCCGTATGTCGTCGAACAACCGACCATCTGGTTCCACGATGTCTTCCATCCCGATGGAAAACCCTATCGTCAGCGCGAAGTCGAGATCATTCGCGAACTGACTTCTAGTAAATAGTTCTTGAGATACGGAACTGCAAAAGAGGAAATGGATAGGGATGGTCCGGGGATGTGGAGTACCTATCGAAGCTCGCTTTCACGGGGACCTGACTTTTTTGTCGCTACAGAAGAAAGCAAGGGCAAGTGATTCGCTCACGCTGAATGCTGTTTGTATACCTCGATTTTGCTGTCTCGCTGTCTGAAATTGTTCAGCGCACATTCCAGGTGGTCATCTCACAGCCAAACAGGTTCCTCACCTCATCGTCCAGGTTTGCTGTTTGCACGCCGCTCGTTGCGACAAGGAGGGTCATGGATGCGCACTGCAGCGCCCGGAGGATAGAATTGCGTTTCTGTTTGGCTTGCCAATTTTCGCTCCACATGAGGAAAACACAAATGCGAATCGAACGACGCACTTTTCTGAAAACAATTGCGCCTGCGGTGGGCGCGCTTGGTCTTACCCCGCGCGTTTTGCAAGCCGAGGAACAGGCCGCGCGTGCCGTGCGCACACTGCCGGCGCCGCGCATCAAAGACGTCAGTGTCATTGAATGTGAGCCCGCGGGGGTTCGCTTGACCGTCGTCAAAATCACTACGGATCAGGACGGCCTTTATGGTTACGGTTGCGCGACATTTACACAACGTGCGGATCTCGTGAAACCCGCTGTCGAAAAGTATCTCAAGCCTTTCTTAATGAATAAAACAACCGACCGCATCGAAGATATCTGGCAATCCTGCTACGACAGTTCCTACTGGAAAAACGGTCCAGTGCTCAACAACGCCATCAGCGGTATCGATCAGGCGCTGTGGGATATCAAGGGACGCCAGGCTGGCATGCCGGTCTATCAACTCGCCGGCGGAAAATGCAGGGAAGCCGCCGATACGTATGCTCATGCCAGCGGCGCTGAATTCGAAGAAGTGGTCGAGAATGCGAAGAAGTATCTCTCCCAGGGATTCCGCAATGTTCGCGTCCAGGTAGGTCTCCCCGGAATGGCGGGTTACGGTTCACAGCACAAGGAGGACGGGCGTCCGAAGGCACTTCACGATAAGCCGTTGTTCGATCCAGCGGCGCAGATGCGCCGCGCGCTTAAGCTTCTCGAGATTTGTCGCCGCGAACTTGGCGACGAAGTTGAACTGCTTCACGACATGCATGAGCGCCTCACGCCCAATCAGGCTGTACAGTTCTGCAAAGAGGCGGAGCAGTTTCGCATGTTCTTTCTTGAAGATCCGCTTTCGCCCGAAGACTTGGCCTACTTCCGCCAGATTCGTCAGAATTGTGCCACCCCCATTGCCATGGGAGAACTCTTCAATAGTCCGCACGAATGGCAGCCGTTGATTGCTGAGCGGTTGATCGATTACATCCGCGTTCATGTTTCGCAGGCGGGTGGATTCAGCCCCGCACGCAAGATTGCCATCCTTGCTGAACAATTTGGTGTGAAGACGGCATGGCACGGCCCCGGCGATGTTTCGCCCATAGGCCACATGGCCAATGTAACTCTCGACGTTATGAGTTATAACTTTGGCATTCAGGAGTACTCACCATTCAACGAGCGGACACAAGCGATTTTTCAGGGGTGTCCTGAGATGCGGGATGGGTACCTTTGGGCGAGCGAGAAGCCGGGGTGGGGAATCGAGATCGATGAGAAAGAGGCGGCCAAGGCTCCCTTCACCGCCAGCCCTCTAAATGGCGGCTGGGGTGAAGTCCGGCTGCGTGATGGCACCGTCATCAAGCAGTAGTTGTTGAGAGTTCTTAGCTGAACAAAGCATCATCCCAGGACTGCGCTTCATCCCACATCGGCGTCGGTTCGAAATAACCTGTGCCCGGCTTGAGATGGCGCTTCAACTCATCCTCGTTCAAGGTGACTCCAAGCCCCGGCGTTTCCGGCACCTTGATGTATCCCTTGTTGATGATTGGCTTCGCGATGCCGGTGACGAGATCCTGCCAGAAGGGGACATCGAGGGAGTGGTTCTCGAGAGCGAGGAAATTGCGCGTCGCGGCCGCGCAATGCACGTTGGCCATGCAACTCACGGGCGTGCCTGCGAAGTGCATTGCCATCGGCACTCCGTAGTGAAACGCCATGTCCCCGATGCGGTGCGTTTGCAGGATGCCGCCGGAAGTTGCCAGATCCGGATGAATCTTGTCGACGGCATGCTCTCTGCACAACGTCTCAAAATCCTCCACTTTGTAAATGTCCTCTCCGGTAAGAGTGGGAGTGGGGCTCTCCTGCGTGATCTCCTTCAACAGGTCGGTGTAGTACCAGGGAATCACATCTTCCATCCACTCCAGGTTGTATTTTTCATAGGCTTTTCCGAGCCTGATCACGGACTTCACTCCGATGTGTCCAAGGTGATCCATCGACAACGGCATGTCGTAGCCAATGTTTTCGCGCACGGCGGCCACATATTCGCACAGGCGATCGATGCCTTTGTCGGTTACCTCAGTCGCAGTAAACGGATGCGGCTGATCGCGCATCTCCCACTTGCTCATTCCGCCCGGCTGCATGACAGTGCCCGGAATCCCATCAAGTACATTAATGCCGAGGTCCATCTTCATCCACGTGAGTCCCATGGCTTTGCGTTCTTTGGCGCGCTTTCCGTATTCAGCCGGGTCTTCTGACTCCGTGGTATCTGCGTAGATGCGTATCTCGTCGCGCCACTTGCCGCCCAGCATCTGGTAAACAGGAATGTTATAAACTTTGCCCGCTATATCCCAAAGCGCCATCTCCACCGCACAAACTCCGCCTGCCTGGCGCGCCCCTCCGCCGAATTGAGCTATCTTTTGAAAGAGATAATCGATGCGCAGAGGATTTTCACCGAGGAGACGGCTTTTGAGCACCATGGCATATTGGGGACCGGCGATATCGCGCACTTCGCCGAGGCCGTAGACGCCCTGATTGGTGTCGATGCGAATCAGCACACAGGGGCTGGGCCCCGGCTTGACGATGACCGCGTAGCGCATGTCGGTAATCTTGAGGTTCGATGGGCTTGAGGCCGTGTTGACGTTCTTGATTTCCGGCTCGGCTTCGGCCAACTGTCCCACGGCGCCGCCCGCGAGCAGGGCCAGGGATGATTTAAGAATGCTGCGTCGGTTCACGTGGGAAGTGTTGTTATTGGACATTGCAGCTTGCTCCTTCCGGCCAGCGATCGAGTGGCCCTGTCCTGCTTCTCGTTCTATGGTTCGCCGCTAAGTGACTCTTTGCGGTTGCGGCGCGGCAACGCGCGTCGTGGTTGGTTACGGCTCCGGCGCGGAGGAGGGGGCCTGGTGCGCGGGTCGCGGCTGTTTCGCCTTGTTGAGCAGCGCGTCAAATTCACTGCGCGGCATCTTCAACTTGTCAGGATGGGCTTCAATCCATTTTGCAAATGCATCATATTTCGCCGGCGTCCATCCGCCTTCGAACTGTGCACCATTCTTGCCTTGACGATTTAATTCAAAGTTGTAGTCATCGGTGAGTCCAGTAAACTCCGCCGCACTGATCGCATCTTCGGCAAGAATCGCAGGTATGAACAACACACCTTCCGGCTTGGCGAGAACGAGATCTCCAGGCAACACAATCGCGCGGCCGATGCGGATGGGGGCGTTAATCGCGGTGAGTTCCATGTCGGCCCAGGCCGAGGGATCGTAGCCGCGATAAAAGCCGTTGAAGCCGGGGATTTCGCGGTTCTCGGACTGGTCGCGGATGCCGGCGTCGAAGACGAAGCCGGTGTGAGTATGAGCGGCCACGGCGTTGCCGAGGTTAGAGCCGATCAAGGTGCCTTCGATAATCTTGCCGAAGCCATCCGCCACGTACACGTCGCCGATTTGCAGTTCGTTGATCGGCCAACTATTGTTTCCGCTGATGCGGCCTTCGGCTTTGCCTTCGGCCGCAATGGCTCGCGCCATGTCGGGACGGGTGGGCATGTACTGCGCGGTGAGTGCGCGGCCCGCGAACGGCTTGTCGCTGTGGAGGGCCTGCCAGCCGCCCTCGAATTGATTGCGGAAGCCCTGTTCACGCAGGTATTCCCACACATCTTCAATGGTCATATCGACGGCGCGCTTGAGCAGGGCATCGGGAAGTTTGGGCCGGCCGTCGGGGAATCGCTCGCCCTTCCACTCGGAGGTATAGAAGAGCATTTGATCTTGGGTCATCTTCACCTGACCCGATGCGGGCCGCGACGCAAGGCAGGCGCAGAGCAGGGATGCAACTGCGATGATTCTTTTCATGAGGGTTTCCCTTTACGAACGGATTCTTCAGGGTGAATCGTGTTGGTCTAACACGATAGTCTCCAACAGCGGGATATGTCCGTTAGAAAATGAAGAGCGATGGGCGAAGGTCCCTTTTCCGGTGTTGTCGTTTTAGTAACAATGCGACCCCAAACGTGTTTCAAACGGGTGTATGCAGGACGAGAGTGTTTTTTGCCCAAAGTGGGCAACGGGCATTTTCGTGAAAATGCGGAAATGCGGGAAAGGCCTATGTTTATTGGGGATTTCGAGATTTGCGGGAAAGCGCAAAAAACGTGTTTTTGCTGTTTTTTGCGTTTTGCGCGTGCGGATTGGGTGTAAGCGATTGAAAACGAGGGAGATGCGCGGAATATTTTGAGGCGAAAAAACGTGATTTTTCGGCCGTTCTTTGCGGTGGAGGTGGGAGAGTCTGACTGGCGGAGATTTTTGGCGGTCCACCTTCGCGACAAGTACACAGACGCCGCGGTGGAGGGTTGAGGTATCCCAGGTCTCAGAAGCGAGACCTGGGGCACCCGGCTTGAGTGGTTATGTGAGTTTGAAAGAGAACGACCAAGACGGTAGAGGGTTGTGGTATCCCAGGTCTCAGAAGCGAGACCTGGGGCACCCGGCTTGAGTGGTTATGTGAGTTTGAAAAGAACTACCAAGACGGTAGAGGGTTGAGGTATCGGTAGAGGGTTGAGGTATCCCAGGTCTCGGGAGCGAGACCTGGGATACCTGCCGATCGTTGTTGGTGGTGCAGGATCAAGGGATTGAGGAGTTGGTTTGAGCCTTTCTGGGGATGATGCGTTGAACGGTGCGATCGCGCGGAGCATGCGGAGGCTGGCGCCGTTTCTGATGATGATGTACGTGGTGTCTTTTCTGGACCGGTCGAATATCGGTTTTGCGAAGCAGGCGCTGGCTGTGAACGAAGGAATCTCGGAAAGGGTGTATGCGCTGGGGGCGGGGCTCTTCTTTCTGAGCTATTCGCTGTGCGGCTTCCCGAGCAACCTGATTCTGCACCGTGTGGGCGCGAAAGTGTGGATAACGTTCCTGATGGTGACATGGGGCGCGGTCTCGATGGCCACCATGTTCGTGACCGGGAGTGCTTCGTTTTACGCGCTGCGGCTGCTGCTGGGAATGATGGAGGGCGGGTTTTTTCCGGGCATCATTCTGTACCTTACGTACTGGTTTCCGAACCGGGTGCGGGGACGGATTCTGGGGCTGTTTTATTTAGGGGTTCCGCTGGCGCTGATGTTTGGAGGGCCGCTTTCGGGATGGCTGCTGGAGATGCATCCGTGGGGAGGACTGGCAAGCTGGCAGTGGATGTTCGTGGTGGAAGGCTTCCTGGCGGTGGCGCTGGGACTGATCGCGTTCTGGTACCTGGATGACAAGCCGCGCGATGCGGCGTGGCTTCCAGAAGAGGAGAAGCGGGCGCTGATGGCGGCGCTGGCGCAAGAAGAGAGGGAACGGCGATCGACGGGGCCGGCTGAGGTTCTGCCCATGTTGCGCGATCCGCGTGTGCTGTATTTTCTGTTGATTTACACGCTGATCCAGATGAGCGTGTACGGAGCGATCTTTTATCTGCCGGCGGAGATTTCGACGCTGTTGCATAAGCCGGCGGGGCTGGAGGTGGGCCTGGTGTCGGCGATTCCGTGGGTGTGGACACTGGGGGTTGTGTACTGGCTGCCGAAGGCCGCGGATGCGCGGCATAGGCACAGGGCGTTGGCCGCGCTGGCGCTGCTGGCTTCGGGGTGCGCGAGCTTTGTGTTTCCGAGTGCCGGGCCGCTGGTGGGATTGATCGCGCTTTCGATTGCGGTGTCAGGTTTCATCGCGGTGCAGCCGTTGTTTTGGACGTTTCCGACGGCTTACCTTGCGGATCGGGCGGCGGCGGGCGGGATCGCGCTGATCGGGATGGGGAATTTGGGAGGATTCATTGCGCCCAATGTGAAGGTGTGGGCGGATGCGTATTTTCATTCGCCGAGCGCGGGGTTGTATGTACTGGCGGGATTGACGGTGGTGAATGCGGGGGTGATTGCGGGGATGAGGGCTCGCCGCGGGGATGGTCGAGGTGTGCCGACACCGGGGCGGGGTTGAGATTTGGGGCGGCCCACCCTAGCGACAAAAACAAAGACGTCGCGAGGGTGGGGCACCCGATTCTTGTGGTGGTGCGAGGTTTCCCAGATCTCAGAAACTAGACCTGGGGCACCCGCGATGCGTTAGTGGCCGCGGATGAGGGGGGCGCCGGCGATGTTGAGGTGGACGCGATAGAGGCTGCTGCTGGCGGTGATGTAGAGGGTCTTGCGATCGGGGCCGGCCCAGGCGACGTTGGCCACCTTCTCGGAAAACAGGATGGTGGCGAGGGGCTTGCCTTCCGGGGTGAAGATCCAGATGCCGCCGGGTCCCGCGCTGTAGATGTTGCCCTCTTCATCGAGCTTCATGCCGTCGGGGGAACCGGGGCGGGTGTCGGCGGTGGCGTCGTAGAGCAGCTTGGGCTCGGTGAGCGTGCCGTCGGGCTTGACGAGGTAGCGCATCCATATCTTCTTCGGTTCGGAGTTATTGACGTATAGATACTTTTCGTCGGGGGAGAAGGCGATGCCGTTGGGTCGAGTTAGATCGGTGACTAACAGCTGCAGTTTGGAGTTATCGGGAGCGGCGCCTGCTTTGTGATCGAGAGCGCCGGGAAGACGGTAGACGCCGTTGACCTTGAGCTGCTTGTCAGGATCGTTGTCTTTCTGGGTGCGGAATCCGTAAGGCGGGTCGGTGAAGTAGAGCGCGCCATCCGATTTATAGACAAGGTCGTTGGGACTGTTGAGCTTCTTGCCTTTGTAGCTGTCCGCAAGGATGGTGATGGGTCCCTTCGGGTCGAGGGATTCAAAGCGATAGACGTCGCGCTGCGCGTGGCCGGCTACGGTGAGACGGCCCTGCGCGTCGAGGGTCATGCCGTTGGAACCGGGTTCGGGACCGTTGTAGGGCGCGGAGCCCTGATAGCCGCTGGGCTGGAGGAAGATACTGACGCCGGTGGCGGGTGTCCACTTGCGAATGCTGTTGGAGGGGATTTCAGCGAAGTAGAGGGCGTCTTTGACCCAGACGGGGCCTTCGACCCAGGTGAAGCCGTTGGCGAGTTTTTCGATCTTGGCATCGGCGGGGATGATGCGATCGATGGATGGGTCGAGGCGGTCGAACTTAATGGCCGAGGAATCGAGAACGCCCGCGGATTGGGGCTGCGGCGGGGGTGTGGGCGTGTCGCCGTGGCAGGCGGTGAGGACGGCCGCGGTGGAGAGTGCGATGGTGGAGAGAAGATGGCGTCTTGGGTTCATGGTCGGTTTTCCTCAGGCGTTTGTGGTTGGCCAGCTCGAAAGACAACGACGGTCGAGATTTGTGGCGGCCCACCCTAGCGACAAAAACAAATACGTCGCGAGGATGGGGCACCCAATCGTTGGTGGAGGTACGAGGTATCCCAGGTCTCAGAAACGAGACCTGGGGCATCCAGGCGGGCGGGGTCCTGCTTAACTTGGCCCTTCATAACTCAACTTCTGCTTGATAACTTGTGTATTACCGGATGACTTATCTGCGAGAGACCTAAGTCAAGCTACTTTAGTGGTCGGAGGCGGTGAAGTCTTCGGGGTGAATGAGGATGGAAGACGGTGGAAACGTGGCGGGGTTGGTGCCGAGCGAGGTGTTGGGCGTGTCGCCCATGGTGATCTCAAGAGTGCCGCCGTTGGCGATGTCCGAGTGACGAAACCAGACTTGATCGAGCTGCTTTCCATTCAGTTGAATGCTCTGCACGTACTTGTTGTCGTGCGAGGTGTTGTGGGCGATGAGGATGATGTCTTTGCCGTTTTTCAAATGGATGGTGGCGCGGGAGAAGATGGGACTGCCGATGTCGTAGGCGGGGATTCCCGCGGTGGCGGGGTAGAAGCCGAGCATGGAGAAGACGACGAAGGCGCTCATGCCGCCGCCGTCTTCATCGCCGGGGATGCCCTGGAGCGTGTCGGGGAAGAAGGACTCGAGTAACATGCGCACGCGCTTCTGGGTCTTCCACGGCGCGCCGAGACGGTTGTAGATGTAGGGAATGGCGAGGCTGGGCTCATTGCCCATGGAGAACTGTCCGGCCATGGAAGTGGAGTCGGGGAACTTGGCCTGGAACTCGTACTTGGAGCGGCCCATGGGCTCGCGGAAGAGCTGATCGAGATTGGCTTGGGCTTGCGTGATTCCACCCATGAGTTCGCTGAGTCCGTGGACGTCGTGCATGACATCCCACGTGTAGGTGTAGCCGTTGTTTTCGTCGTAGTAGTCGCGGCCGCCCATGCCGCCATCGAATTTGGGATCGAAGGGGTCGATCCATTTTCCATCGGCGTCTTTGGGCCACATGAGGCCTTTGTCGGCGCGGAAAAGATTTTTGTAATTGGCGGCGCGCTGGAGGAAGAGCTTTTCGTCTTCAGGCTTGTTGAGGACGCGGGCGAGGTGAGCGATGTTCCAGTCATCGAAGGAATTTTCAAGGGTGACGGGGACGGGCTGGCGCTTCTCAAAGGGATGGACGTGGGTGTCGGTTTCGGCTTCGCCGGGGTGGAGGGCAGGCATGTAGCCGTGGGTGTTGTAGAAATCGTCGAGCGGCGTTTTGGGGCCGAGACGCCAGGGGAGCAGGGTGCTCTCAAGGGAGCGCTTGCGGACGCCTTCATAGGCGGTGGCGAGATCGAAGTTGCGCACTCCTTTGAAGTACGCGTCGGCGAACCAGGGCGCGGAGTGGTTGCCGTTCATACAGGCGTAGGGACCGGTGACGAGCGCGAAGGTGGGCATGATGCCGGACTGCTGGTACATGCGGACATAGGATTGGAGCTTGTCCGCTTCCATGGCGGGATTGAGGAGAGTCTGCAGAGGCTCGAGCGCGCGGTAGGTGTCCCACAGCCAGTTATCGACGTAGAAGGGGCGCGGGTCTTCGTGGATCTTGTGATCGAAGCCGGAGTAGTAGCGGCCGTCTTCCGTGATGTTGACCATGCGCTCGGAAGAGCGGTAGAGCGCGGTATAGAAGACGCGGCGTTGGGATTCGGTGCCGCCTTCAACGGCGATCTGGCCGAGGGTGGCGTTCCAGCGGGACTTGCCGGCGTCTCTGATTAAGTCGAAGTCCCATGCGGGGATTTCGCGGAGCAGATTTTTTTTGGCCTGGCCGATGCTGATGAAGGAGATGCCGTAACGGAATTCGACGGCGCCCGCGGATTGCGTGGAGGCGACGATGCGGTTTTTGTTGGCGAGGGTTTCAGTCTTGAAGGAAACGGGGGTGCTGAATTCGCCGTAGACGTAGGCCTGCATGTTGTTGAAGGTTTCTTCGCCGGTGAGGGTGGTGCCTTCGAGGGAGTGCAGGGCTCCGGGCTGGCGGTTGGCGAGGACGATGGCGGCGCCGGGGTGGGGGAAGGTGAAGCGGAAGTAGCCGCAGCGTTCGGTGGCGGTGAACTCGGTCCGGATGAGGGAGTCGTCGAAGCGGGTGGAGTAGTAGTAGGGGGTGGTCTTCTCCTGGTCGTAGGCGGCGGGCGGGATGACGTTGGGCAAGATGGTGTTGGGCGGGGCGGCGACGGGCATGATGCTGAAGAGTTCGTCGATGCGATGAGAGCTGATGGTGAGGGGAAACGATTCGATGCGGTCGTCGAGGGCATCGGCGCGGATGGGATACATGCGGACCATGCTGTTGGGCATGTAGACGGCGGGGCGCGTGGGAACGAGGAGGACGCCGACGTTGCCGATGGTGGGATCGACGTATTCGACCTGGGCGAGGGCGGGGGCTGCACTGAGAACGACAAGGAGCAAAGTGAGAGCGGCTCTACGTGAGATGCAATTTGGTGTGGATGAAATTGTCATGTACCTGCCAACTTGGATTTGGGTGCGACGGGCGCAGCGATGTTGGTGACTGACGAATGATAAACGCTGGCGGGGAGTTGGGCGGAACGGAGGCTTGAGATGTTTTGGCCGGCCACGCGTGGAGCGCGATGGCCGGCCGGTTGAGAGTGAGGTTGGAGTCAGAAGGAGAACTTGGCTGAGCCTTGAAGGGTGCGACCGCCACCGACCCCGTTGACGCTGCCTTGACCGCTGCCCAGAGTGCTGGTGATGGTGCCGAAGCCGGAAGCGCCGCTGGGGCCGCTGCCGTTGGGCTGTCCGAACTGGGGCGTGTTGCTGAGCTGGAAGGCGTCGACGCGGATCTCGAAACCGGTTTCACGATAGAGGTTGAAGCGTTTGAAAAGAGAGATGTTGTCCTGGATGTAGCCGGGGCCGCGGAACTGGTTGCGGCCGCTGTTGCCGAGGCCGGGGTGGGTGCAGGGCGACTGGCCGGTGCATCCGGAGGGCTGGGTGAAAGCAGTGGTATCAAACCAGGGACTGGTGGCGCCGATCTTGCCGAGCTTGTGGAAGCTGCCGGTGAGGTTGGCGGTCTGGGTGGTGCCGGGGGTGTTGAGCGTGCCGCCGTTGGCGGTGATGGTGAAGGGCAATCCGGAGACGGCGGAGATGATGCCGGAGAGTTTCCATCCGCCGAGGACGGCATCGCCCACGCCGGAACTGAGGACTTGGTGGCCGCGTCCGAAGGGGAGTTCGTAGGTGAAGCTCTGTTCGTAGTTGAGGGCGCGATCGAAGTCGAGGGGGGCGTAGTTGCGGCGGAAGTTGGCAAAGAAGGAGAGGTTGCCATCGTCGCCGCTGATGTAGCCGAGGGCCTTGCCCCAGGTGAAGGCCGAAACGAAGGAGAGGCCGTGGGAGAAGCGCTTGGTCATCTGCGCCTGGAGGGACTGGTAGTTGGAAGAGAAGCCGAGGAAGTACTCGTTGGTGGCCGCGGTGCGCCCGAAGGCGATTTTCTCGGGATCGGAGTTGGCGCCGCCGCCGTAGGTTGTGGGCAGATTGATGTTCTGAGCGCCAGAGATATCCGTGCCGTGGTTGGCGACGTAGGCGAGTTGGAAAGAGAGGTCGTAGGGCAGAGCCTGCTGAAGAGCGATGTTCCAGGAGTCGGCGTAGGGGTTCTTGTAAGTTTGCGGAACGTAGGTGTAGACCTGGCTGGTGAGGAAGGGGGTGTTGGCGGCAATGATGCCGCTGGACGGAATCGCAACCGGAACGGGAGCGGGGAAGCCTGCCTGGAAAGTGGCTACGGTGACGTTGTCGGCGAGGACAGCGGGGGTGAAGCCGGAGGTGCCGGTGGGTTGATAACTGTTGTTGGCGCGGATGGGGTAGTTGTAGGCGTAGGTGTTGTCGGGGAACGGCGTGTAACTGATGCCGAAGCCGCCGCGAAGGACGGTGTCGTTGCGCAGTCTATAGGCGAAGCCAGTGCGGGGTGCGAAGTAGCGGTACTGGGTCTTCATGCCGAGGTTGGAGGGATTGCCGCCGAGTCCGGCGAGGACGAGGTTGTTGTTGACGGGATCGTAGTTGGAGAATCCGCCGGCGATGGCGGGCGTGGCCGGGGGATAGAGATCCCAGCGAACACCGAGGTCGAGGGTGAGCTTAGGAGAGGCCTGCCATTTATCGCTGGCGAAGGCGAAGATCCACCACTGGCGATAGCGGGGGAAGAAGGTGTTGAGATCGCGTCCGACCTGGCTGGGCTGATCGAGGAGGAAGCTGGCGATATCGTTGGCAACGTTTGTGCCCGCGGAACTGGCGTCGGAGGTTTGCACATCGGAGAAGGTGAACGCGCCGCGGGGGCTGAAGGTCTGGTCCTGAAGCAGATCGTCGTGGATGCGGCGCACGTCAGCGCCCCATTTGAATGTGTGATTGCCGGAGATCTTGGTCCAGTTGTTCACGAAGTCGGCGTTGGATTCGGCGCGAATCCAGGGTTCGGAAGCGGAGTAGCCGATGAGGGGGCTGGAGAATCCGCCGTTGATGGTCATGGCGACCTGGCCGCTGGTGAAGGGTTGCCCGGAGATGTTAACGCCAGGGACGCCTAACGTGGTGGCGTCGCTGGAGCCGTAGTCAATGGGTTGGGCGCTATTGCCGAGATGAGCGACGCCAACGCGTGCTTCGGTGAAGAACTTGGGCGAGAAGACGTGATCGAAGTTGATGCCGGTGCTGTAGGAGATCTGATTGCCTTTTCCTTCGAAGCCTCCGCCCTGGGGACCGCCCAGAAACGATCCGAACGCGGACTGCTGGAAGGTAACTGCTTTTTGATAGCTGTAACGATAGCTGAGATGGTTGCGCTCAGTGAGCGAGTAATCGGCCTTGATGTCGTAGCTATCGGTGGTCTTGGTGAAGGGCAGGTTGGTGGTGTAGTTGTTGGCGGGATTATTGAGGGGCTTGGTAACGAGCTTTCCGTACTTGGCCGCGGCCGCATTCAGAAGTTGCAAGGTATTGAGGGAGACCGGATTGACGCGGCTGAAGGGGATCTGGTTGTTCTTGAATGGGGTGCGATGGGTGGTCTTTCCGTCGCCGGTGGCGGGATCATAGATCTGCCCTTTGGAACCATTGAACGCGGCGCTGAGGTCGATGCATCCCAGCGGGTCGGTGCAGCCCGCAGTAACGCCCGCATTGGTGAAGTAGCGGGAGTCGGGGATGGTGAAGGTGCTGGAGACGGCTTCGTGATCGGTGGTGTGCAGATAGTCGCCGAAGATAAACAGCTTGTCTTTCACGATGGGTCCGCCGGCGGCGCCGCCGAAGTAGTTATAGGAAAGATGGCCGAGAGGGCCGCCGAAGTAGGAGCGGGCATTGAGGTCGTTGTTCTGGATGAACTCGAATAGAGAGCCATGGATATTGTTGGTGCCGGACTTGAGGGTCACGTTGGTGACCGCACCGGTGGCGCGGCCGAGTTCGGCTTCGAAGTTGTTGGTGGAGATATCGACCGACAGGATGGCTTCGGCGGGGGGGATGATGATCTGGAGCAAGCCGGTACGCTCGTCGTCGTCAACGCCTTCGATCTGATAAAGGTTCCCTTCGCGGGGGAGGCCGTTGGCCTC
Source organism: Occallatibacter sp. (assembly GCA_036488735.1). Lineage (GTDB taxonomy): Bacteria > Acidobacteriota > Terriglobia > Terriglobales > Acidobacteriaceae > Telmatobacter. The sequence continues at coordinate 240,770 of DASXHC010000041.1, forward strand.
AGTCTGCAGGGAGCTGGCGGCATTGAAAAACTGCGAATGCTGGAAGGTAGCGGGAGCGGCGCCGGGAACCAAGTTAAGCAGGGACTGGAAATTGCGATTGGTGCCCAGCGGCATGTCGACTACATCTTCGGTTTCGATCTTGGTGCTGATGTCGGCACGGTCCGTCTGCAGCACCGGGGGCGCGGTGGTGACGAGAATGGTCTCGGAGACATTGCCGGTCTGGAGAATGATGTCTACGCGTGTCGACGAGTTACTGGCCAGGTCGATGTTCTGCTGGGTTGCTTTCTTAAATCCGGCAGCTTCAATGGTTACGCTAAAGGGACCGGGCTGTAAGTCGGGAAATGTGTAGTTACCGCTTTCGTTGGTGGTCGACTCGTGAATGGCGCCGGTAGCGGTGGCGGTGGCGACAACCTTAGCGTTGGGAACCGTGGCGCCAGTGGAGTCGGTGACGGTTCCGAGGAGGGTCCCATTGACGGCCTGGCCGTGCGAAGAGAGGGACAGACAAAGGGCTATTGTGACGCAAAGGAGCCCAGATGGAGATAGACTCACCCGTTGAAACATGAAGCCTCCAAAAAGAGAACATTGGCGTTCGCGCTGTGCGCGTGTTGTTTTTGTTGCGCAGCAAAAGTAACCGGCAGTGGAGGCACTGTCAAGTGCATAAAGGATGAGGAACTGCAAAAGCAATCGTTGCGATTGTGGCGGCAGAGATTGCCTGCGCGACTCGCTTCGCGACCGGGAGAAGGGCCGCGTTTAACATAGAAGGATGGAACTTGCACGGCTGCGCGAAGAGACTGCTGAGCTACATCGAACTGTGGAAGAAAACGTCGACCTTGTCTCCCCGGGGCTTACGGCTGATCGCTACGTTCGCATATTGCAAGTGTTCCAGGCGGTTTTCACGGCGTGGGAGTCGCAGCTTGATCGCGATTGTCCCGCGAGGTTTGTTGAACTCTGGAGCGGACGCAAGCGGGCATACAGGTTGATGGACGATCTTGAGACGCTGGGATCGAATCCGGATGAAGCGATGTTCGATGCGTCGAAGCCGCCTTGTCTGGAGGACGACGGTGTATGGCTGGGTGCGCTCTACGTGCTGGAAGGCTCCACGTTAGGCGGGCAGGTGATTTCGCGTTACCTGGAGACACATTTCGGCTGGCGAGACGGGCAGGGCTACAGCTTTTTCCAAGGCTACGGACCGAGGACCGGGGAGATGTGGCGCGGGTTGCGAGAAGCGATCGAGACAAGCTCGGGCAAGGAAACGCAGATCGTCGCAGGGGCTCATCTTACTTTTGGTCATTTAGGCAGGATCGTAAGTCGATTTCTATGAGACTTGTATAAGGTGGAATGCAAAGGCCTTCCTGGTAAACCTGACAAACTGTGATCGTGAACCCATTCCTATTCCCGGGACTGTGCCAAGGCACGGCTGTCTCCTGGTTTTGACGCCGAGCGATATCGAGAGGCCGTTCTGAAAGATCAGAACGGCATGCGCGCGGTGATGACGAGGCCGTGGTTGTAGGTGTGAAATTTAGTGAGAGCGATCTGCTCTCCGGCTCCGAAGGTGACACCGAGGCGCCCTGGTTTTCCATCCGGCAAGTGCGACAGGGGAATGCGACCGATGAGTAAGCCGGGGGTTGCGAAGGTCTGGGCTTTGCCGTCGTTGGCGCCGCCGATGTAGAAACTGGAGTTGATTTCAGCTTCAGGCCAGAAGAGGCGGGCGAATCCTGTGCGCGCGAGCCTGTATTGAACGACGCTGTTCCATGCGATGGTATGACCGAGCTTCTTGCCGTTGCTGGCAGGGAGCGAACCGCCGGCCGTGGATGTCAGCGCCAGCAAGCCGAATCCTTTTCCGACCGCGAGAGTGGGCGTGGCGGTAGCGCAACAGCTTCCATTGGCATTCTTGCCGGTGGGTACGCTGCCGGCCACGAAGGCGGTGATGATGGCGTTGCCGTGTTCTTCATTGCGCGCGAAGAATCGGTACTTGGAGTTGAAGGTGACGTCGCCAAATCCGTCTTTGACACCCGGCTGTTGGTGAGCGAAGTAGGGCGGCAGGTTGAAGAGCAGTTCGATGTGGCGCTCGGGAATCAGCTCGAGGCCTTTGCCGTTGTCGTAGTTCCACGTGTCGTAGAGCTTGGCATTGGTCTGACGAACGACGTCGAAACGGAGTTCCTGCTCAAGGCGCGGGGTGACGGTGACCAGGGGGGTGACCCAATGGGGCTGGTCGTTTTGAGTGGCGGTGACACGGGCCTGGTAGCGGGAGATGAAGGACGAGGTCTGCTGGGAGTGCAGAAGCAGGGGAGAGAACAGGATGGTGAATGAGAAAGTTGTCAGGAGACCTCTGGCGAAGGGGCTCGTCGAGATATTCATTTCTCGATTTTAAACGAATGTAATCGTTAATGCGAGAGGAGTAATGAACTTGAAATGTCGGACCTCCCTTCGCGGCGATCGCCGGTTTTGAGCAGCGCCAGAATAGCACGACTCGTCCCAAGTCAGGCTCGCGCCGTCCGGAGACGGGCGGGGCAGGCGGACGCAGTGTAGAAACCAAGGATGCGGGGCAGGCGACCTATAATCGCTTGGAGTTTTGCTGCCAAGGAATCGAACATGCTGAGACGGTTTTTGTTTGTGTTTGCTGTGGCCGGGATGCTGCTTCCGGCTGCCGAGGGTCAATCGACCGCCGAGGTATCGGTGGAGCGCAACGTTGCGATGAAGACGCGGGACGGGGTTACGCTGTTTGCGGATATTTACAAGCCGGCGGGGGAAGGTCCGTTTCCGGTGCTGCTGCAACGCACACCCTATAACAAGGACAACGCGGCCGGGTTCGGGCATACGGCGGCAGAGCATGGGTTCATGGTGGTGGTGCAGGATGTGCGGGGCCGCTACAAGTCGGAAGGGGAGTGGTACACCTTCAAGCACGAAGGCGACGACGGGTACGACACGGTGGAATGGGCGGCCGCACTGGCGCATGCGAATGGCAAGGTGGGGATGTTCGGGGGGTCATATGTTGGCGCGACGCAGATGTTGGCGGCCATCAGCAGCCCTCCGCACCTGGCGGGGATCTGCCCGGTAGTGACGGCGAGCAATTACCACGAGAACTGGACCTATCAGGGGGGTGCGTTCGAGCAGTGGTTCAACGAGTCGTGGACATCGGGGCTGGCGCAGGACACATTGAGCCGGGCAGTCGCGGAAGGAACGAACGCGGTAGTGGGCAGCAGGGTGCTGCCGCTGAAGCAGTACCCGTTATTCAATTTGAAGATCAATCCGGATCCGGCGAGCTGGACGGGCACCTATGCGCCGTATTTTCTGGATTGGCTGGATCATCCGACGTATGACGGCTACTGGAAACCATGGGCGATCGAGGAGCAGTTCGAGAAGATCAAAGTGCCGGCGCTCACGATTGCAGCCTGGTATGACATCTTCCAGGGCGGATCGATCAAGAACTATGTGGGGCTGAGGGCGGGAGCGGGCAACGAGGCGGCGCGCGCGGGGCAGCACCTGCTGATTGCGATCGGCGGACACTCAGGGTGGAGCAGGACGGTGGGGACGGTGGATTTTGGCGCGGATGCGCCGTTCGACGAGAATGCGGTCACGTTGGCGTGGTATGAGTACCTGTTTCAAGGCAAGCAGAACGAGTTTGCGACGGAAAAGCCGGTGAAGCTGTTTGTGATGGGCGAGAACAAGTGGCGGTATGAAGAGAGCTGGCCGCTGGCGCGGGCGAAGGAGACGCGGTACCTGTTGCACTCGAGCGGGAAGGCGAATGGCGCGGCGGGAGATGGCGCTCTTTTGACAGGGGCCAAGGGCGGTGACAGCGCGGACGAATACACCTACGATCCGGCAAATCCGGTGCCGACGGTGGGCGGGCCGTTGTGCTGCGACGGGAACCACCTGGCTCCGGGGCCGCGGGATCAGAGCGATGTGGAGAAGCGCGAAGACGTGCTGGTGTACACGACGCCTGTGTTAGAGAACGATACGGAGGTCACGGGCCCGGTGATGCTGGACTTGTTTGCGAAGTCGTCGGCGGTGGATACGGATTTTACAGCGAAGCTGGTGGACGTGTGGCCGAACGGGCTTGCGCAGAATCTGACGGAAGGCATATTGCGGGCGCGGTTCCGGGAGAGCAGGATGACTGCGGAAGCGATTGTGCCGGGGAAGGTGTATGAGTACAAGATCGATATGTGGTCGACGAGCAACGTGTTCTTGAAGGGGCACAAGATCAGGCTGGAAGTATCGAGCAGTAATTTTCCGCGCTTCGATCGGAATTTGAATAATGGCAACGACGCGCGCAACAGCGCGGCGTTTGTGAAGGCGGTGAACACGGTGCTTCACGATCGCGAGCATCCGAGTGCGCTGGTGCTGCCGGTGGTGCCGCGTTAGGACGGGGCTCGCTTGCTGATTTATGGTGAGAAGCAAGCATGAAGCAGATTCTCATTCGCCTGGTTCTAACGCTTCCGGTGGTGTGGCTGGTGGTTTCACTGGTGTTCGTGCTGATACACCTGGTGCCGGGCGATCCGATTCTGGAGATGCTGGGAGAGGGCGCGACACCCGCGGACATCGGGGCATTGCGCCATCAGTACGGGCTGGATCAGCCGCTGGGCAAGCAATACCTGCACTACTGGAATGGCGTGGTGCATGGGGACCTGGGGAACTCGATCCGGCTGCACGACAGCGTGGCTCACCTGGTGGCGCAACGCTATCCGTATACGCTGGCGCTGACGGTTACGGCATTGACGCTGGGGTTGGCGCTGGCGCTGCCGGCGGGGATCGCGGCCGCGGTGAAGCGCGGACGGCGACTGGACCAGGCATTATCAGTGGTGAGTCTGTTTGGGTTGTCGGTGCCGGGACTGGCGCTGGGACCGGTGCTGATCCTGGTGTTTTCAATCCTGCTGGGATGGCTGCCGGTATCGGGCGCGAACGGTGGCGGGACCAAGGCGATCGACTGGCATTACCTGGTGCTTCCTTCGATTGCCATGGGGGCGTCACTGGCGGCGATTCTGACGCGCATGGTGCGCACCGCGATGCTGGAAGAACTGGGGCAGGACTACATTCGCACCGCGCGGGCCAAGGGACTGAGCGAGCGCGCGGTGGTGTGGCGGCACGCGCTGCCCAATGCGCTGGTGCCGATCGTGACCGTGGTGGGTTTGCAGTTCGGCGCGCTGCTGGCGGGGGCGATTGTTACCGAGAAGATTTTCAGTTGGCCGGGGTTGGGGCGGCTGGTGGTGGATGCGATTTCGAATCGCGATTATGCGCTGGTGCAGGGATGCCTTTTGTCGATCGGGCTGACGTATGTGCTGGTGAACCTGCTGACGGATGTGGTGTACCGGTGGGTGAATCCGCGGATGCGGGGATAGCTCGATGCTTCCCGGACGCGCGACGGGAAGGCGTGGCGGAGACGGCACCTGACTTTTTGTGGCGGCCCACCCTAGCCGCAAAAACAAAGACGCGGCGAGGATGGGGCACCCGGAGTTGTGAGTGGTGCCAATCGAGGATGAGGCACCCGGAGTTGTGAGTGGTGCTAATCGAGGATGGAGTCTCCGGTATCGATCTGGACGATTTCTGGGTCGAGCGAACCGTCAGGGCCGAGGTGAAGGAAACCGATGGTGACGGCGAGGTTGAAGCGGCGGGGTCCGCAGGAACCGGGGTTGAAGTAAAGCACTCCCTTGTGGCGCCAGATAGTGGCTTTGTGGGAATGACCGTAAAGCACCGCGGAGAAGCGGGCGGCGGCGGGATCAAGATGAAGCGTGCCCAGGTCGTGCAGCAGATATAAGTAGCCGCCCTCAATGAGGAGGACTTCTGTCTCGGGGAGTCGCGCGCATGGTCCCTGGTGGTCGATGTTGCCGCGAATGGCGGTAAGCGGCGCGATGGCGCGGAGAGCTTCGAGGATATGGGGGTCGCCGACATCGCCAAGGTGAAGGATGCTGTCGACGCCGGCGAGGAGGGGTGCGACCTGGGGACGAAGCAGGCCATGCGTATCGCTGATGACGCCGATCTTCATTTTCTAGAGTCCCATCTCGAGGCGGGTACGCGGATCGAGCTGATCGCGAAGGGCGTCGCCGAGGAAGTTGAAGCCCAGCACCGCAGCGGCGACGGCGGCAGCAGGGAAGAGGACCAGATGAGGCGAGTCGAACAAGTGAAGGCGGGCGTCATTGAGCATGGCTCCCCAACTGGGCGCGGGGGCGGGAATGCCGAGGCCGAGAAAAGACAGGGTGGCCTCAGCCAGGATGACACCGGCCATGCCGATGGCGGCCTGTACAAGGATGGGTTGCAGGATGTTGGGGAGGATGTGGCGGAAGAAGATGCGCAGACCGCCGGCACCCAAGGCGCGAGCGGCGTCGACATATTCGCGGTCGCGCACGGCCATGACCTGGGCGCGCACGAGGCGGGCATAACCGGCCCAACCGCCGATGGCCAGGGCGAGAACGAGATTGGAGAAGCCGGGCCCCAGAAAGGCAGCGAAGGCGATGGCAAGCAGGATGCCGGGAAGGGCCAGGAACGTATTCATGGCGAAGGTGGTGAGGGCGGTATCGATCCAGCCGCCGAGGTAGCCGGCAAGGCCGCCGATCGCGATTCCCAGAACGAGTGAGAGCGAGACCACGGTGAGGGAGACGGCCAGCGAAAGACGTGCTCCAAAGAGGAGCCGGGAGAGGGTGTCGCGGCCTAGTTCGTCAGTGCCCGCGGGGTGAGCGAGGGACGGGCTCTGCAGGCGATGGAGTAGATCGATCGCGGCGGGGTTGCGCGGAGCGAGCCACGGAGCAGCCAATCCGCCGACCAGGAATGCGGCCAGAAAGACGACGCCGACGAGAGCGAGGGGCTGGAGGCGCGCGCGATGAAGAAGTGCGGAGAAAACGGGCATCGACAGAAAAAGAATACAGCGACTGCTCGGCGCGACTCGGGTTTAATTGGGACATGCAGCTATTAAATAACTATTTGAGTGCAGTGGTGATGGCAGGCGTGCTGATAGCAACAGTTCCGGCGGCGCGCGCGCAGCGGGTCGAACGCGTGCCGCAACCGGCCAAGGCGGAAGAACTGTTTGCCATGGCGAATGCAACGCGCGCGCAGGAAGGGCGCAGACGGTTGGAGTGGGACGAGGCGCTGGCTGAAGCGGCGATGAAACATTGCCTGCGCATGGCGGCGGAAGGTCCGATATCCCACCGCTACAGCGGCGAAGCAGACTTGACCGAGCGGGCGGGCCTGGCCGGAGCGCACTTCAGCCTGATTGAAGAAAACATTGCGGTGGGTTCGTACCCGGCGCGCATTCATCAAGGCTGGCTGGAATCGCAGGGGCATCGCGAAAATCTGCTGAATCCTGAAATCAACCGGGTGGGTATCGCGGTAGTGGCGTCCCAGGGAGTTTTGTTTGCCGTAGCCGATTATGCGAAGTCGGTGCAAGTGCTGACGCAGACCGAGGTGGAAAGCAAAGTGGGGGGATTGCTGCGGGCGGCGGGATTGGCCGTGAAGCGCGATTCAACGGACGCGCGGGCGTCCTGCCGAATGGACCGAGGGATTCAATCGGCGGGGGCGACATTCGTAATGCGCTGGCAGGATGCGGATTTGAGCCGCCTGCCTCCGGCGCTGGTGGAGCACCTGGCTTCGGGACGATACCGGCAGGCGGAGGTGGGCAATTGTCCCGTGCATAACGGGGAAAGTTCGTTCACGACCTATCGGGTAGCGGTGTTGCTTTACTGATCGTGCGTTGATCAGCCGAACCTCTGGTGGTCTTTCCAGAATTGAGACCAACCGTCGCGGGGCGGTCCGCAGACGAAGATGTCTGGATGATACTGGCTTTCTTCATTGCGAACGCCCTGAGAGTTGCCGTTGTGTCCGGCGAGCCGGCAGCCGGTGAGGGCGCGATCCGCATCTTGGCGGCGCGATCCGATGACGATGAGCGTCGTGGGTGGCGGGGTGGGATAGCCGCGCAGCCACGCGGAGTTGGTCATGCTGATGGGCGCGGGCAAGCGGTATGCGGGACCGAGCATCTCGATGGCGCCTTGTTCGCCGTAGTTGCCAACGAGGATACCGACGGTTGATTGCTGATCCGGGGGCAGGGAATCGCGGATGGAGGCAACGGTGCGCACGAGGTCGTCCCATCCGATTTCTTCGCGCAGGTCGCCGTTGTTTTTGAGGGCGAAGTCGCGCAGAGGACCGCTTTGCGCGAAGGGGATGAGGAGCGCGCATATATACGCCCCTGCAACTGCGAGGCCGGTGAAGAAGGCGGCTTCGATGGTGAGGCGCAGGATGCGGCGCATGGGAGCGAGCCAACGTTCGGCAGCGACGGCTCCCATGGCCAAGAGCATGGGGTAGGTCGCAGACACGTAGTAGAAGCGGCCTTTGCCAATAGCGAAGAGCACGAGGGGGACGAGGTACATCCAGGCCAGAATCCGGTACCGGCTATCCCGCAGATAGAAGACCAGCCCGGCGAGCCATAACGGAGCAGCGGCAAGATTGACGCAGAGCAGGAACTGATCTTTAAAGAAGCCGTCGGCACGGCCCTCCCCGACGTCGCGCGTGTGAATGTGCTGGAGGAAGTGGTAGGAGACGAAGTCGTGGCGGAGGAGCCAGAGGAAATTGGGCAAAAAGACGAGGAGAGCAAGGGCGATACCGGCCCAGAACCAGCGGCTGGCGAGATAGCGGCGCGCGCGGGTGAGAACAACGCCAGCGAGGATTCCGGCGATATAGAAGACGATTGAATATTTGGTGAGGAGACCGATGCCGACGACCGCTCCGATGGCGAGCCACCAGCGCGGATTTTCTGATTTGAGGAGCCGGATGGTGAAGTAAGCGGTGAGGACCCACCAGAGAAAGTCGAACGACGAATATTGAAATTCAGTGCCTTCAAAGATGGGCAGAGGAGACAGGGCGACGGCGAGGGCAGCGGCGATTTGTGCCAGGCGGCGGCCGCCCAACTCGCGTGCCATGAGGCCGCTGACTACGATCACCGCCGCCTGCGCGAGGACGGAGAAGAGTCGCAGTCCCACGAGCGAAAGGCCAAAGATTCCGAGGCTGATGTGTTCGAGGAAGGGAGTGAGGGGCGGGTAGGCGACGAATCCCCAGTCGAGATGGCGGGCATCGCTGAGGAATTGAAGTTCATCGCGATGAAAGCCGTAGCGGGTGTTGGTGGCGAGATGCAGGCATGCCACGGCCAGCGCGATGCCGTACAGAAGAAGCTGATTGGCGCGTAGCTCGGCAGTGCCGACCGGCGGCGCGGACGATTCGGCGGTCAGGGGAGTTGGTGTAGGAAGAGGCATGGTGGAGTGGCGCCCTCGTTCGAGTCTGGCATGAACTACGACAGCGGAGTGACGATGGTTCCACTCTTATACAGGCGCGTTCAGAAATGTTCTCGACCCGCGCCGGTTTTCTGTTAAACACGTTCGAGAGGCTCGGGTACCCGGACAGAAAGCATGCCGGCGGCGGTGGCGGCGGTGATACCGAGTTCAGTGTCTTCGAAGACCAGGCAATCTTTGGGGGCTACGCCGAGCTTTGCAGAGGCTGCAAGGAAACAGTCGGGGGCGGGTTTGCCGTGTACGTAGTCTTCTGCGCAGATCAGGACATCGAATTTGTCGAGGAGACCGAGCGTGGTAAGGGAACCGACGACGGAAGCCCGGCGGCTACCGGAGACGACGGCCAGCGGAATCTGTCCGTGTTGCGCATGGATATGCTCCACCACCTCAGGGATGGCCTTCAATTGAGGAAGCAATTCGTGATAGCGGCGCTCTTTGGCCGTCGCAACCTCATCCACGGGCATGTTCAGACCATTCATTTCGTTTAAGAGTGCGACGATCTGGCGCACCGGGCGCCCGCCCCAAGAATAGAACAGCTTCTCGTCGAAAGGGCAGTTGTACTCGGCAAGAGTTTTCTGCCACGCGATGTAGTGGAGCGGCATGGAATCGGCGATCGTGCCGTCACAATCGAACAGATAAGCGCGGAAAGGACCCGCAGGTAATTCAAGCTTCATGCAGTAAGGAACTCCTGGAGCGGTTTGAGGTGGAGAGATTCGTTAATGGGTCGCAGAGGCTGTGACCGCCGGCGCCGCGCAGCCACCTTCGCCGGCTTGGGTCGGCTCCATGCGCAGCGCGTTGTTGAAGCGGTTGAAGTAGTTGAAGAGCCCTATGGCGCAGAGTAACTCCACGACCTCGCCTTCGGAATAAAAGCCGCGCAGTTCGGCGAATTGAGCGTCGGTGACAGCATGTGCGTCGCGGGTGACGGTCTCGGCAAGTCGAAGAGCGGCCTTTTCGGCGGGAGTGAAGTCGGTACGCTGCGGCCATTCCGCCAAGTGAGCAAGTTGGTCGTCGCTCCACCCTAAATTACGCGCCAGGATGGTGTGGCTGGCGAGGCAGTAAGGAGTCTCGTTGACCTGGCTGGTGCGGACAATAATGAGTTCCTTGAGCTTAGTCGAGACCGTGCCAGTGTTGAGCACGGCGGCGAAATGGGCCTGCATCGTCGAGAAGATTTCTGGCCGATGCGCCATGACGCGAAACATGTTAGGTACATTGCCGCGGAGGGAAAATGCTTTGTCGTACAGCGTGGCTATCTCGGGAGCAACTTCGTTGCGATCGAGCCGGGAGATTCGAGACATGGGAACTCCTGAGGTGGAAGAGCCTCTGTTCCATTATGGTATTTCAGGCAGGGGTAGCCTGGTTCCGAACTCTGGGAGAATGGGGGTGCTTTAATTTTGACGCACTTTGGCGACTCTGCTACCTTGGTAGTGGACAATTCAACGCCAAACACTCCTCAGTAGCTCAATGGCAGAGCATTCGGCTGTTAACCGAAGGGTTGTAGGTTCGAGTCCTACCTGAGGAGCCAATCTTTCAAGCACTTACGACATTCCTTCCTTCAGTGCTTGGTCCAAGTTGGTCCAGTTTAGTTTCGACCTTTACGGTTCTCCTCTTCGGAGTCGCGTCGCTGATCGGTGTCACCTTCCTATCCAGAATTGCAGGTTTCCAGTCCGCGAGGATTTCCATCGTGCGGGAATTCATCGCGTTCAGGACGCTCGTCTCGATCGTCTGTACATAGACATCGCCCGTCGTGCGTATGCTCGCGTGCCGTAATGCACCCTGCGCATCCTTGAGCGTGCCGTGGTGTTGCAGGTTGGTTCCCAGGGTTCGCCGCATCACTTGGAACGTGATGAGGCTTTCTGGGATTTCCAACTTCTTCGCGATCGGACGAACCCGCCACCGGAGGAAGTTCTTTCCCCACCGTGGTACCGCCTTGCCCTTCCGCTCGCCCCGACCGAAAGTCGGGAACATTAGCGCGTCAGGAGACGGGTCGGGGCTGAGCTTCTTCCATGCTTCGATGACCGGTCGGACTTGCTCCGGAACGCCTATCGGCGCCCGGCTGGATAGGTTTTTCAGCCGGCCGGGATAGAAGCGCCCCTCGAATGCCGTTCCGTGCGGAACCAGTGTTGTTCCGGTCCAGGACTTCCACTGGAGTCCGAGCACCTCACTGGCCCGCGGCCCACAGAAAATTCCGACGTACATCAGACACAGATCGTGCAAGTCATGAATCCCGCCAATGAGCTTCAGGATTTGATCCTGCGTCATCACGGGCTTTTCGACCGGTTTAGTCTGCGGCATATTCACGTCCTCTGCGGGATCGGTTGCGAGGAATTTCAGCTTCTTCGCTGTCTGCATGATCGAGCGAATGTTGATGTGGCAGTGGCGAACCACCGACTGGGAGTATTTCGTTGCGAGTCTGTTGAGCCAGACTTGGATCTCAAAGGTTCCGAGCTGGTTCAGGGGAATGCGCCCAAAATGCTCCACCAGATAATGCTTGATCTCGTACGTATTGATCTTCCGATAGGCTGGGCTCCAGGTGCCCTCTCGCATCGGCAAGTACCGCTCCTCGACGAACCATTGAAACGTTGCGGTTTCATCGGGAATGATGCCGGGCGAAGTCTTCGCGGGAGTCCCCGTTTCCTTGAGTATTAGCGAGTGCAGCATTTGCTCTGCTTTCCACTTTGGTGTACCCGCCTTTGGGCAGAGCGGAACGTTGCGACGCTTTCCAACCTCCTTTCCTTCCTCATTTCGCAAATACACCGTGTATTTGCCGTACCACATTTTCACCTTCTGCCCTCTCGGGTAGACGGTCCCTTTCTGATACTTCATTGCCATGGCTGTTCTCCTATAGCCCGGCACTGTCCCCTGATCGTGGAGAACAATTCAATCATCCACAAAACTAGGAGCGGCGGGAAGAGGGCTGCGTATTAAGTTCGGCCATAAAGACTGCGACGTCGGCAGCACGATAGCGAAGGAGCTTCCCGAGCTTCACGCCAGGAATTCGGGGAGACCGTCTGGTAGTGTGGTCTCGGATAAAGCGTTCCGATACGCCCAGCTTGGCGGCCACCTGGCGCGCATCGAGCAGACGATCATCGTCTCGGTCAGACGCGGTAACTTCTTCCAATTCGAGCGCGGGAGTGATGGTTTGCATTGGGGTTCGGGCCGTGGCAGTTGCCATGGTTCACCTCGGGCAAGTCAGCAGATTTGCGTCCATCGGCATATCGAAGGCTGTAACGCTTCCAGCCCCGATATCCGACTCTGCAACAAGCCTCCTGTGATCTCGGTTCTTTGTCCAAGACTTTGCACCAATAGCACTATTGGTTTTCTCTATAGGGCTCTCTACTCAGCCGACAACAAGTGGGAACCTGAAGGTGCCCGATTGACAGTCTTGATTCATCCAAGGGACTCTGATTTCGTCGCTGATTTCCACAGGGGCCTGCGCGATGTGCTTCTGCCAAACCCTCAGCCCAGGAGATCAAACCTGTGTCGGACCTTCTTGAATTCAGGCTTCTCAAGTTCATCGTCGCGATTGCGGAAACGGCCAACTTTACGCGGGCTTCCGAGCGTCTATTCCTGGCCCAACCAACACTCAGTCAGCAGGTCATCGCTCTCGAAGAAGGGATCGGAGTCCAGATCTTTGTTCGACGGCGAGAGGGGGTCAGTCTGACGCCCGCAGGGCAGATGCTCTTCGCCTATGCGCAGGAAGCGCTGGAACTGCGAGACGAAGTTGTGAGCGCCGCTCGCGCGATGGATCGGGGCGAAATACCAGTTCTACGCGTAGGCTTGTCGAGCTTTATCAATCCGGATTCCGTGCAATCATTACGGCAGGCGTATGCCCATCTGTTTCCCGATAGTCCCATTCAAATGGCTGGCGGTCATCCGGTCCAACTACTTCACAGAATGGAGGAGAGGTCGCTTGACGCAGCGATTATGCCGCTGCCCGTGACTGGTGCGAATTGGGTTGTATCGCATGTCGCATCCGATCCTCTTGTAGTTTGCATGAGGGCAGATGATCCCTTGGCGTCCAGCCGAGAGGTACAACCATCCGAACTGGCCGGTCGGTTGAAGGTATTTCGCGACCCGGACACTCACCCCGCCGCACACCATCGACTGATGGAGATGTTGCTGGAAATCGGCATTCGACCGGAAGCGTCTTGCCTCGCTGCGACATCGGCAGACATTCAGATGATGGTTCAAAGCCGATGCGGTTTGGCACTTATTGACGAGAGAACTGCTCTGCCTTCAGATCTCACGTCCAGGCCGATTGCAGGAGCACGATGGACGGCGGACACGGCCTTTGTACATCACGCGAGTGCGAATCACATAGCGCTCTCGATTCTTCTTCGGCACCTTCCCAAAGCCAAGCGGACGACCGCGCGCAAGATGCCTGCACAAATGCGCACATTGAAACCGATTCAACTGGAGCTGATGGCATAGCAAACCAAAGGGCTACTTTATGGTTGCCGATGGGAAGGAAAAGGCCTCTAAATTGCGATGGCGCCCATGCCGAACCAGACGTGAACTGATGGATAATCAAAGGTGGTCTTTTTCCCCAATAATGGCGTCAGAATCCGTAGAGGTTCCAACCATGTCGAGGGAACTGCCTTGAGTTCCGCTTCAAACTCCTTCGTGAGCTTCACACACAAGCTATCCGCAGTGACACGGAAACCGACGTTATCGCCCCTAGCCTTCTTCTTGAGAGGATCCGAGGAAAGGCAAGCTAGATGAACCAAGCCAATCGCGGGAGCGCTCGGGCACTGCCGTTTCGCTTCTAGCATTTGCTCAACCAGACGACGCAATTGCTTCTTCCTCTGGTTAGCTGAATCTCTGCGGAAGAAGAGCTTCGCTTCGATAATGAATGCAACGCTCTCGTCTGGAGTGTAACCGACAAGGTCCGGAATTCGGGTTCCGGCGAGACACCTCGGGATGTTCGCGTAACATTGTTCACCATAGACAGTGAATGTTTCAGGGCTAGAAATAGCGCTTAGTGCCACGAAGGATTCTGCGTTGAACCATCCCTCGCGCCTTGGTCCGGCAAGAATATCTGCCACTAGCTGCTGCCTTGTGATGAAGTGACCGAAGACCGCCCTGATCGCTTCGCTTTCAAACGCCATCTCTACCCCTTTTGGTCATGATAGTTCGCGAAGCCAAGTATCCTAGAATCTGAGGATTATTTGCAACGCCATGACCGCACCGCAGAGTTCAAGCGTCCCTATTCTCATCGAAACGCTTAGCAGGGATTTTTTCCCTATGTTCAGATGTCACTACCTCGTTGTTGATTTTGAGGTCCCGAGGGATCGCTGGTCTCTCCGCATTGGTCAGTCAATCCTGCCCTTTCTAATGCTTGGGATGGCCGGGATTGTGCAACAACCGTTTGGTGGTGGACTATTTGACGATCCCGTGCGAATCGAGGAATTGTTCGCGCGTGTTGAAGCAGAAGAGGCATTGGTTACCTTCGAGGATCTATGGATGCCTGAGTTCCTCTTTGAGGCAGCGAGGACCGGAGACGTGTATCGCGTTAGTGTTCCTCTGTTTTTGGCTTCGTTCGCATATCGGGACGCGCGAATGTCGCTAGAAGATTTCGAGCATTCTAGCCGTGAGTTGCACGAGCAAATTCAATTGTCAAAGGAAGAAACTGCCGCCTTTCGCGCCTGGACCGAAGAACAATGGGTGGCTGCGGAAAACCGACCGCCGAAGAACCCAGAGTTACAGGTACGGAGAAGACGCTAGTGAGCAAGCTACGAGTAACGATAATCGACGTGGGTTGGGGCGACTCCATCTTGTTGGAATTCGAACAGAGCGATGGAAAGAGCGTGTTTGCCCTGATCGATTCCAACGACACTATAACGAGCCGATCCACCTACATCTTCCTGAAGCGGTTCTTTGAGAAGAAGCGGCAGATTGTCCCCTGCGAGTCACCTGTCTTCGATTGGGTTCTGCTAACACATGCACATGCCGATCATGGCCAAGGGCTTCAACGAATCCTCAAGGACTTTGGAACATCTCGCTTCTGGTATTCTCGCTCTCTCAACCGCCCAGCGTTTGCTGGCGCCCTCTTGCGATATGCTGCGCGTTCGCCTCGTGTCGGTCAGGAAGATGCGCTAGACTCAAGCGCGGTTCTGCCCTCGTTTGGTGCGGCATCGTTGCAGGTTATTTGGCCTCACCCAGGGGTTCTTTCACGGAACGAGAATGACAACTCCATCGTCCTAGTGATCACATTCGGTGACGTCTCTTTTGTTCTGACGGGAGACGCGGAAGCCGAGGGGACGTGGCAAAAGATTGCGGGGCAAATTCCCTCTAGCACGAGGTTCTTCAAAGTGCCGCATCATGGTGCTGCGAATGGGATGTTCACTGGAACAGGAACTTCCCCATGGCTTGCGGCTCTTCCGCAAAGCTCCGTAATCGGAATCAGCAGTCACGTCCGGCCGTTTGATCACCCTGATCCAGTCGTCATATCGGCCCTAGGTGCCCATCCCATCTATCGAACGGACCGACACTACCATATAACTATCGAAACCGACGGCAACGCCGTCCAGGTCAGCTATAGCCACGTTTAGCGGAGCGTAAACGCGTGAGGCCTTTTCCCAACGAGCTAATTGTCGCGGAGTCTTTCATGAAGCGGAACTGAGTAGGTCAGCTATTGATGTGAGTCCGTGAGAGCCGTGAGCAATTCGATGATCCTACAGCATCAGCTATTGGCCAGAGCAATAGCACTATAGATAAGAAGACTTGGACGAAATTTCTGGTTGGCATTAACTTCCGAAACATGACGGCGAACAACATTGCCGTCCGGAGGAGCAAATGCCCCAAACATCCCACTCGATTCTCCCGGTCGCAATGAAGCGGGAGCGATTCATCTCCAAACCAACTCCCTACCGTCTCGCACGCCTACTTGTCCCCTACCTATTTGCGGTGGCATTTGCCACGGCAGCCCAAGCGCAGGGAACGATGGATTTCTCTGGCGCGCAAACTCTCATGTCGACCTTCAAAACTTTCGCAATGTACGCTGGCGCTGTCATCTGTCTCGGGGGCCTCATCTTTGCGGGAATCCGCATGATGAGCGGACGGTTCCAAGACGCAATCCCTGGTCTCTTCGGCGCGCTGTTCGGCGCCGGAGTTCTCGGATGGGGCGCAGGATGGATCGGGTCTTTGACCGGTCAGTCCATGTGAGGTGCGTCCATGACCAAGCGGGGAGAGCCGTTACCAATCAATCAGGCGCTTAACCGGCCACGAGCCAAGCTCGGATTGGACCTCAGCGCATGGATGGCGATTGTTTTCGTCTGCGTAACGGTTTTCCTCGTCGGGTTTCGTCTTCTGGCGATGATGGCGTTCCCCACGCTAGCAATTGCGGCGTGGCTCATCGTCCGCAAACACCCAAAGATGTTCCAGCTCTGGGGCCTGAGCCTCAGCCAGAAGTCCTACTATGATCCGCGCAAATACTGAACACGCAAAATTCGTTCCGTGGTTCGCAAGGGCTGGAGCCGCGTGCAGCATTGTTCCGATTGCACGCTTCACCGATTCGACGGCTTTGTTGGTCGATCAGTACGCCGCTTTTATCAAAGCTCCGGCAGACAATGTCGTGGAGGAATCGCTGAAACATGTCTTCGCCAAGGACCGCGATTTTCAGGAATATTTGAAGTCGCCACAAGCGCAGCGGATTACGCCCACGCTTCGGGTGCGTCGTGCCAATGCCAATGATGGCGCGGAAGCGACGACGAAAAAGCCGGTTTCCGTGGCTCCAATGGCACCCCAAACAGCGACAGTTGCGGCGGGATCGAAGGCATGATCCTCCATCTAAATCCTTGGCAGTACGTAAGCGGTGCTGCGCACCGGGTGTATCTCGACACTCCACCCCTCACAGGGTCGTGCTGGGTGCACTTAGGTGCACCTGTTTAGAACCAGCCACATAGCAAATTCGGGTGCACCTGGGTGCACCTGAGATTTCGAGGTATTTCATGGCGATTCTCGATACAGAAAATGCCGCAATTTTCGAGG
This sequence comes from Occallatibacter sp., assembly GCA_036488735.1. Taxonomy (GTDB): domain Bacteria; phylum Acidobacteriota; class Terriglobia; order Terriglobales; family Acidobacteriaceae; genus Telmatobacter. Next base: position 258,022 of record DASXHC010000041.1, read on the forward strand.
ACGACAGCGCGGCTAACCGGGTATGCCCTGTGACTGTAAAACTCACCCAGGACGAGCATCGTGAGGTCACAGAACATGCGGAGGGATTGGGACAGGCCCGAAGTGAATGGATGCGGGACGTAATTCTTCGTGAGCTGCGAGGCAGCTCGGCCGATCCACTCTTGGAGGAAGTCGTGGGCATACGTCTTCTGCTCATCAATGTTCTCCGCCCGCTCGCGAATGGACAGCAGATGCCTTCGGAAGCGTTCGATAGGCTGCTTGAACAGATTGGTACCCGAAAGGTGGAGATCATCCAGAAGATGGTCTCCGCACGGAGGAAATAGAGATGCCAAAGACAATATGGGGCCGCAAAGAGACGATCATTTGGCCGCAGAACAAACCGATCTACACCTATGCCGCGATCTTCGGCGGAATCGCTCTGACGATGCTGTTTGTATATGGGTGGCTTCGCTTTCTCACGGGGCCTCTGCAGTGGTTTTACGCGCCAGTCTATGTCCGCACTTCTTTCTTCGGCGGCTTCAGCCGGACACACAGAAGCGAGTACCGGATGCTCTTTCTCACCGGATACATTACAACGCTTCCTGGCAGGCGGCGGTCCGCAGGTTCCCGGCGATCCTCGGAGCAGTCACCTCTACATGGTCGATGAATCCTCTCTGGCATCGACGCAACAGATGTGCGACTTCCTGAACAGGATCGAACCGCAGGACAGAGTCCTGTTGATTGGGGATACGCGTCAGCATCAGGGAGTCGATGCCGGAAAGCCCTTTGAGCAGTTGCAGCAGGCAGGCATGAAGACTGTACAGCTTAATCAAATCATGCGTCAAAAAGACCCTGAATTACTGAAAGCCGTCGAGCATCTGTCCAACCACGAGACCGCTATCGGTGTCGAACTCCTAGCGCAGCAAGGGCGCATCACAGAAATTGTTGACCCGGAGCAGCGTGTTGCGGCGATCGCAAAACAGTACGCGGTGCACCCTGGAAACACTCTTGTCGTTTCGCCCGACAATGCTTCGCGACGGGCCATCAATCAGGCAGTGCGGCGGGAACTGCAAACGCTTGGCATCGTTGACGGAACGGATCACTCTGTACGCGTTCTCGTTCCCCGCAACGATATGACCGGGGCTGATCGCGAATGGGCCGCAAGTTATCAGCCCGGCGACGTTCTGCATTACGTGCGCGGCAGCAAGGAGCACGGCATCGAGGCCAGAAGCTACGCCCAGGTTGTCACCACCAACCCGGCAGAAAATCTGGTTGCCGTGCGAAAGCAAGACGGCCAGCAAGTGACCTATGACCCATCACGGCTTCGCGGCATCGCCGCTTACCGTGAAATTGAGCGAGAGTTTGCCGTAGGAGACAAAATTCAGTTCACTGCACCATCGAAGGACTTGCAGGTTGCCAATCGTGATCTCGGCACCATTCAGAGTATCGGGGAAGATGGCAAGATCAGTGTCCAAATGGAAGACCAGAAAGACAGGATTGTATCCTTTGACGCCAGCGAGATGCGTCACTTCGATCACGGCTATGCTGTCACCTCGCATAGTTCACAGGGGCTCACTTCAGACCGCGTCCTCGTAAACATGGATACCGACGTTCATCCGGAATTGATAAACACCCGCTTTGCCTATGTTTCCGTATCGCGAGCGTCGCAAGATGCGCAGATTTTCACCAACGATGCGTCCAATCTCGCTGAGAGTCTAAGCCGCGATTTGTCCAAGCCGTCTGCGATTGATTTCGGCAAGAGTCCCGTGACAAGCGTGGGGTTGGAGGCGGCCACGGGACTGAGACAAACACCGAATGCCGGCCTTGGATTGGCTCTCTGATAACACGGAAACGCACTTGTTCAGGATTCTCTTTAGAGGCGCGCAATCGTATGAGCGATGAGAACCTCTGCTTCTGATTTCCAAACTCCTTAACTTCCAAAAGCAGCTTCCGTTCAAACGATTAATGGTCTATTCGTGGAGCTACCAAACGGCGAGTGAGAATGGTTAAAGAATGGGGAGGTAGCGTTGGTTGTGAATCGACTTCGATTCGCGGAAGGACGCCTCCCTTGGCCACTGCGTCATTCCAATATTCTCTGAACCACTTGGCTTTTTCGAGAACACTACCTTCATCCGCTTTCAGCCTCTGTCCGACAAAATATGCGATGCGCTGTGCCGGGTACGTGAGGATGACTTTACCAACCTCGCGCGCGGAGGTGTATTCGGCATACCGCATGAGGTAGTGGATGAAGAACTCTCCTGGGCTTTTCTCTCTCAACCAATGCTTAAACGCGGGACCGAGACGTTCGACTTCTTGCATAACGCTGGAGGAGAGCAGCACCAGCGGGGCACCCCCAGACCTGCACTCCAACTCGTATGCCTCTGTCACAGCGGTTCCGAATACGAAGTCCTTGCTGTGATGCGTTGGCCCAACCGCCAGTCCTCCCCGCACAAAGATGTCGTACTGGAGGAGATTGCAAGTCAAAATCTCGATCGACTGGAACACTTGCCATAAGGCGTGCGGATTATGTTCCGCCGAAAGAACGATGCAGTCCGAAAAATAGGTAAACCGAAAATCGATGGCCGGGTTTTCGCAAAGAGTGTCGCGTACCAGTTTCAACGATTCGACGAGACGATGGCGCTCCAGCACATCCACACCGCCACGTTTCACCAATTCCCGAAAACCCAATAAATCAAGAAAGGCAACGTACTTCGTTCGGTAATTGTTTACAAGATCGGTGTCAATAACCTCGCCCTCTTCAAGAGGCATGGCCGTTTTCCCCTTAGACTCCAACTCCAAGTGCCTGGACTCAGTATCCAAGATCTCCCAACTTGCAATCTTCCATCTTGAGCGCAACGGAAAGCCGGATCGCTGGCGAGGGAACTTTGGACGTGAAGACGAATCGCGATGAATGTCCGTATATTACTTAATCGAAATGGGTTGTCCTCCGATTAATTCCCGCTCCTTGAGTCAGCTTATCTGCTCTTATGGGCACCCGAGTGCCCTCGCTCTCATTCAGCGAGTTGACGGTGGCTCAGGCTTGTGTCATTATCATCACGTGGATCACGTGAGGGTAATGATTATGCGGATCATGATGAGTGGGCTGGTGGATGGAGATCGAAAAGTGTTGGCGGGAGCGCCACATGGGAGAAAGGTCTTTGGCAGGATGATGGAGAACACAAGTCAAGAGCCCGACACAGCAGAACCCGCATTTCTGGATTTCAGCGGAGTTGAGGTTGCCACTGCGAGCTTTCTACGTGAAACGGTCTTGGCGTTTCGAGATGCTGTGAGGCGCCGCCGGTCGAATCTCTATCCGGTAGTTGCCAATGCAAGCAGTGTGATTGTGGACGAGTTAGCCGTCCTCACAGCCGCAGACAACGATGTGGTGGTTACGTGTCTTCTGGACGATAACAAAGAACCGCGAGAACCGCGAATCATTGGCGAACTCGATCCGAAACAGCGCATTACTTTCGATCTGGTTCGGAAGCGAGGTGAGACAGATGCCGCAGAACTGCTGCGAGAACATGGCGACGACGAAGAAAGCAGAGTGACGCAGACAGCCTGGAACAATCGACTCTCCTCATTAGCGAGTCGCGGATTAGTAGTTGAGCTGAGTCAAGGAAGGTCAAAGCGTTACCGCCCGCTATTTCAGGAGAGATGACAATGGGGATTGAGTTCGTAAAAAGGGCAGCGCCGTCATTTCGCAAAGGTCTCGACCGGATGCGCGTTGCCCTTGCAACACCGACGCTATTTACGCAGCGTCCGACTTGTACCCCACAGGTCTATGCCGCGAATTTATTGAACGGTTATACACCTTCAGTCGGCGAAAAGCTGGGCGTGCGTTTGGATGGAGAGCGTGTCCTGATCCTCCGAGGAATCGATGCGGTCGGCGCATTCAGAACTCCGACGCCAGAGCTGGTTGCAGCGCTCCGAGCTTCGCACAACGAAGCCTGTGGGTTGATTCATGAGGTTCACGACATCGCTTGTATTGCGGAGGTTTCCGTATGTTGACCATCCTTCCGACTTCCCCACAACCAGACCGAAACCCAGGCCATGAGAGTCGCCTTTGGCACGACAGCGCCCGCCATACTCCTTCAATTGGCTGCACGACGTGTTTCGACAGGGCGATATGCGGAGGCCTTCGGGTCGAAGGTCAACTCTATGATTGCCTGCGATTCTGCTGCCAGAACCCAAGTCGGTGCGACGCAGTCTGTCGAAATAGGCCCGACGCTTTTGTTCAACGAGTGCGAGAGATCGACGGATTTGAGTTTGATAGCGTGCCGCGTGCAGCGCTGCTCGAGGCGCCAAATCTGCCGGCGGTCGTCCCCCTTCTTTATCACGGAAGCAAGCGCAGTTCAAGATTTGAGGCCCCGGCTGTGTGTTTGTCCATGTACAGCGTGATCCACAGGAAGGACGGCCAGGCCCGCTACGGCAACGCAAAGGATCTGGCAAAAGGATTCGGGATTGCGTCAGATGTACCTGTCATCCTAACGGGCACAGCCACCGACCCGCCTCTTGAGCGGTGGTGGTCACTCGGAACGCAGAGACGCGACCGCATCAAGGCTTTGCGTAACCTCGGCATTGTGATGGTCACAACGCCCAATTTCAGCCTGTTTATCGACCAGCCGCGATGGGATGATCTTCACAGCATGAAGCGTATTGCGATTACGCATGAAGAGTTCCTTAGCGAGGGTTTGCCCGCCGCGCTGCACGTAAACGCTCGGACGGAACAAGATTGGAATCGTTGGATTGACTATATCGCTGGCAGAAGCGAAATTACCCACCTGGCATTCGAGTTTGGTACCGGCGCAGGTTGGGCCCGCCGAACAAGTTGGCACGCTGCTCAACTCGCACAACTCGCTAGAAGTGTGGGACGCCCACTGCATCTCATTGTCCGCGGTGGCAGCAAAGTTTTGCCTGACCTAGCGCGCGCATTTTCGAGAGTCACCTTCTTGGATACTTCTGTATTTATGAAGACCAAATCTCGTCAGCGTGCGGTAGTTCAACCCTCTGGCGCTCTTTCGTGGCAATCATCGCCCACGGACAAGACCGAGACGGTGGATAAGTTACTCGCAGAAAACTGGCAAGCGTTCACCCGTGCTCACGAGTACAGCATTTCGAGCGCATTGCGGACCCAGCCTGGAGCATGATGACAGCGCAGCCAAGACCACTCACTTTCGGCGCTGTAGATGCCCTGGGTTTCGCGGCAGCAAACGGTAGATTGGATGCCGCGGAGCAGAGTGCGCCGTACGCACCGAGTGGTCTTGGGCCATTGCTTGAACTCTTCAGTCGGTTATCCAGCGGTAACCTGCCCGTCCCGCGCACAGGAAGTTGGGTAATTCAGAACGGTGCCACGCCACTGCTGAATGCCCTACAAGAGAACCGCGAGCAATGGGTCAATGCCGAGGATCGAACCTCTGGGTTCATACGCGCAACCCGTTCCGGAGCAGACGGCGATAACAGACTGATTGCCTTCTTAATGGATGCGAAGAGAGCCGCGCAGAACGTCACCAAGCTGCCTGGAACTACGCCTGGCCAGCTTGTTGCTGCTATGGAAGAAATGGAAAGTAATATCCATGAGCATTCTGATGCCCCCGCGAGTGGTCTCTTAGCGTTCCGGGCTTCTCCCGATATGTACGAGTTCGTCATTTGCGACCAGGGAATAGGTATCCTAGAGAGTCTTCGGCGCTGTGCGACATTTGTAGCCTTGAGCGATCATGGAAGCGCCCTGGCGGCGGCTCTAGCCGATGGCACATCTCGCTTCGGATCGAACACCAATCGCGGTCACGGCTTCAGACCAATCTTTCTGGGTCTTGCAAACCTACGTGGGTCATTGCGCTTCCGCTCCGGTGATTATGCTCTCACGATGGATGGGACCAGTCCCACGTTAACAACCGCGCACATCGCGCAAAAGCCTCCGCTACGGGGATTTTTTGCGAGTATCACTTGCTACCCATCTTCATAGAACAGCACCAGATAACTCATAGACAGTTGCGGCATTTCATTAGATGAGAACGCGTGTCGACTTTGGATTCTGTCCAGCGATATTGGTTACTACTGCTGAAAAGCTGAACGAAGATTATGCGCCTGCATAATTGGGCACGCTGGCCATATCGGCTGCACCATCAATGTGTGTGCCTTCGCACGTGTCACTGCAACCATCAGAATCTTCCGGCTTCTTCGATAGGGCGGATTATCGCCGCGCCAAACGAAATTTGAAACAAATGTCTGACCGTTATGCGTCTGACGGCGAAGAACGATTACACCATCGAACTGTTTGCCCTTCGCTTTGTGCACGGTCATGACTTGAATCCCATCGGGATCATCGATTCCATCGAGCATTAGGTCTTGCTCAAGGGCTGCATCCAATGCTTCACGGGCACGTAGGTATGTCCCCGTGGACTCCCAGACTGCACTGAGGTTTGCGCTAATCCTTTTTCCCCGATTGAAGGCAACGAGGTAGTCCAGGTGTTGTGCGACGGAGATCAAGACGGAATCACCGGATGCGCGCAATGCCTGCTTGACCATAATCCAGTCTTTTGCGGGATTACCTGAAAAGGAACCTGTCTTAAGTTTAGAAAGAAGCTCGCGCATCGCCCTGACCTGTGCTGCGGTACTGATGCTTCCGGCGCGGCACTTTACTGCCCAGCCAAGAAGCTGCTTTACAGCGGAGGCGGAGCCGGCAGCTCTTTTCAAATCTACCAACAGCATCAGTGCTTCAGCGATCGCGAATGCTTCCGTTAGATGTTCGCGTGGTTCTAGCAAATACGCGGCAAACCGAGCGGCTAGCCGCGCCTCATCTTCGTCGAACATCAGTTTGTGCGGTACTGGCTTCTTTCCGCCGTTGAGACTCGACGAAACTTTGCCCGCCTCATTCCCGGAGGGCACAAGAATGGCAATGGTCTTGGGCCACGATCCAGTCTCTTTTCGTACCTCGCGTTTGAGGCAACCAAGAGCGCGGCGCATTGTTGGGCCAAGATCTGAGCTTGGATTGTACGAGAGCGTCGAGACTCCTTTGTATCCCCCAGTCCGTGCGTTGCCGGAGAGGATGTCTCGCCCGAATTCGGCGATCTCGGAGCCAGGACTGCGCATATTCTCAGAGCCGAGGCCAATTTCCAGCGGATGCAGAGCTGATTTGATTGTTTCAATCCGTTCCGGTCCAATACCCGGCAAATGATCAAAGATTTGTTGTTCAAGGTCCGCAAGACAAATGATCTGCGTTCCCGCCGCGAGAAGCTCGATGCAGCGCCAGGCATCCGGCCCCGTATCCTGTGCTTCATCGACAATGATCAATGGAAAACGCTCTGCGATGAGGCTCCGGATCAGTGAACTCTGCTCAACAAGCTGCGCAGCCTTCGGCGCAAAGAGATCAAATGCAATCAACCCTTCCGCTGTACAAAGCTGCTCCCGCGTCTGTAGCCACTCTGCCCATTTTTCCGGTTCTTTGCCTGCCTTGATTCCTTCGCTCCGCACACGCTCATCTTGCGGCATCAGAATATGGATTGGACGCGGCGTGCCGAGTAGATAGGAGTGTGTTTTAAGTAAGTCCCAAAAGAAGGAATGAAAGGTTTGGACGTTTAACAGCGCCCGCCCCTCCTTGCTCAACTGAAGGCGAGACGCTTGAACAATGCGGGCGACTGCCGCGCGCGAAAAGCTCAGAAATAATACAGATTGACCGGGCTTGAGCCCCTTCTCGATTCGAATGAGGGCCTTCTTTAGTGCAATCGTCGTTTTGCCGCTGCCTGGTCCGCCGGTGACCATTGCGTGACCATCGCAATCGAGAAGCTTCTGACGCTCCGCACATATTTTCATGGTTGCGCCGTAGGCGCCGGAGCAGGCGGAGTGATTACTGGTGGTGGAAAGTATGCGTAAATCTTCTTAAGGAATTCGACCGCCGTGGTCGGCAACTCATTCGGCCGACATTGCTCCAACAGACGCATCGCCCATCCAGCCCCTTTTGCAGACGAGAGCAAGCTGACCACCAGTTTAGGAATCGCATTATCGTCCGTTGGTAATGTGGCTGGAATCTTATACTGTGCGGCATCGAGCCCATTGTCCAGCAGGTCTTGCAGGAATGCGCGTAGCCGGGTGACTGGAACCTCGGTGGCCAGCAGTTGTTCAAAACCCTTATACGGATGCTCTTCATTCACATCGAGTGAACTGGTGAACTTTGCCACTTCTGCCGCATCCCGATTCTTTTTGTCGTAGAAGCCAAAGGTCTTCAGGCCCAGCGCCTGAAAGAACTTCGCGAATTTCGGAATCTGGCCGTCACTCTCCGCGTCAAAAATGGTCACGCCTGCGAGGTCCAGAGGGTTGAGAGACGCATCCTGGCTCTCCAGGTGCCGAGCCAACGCTGGCAAGGCATGGGATTCGGTCACTCCCTCTACAAGAATGACACCCTTGCCTAACATGCACTCGGCCAGGCCCCGGCGCGCGTAGCGTTTGTAGTCGTTCTCTTTGAGGCCGGTAGCATCTGCGACGCATGTGGCCTGCAAACCCGCACCGCCGGTACGAGTTAAAAGAAAGGTATTCTCCGCGGTGAAACGCTCAATGACGTATGGCGAATGGGATGTGACAAAGGCTTGCGTAGTATGGGCGAGCAAATAATCCGCGATTCGTCGTTGCGTATGGGGTTGCACAGCGATTTCCGGCTCTTCCATTGCAAAGATCACGGAGTCGGGCTTTAATTCCGCGATGAAGGTCAACAGCGCCAATACCAGGGTATTGAGCGTTCCTGTCCCGGCCTGCTGGAATGGGACAGGCTCCTGGTCATCACGGAGAGCCAAGAAGAATGCCATCGTTTTCCGCAGGTGCTCGCGCGTGAGCTGCGAAATGAACATCTTGGTTTTTCTGCCGGGATTGGTTGCCGCGACATAGCTCGATAGCTTTTCCTCGATTGCTTTCAGCACTGGCTCTAGCTCCACTGCGTCCTGCTCGATGTCCAGCATCTTCAACCTTGCGATGGCCTGCTCCCAAAGCCCTGTGCGAACTTTCTGCAAGCGAAGCAATATATCGAGCAAGGAGCCGCGCTCCAGACTCAAAGCGCGTGTTCCTGTCCGCAACGCCCGAAGGTACAGGAAACCGAACAGCCGTTTTATTGGACGGGAAACTTCCTGCTTTTCCCCCTCCACGGCATCGGGGCTGTGGGTATAGAAGGTGGTTGCGGTGAATTCATCTTCGGTCGGGTCGTATTCACCGATCGTTTCCAGACGCAGGCAAGAAATGGAAGTCCCGACGGTTGCGGCTGCAATCTCGCCCTGGGCCAAAAGGCGCTTTTCCGCGATATGCCAGAACTCCAGATGCTTCGCACAACGCTTCTCTACCTCGGGACTCAAATCGACCAGAAGGACTTCGATCCGGATCTTCACTGGCGTGGGATCTTCACCCTCAGTTTTTGCCGGTTCAAGATACTTCCCGTTATAAAAGTCGTACTCCTCGACCGGTGGAAAACGATTCAAGCGGTCTGGTCCGAGTACTAAATCCAAGGCTTCGCAAATCGTGCTCTTTCCAACATTGTTCGATCCGACCAACAAGGCATGGCCATCGAACTTCAGGTCCGCGGACTGGATGCCACGGTAGTTTTCAATCTTGAGTTGGACTACTTTCACGTCGCTCGCTCCTCAAATTTTCCGAGTGTAGAAATCATAAGGCTTTGCCTTAGGGAGGAAGTCTCCTGCCCTCGCTTCAGCCGATGATGCCAACGTCTTCCGCTCCCCACCTCTGCGGGCCTGTTCCTGCCCGCAACACCGACCCCCAAATCCATGCGGAAAAATTCCCAAATTTCTTCTTTTATCGAGTACCCCCGCTTCATGCGGCTTTATGGCAGAGCCGGTCGGAACCCGTCAAGGGTCTTCGCTGACGCTCGATGAACGGCAACAAACGCCGCCCTTGACCGAACCCGCCTCGCCCCTGCCCGCCGCGCAAGACATGAAGCGGGGGCACTCAACAAAAGAAATTTGGTTGAGAGCCAGAGGCTAAATGCCCTCCTTCAGAATCTCGCCCCACGCGGGCACCACAGGAGAGCAAACATCATGTCTACCACGAGCAGCGCAGCCACTAACACCACGCCGCACAGGAAAAATGCGGCGCATCCCATCCGCAGCGAGTCACCCTATCAGGGCCGCACAGCCCAGAAGGACAACGCCACGCAGGCCATCATCCGGCAGGCCGTGGACTTTCTCATTCAGCAAGTACAGGAGGGCAAGAGCGAAACCTTGACCGCGTATCTGGCGGCAATGTCGCGTTTCCGCAATTACAGCTTTGGCAACATCCTCGCGATTGCACGGCAGAGGCCCGCCGCAACCCGCGTTGCCGGTTACGGCGCATGGAAGGAACTTGGCCGGTTTGTGAAGCGCGGCGAGAAAGGCATCCAGATTCTCGCGCCCATGACCGGATACCGTCGCAGAAAGGACGGTGCGGAGCGGGAGAGCGACGAGAAGCAGCGCCCGGTCCTTATCGGCTTCCGCGCGGTTCACGTTTTCGATGTTTCGCAGACCGAAGGAGCAGACCTGCCAGAGTTTGAAATCGCCGTCACTGGAGAAGTGGGCGAATATCGTGATCGTTTGCGGGATTTCCTCGCAGAACGGGCTATTGAGCTTGTTTACAACGAAAACATCGCTCCTGCGTTAGGCGTCAGCTACGGCGGCAAGATCGCCCTCCTGCCCGGCCAATCGCAAGCGCAGGAGTTTGTGACGCTGGTACATGAGGCGGCGCATGAGCTATTGCATCGAACGGAGCGGCGCACCTTCACCACGCCCACCGTGCGCGAGACAGAAGCGGAAGCCGTGGCCTTTGTGGTTGGCCAAGCTATCGGATTGGAGATGGGCACCACATCGAGCGACTACATCCAGATGTATAGCGGCAATGCTACGCTCCTAGCCGAAAGTCTTGAGGTCATCCAGCGCACGTCCGCTGTGATTCTCAGCGCCTTCCAGCCGCCTATCAGCAACGAGACGCAGTCGACCGCGCCCGCTACCGATGCACTTGAGGAGGTGGCGTGATGCAGACTTTGCTTCGCATCCTAGAGCGGGCCGGAGGCTACCGGCCTTCGCTCTACCTCAAGATCGAGAACTCGCCCTATATGGCCCTGGTGATCGAGGCAATAGGAGAGCCGGGGCCGCTCGGACTGCCCTCAATCTCCGTTGCCCACTACGGCGAACAGAACGGCGACCTGATGCGCGACCCGGAGATGTGTTTCGAGCTAGTCAAGCCTCTTGGCTGTGGTTTGTCCCTTGACCCGTATTACTGGCGCAACGACTACGTCGGCGTTGAGCAATGGTCTCGCAATCTGGTGCGCGGGAACTATGTTGCCCTTGTTGAATTGCACGGCCAGCATCAACGCTTCGCCGCCGGGTGGGACAAGAACCTCAAGTTGCAGGGGTTTGCTGACGCCTTCACGGACAAGTCTATTCACGGCTAGTTCACTCCATGTGCGGAGCGGAACAGCTAGCGTGTCTTCGCTCCGCGTGTCCTTATCCATCAACCGCTCGAAAGGAGCTTGTCACCATGACCACTACAGCTATCAATACTCCCGAATACCGCGATGTGCCTCTCGCGTTGCTCGTTCCATCCACCACCAACCCCCGCCGCCGTTTCGACGCGGCGTTTCTAAGAGAACTGGCCGCCAGCATTCAAGCAAACGGTGTTCTGACTCCGCTGCTGGTTCGGCCCAAGAAAGAACATCTTGAAATCGTCTTTGGCGAGCAGCGTTACCGCGCAGCGCAGATTGCCGAAGCCGCAACCATTCCGGTTCGCATCCGCGAGATGAGTGATGCACAGGTGTTGGAGGCGCAGCTTGTCGAGAACCTCCAGCGCCGCGACGTTCACCCGATGGAAGAGGCGCAGGGCTTTAAGGCACTTCTCGACCTGGAGGAACCGAAGTACAGTATCGAACTCATCGCCTCTCGCACGGGCAAATCGGCGGTGTTTGTGGCAACCCGCCTCAAGCTGGTTGACCTCATCCCGGCGGTGGTCGATGCGTTTTATAGGGACGAGATCGGCGTGGGACACGCGCTGCTTTTGGCACGGCTCCAGTCCGGCCAACAGGAACAGGCCCTTGCTGCCTGCTTCCGCGAGGATTGGGTGGGCGGCGGCAAGGCCAAGCGCATTCTACTTCCGGTCCGCCACCTGCAAAGCTGGATTGAGCAAAATGTCTTGCTCCTCCTTAAAGACGCGCCGTTCAACAAACGTGACGCGCAAATGGTCCCGGCGGCGGGCAGTTGCCTCGAATGCCCCAAGAGCACCGGACATAGCAAGCTGCTGTTTTCGGACTTCGGCAAGCAGGATGCTTGCAGTGACCCTGCCTGCTCTCAGGCCAAAGTTAGCGCACACATCGCAAAGACCATCGCCGCAAAGCCGGAATTAGTACAGATCAGCACGGCCTATGGTGGCCAAAAGGAAGGCAGTCCCATACTCCCGCGCAACAAGTACACCGAGCTTCACAAGCCGACCAGCAAGGAAGACGCCAAGCGTCCTGAGTTCAAGGTGTGTAAGTACATCGCTGATGCCATCATCACAGAAGGCAGTGGCGTCGGCACCTTGCAGAGAGTGTGTGCCAATCCTTCCTGCCCGGTGCATCATCCGAAGCAGCAGCGCAGCCGCGAGGATGAGAAATGGAAGGCCGAGCAGGAGAAGCAGCGCAAAGAGCAAGCCATTGCCAATGCGACCGGACTCCGCATTCTCGCCGCTGTGAGCGCTGCTGTCCCTGTCCGTCTGATGAAGCGTGACCTGCTTTTCATTCTTGAGAAGCTTGTCAGTGTGATGGATGAGCGCCGCGTCGAGTCCCTTGCCCGTCAGCACGGTATCAGACAGAAGCGTGATGAGGGAGGCATTGCAAAAGCGTTCGGCGCCTTCCTTCGCCGCGCCGACGAAGGGACAATTTCACGGATGCTGGTCGAGGGGGCCATCCTGCTTGCTGCGTCGAAAACGAATCCGGCAGTGGTTCTGCGTGATGCTGCGGCTGCTTACAAGGTGGACGCCGACGCCATTGCAGCCAAGGTGAAGCAGGAGTTCGCCGCGAAAGTGAAGGCTCTGGCCGCGCGGAAGGATGCACCGAAGCCACCCGCCAAAATTGCCAAGAAGGCCGCAGCGGCGTAAACGAAAACCAGTCGGAAAGATCTCGCGGAGCCTGAATCCCCAGGCTCCGTTTCTTTTCCCGTTGCCCGTCTTCCCGCCCTCAATTTGCGCTCCGCAATAGCCGGAGACCAAGGTTATCCCACCCGACGGGCAGAAGTGCTGGCCACCTGTGCCTCAAGATGAAGCAAATCCAATTGCAGGTCGATCATCTGGTCACTTTCGAAGCAGCCTTTACATGAGAAAGCTGTATGAGCGACACTGACCTGTAATTCATTTGAAATCTTGGCCCGAAGGCTGTGCGCTAGCCACTTGAAACCCCACGGATGACGACGTAAGAGCCAAAGGGACTCAGCTCGGGTCGCGCCTTGAGGAAGAATTTTGTCGAACTTCAGTGAGCGAGTCTCATTCATCTGGTCGGTTGCCGACCTGCTTCGTGGTCCATACAAGCCTGCACAATATGGCAAGGTGATACGCGGAGTTAGAAAATAGTACACCGATTGAAGAAGATCACTGGTTAAGGTGACACGTGCTAGGGAGAAGACCATTCGAACAATTCAGCATGCCTGTCTGGCTGCTATTTGCGAGAACATTCGATATATGTTGAACACCGGTGCCGGTGTTAGGGTATACGGTGAACGACGAAGCTGAAGCAGCAGCACCGTTCGTGACTCGAAGTGTGTATTGGCTAACTTCAGATCGGAAGCTACCCTGACTTGCTATGTTTCGTGTCGCGTCCACGAAGACGAAACTGCCTTCATTGGGATTTGTCGCAGTCCCTACTTGCAGACTGTAGGTAGCCTGCTTATCTGGCGAGGTAAATAGTAGTTGAGTCGAAGGTTCATGGGGATCGGGATGTTGACCTAAGGTGACAACCTCGTTCCCCGCGTTATCGACAATGACGAGACGCTTGGTTGTGATCTGGTCGGGAATCGAGTCTGCGTGAGCCACTGTGGCCGCCATATGCCACATTGTCAATCCGAGGGCCATAATCAGCGCAAGGGAAAGACCAGCCCAGATTTTTAGAAGACGAATATGGTGACAACACTTGCAGCCCGTAGTAGTCATCTCAAATCCCCATTCGCATTGAGTGTTAAGGAAGCAAAGAGGAGGCTAGTATAGCCCTCGACGATCTTCGTCGACTGCGTCATGGGCCAGGTGCACAATAGACCCTTGGAAAAGTGAACTGCGAAGCCGTACAAGTTTCATATACGCAGACTCCGTGCCAACCTTGGATACATCTAGTTGACGCACCCGGATATTGTTGAGGGGCCAGCAGAGTTCCACAGGCCATCAGATGAGCTGGGATGGAACAATTGTTAATGTGCGGCGGTGGCGGCGGCGGGGCGTGCGGAATAGGAGCAGGCGCTGGCGGAGCCGCAGGATGCGCCTGTGCCACCGCCGGCGGCGCAATAGGTTGGTTTGGCTGTACTTGCTTATAAGTGATTTGCCCAAGAAGGCTCCAATTTGACCCATCCGGGTTACTTTGCTGAAGCCAATCGTGATTGGTTCCCGATGCGTCTGGATTGGGAATGAAGACATCAATATCTTTGTTGTCGCTCTCGACGAGCTGTCCGCGGTTGCCGTCGACGATGGTGGCAAGGATTTTCCAATCAAAGAAGTGGTGAACATTGGAATTGTGGTAGACCTCAGCCCACACAGACGGTCCCACTTCTGTCCAAGTCCTCTCTTGCTGTCCTGGAGGGTCGAACGTGTAGTTCCAGGTGAATTGCCTAGGCGGAGTGACGTACGGCTTGTTGTCGATTTCTCCTAGGTAGCTCCATGCGGTCCCGCCGGGAGTTGTTTGGCGTATCCAGTCCGGATTGTTCCCAGTTGCGCCTACGTCTGGGATAAAGACATCGATATCCTTGTTATCACTCTCGACGATTTGGCCGTGGTTGCCGTCAACGGTTACTGAAGAATTTGTCACAAAGAAAAAATGGTGATTATAGGGGTAGACTTCTGCCCACAATGAAGGCGTCAGTTGTGTCCACAGTCGCCATTGCTGCCACTTGACCGGCTCGAAAGTATACTGCCACTCAAATTGGCGGGGAGGATACGTTTGGGCAGCAAGATTCAGGTGGCCCAAAGCGAGGAATGGAAGGCAGCTCATCAGTGACAAGGCCCAGCGTCTGACCACAGGGATCTCCTAGGTTCTCAAAATGCATCGTGAAGGAAACCAGGCTTGAGAATCTCGCCTGATCAAGGGAGTCCATGATCGGTGTCTGAGTGGGAACAAGTAGCGCAGACAGTCGAATTCCATGCGCTAATTACAAAATCTTGACAAGTGCATCCTGCGACTTGGCAAGGGTGAGATCCCATTTGCAATGGTTGATCAACATGCGTCGGAGGCTCAAACTTTTGTCCCATATCCAAGGCACCCTTCAACTCTAAGATTTGTCGATGAACCGGAACACTCGCAGCTGGCACTAAAGTGCTCTAAATGCGTATGTGGTATCGCAACGCAGAGGTCACACAGACTATTTTGGGCGGGGAATCGAACAAGGTTATATAAGCATACAGCGTCAAACACGTCAAGGAGTTCTATCTGATGTGGAGCGGATAATAGTAAGCGGCCTGGTCCTGTTCATGTGTGGTTGAGAGGAAGTATTGGCCAGCTTTGGTTTTGCTCAGGTCGATGCTGGTCGTAATGTGCTCCTTGTCGGCTGTAGCCGCAGTGGAGGCAAGGCCCTCAGCAACTACACCATTGCCATTCTGATCACGAGTGATCGCGACTAGATACTGGCCGGGAGCACTATGCCGTGGCAGCACAATCGTGAGATTGATGCGGGCGGCGGGCAACGAAACAGCTTGCAATTGGCCTGGCTGTTCGCCGCGAACGGTTCCAGCATCCCAGAGATCCACCGTTTGAGAAACGGCTATCGCATTATTCGTCGTCGGCGTGTGACGGGTTGTGTATATTCCAACGAGCACTGCGGTCACGAGAATGGCGCAGGAAGCGGCAAATGCGGCAATCACGACTTTCCGCCGACGCGATCGCTGCTCTTGTCGAAGTGCGAGCAGCCGGCTCATGCATGTGGGGCAGGTTGCCGCGTGATCGACTCGCGGGTCGGAAAGCGAAATGTTTGGAGATCTTCGTGCCAAATCCCGGAGAAACTTCTCGTCAGGACATGGGCCTGAGGGAGTCGTTTCACCTGCGAGCACTCTTCGCTGATGTTGCTGCGCAATCCATTGCTCAAATCGGTCCTCAGCGTCTGAGGACCGGCGCCAACTCAGTCGCATTTCGAGGACTCTCCGGGTCGGGATAGATTTTCAAGCAACAACCCCAACTCACGGAAGTATGCCTTGCGGACCTCCGAGTAGTCCATTTCCAGGTCACGACCGATCTCTCGCCACGAATATCCGAGCCAGCGCCGATTGATGATGCCTTGAGCAAATGGCGACAACTTGGCGAAAATCTCACTCGCGTAAATACGTTGCTCGATTTCTGGCTGTGCGGCACAAACCGCTTCGAAGTCCGATGCCGATCCGCTTGCGCGTTCGCGCCTTTGCTTGAAAGCCAGGTGTTTCGCCTCGCGGCGAATCTCGCTTTTTACCCGAGCGTTTACCTTAGTCGAGCTGGTATCGGGATGGCGGGTAATGTAATCGGTCGCGTTCCGGATGGCGTGCTCCATCAGATCATGGGCGATGTGAACGTCATTGAGGAATGTCCAGGCGCAAAGCAGCGCGTAGGGCCAGGCTGCGTTAGCAGCGGCCTCCAAAACCTGATCAGAAGAAGGGTGTCCAGTCGTGCAGGCCCAACTCCACGTCAGCACTTGCCAGCTGCGACCATTAGGCGGCATTCGGGAGCATTTGCCCGGAGGGGGAGGAACCACCAGGTATCCGTAGTATAGGCGAGATCTCGCAAAAAAACTTCAATTTCGCCCCCACACTTGGCCTTCGAAAATGCCTTTAGTCCCTGCAGGGCTTCTGGCGTGCAGCGGACATCGACATCACGAGCAAGCGAAGATCTTCTTCGGGAAGATGACCGTGATTCGTCTGAGCTTCTCCTCGCGAGCGTTCAAGCTGCAACCCTCTTCGCGATCGACCAAGCTCGAAGGCAAACGTACACATTCTCGGCCTGCGAGGAGCTGGTCGCCAAGTTCGCGATCACCCTGGTTGAAGGGAAGTGGAGGGCGCCGATTCTCCGAGAGCTCCAGAGTGGCCCTATACATCTCGGCGAACTTAAAAGAAGGCTTTCGCCAGTTTCAAAGAAAGTGCTGAATCAGCATCTTCGGCAGATGACAAGAGACGGACTCATCACTCGCACAGACTTCGCCGGCAAGGTGCCACGGGTGGAATACTCGTTGGCAAATCCTATCGGCTACGCGGTCTTGGATCTGCTCAAGGCGATTGCTGAATGGGGAGACAGACACTACCCACAGATGAAAGACGACGAAACTGGCGTCGCTTCGAGAGGTTGAATGTAGGTGGAACCAAAGCGCGCTCCGCAAATTGGTCAACAAGGGCGAAGCCGTGGCTGGAGAGAAAAGAGCGCGGAGGCACTTCAACCCAGCGATGAGATGCGAGTATCGTGCCTCCCGTTGGATCGATCCGTTGGCGCACGCGATTCGCGGAGTGACTCCTTACGAATTGATTGCGGTGCCGTATTGGACACTCTTTTGACCAATGGCTCGCCGGCGACGATGTCTTAAGAATCGAAGCGCAGCACGGTGGAAAGCTTCTCCTTTTGTTCGCCTATAATGATCCAGATGTTCCACCCTCCTTCAGGCCTTTGTCCGTTTGTTGTTGCGTGCAAGGAATGCCGCCGGAACATCCCTGCACCCGTGGAAACTTTGCCGGACTCCTGGATCATTACTAAATGCCCGCTATGCGGCGAGCCCCGCCGCTACTTGCCGACAGACATTTTCCAGGGACGACTTTCGCATGAGCTCGTTGGGAAGTTTCGGTGCGCTGGAGACGTCAAATGGGCGAAATGAAGCGGGCAATCGCTCGCGAAGAACAGGAGCGTCGGAATCAGGATCGCTTCGCCAGCACCGTCGTCATTGCCGCGTCGATCATCGCGGCTGTACGTTTGGCGCGAGACGATATCGGATCTTCGTCTCCTCGGGTCTACGCGGCCATTTCTGACAGCGTCAGCTTGGCACGGAAGATCTTGCAACGTGTGATCGGTGGATGACCTCGCATGGTGCAGTCTGTTTGCCAGTCCGATTCCTCCACGATCAGGTAGTGAGAACCGGGGCTGTGTTGGACTTCTTGGTCCAGAATTTGGTCCAATTGCGTGCCGTAGAGGCTCCGATCGTTCCTCTTGGCTCCTGTCTACTCCGTTGAAAACACTTGTACTCCGACGTTTATCATTCGGCTGTTAACCGAAGGGTTGTAGGTTCGAGTCCTACCTGAGGAGCCAAAATATCAACAACTTGGGGGGTAGTTAGTAGCGGAAGGTCACGAAATTGGCGCGATTATCGTCAATTCTGTCGCCACTCACTCTAAGGATGGATGCTAACCCATTGCAACCGAGCTCCGTTGTAGCCCCCCGATATACCGACTCCAAACCTCCATCCGCATGCCCTGCGCCACGCCTTCGCGGGTGCCGGGTTTCTGAAATTTGGATGAGTTTTTGCGTTCGCCTGAAATTTTAAGTCACGCGTCCGCACTCCGCGCGGCTTCTTGCTTCGCGTTCACCTCCCCCGCTGAACGTGAAGTATTCGTTGCAGTCCAAAGCTTAAATCCGCCTGAATTGACAGCGTTTATACGACCTAACCTTCCGATGCTCGGGATCGACACTGCATCGAACCCGTTGTCGAGTGCATCTGGTGATACTGAAACGAACGGTACGCTTGGTTCGCCTGATTGTCGCCGCATGGCGGGAGATTGCATGAGAAGCAAGATCAATCATGCGCTCCTCACGTGACAGACGACCCGCTCGGCGGAGCAGATCATTGTCAAGCTGTGACGGTTTCGGACGCGAACTATCGAGAGGGGATCACTATGACTACGAGAAGAGACTTTTTGAGCGCAACCGTCAAGGGATCGGCCATGGCAATGGCCACAGCTTTTCTACCCGGGGCTGCTTCGGCGGCAAATGGCTCAGACATGAATGGGAGCCAGGCTTTCAGTAGCGGCAATGGTGCACACTACAAGCCACCCTTCAGGTTTGGCATCGGAGGAGTGCCGCTGGGGAATGAGTTTGCGGTCGTCACCGACAAAGACGCGTATGGGACCATTGAAGCCGCATGGAATGCCGGGGTTCGCTACTATGACATGGCTCCGTGGTACGGATTGGGTTTGGCCGAGCGTAGATATGGCAACTTTCTTCACGACAAGAAGCGCAGCGAATTTATCGTTTCATCGAAAGTCGGCAAGCTCCTGAAGGCATCGAAGACGGCCAAGAATAAGGAGATTTTCCCCTTTTCTCCTTCACCGAACGACGTGGTTTTCGATTACACGGCAGCTGGCGTACGACGTTCCATCGAAGACAGTCTGCAAAGACTCGGTATTGACAGCCTGGATATCGCTTTCGTGCATGATATCTCTTCGGACAACAAGCTTCTTCCAACGCCATGGCAAGAACAGTTTGAAATCGCGCGCAAAGGCGCATTTCCTGAATTGACCCGCATGCGGGAAGAAGGTTTAATCAAAGGCTGGGGGATTGGTGTCAACACACCAGAACCCATTTTGCGGCTGCTTGAAGTGGCGGATCCGGATGTATGTCTTCTGGCCTCGCAGTATTCTCTCATCGATCACAAAAACGCACTCGATCAAGTGTTCCCAGCGGCGAAGGCGAAGAATGTCTCCTTCGTGATCGGATCATCACTCAACGCCGGGTTTATCTCGGGAAGCCCACGCTACAATTATGGGAAAGACTCCTACAAGATTCCACCCGCGTTTCTTGAAAAACGCAACAAGCTTCGCGAGGTTGCCAGTAACCATGGAGTCGACCTCCGAACGGCGGCGCTTCAATTCTCTGCCGCGCCTGACATTGCTGCGGCCCTGGTTGTGGGTGCCAGCAGTGAGCAGCAGATTCTCGCGGATTACACCTCCATGCAAACCAAGATTCCCGCGGATTTCTGGGCAGAGTTGAAGGCTCAGAATCTGATCGAACAAAACGCACCAGTGCCCGCGTGAGTGCAGGCTCTGTGGCGCATCAGTATGCGCCCGCTGCAGTCGCATGCGCTAAAAGAAAACTGAATATATCGCCGCGTAATTCGCTAAGAGAACCACGTTGCAGGAGATTAGAGGGTCATGTTGAGCGAAGCCGTCGCGATGATCGGCACGCGAGTTGGATCGCACTCGAAATCCTCTGCTGCGAACCGATAACGCAGCGCCGCGTCAACGCAGACGTGGGTCTTCATTCCGTTCCGTCCATGTGATACTCGTCATCGCCACTCCACCCTCGTAGGGTACGCCGAGGCGCCCAAACCTTCAACAGTTGCTCGGGAAAGGGCTATTGGTAGAGGCCTCAGGTCTACCGTAAACCAGACCTGTCCGCACAGACTTTTTGCAACCGTTATTATCAGAGCTGATACTTCAGATTCGGAGTATGAGAGGACCGCTAGTGCCATCTGCAAATCGTGTTTGGCGACAATTGCCAATTGAGATCCGAGTCGCCGTCTGCCAGATTTTTTGGGCCGAGTCAAAGGGCACGGAGAAACAGCTTCTGATTGCCTCTCTTGCAAAAGCAAAAAAGCTGCGTGAGGTCTTTGTCCGCAAAAGCCCGATTGAGCGGCTAGTGAACTGGACGGCGACAACCTTGTCACTTCCTGACCCGATCGTGGATGACCTGCTGAAGAAATATCTTCTCAAGGAGCATCGTGCCGTTATTGTCAGCTTTCTTGACTTGCTCGGCATTCCGCATTCCGAAGGAATGATCGAGGAGAACTTTGACTTCACCAACCTGACAAATGAACGCGTTCAGGAGGCTGCCCATAGTTTGCTCGCATCGGCAGATCGCGCAGGCTCCGAACTTTACCTGAAGTACCTCATGCTTCAAGGTGGACCCTGGGCTGGGATTGAAGAAGTCCTGCCACCAGGAGAGTAAAGGCCGCTGGCAAATTGTCCATTTTATCTTCTACGGCACCGCCGTGTTCGAGAACTGGGGTATGGCAACAATGACGTTTTCCGATGGGCCTTTCCTGGGTTGGGTGCCCTGATTATTGGTGGATTCTCGAATGAGTCAACAGTTAAATATCGCTCATGACCGAGCTTCAGGGCCGTCGCAACGACTACTCCCTCTAAACGCGGTTTGTGACTGCCATTCTCACCAGAAGACACGTCATTCATCCGGGCCCAGCCCGTCTAACATAGTTTGAGGCTCGCACGACTTCGCCAAGACAGTCTCCGTTCCTCTGAGGGTTTCGACACTTGATGGCTTTTCATCGCTTACAGCATCTCGCCTTGATCGCGATTTCCTTCGCCTGTGTTCCCGCATATGCCGTTGAAACTCGCACGCCGACGCAAGACGGCATTGTGTACGGCACCGCCGACGGCCAATCTCTCACCATGGACTACTATGCACCGAAGGGCGCCGGAGTTCATCCGATCGCGATTATTATTCACGGCGGAGGGTACCACGGCGGTGATAGCAAGAACGGCAGTGAAGCCTACGTGGCGGATTTTCTCGCCCCGGCGGGCTACGCAGTCTTCTCCGTCAATTATCGCCTCGCGCCGAAGTACCCCTATCCGTACATGGTGTACGACGTGCAGCGCGCCGTCCGCTTCATCCGTTATCACGCCCGCGAGTGGAGTGCCGATCCCGACATGATCGCGCTCGTCGGCGGCTCGGCCGGCGGCTACCTGAGCAACATGGTCGGCCTGCTCAATGCGCCGGGCGACCCGCATGCTGCCGATCCGGTCAACCGGACCAGTGCAAAGGCCCAAGCTGTGGTAAGCCTTTATGCGCAAAGCAGTTTTGAGTTCGTTCCGCTCAATGCAGACGTGCACCGCTTCCTCGATCCCCTCATCGGGAAAAAGGGCGAGAAGGAAGCAATTCGCGAAGCCTCGCCCATCACATACGTCGCGAAGGACGACCCGCCATTTCTGGAGATTCTCGGCACCCAGGATGAATACATTCCCATGTCGGAAGCGACAAACCTGCAAGCCGCGCTGCATGCGGTAAGCGTACGCTGCGACATCATCGTCATCCCTGGCGGCAAGCACGGCACCGGCGGATGGAACAAGCTGCCCAACGTGCCGGACTGGGAGCGCCAGATGACCGCATGGCTCAATGCAACGCTGAATCATAGCGGACCGATCGGCGATGGAATCCGGCCGCGCGTATCGGCTTCCGCACCATGAGCCAAGCTCGTTTCCAGAGTCGGTTCGTTCATTGAATCCATGTTAGGCGATGTTAGTTTCGATTTGCTAAATGGAAAAGCTATGCCTCTCGCGCGCTGTAATGCGGATCGTCAGGATCGTGAGGATGCGTCCGAGCGCGTTTTAGTTCGGCAACAAGGTTGGCCTAGACACCACGGTATCTATAGTTGCCTGGTTACGAACGCAGTTAGGAAACAATCCCCATTGGCCGAGGCTTTTGAATTGACGATAATGCCGGCTAAATACGGCCAGCATGCAGCCTCTTCTGAGGTGATGATGGACAAGTCCACTAAGGAAGACTAGCCAGCTTCACCGATCACTGGCTCATCGGGAAGCGGTGGCATCGAAGTTCTAGGATTCCTGCAACTGCGGCAGCAAACCCGCCGTCTGCGATGGCGGTTCGGTTATTTCAAGATTGCTATCGAGAGACGGGCGCGAAATCCCGTGCCTCTGCATCTTGTAGATCAGCGTAGTGCGCTTCAAGCCTAGCCTGGAGGCGGCGCCATCACGTCCACCGATTACCCAGCCAGCTGCTTCAAGCGTCCGCAGAATCAGTGCGCGTTCGGAATCCATCAGGGTAGTTGGAGGCGTGACTGCGCTGACACGCTGCGCCCCGGCGGTAAGCATTGGATTCGGAAGCACACCGTCTTCGGACAGGATTAACGCACGCTCAATCAGATTCTGCAATTCACGGATGTTGCCTGGCCAGTCGTACGAGCAGAGGTCCAACATTGTTTCCTTGGGAATATTGTCGATCCTCCGGCCGACACGCCGGCCAAGAAACTCTACAAAGTGCGCAACCAGGGCGGGAATGTCTTCACGGCGCTCTCGCAACGGTGGCAACTGGACGGGAAATACATTAAGGCGAAAGTAGAGATCGCTGCGAAATTCCCCATTTCTGACCATCCCCGCCAGGTCGCGATGAGTTGCAGCTACGAGCCGAACATCCACTTGGTGAGTTCGACTGCTACCCAAGCGTTCGAATTCCTGTTCCTGCAATATGCGCAGCAGTTTGGGCTGCAACTGCGGGGGAATGTCGCCGACCTCGTCAAGGAAGAGGGTGCCTTTATCGGCCAACTCGAACCGGCCAAGCTTCTGCGCGATGGCTCCAGTGAACGCGCCTTTTTCGTGACCAAAGAGCTCGCTCTCCAGAAGATCCAGGGGGATGGCAGCGCAGTTCAGCTTGATGAATGGGCGTCCGCACCGCGGGCTGATATTGTGAATTGCGCGGGCGATCAGCTCCTTGCCCGTGCCGGTCTCACCTTGGATCAAAACAGTAGAGCTTGTTCGCGCCACCCGTTGGACCCCGTCGAGCACCGCTTCCAATGCAGGACTATTGCCAATGAGTTGCTCGAATTTGCGCGGGCGAGCGCCTTGATCGAGTCTTTGATCATCGCATTCACAATCTTCGGACGGCCGCACGGGATAACTGATGCTCATCGTGTACCTTCCTTTCTGACTCAGCGGTCGAGAGCTGCCCGGACACTTTCGACTAGAACTTCGTCGTCGAATGGCTTGGGCAGAAACTCCACGGCGCCGGCTCTTAGCGCCTGATACCGCATCTCTTCATCGCCGTGTGCTGTGATAAAGATGATTGGAACCCTGCAGTGCTCAGCATTCAACCGCGCCTGCAACTCCAACCCAGACATTCCCGGCATGCGAATATCCGTAATCAGACACGCCGTCTCTTGCTGATGGCCCGATCCGAGAAATGCCTCCGCCGATTCAAAACCTTTAGAAGGAAATCCAGCAGATCTCAGCAATTCTTGCAATGTACCGCGTACCGAGTCATCGTCGTCGACGATTGCTACGAGTTTGTCTTCCCTCTTGCGGCTCATGAAACAAACTATGCGCCATTGCTGAAGGCTTAGCAATCATACGTTCGTATGAGCATCCGAGGGCTTTGCGCGTTCTTCCCGCTCCGGAATGGGTAGCGTGAAGTAAAAGCTTGCCCCGTACGGAGAGTTGTCGGCTGCCCACAAGCGACCGCCGTGCGATTCGACAATGGAACGGCTGATCCGAAGCCCCATGCCCAAACCGTGAGATTTAGTTGTAAAGAATGCATCAAATATCTGATTCGCCTGCTCCAAGGGAAGCCCCACACCGGAATCGGTGACCGAAATCATCAGGTACTTATCTTCGCCTCGCCGCGACCGGAGGGCGAGTTCGCGTGTTCGATCGACATCCTTCATCGCATCGATGCTGTTCATGATGAGATTCATCATCACTTGCTGAACTTGCACAGAGTCGGCCATGACCTTGGGCAGTTCTTTGTCAAGGTCCGTGCGAATGGAGATGGAGTGTCTGTTCGCTTCGTTTCGCAGCAGTGCGATCATTTCTCCGATAAGTTCATTCACATCGACAATCTGCCGCTTCGATTCGCCCTTTTTCGAAATAGATCGGATGCGGTTGATGATGTCTGCCGCTCGCTTTGCGTTTCGAATGACTCCTGACGCAGCCTCGCGCGCTTCTCCGAGATCAGGATCGTTTCGCGTGAGCCATCGTATGCAGGTGCTCGCGCCGTTGACAACAGCGGTGATCGGTTGATTCACTTCATGCGCGAGGGAAGCGGTCAGCTCTCCCATGGTTGTCATCCTGCTGACGTGAGCGAGATCCGCTTGTGCCTCGTGCAACCTCTCCCGCTCTTTCTCCGCCTGCCTGCGGTCAGTGACGTCGATTATGGTACCCACGAATTCAACAAGATCGCCGGATGGGCTGAGAATGGGATGGCCCACCGACCGGGCGTCTCTGATCTCGCCGCCGGGATGTATGATGCGGTAATCGAATTCGAACTCCTCCTTCTCGCGCACTGCTCTCTCAATCACTTCCGCGATTCGGGCTTGATCGTCCGGGTGAACGCGTAGAAGGAACTCTTCAAATCGCGGCAGCCCGCCTTTCGGGTCAAAGCCTTGCACGCGGTAACATTCCTCGGACCAGTACCTGATGTCGCCCGGAGGTGGACTCCATGCCCAACTGCCGGTGTGGCTCAGCCTCTGTGCCTCAGCTAAATAGGCCTCGCTCAGGCGCAGCTCTGCCTCGACCTGGTTGTGCTTGGCGATCTCACGTTTGAGGTTGTCATTCAATTGAGTTAGCTCCACCGTTCGTTCTGCGACTCTCAGTTCAAGCTG
This sequence comes from Occallatibacter sp., assembly GCA_036488735.1. Classification (GTDB taxonomy): domain Bacteria; phylum Acidobacteriota; class Terriglobia; order Terriglobales; family Acidobacteriaceae; genus Telmatobacter. Next base: position 283,476 of record DASXHC010000041.1, read on the forward strand.
ATTTCGCACCCGCGCAACCCGCGTCATGAGGAATGCAAAGACCAGAAACACAAGGTCGAAGAGGAGGCGGGACTCGGTGCTGGTGTTGGTTTCAAAGAGATAGTCGCGGACAAGCGATGACAGCACGGCGGAAAGAATTCCAGGCGCGGTGCCGGCATACCAAAACGTAATGGCAATAGCGGATAGCGCAAATGCACCAAAAGTTTGAGGCAGGTTAAAGTATGTGAATACAAGCGATAAACCTAGAGCGGCCGCGACCGAAATTACTGCTAATCCATAGCGCAGCAGCATAGAAGGTGTTGGTCGCCTGGCCCACTTCATCCTGACTGTTTCATTCATTGTCGAAGCCTAGCTCCCTCGCAAGATTCTCGTGTTTGGATCATAACTTCGCCTGGCATCCGGCTCTGAATTTCGGGAGACCGATATTCGGCAGGCGCGGCATTCAATTATTTGGACTTATCGGCAGCTCAAGCTTTGTCGCCATTCTGACTAATTCAGGGAGTGATTCCGCGCGCATCTTCGTCATCACATGCCCACGCTGTATCTTCACGGTGATTTCGCTCGTCCCGAGTTCGAACGCGACTTGTTTGTTGAGCATGCCTGACACCACCAGGCCCATGACCTGGCGCTCCCGCGTGGTCAGCGACTCATAACGCTTTCGCAATTCGGAAAGCTCGCCCTGGTGATGGCGCGTGACCCGCTCACGATCGAAGGCCTGCTGAATTGCATTCAATAAATCATCGTCGACGAAGGGTTTGGTCAGGAACTCCAGTGCACCGGTCTTCATGGCCTTGACCGTCATGGGAATGTCACCATGGCCGGTAATGAAGATGATGGGAATGCGCACTCCAGCATCCGCCAGCTTCCTCTGCAGTTCCAGGCCATCGACTCCAGGAAGTGACACATCTAGAACAAGGCAACTCGGCCCGTCGGTCATCGCATTACGCAAAAACTCTTCCGCTGTCCCAAAGGTTTCGGAGCGCAGGCCCGCTACCTTGAGAAGGCTCTGGATGGACAGACGCACTTCTACATCGTCATCGATGATGAAAACCGTAGGATTACTGCGAGCTATCATTCGTGGGCCTCCTGCCCAAAGTCTGTCAGATGGCGGACGCCGAGTCGAATGTTCGACGCGTGAGGCGCACTCCGTGGTGTCTTCCCCCGCCACCGATTGAAGTATATCTCTGAAACTACGCGGATAACCTACGTCCGAATGATTGGCAACCGACGTGCCCTTAAGTGTAGACATCGAGAGGTATTGGCAACATGCAACGCAACAGTCGAATGGCGGAGTTGAGCAGAACGTCGCCGTCCACATTCGCGAACCAGAAGCGGAGAACTACTAGGCGTTGGTTCACGAAATCTGCTGTCGCCTTGCGGAAAAGCCTATTGGGATGCGACGCAGACGCAGCGGAGTTCCAATAGATGACTCGACGAACTCGCGAACAGTAAATGTTCGGCCCACAAGGATTTCCACTGCGACCGATCGAAACAAACGAAGGGATGAGTATGACGGAACAAGACAATAAGACAAGCAATGACGGGGTCACCAGACGATCGTTTTTAGGAAAGACCTCGGCCGCTCTGGTAGCAGCAGCAAGCCTTCCGATTCTCGCTGCGGCGGATCAGACAAAGGACCTAAGCAGGGATTCGCATACCGGCATCAACGAACAGGAGTTAGGGCCGAAGAACCCTGGCCTGGAGGCGCAGGAGCCGGATTCGATTTACCCGCCGGGGACCGATGCGGGTGGTCAGCCTCCCTTCAAGTACCCCTTTGCCATGGCGCACAAGCGTATCGAGGCGGGCGGCTGGACCCGTCAGGTAACGGTGCGCGACTTTCCGCTGTCGAAGAAGATGGCCGGCGTAGAGATGCGTCTGATCTCCGGCGGCGTTCGCGAACTGCACTGGCACCTGGGCTCAGAGTGGGCCTATATGACAGCGGGCAGCGCGCGTATTACGGCGGTGGACCAGAAGGGCAGGGCGTTTGTAGAGGACGTGAATGAAGGAGATCTCTGGCTCTTTCCGGGCGGCGTACCGCACTCGATTCAAGGTATAGGCGAGAATGGCTGCCAGTTCCTGCTGGTGTTCGACGACGGCAACTTCAACGAGTTTGAGACATTCCTGCTGACCGACTGGCTGTACCACACGCCCAAGGAAGTGCTGGCGAAGAACTTTAACGTTCCGGAGTCGACCTTTGACAATGTGCCGCCGCGGGAAAGGTTTATCTTCCCGACCCAGCTGCCTCGTCCGTTGGCCGAGGAGAAGAAGCAGGTGTACGAGGCCAACGGCCCAGTTCCGAATACGTTTGCCTTCTTCACCGGGAAGATGGAGCCTACCAAGGTGACGGCTGGGGGCAGCGTGAAGATCGTCGACCGGCACAACTTCCCGGCCACAGATATCGCCGCAGCGATCGTAACGGTGCGGCCGGGTGGACTGCGTGAGTTGCACTGGCATCCAAACGCCGATGAGTGGCAGTACTACGTGAAGGGCACAGCCCGCATGACCGTCTTTTCGGCCGGCGGACACGCCCGCACCATGGACTTCCACCCCGGAGATGTAGGCTACATCGATCAGTCGCTGCCGCACTATATCGAGAACATCGGCGATACCGATCTGCTGTTCTTGGAAGTGTTCCCGACGGCCGAGTACCAGGATATTTCACTGGGTGAGTGGCTTGCCCACACCCCATCGCGGCTGGTAAACGAGCACATTGGCACCGGCGAAGACTTCCTGGCCAAGATTAGCAAGACGGAAGTTGTTATCACTCCGGAAAAGTAAATCGGAAACAACTTATTAGGTCTGGATATAGCTCCGAAGCCGCCCGCAATTCACGGTTCGGAGCTTCCTAATCGAGGTGTTCCTTGCAGAAATTCGGCGGTATTGAAAATAGTTCACTGCTCTGGTCAGCTTTGGCGCGGATTTTGGCCATAGTTGCATTCTTTGCGTTTGCCTCTTTCGGGCGGGCGCAGCAAGCGCTGTATCCGCTGAAGGAAGGCATTGTCCAGACCTTTCACAGCCGCGAAAACCCGAGGTTGACGCTGGACATGGAATTGCGCGGGCGCACGGAGGACCAGACGTCGCTGGGGTACGTCTCGGGCAAGGATCGTCTGTATGAACTCACTCGCGTCTGGGGCGGCATGACAGTGGTTCCGACGAATTGGCTGACATTCTATGCACAATTCATGGATTTGCATGCCCTGGGGCTTCCGCTGCGGGACACGGCAACGAATATGCGGGACACCTTCGACCTGAGGCAGGGTTACCTCGATTTCCATTACAAGCCGGTGCAGTTCATCGTAGGCAGACAGGAGCTGAGGATTGGCGACGAGCGCGTGGTTGGTATCAGCGATTGGACCAACACCAGCCGTACTTGGGACGGACTCTATATGCGCATCGGCAACGTTAACCAGCTGAATCTCTTCAGCACCTCGGTCGTCGCGGTTCATCCAACCGCTCTGGACACGCATGGCGCTGGACTTACCTTCCATGGTATACACGCAAAGCTGGCGACGTACGTTCCGCATACTACGATTGAACCGTTCGTCCTGGTACATGCGTTGCCCCGCGTGACCAGTCAGCAGGGCGTGGTTGGCAGCCAGACGGAAGCGACATTCGGCTCGTACTACGAGACGAAACTGCCGCTCGGATTTGATTCGTCTGGTACCGGTGATCTACAGCGCGGCAGCTACAGCAACGATTCCATTCATGCGGGAGCGGCGATTGTGCGTGGAGGCTATGGGACGAAGCGCCTGCCATGGCACCCGCACCTCGAGGCGGAGTACGACTATGCAACCGGTAATCCGCATACGAATACCCAACGCATCGGCACCTACGATCAGGAGTATCCCAGCAACCACAATGCGTTCGGCTTGGTCGACTTATTCGGCTTCCAGAACATTAAGCAGCGGCGCTTGAGCTTGCAGTTGACGCCGCGCAGCAACTTGCTGGCACTGTTCCAAGGCGGATCGCTGCACACAGCGACGATCCACGATGGCGTTTTCTCCGGAGGTGGTACGAGCTTGATTGCTGCGCCGACAGGCGGGTTCAAGAGCGACAATATCGGCAGCGAGTTCGATGCCTCGGCGAAGTACATTTACCACAAGTCGTTCGTTACCAATATTGGAGTTGGCCATTTCTTTCCCGGCGCGCTGATGACGAGTGAAAACCATGGCGCACCTTTGACCTATGCCTATCTTGGGTTCACCTATCGCTTCAAGGTCGATTACTAGAGTGCCGCACTTTTGGTGACTTGGGGGAGAAGGATCGAGTGGCAACACACTGGTCAGCTCCGATGCTCAACCAAGGAACGCGACGCCATCGCCAGGGACGGCAGTATGTTCGTTACAGACGACGGCCCGCTCCGTCTGGCATGTCATCTACATTGGCAAATGAGTTCTGGTCTTCGCAATCGAACGAGGAGAACTTCTGCGGTATCGATCGCAATGAGATCGAAGCGGACTACAGCCGGCAATTCGAGTATCTTTGACGCCCGTCGGACACGGCCCGAGGGGTCTGGAAGATCCGGCCCATGGGAACGGAGGTTTCACCGCCTCGAATGCCTGTTCGAGGATTGTCGGAGAGTCGATCCCCGTGATGACCACAGATGCCGGTGAATTCAATCCGAAATTCAAGCATTCCATTGGAGTCACAGTCTTGCTCTGAGATAGGTATGGATCACTTAACGTATCGCTGATATCGGCTAAACCTCGGCCCTGGTTCCGTGGCCAGTAACAAACGGCGCTAAGGCGGCAAGGTCAAGGTCGCCACTCGTGGAGACACTGGAGGCAAGAACAGATTGAACGACAGAGGCCGCTGGCAGATCAGCGCCAGCTTTCCCCGCAGCATCCAAGACGAGATTCATGTCCTTGCTCATCAGACGGAGCGGGAACTCCGGAGAGTAGTCATTGTCCTTGATCTTCCGGATCTTGCCCGACATGGCCGGAGCGATCACCGCGGTCTTGGATAAGACATCGAGCAGAACATTCCGATCGATTTGAAGATGTTCACCGAGCGAAACGGCTTCCGCAATTGCCTGCATGTCGAGACCGAGGAGAAGGTTGACGACCAGCTTCATTTGGACGCCCGACGACCCAGGTCCGATTAAGAACCACTGCCGAGCAATGGACTCGAAAATTGGCACACATTGTTCGAATGTATTGCGGTCGCCGCCACCGAGCAGCGTCACGGTACCCGCATCGACCGCGGGTGTGGATCCGGAAATGGCCACATCTAGAAAGTGGACGCCTTTTGTACGCGCCTCCCGATGCAGGCCACGCGATAGTTCCGGCGAGATCGTGCTCATCTCAAGGATGACGGTTCCCGGCGTGACCGAAGAAAAGACGCCGCCCTTGTCGAGGTAGACGGAACGAACTGCCGCATCATTTGCCAGGGAAGAAATGATCACATTTGAATCGGCAACGAGGTCCGGAATCGATGGTGCAATCGCACCCCATCTGTTGGTCTCATCTGCGGGCCTCGGACTGCGATTCCAAACGCGAATACGCCAACCGAACGCATCCAAGCGTTGCACCAGCCGGCTTCCCATAAGTCCGAGGCCGATGAATCCGATCCGCGTGTTGAGTTGATTGATTGTTGTTACCGCCATGAATGATGTCAGCTCCTTGTCGTCTGGCTGTCGGCTTGCCTTACGGCAAAGTCCCCTCCTTACCAGGTTGCAAGTACAGTGCCATTCCAAGTTGATTCAGAATCAGCTTCGCGTTACGCGATTGGTGTTGGGATGAATCCGCAAAGTGTCAGACCTTTGACACTGAAGACGGATGTTCGTCACGATCAGCCAAGTCCCTGCCAGAAGCGGCTTTATGCTCGCGATTTTAGCCATCGAATCGAGTGGTCCTCAAACTGCAACCGAGAACATCGAAGCTGGCATCGGGTCGGCGCGCGCGTCACGGGGAAGGAACTCCGTCGCCACGAAGCGATCTGGGAACTGCTTTTTTGAAATGTGCCGTATAAAATTTTGCCGCATCCTTACTAGCGGAGTAACATCCACAAGCGATTGCGGAGGGCGGAAAGCATATGACAGTGACGCTGAACGGCAGTGCACAGGCTATCCAGCCTGGAGAGCGGCTGATTGACCTGATTAACCGAAGCGGAATCGAAGTGCCTCATGTTTGCTACCACCCCCAGCTTGGGCCGATTCAATCCTGCGATACCTGCATGGTGGAAGTTGATGGCAGGCTGATGAGAGCCTGTGGCACCATTGCCGTCGAGGGCATGAACGTGGTCACCTCTTCGCAACGTGCGGATGCCGCCCAGCGCGAAGCCTTCGATCGCATCCTCGGCAATCATCTGCTCTATTGCACAGTGTGCGACAACAACAACGGGAACTGCACCGTACATAACACCACCAAGCTGCTCGCGGTTGAGCATCAGGAAATCCCCTACGAGCCAAAACCCTACGAAGTGGATATGTCGAATCCCTTCTATCGCTACGATCCCGACCAATGTATTCTCTGCGGGCGCTGTGTGCAGGCGTGCCAGACCCTCCAGGTGAACGAAACATTGAGCATCCGATGGGAAGATGAACACCCGCGGGTTTTATGGGACGGCGGAGCGCCAATCGGCGAATCAAGTTGCGTCTCATGCGGGCACTGTGTCACCGTCTGCCCCTGCAATGCCCTCATGGAAACGTCGATGCTTGGAGAGGCTGGCTACATGACGTCCCTCTCCAAGCCCGCGCTCAGCGGGATGATAGACGTAGTCAAGGGGATCGAACCAGAGATGGGCTATGGAGCCATTCTTCAAGTCTCCGAGATCGAGTCGCACATGCGCGAGTCGCGCATCAAGAAAACCAAGACCGTCTGCACGTATTGCGGAGTCGGTTGCAGCTTCGATGTCTGGACCAAAGACCGGCATATTCTGAAGGTGGAACCCGCCGATGGCGCAGCCAACGGCGTTTCGACCTGCATCAAAGGCAAATTCGGCTGGGGTCACATCAACAGTCAAGATCGACTTGAAAAGCCGCTCATCCGTGACGGAAATGGGTTCCGGGAGGCCTCGTGGGATGAAGCTCTGTCTCTTGTAGCCCGCAGATTTTCAGAGATCAAGGCGGCTACCGGCCCCGACTCGCTCGCTTTCATTTCTTCTTCGAAGTGCACAAATGAAGAAAGCTATCTCATGCAAAAGCTTGCCCGGGCGGTAATCGGAACCAATAACATGGATAACTGCTCGCGCTACTGCCAGGCGCCTGCGACCATGGGCCTGTTCCGAACAGTTGGTTATGGCGGAGACGCCGGATCGATCACGGATATCGGGCAAGCGGGCTTGGTGCTTATCATCGGAAGCAATACTGCCGAGAGCCATCCGGTGCTTGCCACGCGCGTGAAGCGCGCCCATAAGATGCACGGCCAGAAGCTGATTGTCGCCGATCTGCGAGAACACGAGATGGCGGCGCGCGCAGATGTGTTCTTCCGTCCGCGGCCAGGTACCGATCTTATCTGGCTGTCCGCGGTAACCAAATATATTTTTGACAATGGACTTGCCAACCAGAAATTCATCGATCAATGGGTGAACCGTGCCGAAGAGTTCAAGAAGAGCCTTGAATCGTTCACTCTCGAAATGGCTAGCGAGAGGTGCGGACTTCCGATGGAGACACTGACGAAGGTCGCTCATATGATCGCGGAAGCGGACGGTGTGTGTGTGCTCTGGGCGATGGGTGTGACGCAACACTCCATGGGTTCCGATACTTCGACAGCGATCTCCAATTTATTGCTGGCAACCGGCAACTACATGCGCCCTGGAGCAGGCGCCTATCCCTTGCGCGGGCATAACAACGTGCAAGGCGCAAGTGATCATGGAGCCATGCCAAATTACTTTCCCGGTTACCAGGAAGTAGCCGATCCCGCGATTCGCTCCAAGTTTGAAAAGGCCTGGAACGTTTCATTGCCGCCGAAGCCGGGGCTCGATAACCATATGATGATCGACGCAATCCACGAAGGCCAACTCAAGGCGATGTATCTTTTCGGCGAAGAGATGAGCCTGGTTGATTCCAACGCTAACTTTGTGAGTGATGCCCTGTCGAAGCTCGACTTCTTTGTGGTGCAGGAAATCTTCTTCAGCGAGACTTGCCAATTTGCCGATGTGATTCTGCCCGCGAGTCCAAGCTTGGAGAAAGAGGGGACCTTTACCAGCACCGAGCGGCGCATCCAGCGTCTCTACCAGGCTCTTGAGCCTTTGGGGGAAAGCCGCCCCGACTGGATCATTATTCAGGACATCGCTAACCGGCTGGGCGCTGGATGGAAGTATGAACACCCTGCTCAAATTTACGAGGAGATTGCCTCGCTTACGCCCTTGATGGCGGGCGTCACGTACGAGCGCATCGAAGGTTACAAGACCCTGCAGTGGCCTGTGGCTGAAGATGGCAGCGACCAACCTCTGCTCTACACCAAGAGGTTCAATTTTCCCGACGGAAAAGCCAGGTTCTACCCTGTTCCGTGGACTGAACCAACTGACCAACCGAATGCCGAGTACGATCTCCACCTCAACAACGGACGCCTTCTGGAACATTTCCATGAAGGCAATATGACGTATCGCACCGAGGGCATTCGCGAAAAGACTCCATGCACCTTTGTGGAAGTATCCCCGGAACTCGCGGGCGAGCGCGGCATTCAGACAGGCAGCTGGGTGCAATTGACCTCGCGCTACGGCAAGGTGCGAGCACAGGCCGTCATCACAACAAGAGTGCAGGGAAACGAACTGTATATGCCCATGAACTCTACGGATGAGGCAGTTAATCGTCTTACCAGCAGCCATACAGACAAAGCAACCCACACCCCAGCTTACAAAGAGACATCTGTGCAACTCCGTGTTTTGGGACGGGTCGGCGATGACCCACTACCGCGGACGAACTCCCGCCACGGACATCCGACACCGCAGACAGGCGTCGAGGTCGAGCGTAAGTGGAAGCGCAAGGATTATCGCCAACCTGGTGATCACCTGGTTCAAATCCAGAACGCTAGAGCATGACCGCAAGGAAGGAGAAGAAAGATGGCTCGACCGATCCCTCTTGAGTTACCGTCCCGCGATCCGCGCGAGGAATTGCGCAAGCGCCTTGAAGAGGCGCCAGTTAAGCACGCTGAAGCCATGCTTGAATCTTACGAGCTACTCGGAAAGCTGCACGAACATGGTGTGTTCGAACTGTTGCGCGGAGCACTTGGAGCGAGCGACAAGCTGATTGAGACCGCTGTGGACGCAGCCAAGTCTGACGAAGCGATTCGCGCAATCCGCAATGCCATCATCCTCGGCAAGATATTGGGGGCTATCAATCCGGACGTGCTGCAGAGTGTAGCAGCGGCAGTTGGTGAGACATTGGGATGCTATGAGAAGCCGATTATCGAACCGCCAGGACTTTTCACGCTGCTTGCTCAATTTAGCCATAAAGAACTGCGCCGAAGCATGGCTCTCTTGAACAAGTTTCTGGAATCTCTCGGCAATCAAATCAAGCTGCGAGGCGGTTGCAAATAAGGGCGCAGCCAAGTCACCGATCACCGTCGGAGGAAGTAGAGTATATGTCGAACACAAATCGCTGGGGACTCGCAGCAGCGGGCTTCCTGATGCAGATGGCTCTTGGTGCGGTCTACGCATGGAGCGTTTTCCGGATTCCCCTGGCAAGACAATTTCACTGGTCTATCGAGGAAGTAACCTTTACATTTACGGTCTCAATATTTGTCCTCGGAGTCGCCTGCTTCTTCGGCGGTCTATGGCTGAATCGGAAAGGACCGCGTGTTGTTGCGCTCACTGGTGGATTCCTCTACGGCTTCGGCGTCTTTCTCGCGAGTCTTTCCGCCAACAAACTGTGGTGGCTCTATCTTAGTTACGGAGTTATCGGTGGAATCGGCGTTGGATTCGCCTATATCGTTCCCATTGCGGTTCTTGTGAAATGGTTTCCCGATCGAAGGGGCCTGATCACCGGCATTGCTGTTGGCGGCTTTGGCGCCGGAGCCCTGGTGACTGCCCCCGTGGCGACGCGCCTGATCCAGGGCGTCGGTGTGTTGCAGACTTTCGCATACCTTGGCATCGCATATCTTGTGATTACAATGGGTGCCGGCTATTTCATGCAGAATCCGCCCGATGGGTGGAAGCCGGCAGGGTGGGTCCCGAACACAACACAAGCCAAACAGCGTGCGACACTGGACTACACGCTTGGCGGAGCACTTAAAACGTGGCAGTGGTGGGCGCTATGGACACTTCTGTTCCTGAATACCTCGGCAGGCATCTCGATCATTTCGCAAGAATCGCCTATCTTTCAGGAAATTGGCAAGGCGAGCGCTGTCGTCGCCGCAGGAATGGTTGGTATCGCCAGCATTGGTAACGCAATAGGCCGAATCTTCTGGGCCTGGATCTCCGACGCAATCACCCGAAGATGGACCTTCGTCACGATGTTCCTGCTCCAGGTCGGTCTCTTTTGGATACTGCCGGGCACCTCTTCTGCGGCGATCTTGACGATCCTCTCGTTCATTGTCCTAATGTGCTACGGTGGCGGGTTTGGCACTATGCCGGCATTTGCTGCCGACTACTTCGGATCGAAGAATGTTGGGCCGATCTACGGTCTCATGCTCACAGCCTGGGGTTCCGCGAGCGCCTTTGGACCCTTGCTTATCGCACATATGCGGCAAAGCAGCGGATCGTATACAAGTGGCCTCCACGTGATCGCCGGGATCATGGCGATATCAATGCTCCTGCCGATTTTAGTCTCGCCGCCCAAGTCTGACATGGCAACAGTCACCAGGGCTCCTCGTGCCATTCCTGCCATGCATTCCAAATGATCGATTTGTGACGAACTGGAACCGGCCGAAGTGAAGCTCACATGGGTCTGGCGGAGTACAAAGTTAGTTAGGAGATCGAAAGGGACGGGTCGGGCGGCTCTGCAGCAGACGGTGCGGTATGCCTGGGTTCTTCACCGTTGTGCTCGCGTTGCTGCATTGCCTTTTCCAATACTTTCTGGCGATCTGTAAGTAAAGCATGGATTTGACGGTGCGTTTCGTCGCTGATTGCGTGAATCTGCGGGCCGAGATCCTGGCGTGAGGCATTCGGATTTTTATCGAGCAGCGTCTGAATCTTGTCGTGGTGTTGTTGAAGCAAAGGCCGGACGTTCTGCTGCTGTTCCGGAGTCAACTGCAGGTCACTCGTAAGCCGCGCGAGTTCCTGGTCGATCGATTGCGGTGTATAGATTCGTTGAAGCTGCTCCCGTGCCGAGGGCTGCTGGACCCCATTGTCCTGAGCAATCGCTGGGCGAGCCACTCCGAACATCATCATAACTCCATAGGCAAGCGTGAAAGATCGAACTCGCATGATAGCAACCTCCAGGGAATCTACGACTCAGTTCGCGCCGAGTTCCTGATCTGAATAGACGTGCAATTTCAAAACGAGTTACATTCAGCGCGTTTTGTGCATCCGTAGCGCCGAGGTCGTTTGCGTTCGCCTACACTACCGATACGCGGAAAGTAGTCATCGTCGGACCGCCTCCACGTTGCGTTGCATCCATCTGCACCGGCGCATTCCTTCTCGCGGAAGCAGCTTTGCTCGAAGGGAAGCAATGCGTTACGCATTGGAGTTTTTGCGACTCCCGTCGCCAGCGAGTACCCCAAAGCGATTGTGCGGCCCGATCCGATCTATATGCCCCGATGATTCAAACCACACGTCTGCAGGTACTTGAGCCGCCATACCCCGGCCAGTATATTGACCGGATGTGCGTCGAAACGGCGGAGCAGAGCATTGAAAGCTCCTCTCGTGGACTTTGGGAGATACCTGGCCCCTGTCGCTTCAAATTTGCGGCGGCGATGCGTCGTAGATTTCTTCGGGTTTTCGGAGTTACCGCCGCCGAATACGCCAGACGATTCAAGAGCACGCTCGCGCGTTCGTCAGTCCTGTAGATGTCCTAAATTGCTGTAATCATGTCGTGGTGTTCAGACACCGCCGGTTCTAACGTTGATATGTAAGCAAATCACTGCGGGAGGTTATCCATGGCCACCTGCGGAACTTCTCTACGCAGGCGCCATGTTCCACGACATTGGCCTCGTACCTGCTTACAGCAGCGTAGCAGACCGTTTTGAGGTAGATGGAGCCAATGCCGCGCGCGACTTCTTACGGAGTCATAACATCGCTGAACAGGATATTGACCGGTTATGGACAGCGATTGCATTTCACACGACTCCCGGTATCCCTCAATAGCTCGGTCGTTCAAGCGTTCCCGCGCACAAGCAATTTCAAAGAGGATATCCTGCAGGCCTTCTACGACGGGATCAAACACAAGCCTAAGACTACCTTCGGAAACGTGAAAGCGGATGTGCTGGCAGACAAAGATCCCCACTTCCAATGCGGCAACAACTTCTGCAATGTGATCCGGAATTCCTTTTGGCACGGTTGATCATGCGAGAGGCCGATATCCCGGAGGCACAATAACTCACGTCCGTGGAGCAGAGCCCCGTCCGTCTGTCAGTGTCGGCAGTTCGACACCGGAGGTGATAGCCGAAGCAGTTTGCGATCGATGGCTGGTGATTCCAGAAGGGAAGCCGAATGGCATGAATCGTGCAACAACCTCAGCGGGCATGACCAATCGAGCCGCAATGCCGATGAAGGCCAGCCACGCCGCGATGGCAGCAGAAAGGAGGCCAAAAGGACTGTATGTGGATCGTCAAGCTTGCTCTTAACCGACCGTATACATTTATTGTTCTCGCGCTGTTGATCCTTATCGCCGCGCCGGTGGTCATCCTGCGTACGCCTACCGACATCTTTCCTAACATCAATATTCCGGTCGTTTCGATCGGCTGGACGTATACCGGTCTCAATCCTGAAGAACTCGAAGGACGTCTAACATCGCCGTATGAGAAGGCGCTCACCACGCTGGTCGACAACATCCAGCATATCGAGTCGACGACATATAACGGCGAAGCGATTGTGAAGGTGTTCTTACAACCCGGAGCGTCGTTGGATACCGCCAACGCTCAGGTCACGGCGGCGTCGCAGTATCTGTTGCGGCAGCTTCCTCCGGGCACGCTGCCCCCGCAGATCATCAATTTTTCAGCATCCAGCGTGCCCATCCTGCAGCTCGGAATTTCAGGAGAGGGCCTAACGGAGGCACAGCTAAACGATTACGCAACTAACTTCATTCGCACGCAGCTTATCACCGTACCAGGAGCGGTTGTGCCATCGCCTTACGGCGGTAAGCAGCGGCAAATCAGCGTGAATATGGACCAGGCGGCGATGCAATCCAAAGGCATCGCTCCCGGCGATGTGTTAAACGCTTTGGCGCTGCAGAGCGTGGTTCAGCCTTCGGGGACGATCAAGATTGGGCAGTCCGAGTACGACGTGAGGACAAACGGATCGCCGCGCACAGTTGAGGGTCTCGCCAATATCCCGATCAAGCAGGTTAACGGTACCACCATCTATCTGCGCGATGTGGCCAGCGTTAGCGACGGATTCCAGGTGCAAACAAACATCGTACGGCAGGATGGGCATCGCGGCGTATTAATTTCGATTCTTAAAAGCGGCAATGCCTCGACTCTCGATGTCGTCAAGGGAATTCGGTCGATCCTACCGCGCGTGGCGAGCACTGTTCCGCCGCAATTGAAAATGACGCCACTGTCGGATCAGAGCATCTTCGTCCGCGCAGCCGTCCAGGGCGTGATCCGCGAGGCAGTCATCGCAGCCGCGCTGACTGCGGTGATGATTCTTGTCTTCCTGGGCAGTTGGAGATCGACACTGATCATCGCGATCTCGATTCCGTTATCGATTCTCTCGTCCATCATCATTCTCGGGTTGATTGGAGAAACCATCAACACCATGACGCTCGGCGGACTGGCGCTGGCCGTTGGGATCCTTGTTGACGACGCCACCGTCACCATCGAAAACATTGAGCGCTTTCTAGAGGAGGGCCACGACCTGCGCGAGGCCATTCTTGAAGGTGCGTCGCAAATCTCCGTGCCGGCGTTGGTCTCGACGCTTTGTATCTGCATTGTGTTTCTCCCGATGTTCTTACTCGGTGGCGTGGCTCGATTCCTCTTTGTTCCGCTGGCGGAGGCAGTGGTGTTCGCCATGCTTGCCAGTTACCTGCTGAGCCGTACGCTGGTGCCCACGCTCGCGATGTATCTGCTGCGTGCCAGCGAACACGGCACTACCACCGCCAAAGGAATCTTCGGGCGTTTTCAGCAGGGATTTGAGCGGGTGTTCGATCGCGTGCGCGGGCGGTACCATTCACTGTTGCAGGGATTGGTATACCGGCGCCGTCTCTTCATTCCCTCATTCTTGGGGCTTTGTCTCGCCGCCTTCATCCTGGTGCCCTTCCTTGGCGAAGACTTTTTCCCTCAGACCGACAGCGGGCAGTTTATTCTTCATGTCCGCGCGCCTTCGGGAATGCGTATTGAAGAGACCGCTCAACTGTTCGATCTGGTTGAGCGAGAGATTCGTAAGGAGATACCGGCCCAGCAGATCGACAACGTTCTCGATAACATCGGCCTGCCCTACAGCGCGCTGAACACACAGCACCTTACCAACGGCACGTTGGGCGCGGGGGATGGCGACATTCTGGTGTCGCTTCGACCCGATCACGGGCCTACAGCAAATTATGTGCGCGCACTGAGGCACAATCTGCCCCGCATCTTTCCGGCTGCGACGTTTTACACTCTGCCCGCTGATATCACGACACAGATTCTCAACTTTGGATTGCCTGCGCCCATCGACGTCCAGATTGAAGGCAACGATGCGAGTGTAAGCAAGGCCCAGGCAGACAAACTTCTCGCTCAACTCCGCAACGTTCCTGGTCTCACCGACCTTCGCATTCAGCAGCCGTTCGACTATCCAACTCTTCAGGTAGACGTCGATCGCACCAAAGCCGCGCAGGGCGGGTACACGGAGCAGGACGTCTCAACGAGTGTGCTCAACACGCTGAGTGGCAGCTTTCAGGTCACGCCCATGTTTTTCCTTAACTGGGGCAATATGGTGAATTACGATATCGTGGCGCAGACGCCGCAGTACAAGATGGACACGATGCAAGACCTCGAGAACATTCCAATCAATCGAGCGACTCGAAGCACCTCGACGACAAGTGCACCGGCGAATCCTGAGATTCTCAGTGACCTGGCCGACGTGGGTCGCGGGCACGAGATGGAGGTCGTGAATCACTACAACATTCGACGCGTGGTGGACGTGTATGCCAACGTGCAGGACCGCGATCTGGGCGCTGTGAGCCGGCAAATCGCCAAAATTCTCGACGCGAACGCGAAGTCGCTACCGCGCGGCACGTTCGTTACCCTGAAGGGCCAGGTGGATACGATGCGCAGCTCATACGCGGGCTTGCTGGGTGGCCTGGTATTTTCCATTGTCCTGGTTTACCTGCTCATCGTCGTCAACTTCCAAAGCTGGACTGATCCATTCATTATCATCACCGCGCTGCCCGCGGCGTTGGCCGGCATTGTGCTGTTTCTTTTTCTTACGCGCACTACGCTGAGTGTGCCCGCTCTGATGGGGGCCATTATGTGCATGGGCGTAGCAACTGCCAACAGCATCCTTGTGGTATCGTTCGCCAAAATTCGCCTCGACGAACACGGCAACGCCATTGACGCGGCAATTGAGGCCGGCGCCACACGCTTTCGGCCGGTCATCATGACCGCACTGGCCATGATCATTGGTATGGTGCCCATGGCGCTTGGACTGGGAGACGGCGGGGAACAGAATGCGCCGCTGGGTCGCGCTGTGATTGGTGGACTGCTTTGTGCGACGGTCGCGACATTGCTCTTTGTTCCCAGCGTCTTCGCGCTGATTCATGGATCAACAACGAGCGGGCGGGCGCGGGAGAAGAATCGTCTCGCAAAGGAGTATGTATGAATTCCGACACTGGAATCCTTGGCGGGGAAAGGGAGTTGAACACACAGGGACAAGCGGTGCAGGCAACCGCAGCCGATGTCGCTCCCGTACACCCGGATGTGCCGCACGTCGCTCCGTCGAATGAGAATCCCGGTGGCATTCGCACAGCGGGCATCTTCGTGGCAGTTGCTCTGCTGGTGGCGATCGTTTATGGACTTCACTTGCGCTCTACAAGTGAGAAAAGACTGTCCATTACGACCGAGGAAGCGGCCATCCCTTCGGTGAATGTGGTGCATCCGGTGGAGGGATCGAAGGCCGACGATCTAGCGCTTCCCGGCAGTGTACAGGCATTTACCGATACGCCCATCTACTCACGCACCAACGGGTACCTGAAGAAGTGGTATTTCGACATCGGTTCGCGCGTGCGAAAGGGGGACTTGCTCGCCGAGATCGAAACACCTGAGATCGACCAGCAACTGGACCAGTCGCGTGCCGAACTGGAGCGGATGCAGGCTAACGCAGCCCTTGCCGGAGTGACCAGCAATCGCTGGCAGGGACTACTGGCCAAGCACGCCGTTTCGCAACAGGAGGCCGACCAGACCCGAGCTAATTACATCGCTGCTCAGGCCGCTGTCGATGCAAGCCGGGCCAACGTGCGCCGGCTCGAACAGCTTCAGAGCTACGAACGCATCATTGCGCCCTTCGACGGCGTCATTACTGCGCGCAATACGGACATCGGAGACCTCATCGACGCCGGCTCAGGGTCGTCCAATCCTCGTGAATTGTTTCACATGGATGCAACCCACAAACTGCGCGTCTATGTCGCGGTTCCCGAGGTGTATTCCGACTCGATTCATGACGGCGATAGCGCGACGCTCACGCAGGACTCAAATCCCGACCTGTCGATTCCCGGCACGATTGTGCGCAACGCAAACGCTATCGACCACTCCACACGCACCCTTAACGTCGAGGTGGAAGTCGACAACTCGAAAAACGTGCTGCGTCCAGGAGCATATGTCTTTGCCCACTTCCATCTACCCGCGAATGGGAACACGGTGACGATCCCTTCGAACACTCTGCTATTCCGGTCTGAGGGCCTTCGCGTTGGTGTTGTCCGCGATAACCGCGTGCAGCTTGTGCCAGTGACAATCGGCCATGATTTTGGCAATTCCGTTGAGATCACTTCCGGACTTAAGGCCGCCGAGGAAGTTATCCTTGATCCCCCCGACTCACTGGCCAGCGGCACGGAGGTGCATCCGCAGGTCGTGAATTCAAGAGGTCAGTCATGATCGAGCTTCAGATGAGACGCGCGGTCATTTGTCTGCTTGGTGCGTGGCTGGGATTCGTATTCTCGGGTTGCCGTGTCGGGCCTGATTACCGGCGGCCCACGGTTCCAACCGCGCCGGCCTTCAAGGAAACGTTGCCTGAAAACTTCAAGTCAGAAGACGGATGGACGCTGGCGCACCCGAGCGACGCAAAGTTGAAGGGCGACTGGTGGACGTTGTTTAACGACCCGCAGCTTAACACGCTTGAGGCGCAGATCGATCCCGCAAACCAGACCTTGAAACAGGCAGAAGCGAACTTTCGCGCCGCCCGCGCGGCCGTACGCTTCAACCGCGCGTCTCAGGCGCCAACCATCGGAGTCGCGCCCAGCGTCGGCGCCGTTAAGGACTCTAGCAATCAGCCGTACTTTAACACTGCTTACGCCAATAACGGCGAAGGCAACTTCGTTCTTCCGGTCGACTTGAACTACGAGATCGATCTGTGGGGACGCGTCCGCCGTACTGTCGCGCAGGCGCGCGAAGAGGCACAAGGCTCGGCTGCGGACCTCGAGACTTCGCGCCTTTCATTACATGCGGAATTGGCGTTCGACTACTTCGATCTACGCTCGGCTGATGCCCAGGTCAAGCTTCTCGACGACACAGTCCAGGCCTTCCAGAGCGCCCTGCAACTCACTCAGGACCGCTACAACGGCGGCGCCTCGCCCCTTTCCGACGTGACCCAGGCGCAGACGCAACTTCATGTCGCGCAGGTGCAGGCCACGGATGTCCGCATTCAACGCGCCATGTACGAACACGCGATCGCCGTCTTGATCGGCAAGCCCCCAGCGGTGTTCACTTTGGCGCCCGACCCGATCACCATCGCCGCGCCTGCGATTCCCGTCATCCCCGGTATGCTTCCGTCACAGTTACTGGAGCGTCGTCCCGACGTCGCCTCATATGAACGCAGCATGGCTGCAGCCAATGAGCAGATCGGCATCGCTCAGGCCGCCTACTATCCCACGCTGTCACTTTCAGCAGTGGCTGGCTTCGCAGGCACATCCGCGATCAATTGGTTTTCGTGGCCTAGCCGCTTCTTTGCCGTCGGCCCAACGCTCTCCGAAACCCTCTTTGATCACGGCCGCCGGCGGGCCACTTCCGACATCGCCCTTGCGCAGTACGATGGCACCGTCGCTGCCTACCGGCAGACGACGCTCACCGCATTCCAGCAGGTTGAGGACAACCTGAACGCACTGCACAACCTGGAGGTCGAAGCGCGCCAACAGCACAACGCCACAGATTCGGCACAGCAATCGCTCGACCTCTTCAATACACGTTACGAGGATGGCGTAGATACCTATCTCCAGGTGATCACCTGGCAAACTGCTCTGCTTCAAAACCAGCGCAACGACATTGAAATCATGCAACGACGCTTCGAAGCCAGCGTATTGCTGGTCAAGGCGCTTGGGGGCGGTTGGGATGCATCACAGCTCCCGCAGCGACTCTAAGGCGGATTGCGGCTTTTCGAACGACATCGCGGTGTTTTATTTTAATCGTCAACGCGAACATACAACCTTGTAATGACCATTACCCCGGGCCAGGATGCCCTTTATGTCTTCACCTTCCCGCGAACCAAATACTTACTTCAAACATCCAAACTTTGTGCGTCGCACCCAAGCACACGGGAGGAAGTGAACCATGATTCAGCTCGCGGATGCGCGGCGTATCATCGCCGCCGCTGAGAAGAAAGCAGAAGCGATCGGGCAGCCCATGAATGTCGCTGTCGTTGATGAAGGTGGCAACCTCATAGCCTTCGAGCGAATGACAAATGCGTGGCTCGGATCCATCGACATCGCCCAGAAAAAGGCCTGGACCTCTCGGGCCTTCGATATCACCACCAAGGACCTTGGCGCAAACTCGCAGTCTGGGGACCAATTCTTCGGAATTCACGCCTCCAACAACGGCAAGGTCATGATCTTTGCCGGCGGTATCCCTCTGAAGAAAGATGGCAAGATCGTCGGCGCCATCGGTATTTCAGGCGGCAGTGGCGAGCAGGATCATGCCGTCGCGGAAGCTGGCGCCTCGGCCCTCTGAGCACATTCGGGGTGCGGTACCTCTCAGGTTGATTCTCATTCCACCCGCCACGCGGATTGGTCCAGAGGCAGCCAAAACATCAACACGCCTGCACCACAGAAAAGGAGATCTTATGGCGTCCAATCGAGGAGTCGTCTTTCTCGGCCCAAATCATGTCGAAGTTCAATCAATCGACTATCCGAAACTCGAAAATCCGGCAGGAAAAAAGATAAACCACGGGGTCATCCTGAAGGTCGTCTCCACCAACATCTGCGGCTCCGATCAGCACATGGTGCGCGGCCGCACCACCGCGCCCACGGGCATGGTCCTCGGTCACGAGATTACTGGCGAAGTCATCGAACTTGGCTCCGACGTCGAGTACGTCAAGAAGGGAGACCTCGTTACCGTCCCATTCAACGTCGCTTGCGGCCGCTGCCGCACCTGCCGCTCCGAGGAGACCGGTGTCTGCCTCAACGTCAACCCGGGCCGCGCCGGCGGTGCCTACGGCTACGTCGACATGGGCGGTTGGATCGGCGGTCAGGCCGAGTACGTCATGGTCCCTTACGCCGACTTCAACCTCATCCCGTTCCCCGACAAGGCCGAGGCCATGGCGAAGATCAAGGATCTCACCATGCTCACCGATATCCTCCCCACTGGCTTCCACGGAGCAATCAATGCCGGCGTGGGTGTCGGATCCATCGTCTACGTCGCCGGCGCAGGCCCAGTCGGAATGGCTGCCGCAGCCTCTGCGCACATCCTCGGTGCTGCCGTCGTCCTGGTCGGCGACCTGAACGCTGAACGGCTCGCCCACGTCAAAGCTGTCGGCTATGAACCCATCGACCTTACCAGGGACGCGTCGCTTGAAGATCAGATCGCGCAGATCGTTGGCAAGCCCGAGGTCGACGCCTCAATCGACGCAGTCGGCTTTGAGGCAAAGTCGCACGGACACAACGCAACGGAGGCGCCCGCCGCCGTTCTCAATTCGCTCATGTCCATCACCCGCGCGGCCGGCTCCATAGGCATTCCCGGCCTCTACGTCACTGAGGACCCCGGCGCCCACGACAAGGCGGCCCAGACCGGAAACCTGAGCATGCGCTTCGGCCTCGGGTGGGCGAAGTCGCACCGCTTCTTCACCGGCCAGACGCCCGTCCTCAAGTACAACCGACAGCTGATGCAGGCCATCCTGCACGGCCGTCTGCCCATCGCGAAGATCGTCAACGCAACTGTCATCACCCTCAACGACGCTCCCCAGGGCTACAAGGACTTCGACAAGGGAGCAGCCAAGAAGTTCGTCATCGATCCTCACAATCTACTCAACGCCGCGGCCTGACCAACCCATCCGCGACAAGACCCTGCCAGAAAGGGCCTTGTCGTGGATGGCCCTGGCAAATCAGGCTGTTGACGTCCGTGATTTGGCGGATCACTTGGCCGGTGTTGCTGAGAGTCTTGTTGTCGTGGACGCCCTGGCCGATGAGCTCGACAACCCAGCCAGGAAAGGCTATAGCGTCGAGGAAGCTCGTATCCCCGAGGTTCACAGCCGGAAGGGCGGGGGACTGCTGCGACTCCGCACGAAGACTGAAGAGGTTCACGAGTGCCAGCGTGACCAAAGTGAAAAAAAAGTGCGCTGCGGGTAGACGGTCGCGGCGCTTCGGACGGATTAAGCGGCCCCAGAGGCGTGCATGCCAATGATGCAGGCTTTATCGCTGCCTGTTTCTTCCGGCTGCGATTTCCAACCCCATCTACCGCGTCAGGCGGTACCGGGCGATCGTTTCTCGCGTCTTGCACCCATTCCTGATGCTCATCGCAGACGGTCTAAATGTGTCGGGTTGCCTCACTTCAATTCGCATGGAATCCAGAAAAAGCAGGGCCAGGCAAATTCCGCGCGATTGTCATATAAATTACCTTGATCCCTCTCCCTTCGATTAATGCTGCGATCCTTCTGACAATCCGCTCATCATCCGCTGCAGCTGCGTCCGCGCCCGCCACACTCGAGCCTTCATTGTGGCCACCGGAACTTCCACCATCCGCGCGGCATCACTTACGGTCAGCCCATCCATGTAGCGCAATTGAATTGCCTGCTGCAACGACGGCGAAAGCTCCGATATGAACTGCATAAGGTAACCATGCGACTCCGAACTGGCGCACTCGCTTTCAGGGCTCGGCTTGGCGTCCGCCAGCGTGTCTGACAGAGAATAGTCCTGCTCTTCATTCAATTGTTGATTCAAAGACACGTGAGAGTGACGCCGCCTCCTGCGCAACTGCGCCAGTGCGCTATTCGTAACGATGGTGGTTAGCCAAGTCGTCATCTTCGCCGTCGCTTTGAACTGATGCAGGTGTGTGTAAGCGGACAAAAGAGCATCCTGCACCGCATCTTCGGCGTCGTGCGGGTCACCCACATAGCGATATGCCCTTCTGTAAAGCTTAGGCAAATAACGCGCAACAGCGTCTTGGAGTTGCGTTGTGTGCTGTTCGCGAATATTGGCGACTGTGCTCCGCTCATCTCCAATGTGCAACTGTTGTGCTTCCATGCCGTTCCTGCCTCTGCTGCCTGCAGTAATTGCACGACACGCGCCAAACGTCCAAACAGAGAGTTGGTTGGGTATTTTCAGCGGTATACCACAATAGGAGAGGCTCGAAGTTCTCTCCCGTGTCGGGCATTCGACTCGGCGTCTGCAGTTC
The DNA here is from genome assembly GCA_036488735.1 of Occallatibacter sp. Classification (GTDB taxonomy): domain Bacteria; phylum Acidobacteriota; class Terriglobia; order Terriglobales; family Acidobacteriaceae; genus Telmatobacter. The sequence continues at coordinate 305,303 of DASXHC010000041.1, forward strand.
TTTGACGGACTCGAATAGTGCTGCGTGCACTCGAGTGTTCGACCGTGAAGCGATAAGTGAATCCAGGATAGACATGGGTCTGCGGGGAACAAGATGATCCACAACCTTCGGTCATCGGAGTTCCATAGATGAAACTCAGATGACATCAATCGCGGATTCGATGAACGGGTGGTAGCTCGCAGAATGTAGTGAATTGAGAGTTTGAGCGAGGTAGCTGACGCGCAGGAGATGCGTCCTTTGGCGGCTTTGCCTCTTCTAAATGGGAGAGGAGAATGTTGATGGAAAAACGGAAGCTAGGATCTGCCGGGCCCGAAGTGCCGGTAATTTGTCTGGGTGGAAACGTCTACGGGTGGACGCTGCCGGAGGCGAAGACGCTTCGGCAGTTGGACGCTGCGCTCGATGCCGGACTGAACTTTGTGGATACTGCCGATGTTTATTCGCGTTGGGTTCCAGGGAACAAGGGCGGCGAGTCGGAGACGATTATCGGCAAGTGGTTTGCGAAGACCGGGAAACGCAAGGAAGTGATCCTGGCAACGAAGGTCGGAATGGAGATGGGCGAAGGTAAAAAGGGATTGAAAGAGGCATATATTCGGCAGGCGGTTGAGGATTCGCTGCGGCGGTTGCAGACTGACTATATCGATATTTATCAGGCACACAAGGACGATGCGGAGACTCCACTGGAAGAGACGCTGGGCGCCTTCGACGCACTAGTGAAGCAAGGGAAAGTCCGGTATATTGCCGCGTCAAATTACAGTGGAGCGCGCTTGACTGAGGCGCTGGAGACGAGCCGCAAGTATGGGTTTGCACGCTATGTCTCGATACAGCCGCACTACAACCTGGTGGAGCGCCGGGATTACGAATCGGATCTTCTGCCGGTAGTCGAGAAATATCAGATTGGTGTGATTCCGTACTTTTCGCTGGCGGCAGGCTTTTTGACCGGCAAGTATCGCAGCCAACAGGACACGGAGAAGGCCTCACGGGGGTCGATGGTGCAAAAGTACCTGAATGACTCGGGATTCGCGGTAATTACAGCGCTCGATGAAGTGGCGAATGCACATGGATCTACGCCGGCGCGCGTGGCCCTGGCCTGGCTACTCGCACAGCCTGGAATTACGGCCCCCATTGCCAGCGCGACGAATGAGAAGCAGCTAGCTGATCTGGCTGAAGCGGCGAAGCTGAAGCTGGGTGCGGAGTCGATTCGGAAGCTGAATGAGGCAAGCGCCCGGAAGGTTGGGGCCGAAGCTCTGGCCGGATAGGGGCGGCAGATTCATTGAAGGAGTGGTCCGATTCTCGCTAAGTGTGAGTCAGAATCGGACCCTTGGAGTTACCCTGTTCGTTCAGGTCACCCGCGCATGCAACCGTAATTGTCACGCCTGCGGATTTAACCCCTTCGATCCGTTTTGTACTGATGCCGCCCGCGCCGAAAACGGCCAGACTTTCGTGATCGAATGAGTGACGCGTTTTCTTACGCGCCAATCCAACTCGATAGCAAGCGATCCAGGGAAAATGCGCCAGCGCCTTTCGCAATGATCACCATGGCCAACCCAATGGCCAGCAGGTGGTACTCGATGCCGTGGCCTTTCCGATCGCCAAACCAGTTCATGAAGAGACCGTACTTTCCGTGCACCATGAAAATTGCCGCCAGCATATTGAGGGCGATGCCGAGTGCACTTATGCGACCAAGAAATCCCACAATGAGTGCGACGCCGCCGACGAATTCAGCGCCCACAGCCACAACAGCTATGATCGACGGCAGACCTACAAATTCGGTCAAGGTGCGTATTGTCTGCCTCAATCCTGGCCCTCCGAACCAGCCGAACACCTTTTGAGATCCGTGTGCGAAGAAGATGATGCCCAGAATGATGCGAGCCACGGTTGAAACCCAATTCGAATCTGTTGCGAGAATCTGCGATAACATGTTGTTTCCCTTCCAGGTGTAGCAGGTCGCCTGCCCTGTCTGAAGTGCAATCCGCATGCCAACTGCCGGATTCCGAAAAGCAGGAGAAAATAGGTTGGCGACCTGGCGGAGCTTGTCGGCGGATTGACACTTGGTCGCACTCGCGTCCAAGTGCCGACAGCACATCAATTCACGAACACCATATACACTTCGGCGAAGCCGCGCACTCGATCTAAGTTGTTGAATAAGAAATGAGAAGACAATTTTGAACTTGCAGCCGGATCGTCTGTCTTCGGCTCATCGGGATATGGTTTGGAACGCTGAATGCTCAGTCAGCAGCGGCAGTGAACAACTCGCCGGAGGAAACGGGGAACAACGGTGAACCGGGCCGCGACACGAAAGATGAAGCTTCGTGTTCTGGATGCGGAGATTTCGCTGAAGTTGCTTTTGCGTCCGACGTCAGGGGAACTTGCGCCTCGAGCTATTCAACGATTCAGGTCTAAGAATGTTGCATGGCGCTCCGTATGACATAACAGTTCCAGCGTTCTGACAGCGCGGCCCATTAAGGTTAGTACCACTGCGAATTCCGGGGGAGAGAGGAGCAAATAAGGGCCGTAGGTGAATCGTCAAAGTTGCTCTTACCCATCCCTATACATCGATCGCGCTGTTGATTCTCATCACGGCCGCGCGTGGCATTAATCTTTACGTGTGAAACTCCCAGGAGCGAGCAAAGCATGTCGAAGCAGGGCGCAGCACTGGTAGAAGGACCGAACGTGGCCCGGCCGTCTGCCGTGTCCCAGGTCCCCGCAGACGCCCCCACAGTCAAGAACCCATGGATCGTCGGAATATCCGTCATGCTCGCAACGTTCATGGAGGTTCTGGACACCGCGATTGCCTCTGTGGCTCTTCCGTACATCGCGGGCTCACTGTCCGCCTCCACGGACGAAGCGACGTGGGTGCTGACCAGTTACTTAGTCGCGAACGCGATCGTCCTGCCCGCCTCGAACTGGTTTGCGATGCGGATCGGGCGCAAGCGCTTCTTCATCATCTGTGTTGCCATCTTCACGGTATCGTCGTTCGCGTGCGGCGCTGCGCCCACGCTGGGCTTCATCCTGGTCGCGCGCGTATTACAAGGAGCCGGCGGCGGAGCTCTGCAACCGCTGTCGCAGTCCATTCTTCTGGAGAGCTTTCCGCCGCAGAAGCGCGGCGTCGCCATGGCGCTGTTCGGGTTCGGCGTGGTATGCGCCCCTGTCCTCGGACCCACGCTGGGGGGCTGGCTCACCGATGCCTATAGCTGGCGCTACGCCTTCTATATCAACATTCCGGTCGGCATCCTGGCCATCCTCATGATCGGCCGATTTGTTAAAGACCCGCCCCACATGCGGGGGTCGAAATCGGCCGGCTTCGACAGCATCGGCTTGGGCACGCTGGTGGTATGGATCGGCTGCCTGCAGATTATCCTCGACAAAGGTCAGGAAGACGACTGGTTCGGCGCCGTCTGGATCCGCTGGGCCGCGCTGCTGCTCGTGGTCAGCTTCGGATGGTTCGTTTGGCACAGTTGGCGTTCTCAGCATCCGCTCGTCAATCTACGCGTCCTCAAGAACTGGAACTTCGCTATTGGCTGTGTGCTGATTCTCGTGTTCGGCATATCGATCTATTCCACCGTCACGGTGTTGCCGCTGTTCTATCAGGAGCTTTTGGGTTATACCGCGTTCACCGCCGGGATCGTCGTCGCTCCACGGGGCCTGGGCAGCATTGTGGCCATGCCCTTGATCGCCTATCTCTCCGAATGGTTCGACGCGCGATATTTGCTCACGTTCGGCTTTGTGCTCTTCGCGGCGGCCACGTTGTACATGGGGAGCGTGACCACGGAGCTCAGTCCCTGGACGCTCATGCTCCCCATCCTCATTGCCGGCTTTGGCGTGGGATTCATCTTCGTGCCCATCAGCACGCAGGCGTACGGAACCTTGCCCAGGGAGCAGATTGGTGCGGCCAGTGGCCTTTACAACCTGATGCGCAACATTGGTGGCTCGATCGGAGTTTCGCTCACCGCCACGCTCTTGACCCGGCGCAGCAGTGTCCATCAGAGCGAGATGACCAACTACACCGCCCGCAGCGGCCAGCAATTCCAATCGGCGCTGCAGTCTCAGATGGGCGCCCTGACCACCCATTTCGGGCCGGCCCACGCCCGCTATCCTGCTGAATTGCATCTGTACAACCAGTTGCTGTATCAGGCCACCGATTGGGCTTTTGTCGACGTGTTCCGCTGGTTGGCCCTGCTCTGCCTGTCGGGAGCAGCCATTGTCTGGCTCTTCAAGCGCGTACAGAAGGGCCGTCCGCCGGCCGGCGCCGGAGCGCACTGACGCGAGACGGGACAAGGACACTTTAGGATCTGTTCATGAAGCGGAGAAAATTAGCCCCATACCAACAAATATCTCATCGGAAGGATGCTTCCCGCAGAACGGAGCCTGCCGCCAGATCATGTTTCCAGTCGATCAATGCAGTTAGAGGCGCACAGATGAACACAAGTCGAAGGGACTTTATCAAAGTCGGTGCAGGGGCTGTGGCCGCGATGTCCGGCGTCCCTGCGAGCTCAGAGGAAGTATCTTCCGTTACAGCATCGGAGGAACGAACAGCAACGCCGGCCGGGGAGGCGCCACACATGATCTATCGCAAATTTGGAAACACGGGCGAACATATCTCTGCGATCGGGTTGGGAGGGCATCATCTCGGCGATGTGCCGACATTGGATGAAGCGGTGCAACTGGTTCGCGAGGCGATCGACGCAGGCGTTAATTTCTTTGACAACGCCTGGGAGTATTACAACGGCAAGACCGAGACCATCTTGGGCAGGGCGCTCCGGGACGGGCGCCGCGACAAGGTGTTCCTGATGACAAAGGTCTGCACCCATGGGCGAAGTGGCAAATTAGCAATGCAGATGCTGGAAGAATCGTTGCGGCGTTTTCAAACGGATCATCTGGACCTGTGGCAGATCCACGGCATCGTCTACGATAATGACCCGGAGTTGGCCTACGCCAAAGGTGGGGTCCTCGAAGCATTCGATCGAGCCAAAAAAGAAGGAAAGGTCAGATTCGTCGGATTCACCGGCCACAAGGACCCTGCCTTCCATCTGAAGATGCTGGAACTCGGTTATCCATTCGATTCAGTGCAAATGCCGCTGAATCCATTCGACGCCAACTTTCACAGCTTTGAGACACAAGTGTTGCCCGAGGTCAATCGGCGAGGCATAGCGGCGCTGGGCATGAAGAGCATGGGTGGCACTGCCTGGGGGATAAAGGCCGGCATTGTCCAGCCTGCGGAGATGCTGCGTTACGCAATGAGCCTGCCTGTCGCGACCACGATTTGCGGCATGGACTCACTGGACGTGCTGCACCAGAACTTGCAAATCGTGCGCAGCTTTCAACCGATGACTTCGCAGGAGATGGACGCCTTGCGCTCGCGTTGTGCGACCACTGCGGCCGACGGTCGTTTCGAGCCGTACAAAGTATCGCTGCGTTATGACAACCCGATGACTCGTATGCCTCACGGGTTCCCCGTCGATCGCACCCAAAGAGAAGTCACAGAGATGTTTGATAAGGCAGACGGCCCCTGGTTGTCGCCAGAAACAACGCCAGAGATTTCGAGGAGGTAAAAATGGCAGATCAGCGTCGACAGAACGGGCAAGCGCGGGCGACTCCCGAAATCGAGCGGCGGTTATTCCTGCAAGCCGGCTTGGCGTCCGCAGGAACGGTGCTCGCGGCTTCAGTCATGTCCAGTCCAGCCGCATCGGCTCCACTTCCGCCGCGGATGACGAACACTGGCGCTGACCAGATTCCCCGCAGGCCACTCGGAAAAACCGGTGAACAAGTCTCAATCATCGGTCTTGGAGGATATCACCTTGGGACCGTGCAATCGCGCGAACTTGCCGTGCGTCTGGTTCAGGAGGCGGTGGACGCGGGAATTACTTTCTTCGACAACGCATGGGAGTACAACGACCACCGCAGCGAAGAATGGATGGGGCTTGGCTTACAGGGAAGACGAGACAAAGTTTTCCTGATGAGCAAGGTTTGCACCCACGGCCGAGATAAGGCTGTCGCCATGAAGCAACTGGATGAGTCCTTGAAGCGGTTGGGCACCGACCATCTGGACCTGTGGCAGATTCACGAAGTCATCTACGAAAACGACCCGGATCTGCACTTCGCACCGGGGGGCGTGATCGAAGCACTGGATGAAGCGAAAAAGCAGGGCAAGGTTCGTTTTGTTGGCTTCACCGGGCATAAGAGCCCGGCGATCCATCTCAAGATGCTGGCGCGCGACTACCCGTTCGACACCGTCCAAATGCCGCTCAACTGTTTTGATGCGACATACCGCAGCTTCGAGCAGCAGGTGCTGCCGGAACTCGGGCGTCGCGGTATCGCGGCTCTCGGCATGAAGAGCCTGGGGGGCGACGGGCAGCCGATCCTCTATGGCGTCGTGCGAGCGGAAGAGGCGTTGCGCTACGCGATGAGTCTGCCGGTCGCGACGACAATCTGTGGAATCGACTCGCTCGACGTGCTGGGTCAGAACGTGGCGATTGCGCGCGGTTTCAAACCGATGACGTCTCAGGAGATGCAAGCGCTCCGTGAGCAATGCAGACCTTCTTCCGGAGATGGTCATCTCGAGCTGTTCAAGACAACCAAAAAATACGACGGTAGGGTTGGCCGGGAGCAGCATGGCTATCCGCCTCCGGAACTCCTTCCGCTTTGATACGGCATCCGGCGATCTTCCCATCTTCCTGCCAATGCCTCTCGATGGGCGAAAACGGCAACCTTGGTCGAATCGAATCCGGAAGTGCGGCCAAAGTTTCTTTGACTTGTTCGCATTCTGCGTCATGAGCGCATGATTTCTTCATGACGCGATGGGCGGCGAATTTGACATTACTATTTACTTCGTTCGGCTATTGCGCGTCGCGCACACAACGGAAGCCGACGCCGCCGGAGCGGTCGTAGCCGGGCGCCATCAACAGCACCTTACTGTGTTCGTCGTTGCGATAAGCCTGGGGGAAATACCAGATGGAGCCTTGCGGCTGGTAATATTCGCCGCCGCGCACGATGGCAGCGCGGGTGTGCTCGTCGGTGAACTCATCGGTCCATTGCCATACGTTGCCGACCATGTCCATGACGCCGTAAGGGCTGGCGCCGAGCGGGTGCGCATCGACCGGATCGGGACCGCGCATGGACCGCCCCTGATCGATAGGCGGCACGTTGACGGGCTGCCATATCAGGCCCCAGGGATAAGGGCGGCCATCGGTGCCCTGCGCGGCCATCTGCCACTCCCACTCATGCGGCAGGCGCTTGCCGGCCCACCTGGCATAGGCACGCGCATCCTCCATGGAAACCCAGGTCACGGGCCGGGTGTCCCAGCCTTGCGGAAATGCGCCGTCCTTCCAATCGCGCAGAAAATTGATCTTGTCCTGCGGCGCGTAATGCGTGGCGTCGACAAATTCTTTGAACTGCGTGTTGGTGACGGGATACTTATCGATGAAGAAAGGCTTGATCTCCATCGCGTGTTCGTGGAAGCGGCGCGGCGAATCTTCCCATGGATACTGCACATCGACGCCATTGTCGGAACTGCCTTCAATCTCGGTGCCGCGCACTTTGAAGACAAAGTCGCCGCCGGGAATGCGAATCATGCCTGCGGGTGTCTCGCTGGCGGGCTTCGTGGTCGAGATGGCCACGATCTGCTGCGGCAGGACTTTCCATTCGTGAGAAAAGTCTGACAACGGCTGCTTGGTCATCGCAGCCATGCGCGGCAGCAGAGACTTGATGGATGCAGCGGGCTCATCGGGAGTGGCGAGAATAGCTCCGTAGCCATTGGCTTCTAAATCGAAGCTGAGCACGGCTTGTGGGCCTTCGATCTGTGGCTTGATCTCGACGCCATGATAAAGATCGAAGTAGCGCATGCCGGGCGACACGAACACGTCCATCTGTCGGCCGGGAATGTTGTACGAGGTGCGGTTGACGATGGTCCACAATGTGTCTTTGCCGAGCGGCCATTTGCTCGCATAGACGCCGAAGTTGTGCATGGGGACGAGCGGTTCCCATTGCGGACTGACCAGAAATGGCGCGACTGCGCGCTCAATGGCGGCCATCCGGCGCGTGGCTTCAGCATCGCGCGGAGTAATGCCGTTCCAGATGCCCCATATGTTTTCCCAGCTCTCCCATCCGACGCCGTTGAAGAACGCAAATTGCAGATCGGATGTTTTGTCGAGGTTCCAGCGATCGCTGATGTTGACCATATGCCGGGGCTCGAGCCACTTGTATCGGTCGACCATGGGGATGAACGGAAAATTGTATTGGCCCCAGTTCATCACGTTCCACGCCAGGGCTTCGTCGCTGGGACTGCCTTCCGGTTGAAAGACGAGAGGATGGCCGATCTTTTCCGCGGCGAGGGAGAAGCCGAGGGGCACGCCGTCTTGCGTGTCGCCGTTGATGCCATCGGCGCCGATGGATTTCATCAGGGCAGCGATGGCGTCGGGCCAGGGTTCGGAAGGCTGATGGGTCCCTTCATCCCACATCATCATGGGGAAGAGCACGCGCACGCCGCGCTTGTGAAACTCGGCGACCATCTGGCGCACGCCCTCGACGCCGCCGGGCAGCGACTCGACCATTTGCAGCTGATTGCGATCGTCGATCCCCATGTTGGGATAAGTTGCCCAGACCAAGACGGCATCGATGCCGCCGTAGCGCTTCTCGAGATCGTCAAGATAGCGGTCGACCGTGTAATGGCCCGCGACTGGATCGTAGAAGTAGCGGTCGTGCACCATCATCTGCGGCTGAATAAAACTGGACTGCGTCCATCGAAGCTCGGGCAGGTCGTAGCGCGATGCGTCGTAGGCGATGCGGATGCGGCGCTCGGTGCGCCAGTGCTCCAGGTCGCGCATCCATCGATCGTGCATGAACGGTGGGCAGGTGGGTGGCGCGCCTTCCCACGCATTGTGCAGGTTCATGCAGTCGGGAGGTGGAATCTGCTGGCCGCGCGGGCCGAATTGCGTGTCCTGGGCGCGGGCGGTCAGGGCACATATCGCTAACAGAAAGCCAAGAAAGATCGTGCGGGTCATCGGACGGATTCTCTCCCATTGTTCGGTCCATTATCGCTTTTGACGAAACTCCTGTTCGCATATGAAGCGGATGAATGACAACCGCAACGCCGCTCGGCTATTCGTTGTGCTTATCGAGAAACTCGTCCACTTCTGAACGAGAGGGCATGGAAGCTTGCGCGCCCCCGCGTGTGACCGAGATGGCTGCGGCCGCGGATGCAAAGCGCGCTGCATTTCGCGGCTCGCGGCCTTCAAGCAATGCAACGGCGAAGGCTCCGTTGAAACAATCGCCCGCGCCCACGGTATCAACCGCTTTCACGGGGAATGCGCGAATCCAATAGCTGTTATTGCCGGCGACGGAGACGTAACATCCTTCGCCGCCTCGCTTCAGAACGACGCCCCGCAATCCCTTGGCGAGTAACTGTTCTGCGGCGCTTTTCACGATTGAATTTTCACGGGTGTACAGGGTCGCTTCGGTTTCGTTGGGAGTGAACCATGCGAGTTGGGAAAAGATCTTGTCGGGCAGCGCAGCGGCAGGCGCGGGGTCGAGCATGACGGGAACTTTGGCCGACGCGCAAAGAGCCAGGGTGTGGACGACGGTCTCGATGGGCAATTCGAGTTGACAGAGCACCATGCCCGCCGATCGAATCAACTGGGCGTGGAGATCGATGTAAGCCGAATCGGCCTTTGCGTTGGCGCCGGGGACGACGATGATGCTGTTCTCTCCGTGATCTCCGACCTGGATCTGCGCCACGCCGGAGGGACCGGCGACGCGCGCTACGCCCGAGACGTCGACTCCGGAGCCAGTGAGGTTATCGAGCATGGCCTGGCCGAAGACGTCCTGCCCGACCATGCCGATCATGGCGACCGGATAGCCGAGACGCGCCGCTGCGACGGCCTGATTGGCTCCCTTACCGCCGGGCGTGGTTTCGAAACCGGTGCCGATGAGAGTTTCTCCCGCAAGGGCAATGCGCGGCGTGTGCGCCACCAGGTCCATGTTGATGCTGCCGACAACGACGATTGGTTTGGATTTTGAAATCATGGCATCGACTCTAGTAAAGCGGAGCGAGGGCGACCGAACCAAGCCCCAGCAGGAAGAAAACAAACATCAGAAATAGAAGTATCTTGGCGGAGCGCGGCGCGCCGGCAAATTCGTGCCATACAAACACTCCCCAGCACGCCGAGATCATGGTGGCTCCCTGGCCAATGGAATAGGAGACGGCGGGTCCGATGGGGCGGTCGAGGTGCGCGACCGACGCGACAAAGTTAGACACCGCGCCAATGCACCATACGAATCCGCCAAAGACGCCGGCCAGGTGCCACGCAAGCGAAGCTTTCCAATAACCGGACCCGTCGACAGGCGGCTTGCCGTCGAGTGGTTTAGCCATCAGCAGCAGGTTAGCGGGGACTGTGGAGAGCAGGACGCCGAGCGAAAAGAAAAAAGCGATGGAGTAGGGGCCGGGTCCAGTGGCAGTGGCCAGGTTATGCGTGGCGATGGGATACCAGCAGCCCATCAGTACGCCGGCAATAAGACAAAGCACGATGCCGCGCGTGGTGGTGGTAGCCGCGGAGGCTTCGCGCCGGCGATACGCAGCCGCATCGAGAATGATGGCGACAGTGACGAGTGCAATTCCTGAAAACAGCAGCAGCGGATTACCGGCAGGTTTGAAGAAGTAACTCGAGACCGATCCAACCACCAGCGCCAGCCCGATGCCCACGGGAAACGCAACGGCGAGTCCGGCCACATCGATGGCGGCGACAAGCAAAAGATTGGCGACATTGAACACCACGCCGCCGCACGCTGCCCATACGATGGCGTCGAGCGGTGTGGCGGCGACCGCACTGAGAAATGGCTGGCCGTCGTGACCGAGGGTGCCCGCAGTTAATCCCCAGACAATCGCGCCGAGAACCAGGCCGAAGGTATAGTCCCAATAGAAAAGCTGAAAGCGATAACCGGGGCAGAGCTTCAGAGTATTGGCCCACGAGCCCCAGCACAACATGCTCAGGATCATCAGGAACAGAGCGGTCTGGTACGTTTCTGGAAGAAACATTCAACATTCCCCCGTAGAGGTAGCACGAAAGACGAACCATAAAGCCCGGACCCCATGCAATGCAAATGTCTATTCGCGTTCTGGCAGGCTTTGCAGGTCGATCCCCAATTGCTGGCACTTCTTGTAGAGGTGGCTGCGTTCGAGGCCAAGAGCCTTGGCGGTCTGTGTGACGTTGCGGTGATTCCGTTCGAGCTCGGCTAATACCGTGTCGCGTTCAAAGGCCAGAACGCGCTGGGCCAGCGGACCGGAGGATTCGCGCGTCCCGTTAGGCGCGGCTTTGCCTAAATCCCTGGCTGCCGGCAGGGCAAGTTCCGCGGCCTGGGCGTCAATCTCACCATCGGCCAGCAGCAGCAGGCGCTCCACCACGTTGCGCAGTTCGCGGATGTTTCCCGGCCACCCGTATTGTTTGAGCGCATCGATCGCGGTTGCGGAGAAGGAAACCGCCTTCCACCCGTTCTGTGTGCTCACCTGCCGAGCAAAATGATCGACCAGCGCAGGCAGGTCTTCGCAACGGAGCCGGAGCGGCGGAAGTTCGAGCGGGAATACCACGATGCGATGGTAGAGGTCGCGGCGGAACGTGCCCTCGTCTATGAGTTGTTCAAGATTGCGATGGGTTGCGACAACTACGCGCACGTCGACCGTGGTCGGCTTCTCGGCGCCTATGCGCTCCACTTCTCCTCCCTCGAGCACTCGTAACAACTTCGCTTGCATGGCGGTGGGCATGTCGCCGATTTCATCAAGAAATAACGTTCCCCGATGGGCCTGCTCAAACTTGCCGGTGTGGCGTTGGGCGGCCCCGGTGAAGGAACCTTTCTCGTGCCCGAAAAGCTCGCTCTCGATCAGTTCGCCGGGGACGGCGGCGCAATTGAGCGTTACAAAAGGTCCCGCGGCCCGATGGCTCTTTTCGTGCAGCGTGCGCGCCACGAGTTCTTTGCCGGTGCCGGTTTCGCCGTAGATGCAGACGCGCGATTCGCTGGCGGCGACCCGCTCGATCTGAGCCATCACGCGGCGCATGGTTTCTCCGCTCCACACCAGCGTGTGCTTGCCGACGCGCGTGCGCAGGTCGCGATTTTCTGCTTCGAGACGCGTGAGTTTCAACGCGTTCTCGAGCGTGACCAGCAGTTTTTCAGTGGAGAGCGGTTTCTCAAGAAAGTCCGGAGCGCCGAGCCGCGTCGCGCGCACCGCCATCTCGATGTGCGCCTGTCCGCTCATCATGACAACCGGCGCGGTGACGCCTGCGTTTTTCAGATCCTCAAGCAGCGCGAGACCGTCGCGTCGCGGCATCACAACATCGCTCAGGATCAAATCGAAGGGCTGGGCGAGAGCGAGTTCAAGAGCGCGCACCGCGTTGTCGCAAACCACGGCCTCGTGTCCGCTGAGCCGGAAGGCACGCGACAAAGACGCCAGTGTGTTGGCCTCATCGTCGACAATCAATATTTGTGCTTTTGCGCTCATGCATCCGCCCGCGGCAGCGTGATGACGAATGTGGCGCCCTCGCCGACGCGGCTCTCGACAGTTATCTTACCTTCATGGTCCGCAACCACGGATTGAACGATCGCTAATCCCAGCCCCGTTCCATGCTGCTTGGTCGTGTAGTAGGGAGTGAACAAGCGCGCACACTCCTCGGGCGTCAGGCCCTGGCCCGTGTCCGTAACACGCAACTCGAGCTGGTTTCCGCTGGGTCGTGCCGAGAGCCGAATGGTTCCACCCTCGGGCATCGCGTCCATCGCATTCAGCACCAGGTTTGATAGCGCGCGGTGCAGCAACTCGGGATCGACCCGCAACGGCATGGGAACGTCGGCGATTTCCACTTCAAATCGAGTCGCGCTGCCATTGTGCGCGCCGGTGTCATACAAGGCGCGCACCCGCGCCACGACATCGCGAGCATCGATGCGTTCGAGTTCCGGTTTGGGCATTTTGCTGAAATCGCTGAAGCGGCCGATGATGGCCTTGAGATTGGCGATCTCCATGCCCAGCGTCTGCGTGCTCTCGCGAAACACCTCGTCAAATTCTTCTGGGGATAACGCGCGGGATCGGACCAGGTTTTCAACCGTTAGCTGCAGGGGAAAGAGCGGGTTCTTCAACTCGTGCGCGAGGCGACGGGCCAACTCGCGCCATGCGGCCACACGCTCGGTCTGGATCAGGCGTTCGCGCTGGCTGCTCAGCTCGCTCGTCATGTGATTGAAGCTGCGTGCCAATATCCCGACTTCATCGTTGCCGCGTTCGGGCACCTGGACTTCCCAGTGTCCCCCGGCCACATCTTCGGCCGCGTGGGCCAGCTGTTCGATGGGCCGCGACACGCGGGCAGCAATCCACAGACTGACAGCGATGGCGATCAGGATGCCCGCGGTGGCTATGCCGTATGCGATGGCGCGGATGTGCTGCTGCGCCTGCACCATCCCGGCCCTCGATATGGACACTGTGAGCACCGCGAGCACGCTGCCGGTTTCGCTCTTCAGCGGAATCGCGGTGGCAGCCACGCTGTCCATGCGTTGATTGGTTAGATACAGAATCCCGCTGGCCTGCTGGCCAGTCTTGATCGTCTCTTCGATAAGCGGCTGATATTTCTGGGCGCCCGTCACTTCGCCATTAGCGCCCAGCAGCCGGCGCGCGTCGAAGGCAGACGGCAAACCGGAATTCGCGCTGGGACCGGTGCTCGCATCGCCGTTGAGCCCCGCATCGCTATAGAGGCAAACCTGCATGCCCGTCGCGGTGGGTAGGTCGGCAAGAAAACTTGGATCGAGGCGCTTGCCGCCAATGAGCCGCACCGCGGGCTCGGCGCTGCGTACTGCGCGTACCGCGAAGAGCCCCAGCACGGTGCTGCCGTCGGGCAACTCTTCCCGTTTGAGGAAGGGCGCGGACGCAGTGAAGTTTCCGGCTGGTTCCGGATAGCCGAAGCGCGCCGGCCATTGTGCGGAACTGACCACGTTCCCGTCCGGGCCGACGATTTCAAGAAAATCGAGCTGCGCCTGCTGAGCCAGAGTTTGCGCCTCAGTCAGATAAGGAGAGCTATCTCCGGACTGCACAATTTCAAAGGCCATGTTGCGGACATGCTCGCTGGCCGCGAGGCGGTCCACGGCCGAGCCCAATTCAACCGAACGGTGCTGAAACTCGCGCTGGAACTGGCTGACGACAAGCGCCGTGTCCTGCTGATCGCGCTGCTCAAACACAAGCTTGATGCGCAGCAAAACGGTCCATGCGACGGCGACCACTGCCGCCGCCACCGTGATGGAAAACAGCAGGAGCAGTTTCTGGCGCAGGCTCATGGAGCGTCCTCGAGCGAGACGTCTGCAAGTTCGGGGACGCCTGCGCCATCAACCCTCATCTCCCGCACGCGCCCGCCGAACGCAAAGATGCGCGGCAGATAGAGCAAAGGAATCAAGGTCTTATGTTCAAGGAAGGAACGTTCCACTTTAAAAAGAGCAGTGGGCGAAGAATCGAGGGCGAGGGCGGGCGCATCTGCACTGCGCAACATCGACTCCAGCGCCGGCTGCGGGTCGCGTACTTCCAGGGTCAGTGTGCGCAAGGTGAGATCGCCGCGCGGGAATCCCGTTTGGGCCTGTACGGTATAGCCCGCTTCGTGCAGGTTGAGAGCGATGCGCTGTGCGGCCAGCTGCATCGTGGCTCCCCCTTGAAAAGCAAGGTTGAGTGGATGCGGCGTGAGTCCGCCGCGGAGGTCAAGCGCCTTGTTCAGATCGCGCTCCGGCGGGAACAGAAAGGAATAGCCGCTGACGCCAGCGGGCAGCAGGCTTGCCGTAACTTCGCCTTGCTTTTGAAAGATGACGTTGGAGAGTGCGTTTCGGTCGATGGCTGCGGCCATCGAGGCGCGTAGCAACGGGTTCGACAAGGCGCCGTTGTCTGAAACTTCCAGGGCCAGCAGCGTGACCGGTGGAGATGTGATGGTTAGGAAGTGTTGTTGCTGCGCGGCGCGGAGTTGTTCCGCGGGGACCTCAACGATGTCCGCGCGGCCCACGCTCAAATCGAGCCACTGATCTTGAATGGACCGATGCACGCGCAATTGAATGGTGTCGACAAAGGGACGTCCCTGCCAGGATGTTTCGTTGGCCGCGAGGGTGAGCGTGCTGTTGGCGAAACCTGCGGCTTGAAAGGCGCCGGTGCCGATGAGGCCGCCGCTCGAGGTTTCGGAATTGGCACCGTTCAGCGAAATGAGGTAGGCATCGGCAGCCAACAGCGAGGGCAATGCGGGCATGGGCGCGTCGCCGGTGAAGACGACGGACGACCCTGCGGCGCGCACGGCGGTCCAGGGACAATCGTTGGCGCACGATGCATTCAAAGATGCCGCGACGTTGACGGATGTGAGCGCGGTGCCATCGCTGAAATGGACGCCCGGCCGCAACCAGAATTGCCAGCGATGGTTGTCGTTTTCTGACCACCAGCGAATCGCGAGAGCGGGGCTTGTTGTGCCGTCGCGATGCGCGCGCGTAAGGCCATCGAAAACCAGGCGCCGCGCCATCCCGCCGGGTCGCTGCCACGGATCCCCTTCGATCTCCACGCGCAGAGTGCCGCCATAGTGGGGCCGCGTGCGCGCCTGTGCGGCCAGCGCGACGAAAAGAAACACCAGACTAATTGCAGAGCGCCGTAACACGGTCCACCTCGTATTGGTCTTCGGGTCCGCGAACGATTGCGAATACGCTTTTGCCGTCCGGCGCAGGCCAGAGAGCAGTGACGGTGCCTTCGACTGCGAGCGGGGCGCTGGCAGGCACTGCCTCCTGCGCTGGTAACTCGTAGGCGCGCAGGCTGTCGCTGGCGGCTTCGCCCGATCCGGATGCAATGATCTGGCGGCCCGATCCGCATCCGGAGTTGAGCACTGCAAAATCGCTGCCCCAGTCGCGTGCTCCGCTCACAGTGTGCGAGATGCCGTTGTCGACTAACTGGACTTTGCTATCAATGCCGGCGATGAGCAAAGCGGATGCAGCGGGACGCGGAAGCCATGCGGCCGAATAAAACGGCGGCAGATCGACACCGATGCTCGGCGCAACGACTCCCGTGAAGTAGTTGCGCGCCGCGTTGTAGAAAGCTTTAATCACCGTGGGATTATGCGGATCGGAATTTTGCAGGATGGGCCATGGATCGTCGCTGTCGCGGCAGTGAACTGTCCACGAGTCAGGCTGCGCGGGGAGATTGAAATTGCCGCCACATTCGGTACCCGGAAGGAAAGCGGTGAACGCACTTCCATCTGCTGACGGAAGAAGCAGAGCGCGCGGATCTTGCGACAACGGCAAGTGCACTCGAATCTCTGAAACAGCAAGTTCGCGCCAGCCAGTTGGAGACATTTGAAACAGGGTCACCGATGACTCTTTGATCACGACGAGGTTGCCGTTGACTTCGAGCGCACCGAGCACAGGGCCTTTGGGTACATCCCCTCGATTGAGATCGGTCGCTGTCACATAGCGCTGGCTGCGCAGAACCATCTGCGTTGGGGCCATAGTAGATTTGAGCGGAGTGAGTGCGCTTTCAGTCATCACCACGCGCGTCTCTTTTCCCTGGATCACCTCCGCAACCCAGAGACGTTCGTGGTCATTCTGACTGAGCGTGATGCGAATCGCATTGGCGCTCTCGCCCCCCGAGATGGAAACGCCGCGCGATTTCAGATCCTGCTCCAGCATCGCGCGGATCGACGGAACGTCCGTGTTCGCGATGGAGGAAAAATTGCGCAGGCTGAGCGTCGCCTGGCCGGGGCCCAGAATGTTCGCCACCTGCCCGGCAAGCGCGGCGGCCGGCTGATCCCATTGCGCCGCCGCAGGCAGGGCACTCAGCGCGAACCCCGCGGTCAGCACACTGGCCCACCCTGTCACCCACCGGAACAGTCCCATAGTCCACTGCTTTCTGCACACGTTTCTTTGCGCGGATTATATCGTTTGCGGGTGTGACTTCGTCTTACGCAATAGCAAGCGCGGCCGCGGAGTAAGTGCGCCCGCGGGCCGGTTGGTGAAGCCGTGCCGTCCCGCGGGCGATGTCCATCAATGTCCCGGCTTCGGCGCCGGCGGATCTTCGCTGTCCATCTCCTGCTTGATGACCGGGCTGTTCGCCATGCTCTTGAAAACGTCGTTGGCAAAGAAGAATTTTCCGTCCGAAGGAACCATCACCACCTGGATCTTGTCCGAGAGGCGCTCGGCGATGATCTTGTTGATAAGCAGCGGAGACTTGTTCAGCAACTCGGCTTCGCTGGTCATGCGTTCGGCGTTGGCCGCGGCCATAAGCTTGACGCGGCTGGCCTCTGCTTCGGCCAGCAGGTTGCGCCGCTGTAGTTCGGCTTTGCTGTCGATGACCTTGGCTTCTGCATCCGCCTCCGCATTTTGAATCGTCGATTCCTTGCGGGCCTCGGCTTCGAGTTTGCTTTGTTCAATCTGCTTCTGTTTCAGCGGCAGGGTGTACTGCATCGCATCGGCCTCGCCCTTGGCTTCGACGACTCTGGACTGCGCGTCCCCTTCCGCCTGTTTCACTTTCTGCACCGCTTCCGCCTGCGCCTGCAGCTCGGCAATCTTGACTTGCTTCTGCTGGATGTCGGTGACAATGCCGAGCTGATCGTCTTCCTGCTCCTTGAGCAACAGGCCTTCGAGGCCCTTGGCGTATTCGTCGGGCAACTGAATATCGGCCAGCATCACTTCTTCAACCACGATGCCGTCGGCGGCAAGTTTGCGCGTAATGATGTTGCTGGCTTTCGATCGCACTTCCTCGCGTTTCGTCGAAAAAATCTCGCGCACCGTATACTGCGGCGCCAGTTCGCGCCAGGCGCTGGCGACGACGGGCGGCACCAGTTCCTTGTCGGCGGGCTGCGGCAGGTGGGCCTGCACGCTGTCCAGCTTGCCGGGATCCAGCCGGTAGCGCACGGTAACGGCGAGGCCGATGTTCAGGCCTTCGCGCGATTGCACGTTGAGCGCGTTTTCTGCGCGGAGGTTTTGGTCCCTCCATCCACAACCCCCGCCGTAAAGAGATGGTCGCGCAGGTCGAAGCTCTGCACGGTTTCAAGCAGAGGTGTGACAAAGTGCGTTCCGGGATAGAGCGTGCCGGGCAGTGTCCCGCGTACCTGGCTGATGCGCACGGCGCCCATCCCACTGCCCACCACAACGATGCTCGAAGCGATCAGCAATGGAACGCAGGCCATCAGTGCCAGTGCCAATGGGCCGCGCCACGGAATCTCCATTGGCTCGGCAACCGGTCCGTCGGGAACTTCGGTTCGGCGCCAGCGTACGCGGTGAATGATGGGAACGAGCGGGATTGCCAGTGCGACGGCCAGTAAGAGCGCTCCCGCGACAGACAGCAACAACTTGAGTGCGAGCATCGACGGTCTCCTTGATTTCTACGAGTGCGGTTCTTGGGTGGGTTTGATTTTTCTCGTTGTCTTCCGTGACGGTACGATCAGCAGCCTGACCAATCCGCCGAAGGTGAGTTCTTCCAGCAGCAGCCCTGCAACCAGCGGCAGCAGCATGGTTCCGAGCGCGCTGGATGCTTCGTCAAATACAGTCATGGCAGACTCTCCTAACGTGTGCCGGCCGCGGTCACGGTGTTTGTATTCGAGGCTTGGCCGACAGCGGCAGTGGCGACAAACTCCGCCGGCATTGCCATCGGAATCAACTCCATGTTGGGCAGCGGAGCAGCGGCCAGAATGACGGGCTGCCTGGCTTCATCCGGCGTAAACAGGTGTGCGGTCTCTTCGTTGCGTTGGCCGATGAGACGAACCCTGTCGCCGACAGCAACCATGGCGTAAAACTCCTCCAGGTCGGGCCGGGCCATGCGGATACAGCCATGCGAGGACGCCTTGCCGATCGATTGGGGCTCGTTGGTTCCGTGGATCCCGTAGCCATGTTTGTTTAGACCCATCCACCGCGTGCCAACTGGATTGCCGGGGCCGGGAAGCACGGTCTTGCCGTCGTGGTGATAGGTGGGATTGGCAACCCGGCGCTCGATGGTGAAGGTGCCCTCGGGACTGGGGGAGGACGGCTTGCCTACGGCCACGGTGTAGATCTTTGTCACCTGGCCGTTCTCAATCAGGGCCAGCTTGCGATCTTCCAAACTGACAACGATTTCGCGCTGCGGAATCGACGTTGGTGGTTGTTGCTGCGCTGCTGCCACATGGAAGAACATCACCGCCATCCCTATCGACATCACTGTCCGCTTCATCGCATCCCCCTGGTGTGTTTCGCCTTCGTCTTCGGGGATTGCAACTGGCGTGCCGGAGATTAGAGATTGAAAATACAAGGGTTATCGGATGCGGCTGGGCGGGAACACGTGTCAGCAGGCACACGGCGTGTCAGGGGAGACACGTGCCGGAAGCGATACTTCTCGCATGTCGGTAAAGCGATCGCAAATGGACGCGAGATCGCTGCTAGAAAGGGACGCCCAGGTCTCAAGAGTGAGACATGGGCGTCCCTGAATACGAATCTCGACGATGGCTCAGCTGACTATTTCGCCGACTTCACGGCTTCGGTTAACGCCGGCACCACCTCGAACAGGTCGCCGACAATGCCGTAGTCGGCCACTTCGAAGATCGGTGCTTCGGCGTCTTTATTGATGGCCACGATGCATTGCGACCCCTTCATGCCCACCAGGTGCTGGATGGCTCCCGAAATGCCCACTGCCAGGTACAGCTTGGGCGAGACCGTCTGTCCGGAACTGCCCACCTGCCGCTCCATGGGCAGCCACCCGTTGTCGCAGATGGGTCGCGACGCGGCCAACTCCGCGCCCAGCGCCGCAGCGAGTTCCTGCACGATAGGGAGGTTGTCCGCCTCTTTGATGCCGCGTCCTACGCTGACAATAAGTGGCGCCGACCCCAGGTCGACGGTCTGCGCCGATCCGCGGAAAGGCTCGCCCGGTTTGGTGCGAATCTGTGCCGGCTCGATCGCAGGGGGGAAAGTGGAGATCTGTGCGGTGCCGGCTTCGACCGCATCGGCCCGGAAGGCTCCCGCTTGCACGGAGACGAAGCACGGACCTTTGCCGGAATGCCGGTAAGTGCCGGTGAGGCGGCCTTGCAGCAGTTGTCGCGTGAACACCGGTCCGTCGGCGATGGCCACCACGTCGCTCACCAGCACTTGGCCAATGCGGGCCGCGAGCGCCGGCGCATAGTCGCGCACCTGGTAGGTGTGAGGAAACACCACGTAGCTCGGGCTTTCCTTCTCGATGAGTTGCTGCAGGGCGACGGTGAACCCATCCGGCGTGTAGCGCGTCAGTAAATCGTGTTCGACGCGAATCACGGCGGCGACGGATTTGGCAGCTGCTTCGTTCGCCTGTGCTTCCGTGTTGGCGCCGATCGCGACTGCCGTAACCGGCTCGCCCGTTTGTTTGCCCAGATGCTGCGCCGCGGCGAGCGCTTCCCAACTGATGCGGCCCACGCGGCCGTCCCGTTCTTCAAGTACAACCACAATGCCGCTCATAGTACGCGCGCCTCGAACTTCAGTTTTTCCACCAGGGCCGCTGCCGCTTCTTTCGGCGTGCCCGGAAGGATCTGTGTTGAACGCTGCTTGTGTGGCAGGCCGACAGACTCCAGGACCGCTATAGGAGTAGTGGCAGCGCCGAGTTCAGCCGCAGTTAGGCGGCGCATCTCCTTGGTCTTGGCGCGCTTGATGCCCATCAGCGTTGCGTAGCGCAGCTTGTTGCCGCCCGACTGAATCGTCAACACGGCCGGCAGCGGCAACTCGATGTTCTGGAACCAGCCGCTCTCCAACTCGCGCTTGACGGTAAGCCCCGCATCGGTCTTTTCAACATGAAGAATCAGGGATGCGTGCGGCAGCTCGAGAAGTTCCGCGAGAATCACGCCCGTCTGGCCAAGCCCCAGGTCGTCCGACTGCAGCCCGGTGAGCACGAGGTCGGGGCTTTCCGGCTTGATGGCCTCCGCCAGCAGCCGCGCCACGCCCAGCGCATCGCGGCTGCCGAGGTCCGTGGCGTCGACGTGAATGGCGCGGTCCGCTCCCTTGGCGAGGGCCTCGCGAATGGTAGTGCCGACCCTCTCCGGGCCGGCCGAAAGGGCGATCACTTCGCCGCCGTGCTTCTCCTTGAGCTGCAGGGCTTCTTCGAGCGCGTATGCGTCGGACTCGTTGAGTGCGTATTGAATGTCGGATTCTTCAATCCACTTGCCGGCGCTGTCGATGCGTACTTGCGCATCGCGCTCCGGGACTTGCTTGATGGCTACGATGATCTTCATGCGGAAATAAACTCCGGTGTGTTTATGTGTTTTTCGAAGGTACTTCATTGGAGGGGAGCGAACGGGCGACTAACTGTGCGATGTCCAGCAATTGCATCGCGGGCTTATCTGTGGAAGCCAGGGCGTCGCGAAACATGGTGTTGCAGAAGGGACACGCCGTGCCTACGGTGGAGGCGCCTGTGGCGACCAACTCCTGCGCGCGTACGTGGCTCACGCGCTCGCCTGTTTCTTCGCCCAAAAACGCCAGGCCCCCGCCGGCTCCGCAACAGAAGCTGCGCTCGCGAGCGCGCGGCGGATCGATGACCTCTCCCGCAGTTGCTGCCACTGCGCGCGGTTCGTCATACACATTGCGATAGCGTCCCAGGTAGCACGGATCGTGAAAGACAATTTTTTCCTGGCCTTGATTTTGTTCGGGCAGTCGATCGACGTAGCGAGCCATGAACTCACTATGATGCTCAATCGCCGGCGGCGTGCCGTACTCCTTCCAGTCTTCCTGGATGGTGCGCACGCAGTGCGGGCAGATGGTCACAATCTTCTTGACCTTGGACTGCGCCAGCATCTCGAGGTTCGATTCAGCCAGTTGCTGGAACACCAGGTCGTTGCCCAGCCTGCGAACCGGATCGCCCGTGCACTTCTCTTTGCGCAGCACCCCGTAGCTCGTGCCGAGAAAATTCATCACGCGCGCGAACGCGGCAACGATCTCGCGCCCCTTGGGGTCGTACCCGCCCATGCACCCCAGCCACAGGCAATATTCCTGCGTCCCGTCAAAGATAGGGAACTGCTCGCGCTGGATAAATTTGTCGCGCTCGGCTGCGCTGAGCCCCAGTGCATTGGAACCGCGTTCGAGCCCGTTGAAAAGTTTCGCCCCGTAGTCGTCTTCCCATGTGCCCGTGTTCACCGCGCCGCGGCGTAGGCCGATCAAAATGGGCAGGTGCTCGATGCCCACCGGGCATTGAAACTCGCAGGCCCCGCAGGTGGTGCACTGAAACACGGCTTCCTGCGAATTGTACTTGCCCAGCAGCGGCTCCTCCGTGCGTGGCCCGATGTCGTTGAGGTAGGCGCGCACGCCCAGGATGATTTCCTTGGGGTTAAGAATCTTGCCGGTATTGTTGGCCGGGCAGTGCTCGGTGCAGCGTCCGCATTCGACACAGGAATAGGCCTGTAGACTGACCAGTTGCGTTAGATCCTGTCCCGCAACAAGGCCGAAATCCTCGTCCCCGGCCAGCGGCGGAATCTGGCTGAAGCCGTCCCGCGAAAGAAAAACCGTTACCGGACTAAGCACCAGGTGCAGATGTTTCGTGTGCGGAATCAGCGGCAGAAAGACGAGCAGCGCCAGCGTATGCATCCACCACAGCGCACGCGCCGCGACAGTGCCGTCGGTTGTGAAAAATGCCGCCAGGTACGTCGCCATCAGCGCAAAAATAAGAAACGCGATGAAGCCGGATTCGTACGAAAGCTTTTGCCCCAGCCAGCGCGGCCGCACCAGAAAGCGCCGGATGAACAGGCCAAGAATGCCGATTGCGCAGGTCACAGCAAACGCCGCGGCGAAATAGAAATAAAAGCGGCCCACCCATCCATTCGGCGAAAGAAAGCCAATGCCGAATCCAACCGCGGCATGATTCAGGGTGACCAGTGCAAAGGCGCAGAAACCCCAGAAGACGAACGCGTGCGCCAGCCCCGGAAGCGGGCGCTGCTGAATCACCTTGGACTGGCACAGAACTTCGGAGAAAAAATCCCAAACCCGTCGGCCAATGGGCGCGAGGTGAAAGCCCGGATCCTTTTTGGATTTCAGAATGCGCTCGAGGATAGGTCCGAAGCGCCGCCAGAAGAGCGCGCCGGACGTCACGGCCAGGGCGGCGAAAAGAAGCTTCTCCCAAATCGAGAACTGCTGCGGCTCAGCCAGCGTTAAGGGGAACAGAATCATCGTCAAACCACCACCACGATACACGATGGAGGTCTCGGTCGTCGTGCCGGGCTAAAGTGACGAGCGCCGGGTCGAGGGGTATCCGAAATGCGAAGCCGCGCGTTAGTCTGGGTTCGTGCGATTCGCCCATAGCTCTGGAAACGGATCGCGATCACCCTCAGCCGGTGAGAATTAAACTCCAGCGAAGGCGGCACAGCAGAGATGGGAGAAGAAGCAAAGTCGGAACACGCGGAGATGTTGACGGTGGGCGGGCGCGAGGTGCGTGTCTCGCATCCAGAGAAGCTGTACTTTTCAAAACAGGTCAAGCTCACCAAGCTCGACATCGTCAACTACTACCTCGCGGTCGCTCCCGGCGCCCTGGCTGGCATCGCGGACCGCCCCATCGTGCTGAAGCGCTTTGTCAACGGCGCCGAGCAGGATGCCTTCTACCAGAAGCGCGCCCCCAGCGATCGGCCCACGTGGCTGCGCACCGTGACGCTGTCGTTTCCCTCGGGACGCACGGCCGAAGAAGTGGTCGTCGACGACACCGCTGGACTGGCCTGGATCGTGAATCTGGGCTGCATCGAGCTCCATCCCCATCCGGTGCGCTCGGCCGACCTCGACCACCCCGATGAAATGCGCGTCGACCTCGATCCCGGCCCCGGCGTGAGCTGGGAGGATGTGCGCCGCGTGGCGATGGAAGTGCGCGCCCTGCTCGACGAAGTAGGGCTGCGCGGCTGGCCCAAAACCAGCGGCTCTCGCGGCATGCACATCAACGTCCGCATCGAGCCCAGGTGGGGCTTCGACCAGGTGCGCCGGGCCGCGCTGGCCTTGTCGCGGGCCATCGAACGACGCGTGCCGGCGCTGGCCACCTCGAAGTGGTGGAAGGAAGAACGCCACGGAGTCTTCCTCGACTACAACCAGAATGCGAAAGACCGCACCACGGCCTCGGCATACTCGGTGCGTCCCCTCCCGGATGCCCGCGTTTCTGCGCCCCTGCAATGGGACGAGGTGGAAGCCTGCAATCCCGCCGACTTCACCGTGTTCACAATGCCGGCGCGGTTTTCTAAAATCGGCGATCCGCATGCCGCGATGAACGAATCGGCGGGTTCCCTCGACCGCCTGTTGGAAATGGCCGCCAAAGATGAGTCGGAAGGACTCGGCGACGCACCCTGGCCGCCGCACTTTCGCAAGATGGAAGGCGAGGCTCCGCGCGTGGCCCCCTCCAAAGCCAAAACCGCTGCCAAGAAGGCCCCCCGCGAAAAGATGCCGCTCATCACCATTGCCAACTCGCAAAGCAAGGTCGATGCTCTGGCCGGTCTGGAGCGTTGGAAAGCCCGGCACCCCGAAGCGGCCGCGCGCCTTGCCGTTGATGATGTGTTAGTCGACGCGATGCGTGGACGGTCTTCCACGTGGACCCGTATCCGAATCAACCTTCGCCATGTCCCGGAAGACGAGCGCCCTCCGGAGGAAAAACCGGATCCGGATGCGGCGCCCGACGTAAAGGGGCCCACCCGCCGCCGTTCGACAAAATCGCAATAATGCCCCGCCAAATCGGACCAATGCTCCACAAAATCGGAGTAAGTAAAGCCCGCGTTCACCGCCCGTGCGCAAACACTGACTTCAATTCCTCAGGCGGAACCACCTCCAACTGCGCATAGGTGCATTCCGCGGGCGGCTTATCGGTCCGCCAGCGCCGGAAGTGCGCCATGTGCCGGAAGCGATCGGCCTGCATGTGTTCGTAGGCCACTTCCACCACCAGCTCCGGCCGAAGCGGCTCCCAGGACAGGTCCTTGCCGCCGCTCCAGCGGCTTTGCGCCCCCGGCATGCGCTGCCCGTCCGCGCCCTCGCCCGCCCAGTCCTTCCATGGATGCGCGGCCAGCGCATTCTCGCGCCAGGGAGCCAGATAGTCCAGCAGTTCGCGGCGCTTGTCCTTGGTGAAACTGGAGCACACCCCCACGTGTTGCAAATGGCCGGCGTCGTCAAAAAGACCCAGCAGCAGGGAACCGATCTCCTTGCCGGCAGCTTCCTTGTACCAGCGAAACCCGGCCACCACGCAGTCGCAATCGCGTTCATGTTTTATCTTCAGCATCACGCGCTTGTCGGGCTGGTACGAACCATCCGTCGGCTTGGCGATAACCCCGTCGAGCCCCGCCCCCTCAAAGCGCTGAAACCAGTTCTGCGCCACCCCGCGGTCGCTCGTTGCCGGCGTAATATGAATCGGCGGCGCCGCCTTGGCCAGAAGTCTCTCCAGTTCGCCCCGCCGCGTGGCGAATGATTCCTGGCGCAGATCGCGATCGCCCACGCTCAGCAGATCGAAGAACACCACCGACGCGGGCATTTGCCCCGCCAGCATTTTCACCCGCGATGCCGCGGGATGAATGCGCAACTGCAGAGCATCGAAGTCGAGACGCCCCTCCCGCGCAATCACCAATTCGCCATCGAGCACGCACCGCTCGGGTAAATGAGCGCACAGCACATCCGGCATTTCGGGAAAATACCGGTTCAGCGGCTTCGTATCGCGGCTCTGAATCAGCACTTCGTCGCCGTCGCGAAATACAAGGACGCGGAAGCCGTCCCACTTGGGCTCGAAGATCCAGTCCCCGGAGGTCGGGATGGCGTCGACGCGCTTGGCAAGCATGGGGAGAATGGGCGGATTGGCGGGGAGATTCACGTGTTTTGTCCTGATGAATTCTATCCGGCACGGCCGCCTTCGTCACCAAAGCGCCTTCGGTGGGCTAGAATCCGGTGAGTATGGACCAGAAATCCCGCATCGACGAGCTAAATCAACGATTCGGAATCCCGCGCTTGGCCGAGGTGGTGGCTGGAAACGGCGGCCTTCCGAAAGTACGCCTCAGCACATCAGCCGCGTCCGGGGAGATCTATCTGCATGGCGCCCAACTCACTTCGTGGCAGCCAGCCGGCGCCGAAGAAGTCATCTTCGTAAGCGAAAAGTCCAACTGGGAGGATGGCCGGGCGATCCGTGGCGGTGTTC
The DNA here is from genome assembly GCA_036488735.1 of Occallatibacter sp. Lineage (GTDB taxonomy): Bacteria > Acidobacteriota > Terriglobia > Terriglobales > Acidobacteriaceae > Telmatobacter. The sequence continues at coordinate 331,386 of DASXHC010000041.1, forward strand.
CCGTCTGCTTTCCGTGGTTTCGCGCCAAAGCCGACGATGCCAAAGCCCCGGCGCATGGATTCGTCCGCACCAGGGAATGGAGTCTCGCATCCATCGTCGCGGAGCGGGATGGCTCGGTCACCGTGACCTGCGCGACCGAGAGCGATGCATCGACGCGCTGGTGGTGGCCTCATGATTTTCGAATGCTTCATCGCATCACCGTGGGCGCGACGCTGCACATGGAATTGATCCTGACCAATACCGGGTCTGCGCCGTTCAAATTTGAACAAGCGCTCCATACCTATTTCAACGTTGGCGACGTGCGCAAGGTCCGCGTGACAGGCCTGGATGGCACCGCTTATCTCGACAACGTCGATGGAAATCAAGAAAAGCTGCAGTTGGGCGACCTCACCCTGCAAGGACCAACCGATAACGCCTACCTCAACACCGAAGCCCCTGCCTCCATCGTCGATCCCGTGCTGCGCCGCATCCTGCGTACCGAGAAAACAGACTCCCAAACTACCATCGTGTGGAACCCGTGGTCCCAGGGCGCCGCATCCCTTTCGGACCTCGGCGCCCAGGCGTGGCATAAAATGGTCTGCGTTGAAGCCAGTAATATTCTCGGATCGGCGGTTTCACTGGGCCCGGGACTGCAGCACTCCATGGGTGCGACCCTGTCCATAGCTGCCCGAATAGAAATAAATCGCTCCATTCAAAGGAGATAAAGTGAACGCATTTGTCATTCTAATGATCGAAGCGGAACAACCGGAGGGCTTGTCGGCAAGAAAGCTTGTCGTCGAGACCGCACAACATAACGTCCTCACCGCTTACAACGCGCAAGATGGGCTCGGCCTTCTCAAGCGCTTCCCCAACATAGACGTAGTCATGGTTCATGGCACCCTCCTTGCCGATCATCCCCACATTCTCTCCGACATCAAAGCCCATGCTCCGGACAAGCCCCTCATCCTCGCCTGTCCCTTCGGCGACATGAATTCCCCTGAAGCGGATTTCATCATCGACAGTCACAATCCCCAGGACTTGCTGCTCCTTCTCGAAAAAGATATCCCCGGCTGGTCCAATTCCTAGCTCCACCTCGCTGCCATCTCCAACCCGGCAGGCCGCACCCCTGTGCGACCATAAAACACGGTGAACCGATCTTGAAAATTGCAAGCTGGAATGTGAACTCGATTCGAGCCCGTCTGGGACATGTCACCACCTGGCTGCGCGCCGCTGCACCCGACGTTTTGCTCATGCAGGAGTTGAAGGGCGAAGTCTTTCCCGCCGAAGTTTTCAAGGAGATGGGCTACGAAAGCGCGGCCGTCACGCAGAAGACCTACAACGGTGTCGCCGTGCTCTCGCGCCTCCCCATCGAGACCATCAATACCACCCTCGCCGGCGACGACCGCGACAGCCACGCGCGCTTTCTTGAAACCATCATCGGTGGCCTGCGCATCATCGATATCTATCTTCCCAACGGCAATCCCGTGGGCACCGACAAGTTCGCCTACAAACTGGCCTGGATGGATCGGCTCATGGATCAAATGATCCGCTGGCTGAAAGACGACAATGTCCCCACCGTGATCGGCGGCGACTTCAACGTGATCCCCGAAGACATCGATTGCCACAAGCCGGCCTCGTGGATTCGCGATGCTTTATTTCAGCCCGAACCGCGGGCGCGCTATCGTTCCATGCTGGAGCGCGGCTATGTCGATGCCTTTCGCTCCCTCCATCCGGATATGGCCGGCGCCTTCACCTTCTGGGATTATTTTCGCGACGCCTTCGCGCATAACCGCGGCATTCGCATCGATCATTTTCTCCTCTCCCCCGCCGCCGCAGCCCGCATGAAGTCCTGCGAGATCGACAAATCCCCGCGGTCGCAGGAGAAGCCATCCGATCACACCCCCATCATTGTCGAATTGAGTTAGCCCGCCGTGGCGAAAGCCAGCCCGCCAAAGTGCACGCTGGGTGAAAAAGGCCCACGCGGAGGTGCGCAGCGGCAGCGAGGGAGTCAGGGCAGCGCAGGAATCAGAAGTAGCGGAGGGAGTAAGGCGAAGCTGACGGAGTAAGGCAGCAGGATTGAGTCAGGGGTAGCAGAGGGAATCAGAACTAGCGCAGGGGTCAGGGGGTAGCGCAGGAATCAGGAACAGCGGAGGGAGGCGGGGGTTTTAACCCCCGCATAGCACCGCGGAAAAATAAGGGGCTTTAGCCCCGGAGCGGCCCCATCAACAGCGAACGATCTTTGCCGACTCGATTCCCTTGGTCGCATTTCTCGTATCGATCACCAGCTGCGATTGCTCCACGATGGCCCGGTAGTCGTAGCTCGTGTGGTCGGTCACGATCAGAACCGCGTCATACTGCGCCAGTTGTTCGAGCGGCGTGTTCACCATGTCCAGTTGATAATGACGTCCGCGCCCCACGTGAGGAAAGTATGGATCGTTGTAGGAAACAATCGCGCCCTTGTCGCGCAGTAATTCGATGATCGTCAACGAAGGCGACTCGCGCAGATCGTCGATGTCGCGCTTGTAAGCCAGCCCCAGAACCAGAACCTTCGAACCCTTGATCGATTTGCAATGCTCGTTCAGCGCGGATGAGGTCTGCTCGATTACAAAATAAGGCATAGCCGTGTTCACTTCGCCGGCTAGTTCGATGAAGCGCGTGCGAAAATCGTATTCCTTGGCCTTCCACGACAAGTAGAACGGGTCGATCGGAATGCAGTGCCCCCCCAATCCAGGCCCCGGATAAAACGCGTGGAAGCCGAAAGGCTTGGTGCGCGCAGCGTCGATCACTTCGTGGATGTCGATGCCCATGCGCATGCAGAGCTGCTTCAATTCATTCACCAGCGCAATGTTCACGCAGCGATAAATGTTCTCCAGCAGCTTGGTCATCTCCGCCACGGCCGGGCTGCTCACCGGCACGATGCGGCGAAAGATGGAACCGTAAAATGCCGATGCCAGTTCAACCGCAACGGCGTCGCACCCGCCAATCACCTTGGGAATGTCGTGACGGGCCACCGTATCGTTGCCGGGATCTTCGCGCTCCGGCGAAAACGCAACGTGAATCCCCGTCTGTCCCTCGGCGCGCGCCACCTTGAGCCCCAGCGGGTTTCCGCTTTCGAGCAGCGGAACCACAACGTCCTGCGTAGTCCCTGGATAGGTCGTGCTTTCCAGAATAATCAGCTGCCCCTCATGCACATGGGGCGCAATCGATTGCACCGTCCCGGTGACGTAACTCAGGTCTGGTTCGTGATATTCGTTCAACGGCGTGGGAACGCAGATGATCACCACGTCCATTGCGGCAATCTCCGCGGAGTTCGACGTCGCGCGAAATCCCGATTTCTGCGCCTGCTGAATGTCGGCCGGAAGAATGCGCACGATGTAGGAGCCCCCCGCGTTCAGGGTGCTCACCTTGTCCGCCGCGATATCGAAGCCGGTCACCTGGAACCGCTCGTCACTGAACAGAAGTGCCAGTGGCAATCCCACATACCCCATGCCCACGATCCCGATGCGGGCGTGCCGGGACTCGACCCTCTGCTTAAGCGCTCCCAGTGTGTTGCCGACCGCGGTTGTCATCTTAATGATTCTAAGGCCTCCGCCCGGCGGAAGAAGGAACGGCGATCACAAATGGCGTCTGGATACACGCCTCGCATCCACCTCCGTCCGCCTGCCGAAGCTCGGGAAAGCTATCCACTGGCGCCAGTCAAACCCGCCAGTAATCCGCGCGCCAGTTGCGAATCCGTTCCTTGATCTGCTTGCGGGTCAGATTCTCTTCCAGTGCCTGTTTGGCCAGGCTCACCACTTCGTCATCGCCGGCAAAGCGCAGCGCAATCAGCTGATCTTCCCTGAGCAGGTAGATCTGGCTATGCCACTGCGCCGGAGCCAGTGCCTGCAGGCGCAGCCGCTCCTCCAGGCGAATCACCCGATCCTGAACCTTTAAAGGGTAGAGCCGCAGCTTGAACAGAAGAACGATCGCCGCCATCGATAACACCAGGAACCATACGTTGAAAAACTGCGGATGGCGCACCAGGTGGACGATTGCATAGAAAAAATTGAGGGTTAACACTAAAGCCAGGACAATATGAAAAGCAGGGTCAAGTCGCGCGTGGTTCTTGAGGTTCTGAGGCGTTGTCGTACTCATGGTTGTTCACGATCTCTTTCAGGCCGGAGTTGGAATGCGCACTCGCAGGAGTTCGGCGAAAAGTAGCGGCAGTCGCGCTGGGGGCCCGGGTGCCCGCGCTGTCCGGATTCTGCGGGGAAAAGGCACCCGATGTCAATGTAGAAAGACGTTCATGCTCCAGGACCGGTAAATGATCGGGCACCGGGGGATAGCGTCCGCGCACCAGGTAGACTGCCAAAATGCCTCCTGCGATGTTTGGATCCACCCTGGCTGACGACTGCTCCCGTCATCTGATAGCGTTCTTGTTCCGGAGAAACCTCTCATGTGCGCGGGACATATTTTTCCGGACATATCCTTGTTGCCTGGAGTCCGCTTGAACCTGAATTGGCGATCCTTGTTGCTGCTTGCCTTCGTGCCCCCTTCTTTCCTGCCTGCCCAGGTAACGCTGCCCAAAATTCTTGCCGACCACATGGTGATCCAGCGGGATCTGCCCGTCCATGTCTGGGGCAGAGCGAAGCCCGGCGATCAGGTTGCCGTCACCTTTCGCGGCGAGACCAAAGCCACAACCACGGGCCGCCTCGGGCGTTGGAACGTGTACCTCCAGCCTGGCGCTGCCGGTGGTCCATTCGATTTGACGGTGAAGGGAACTGCGGCCTCCTCTGCGGGCAGTGACGCCCCTGCAGCGCAGCCCATCGTTCTGCACGACGTGCTGGTGGGCGACGTGTGGGTCGCCTCCGGCCAGTCCAACATGGAATTCGAGATGCGCAAAGCCGCCACCGCCGCGGCCGATCTGCCGCATGCCGATAACCCGCGCATCCGTTTATTGATCGTGAACAAGCGCGCTTCCGACTATCCGCAGGACGACGTGGACACCGGCGGTTGGGCGGTTTCCTCCCCTGAATCCGCAAAGGAATTCTCCGCCGTCGCGTGGTATTTCGCACGCGAGATCGAACAGAAGGAACACGTGCCCGTCGGGGTCATCGATTCCACCTGGGGTGGCACGGTCGCTGAATCGTGGGTCCGCCTCACCGCGCTCGGTGAAGACGCCGCGCTGAACCCCCTCTTCGCTGCGCGCGGCAAGATGCTCGATGCCGCGCCGGATACCGAGTATCAACTCAAGGAAGAACAGCGCCAGCGCGACGAAGCCAGGGCCCAGGGCAAACCGGAGCCGGCATTCGCGTGGCATCCCCCGCTTGCCAGTTGGGGCCCCGGACTGCTCTACAACGGCATGATCGCGCCGTTAACGCCGCTGCCCATTCGCGGAGCCATCTGGTATCAGGGCGAGAGCAACAGCGCCCTCGCGCGTTTCCCCATCTATAACCGCATCATGCGCGCCCTGATCGAAGACTGGCGCCGCCAGTGGGCCGTCGGCGATTTCCCCTTTCTCTACGTTCAGATTTCCAACTTCAAGTCCACACCCCTGGAAGACTGGGCCAATCTGCGCCAGCAGCAGGTGGAGACACTCGGCCTGCGCAATACCGCCATGGCGGTCACCATCGATATTGGCAATCCGGCCGACGTCCACCCCACCGACAAAGTCGACGTCGGCCATCGCCTCGCTCTCGCCGCGCGCGATTTAAGTTATGGAGAATCGCTCGAGTATTCCGGGCCCATGTTCCGCCAGGCTGCGCCGGAAGGCGCAACCATCCGCGCCTGGTTCGATCACGCCCAAGGTCTCATGGCGAAGGGTGGCGACTTGACGGGTTTCGAAATCGCCGGCGCCGACGGCAAATTCTCACCCGCCACCGCCAGGATCGAGGGCGAAACCATTGTTGCGTCAAGCCCGGATGTCCCCGAGCCGGCGCACATTCGCTACGGCTGGGCCAACAGCCCGCAATGCAATTTGTTCAACAGCGAAGGACTCCCCGCATCCCCGTTCACATCGATGCATTAGCCACTGCGAATTGGCCAAGCGCCGGGTTTCGGGTGCCCCAGGTCTCGCTTCTGAGACCTGGGGAGACCGCCCACCAAGGCCGCCCACCAAGGCCACCCACCAACAGGCCGCCCACCAACAGGCCCCGCACCAACACCAATGATCGGGTGCCCCACCCTCGCGACGTCTTTGTATTTGTCGCTAGGGTGGGCCGCCACATTACCAACGCCGCGTTCCGGGTGCCCCAGGTCTCGTTTCTGAGACCTGGGAAGCCGCCCACCAAGGCCACCCACCAACAGGCCGCCCGCCAACAGGCCCCGCACCAACACGAAGGATCGGGTGCCCCACCCTCGCGACGTCTTTGTATTTGTCGCTAGGGTGGGCCGCCACATTACCCAAAGCCAGGTTTCGGGTGCCCCAGGTCTCGTTTCTGAGACCTGGGAGACCGCGCACCAACAAAAATGATCGGGTGCCCCACCCTCGCGACGTTTTTGTTTTTGTCGCTAGGGTGGGCCGCCACCGAACTCCGCTCGGTTCAATTCATCCGAGATTATCGAACGACTTCAAACTTCTCCCACGCCAGGTTGCACTCCGGGCACCGCTCCGCTTCGGCCGTCTCCGATGTGTACCCGCACGTCGCGCATACATAGAAATCGCGCGCCGCATCGAGCCATGAGCCCGGCGCCCCGGCTTCCAGCAACGCGATCGCTTCGCCATACAGCCGTGCATGCGTCTTCTCTGCTTCGAGCGCCCATTCGAAGGTACGCACCGCCGTGGTGTTCAGGCGCGTCCGGGCTTCCTTGAGAAACTCCGGATACATGTTGTCGATCTCGTACTGCTCGCCCTCGCAAGCCGTCTTCAGATTCTCCAGCGTCGACTCCACTTCGAACGGATAGATCTCCGCGATCGCTTCGCCGCCCATCTGCCGGATCACCCGCGCATGATTGCCGGCGTGAATTTGTTCGGCCAGCGCCGCAGCGCGAAACAGGCTCGCCGCTCCGTAAATTCCATCCGCATCGGCCTTGACCGCGAACGCCGTGTACTTGGCATGCGCATTCGACTCGCCTTCAAAAGCAGAAAGCAAATTCTGCAACGTAACTTCACTTCCAACCGTGACATGACTCGCTGACATCGGCTCCCCCGTGCTTGCTTCCAGCCTAGGAGCGGCGCCGGGCACGCGCTGTGACGAACGCTACACAATTTGCGGGAGCCCCTCTCACGCGCTCCGCGCAGGCACGATCACGTTGGTCTCCTGCACTTCAATCAAGCCGCACGCACAACGCGTTTCCAGTTCCTTCAGAATGGCATCGACCTTCTCGCGCGTATCGATGAACTCAATCCGTATCGGCAGGTGGTCGGACAGTTCGAGAATATGGGCCGCGTGGATGTGATGCTTGGCGCCAAACCCGGCCACGCCTTTCAAAACCGTGGCGCCGGCGATGCCGTTGCGAAACAAAAAATCCAGAACGCTGGTGTAGACGGGAACATGGTGCGACTTCGCGGCGTCACTTAAATAAACGATCACCTTGACGGCTTTGCCCGTTGTCAGCATGACAGCTCCTTTCAGGCCTGCCATGTGCGGCGTTCACTAGTTTTGCGCAGGCAAACCTTCGAAGCAACAGCGAATTGAAACACCGTGCTCCGCGTTCTGGCAACTGCGGCGCGCCGTTCCGCTCAAATCGCTTCGGCCAGCGCCGCTCCGCACCAGGTGGCAGCGAGCCCCAGCGCCAGGCTGCCGACAGCGTACGCCGCGGCCAGCAGGAACGCACCCGAACGAAGAGTGGCCAGCGTCTCCCACTCGAAGGTAGAAAACGTGCTGTACGAGCCAATGAAACCGATGGCGATCAGATAGCGATACGTCGAGGCAAGCTCCGCACGGCCAGCCAGGTAGGTCAACGAAAAACCGATCACCAGGCAGGCCGTTAAGTTGACCACCAGCGTCCCGTAAGGGAAGCGCACGCCGAACCGCCCTCCCACGGTTGAGCCCACCCAATACCGCGCGATCGAACCAAGCGCACCCCCAACTGCAATCAGCAGATATTTCTGCAAAGCTGTTCTCCTTCCCTCAGCTCAAAGTTGCCGCGGCTTGGCGCGCATGAATCGGGAACGCCCGCTTCCATAGCGTTTGCGGCTTTCATTTGTACTCAGGGAATGAGTGCCGGGACGAGACTCACCAACAGGTTCTTCCCTGTCAGGAGTCATCAGCTGCCGGGCCTATCGGGGACAGCGGTTAACGTTGAACCAAAACCGATTCCAACGCAAGGCGAACTCCATCGCCAGTGGTTCAATTACAACCCGCCCGCCGTGCAATGTCAATCTTGGAGTTCAGTCACAGGACAGCCGCGATGGAGACTGTACAACTCGAACCGCCGAACTCAGTGGGGCGCAGCCGCAGTTGCTGTCTTAGGCGTCCGTGTCGGCGGGTTACGCGCACTTAATCTGGAAAGATGGCAACTGAATCAATCGTCTTCATCCTCGATGGCTGCCGCATCGGAACTTCTCCAGGGTCGTGGGTCGTTTGGTTTGTTCGCAACGACTCCGAAGCCGCTGTCGGAGAAGGCCCGTGGTCAGACACGGCCTCGTACCTCGCGAACACGGTCGGGAATTGGGCAAGACCCTTGGAAGCTGAATTCAGTAGTTCCGGCAGCGGCACAATAGCCTCAATCTCAATGCGGCCGTCTGCAGTCCGTTGGCGCTCGATGCGTCCACGGTGTCCGCGGATTTCTCTGCGGATTCCTGCAACTGCTGATTCAGGCACGTCGATTTCAACGGCCATCACCGGCTCCAGAACCACCGGGTGCCCCTTGCGCGCAGCTTCCTTGCACGCCATCGAGCCGGCAAATTTAAACGCCATTTCGTTCGAGTCGACTTCGTGATAGCTGCCGTCGTACAAGGTCACCTTTACGTCCACGATCGGAAGGCCGGCAAGGATGCCCAGTTTCAACGCGCCCTCAACTCCCTGCTCGATCGCATGGATGTACTCTTTCGGCACTACTCCGCCCCGGATGTCGTCGACGAACTCGTAGCCTCGTCCCGGTTCGGTGGGCTCGATGCGGAGTTTGCAATGCCCGTAATTCCCTGAACCGCCGGTCTGGCGAATGTACTTTCCTTCCGCCTCGGTCTTCTTGCGGATCGTTTCAAGCAAAACCGCTTGGATTGGGCTCGCGTTGACCGCACATTGATACGCGCCGCGCAGTCGATCACAAACCGATTCGAGGTCTGGCGTACTGTTTCCTGCAAGAGTGTACGCCCGTTCAGGTCCCGCATTGATGCTTACGTCAATCCCTCCGGCAGCGATCCCGGCCAACGCCGCTCGAAGTCGCTCGTCATCGGCAACGTCCAATGCGCGGACCGTCAGGTACATGGGATGTATTCTGCTCGATCCGCTCATCATCAACCCCTGTTGCGTGCGCCCTGATAGCTCCTCCCCCGAAAAATCTCAGATTGCGCCGCGGGACAAGAAGGAATTCATAACCGTAATGTCAAAGTTGAATCGGCTTGCCGGTCCTGAAGTCCATCCTTGGCATTTGATCGTCACTTTCCGGATGCTGGATCCAACCGGAGACAATGCTGAGGTCGGCGCCTATGAGGAGTTCTGGGCAGCCCGGCTGGTTTAACAGTCCTTCGGCCGAGGCGAGGGCCTTTTCAGGGCCCCGCGTCAGCGTAATTTCATCCCGCCTGTGACCGGCTCCCGGCTAGTTGTGCTTGCCTTTCCACTCCACGTACGGGCCCTGGAAGTCTTCGATGCCGTTGGGCGTAAAGTTCCACAGGCGCGTCGCCACTTCGTCGATGAGGTCGTGGTCATGCGTAACCAGCAACACGGTTCCCTCATAGCGCTGCAGCGCTATGTTCAGCGCATTGATCGCTTCAAGATCCAGGTGGTTCGTCGGCTCGTCGAAGATCAGAATATTGGGCTTGGTGAGGATGAGCTTGCAGAAGATGAGGCGCGCCTGTTCGCCGCCCGACAGAGCCTTGGTTTGCTTCTCGCCCTCCTCTCCTGAGAACAACATCTGGCCGAGGATGCCGCGAATCTCTTCAACATGCGCCGCGGGGTTCCAGCGGTGAAGCCACTCGGCCACCGTCAGACCATGTTCAATCAACGCGCCGACGTCCTGGGGGAAGTAGCCGATCTGGGCTTCGTGGCCCCAGAAGGTGGTGCCGTTGTCGAGCGAGAATTCAGGATCGGAGAGGCCGGGATAAGTGGCCAGAAGACTCTTGAGCAATGTCGTCTTGCCGGCCCCGTTGCGGCCCATCAGACAGATCTTTTCCCCACGCAGAACATTGGCCGTAAACCCATCCAGTACTTTGAGGTCGCCGTAAAACTTCGTCAAATGCTTGAACTCAAGAACGTGCTTGCCACTGGGCCGCATCTGATCGAACCGGATGTACGGGCGGGCGATGTTGGAGCGAGCCAGCTCGTTCGTCTGCAGCCGCTCGACTTCCTTGCGGCGGCTGGTCACCTGGCTGGAGCGGGTGCCGGCCGCGAAGCGGGCGATGAACTCGTTCAATTGCGCGATCTTTTTCTCCCGCTGCGCGTTCTGCGACTCCAGCGTGGAGCGGATCTGCGTCTTGGCCATCACCATCTCGTCGTAGCCGCCGGTGTACGTAATGATGGTCTGGTAATCGATGTCCGCGGTGTGCGTGGTGACGCTGTTGAGAAAGTGGCGGTCGTGCGAAATCGCGATCAGCGTGCCGTCGTAGTTGTTGAGGAAGTCCTGCAGCCAGTGGATCGATTCCAGATCGAGGTAGTTGGTGGGCTCGTCGAGCATGAGCGCTTCGGGCTTGCCGAAAAGCGCCTGCGCTAACAGAACGCGAATCTTCTGGCCGCCCTGGAGCTCGCTCATCTTGCGCTCGTGGACTTCTTCGGGGATATCGAGTCCATCCAGCAGGATGGCCGCGTCGGCCTCCGCCGTGTAGCCGTCCTCGTCGCCGATCACGCCTTCCAGCTCGCCCAGACGCATGCCGTCTTCGTTGGTCATCTCGGGCTTTTCGTAGATGCGGTCGCGCTCTTCCATCGCGGCCCACAGCGGCTTGTTGCCCATGATCACCGTGTCGATGACTCTGTAGTTGTCAAAGGCAAACTGATCCTGCCGCAGGACGCCCAGTTTGCGCGGCCGGACCACGTTGCCCTTCTGCGGCTCAAGCTCGCCGGTGAGGATTTTCATGAAGGTGGACTTCCCGGCTCCATTGGGGCCGGTGAGCCCATAGCGCCTTCCGGGGACGAAGACTACGCTCACTTCTTCAAAAAGCACCTTGGAGCCGTAGCGCATGGTGATGTTGCTGACACTGATCATGTGGTTCGTGTTCCTAAGCTTGGGCCGCAGTCGGGTATCGGCCTGGTGGCCTCATGATGCGGAGGTTGGAGCAAGGTGATGGGCGCGCAAGCAGGGCGCAGCCCCGGAGACATCTACACTCTTAGTTTCTCATAGAGTAGGGTCGGGGGCGGTTGCGGGGAAAGACGGGGTAGGCGGACGGGTAGGATTGCGGCTCGGTGCGCCGTAAGGGTGGGGCATGGGTGTTGAAGTTGTGGCAGCCTTTTAGGACTTCATGGCTTTTAAATCGTCGGGCTGCCACTGTAATTGTTGCTCGTGCGGGCGCATACGTGTGCGGCTGTCAGGTCAGAAAGTGGTTCCCGATGCGCCAAAGCGATAAGTCTCTCCGAAGGTGATGCCGCGCGGATCCAGGGAGCGGCTCTGGTTCGAGATGCTGCTGTGAAAACCTGGAATCACCTCGTAGGTGTATTCGACGCGCGTCCACCAATGTCCGCCCATATGGTATTCCCCGCCGCCTCCGAGCGACCAGGTGCCGTAGTTGGAATGAAAGTGGCCTGTGCCGTTGCCGGGCTGGGTCAGACTGGCAAAGCCGGCTTCGCCTTTGAAAATAGGCTGAAACCTGCCCCAGTAGCCCATGGTGCACATCAAACCCCCTTCACCGACGAAGAGCTTGTAATTGGAGGATGCGCGATTTCCACCGACAATCATGGAGTGGCCCTCGACATTGACCCCGAGGCAATGCCACAAGTTGGTACTGACCCATGCGGCGGGTCCCCAGCGGTTGATATCGGCGGCGTGCCAATCGCCGGAGAAATAGTCCATTCCCGCGCCGACACTGAGTTTGAGGGGAGGAAGTGCCTTGCCATTGTTCGCTGCAGGTTGTACCTGAGCAAGGCTCGAAATCGTGGCAAGGAGGATTATCCCGGCCATCGCCAGCTTTGCACTCATATTTTGATCTCCTGTGCGAGTCTTTTGATCTCCTGTGCGAGTCCAGTCCCGACCAGACCGACCTGCTTTAATCGTGCTTTCACGACTTCGCATAACTATAGCGGCGACACGCAGGACAGTACATGTTCCAGGGTGGCCAGTAACCCTTTGGTCAACACCTTCCTGGGTTGAGCGGAGTTCAGGGGCGCGAAGGTTCCGATCGCTCCGCAGAGCCGATTTGGGTTTTCTGACCCAGATTGGGGGGAAGGGTGTTCTAGCCGAAGATCGCGGTGACGACGCGATTGACGACGAAGGCGGACCCGTAGGCGAGAACCAGCATGTAGGTGAACTGGAGCGCAGGCCATTTCCAGCTATTGGTTTCGCGGCGGACGACGGCCATGGTGGAGGTGCACTGCATGGCGAAAGCGAAGAAGATCATGAGCGCCAGCGCGCCGCCCAGGGTCATGTCATGGTGGAGGGCGGTCTGCAGGTTGAGGGCCTGGGTCGTGGGATCGGCGCCGTAGAGAGTGCCCATGGTGCTGACCATGACTTCGCGCGCCAGCACGCTGGAGATGAGGCCGATGCCGATCTTCCAGTTAAAACCGAGGGGGGCAATGACGGGCTCGATCAGGTGACCCATGCGGCCGACGATGCTGTTCGCCAATTCAGGGGCCGAGAAGACGCCGGCCGCGGTGTGCATGACGGGCAGGTGCGCCAGGATCCAGAGAACCAGGGTGACGGCCAGTATGATGGTGCCGGCCTGCCGGAGAAAGACGCGGGCGCGATCGTAGAGGCGCATGGCCAGTCCGCGCACGGTGGGCATGCGGTATTGGGGCAGTTCGAGAATGAAAGGCGTATCGCTGGACTTGAGAACGGAGCTTTTGAGCAGCCACGCCGTGGTCATGGCGGCGATAAAGCCTGCCACGTAAAGGCCCAGCATCACCAGCGTGCGCAAGCCCAGAAAGCCATGCAGGAAGGCGGTGTTGGGAATGAACGCGGCAATCAGCAGCATGTAGACCGGCAGACGCGCCGAGCAGGTCATGAACGGCGTGACGAGGATGGTGGCCAGGCGGTCGCGGCGGTTCTCGATGGTGCGCGACGCCATGATCGCGGGCACGGCGCAGGCATAAGCGGACAGCAGCGGGATAAATGCTTTGCCGTTCAGGCCGGTGGTGCGCATGACGCGGTCGGCAATGAGGGCGGCCCGCGCCAGGTATCCCGAATCCTCAAGCACGCCAATAAACAGGAAGAGGAGCAGGATCTGGGGGAGGAACACTAATACCGAAGAGATGCCTTTCCAGGCGCCATCGAGGACCAGGGACTGGAGCCATCCGGCCGGCAGGAGGGGGCGCACCAGTTCTCCGCCGCGAGCCAGAATATCGCCAAAGCCGTCAGAGAGCGGCTGACCGATGGAAAAGACGACTTCGAATACGCCCACGACGACAACCAGGAAAAGCAGTGGTCCCCAGACGCGATGCAGCAGCACATTGTCGAGCTTGCGGCTGTTTTCGGCCGACAAAGGAGCCATGTAGCCTGTGCGGCGGCTGACTTGGGCGGCCCAGGTGTGGGTGCTGGCCGCATTGCCCAGGACCGGTAGGGTCAAAGTGGGAGCGGCTGCCTTGCTGTCCGGCTCCGAGTGCTGGTTGAGAAACAGGGGGACAGCATCCAGTCCGGTGCCATGGACCGCACTGATCTGGGCCACGGGGGCGCCGAGTTCCCGGGCCAGCTTGAGGGGGTCGATCTTGCCGCCGCGCGACTCCATCAGGTCGCTCATGTTGAGCAGCACCAGCGTGGGAAGTCCCAAGGCCAGCACCGGTGCGGCGAGCATCAATTGCCGGGTCAGGTGCAGGGAATCGAGGACCAGGATGACGGCGTCCGGCTTGGGCGTGCCGGGCATCTTGCCCTTGAGCACATCGACGGCAACACGCGCATCTTCTGAATAAGGAGTAAGGCTGTAAACGCCGGGCAAATCGATGAGGGTCAGGTCGTCGCGGCCGACCCCGGCCATGAGGCCCATGCGCTGTTCAACAGTGACTCCGGGATAGTTGGCGACTTTCTGCCGTAAACCGGTGAGGCGGTTGAAGAGCGTGGATTTTCCGGCATTGGGCGGTCCAATGAGCACCACGGTGCGCAGCGAACTGGAGGGGGAAGACGGCGGCTCGAACGCCGGCGGGGTGCAGCAACTGCTCATCGCGCAGCCTCGGCCAGCTCTTGGGTTTCTTCAGCCTGGTTGTCCGCTTCACGCATGCGGATGGCGCCGGCGGTTTCGCGGCGGAGGGCGATCTCCATGCCATCAATGCCGTAAACGGTGGGATCGCCGGCCGGGGCGCGTCGAAGAGTGGTCACGATCGCATCGGGGACAAAGCCCATGTGCATCAGGTGATTCTGTACAGACTCGGGGAGGTCGAGTGCCACCAGGATCCCGCTCTTTCCGACTTTCAACTCACTCAGCACGCTCACCTGCCGGACTCCGTGGGGCCGCCGAAACGGAAGCACCCTGGAACTACGACCATAATTGTCGGACTTCAGTATACGACCATTTAAGTCTGAGTTGCAAACTCGCTGCAAAGTCATCAAGTTGACCTCTCCGGAGAGGGAGGCCGGCATGATTGCCTGCCGGCCTCTCCCATTCCCTCCCGGACCCCACTTTATGATTCATCGAACGTTGACACTTTTTTATCAGGACCAGATTTAGAGGTATGTGACCTAAATCACCGAATTGCGCCCAAAAAGGGCGGACGCTCCGCTCCCCCCCGGCAGGAAGAAGCGGAAAGTAACGTGAGCGGAGTTGCATGACTCGCTTAGTATTACGACCCGCATTTGTTAGACTTCTTGCAATCAAACATTTTTTTTCGCACGGGACGACAATTGGGCTGCAAGTTAGTTCAATCAAGTGTCGCCAGGGTGTCGCCTGGCCTTGTCCGCCTTCTAGGCCTGGGGAGCGCCTTCCTGTTTCCCTTCCTCTTGGTATTGAATTGCGGTGCCGTGGAGCTTGCGCCGCTGGTGATACCGCGCGTCACCCGTGCGCCCAAGCTCACTGATTTTCTGAATGGCGGACAGCGCGAGGCGGAAGCGGTGGTGGTTGCCTTCCGGCAATTCGATCCGCATGATGGGGAACCCGTAAGCCAGGCGACCACCGCGTACCTCTCTTTTGACACCAGGAATCTATATGTGGGCTGGATCTGCAAGGACGATCCGGCGAAGATTCATGCGCGGATGGCGCCGCGCAAGCAGATCGATCTGGACGACCGCGTCACCATCAACATCGATACGTTTCAGGATCACAAGCATGCGTACTGGTTCGATGTGAACCCGTATGGCGTCCAGTACGATGGGCGGACGACAGACGGAATCGGCGATGATCCGAGCTGGGAAGGGCTGTGGTACTCGGAGGGGCGCATCACTCCCGACGGGTACGTGGTGCTGGAGACGATTCCGTTTCGGAGCATGCGCTTTCCGCGCGCCCCACGGCAAATCTGGAACATCTGCCTGGCGCGCGCCATTCAGCGCAACAATGAATTTTCCGTCTGGCCCTTCATTTCCCATGCCCGGCTGCCGCAGTTTGTCGGTCAGTTCGCGCCCGTTGAGATCGATGAAGATATTTCGCCGGGGCGCAATGTGCAATTGATTCCGTATGGGTTAGGTTCTAAGGACAAATATCTCGATCCGTCGGCCGGATTTCAGGGGCAAAACGAGCACCATGCCGGCCTCGATGCCAAAGCGGTGATTCACGATGCGCTGACCCTGGACGTGGCGATCAATCCAGATTTCAGCGAGATCGGGACGGACGATCCCAAGGTGCAGGTGAACCAGCGTTACGAGGTGCAGTATCCGGAGCGGCGTCCATTCTTTCTGGAGAATGCTTCGATCTTCGTAATGCCGGAACAATTGTTTTTTTCGCGGCGGATCGTCAATCCGCAGTTCGGCGCCAAGCTGACCGGAGCGCTGGGGCGCTGGGGAATGGGAGCTTTGGTCGCGGATGACCGGGCCCCGGGCGAGGTCCTGGTGCAGGGAGAAACGGGCCACGGAGACCGCGCGGTGGATGTTGCCTTGCGCTCGGAACGTGAGTTCGGCCACCAGTCGCATGCGGGCCTTTTTCTGGGCGGCACCCAGTTCGACTCGACATCGAATCGCGTCGGCTCGATCGACTTGCGCTACGTGATGAAAGGGAACTGGACACTGGGTGGGCAGGCGACCACCACGCAGACGCGGGATGCATCGGGCGGGTATGAGGCTGGGCCGGGATACAAGCTGAGCCTCAAGAAGTATGACAATCATGCCACCCTGCAGAATTTCTACACCGATCGCAGTCCGGGACTGAACTCCACACTCGGGTATATTCCTCGCACCGACATACGGCGCTGGGAAACCTATGATAGTTACTTGTGGAAACCGTCCAGGAGCCATGCGCTCATGGCTTACGGGCCTACGTTGGACGGGTTGCTGATTTACGACCACGAGAAGAGACTGCAGAACTGGTCGGCGCTGCCGGGCTTCCAGGCGACACTGCCGCGGCTTACGACCGTGTCGCTGACGTATATGCAGGCGTACGAGTCTTATTCAGGAGTTGGATTCAAGGAATACATGACCACGGTGGGCCTGATGTCGTCGTGGTTCAAGTGGATGGATCTGAGTGCGACCTACGCGCAGGGAACGATGCCGAATTACTATCCGGCGACGGGCGTTGCGCCATTTTTGGGATACACGAACAGCACCTTCGCCGACCTGATCCTGCACCCGCAATCCCATTTGCGCCTGGAGGAGATTTACTACTACACGCGGCTGAACACGCTGGCAGACCAGATGCCGTCGCCGTCGCTGCCGCAGGGCGTCATCTTTACCAACCACCTGATCCGGTCGAAATTGAATTATCAATTCACGCGGGATTATTCGTTCAACGCCATCTTCGATTACAACGCGCTCCTGCCTGATAATGCGCTGGTGTCGTCCAGCTACTCCAAGCAGGCGGATACGACCCTCTTGTTTACATACATGCCGCACCCCGGAACCGCGTTTTACCTGGGGTATGCGAATACTTTCCAAAACGTGGACTACAGCGCCGCGCCCGTTCCGGTATATACGCCGACGACTCTTCCGGGCACTTCGACCGACCGCCAAGTATTCGTCAAGTTCAGTTACCTGTTGCGGTTTTGATCAAGGCCTATCGGGCTCCAGACAGCCTCATTCATGGATGGGCACTTCGCTGCGAATCTTGAAATGAACCAGGATGGAAGCATGACCGGCAGGGCAGCCCAGCAGCAGACCCCGTCCTTCTCCCTTGAACGCGTAGGCAATATGCGCGATTCCGCCCGGGTCGGTCTTCTTCACCGCGGGTGGACTTATCTGCCGGACTTTGTCGGCATCCACCAGTTCGGCTTCCGCCGAAAGAAGCAATTCGTGCTGTGAAGAATCAAGCGCAATGGGAACCTGGAGGTCGTTCGCGGAGCTGGTTCGGTTGCAATCCACAGTAAGCCCCGAAACTTTGTTGTCGCGGACGGCTTCCACCACATCGATGATGGGATGAGTGCGGTAGATCGTGGCAAAGAAGGTATAAGCATCCGCCGATCGATCGGCCGGCTTCACGATATCGATGTGATCGGTGTCGATTTTTTGAGCCGGCGTGTCCACGTCGCAACCATACGTTGCGCTGTAGTAATCGACCACCCGGATATGCGCCCGCAGGTAGTGGCCGACACCCGCTCCGGCGGCCGTGTCGCGAGTTTCAAACGCGCAGAAACGATGCGCCCGCGCAACCGCCTGCGTGCTTCTCCATCGCTGTTCGAGTTCCATCAGGAAATTGTTATCGTTGCTGGCGCGCAGGTCGGTCAGCAGCGGATCGCTGTCGTAGATCTTGGCCAGGTTGGCCACGAACGAACCTTGATGCGGCGTTGCGTAGGAAACAATGAACCGCACGCGCGTTGCGTCGACCGGGTGGTTGAGCAGCATCTCCTCGGTGACGATTCCACCCAGGCTATGGGTAATGAATACGACTTCCTTGTGCTCCCACACTCCCTGCTGCTTCAAACCTTGCCAGAGAATCTGCGAGAGTTGCGCGGTTGACAGCTGGCCGCGCATCGAGGGCGTTGGATATTCGGCGACCACCACATCCGATTTCTGAAAGTGGGGATCGCTGCGGATCAGTTGCGGCCAGTAGGCGCCATTCGCAGCCCGCCATGTCTCTCGATCCCCATGAAGGCCGTGTACAAAAACAATCACCCGCGGTTTATAGGTATCGGCCCTCGCCTGGTAACAGCCCCCTCCGGCAACGACATAGCTTAGAAATAGCGCCCATGCCAGGGCCACGGTGCTGCGCAAAGCCAAACCCCTTTTCCAATGCTTGATGCTGATTCAAGCTTAGCGCTTTTCGAGGGATGCATGAAACTCCGCTGCTTTCGGACGGGCCGCCGGATGTTCCGGGCGGAAGCCCGGGGCGCTGCATCCGCGGCGGCGAAAGTGATAGAACGTTGGCATGGATGCAGAGAAGTTACGCGCAAGCTTGGCTGGCCATGCGCCTCCCGCCAGTTTTCCGGAGCCGGTTGCCGCCTTATGGTGGGATGCGAAAGGCGACTGGGCGCGCGCCCATGGCCTCGTGGATGCATTAGAGACGCCGTTCGGAATGGCAGTCCATGCCTACCTGCATCGCAAAGAGGGCGAGCTTTGGAATGCCGATTACTGGTACGAGCGCGCGGGCAGGAAGTTTCATCGTGCCACGCTGGAGGCTGAGTGGGAAGCCCTGGTGGAAGGCATGCCGGACTGAAGGACCCTCAAACCGGAATTGAATTGGTGGGGTCGCCGATGTTGGATCGAGCCGCTCTTCCCAGTTGGCACACCACGCAGGCTTACTTCATGGGGCCAACATTCTGGCGCACTATGTGAATAATATTTCACCATATGAGATTTGCCGCTCTCACTGTGTCAATCATCACAGCGGGTCGACCCGGTACGGACGAGACTCCTCGTAGCGGTTTTTTCTACTGCGGCCGCGCTATGGAGCTAATTGAATGAGTGAACTAGAAACGGTCATTATGGATGGGAATGAGGCTGCCGCCTCGGTTGCCTATCGCCTTTCGGAAGTAGTCGCCATTTATCCCATCACCCCCTCGTCGCCAATGGCCGAGTGGGCCGACCAGTGGCGCTCGGAAGGGAAGAAGAATATCTGGGGCGCGCTGCCGATTGTGGAAGAACTACAGAGCGAAGGCGGTGCGGCCGGTGCCCTCCACGGCGCCCTGCAGGCCGGTGCTTTCGGCACCACGTTTACGGCCTCGCAAGGGCTGTTGCTCATGATTCCCAACATGTTCAAGATTGCCGGTGAACTGACCCCGGCCACCATGCACGTTACCGCCCGCACCCTGGCGACCCACGCCCTCTCCATCTTCGGCGATCACTCCGACGTGATGGCCTGCCGTTCCACTGGCTGGGCCATGCTGGCTTCGAACTCGGTCCAGGAAGTGGCCGACATGGCCCTGTTGGCGCAGATTGCCACGCTCGAATCCCGCATCCCTTTCATCCATTTCTTCGACGGCTTCCGCACTTCGCACGAGGTGGGCAAGATTCTGCCCATCAGCGACGAGACCATCCGCGCCCTGGTCGATGACAAGTACATCATCCAGTACCGCACGAATGCATTGAGCCCCGACCGGCCCATCATTCGCGGCACCGCGCAGAATCCCGATGTCTTCTTCCAGGCGCGTGAAGCCTGCAGCCCCTACCATGCCGCCGTCCCGGGCATCGTGCAATCGGTAATGGATCGCTTTGCCGCCCAGACTGGCCGCGCCTATCACCTCTTCGATTACTACGGCGCACCCGATGCGGAGCGCGTCATCATCCTGATGGGTTCCGGCGCCGAAGCGGCCGAAGAAGCCGTCGATCTGATGGTGAAGCAGGGCGAGAAGATCGGCATGCTTAAAGTGCGCCTCTTCCGGCCCTTCGACTCCAAGGCCTTCCTTGCGGCGCTGCCCGCTACCGTGAAGTCGATCGCTGTTTTGGATCGCTGCAAGGAACCGGGCGGTGCGGGCGAGCCGCTCTACCAGGACATTCAAACCATTTTGGCCGAAAACGCAAGCAGCCTGCCCTTTGCGGCCATGCCCATCGTGGTCGGCGGCCGCTACGGACTCTCTTCGAAAGAATTCACCCCGGCCATGGTCAAGGGCATCTTCGACGAGCTCAGCAAGCCGGCTCCGAAGAATCACTTCACTATCGGCATCGACGACGACGTCAGCCACACCAGCCTCACCTACGATCCCACCTTCTCCACCGAGGATCCCAGGACAGTGCGTGCCTTGTTCTACGGCCTTGGTTCCGACGGGACCGTAGGCGCGAATAAGAACTCCATCAAGATCATCGGCAGCGAGACTCCGAATTACGCCCAGGGCTACTTCGTCTACGACTCCAAGAAGTCAGGCTCGATGACCACCTCGCACCTGCGCTTCGGACCGAACCCGATTCGCTCCACGTATCTCATCACGCGGGCCAGCTTTGTGGCCTGCCACAACTTCAGTTTCCTCGAAAAAATGGACGTGCTCGAAGCAGCGATGCCCGGTGCCGTCTTCCTGCTCAACTCGCCTTACTCTGCCGCCGAAGTCTGGGAGCAGCTGCCCAGGAGCACGCAGCAGGAAATGATTGCCAAAAAGATCGAGTTCTATGTCATCGATGGGTACAAGGTTGCGCGCGAGGCCGGCATGGGTTCGCGCATCAACACCATCATGCAGACTTGTTTCTTCGCCATCAGCGGCGTGCTTCCCCGTGAAGAAGCCATCGCGCAGATCAAGAAGGCCATCAAGAAAACCTACGGCAAGCGCGGCGAAGCCGTCGTGCAGAAGAACTTTGCCGCGGTCGACGCAGCCTTGGCACACCTCGAAAAGGTGGAGATCCCCACGGCCGTCTCTTCCGAGTTTGACCTGATTGCCTCACTTTCCGACAAGGCTCCGCAGTTTGTGCGCAACGTCTTGGGACAAATCGCCGCCGGCAAGGGCGATCTGCTGCCCGTGAGCGCGATTCCTGCGGGCGGGGCATTCCCCACCGGCACCGCGCAGTTTGAAAAACGCAACATCGCCCAGTTCATTCCCGTCTGGGATAAGGATCTGTGTATCCAGTGCGGCAAATGTGCCATGGTTTGCCCGCATGCCGTAATTCGCGCCAAGGTGTACAGCCCGGACATCGCCGGCGACGCTCCGGCGACCTTCCAATGGGCCAGGCCGAAATGGAAGGGCATGGAGCAGGATCGCTACACGCTGCAGGTTGCTCCGGAAGATTGCACCGGGTGCGCCGTGTGCGTCGAAGTTTGCCCCGTCAAGAGCAAGAGCGACGCCAGCCACAAGGCCATCAACATGGCGCCCCAGGCTCCCTTGCGCGCCGCTGAGCGCGATAACTGGGAGTTCTTCCTCGGCCTTCCCGAGGTGGATCGCAACAAGCTTTCGCACGGCCAGGTGAAGGACGTGCAACTGCTGCAGCCGTTGTTTGAATTTTCAGGCGCCTGCGCGGGTTGCGGAGAAACTCCCTACGTCAAACTGCTTACGCAGCTGTTCGGCGACCGGCTCTACATTGCCAATGCCACCGGCTGCTCGTCGATCTACGGCGGCAACCTGCCCACTACCCCGTACAGCACCAACGTGCAGGGCCGCGGGCCCACTTGGGCCAACTCGCTGTTCGAAGACAATGCCGAGTTCGGTTTCGGCATGCGCATCGCCCTCGATCAACAGAAGGTCTTCGCCGAAATGCTGGTTCAGCGCGTCGCCTCCTATCTCGGAGACAATTTGGTTGCGGCCTTGCTCACCGCATCGCAGAAGACCGAGGCGGAAGTCAATCAGCAGCGTGAGCGCGTGCAGATTATGCGCGAGAAACTGGCTGGCGTTGATCAAACGGATGCGCGCAACCTGCTGGCCATTGCCGACACGCTGGTGCGCAAGAGCGTATGGATTCTGGGCGGCGACGGATGGGCGTTCGACATCGGCTTCGGCGGACTGGACCACGTGCTCGGCTCCGGCAAGAACGTGAATGTGCTGGTCCTGGACACGGAAGTCTATTCCAATACCGGCGGCCAGATGTCCAAGGCCACCCCGCGCGGCGCCGTTGCCAAGTTCGCCGCCAGCGGCAAGATGAATTCCAAGAAAGATCTGGCCATGGAAGCCGTGAGTTACGGCTACGTCTACGTGGCCCAGGTGGCAATGGGCGGCAACGATACCCATGTCATCAAGGCCTTCCAGGAAGCCGAGGCCCATGAAGGACCGTCCATCATCATCGCCTACTCCAGCTGCATCGCGCACGGCTACGACTTGGTCCATGGACTGGAACAGCAGAAGCTCGCTGTACAGTCGGGCTACTGGCCGCTGATGCGCTACAACCCCGCCCTGCGCGAAACGGGTAAGAATCCCTTCCAGCTCGATTCCAAGGCCCCCTCCATCCGGCTGAAGGATTATGCCTATCGTGAAGCGCGCTACACCATGCTGGCGCGCGGAAACCCTGAGCTGGCCGGCGCACTGCTCAAAGAAGCGCAGGATGACGTCGAGCGCCAGTGGCGCGTCTACTCCGCCCGTGCCGCAATGCCAGGCCGCGGCGAAACTCCCCACATTGCTCCTGAGGAAAAACCGGCCGAAAAACTGGAGCCAGTAGCTGCCGGAGGAAAAGAATGATTGACTTCTCAACAAACTATCTTGGGCTCAAGCTGAATGGGCCCATCGTGGTCTCGTCTACGCCCATCTCCGAATCCATCGACAATGTGTGCCGCATGGAAGAATCGGGCGCCTCGGCCATCGTGCTCACTTCGCTGTTTGAAGAACAACTGACCCTCGAGTCGCAGGCTCTTGACGACGACCTTTCGCGCGGCACCGAGTCATTTGCCGAGTCCCTCGGCTACCTGCCTGACTTGAACGACTACCGCATGACCCACGAGTCCTACCTCGAGAACCTGCGCAAGGCCAAGGAGGCGGTCAATATTCCGATCCTGGCCAGTCTCAACGGCGCAACGACCGGCGGCTGGGTGCGTTTTGCAAAGGAAACCGAGCAGGCCGGAGCAGACGCAATCGAGTTGAATACCTATGCCCTGGCCACGGATCGCGGCCAGACCTCGTCCGAGCTGGAACTGCAGTTGCTCGAACTGGTAGACAATGTTTGCCGCGCGGTCAGGATTCCTGTCTCGGTGAAGTTGTCGCAGTCGTTCACCAGCCTGCCCCATCTCGTGGCGCGGCTGGAAGACGTGGGCGCTGCCGGCGTGGTGCTCTTCAACCGCTTCTATCAACCCGACTTCGACATCGAGACGCTGGAAGTCCGGCCCACCCTGCACTTTTCGACGCCTTCGGAGTTGCTGCCGCGGCTGCACTGGGCGGCGATTCTCTTCGGCCACACCAACATCGACATTGCCATCACCGGCGGGGTGCATTCCGCCGAAGACGTGCTCAAGTCGATCATGGCCGGCGGCAACGTTGCCATGATGGCGTCGGCACTCCACATCCACGGCATCGAACACATCGGCCGCGTCCTTGCCGACTTGCGTTATTGGCTGGAGAAGCGGGAGTACACGTCGATCGGCGAAACGCGCGGTTGCCTCAGCCGGCGCTCCGTCCCCGACACCTCCCCCTTCGATCGCGGCAACTACATCAAGACGCTCAGCTCCTACAGCCTGCGTCAGACGGTGGCCGCTTTCTAAACGACAACCTGCCCCATTGCTTCGCGGTTTACTGCGTAAAGACGGGGCACATTCGAGTTCCGGACTGGACCTCAGAAAAACGGCGGCTGTCCCATCAAGGACAGCCGCCGTCTTAATCTCGCAACCCGGTCGTCGGTTTGCCGGCAATTACCTCGTGATGGAGCATACTGGCTGTATCGGGCATTGTTCCGCACGGCTCTTTCTGTCTGCCCGGTTCATGCCCGCCCTCGCAGTGTCGGAGATCCATCCGGTCGATGCTGTCGGACATGCGCCCGGTCCGTACCACCCCATCGGACACCCCCCTCCCCCCCCCTTTATGTTGCGAGCCGGTATCGAAAATCTGCCGATCATTTCTCCGTCTTCCAGTTTCGAGCCGGTATCTCTAATGGAGACAGCAGGTTACGCGAAGAACCTGCGCGGCCCTGTCAAGGGCCCTCCGCGCCATGGCACTCAAAATAAGGTCGAAAATACCCCGAATTTCCGCAAAAATGCCATGGCGCGTAAGAAAAAGTGCGTCAGGTCTGCTGACGCGGTTGCGCTTCGGATTCGAGTAGACCGCGGACCGCTTGCTCCAATTGCGCACACGCTTCAGGAAGAGCATCGATGACTTTCTTGCTGAAAGTCTCGCCCAGTTCGATGGAACCGGCGCCGACAGTGAGCAGCAGGGAAGCACGAGGCAGGGAATCGTAAAGTTCCTGTCCCAATGCCAGAAGCTCAGCGGCGCCGACGTGGTGGCTGCCAAGACCTGGACCTGCGGCCGCGGGTTCAACGGCCACGATCCGAACTTCTCCGGGCGCAGACTCGATCGAGCAATCAACGAAGATCACAAACTCAGCCTGCGCAACGTCTTCAGCCAGGTCAGGTGTCCACTGCTGGCGCGCGATCACGCGAATCAAGGGTTCGGCCTCAAACCGCTCTTCCGACCACGCAGATAACCACGGCCCGATGCCGTCATCGCCGCGCAGCGTGTTGCCGCAAGCGAGGATGAGGCATCGGGCCGTGGATCGATTCATTCCCTTATCGTACTTAGCGAATGACGCGGTCGACAATCTCTCCATCTGCGGAGAGAAGGGTAAGAGCCAGAGGCATCTGTCCGAAAGCGTGGGTCGAACAGCTGAGGCACGGATCGAAAGTGCGCACCACTGCTTCCACTCGATTCAAAATGCCCTCGGTGAACTTGCCGTCTTTGATGTAATGCCTGGCTGCCTGCAACACGCCGCGGTTCATGGCGTTGTTGTTCTGCCCGGTGGCGATGACAAGGTTGGCCCAGGTGATCAGGCCGTTCTCGTCGACCTTGTAGTGATGGTGCAGGGTGCCGCGCGGAGCTTCGGCCTGGCCTGTGCCTTCAAGACGGTTCACGCCCGCGACGGCGCGCACATGCTTGTCAAGGATCTGCGGGTCGTTCAGGATCTGTTCGATCTTCTCGATGCCGTAAAGGATTTCGACCAGCCGCGCGTAGTGGTAGTGGAACGAGCCGGCGATCGGGCCCTCGGCCAGCTGCTTGTACTCGGCGAGCTCGGTATCGGCGAGCGGCGTGCCCATGGACCTTGCGATGTTCAGCCGGGCCAGCGGTCCGACCCGATAGCTGCCTTCCGGATAGCCAAGCGGCTTGTAGTAGGCGAACTTGGTAAAGCTGTAATTCTCCACGGCTTCACCAATCACTTCGGCGAAGCGGCTGGAAGTGATGCCGTCCTCGATGACGCTCCCGGCCGGATCAATGAGGCGCAGGGCACCGTCCGTGAACTCGATCGAGTCATCGTCGTTGACGAGGCTCATGTAGTTGGTCGGGAAGTTGGCAAAGATTTCGATCTCGGACTTGAAGCTGTCGGCGATCTGCTTATAGGCCGTGAGCGCCAGCTTGATGCTGTGAAAGGCCTCGGGCAGCATAGCCATGATTTCATCGCGCTTGGCGGCGGCCAGCGGTTCGGTCACTCCGCCGGGCACGACCCAGCCGGGATGAATGCGCTTGTTCCCGAGCAGTTCGATGATGTGCTGGCCGAAGCGGCGCAGAGCAACGCCCGCGCGGCCCAATTCCGGCTTGGCAGCAACGACGCCGAAGATGTGACGCGCTTTGGGATCGGACTCCATACCCAGCAGAAGGTCGGGCGAGGAGAGATAGAAGAAACTCAACGCATGGGACTGAACCATCTGGGCGAGATTCAACATGCGCCGCAATTGTGCGGCAGTATGCGGAATGCGCACCGACATGATGGCCTCGCAGGCCTTGGCGGAAGCGATGAGATGGGAGACGGGGCAGATGCCGCAGATGCGCGCCATGAGGCTGGGCATCTCGTAGAACGGCCGGCCCTGGGAAAATGTTTCGAAACCGCGCACCTGGGTCACATGAAAATGCGCGTCTTCTACTTCGCCCTGGCCGTTCAGTTGGATCGTGATCTTACCGTGTCCTTCGAGGCGTGTGACGGGATCGATAGTAATGGTCTGGCTCATAGCAGGCTCCGAACGTTCAGGCTCCAAAGCGGGTGAGCGCGGGAATATCCAGCGGCTCCCCGGTTAGCAGCGCGGTCAGCGCCGAATGAAACGTGTCGGCAGAGGGCGGACAGCCGGGCAGAAAGACGTCCACCTTGACGAACTCGTGAATGGGGCGCACGACCTTAAGCAGTTGCGGCACGACCACGCACGGGATCTGCTGCTGCAGGCTGGCATTCTCGATGTAAGCGCGATTGAGTATGGCATCTGGGCCGATGGGATTGCGCATTGACGGCACATTGCCGGCCACCGCGCAATCTCCCATCGCGATCAGCATCCTGGAATGAGCGCGAATCTTCTTGATCTTCTTCTCGTCATCGACCGATGCCACGGCTCCCTCGACCAGCGCGATATCTACCTGGTCCGGAAACTCCTTGGTATCGACGATAGGACTATAGACCACATCGACGAATTCGGCCAGTTCGATGAGCCGTTCATCCATGTCGAGGAAAGACATGTGGCAGCCGGAACAACCGTCCAGCCAGACCGTTGCCAGTTTTAGTTTGCTCATTGCGCTTCCCTCATGAGGTTCAGGTTGAGTAGAAAGTCGGGATACTTGGGGTGGTCGGAGCCGATCTTGCTCTTATCGAACAGCGCGCCGGTGGGACAAACCTGAACGCATTTACCGCAGCGCGTACACGTCGAAGATCCCCACTTTTCGTGCAGGTCGGTGATGACCATGGAGTTGATCCCGCGGCCCATCACGTCCCAAACATGCGCGCCCTCCACTTCAGCGCAGACCCGCACGCACCGAGTACAGAGAATGCAGCGGTTCTGGTCGAGGGTAAAGCGTTCGTGCGATGCGTCGACGGGCAGGTCAGGATTGCGATAAGGCAGGCGTACATGCGTCAAGCCCTGGTCCTGGGCCAGGGACTGCAGTTCGCAATGACCGTTGGAAACGCAAACCGAGCAGATGTGGTTGCGTTCGGCGAACAGCATCTCGAGGATGTTGCGCCGATACTTCTGCAGCCGTTCCGTCCTGGTGGAGACTTCCATGCCTTCGAATACGGTCGCCACGCAGGCGGGCAAAAGCTTGTTGCTGCCCTTGATTTCTACCAGGCACATGCGGCAAGCGCCCACATCGCTGAGGCCGTCGAGATGGCAGAGCGTGGGAATGTCGATACCATTCTCGCGCGCCACTTCGAGGATTGTCTGGCTTCGCAGAGCGCTGACTTCCTGTCCGTCAATGATTAGAGTTTTGACTTCAACGGCGTCGTTCATGCCAGCACCTCCACAACAGGTTCGGCGGCCACAGGAATCTGCATGCTGCAGACGCCCGCCGGACAGCGCTTGTGAACGATATGTTCGATGTATTCGCTGCGGAAGTACTTGAGTGTGCTCAGTACGGGGTTTGGCGCTGTCTGTCCCAGCCCGCAAAGGCTTGCGCTCTTGACCGTGTCGCAGAGTTCCTCAAGCAGTTCCAGTTCTTCCATCGTCCCGGTACCGCGGCAGATGCGTGAAAGAAGGGTGAACATCTGGGCAGTGCCGGCGCGGCAGGGAATGCACTTGCCGCAGGACTCGGTCATGCAGAACTCAATGAAGAACCGCGCCACATTGACCATGCACGAGGTATCGTCCATGACGATCATGCCGCCCGAGCCCATGATGGACCCGGCCGCCATCAGCGCGTCATAGCTGACGCCGAGGTGGAGCATGTCGGCGGGAATGCAGCCGCCGGAAGGACCGCCGGTTTGAACGGCTTTCAACTTGTGGCCGCCTGGTACGCCGCCGCCGATGTCTTCGATAATCTCCCTCAGCTTGATGCCCAAAGGAACTTCGATGAGGCCGGTGTGGGTGATTCTGCCGGTAAGGGCGAAGACCTTGGTGCCCTTGCTGTGTTCCGAGCCCATGTTGAAGAACCACTTGCCGCCGTTGCGCATGATGGGCGCGATGTTGGCATAGGTTTCGACATTGTTGATGAGCGTCGGCTTGCCCCACAGACCGCTGACCGCGGGATAGGGCGGACGCGGCTTGGGAGTTCCGCGGCGTCCCTCGATCGATGCCAGCAGCGCGGTCTCTTCACCGCACACAAAGGCGCCGGCGCCAAGACGAATTTCGATATCGAAGTTGAAGGCTGTCCCGCTGATGCCATTGCCCAGCAAGCCGCGGCGCCGTGCCTCGCGCAGCGCGGTAGTCAAGCGAGCGACCGCGACCGGATATTCAGCGCGCACATAGATGAACCCCTTGCTCGCGCCCACACCGTACGCCGCGATGGCCATGCCTTCGATCACGCGGTGCGGATCGCCTTCCATCACGCTGCGGTCCATGAATGCGCCGGGGTCGCCCTCGTCGCCGTTGCAGACCACGTACTTCACATCACCGCTGGCCTTGGCAACCGTGCTCCACTTCAAGCCCGTGGGATAGCCGCCGCCGCCGCGGCCTCTCAGGCCGCTCTCCGTGATGCGATGGACGACGCCGTTGGGCGTCATTTCAAGCAGCGCCGTCAACAGAGCCTTATAGCCATCGCGCGCGATGTAGTCGTCGATCTTTTCTGGGTCGATGTGCCCGGCGTTCTCAAGTACCACGCGCACCTGCTTGTCGAAGTGCTCGTTCAAGTCGCACTGCAGTTCCGGCACGGGGCCGTCGCCGAGTTTGGCCACGATGGCCTCGGCATGCGTGAATTGCACATGGTGATAGAGCGTATCTTCGGGATCGACGCGTACCAGAGGTCCGGACGAACAGGGGCCCATGCAGCCGGTGCGGCGAACGAGCACCTTCTTGTCCGAGCCTTTAGCCGCTTCGACGATGGTGGCGCGCAGTTTATCCGCACCCTGGCTGGCACAAGCCAGATCCATGCAGACGTTCACCTCGTGGTCGTACTTGGCGGTTTCCTGATGAACGTTTTTAGCTATCTGTTCCAGCTCTTCGAGGTTCATTCCACGATCCACCTTTCCAACTGCTCGAGCATGTGCTCACCGGTCATCTCGCCGGTTACTTCGCCATCGCAGAGGCCCACGGGGGCGCGGCTGCATGCGCCCACGCAGCGGGCGGTCATCAGGCTGATCTTGCCGTCGCTGGTGGTCTGTCCCTGCGCGATGCCCAGGCGCTTCTCGGCCGCGGCAATCAACTTGTCGGCGCCCTTGATGTAGCAGGCGGTTCCGGCACAAACGGTAACCGTGTGCTTGCCGGGCGGCTTGAGGCTGAAGTAGTGATAGAAAGTGACCACGCCGTACGCCTGGCTGAGAGGTACGCGCAGGGAACGGGCTACGAATCGGATGGCATCGTCGTCGAGATAGCCGAACGACGATTGCACGGTGTGGAGTGTTTCGATCAGCGCGTGACGGGCAAACCCATTCTTGCGCATGGTGCCGTTCACGATCTTCCATCGTTTATCGTCGCTGGGAAGCGGCGGTGGTATGAAAGCAGGCACGTTTCCTCCCATGAGCAGAATCCAAACGCCCGGCATTCGTTCCTCTGCACGGAGTTCGATTCCATCTTCTTAGTTTTCTTATACTTTTAGAGACCGTCGCGCAGCCGTGACATCTGTCACCGGAGAAGGGGAGCCATCCCACGTGTTGGGAACGCTTCCGATAGCGGAAAGTGAACAGCGCAACGATACGCTTCGGCTTGTCTCAAGTCGAGCTACCGGTCGGTGCAGGAGTAGCAGGGATCGATAGATGCTTGAATCAACGGGGTATCCGCCAACCGAGCGCCCAGCACCATGTAGCGCACCGAAGGCATGTTGACGAAGGTCGGGGTGCGCACATGCACCCTGCTGGGGTTGCGAGCGTGCTCGCGCCAGGAGACGCTGTACATCACTTCGCCGCGCGGCGCCTCGACGCGGCTGGTCGCGGTTCCGGTAATGAAATTGAATTTGCCGTCGCCCGTGTTTAGTTCGCCGGCCGGCATTTTGGTCAGTGCCTGGCGAAGGATCTTGCAGCTCTCCATGATCTCGAGCGCGCGTACCAGCAAGCGGGCGCGGACATCGCCGTCCGGCTGAACTGGCACTTCGAAATCCATCTCGTCGTAAGCCGCATAGGGTGCGGCACGGCGCAGATCCTGGCCTACGCCTGAAGCGCGCGCCACAGGACCCACTACACCGCATGAGATGGCCTTCTCGTGGGTCAGGACACCAATGCCGGCGCAGCGCGAACGCGCGGTGGAACTGGTGGTGAGAATCGGAATGACCTTGCGCACCATCTCCTTCTCCAGCGCATCCACCATGGCCACCAGCGCCATGGGATCTTCGATATCGCGGTTGACGCCGCCGATGCGGTTCATGGAGTAGTTGACGCGGTTTCCCGAGATGGCTTGCAGCACATCCATCACCTGCTCCCGCAATTCGAAACAGGTCATGAACATCGTCTTGAAACCCATCAGCTTGGCGGCGATGCCGGCCCACAGCACGTGCGAGTGCAGCCGTTCCAGTTCCGCAATGACCACGCGAATGTATTTTGCGCGCGGGGGTGGCGTAAGGCCGGTCAATTTCTCCATGGCCTGGCACAGCGTGAGCGTATGGATATTGGAGCAGATGCCGCACACGCGTTCCATCAACGCGATGACCTGGATGTAGTTGCGTGTTTCGGCCAGGTGTTCGATACCGCGGAAGTTGAAACCGATGTGCAGCTTTGCATCGGATACGGTTTCGCCCTCGCAGATCATGTCCAGCTTGTATGGTTCTTCCAACGCGGGATGGTAGGGGCCCATCGGAATCTTGTAGCTCACTTGGCGACCTCTTCCTTCCCCACCGAGCCAGCGGCGGGGGGTTCGGGGGAACAAATCTCTCGTAGATTCACTCCCATCATGTCTCCGCTGCGGAGAAGCAACGGCTCGTAGACACGGCCCGTGAAGTCGACGGCAAATCCTTCGTGAATTTCGCGTTCAATCCAATCTGCGGCTTCGCACAGGTCGTAGATGCTCTCGATGGATTTGCTGGCTAGCGTGAAGACAAATCCCAATAGGCGGCCGTCGATGTCCCAGTGATACTCGAGGCGCAGGCCTTCTTCCTTGGGAAGCTGATATGCCGTGACCGTGATGAAGCGGGCTTGCAGGGCATTCATCGCATTAGCTACTTCACGTACGTTCAAATCGCTGTAGTTGAGCCAGAACACGCCGCCTTCTTCAGTCCAGGGGCTGGTTTCAGCAGTAGCTTCGGGGATCAGTTCAAGGGTGGTCATTGGGTGTCTCCAGGAGAAGAGAGGGGAGAGGATGAGACAACAGGTGCAGCCTTGGCTGCGACAGGTTTGACCGGTGCTTTACGCGCCACGGTGTAGGAGTGCTTCAGTTCTCCGAGTGTGGTGTAGACGGGCGGAGTCTCCGATTCCTGGTGTAGCGCCTGGTCTTTGCAGCCTTCGACGCAGCGTCCGCAGAACGTGCATTGGCCGGGATCGTAGCTCCAGGTGAATTCGCCCTTGCCGCCTTTGAATTCAATGGCGCGCGAGGTGCAGCGGAATTTGCACACCGCACATCCGGTGCAGAGGGAAGGATCAAATTCCACTAATCCGCGGAAATGCTCAGTGACCTGGGG
Organism: Occallatibacter sp.; assembly: GCA_036488735.1. Classification (GTDB taxonomy): domain Bacteria; phylum Acidobacteriota; class Terriglobia; order Terriglobales; family Acidobacteriaceae; genus Telmatobacter. The sequence goes on from DASXHC010000041.1 coordinate 363,146, forward strand.
GCGCGCAGGATAGAGCAACGTGCGCGATCCGCCCCAGAGGTTCTTCCATAACATGGTGAGGATATTCATGACCTGAACCTCATGAAGAGCGCTGAGGAAATAGCGAGTACGGCGAAGATCAGCGTGCACTGCCAGTAAAAGCGCACGGTGGTATCGATCGCCAGTCGCGCGGTGGCAGAGGCAAGAACTGAAAGCAGCAGGACGACGGCAAAAGAGAGCGCGACGAAGACGATGGCCGATAGCCACCACAGCGTGATGTGCGGGGCAGCCAGCGTGGCAACCAATCCTGTAGCGGCAATCCATTCAAGGCCGTGGGAAAGCTCCCACATGGCGAGTTCCGGGCCGGCGTATTCGGTCATGGGTCCGGAATAGATTTCCTGCTCGGCATTGGGAAGAGAAAACGGATTGAGATGTAGCTTGGCCGGCAGGCAAACGAGCAGGGCCGCGATTCCCAGCCAACGCAACGGCGACGCGGGCAGGTTGGCCAATTCTTCAAGCCGGAATGTGTGCTGCGAGGCGGCGATGGAGATGATGGCGAGCAGGAAGACAACGTTGTAGGAGACGCTGAGGACGGCTTCGCGCGCTGACCCGATCTCGCCGAAGATGGAGCGCGATGAAAACCCCGCCGCAATGATGCACATCGACGGCAGTTCCAGAAGAGCCAGGAGAAGAATCAGGTCGCCCTGGAATCCGCCGTAGGAGGGCAACACCGGCAACAGTGCCACAGCGCCCGCGGCAGAGGAGACAGCCAGCAGCGGCCAGGCCTTCATCAAGGCGCCGGAAATCCCGGTTCGCGGCGGATTCGACTTGCCCAGGAGCTTGATGAAATCGAAGAACGGCTGCATAAAGGGAGGCCCGATGCGGCCCTGCATCATGGCCACCGCCTTACGTTCCACCCAGAGAAAGAACCATGCAGCGGGAACCGCGAATAGAAGTCCTGGAAAGATCAGCAGGCGCGCCAGCGCGGTCATGAGATTCATCGTTGAACCTCCGTGAGGGCGCACTCTGCGTTTGCCGGATCCACGATCGGCAACGGGCGCGGCTCGGGCACGGTCTTGCCAGCCTCCCGGTCCGCCAGAATGGCTGCGGCACGCGCAACCCCGACAACGATGGCGTCGGGACGCGGAGGGCAGCCGGGAACGAAAACATCGACTGGAATGTGCTTGTTCAGCGGGCCATCGAGCGTGCGGCTGTCAATGAACACATTGGTCGTTGCCGGGCAGGACCCGATGGCGACCACCGCCTTTGGTCCGCACACTTGCCCGTAGACCGTCTTGATGGCGCCCACGGCATTGCGGGTTACGGGACCCGTGATGCAGAGAATGTCGGCGTGCCGGGGACTGCCTTCGAGGCGCACACCCAGTTGTTCGGCGTCATAGCGCGGCGCAAGGCTGGCTACCAGCTCAATGTCGCATCCATTGCAACTGCCCGAGTTCATATGAAAAAGCCACGGGCTGCGGCGCCGGCTGTAACACATCAATCGTTTCCAGAGATTCATGGTCGACCCCCTTGAAGCATCTGCAATAACCCAGGCCATGCGCCGGCTGCGAGCAGCACGGCGACCAGAACGATGATCGTGGCCTGGACGAGGAGCGGTTCCTTCTTGACACCCTGGTCACGAACCGGCGTTGCATCGGGGCAACTGCCCGGTCCCCACCAAACGCGGGTCAACGCGAGGACGTAGGCGATCAGCGCCAGGATGGAGGAAAGAATAAAGATCCCGGCAAGGACGGGGCTGATGCGCTGCGCGGTCTCGTAGAGCCTCCAGCGGCCAATGAAGCCCAGGGTTGGCGGAATGCCGAGCATGGCCAGCATGCCGAACAGAAAACCGAAGGCGCTCACCGGGTAGCGCGAGGCTAAACCTTTGGGTTCGGACTCGGCCAATTCGCCGGCGGCTTCAGGGCTGCTCAGGCAAGCAAAAAGCAGAGCCTTGGCGACGGCATGTGTGGACGCAGCAATCAGTGCGCCCTGGAAGCCCATTTGCGTAGCAGAGGCAAGGCCCAGAAGCAGGAAGCCGACATCTTCGACGGTGGAGAGAACCAGGAGGCGCTTGAGGCTCTTTTGTGTAAGCATCAGCAGCGCGGCGTCCAGCGAGGTTGCAGCCGCGACTCCTAGCAGAAGTGTCGGAGGAGTCAGCAGGGATGGATTCTCCTGGCAGCTCACGTAAAATTCGCCAAATGCCGCCATGTCCACCACGGCGATGATGAGGCCGAGGACCACGGCAGGCAATTCGTCGGCAAGACTGAGCAGCCAGAAACAGAGAGGCACAGCCGCCAGCTTGACTACGATGCTGGTCAGGATAAGGGCACGCGACCAGTCTGCATGATGCGCGGATAGAACGCCTGCGCCCAGGGTGAGCGCGGAGATAGCAACCGCTGCCAGGTACGTGAACCTGGCGGCTTCTGTCCGCACCGATCGCCAAACCAGAACCACGGTCAAAACAGCGCCGAGTTCCAGCAGTCCGATTCGGACCCATACGTTCGCGCTGAGCAGGCCCGTGAGGGTAGAGAGCGAAATTAACAGCATGAGTGGTATAAGCCGCCTGGTTTCTTCACGAGCCAGGGCCGAAACGAGCAGCGCGCAGGCGGCAACGAAGCAGGCTCCTATGAGACAGTCCGGCATGTGGGCGGATGCGCCAAGGGGGCTTGCGTACCCTTTTCCCGGCACCAGCCAACGCAAGCTCAAAAAGACGATGCATGAGAACGATACGGTCAGCGACGTGGCGCGCCTTTCCATCCAGCCAACCAGGAGTGCCAAGCCGCGTGAAACCGCCTTCAACGCATCCCACACTCCCAGATAAAAGCGGTCCACGTTGGTCCAGCGAAAGAAGGAGCGCCAGTTTTGCAGAAAGATACTGGAGAAATCGCCGGCCGTCAGTCTGCCCTGGTCAGAGAGCGGCTCTCCGCCCGTGAAGATGCCGCCGCCGGCGCCCGCCATTGCTGGGCCGCCGCCGGTCGAGGCAGAAACGGCGACCGGGCGCGCGACGTAGGCGATTGCATAAATGGCGCCGCCCAGGATGACGGAAACCAAGGCTAACACCAGGCCGCCGGTTGTCGAAAAGGTGCCCGCCTCTGCCGCCAGACCAAACCATGTGACATGGACGCCCGCACCAATGGCCAGCGCGCGCAGAATCGGGTTCAACAAGTAATTGACAGCCAACTGTGGAGCGATGCCGAGCACGATGCTGCCCACCGCCATGAATCCCATGCCCCATAGCATGGTCGCCGGGGACTCGTGTGCTTCCTCGGTATTCTCAGTCAACGGCCCCAGAAAGACGGCGCTGGTAGCCTTCACGCCCAGAAACACCGTGCCCAGGCTCACTGCCCAGGCCACCACTGCCGGTACCGCCCACCCAGCTTGCAAAGCAGCCGCATACAGCATCCATTTGCTGGCAAATCCACTCATCAGCGGGATGCCCATCATGCTTCCAACGCCGATCAGCCAGGAGAGCGTGGTTCTCGGCATCCTTTGTGCCAGCCCGCCCAGCTTGTTCATGTCGCGCGTGCCCGTCGCGTGCTGCACCGAACCTGCAGTCAGGAATAATCCGCCTTTGAAAAATCCATGATTCAGGCAATGAAGCAGACCGGCGGTGATGGCCAGCGGCGTGCCGATGCCCAGTCCTAACATCATGTATCCGATCTGGCTCACGGTGGAGTAGGCGAGCATCCGCTTCAAATCGGTCTGGACCATGGCGTACATCACGCCGACGGCCATGGTGATGGTGCCGACCCATACCAGCGTTGCGCCCCAGGCATACGGCCAAGCGCCAAAGCTGTGCATGCGTGCCGCCAGGTAAACGCCGGCTTTCACATAGCACGCTGCGTGCAGCAGCGCACTGACCGGAGTGGGTGCGGCCATGGCCTCGGGAATCCAGGTATGCAACGGCACTTGCACCGACTTGGCGATCAGCGCGGCCAGCATCAGCAGGAACACGCCGCTCGTAAAGGCGTGAGCCAGCGCGGGATCCGTCCACAAGGCGCTCCCCGTCCGTTGGTAGATGACGATGATCGCAGCCAGTAGTCCGTATCCGGCGATATGTGTCATCAGCAATACTTTGCGCGCGCCCGCCACTGCTTCCGAATTGGTGTACCAAAAGCCCACCAGGCTGAACGAACACAGGCCGACCAGTTCCCAGCAGAGGTAAAAGATGAAGAGGTTGGCACTGTAGACAAGGCCGACAAAGCCAGCGATAAAGACCAGCATAGTGGCGAAGAAGCGAGTCGCGGATTTCTCGTGCGCCATGTACCCGATGGAATAGATCAACACGAAGCCGCCCAGGCCCGCGCCCATCAGGGCAAACAGAACGCTGAGTGCATCCACGTGCAGCGCCAGTTGGAGCGGTCCATCCCAACCGAACGGGTGAACATCGATGGCCTGCCCCGCTTGAACAAAGGGAACGAGGCCGGCGACAGCCAGCACCGCAGGCAGGCAGAACGAAGCCGCGAGAATGCCTTTCGTACGCGGCGAACACAGTCTCGCTGCGAGAATCTGGACCGCGGCGCCTATCAGAAGGGAGCATGGCGCTATCAGAATGAGAGCTACGGCTGACATGCGACGATTCTAGGTCGCAATCTAGCCACTCGATGTGATGGAACTCACATGCGGAGCGTGGGGAAGCAGCCTGACATAGCTCTTGCCGAAAAAATACCGTAATGCAAGACGACGTCCTTAATTTGTACCGAAGCTCCAGAATGGGCAGAGGTTAGCTTGCAGAGGAAATACTGCAAAGCGAGACGGTGCTGTCAGGCGGAGATGTCTCCCGACCGTAGGAAAATCAACCCAGAGCCGGCAAATGATCCGAGATTCCGAACAGGAAGATAACGCCGATAATGCAGCTGTAGGCGGCTCCTGTCCAGGCAATGAGATGGTAAAAGCGCGGGTAGTGACCGGTGGCTTTGAAAGCCCCGCCCATCGAAGCGGTCATCAGTGCATTCATTGCAACCAGGCCGACCGCAAATGCTCCCAGGCCCAGCAATCCGCGCGAGGTTCCGCCCAGATTGGCGGTGAGGAAGAAAAGAGCCAACTGGCTCGGCGTTTCCGCTCCCACTCCATGCAGCACGCCGATTAGAAAGACCGATTTCCCCGTGTACATCCATTTGAACCTGTCCGGTTGTGGCGCTTCCCGGTCCCAAATTCGCCGCACTTGCCAGAACGACCAGAGTATTCCGTTGATGGCGATCGCAAGGCGGCTTTCGATACGGCTGTGCTGATGTCCGTGCGCGTCTTTGCGCAGGATGCCGGCGACCACCCCGATGCCCAGCACAATCAGTGTGAGACCGATGAGACGCTCGGTCCAATGATCCAGACCTTCGGGCAGGCCCATGTGCAGTTCCAGCACCATCACGCCCAGTGCCGCGACCATGAACGCGTGGCCCAGGGCATACGTCATTCCCAAACGCAAACCAGTCTTCCAGTTGCGCTGCACTGCGGTGATGTCGGAAATCGCAGCCAGATGATCGTAGTCGAAGCCGTGGCGCAGACCCAGCAGGAGGCAGGAGCCCAGCGCGGCATCGAGTTTCCAGTCACCTAAAACCATGTCTACGAGGGAAGTATAGAGCAGCGGCGCTTGAGCGGGAGTGGCAAACGTCACCTTTATGCCGTGGGATTCTCTGGAAAAATCGTTGGACGGTGGATAGTGCCTATTTCTTAGTGTGCGGAAGAGGATTCCGATGCGAACTGAATCTGATACTCGGAGTAGTCGATTTTGATGACCGTATGTCCCAGCATCCAGCTGTTTGAAACGGCCTTGGCATGCGTGGCCATGGGAAAGCCATCCACCACCGCATATTGCCGGAATACCTGCGAGGGGCCGCTCAGAACGGACGCGCTTTTAGCTGCCACCCCTTCGAGTTGAACGATAAATCCGTCCTGCGCATCGACCCAAATGGTCCCATTGAACAAATAGGGAGAGCTGCGGCGCGGCTTCAACGTCACCGCCAGGCAATCGCGTCCGTCAATTGACTCGCTGCCTTTCACCGCCATCTCGTAATTTGTTGATGTGATCACAGCTGTCTTTCGGTTGGCGGGCTCAGACAAGCGCTTTTCATTGTCGAGTACGATTTCAAGGACCTTCCGCGGCAGTTCCGAACCAGTCTCCGACTGGATGTCGTACCTCTTGCCGGCATCGCGCTTGTAGGTGGTCTTCACACGCATCTCGGCCACCGGATTGATCTCATCCTTACCCCGAAAAACGGCATAGTGCTCGTTGACGGTGTACCCGATAATCCCCTCGTCGCGGCGAAGGACCGACGCATCGATCCGCTGGATCGCATCCCGATTGACGTCCTGCTGCGCCCATATTGAAACGGAAGTTAAAAGAAAACTAATCAGTAGGCAAGATGAACGGACCGCGAAAGACCAGGGCGAAGCTGTATGGGAATTCAATATACCCTCAGAGAAAGTGTATCAATTGTTATCCGAAGTCTTCGATCTTCTTAAAAGCGATAGCCCCAGCGTCGCGGATTGTCTCGCGCGAGGCTGGGGCATAGTTTTCTGGTTAAACACTCAACGAACAGTTATTGTTACTGGTTAGCAGCAGTGGACTGCATCTTCGCTCCGCGAACGGCCGCGAGGAACGGATGCGCTTCCGGCGGAGCCGGCACCTTGCCCGCCAGGACAGCGCGGGAAGTCACGTCGGGCCCATAGATCGACTTCATCGAATCCTCATCCGTGCGTACGGATGCGCCGTTCAACGTCAAGCCAGCGAAAACTCCCTTGGCACGCGAGTAAGTCAGGATCTCTGCATTCATCTTCCAGTCGGTCTCGGCCGAAGCATGACGTCCGACGGGACCGGCGGCCGCGGATGCATCGCCGCCAATCTGAAACTTGCTCTGCAGCAGGTGCTCCATGCCCTTATCGCTCTGGATAATCATTACCAGGTCGACGCCTTCCACGCCGATCTGCAGACCCCAGCTTCCCCCCGTGATGGCAAAGAAAGCCGGAGCGCTCCATCCGCTTGCCGTACGGCATGTTGCTACACCACGCCCGCCTTCCGCGCCGAACACGAACCCACCCTTGACCATGTGCGGGACGACCGCGATGCACTTCGCGTGGTCCAGCACTTCGTCCGGAATTCCCTTGTCGGGAGCCGCCATTACTTCGTGAATCACCTTGGCCGCGTTTTCCAGCCGTTCGGTCGAATCCTCTTTTTTGGAGTCTGCCCAGCCGATTGTTGCGACGCCCAGCAACGCACTCAGAACCACTAAATTCTTCTTCATAATGCCCACCTTCCTCAGTTGTAACTCCGGGGGATTGCTCTTACGCGGGTTCATCCACGCGCAATGGACAGGAGCGCTCAGGCAAAGCACAGAACCCGACCTCACTGCTGTATTGATAGTTGAGTTTCAGGCACTTTTGGTTGCCCGTCCAACCCAGAGCGATTTCCTGACAAGTCGCCCAAAATTCAACAAATAACACGCAGTTTCAAAGTATTTGCAACCGTGCGCTATGCTGAGATGCGATGTGAGGTTTCTTTGCAAGGCAGCCCGATCGGACAAAGAAGACGTCAGGCTATCCAGGTGCGCGGCGTTGTGCAGGGAGTCGGCTTTCGACCCTTTGTCTATCGTCTTGCTCTTGAAATTGACCTCGCGGGCTTCATCGGCAACGACACGAACGGGGTGACGATTGAGGTCGAGGGCGTTGAAGAAAAGCTCCGCGACTTCGCGAAACGCCTTGTCAACGAAGCTCCGCCCATGGCGCGTATTGATTCAGTTGTCACCCGCGACTTGGATGTGCTCGGGGGCTCAAGCTTTCGCATTGTCACCAGCCAGGTCCTCGGCCAAGTGAGCACAGGCATCCCAGCCGATGCCGCCACATGTCCTGATTGCTTGCGCGAAATGCTCGATCCCGCGGATCGGCGCTTTCATTACCCGTTTCTCAATTGCACGAACTGCGGCCCGCGATTTACCATCACGCGCCGCATCCCGTATGACCGGCCGCAAACCTCGATGGCTGTTTTTCCTATGTGCCCCGCCTGCCAGGCCGAGTATGACGATCCTCTTGATCGCCGTTTTCATGCCCAGCCCAATGCCTGCTGGGTTTGCGGTCCGCGTCTCTGGCTTTCTGCTCCCGATGCAACGGAGATTGCCACAGACGATGCGGTAACGGCGTGCATCGATCGGCTCCTGTCGGGTGAAATTATGGCCATTAAAGGCATTGGCGGATTTCATTTGTGTGTCGACGCCACCGATGAAAACGCAGTCATGCGGTTGCGTGAACGAAAACATCGTTATGGGAAACCCCTTGCCGTGATGGTACGCGATCCCGCACGGGCGCAGGAGTTATGTGTGCTCGACGAGGAAGAGATGGCAATGTTGCAGACGCCCGCGCGGCCCATCGTACTTGCTCGCAGCCGCGTGGCCAACGGTATAGCGCCTTCTGTTGCGCCCGGCATCCCGTGGCTCGGTGTCTTCCTGCCCTACGCGCCTCTTCAGCATCTTCTGTTTGCCGATGCGCGGGTCCGCGCACTCGTAATGACCAGCGCCAACCTCAGCGAAGAACCCATCGCCATCGACAACATCGAAGCGCAATCGCGCCTGCGAAATATCGCCGACGCATTCTTGTTTCATAATCGCGAGATCCTGCAGCGCTGCGATGATTCAGTGGCTGCACAGGTGGACCGTGCGCCCCAGTTGCTCCGTCGCGCACGCGGCTATGTCCCGCTGGCAATGGACCTTCCCATCGATGCGCCTCCTCTCTTAGCCGTCGGCGGTCACTTGAAAAGCGTCTTCGCGTTGGCACGCGGTCGTTACGTCTACCAAAGCCAGCATCTCGGCGACCTTGAGAATTTGACCGGACTGGACTTCTTCAAGGAATCTCTCGACCACTTGATGCGCACATTTGAGATCGTGCCGCAAACGGTGGTGCACGATCTTCATCCTGGATACCTATCAACCGCTTGGGCCAAAGAATGGGCTGCCGAACGCGGGTTGTCACTCATCGGCGCGCAGCACCACCATGCGCACATTGCGGCCTGCATGGCCGAGCACCATCTCGATCGATCGGTGATCGGTCTAGCGCTCGATGGCACGGGTTACGGCACCGATGGCCGCATCTGGGGAGGAGAAGTACTGATCTGCGCCATGGACTCCTTTGAACGATTCGCGCATCTGCAGTACGTGCCTTTACCGGGGGGCGACGCCGCAGTCCGCGAACCATGGCGGATGGCCCTGGCTCACTTGCGCGCTGCTCAGGTTGAGATAGCATCCGCCGATGTGCTGACGCTGCTTGGTGCCACCAACAAGGAATTACGCCTGCTTGAGCGCATGATCGAACGCAAGATCAACTCTCCGATGACATCGAGTTTGGGAAGGCTCTTCGATGCAGTCGCAGCCGTTGTGTTGAGCCGTCGCAAGGTAGACTACGAAGCCCAGGCCGCAATTGAACTCGAAGGCATCGCTATTGATGAAACGGACGACGTGGATGGCTACCCGGTTCAGTTGAATGCCGGCAACTGGGATATGCGCGAACCAATGCTGATCTGTGTTCAGCCCTTGTGGCTCGAACTGCTGTGCGATCTGCGCAGCGGTGCGAGCAAGGCTCGCATTGCTGCACGCTTTCACGCAGGCATCGCCAGAGCCTTTGTGCGCGCGTCCGTCGCGGCTCGCAACGCGACAGGTATCGGCGTCGTCGCGCTCAGTGGTGGCGTATTGCACAACCGCCGCCTGGCGCGATTGCTGCGGCTGAATCTCGAAAAGGAAGGTTTCGAGGTCTATCATCATCGCCGCGTAAGTCCCGGCGACGGCGGGCTCAGCTACGGTCAGGCTGCCATAGCCGCCGCCATCCTGACCAGGCGGCGCCATCCCGGGATGCACTGAATATGTAGTTTTCGCGTTGGTCTTGATGTTGTTTCAGCCCGAGAGGCGGACTAATTGCTGCGCTTCCACGCGCGGTCCCAGGATCGACATGCGCGGAATGCGCCCGCGCACCATCGCCACTTCGTCGCAGCGATGAAGCCGCGGACACAATTGGCAGTCCTTGAAGATCTTATCCGGCAAATCCGTCTTGTCTTCCACGGTGCGGAAACCGTACTTGAAAAAGAAATCCGGAATGCGCGTAAACAGGCATACCGAATGAATCCCATGTTCCTCCGCTTCATCGATCAGCGCGCCCAGAATGCGTCCCCCCGCACCCTGACCTTTCGCCTCCGGTTTCACCACGATCGATCGCACTTCAGAGAGATGCGGTCCGTAAAGATGCAGCGCGCCGCACCCTAGAAAAGCGCCGCCATCGGATTCCGCCACGGTGAAATCGCGAATGTTCTCGCAGATTTCAGCGAATGCACGCTTCAGTAGCGTGCCGTCGCCTGAGAGCGAATTCACCAGGTCATACACGTTGGAGGCATCCTGGAGCCGTGCTTTACGCACCTGCATGAACGGTCTCCTTGACGTGCGCACTCTTTGCAACGAGCGCGTCGATGCGTCCTGAAACTTCGGCCAGCGCCACCTGCACGCGTGCGCGTGCCGTTCCGCCAATTACATCGTGGCAATCGAGCGTGGCTGTCAGGGAGACCGCGGAGTAGAAATCTGGCGCGAATTCTTCGCCGAATTGACGCAATTCTTCCAGGGTCAACTCACCTAGCTCAACGCCTTTTTCAATCGCGAACCGCACCGCGTTGCCGATCTTCTCATGCGCGGTGCGGAAGGGAACGCCCTTGTGTACGAGATAAGTTGCGGCCGCCATTGCGTTCAGATAACCCGAGTGCGCGGCCGCACTCATGCGTTCGCGATTGAAGCGAAGCGCCGCCGTGAAGCGCGATACCAAAACCAGCATAGGCGCAACAAACTCGGCGGAAAATGCCGGTTCCTGGGTTTCCTGCATATCCTTATTGTAGGACAAAGGAAGACCTTTGAGTTGCAGCGTTACTGCTTCCGCCGCGCCATGAATCCGGCCCACCTTGGCACGGATCAACTCGGTGAGGTCAGGATTCTTCTTCTGCGGCATGGCGCTCGAACCAGTTGAAAAAGCTTCCGGCAGCAGCACGAACCCAAACTCCGCGGTAGCAAACAAAGTGACCTCTTCCGCGAAGCGGCTGAGATGCAGGCCGACAAACGTGAGTGCCTGCAAATACTCAAGAACGAAATCGCGATCGCTGGTCGCATCCATCGAATTCGCAGTGGGAGCGGCGAAACCCAACTCCCGCGCGGCGATAGTACGATCCAGCACGAGCGTGGCGCCGGCGACAGCCCCGGAACCAAGCGGGCAAAAGTTGAGCCGCGCGGCACAGTCCTTGAGCCGCGACACATCGCGCAGAATCATCTCAACATAAGCCAGCAGCCAATGGGCAGTCAGCACCGGCTCGGCGCGTTGCAGATGCGTGTAGCTCGGCATCACGGCGTCGTCCGCAGCCTGGGCCTGCTCCACAAGCGCGCGGGCCCAGTCGGCAAGTCCACCGACCACAAGGTCGATTTGTCTGCGCACAAAGAGGCGCAGGTCGGTCGCGATCTGTTCGTTGCGGCTGCGTCCTGTGTGCAGTTTGAGACCCAGCGAACCAACTCGTTCCACCAGCGACAACTCGACGAAATGGTGTATGTCTTCGGCAGCCGCATGATCGCGTACCGCTGCCTTGCCTGGATCGGACACATGTTTGGCGGCTATCGCATCCAGGGCCGACCGCAACTCCGTTGTTTCGTTGCCGCTCAAAATCCCTGCGGCGCAGAGAGCGGAGGCATGAGCCTTGCTGGCGGCGACTTCTTCTTCAAGCAACCGCCAATCAAAAATAATCGACCGCTGCCACTTTTCGAATTCCGTATCGAGCGGTTCCCGAAAGCGGCCGGACCACATCTTCACTTGCCGGTCTCCTTCTTGTGCGTCGTCTCTCCACAGCTTCTAGCGAGCCACGAGACGAGAATGGAGGTATCAAGCCCTCCGCAATCAATTAGTACCACTCTGTTTGCCACGAGTTCACCTGCGAAATTTCTCGGTGAATGACTACCGAAAGCTTGCCGTGTTTGCCAGTCCACCCAGGAGCAGCAGCAACAATGCCTTTTGCGCGTGCATGCGGTTTTCGGCTTGGTCAAACACGATCGACTGCGGACCGTCCAGCACCGCGTCCGTGACTTCCGCATTGCGCCGCGCTGGAAGGCAGTGCATAAACACTGCCTCTGAAGACGCCTTTTGCATCAACGCTTCGTTCACCTGGAAGGGTCGAAAGATGGGCGCCCGCTTGGTCGATTCGTGCTCGAACCCCATGCTGACGCACACATCGGTGTATACCGCATCAGCTCCCTCCACCGCAGCCTGCGGATCCTGCAGCAGCTTTACCTCGCAGCCGTTCTGCTCGGCAATCTCGCGTGCTTTGGTCACGATCTCGATGTCAGGCGAGTAGCCGCGCGGCGTGGCGATGGTGACATTGCTACCAAGCTGCGCACCCGTCAGCATCAGGGAATGGCATACGTTATTGCCGTCGCCCACATACGTAAAGTTGATGCCCGCAGCGGTGCCGAAGTGCTCTTCGATGGTCATGAAATCAGCCAGAGCCTGGCATGGGTGTTCGAAGTCCGACAGCGCATTGATTACCGGGACGCGCGAGTGCGCAGCCATCTCGGTGATGGTGTCATGCGCGTACGTGCGCAGCACGATCACATCGACCCAGCGCTCCACGTTGCGTGCGACATCGGCGATCGCTTCACGTTCCCCAAGAGGGGAATTCGTCTGATCGACAAAGATTGCATTGCCGCCCATCTTGTTTATACCGGCTTCGAAGCTGAGGCGCGTGCGCAGGCTTGCCTTCTCAAACATCAGGACCATTTGCTTAGCGTCAAGCGCGTGGCGATACTCGCGAGGATTGCGCTTCACCTCGTGGCCGAGCTTCAGAATGGCGCGCACTTCCGCGCTGGAAAGGTCGGCGATGGAGCACATGTCCTCGCCGGAAAGCCGTGCAGCAGCAGCAAGAATGTCCGGGTCCTGCTGGACGGAAATGATCGGTAGTCTGGTTTCGAGAGTTGCTCTGCTAGCCACGAGTATGTCCTCCTGCGGCGTTGGCGGTGATCTGGACAGTTTGTTCTGAGAGTACTTCATCCAACGCGGCGATTGCTGTGTCCACGTGGGAGCGCTCAAGAATATAGGGCGGAAGAAAGCGCAGCACCGTGTCGCTGGTGCAATTGATCAGAATGTGGCGTTTGAGCATCTCGGCAACAGTGCGCTTGGCGAGATCCGCGGAGTCGAGTTCGGCTGCGAGCATCAGCCCCATCCCGCGCACATCGACAATCGCCTCGTGCTTCGAAGCAAGTCCGCGCAACTGCTCCTGAAAGTAATCGCCGACTTCCGCCGCATGCGCCAGCAGGCCTTCTTTCTCCATGGCGTCGATGACGGCAATCGCCACGGCGCAAGCCAAAGGTCCACCGCCGAATGTGGTTCCGTGCATGCCCGCATGGATGGCCCGCGCCGCTTCTTCCGTGCACACGATGGCGCCCAGAGGAATGCCGCCAGCGAGAGGCTTTGCCAGTGTAGTGATATCCGGTTTAATCCCGTAATGCTGATAAGCGCACCACTTGCCCGTTCGCCCCATTCCAGCCTGAATCTCATCGACGACCAGCATCGCGCCGGTGGAGTCGGCAAGCTTACGCGCCTCAGCAAAAAAATCTTGAGTCAGAGGGCGAATGCCGCCCTCTCCCTGAATCGCCTCGACCAGAATGGCGCAGACCTCATCAGAGAATTTGGCGCGCAAATCGGCGATATCATTGAGCCGCACAAACCCGACGCCCGGCATCACTGGAGCGAAGGGTTCGCGGTACTTCTCCTTGTAAGTGGTCGCGACAGATCCGAACGTTCGCCCGTGGAAACTCTGTTCGAGCGCCAGAAACTTTGTGCCAATGGTCTTGCCTTCACTGCGCAGCAAGCCGGCATGAGCGCGGGCCAGTTTCAACGCCCCTTCCCAGGCTTCGGTTCCGGTATTCGCAAAGAACACGCGATCCAAGCCGGTGCGCTCAGTGAGGCGCATCGCCAATTCCGCCTGTCCCTCGTGAAAGAATAGGTTCGAAGTATGGATTAGCGTTCGGCTCTGATTGAGGATCGCGCGTTCGATTGCGGGATGGCTATAACCCAGCGCATTGACTCCAATGCCGCTTAGCAAGTCGAGATAGCGGTCGCCCTTCTCGTCAATAATATGGACGCCCTCGCCTCTCACAAAAAGGATTGGGTTGCGTTCGTAAGTATGAAGCAGAAGCCGTGCCTCGGCGGCTTTAACCTGTTCGAGTTTCGTCACTTCGATTTCTCCTCAGGCCACCATTACTTCGGTGCCGTGGGCTACGCGAGAACTGCAAAGGTCGGGAAGGGAACCAGCAGCTTCGGCGGGCAGAATTCGTACGCGCTTCACACCGTTTAGAAGTGCTTCACGGCAGGCGCTGAGTTTCGGCAACATGCCGCCGGAGATGATTGCAGTCTTAGCCATCTCGGCGATCTGATCGATAGAGAGCCATCGGAGTACGGTGCCGTTTGCACCGCGAACTCCCGGCACATCGGTAAGGAAAACCAGCGCATCCGCGTGACACGCGATGGCGCACGCAGCGGCCATCTCATCCGCGTTTACGTTGTAATACTCGCCATCAAATCCCAGCGCCATCGAGGAGAGAACGGGCACGCCGTTCAACTGCCAGATGGCCTCGATCCAGCGCGGATCGCTGGCGGCGATCTCGCCGACATATCCAAGATCGGGCGAGGTGCGTTTTTTGCGCGCGCGGAACATCAAACCATCTCCGCCGGAAAGTCCGACGGCTGGCTGCCCCAGCGCACCCAATGCGGCCACTAGACTTTTATTCACCCGACCGGCGAGAACCATCAATGCCACATCGCGTGTTTCCGCATCGGTGACACGCAGGCCTCCTATAAAGTCGCTCTGCTTGCCGAGCGCCTTCAGCATGCGCGTCAACTGAATGCCGCCCCCGTGCACCACGGCAACCTGGTTGCCGTCACGCACCAGTTCAGTAATGGCACGGACACAACCGTTAAGGAGTTCCGGAGTTTCAAGGCCTGCTCCACCGAGCTTGACGACATATTTCATTCCAGGCCCTCCGCCTCATCCCAACCCAGCATCACGTTTAGATTCTGCACAGCCTGTGAGGATGCTCCTTTTAAGAGATTGTCAAGACAACTTACAATCACGGCACGCCGTCCGTCGGACGAGAGTTGAAAACCGATGTCCGCATAGTTCGTTCGGACCGAATACTGAATCTGTGGTAGCGTGGTCGCGTACAGGCGTACCATAGGACTCCCGGCGAAGAACGAATGGTAGACGTGGGTAAGGTTCGCCTTGGTTTGCGGTTCCTTGAAGCGCACATACATCGTCGAAAGAATGCCGCGCGGAATGGGCAGCAAATGTGGAGTAAACGTGATCGACTCCGCATCGATGCCGATCTGCTCAAGCAACTCACCCGTGTGGCGATGCGAGAAAACTCCGTAGGCCGAAAGATTATCGGCCGCGTACATGAAGTGCGTCTTAGCGGTGGGAGCTTTGCCCGCGCCGCTCACACCGCTTTTTGAATCGGCGACGATACCGTGTTCAAGATCGACAATGCCCGAGGCAACCAGTGGCTTGAGCCCCAGAATCACCGAAGTCGCATAGCAGCCGGGATTGGCGACTAGTTGCGCGCCCGCGATCTGGGAGCGATGCAACTCCGGCATACCGTAAACAGCCCGCGACTGGATCGACAGGGCTTTCACTGAGCCTTCATCTTCGAAGTTGTAGACAGCTCGATTGGCGGGCTCGTTCAACCGCCAGGCTCCGCTCAGATCGATGACGCGGAGTCCGCGCGACAACGCTTCAGGAACCCATACGCGCGATTGTTCATGCGGAGTGGCGAGAAACAGCACGCGAACGTCCAGGTCGGCAAGCAGTTCCCAGGAAAATGGCTGCAGCATCAGCCTGCCGCTTCCCCTGTTGTCTGATAATTCCGGATGAATTTCGCCCAGTGGAATGCCGCCGCGCGCAACGTCTCCTTCCCCGACGCGTCCTGCGAAGACCGGCGTCTTGCCCTTGAGACGGGGATGATGGAGCAGGAGGCGAGCGAGCTCTGCGCCGGCATAACCTGTCACCCCGATCAATGCGGTTTGCACAGTTTCGCTCATGACTCCAGAATCTTTCTGAGCCGCGATTCTACTTCCCCGGCGCGGCGCGGGTCTTGGCAAATGACGAGGACGGTATCGTCCCCTGCAATGGTGCCAACGACCTCCTGCCACTCTTCGTAATCGAGAGCAGCAGCCACCGGCTGCGCTCCCCCCATCACGGTTCTGATGATGACTTGATTCATCGCTTGGTGAATGCGCAAAGCGAAGCTTTCGAGCATCTCTGCCACCGTTGGCCGGACGTCCTCCAGTGCCGCAGCAGAGCCGTTCCCGTTCGGTAGCGTATAGCCTGCCGGGCCCTTGGACAAGCGGAGTTCATGAACATCGCGTGAAAGCGTGGCCTGGGTCACTGCGAAACCCCGTCGGCGCAGCTTGCGCCGGAGCTCGTCCTGGTTGGACACCGCGGACAGAGCCACGAGTTCTCGGATCGCATTGTGCCGGAGATCTTTCATCTCGCTCTTCCACCGAACAAAGTGAAAGCGCGGCTCGCAATGGGGCGGCCGCGCTTGTATAAATATACAGCAAATTTGAATAACTATGCAATAGCGCTCGCGAAAGAATCTAGAATGATGTCGGCCCCTCCGGCATTCTATCGTCACAGGGCGGTGGTGCTGCAATATTTAGGTCAGGCAGAGCGGACTTTCTTTCCGGATCCTTGTGGTGAACCTGATCGTGGTAGGAGGAAGTGGTTCCCCGGGCCGTCGACGTGCAAGAATGATCGCCATGAACCACAACGATCAGGAACTGCCGGTGTCGGGTGTGCATACCGTGAATTCGCCGAACGCCGCGACAAGGCGCTCTTTTCTGCAAAGCACGGTCGCGACCATTGGTGGTATATCCATCATGTCGATGAACGTAGAGGCGGCTGCTCAAACAAAGAGAACTGTGACCTCGGCTGTGTCTGCCACGTACCTCGACCTTCTCCGGATGCCGGATCAAGTGACAGCGTTCGGGCGCTTCGATAGGACGCTTCCTTCGGGCAGGATTTCTCTCGACCAGAACGGGGAAAAATGGGTCAACAAACAAATCGAGGTTGAGTGCAAGCTCGAGCAAGGTGGACTTATCATGTCCCTTTCGGCACCATCATCGCCCATCGCAGTGATTCATGCACGTTGGCGCGCTGCGGTTAGAGCCGACTTGCAGGTGCTGGGGGATGCGTGGGAGCGCAGCTACGGCGAATTGGGTTGGCGTAACATCGTTCCGGAGCGCGTCATGCCCTGGTACTTCGCCACCCACGATGGGCAAATTTGCAATGGATATGGTGTCAAAACCGACGCGCGCTCTCTCTGCTTCTGGCAACTCGACGCCGACGGTGTGTCTTTGTGGCTGAACGTTTGCAATGGAGGCAATGGAGTAGAACTGGGCGAACGACGCTTGCGGATGGCTACGGTTGTATCCCACCGCTCGGCTGCCGGTATCGATGCTTTCGATAGTGTTCGAGCCCTTTGCACATCGATGTGCTCTCGTCCGTCGCAAAAATTGTCACCGGTCTACGGAGCCAACGATTGGAATTACAGTTATGGAAATAGCACGGCAGCGTCGATCCTGCGCGACACGGAATCTGTTGCGGAACTCTCTCCGCGCGGCGGGGCGCGGCCGTTTTCAGTGATTGATGGGGGTTGGAGCAATGGGACTCCCGCATGGCCCGATATGGGAATACTTGCCGCCGGAATCAGGCAGCGTTCGGTGAGACCGGGCATCTGGATCCGGCCCCTCGAAGCTCCCGCGGGCACCGCGCAAAACCTGCTCCTGTCGGACCTGCGATTCGGCGAGAAAAAAGAACGGGGGCGCGAACTGGCATACGACCCAACAATTCCGGAAGCGCTCGAACAGATTGTAGCGAAAATGCGCCAAGCCGTTGAATGGACCTATGAGATGATCAAGCACGACTTCTCCACCTACGATCTGCTGGGGCAGTGGGGCTTCGAAATGGGTCCTCAGCCAACCTTGCCGGGATGGTCGTTTCACGACCGGAGCACCACCAACGCCGAAGTGATCGCCGGTCTATATGCAGCGCTGCGCGGGGCCGCCGGCGACCAGGTTTTCATCGACGGGTGCAACACCATCGGACACCTGGGGCAGGGCATTTTCGACGTTCAGAGAAGTGGCGACGACACCAGCGGACGTCAGTGGGAACGCACCCGGCGCATGGGCGTGAACACGCTTGCATTCCGCCTGCCGCAGCATGGGACATTCTTCACGCTGGATCCCGACCTGGTTGGAATTACAGATGCCGTTCCGTGGGAATTCAACCGCCAATGGCTCGAGGTGTTGGCCCGGACCGGTGTTTCGACCATCGTCTCGGTCGCGCCATCGAAGTTGGGGCCTGACCAGCGTGCCGCCATACGCGATGCATTTCAAGTGGTCGCTGCCGGCGATGTTTCTGCAAAACCCTTGGATTGGCTCGAGACCAGTGTTCCACAAAAATGGGAAGCAGTCTCGACCGCGAGCCTGGCGGAGCGGCAAAGGCAATATGACTGGATCGGGAACGATGGAGCGTCGCCGTTTCTGAGTCCGTAGAAGCTTCCCGCCGTTCACTCCAGCCTTCTCCGTTGCCTCCTGCCTTCTGCCTCCGCGGCTCGGACACGGACAGCGGTTCGCACATCTCCGTTGTTTTGAGCGCCTGAACGAGATGCGTGGCAGGCGCCGTCCGAAAGGAGCCGACCCGGCTATCCATCCGTGCGCAGTGGCGACGCCCTGCGAGGGTCGATCGGCTGTTTTCCCCGCCATCCATGAGGAAGCGACCATCGAGGGCCACTCGTGGCATTGCAACCGCCATACCTTTGCCAGTAGACTCGTTATGGCCGATGTAGATTTGCAAACCCTCGCGGAACTGCTCGGGCGTCGAACGCTGCAAATGGTTATGCATGGAAATCAAACGAACACCAGCCAAAACCGCACAAGACAGCTGGAGTCGTACATCCTGTAAGCTGTACAAAGAAAAACGTCGAATACACGGAGAGGTGGCAGAGCCCGGTTGAATGCACCTGACTCGAAATCAGGCATAGTCGTAAGGCTATCGGGGGTTCGAATCCCTCCCTCTCCGCCATAAGAATCTATAAATTGTTCATTCTAATGATAAAGTCAAGAAAATAAAGTAGTTAAACAGAAGTTAAATTTTCTATTGAGTCTATACCGTTCCCTGATTTTTCCTCTAAACCCTGACAAAACCTTACAAAGCGAGAAGTGCCTTACAACGCCCCCCGCGCCTGTAAGGAAGAGGTGCCAAAAGGTGTGCAACCCTTAAGCTACTTCGAGCTGTTCGGCGGGTCTGATTCGATCACAGGGATAGCCTGTTCTAAGAAAGTCTTGAACTCGGGATTTTTGAATACGCCCGATGTGATTGTTTGGTTCTTGCCTACCAGTCTGTATTGGATCAGGTCAGCCGCAGCAATCTTTCTTATCTGATCCAGCGTGACCTCGTACAACGCCACCTCTCGAACGTGAATAGGCTTCGAGCTTTTCTGGACACCGTAAGGGTCCGTGTCGAAGGTATTCCGACTATCTGAACTTCCGGTCCCACTCAGCGGCAGCAATACATCGTCTGCTTTCAGGTAGAGAGTATCTCCTGATGGGATGAAGAGCCAGTCAACTCCCGTATATTCAACTCGAACAAAGTAACGTTTAGATGGAGCCAAGCCAACCAAATCTACGTTCACGAATTGCGTTCCGGGACGACCAAACACGGTTAAGCTGATCTTTGCTGTCTTGGTGCCATTGAAACTGTCAGTTGCCCATTTGACCTTGGGTGAAGCAAATGCCACTGATAGACACAAGCACATTTCCACAATCAATAGTAAAAAACGGGCGTAGCGAGGGCAATTTACCATGCATGGTTCTCCCAAGGAAGTGACACTAGCGAATGTCCAAGCGTAAACGAGGATCATCGTATCCCCCAGTGACAATCTTGGAACCCGCGCTGGCACTAGGATTAGGGCCAGCGCGGGAAGGTACGTGACCAGATCGCGCACCATGTCTCGCCTAGAGAATCCTAGGACCATGTACCGGCATCCTAGCGCATTCCTAGGGCAGCATCCTAGTGAGTACGCCCCGGCGAGTACGGCATCGTTTCAGGCAAGTTTCGTACTTAGCCTTGCCCCCTCTCCTAACATCGCGACACCCCGCATTTGACACGTCACGTAAAACGGACGTAGCCTCATAGCGGGAGAACTCAATGACTACCGTCGTAGAAGACTATTGCACCAACTGCCGCGCTAAGGCCGGACTCGTCGAGTGTGATGTGTGCGCCGCTCAGTTCTGCTGTAGCTGCCCCGTATGCGAAGCCATCGCCTTGAACGCGAGTGAGGATTTTGCACTCCGTGTCCTAGGGCAGGACTGGCGTTCTCGCCTTAATCCGTCCTGGTGGGACACGAAACGAGCTATGCTCGCGTCTCGCTGATAACTCCCCGACCAGCCTGTACACTGTGCAGGATAGAACTACTAGACACACACATAAAGTGTTCTCTTGTAATGGCTTATGGACTATGAGACATTGTCTTCAGCGGCACCAACCGCACGAGGAGAACAAAATGTCCAAGTCGAAGAAGTCTGCATCATCCCCCGTCACCTATGACAGCATTTCCCCACTCACAGAAGCCGTCATTGACGCTGTTGTGCGGCACACGTCTCTAGATCAGGTAGCAGTGGAGAACCTTCGCCGCGCCCTAGCCTCTGGGCAAGCGTAAGCGTCCAGCGTGGTAGCTGGGGCCGGTACGTAACCCGGCAAAGGCTACCCAAAGTGAGGGCACTGTATTCGCTACAGTGCCTTTTCTTTTTACTTTGTGAACTGCACAGTGTGCAGTCCTAGTCTCGTTCAACGTACCGGCGAAGTAGCAGAATCCAGAGAAATCACTCTGTGCCGGTCACCGTGTCTGTTTCCTAGGTCGTCAACACGTCGATAGCCGCTGAATTTGTCGTCTACGCTTTGTTATCTCCACTTATAGGTCATTTCTAGCATTCTAGAGCACCATTCTAGGACTTCCACGCGGTATCCAGACATGTCTAAGTGGATTTATAGTCAGTAAGCTGCAAGCAGAGTATGAATCTAACAGGATTGACTGGTACCAGAGTCGGGGTACTATACTAGTATAAGACTTAGATAGGTTAAGTTACAGCCTCCTCAGGTATAGTCAGAGCATCCAAAAAACATCTTTAGTCATTCTGCGCGATGACGGCAACGGCTCTCTCCTTCGTTGTGGTCCCGTGGAATAGCGCACAATGTGCGGTCCCCTCGTCGTAGCTTTGCTCCGGGGGGATTGCACACTGTGTGCGTAATTCAAGTTTCCTTGTGCGTCGATGGTGACGGGGGTTCGCACAAGGAACTGTACAGCGTGTGCGTCGTTGATGCGCTCGGAAATCGCGTCTGACGCGCACCCTGTACAACGTTGTCCTCCCGTCACAACACCCAATAAAGGAAACCCCAGTCACTATGAGAAACAAATCTAAACATTCAGCAGTTTATTCACCCGAAGCCTACAAAATCGCGTCGGCCCTGTCTGCGCGAGTACAACAACTCACCACCGAGAGCGCCGAACTGCGCCGCTATCTCAACAACAGCAACACTGCTATTCAAAAGCTCATACAGAGAGACGAAGAACAGGCCGCAATCATTGCAACCTTGCTTGCCGAACTTGAACAAGTGAAACAGAAGGCCGGTAACTAAGATGGCAGAGAACAACAAAGATCAAAACAACGTCGTTCCTAGTGCGCCTAGCGACATTCCTAGCGAGTGGGCACACCTGAAGCCGGAAGATATTACACAACTTCACACAGTCCGCAAAGAGGCTCTTGTTGCACAGAAAGCGGCAGACGAAGCACGAGCACGTGTGCTGGAGTTGGAACGCTCGAATACTGATCTTCGTAGGCAGGAAGCAATCAGAGATGCGTTCGCGGAGAGCGGCGTCCGTTTTCACAAGCAGTCGGACGCATTGACTCTCCTAGGCGAGATTGAGTTTGGCAGTGATGGCAAGCCATCGGTGAACGGCGTCCCACTTGCGAAGGCGGTCCAAATCCTAGCTTTAGAGAACGAAAATTTAGTGTCCGACAAGCGCAGTATTCGAAGCCTGAAAGAGAAGGCAGAGAACAGCGTTCCCAAGTCTAAGTCTGACCTGGATCAAGCGGCGAAAATAAAGTTCATCGATGAAAATGGATTGCGCGCTTTTGAGGCACTGCCGAACCGTCCCCCCGTCACGCTCAACGGTCGTCTGCCATCTAGCCAAGAGTGGAGACATATGAGCGTCTCACAGAAAACCGCTGTCGTCGCTCGGCACGGTTCTAGCATCGTGTTCAAGATCACGCGCGGTGACTTCGACAAGAAGTAACGGCAAATGAAAACGGGGCACCATCCTAGAAAAACTAGGACAAATGCCCCGTTCTTTTGTACCAGCACAGTGTGTGGTGACTAGGATTCTGCGTAGGCATAGACGGTTTGACGAGTGATGCCGAGCGCCGCTGCAATCTCCGTCTTTTTCTTGCCCTCTAAGAGCATCTGCTTAAGCTGTGCCGACTGTTCATCGTTCAATGCCTTTTTGCGGCCTTTGTAGATGTTCTTAGCGCGCGCTATGGCTATACCTTCACGTTGGCGTTCTTTCAAAAGGGACCGTTCAAACTCAGCGAAGCAAGCCATGATGTCAAAGAACAGCTTCGTCATTGGGTCAGTATCCGCTGTGATCGTCCGCTTTTCCTTGACGAACTCGACGGCTACACCGCGACCTGTTAGGTCGTTAATGATGGTCTTCAAGTCCATCAAATTACGTCCTAGACGGTCCATGCTGTGAACAACCAAGGTGTCTCCTGCCCTGAGATGCTTAAGGGCAGCCTGAAGCTGAGGACGATTTACATCCTTGCCGCTGCACTTATCTTCGAAGACGCAGTGTAGACCGGCTCTGTCTGGCATCTGGCGCTCAGTGTTTTGGTCAGTAGTACTTACCCGGACGTATCCAACTCGTTGTCCTGTAATCGTCATGTTGCTTGCCTCCGTGAACGCAAAGTGTATGGTTGAACTCTATGACTACTTCTTACGAGTGTCAAGAAAATAATTATGTTCAGTTTTTTAACGCATAAAAGTGTCAAATTAGCGCGTTGCTGTCGGGTACACCCTAATCATCTACACAGTGTCGAGTTTCCTGTCGTGCATCCGGGTTTACAAGGTAATCATTGCCACTAACCAACTAGTAACTGTGTAGCAGAAATGGTGCAAAACCTAGTCGAGCGAGATTGTGTGTATCCTGGCGACCCTGAATTTTGCCTTAACCCATTGTTGGACAAGCACCTTAGCTGACTGTGGCAAGCATGGTGGGGTCCGAACCAAGTCCAAAACATCGCGTAGGTACTCTGTTCGGATTTCGTCCTAAATTCCTTGCCCACACATTGCCCCCCGGATTTTTAACCATCACAAAGTGTGTCTACAAGTTTCAACGATCAACCACTCAACCAAAGGAAAACATCATGCAAAAGATTCTCTATTCGCGCCGCGAAGTCGCGGCATTGATTGGACTCAGCGTACCCTCCGTCGAGGCGCTAACCCAAAGCGGACAACTCCCCACCGTCAAGATCGGGCGCAGTGTCCGCGTCAACATTCATGACCTTCAAGAGTTTTGTCGTAAGGGAACACAGAACCTGACCGTGAAGGGAAAGGAACTGGACCCTCTATGGCTCAAGAAGCAAGGCCGGTCAAGCTTGCCGTCGTAGCTAAGAGGCTAGGCTCAAGTGAGAATTTCTTGATGCAGATAATCAACACGCGGAATATCCACTTCATTCGCACTGGAAGGGCTGTCCGGCTGAGGCCGCGAGAGATACGCAGGCTTCGGCGTATTGTTCGTCATCTATCGAAGATTTAGCAACCGCACAGTGTTCGTGTGCTGCCCTTCAATCCTAGAAATCCTAGCAACCTAGTGAGGGCAAAAAAATCGCCTTGTGCGCTCTTGCGGAATATGATACTCTACTCCTACGAACGGCGGTTCTTAGAACCTATACTACGAGGATGGCATAACGCTAAGGATGAATACACCGGAACAAAAAGCACAAATCGCGCGAGTGAACAGAATCTTGGGGAAGCACTCTCTAAAACTCTGCACTAGCTCGCCTCGCGAGGTTAGCAACCTTGGAAGCTACCACATCATTGATACATACACAAACACAGTTGTTTGGAGTCACCTGAAGCTGGAAGAGTTGAAAGCGGACTGGATGGATGCAATCTTACTCAAGGGCTGGGCCAACTAGTCTATGAGCGAGTTCCTTACGGTCGGAGAAGACCAACAACAACCTCACATCACACCGGGCGAGTATGAAGCATCCTGCGTCAAAGTCCACCCGGAGCCTTTCGAGTACAAGAAATACAAGCGGCTGGTGAAGCGCCTGGACTTTGTGATTCACGGAAGCGGAGAGGTCCTGAAGAAGTACGTCAACATGGGGATGGTAGAAAATCCGTGGAAGGTGATCCCGCCACGGAGTGAGTATCACAAGGTGCTCGTTGCCGCCCTCGGAAAGAAACCCAAGGCCGGTGAACCTGCATGTCTGGACTTCATCGCCAACAATCCCTCCGTTCAGTTCGTTGTCACCGTCGAAGACAGGAAACATCGCGAGGAAGGGTACACATACAGCGTCATCGGGAATGTCAGGCGGTTAAACTTGGGGATCAATCATCCTGAGTATAACTCAGTATCTCAATGTCTCAATGTCTCAGACTCTCAATTACTCAATAACTCAAGTACTCAATCTCTCAATGTCTCAGCTACTCAGGATGGTATGAACGGAACGAATAAAACTAATAGGGCAGTAGACTCAGCTACTCAGGATGATGGCCGCGCTGAGTCTCAGCTACTCAGTCACTCAGCTTGGAAGAAGCTAGAGTGCGACGTGGCCGATTACGACCCTGATGAAGCGGTGGTTATACCAACAACCTCGGCTTTCCTGCATTTCGACAAAGCTTGGATTGCAGAAATGCAGGCCAATTATCCTAGGGCAAATGTTCGTGACCGCCTTATTTCCGCCGCGGAAAGGGCTTATAACATCCAACACAGCAAATTGTCCTCACCCGATACCTACAACTCGGTAATGACTTCAATCGGAGCAGGCACATAGACTAATGACAGACACGTTAACCCTGTCCCGCAGGACAGCGCAGCCAAAGACCCCGGCACGCGCGCTCCAAGGTCGGTCGGACACTCAAGGGCAATCGCTCATCCAATCCCTACGCGGTCACCGCAAAGCAATGACGGTTCAATCCGTCGCGAGCTTGCTGGACTGCTCTCCGAAAACCATCTACGCGATGGTAAAACAAAAACGCTTACCCCATTTGAAACTGGGGGCAAGCGTTCGAATTGATCCATTTGAACTTGCTCAATGGCTAGAGGTTCACAGCACCGCCTTCTAGCGCCACTGTATAGCGTTCATGCGGTCCTGCACTTCATCCCCGGAGGCAGGCCGCAGGTAACGCAGAGTCGAAGCTAGATCGGCGTGACCCATCAAGTGCTGGACCGTTCGCAAGTCCACTCCACCCCTGAGTGAGTTGGTCGCAAATGTCCGGCGCAAACGGTGCAATGTCCATTGTCTGCACTCGTTCAATTCCTTGCACCCCTCACACTCTCCGCAGTTCAAACCCGCGCGGCGTGCTAGTTGTTTCAAATTGCGGAGCAGGTGCCCGTTCGGAGTCTCGCCATCCTTGCCGGTTCCTAGCACAAGGCGCGCCTTTGGATGTTTCTTCCGGTATGCCTTGAGTTCCTTGAGTAGCTCGGTCGGTATCGTCACATCGCGTTGCTCACTGTCCTTCACTAGGAATCCCCGTTGCGGCTTTCCTTGGACGCGCAACACTCTCCCGGCAAGGTCGATATCGCCCCACTCTAGGAATTGCATTTCCTGTTCACGCAGGCCGCACATCAAGCCCAGGTCAATCACTAGACGCATGTACTCGTCCGCCTTCTCGTGCAATGCGCCAACACTCTTTACTTCGTAGATCGTGGGGAGCGTCTTTTCGTATTTTGGAGCCGGAGGAATCACGCTCTTATCTACCCCGGCATAGAGCAGAATTGACTTCAGGCGCGCGTGCTTGTTCGCTAGAGTACGTGAGGCACATCCACGCTGTCTCAACGCCTTGTGGAAGCGATAAACGCTGTCGACGGTCACTTCATCAACGAACGTGACACCGGAGACGGTAAGAAACTCGTCCCCCACTAGCGCAGCTTGTTCCTTCGCCTCCAGCGCATTGCGGTTTTCCCGATCTTGTTTGTAAAGTTCAATCGCGCGTCTCAGATACTTCCGGCTCTCCGGCTCAACGATCTTTGCTCCTGCCTCTGTCGCGTGTTCACGGGCAGCCAATAGTGCCGATTCCCGGTCACGCGCGTTCACTGCGTCTTGTGCATTGTCGTTCGGCAAGGACTTGTAAACCATTCGTGAACCCTTGTATGTCCGCAACTGGTAAACGCCCTCGGTGAACTTCTGTTCCTTTCCTCCGACAATCACCGTCCCCGGCTTAATCCGTCCGTTCTTGCCCCACGCTACCGGGTATCGCCTCCAACCTTGCGCCGTCTTGATGTGTGCAACCAGCGTTACTTTTCTATTTGCCACGTGCACTGCCTCCCTGAACGTTGTTTATCTTACAAAAACCTTACAATGTCAAGGAGTATGCGCTAGATGGTGCGTATTTACTGGGGATCACAATCTACAAAGGAGAATCCCTCCCTCTCCGCCAGAAATATTTGGAATCAAAGTCGTCATATTCGCCCGAAATCCCAGTGTTCTATCGTTTCACCATGCGGATTTCCGCCCTGCTAGCCTCCGACCTACCCGGTATTACAGCTTATCCTCCGATTGCTCGCGGAAGATGTCGCTCTTTGCCACTGGCGAAGCTCAAGCCGGGGGCCCCTATCTGAGAATTTCCACATACCCTTCTGTTCCGTGCACGCGAATTCGTTGCCCGTCTTGAATCAGCCTGGCAGCGTTTCCTACTCCGACGACTGCTGGTAAGCCATAGTCACGCGCGATGACTGCTCCATGGGTCATCAAGCCACCAACTTCGGTCACCAGACCTTTGATGGATACAAACAACGGTGTCCAGCTAGGGTCCGTAAAGAAGGTGACCAGGATATCCCCATGTTCCAGAACCGCATCTTCCAGCTTAAGGATGACGCGTGCGCGTCCCTCGATCACTCCCGACGAAACAGGTAGTCCAACGATGGCGTCGGCCGGTAGATGATCTCGCTCGTACTCACCGGAGACGATTTCACCGTCCGAGGTGATGAGGCGTGGCGCTGCGAGTCTTTCATATGACTTGTGCTCGTCTTTTCGTTTGATGATGATCTGATAATCCAGTTCATTCGTGCGTACGACTTCGTGAAGTTCCTCAAAGGCGAGGTAGTGTATATCCTCTTTGTCATGTGAGCTTCTTGGTGGATATCCTCTTAGCGACGACCTCGCCATTACACACTTTATAGACATCAGCATCCACCAGGCCGGAGATCAAGGCCGCACCAAGGCAGAAGCTCGCGTCAATGGACGAGATCTTCCTGTTGGAGGTGACGGGATCGGCAGTAAACAAAATCCCTGCCGCCTGCGAGAAGATCATCTTCTGCACTACCACGGCCATGTGGACGTTGCAGTGATCGAAGCCGTTTTAAATGCGGTAGGTGACCGCCCTTTCGATGTACAGCGATCCCAGCAGTTACGGACGTGCTTGAGGATTGCTTCCTTCCCGATTACGTTCAGACCGCAAAGGAGGCCGTCCTTAAATCTTCAGCAGTTGCGCTGGATCGCACTGCATATGCAGTTTCTTCTCCAAGCCTGGAGAGATGGTGGGCGAGTTCTTCATGAATGTCATCCGGGATGGCTACCCTTTCGATAAGCCTGCGAATCTCACGGCGCAGCTCACAGATCTTATTTCCGGTCTTCCACCTTAAGAAGCGATAGCTGATCAAACAGTCGTTAAACGACGGCGTTTCCCCAATGACTCTCTTAAAGGTTTCGGTGGAAATACTGAAGCCATCAGGAACGGCCATCCCTCTGATCTTGGAGATTTCTCCAGGTTCGCGGCCTTACCACCAACTATCGCGATTTTCGTCGTATCGATGTCCTCAAAACCAAGCACATACGAACTCATTCATTTACCTCCTTTGGGAAATTAGTCAGTTAAACGAGCCCGGCGACGATTCTGGTATGGCCCCCCAATCTGGAGGCCTCAGCGACTCTACGACACACTTTGGGTCTTGCAGCAAGCGCTCTGGTAGGTTGTATTCTTAAATGGCAGGATAATAGTTACTCCCCGAAGCGGTGGCAGCACACCGCCGGACATGCGAGCCTGAGTTTCGGCGCGGACTTGGCGATTTGCCTCAGCGCTTCTTTCGAAGCGATGAGGCCTCACCGGCAAATCTGCCTTAGACCTTCTCCAGTGTTAGATGAGTCGCATATTCCGAAAACTTGCGATCCGTTACGGAAAATCCAAGCGCACCTAGATCCAATCCATCAAACAGGAGCTCACCTTGACCGAGAAGAACAGGCACGGACGCGAGGTGCAAGGAGTCGATCAGCCCCGCCTTCAGAAATTGCCGTACCGTTGAAACGCCGCCTCCAATCTTCAAGTCTTTATCGCCAGCGGCCTTCTTGGCGAGGGCCAGTGCCTCTTCGATACCGCCGGTTACAAAGTAGAAAGTTGTTCCGCCTTCCATGACCAGAGGCTCACGATCATAATGCGTAAGAATGAAGGTTGGCGCATGAAAAGGCGGATTCTCGCCCCACCAGCCCTTCCATAAATCCTCCTGCCACGGACCGCGTACGGGGCCGAACATGTTTCGGCCGAGGATATAAGCGCCAAAGTTGTCCCTTGCCCGCTGGGCGAATTGATCGTCCACGTCACCGATGGTTCCCCCAGCTCGCCCGTGCATGGAGCAGTAAGTTTTCGTGTGAAAGAACCATTGAAATAACTCAGTTCCCCGCTTGCCTAATGGGTCGTAGCGGCTCTGCTCGATTCCAGCGCTGAAGCCGTCCAAGGAAACTCCAAATCCCGCGACACGGACCTTTGACATCTGTTCAATTCCCTCCTTGATTGTTGTTGATTCTCTCAGGTTCTCACCGTCAAAAGGTTGGCGTCGCGAGCCAGCCGCCAGCAACCATCGTCTACCTTCTGTAACCGTTGCGACGATTCATCGTTGCCGCTTTGCGTACGGGATATTCGGTCTTGTCCTACGACCACCATTGCCGCTGCTCCCGCAACGACCTTTTGATTTGACTCTTGAATCTCAGATGATGGAAGGTGGACTGGGGATGGAAGACTGCTTCGCTTGCCACAAGAGAATTGCTGCAGGAGCTTTCGATTGCGCCCACTCAAAATTATCAAGAGGATGCGATTATCAGGAGGATCAGGGCTCAAGGATTGTGCAAAATACTTCAATTGCTTCATGGCTGTGACCAACCGCTCGTCGACCGGCGGGCGTTCCTAAAGGGAGACATCATTTTTGGCTTATGGGTGCAACCGGCGGGCACGCGAAAAACTTCAGCGTTATTCTTCGGCCTGTCGGTCGCTTCCAATTGACACCGCATAGGGAGATCGGCGAGCAAGCAGAAATTCTTTACACGGCCAGTACGCTAACTGATAGTGCCGAATTGGCTGGATATTATTATTTGGATTAGAGACATCCCTTTACGTATCGATCGGCTCATCCTAGTGGGCCGCCAGCAGCTTGCCCACGGTTCTTCGTGCCGCGGCGTAGAAAGGGACATCGGGTTCAGACTGGAGTAGTGAATGCCCACCGTGCGGCCAAGCACAGGTCGGAGCGAGTACCGTACAATTTCGGTGCGGTCTATTCCCAGTCGGATTGCCGCATATCCTGTAAATTCCTGAACAGCTTTCCGCGGAGGAGAGAAAAATGAAGGTATCAAGGCGCGCATTTTCCAAAGGCTGTGCGTTGGCAGCGTCGCAGATCGCCATAAACAAAACGGTGCCCCTGTGGGCGCAGGTCGAGGGCGAGCACATTCAGACCAATGCCGCCCATCCGGTCCACGCGGTCCAGGATACGGAGACAGCCACACAGAAAAATGCACGCATGCAGTGGTTCCGCGAAGCCCGCTTCGGCATGTTCATCCACTGGGGGCTTTATGCGATTCCCGCAGGCCGCTGGGACGGAAAGGAAATCAAAGGAATCGGTGAGTGGATCATGAACAGGGCATCGATCCCGGTCGCGGATTACAAGGCTCTTGCCGCAAAATTCAATCCAACCCTCTTCAACGCGGCGGAAATCGTGAGCCTCGCGAAGTCAGCCGGGATGAAATACATCGTGATCACATCGAAGCATCATGATGGGTTTGCAATGTTCGATTCAAAGGCCAACCCCTTCAACATTGTTCAGGCCACGCCCTTCAAGCGTGACCCTCTGAA
Organism: Occallatibacter sp.; assembly: GCA_036488735.1. Lineage (GTDB taxonomy): Bacteria > Acidobacteriota > Terriglobia > Terriglobales > Acidobacteriaceae > Telmatobacter. Next base: position 393,567 of record DASXHC010000041.1, read on the forward strand.
AGAGCTGGCCGCCGAGTGCCGCAAGCAGGGCCTGAAGCTTGGTTTCTACTATTCGCAGGATCAGGATTGGACCGCGCCGGGAGGCGCGGCTTACAAGACCGGCGACCATAAACCGCCAACCTTCCATTGGGACTCGGCGCAGGACGGGAATTTCGCGGAGTACCTCCGCTCCAAAGCCATTCCGCAGATCCGCGAATTGCTCACCCAATTCGGAGAGTTTCCAGCCATCGTCTGGTTTGACACGCCAACCAAAGACATGACTCCACAGCTTGCCGGCGAAATCGTGAAGGTGTTGAATGAGCATCCGAAGCTCATCTGGAATAACCGTCTCGGCGGCGGATACAGCGGCGATACCGAGACTCCGGAGCAGTACATCCCGGCCCAGGGATACCCAGGGCGCGATTGGGAATCGTGCATGACGATGAATGACACCTGGGGCTACAAACAGGACGATACTAATTTCAAAAGCACAGAAACCCTGGTACGCAACCTGATTGATATCGCCAGCAAGGGCGGAAATTACCTGCTCAATATCGGCCCGATGGCCACCGGCGAAGTGCCGCCCGCTGAAGTGGAGCGTCTCAAAGCGGTTGGGAAATGGCTGGCCGTGAACGGCGAGTCCATTTATGCCACGCAACCTACGCTTTTTGGCGAGGAGGCAGGCTCATTTTCAACCACCGAGAACGACAAGGAAGGTAAGCCCAAATTTATTCCCAGTTGGAAGTGGCGGTCTACCACTAGCCAGGACAAGATTTACATTCACTTGTTCGAGTGGCCGGGATCCACATTTCATCTCGAAAAAATGCCACGCCATGTAACAGGCGCCTATTTACTTGCCGACGAAGCAAGCCAACCGCTGAAGGTGACCAGCGCAGGCAATGCTGTGGACGTCGCTCTTCCGGAAAAATCTCCCGATCCGATTGCGACCGTTCTGGTGCTCAAAACCGCGTAGTGGTCACAACCGCTGCCAGCATTGGTTACAGTGGGCGATGTGCCTTGCGGTTATGTCGCCCAATCAATGCGACCCACGTATAATTCGATTCTCCGTTCCGCGCGCAATTGCAGAACCCGCATTTTTCTGAGATGTCCACCACTCCTGCCAATGCGACCCCGGCGCCTGGCCCCCGTGCGCCCCATTTCGCTGCCGACTTGTATAGTTTCCAGTGGTCGAACTTCAGTTTCTGGCTTCCGTTGGTCAGTGCCCTGGCGGTGGCTCTGTGTCTGTTTGTGGGGATTCTGGCCGGCCATCCAGGGGGCGGTCTCATTGCTGCAGGGGGCGCATTCACCATCGGCTTCGGCGCCAACCAGCGTATCGCCGATTCACGCCTGATTCCGATGATCGCCGCCGTGTTCGCCACGTCTACCGCGACGTTGGCAGGTACCCTCGCCGGCCATCGAGACTATTGGCTAGTCATCGCCGCTGGCATCTCCGCCTTCATCTACGGGGTGCTTACCACGCGCAACACCGGCCTGTCCTGGGTGGGACAACAGGCCTCTGTCGCGTTGCTGGTCGCTTCCGCGTTTCCCACCGGTCCCGAGCCGGCATTCGTCCGTGCAGGGCTCATCGCCGCCGGAGGTTTCGTTCAACTCTTGATCACAACCGCCGGATTGCGCCTCTTTCCCAACCTCGGCAAAGATCTACTGTCGATCTACATCACCGTGAGAAACACGGTCCAGGACCAGGAGCATGAATTCGCCCGCCGCGTCCGCGAACTGCCGCGAACTTTTCAGCCATTCTCAGCTGCTGCTGCGCTCGGTTACTCTCTCCGCCTGGTCGTTACCATGGTCGTGGCAACCGAAGTCTACCGGCGCATTGGCGTTCAGTCCGGGTACTGGATTCCCATGACTGCACTCCTGGTACAGAAACCCGCCTTTGCCGAAACTTTGACACGCGCTACCGCTCGCATCCTGGGCACGCTCGCTGGCGCCTGGTTATGCAGTCTACTGATCGCGCACATGGTCCCGGGTCCTGTTGTACTGGCGGTCATGGCTATAATCTTCGCCCTGCTGGCGTTTGCTACCAACTCGGTAAACTATGGACTCTTCACCGCTTGCCTGACGGCCTACATCGTCTTCCTCCTCTCTCTCAACCAGATCCCGGGACCGGTCATAGCACACCGTCGCGCATGGTGCACTTTGCTGGGCGGCTTGATTGCCCTTGTCATCCACATCGATGCGCTGCGCCAGCTTCGTGCATCAAAGCTCCGTACGGTTGCGGAGAATTTATCTGTTTGAAACGCAGCTGTCGCCCGCCGCCAAGCAATCCCTCAACTGGTTCAGAGCATCCATACCAATTTCGTACATCTTCAGTATTTAGCAGGTGGATCAGGCCATGCCCGCAGAAATCGACTCACCGTTCGTCTGAACCAGGAACCATAATGCTGGGGCACCTTGTCCCCCGGGAGTGATACTTTACATTTGCGGCGTTTCATCGGGATGTTTCAACCCCTCTGGGGGGCGATCTTGATTCGGTAAGCCGGACCGCAAACAACGGTCCGGCATCTCTCATCAATTGGCAGTTGGGTTTTCGGAGCTCGGTTTTTTATGATGGAATTCCACATCTCACGCGAAGCGCGCCAGCGCTATCAGTTTCCAGAGGCGCTTTTTTCTTTTAACGGCAACGTAGTCTTCGCCGATATGGCTGCTTGCCGCGCATTCGCTCATCGCATGAACCAGGTGCGCGAAGCCGACAAGAATCCCGATCTGGCCATCCATGCCGGCGCGCTGTTCGCCATGGGCCTCATTGATGAGGCCAGTCACGTCATCATCTCTCGTTACCGCCAGCAGTTCGACAAAAGCGTTATGGCCGACGCCCTTTTATGGTTCGGCTCTCAGATAACCCTTGAAGCGCTCGACCTGCTGCTCCTGACCTTTGTGGAGCACTTTCCTGGCTCCAGCGTCTTTCGTGGCGACCAGACTGCGCAAAAATGGCTTCAGGGATCCACCGACGGCGTCCCGCATCGTGAGGCGGCATTCGAAGAGTTGATGCTCCTTTGGACCGCCAACCGCAACGAAGCCTTCTCCCCCTTCGATGAACTGTTCGCCGAAAAGCCATTGGCAGAACAGACAGCCTATCTCCAGGTGACCCAGCAGTTTCCTGAATACTTTGCAACCCGGCCCCTCATCCCCATCCCCGGTGCCGATTCGGTCAATCTGCTCGAGCTTCTGCGCGCCCCCGCCACCGCGTCCCCAAAATCCCTGCGCGACCAGTTAGATTTCCTCCGCCGCCTCTGGAAGCCCCTTCTCGGCGACAGCCTGGAGCGTTTCCTGCTCATCGCCGGCGAGATCCTCAATGAAGAAGAACTAGCTCTATGGATGCAATTCAATCCTCCCGCCGCCCGTGCCCGCGAGGCCGCTGAAGAGGCCGCCCGCCGTCGCCGTGAAGCCGGAACCCAGATGTGGCCTTCCGTCATTAGCCGTGCCGATGTTCCGGTCTTTGGCGATCCCGCCCACGAGTACGAGAAGTTCTCGCCGGATACAGCCTGGATGCCCACCACGGTCATGATCGCCAAGAGCACCTACGTGTGGCTCGCCCAGTTGAGCCGCCAATACGGCCGTTATATCCGCCGTCTCGATGAAATTCCCAATGAGGAGCTTCAATCCCTCGCCGACCGCGGTATGAATACGCTGTGGCTCATTGGCGTCTGGGAGCGTAGCCGAGCCTCCAAGACCATCAAGTTGCTATGCGGCAATCCAGAGGCCGTCGCTTCCGCCTATTCGCTCTTTGACTACCGCATCAATGAAGACCTCGGCGGCGAATCAGCCTACATTAATCTCCGCGATCGCGCCTACCATCACGGCATTCGGTTGGCCAGCGACATGGTTCCCAACCACATGGGCATCGATTCGCCCTGGGTCGTCGAGCACCCCGAATGGTTCATCTCCCGCTGGGAATCGCCCTACCCGGCCTATAGTTTTGAAGGCCCCGACGTCTCCGTCGACGATCGCGTTGAGATTAAGATCGACGACCACTACTTTACCCAAACCGACGCTGCTGTTGTCTTCCGTCGCCGCGACAAGTCCAGCGGCGAAACCCGTTACATCTACCACGGCAACGACGGTACCAGCTTCCCCTGGAACGATACCGCGCAACTCGACTACCTCAATCCTGCTGTGCGCGAACAAGTTATCCAGACCATTCTCCACGTCGCACGGCTCTTTCCAGTCATACGCTTCGATGCCGCCATGACCCTCGCCAAGCGACACTTTCATCGCCTCTGGTTTCCGGGTCCCGGCTCAAGCGGAGCCATCCCCTCCCGTGCCGAATACAGCATGAGCCAGCAGGAATTCGATCGGCTCATGCCCCACGAATTCTGGCGCGAAGTCGTCGACCGCGTCGCGGCTGAAGTCCCCGGCACCCTGCTCCTCGCTGAAGCCTTCTGGCTCATGGAAGGCTACTTCGTGCGCACTTTGGGCATGCACCGCGTCTACAACAGCGCGTTCATGGTCATGCTCCGCGATGAGGACAATGCCAACTACCGTTCCGTCATCAAGAACACGCTCGAATTCGATCCCGACATCATGAAACGTTATGTCAACTTCATGAGCAATCCCGACGAACGCACCGCCATCGATCAATTCGGCAAGGGCGACAAGTGCTTCGGTGTCGCCGCGCTCATGGCCACGCTCCCCGGACTACCCATGTTCGGCCATGGCCAGGTCGAGGGCTTCACTGAGAAATACGGCATGGAATATCAGCGGCCGCGCTACGAAGAATGGCCCGATCAAGGTCTCGTCGACCGCCACAACCGAGAGATAGCTCCTCTGCTCAAGCGCCGTTGGCTGTTCGCGGAAAGCACCAACTTCCTGCTCTACGATTTGTTCACCGACTCCGGAGCGGTCGACGAGAACATCTTCGCCTACTCCAACCGCAACGGCGACCAGGCTGCACTCATCATCTACAACAATCGCTATGGCACCACCCACGGCACCGTCCGTGTTTCCGCTGCCTATGCGGATAAAGGCTCGGGCCAGCTTCGCCAGCAATCTCTGTGGGAAGGACTAGGCCTCAACGATAGAGGCTCCATTCTCGCCTGGCGCGACTCGCTCACCGGCCTCGAATACCTGCGACGTGGTCACGACCTCGCCGATCAGGGATTACCGGTAAGCCTCCATGCCTACCAGTGTTATGTCTTTCTCGACTGGCGCCAAATCCACGCGACCGCCGACAAATCCTGGGATCGTCTCTGCGACCAACTCGCCGGCCGCGGCGTCCCCAGTCTCGACGATGCCATGGCAAACCTGGAGTTGCGTCCTGTCCACGATGCTCTGCGCGCCGCTCTCGATCCGGCCATCGTCCGCCTCTTCGCCGATGCAGCCGAGAGTCCTCGCTCCCCTGCAGTTCCGATCGAAAAGAGAATCGGCAAACGGCAAAGCGAGTTCCTCGACGCTGCCTGGGGCAGAACTGAAGCCCTCGTGCCCGCGGTACAGTCGGCGTGGTCTCGCTTTGCCGGCCAGCGCCTGCCTGTTCCGCCCATGCACTCGGATTCGCTCGCTCCCATCTTTCGCAAGTGCCTCCGCGCCGCCACGCGCCTTGCAGCGTCTGAGGCTCTGTTCCCAACTCCCTGGGACAGCGCCGCACGCCGCACTCTTCCCAATTCCAGCCCCCAAGTCCCGGCCACCGCTTTGTGGGGTCCGGTCCTCGGCTGGTGCCTGCTTTACGTTCTCGCCGAATCGGTTAGTACTGAGAACCCGGAACGCATCGCTCTTGAATTGTTCAACCGGCTCCGTCTTCGCGAGCCCTTCGCTCAAGCCTTCAACGCCTTGGGCGCGGACGGGGAACAGGGATGGCGCGCTTCAGCACGCCTCAAAGTGTTATTGGATGCCCGCGCGGCTCTAACCGAGAAAACTCCGGCCACAGAAAGCAAGATCGGCGCCAAGCCCAAATTACCAAGTTCGCCTTCCCTCGATGCTGCTTCCCAGGCCCTTGCTTCGGAAGCAGCATCAAAGACACCCTCCGCGGGCGCATCGATCACGCAATCACTTACGGCCAAGCCTCAGGCTCCCGTGCACGCGGAAGAGCCGCATCTCAACGACACCAACCCTCAAAGCGAAATCATCCCGGCTGGGCTCTGGAAGGATCCTGACCTACGCTGGCTCACTGGCTTCAACGAAGCGGAAGGCCATTCCTACGTGATTCGCGAATCATACGAGGAGATGCTGTGGTGGCTTCTTCTGCCCGACCTGTTCAAGTTAGTGAATATGGCCGTGCCCACACGTGCCGCTGCCTCCGCAATCAGCAGCAAGATCGACAAGACGTTAACCGATCTTGAAAAGGCCGGATACCGTGTCGACAATCTGCTCAAGCCCGACAAACCATCCCCAACTGACGACGCCGTTGCACGGGACAAGAAATCAGGCGCAGAACCGGATGCCTCAGAACTGGTCGCCGTCGCCCTCGGCTCCAAGGTCGAATCTTCATCCCCTGAGCCCGACCCGGAAGGACTGGACCCCGAGGAACCCGTTGCCGCCAAACCCGTTGGTCCCACTGACCCCGACGGACCGCCTGAAAACTATTGAGGGAAAATGGCCCTTTTGCACGGTGCCACAAATCGTGCAGTCACCGGAAATAGGGAACTGGAGCGAATTGTACGAAACAACGAGCGCGAGAAATGCAGCCGCGACCACCGAGATGAGCAAGGCTCTCTAGCGCTTTGTCAGCCATGCTGAACATACCGCTCTTTTTGCATGATGGCAGAGACACCTTGTGTGAAGCGTATGAGTGGCCGGAATTAGCGATAAAAATGGTGCGAAAGAACGGCCGCGCAGATTGCACAAGGCGTTCAGCTTCCGATCCAGACGCAGAACAAGGCCGCCGAAGAGAACGGAGATGCGTTCAGGATGTCTTAAGGGTGGCGGGGGAATAATGTCAGAGTGCGGGTACTAATAATTGAAGATGAAGTCCGGCTGGCAGACAACGTCGCCGCAGCCCTACGGGACGGGCCAGGTTTTGCGGTGGACACTGCCGAGGATGGTGCGGAGGGGCTGGAGTTGGCCCGGAGCCAGTGTTACGACCTGATCATTTTGGACCTGATGCTTCCCAAAGTGGACGGATGGAACGTGCTGAATCGAATCCGGGCCTTCAAGGACAAGACGCCGGTGCTGATTCTGACCGCCCGCGGAGAGGTGAGCTCGAAGATCGACCTGTTAAACTCGGGAGCCGACGATTACCTAAGCAAGCCGTTCGATCTGGGCGAACTTCTAGCACGGGCGAAGGCGCTGATCCGGAGAGGCAAAGGGATTGCGCACCCCACACTGCGCGCCGGAGACCTGGTAGTCAATACGCTGGAACAAACCGTTTTCAGAGCAGACCAATCGATTGCTTTGTCGCGGATGGAATACCGGATTCTTGAGTACATGATCCACCGACCCAAGGCGATCGTATCCCAGCAGGAACTGCTAAAGCACCTTTATGACTACAACTGGGAGCATCACTCTAATGTGATCGAGGTGCATGTTTCGAACCTTCGCAAAAAGATCGGGGGGGAAGAGCAACTGACGAGGATCGAGACGCTGCGGGGTCGCGGCTATCGATTGCTGGTGAATCAGGCGGGTGATTGGTGAACACGTACTCCATCGCTCGGCGAGTTATCGCCACGGTGTTGCTGGTAGAACTGGTGTCGGCCCTCTGCGTCACGGGGCTGGCGTTGCTTTATGAGAAGCACACGCATTTTCGCGCCTTTGACATTCTCTTGCGAGGCAGAGCGGATTCCATGTTGGGCGCGGTGCAGGATGCGGAAGACGCGAACGACAACGTAATGCTGGATGGGACCGAGGTGAGCGTTCCTTCCGACGATGTATACGAGGTGAAGGACCAGGGAGGGAGAGTTCTGGGGCGTTCTGCCAATGCAGGCGAACTGTCAAAGATGTTCAAGGCCAATCAAGCGAACTGGGAGATTCCCCGCTCGCGAGAGGCCGGTGTTGAAACCGCCACGATGATTCCCTCCGTATTTTCCAAGTTGGTGATCGAAAACAAGACCTACCGGGTGATTCGCATGCAGGGGACGCGCATCGTGGATCCCGGAGACGCCAATGGTGGAATCCGACGGTATGTGACGGTGTACTACGGATCGTCGGTGGAGCGGGTTTGGCGTGCGGTTCTGAAGGCCGCCGGCTTTTATGCGGCGAGCAGCCTGATTGTGCTTGCGGCTACAGGATTGCTCATGTTGTGGCTGTTGGACCGGGGCCTTGCACCACTGCGGGACTTAGCGTCGGTCGCGACCAAGGTGACGGCGACCTCGTGGAATTTTTCACCTTCGGATGACGCCCGACGGACGAAAGAACTGGCGCCGCTGGTGAACGCGCTGGAGAGCGCGTTGCGTGGTTTGGAGGTTTCTTTCGGTCAGCAGAGGCGGTTCATTGGCGACGCCGCGCATGAGTTGAAGACGAGCGTTGCGATTGTGAAGTCGTCATTGCAGTTGCTGAGCCTGAGGCAGCGAAGTAACAAAGAATACAAGGCCGGCTTGGATCGATGCCTTTTCGATTGTGAGCGGATGGAAGCAGTGGTGGCGCAGATGCTGACACTGGCGCGGATCGAAGAGAATCAGGCGGAGCGGGAAGGCGGCGCGAAGACTGATGCCGGACAATGCGTGCGCAAAGTGGTGGAACGGCTGGAGGCAATGGCCGAAACGAAGGGAGTCGGATTTGCAATGCGCGATGAAGCGGACTTGTCCGTCGACATCGATCCTGCAGAGTTCGAACTGCTGTGCGAAAACCTCTTGATTAATGCCCTTCAGCACAGCTTCACTCAGGGAACGATCACGATCAGCATCGAAGACCGAGACAATGCCGCGCAATTGAGGATCGCCGATAACGGGGAAGGGATCGATCCGCGGGACTTGCCCCGAATCTTCGACCGATTTTCGCGCGGCGACCCTTCGCGCAGCAGAAAGACCGGTGGCAGCGGTCTGGGTCTCGCCATCTGTAAGGCGATCACGGACAAATACAAAGCATCAATCGAAATTAAGAGCAGGGCGGGCGAGGGAACCATCGTGTTGGTGACGTTTCCGCTGAAGGTTGGGGACTCGACGGCATCGCGTTTGGTGAATTTATAGGAGTTCGCGGGAGCATTCAATTTTGGTGCGGAAACGGGCGACGATTATCGGGGGTTAAGTCCCTACCTACCAGACCAGGATGCCGCACGAATGGGCTTTCTGTGGTGCCCAATAAAGTGCGGTGGCGGGTTCAAGCGAATGACGGCAGACGCTCTCCGCGGTAAGAAATTCAGTTGCTTCGCGAGGAGTGTGAAGGGCGGATCGGCTTGCAGAGGGGCCAGCGTGGAAAGCACTTTGGTGAAGGCCATGGATGTAGAGTGTTCCGCGGGTGAAGCCATTCAAGGCGGAATCTATCTTATCAAGTCCGATGTGGGCGAAGGTAAAGGATAGGGGACCGGCCTCAGCGGCGGTGCCGAAGAGGATCGCTGCTAAATCTACCGACCTCACATCCAAGCTCGCCACCTACGGGATGTCTCTGAGATGGTGGGTATCCACCGACCGTTTATATCTCAGTACCCTCGATGAGTCGGCTAAGGGCATTTTGCGGCCGTTCCCAATCTCAACTTCATAGCACATAGGCCTCGCCAGAGAATCAAAAGCGAAACCGGAACGCTAGCTCGACTTCAGGCAGCTTGAGCAAGTTGCTACGGTGACATTCGATGGATCGTATCGGTAAGCGCCGTTCCACTTAAAGAACTATAAAAAGTGGGCCTGCCAGTGCTTCTAATCGGGGTTGACAAAGCTCGTCGAAGGAGTGTAGCGTTTTGCCTTTCCGGTCTGGGACGGTCTCCAATTCAGCCGGAAAACGGATTCCCCTGATGAATGCACTCGATAAACCTAGGTGTCCCCAAAAAAACAGTCAAGAGCGTCCTTCCAGTCGATTAATTTGAAAGCTTTTGCTCCCTGCAAGAAAAGTTGAAGATGTATGTCAACTCTCGACGAGGACCTGGCGCACGCCAAAATCCAAGGGCCAGATCAAAGCGGAATCGAGGATATAGGCGCCCTATTGCAGCAGTGCGTCGCTCAAAAAAAAGCGAACGATCCAACCAATGAGAGAGTGAGACGGAAGGGACGTGAATGGCCTTCAGGTCTGGTTCTGCGATTGAAACGAAGCCCACAGCACCAGCAGAGGTCCACATTGTCTGGATCACTGCCGGGCTTGGATGCGATGGGGATTCAATCTCCATCACGGCTGCCGAACAGCCAAGTATCGAAGACGTTCTGCTGGGCGCAATTCCCGGCCTCCCAAAAGTACATCTGCATCACCCGGTACTCTCCTACGAAGTCGGCGACGAATTCATGAAATATTATTACGACGCTGAGTCAGGGAAGCTGGGGCCGTTTGTCCTCGTAGTAGAAGGCTCCATCCCCAACGAGGCTATCAAGCGTGAAGGCTTCTGGGCGGCCGTAGGTACCGATCCGCAATCCGGACAGCCGATCCCCACCTGCGAGTGGATTGACCGCCTTGCTCCGAAATCGGTGGCCACAATCGCCATTGGCACGTGCGCGACCTACGGCGGCATCCACGCCATGTCAGGCAACCCCACCGGTTGCATGGGACTTGCCGACTATCTTGGGTGGAACTGGCGATCCGCCGGCGGCTTGCCCGTCGTGAATGTGCCGGGATGCCCGGTCCAGCCTGACAACTTTATGGAGACAGTTTTGTATCTGCTCTATCAGGTAGCCGGCATGGCGCCGATGATTCCTCTCGATCAGCAGTTGCGGCCTACCTGGCTGTTCGGAAAGACGGTGCACGAAGGGTGTGATAGGTCCGGCTATTACGAGCAGGGCGACTTCGCACTCGAGTATGGTTCGCCGAAATGCTTGGTTAAGGTGGGCTGCTGGGGCCCAGTCGTCAACTGCAACGTGACGAAGCGCGGATGGATGCGCGGCATCGGCGGTTGCCCGAATGTGGGCGGCATCTGCATTGGGTGCACCATGCCTGGGTTCCCCGACAAATTCATGCCGTTCATGGATGAGCCTCCGGGCGCACGTGTTTCCACGTTCGCTGCAGGGAAATACGGAAAGATGATCCGAACCCTGCGCACGTTTACTAACACGACCGTGAATAAGGAACCCAAGTGGCGCCAGCCCGGCAGGGAACTGACAACAGGCTACCGTCCCAAGACCTACTAACCGCTGTTACCGCGCGTCCCACGCGCAGATGTGGAGGGTCCGTCTCCCATGGTCACGTCCGTACTTCCCCGTACCGAAAGCACTAATCCACAACGCAAACTTGTCGAGATGAATTGGGATCCCATCACGCGCATCGTGGGCAGTCTCGGCATTTTTACCAAGATCGATTTCGATAATCGTGAAGTTGCCGAGTGCTACAGCAGCTCTTCGATCTTCCGCGGCTATTCGATCTTCATGAAAGGCAAAGACCCTCGCGATGCACACTTCATCACCAGCCGGATTTGCGGCATCTGCGGGGATAACCATGCGACGTGCGCCGTTTACGCGCAAAACATGGCCTTCGGGGTAAAACCGCCCGCACTCGCTGAGTGGATGATCAATCTGGGCGAAGCCGCCGAGTACATGTTCGACCATTGCCTGTATCAGGACAACCTGGTAGGGGTAGATTTCTGCGAAAACATGGTGAAAGAGACCAATCCCGGTGTTTGGCAGAAAGCTCAAAACACCCCTGCGCCGAATTATGACAAACACGGATTCAAGACTATTGCCGACATCATGACGGCTTTGAATCCATTTACCGGCGAGTTCTACCGTGAAACGCTGCAGATGAGCCGGCTCACGCGCGAGATGTTTTGCTTGATGGAAGGCCGGCATGTTCATCCGTCAACTCTTTATCCGGGCGGCATCGGCACTGTGGCTACTGTGCAAGTGTTCACAGACTTTGCGGTGCGTCTGGCGAAGTATTCCGAGTTCATGAAACGCGTTCTGCCCTTGCACGATGACCTGTTCGATTTCTTCTATGAGGCGTTGCCGGGTTACGAGAAAGTTGGACAGCGCCGTATTCTCCTCGGATGTTGGGGATCCTTCAACGACCCGGCGATCTGCGACTACAGCTACCGCAACATGGCGGAGTGGGGCCGCAGCATGTTCGTAACTCCCGGCGTAGTTGTTGATGGAAAATTGGTGACTAACAGCCTCGTCGATATCAATCTCGGCATGCGCATCCTGCTGGGTAGTTCTTACTACGACGGTTGGCAAAACGCTGAAACGTTCGTTAAGAACGATCCGTTGGGCAATCCGATTCATCGCGACCATCCCTGGAATCAGACCACCGTGCCGAGGCCGCAGAAGCGCGACTTTGCCGGCAACTATACGTGGGTAATGTCCCCACGCTGGCTGGATACGCGCACGGGCGAGCATCTCGCGCTCGATACCGGAGGCGGGCCCATCGCCAGACTATGGTCGACAGCCTTGTCCGGCCTTGTCGAAACCGAATATCTCAAGGCGACAGGCAACAGCGTGAAGATCCGTCTGCCCAAGACGGCGCTCAAGCCAGAGGTCGAGTTCGAGTGGAAGGTACCCCAGTGGTCCAATGCCATTGAACGTGATCGCGCGCGAACATACTTCCAGGCCTATGCCGCAGCCGCGGCTTACCACTTCCTTGATCAAGCTTTCAAGGAGATGTTCGCGGGCCGAACCAAAACTTGGTCCGACTTTGCCGTTCCTGATGAAGCGATCGGCTGTGGATTCCATGAGGCCGTGCGTGGTGTTCTATCGCATCATGTGGTCATCAGGGATGGCAAGATCGCGAACTATCATCCCTATCCCCCAACCCCGTGGAATGCCAGTCCGCGAGATATTTACGGAACACCCGGACCATACGAAGACTCCGTTCAGAACACACCGATCTTTGAAGAGAACGGTCCGGAAAAATTCAAAGGCATAGACATCATGCGTGCGGTGCGCAGCTTTGATCCATGCCTGCCTTGCGGCGTACACATGTATAACGGGGACACGAAACTTCTGGAGGCGACCCATATGCCGATGTTTGGAGCACAATGCAGTGTGCCCGAGGCGGTGGGCAAATGATGGCGACGGCGCAGACCGCAGTGACGCCGCAGGAACGGCGGGAATTTACCCGACGCAGCGATCGCATCGAAGAACTCGTGAGCAGGGTTGAGAACTGTGGCGATCCCGCCATGCGGGCTGTTGCCCAGGAGCTTATGCAGGCAGTCATCGAATTGCACGGTGTCGCGCTGGAACGCATCGTCGATGCGGTCACCGACCTGCCTCATGGCACCGGCGCACTTGAGCAGATGGCGCAGGATGACCTCGTTTCAAACGTCCTCTCGCTTCACGGCCTCAATCCAATTCCACTTGAAACTCGTATCGCTTCGGCTCTCGAGACGGCGCGGCCCTATCTCAAAGCGCACGGCGGTGACGTTGAGTTGGCATCAATCGAAGACGGAACCGTACACGTAGCTCTGCATGGAACATGCGGAAGCTGTTCGTCTTCATCTGAGACCATGAAGAGCACCGTGGAGAGCGCTATCTACGACGTCGCCCCTGAGGTGGACACTGTCATTTCGGCAACCATCCCGGCCCCGAATCCCGGCTTGGTTTCAATCCAGATAAATACGATGCTTGCACGTTAACATGCGGCATCCACAATCGAGGGGAATATTATGGGCATCGAATATCCAAGTTCCGACATATCCGCGCACACCCCCGGTACGCACCGTGGGGAAGACTGGGTGAAAGACGAAGAAGAACCTGGGCGCGAAGGAGCGACAGCAACTGCACGCAGTTCCACCAGCATCAATCCCGATGCGGTAGGTCCCATTGACCCGAGGATGCCACATCTTCCACCAGCTTAGGGATTAGTGCATGACTCCAAAACTCAATGAACACAATGCGCAAACTTGATTCGGACTCGCCGGTAGAAGCACTCTCTGCTTTGAAACGGTTCGCACAGACGCGGCCGCAGGTTGAGCGGTGCGAGTTGTGCAGCGCACCGCTGGAGCCCTTGCACCAGCATCTGCTCGACCGAAAGTCAAAGCAGATAGCCTGCGCCTGCGCGGCTTGCTCAATCCTTTTCTGCGATCAGGATTGTGGAAAGTTTTTGCGCGTACCGCGTGAGGTCCTTCAGTTGCACGATTTCGCATTCACCGATCTGCAGTGGGAAGAGATGATGCTCCCCATCAATCTGGCTTTCTTCTATCGCAATGAAGAGGGCTGCATGACGGCGATCTATCCCAGTCCTGCCGGCGCCATCGAATCCCAGATTAACTTCGAACGGTGGAATGAGCAGTGGAGAGCGCATCGTCGCCTGATCGCGATGCAGCCTGAAGTGGAAGCACTCATCGTTAATCGTGTTGGAACGGAGCCGATGTACTTTGTTGCACCCATCGATGAGTGCTATCGACTCACGGGCGTGATCCGCACCAGATGGCGCGGGCTTTCAGGCGGCACGGATGTATGGGTTGCGATTACGGAGTTCTTTCAGGATCTGAAACGAAAAGCAGGCGGCGCGAGCGAGGTGCGGCATGCCTGATCTATCCTTCCGCTTTGACAGCGTCGATGCGGTGCCGTATGCGGCGATACCCACCATTGCAGCGCGCCTGCACCTTGTAAACTCCAACCCCGCGCGCCCGGTTCACTCCATCGTTTTGAATTGTCAGGTGCAGATTGAGACCTTGGGCCGGTCCTACACAGCCGCAGAAGAAGCAAAATTGCTCGATCTGTTTTGCGAGCGGGAACGCTGGGCGCGCACCATGAAGCCGATGCTCTGGACGAACACAGTCATCAAGGTTCCCGGATTTGCCACAGAGACAAGTGTCGATTTGCTGCTGCCGTGCACACTTGATTTCGAAGTAGCTTCCACCAAGTACTTCTACGGTCTGCAAGTGGGGAACATCCCGATTACGGTCATGTTCAGCGGCACGATATTTTATGTTGGTGACGAAGGCGCGATGCAGGTAGCGCAGATTCCATGGGATCGCGAAGCCCGGTTCAGTCTCCCGGTGGAGACTTGGCGGGCAGCCATCGATGCGCATTATCCACGCTCGGTGTGGCTAAGAATATCAAGCGAGACCTTCGATCGACTGTACCAATATAAGATTGCGCGTGGCGCACCGATGTGGGACCAGGTCATTGAAAAATTGCTCGACGATGCGAAACAAGCCGAGGGCCAAGAATCGCGGCCGGTGATCACAGGGAGATTGCAATGAACTTTGGCCCGGTGGAGAAGATTGCTAACGCCGTATTGTATGAGGGATACATTCTCTATCCGTATCGACCCTCGTCGATCAAGAACCAGAAACGCTGGAATTTTGGGACGCTCTATCCTCGTGGTTATGCCGAAGCGCAGAATCCTGGAGAGGCGTGGTCATTTCATGCGGAAGTGCTGCTAGAAGGCAGCTCCGCCACAAAGTTGGATGCCCGCGTGCGCTTCTTGCAACTCGTGGCGCCCGATAAAGCTGCAGGGCATCGCTGGGAACAAGGTTTCGCTCGATTCCGCACTGCAGAATCTTTGACTATCGCGGACCTCTGCGATGGAGTGGCGCGGGGCTTCGATTTTTCTATCCTATCGGATGATGAGAGCAATTGGGCGCCATCCGCTTTCGTTCCACTTCCTTGCACAGGTTTGTTGATTCTTCGCGCGGAGATGATTACCGAAGATCTCTTCCGAATTATTACGGAGTTCAGCAACGAAACTTCAGTGGGTAGTCCTAAGTTCGCTACACGCGAAGCGGTACTGCCCAGTGCGTTCACCTCCGCACACTTGCTGCTTCATGTCGCTGAGGGCGCCTTCGTGTCGGCGCTCGATCCGCAACCGAGATTTCAGGCAGCTGCCAAGACTTGC
Source organism: Occallatibacter sp. (assembly GCA_036488735.1). Taxonomy (GTDB): domain Bacteria; phylum Acidobacteriota; class Terriglobia; order Terriglobales; family Acidobacteriaceae; genus Telmatobacter. The sequence goes on from DASXHC010000041.1 coordinate 409,341, forward strand.
CTCAATCGCGGCGTCTTCCCTGTACTTGCGAGTGAGCAGAATGATCGAAGTCTCATGTTCTGTTCTCCGATCATTCTGTATGACTACCCGCAGATCGCACCGGAGAGTTCTGGCGACTTCTTCGATGGCACCGAGATGGACGAGATGCTTGCGCTTCGCGTTATGACACTTACCGATTCCGAGAAAGACGAGATGCGGAGCAGCGATCCGCACGCACGCGCGATTCTTGAGCGACTGGACACGCTGCCCAAGGAACATTTGCTGAAGATGCATGGTGCCGTTCGCGGCATGGAACCCGTAGAACTCCAAAAGAATGAGCAAGTTCATGTTGCGATGGATCTGTGGAACCCATTGGAAGAACGGCCGCTGCTTGAATCCGTACGAATTTTCGGCGTTGAGTTGCGCAAAGGAGATCGCGTGCGAATATGGCCGCAGAAGCAAGCCGACATCATGGACATGGCGATGGAAGGGAAGTTCGCGGTCATTGAAGCCATAGAACAAGATCTAGAAAGCAATATTCAACTGGCCGTTGTACTCGACGACGACCCGGGTCGTGACATGGGACTGCTCCGCCAGGCAGGACATCGCTTCTTCTTTTCTCCGGAGGAGATTGAACCAGCGGGGACAGCGCAATGAGCCAACGCATTCTGGTCGCCTGCATCGGCAACATCTTCCGCGGAGATGATGGTTTCGGGGTCGCAGCTGCTACGGCACTCGTTGCTGCGCATCTGCCTCCGGACGTGACTGTAGTGGACTACGGGATTCGGGGATTCGACCTTGCGTCCGCGATGCTTGGCTCATGGAGCGCCGTGATCCTAGTGGATGCGGTTGCTCGTGGTGGAGCGCCAGGTACGGTTTATCTACTGCAACCAGCCGAGGCCTCGGCTGAACAGAACGGCATTGATCCGCACTCAATGGATCCCGTTCGTGTTTTGGAAACTGCGCACTCCTTGGGCGAGGTGAGTGCCGAGGTCTTTATTGTCGGCTGCGAACCACTGGATCTTGGCGATGAGATTGAGGGTCGTATGGGTTTGTCGGATGTTGTATGGGCGGCAATCCCGAATGCAGTAAAGATGATTCAGGGGCTGGCAGAGCGTCTGGCTGGAGGCGTGATCATGGAATATGTGGCGAACTGAAGGGCCAAAAAGGAGAGACAATGAAAACTCGGGCGTGGGCTTGGATGGCGGCGGGGATTATTGTGATTGGCGGCATAGCGTATTCGATGGCTCCGGACCTTTACCGGTACTTCAAAATCAGATCGATGTGATGCTTGGAGGTAAACCGCGACCGAGTTGCCTGCGGTCCTCAACTTAACCCCGCCTTTCACCAGTTTATTGGCTGGGACAGGGACAGCGTCGCTGTCTCGCCCACAATGGCGCCGAAGGACAAACAAGAGGACGAGCGAGAAGAAACGGTCTGAATCGTCAGTGAGCCGCTCCGCATTATCGGGTCACGCAAAGACTGTGGCAAAGAAGCGCAAGAGCTCTTAACCACACTCTTTTATACCCCGAATTTCTGTCCGTGCCTTTCCCGTCCGATTAAAGCCATTACCGATGCCATCACGAAGACGCTGATGGCGGTCAAAGCCATGGCTGTCGAGTAACTGGTCTTTTCAGCGTAGACCGCTTCTATGTAGACGACCGAACTGGCAATCACGCCTGCGCTCTGATATGCGAAGCCCGGTAGAAGTGCGCGCACCGAGTCAGGAGAGAGTTCGGCGAGGTGCGCCGGAATCACGCCCCAAGCCCCCTGAACCATGAATTGCATTAGAAACGCACCTGCGATAAGCAGGAACTGGTTTGGCGCGTACGCCCAAAGCGGGATCAAAAGTGCGCCGAGAATAAAGGCTGTGATGATTGCTCTGCGGCGGCCCCACTTGTCAGAAAGAAAGCCGAATGCGATTCCTCCCAGAATGGCGCCTATGCCCGAGATGGCAGTGATCATGGCCCTGCGAGGGGGGCCCAAGTGCCATTGCCGTTGCAGAAACGTGGGATACATGTCTTGCGTGCCGTGTGAGGCAAACAGCATCATGGTCATAAAGAGTAGTAGATACAGAAATAGTTTCCAGTGAGACAGGATGTCGCGGCTTTGCTCACTCCAGGTAAGTTTGGGGTTGACTTTCTTTTTCCATACTGCTGACTCTCTTACGCGGAATCGGATGAACAGCACGAGACAGCCCGCGGGGAGACTTCCAATAAAGAAGAGGGGCCGCCAGCCGAATCGACCGAAAAAAAGGAAGTAACTCACCGCCGCCAGTACGTTGCCCGCGGCGTAGCCCTCTTGCAATAGTCCCGACAGTACGCCGCGTTTATCAACCGGTGCGCCCTCCATCGCGAGGGAGGCCCCTACGCCCCAGTTGCCGCCCATCACGATGCCGAACAGTGCTCGTACGATCAGAAGGGTCGTGTACGTCGGCGCCAGGCCAGTCAGAATCTCCGCTACTGCAAATACTCCGATGTTGATCATGAGAGGAAGGCGGCGTCCGTAACGATCGGCCATGACGCCAAAAATGAAGCCGCCCACTGGCCGGAAAGCCAGCGTCATTGTTATCACCAGCGCGATTTGCGCATCCGTCTTATGGAAGTCGCGAGCAATGGCCGTCAGGCAGAATGTAATGAGAAAAAAATCGAATGCGTCCAGTAGCCATCCGGAGAAGCCCGCAATTATAGCCGGTGGATGACTCGTTACTACTTCGATTCCGCCGCCGTTTGCAGAGTCTTTTTCACCCATCGTTCTCCCCAAGTGGTTCGCAATATCAAAAGCTAACAGACTCGCGCAAGAATCGGTGCTTTTTTAGCAGGGTGAATCTTCGTCGTACAAACTTTTCCCCTGCAGACCACCTTGCCTAGCCCTCAGTCATCCAATGCGTTGGGCCAGTTGTGCGCTCAAGCAAGCATTCGCAAGTAATTTTCGAATCGCTGTCGTTCGTTGGCGATTTGACTTATGTGCGGTCCCGTCACGGGCCCCAGATTGTTAGTAGCGCGGCGCGGCGAACTTGGCGCAAGCGGGCAGTTCTGGGTTTACTCTCTGTGTGTGCAGTCCCCTGCTGTATGGCTTGAGTCATAGCGGAGTACTACACGCCGCTCGTAGAGTGACAGTCGCCAGATATTTGGGGGCGATTGCGCGATGAGGTACCATTTCCGGTCCCTGCCGCTATGTGCAGGAGGATCTCCCCCGGAGTTGCGATCGTTGTGGGCAGGCGCGCAATGGACAAGGAGAAACTATATGCACTTCCCCCACTTTCAGGCCAGGACCCATCTGTTGGAACTCAAATTAAAAACGGCACTTGCGGCGTTTTTTTTGTTTCTGGTCGCAGTGTTGTTCTTGAACCCCGCCGTACATGCGCAGTATCGTGCCTCCATTCAAGGCACCGTATCTGATCCCCAGGGCGGCGTCATTCCGGGCGCTAAACTGACTCTCACTAACACTGCTACGAATGAATCACAAACGAGGACCAGCAACGAAACCGGGCTGTTCAACTTCAACGCTCTACCGCCCGGTCGCTTCAAACTTGTCGTCGAGAAGGATGGCTTCGCCACCAAGGATCTTGACAACGTACAGATTATCCCCGAACAAGCGAACTCTTTAGATGTGAAGCTTGAAGTTGGCGGTGCGGCACAGACCGTAACAGTAGATGCGTCCCAGGCGCCTCTACTCGATTCTGAAACGGCTACCATCGGGGGCACCATTTCAGAGAATCAAATCCAACATATGCCTTCGTTCGGACGTGACGTATTTCAACTGACGCAGCTAGCTCCGGGCACGACGGGCGATGCGTCGCAAGCCGCGGGCGGCGGTTCTTTCAGCTTGCCCGGTACCCAAGGCCCAGGAGGTCCCGGAGCCAACACCGGGATCTTCGCCACTGAGAATGGTCCGCAAACCCTTGCCAATGGCGGCCAATACGAGAGTAATGGCATCTCGATCGACGGCATCAGCACGGCCAGCGTCGTTTGGGGTGGCACCTCAGTCATAACTCCGTCTGAGGAGTCAGTGGACAACGTCAGGATAGTTTCAAATGGTTACGATGCTGAAGACGGACGATTCAGCGGAGCCCAGGTTCAGGTTACTTCTAAGGCCGGAACCAACACGGTGCATGGAAGCGCGTTCTTTCAAGCGTACCGCCCTGGGCTAAATGCTTACCAGCGATATAACGGCCCGGGATCGCTCAAAGCCGGCACACCCGCCAGCAGGGGACTGCTCAAAGATTCGCAGCAATTCAACCAGATGGGTGGAAGCGTTGGCGGACCACTGTGGAAGAACAAGCTCTTTGCATTCTTCTCCTATGAAACAGAGAGGAACAACTCGCGAGTAACCTCCACCGGATGGTACGAAACCGCGGCATTCGACGGGCTTGCACCGACGGGCAGCATCGCATCAAAATTCCTTACCTTTCCAGGAGCTGGCGTCAGCGCCAGCAGCATCGTTGAGCAGACCTGCAGTGACATCGGGCTGGTCGAGGGAACAAACTGCCTCACAGTGCCCGGACAAGGACTGAATATCGGCTCGCCGTTGCCGGCAGGCCTCGGCTCGCAGGATCTCAGTTGGAGCAGCCCGTCTACTCCTGGTGTCGGCGGAGGTTTGAATCCCGCTGTAGCTGATATCGCCGACTACACTACCGTGAATCCCACTAATGTCGTGAATGAGCAGTACAACGGACGCTTGGACGCGGATGTTACCGGCAACGATCACGCCAGCTTCGCTATCTACTGGGTTCCGGTTGACCAAACCTCTTACACTGGACCGACGCGCGCGTATAACCTATGGCACCACTCTGCTATCAACGATGCATTCTCCGGAATCTGGAATCACACCTTCTCGCCTAACTTCCTGAACGAAGCCCGCGCCAACGCCGCCGGATGGAGGTGGAACGAGGTTGCTTCCAATCCGCAGGAGCCGTTCGGACTCCCGAATGATTCGATTGGTGGAATCGGCAGTGTCACGCTTCAAAACTTCGGTGCACCGGGTCCCAGCATTTTTAATCAATGGACTTACACATATCGCGACATCGCCACTAAGATCCTTCACAATCACACAATCAAGTTTGGTGGCGAACTTACCAGGCTGTATTACTTGAACGAGGCACCGTACAATGCTCGGCCTAACTTCAACTTCTTCAACGTCTGGGATTTTCTCAACGATGCTCCCCAATCCGAGTCCGGTACCTTCGATCCCACCACCGGCACGCCTACCGCTGCGCGCCAGGATGAGCGCGAAGATTTGTGGGGAGTTTTTGTTCAGGATGCATGGAAAGCCACGCCCTCTCTTACGTTGAACGTAGGATTGCGCTACAGTTACTTTGGTCCCTTGTCATCGAAGGAAAACAATATGTATGCGGTTAAGTTTGGTGCCGGACCGGCCATGTTGACTGGAATGACAATTCGCAAGGGCGGCAACTTGTGGAACGCCCAGAATCTCAACTTCGGACCGCAGTTTGGATTCGCTTGGACTCCGGGACTCTATCACCAAAGGGTCGTGATCCGTGGCGGTTTCGGGCTCAATTATAACCAGGAAGAAATAGCCGTATCTTCGAACGTAGCCGGGAACCCTGGTCTTACCGTTTCTCCAAACTTCTCATTAAGTTTGCCGACCTCTCCGAATCCGGGAATCGTCTATCAGATTCCTAGCGATGTTCATTCCCTTTTCGGCTATCCCCCCAACCCGAATACGATTCTTAGTTTTGGCTCGAATGGTTTGCCGTCAAGCAAGCAGGCAGGTGTGACCGCATTCGAAAACAACATGCCCACCATGTATACGGAACACTACTCACTCGATACGCAGACTGACTTGGGATCGCAGTTCATCTTCACCCTTGGCTATCAGGGAAGTGTTTCCAAGCATCTCTATTTCCACTACGATGGCAATGCGGTCGCTGCGGTTCACGGTTATGCGTTAAATCCCCAAGTGAATGGTGTTGATTATTACGATAACAATGGAACCGGAAACTACAATGCCATGCTTGCGGGTCTGAAGCACCAGTTCTCCCACCATTTCATGATGGATGCCGAACTAACCTGGGCCAAAGCCATGGATAACAGCTCGGCGCCCTACGAGAAGCAGTTCTATCCCTATGATCCGAGCCTTTCGTACGGTAGGTCCGACTACAACATCAAACGTCAGGAAAAGATCTACGCCCTGTGGCAGCCGGTCATCTTCCGGGGGGAACATAACATGGTCGAAAGACTTGTTGGTGGCTGGTCGTTTAGCGGCATTCTCAACCTGCATACCGGCTTTCCATGGAGTCCCATCTACAACGACACGGTGGGTAACCTGTATTGCTCAACATGCAACGGTTATACGCGCGTGTTCCCGAATTATAAGGGCGGAGCCGGCAGCGACACGAGCAACGATGCTTACAAATCGGGGCCCGGCGTTGGGAACGGCAAGAATAAGAACTTCCCTAATGGTGGCTTGGCGTACTTCACGCCTCCCGCTCTAACCGCAGGACCGACGTTTCCCGCAACGGGTGCAGTGGTTCCCCCCCCACCGGGGATTCGCAGGAATTCCATGACGGGCCCTGGCTACCGCGATGTCGATGCCACGGTGAGCAAAAGCTTTGGTTTCCCGCGAGTAAAGGGGCTGGGAGAAAACGCTGGCATCGAAATTCGTGCCGACAGGTTCAACATCTTTAACAACCTCAACTTCAAACCTGGGGGTCTCTCGAATAGTGGGAGTATCTCCGATGATATTACCGCCGGTAACTTCGGCCAAGCCACGGCCGCACTTGGATCGCGCACTGTCACCTTGCAGGCTCGATTCAATTTCTAACACTCAGAAGTGCGACACTGCGAATTAGAAGAGCAGCAGATTCGTGATACGAATCTGCTGCTTTCTTTCGTTACTTCCAATCTGTTTCGGTTCAATCAGGTCAAAGGGGGGGAATCCTATGCGTTGGAAATGCATGTGGAACGCCGTACTTGCTTGCTCCACATTGCTGGGCACTGAGTCTGCCGTGCACCCTCAGGAAATCGTTGAAATCGATGCTCAGGCACCTGCCGCGCCATTTCCTCATTTCTGGGAACAGATGTTCGGTTCCGGTCGAGCCATCTTATCTTTGCGCGAGAGTTACCGTGAAGATCTGCGCGCGGTAAAGAAGGTAGCGGATTTCCGCTTTGTACGTTTTCACGCGATCTTTCATGACGAAGTGGGTGTCTATAACGAAGATGAGCATGGAAATCCGGTTTACAACTTTTCGTACGTTGATCAAATATACGATGGCCTCTTGAAAAATGATGTGCGACCATTCGTTGAGATCAGCTTTATGCCTAAAAAGCTCGCTTCTAATCCTGATGCCCTTCACCCTTTTTGGTATAAGCAGAATGTATCTCCACCCAGGAGCATGGAGCGATGGGATGACCTAATCAAGCACTTCGCCCAACACCTGATAGATCGGTATGGTATCGACGAAGTGTCCCAATGGTATTTCGAAGTGTGGAATGAACCAAACATCGATTTCTGGAATGGCGTCCCACGGCAGAGGTCCTACTTCGAACTGTACGCGCACACCGCGGCCGACCTGAAAGGCGTCAGCGCCAGACTGCGTGTGGGCGGCCCCGCCACAGCTGCAGCCGCCTGGGTTACAGACTTTCTCAAATACACAGTGGCAAATCATGTCTCAGTCGACTTTGTAACCACTCACGGCTATGCGGATGACACCGCCGATGATCTCTTCGGGACCAACGAAGACATACCGATGGATGATCGCGTCTGCCGCGCCGTCGCCAAGGTGCACAGTGAAATCAAGTCATCGGCAACTCCAAATGTGCCGCTTTTCTGGACGGAGTGGAACGTGCAGGGTATGAAGGAATCGCGCGACACCATATTTGTAGGCCCGGCTCTCGCCAACACGGTCCGTCAGTGCGATGGTTTGGTGAATATGATGTCTTTCTGGACTTTCTCCGACGTCTTTGAAGAAGGCGGCCCGATTTCTAAACCGTTCATAGGGGAATTCGGATTGCGTGCCAAGGGTGGTATCAACAAGCCAAGTTACTACGCTTATGGATTGCTTCACCAACTTGGCGAAGAGCGGATAAGCAATGCCTCGAACAATGTTATTGTCACCAAGTCATCCGGTGGCAGTTTGGTAGTCGCAACCTGGAATCTAGTAGATCCCGATCATAACGCCATTACAAAAAGTGTTACTCTCTCTTTTGCACACGTTTCACCAGATTCGCAGGTCACCTTACAACGCGTCGATGCTGAGCACGGCAACGTATTGAAGCATTATGAAGCCATGAGAGAGCCGGTCGATCCGACGCCTGGGCAGATTGATCAGTTGAATCGCGAGACCGATCTTCCTGCTCCTGAAGACAGCAGGCTCAAGAAGGGAAAACTGGAGTTGAACTTGACTCCAAATTCTCTTGTCTTAGTGAAACTAAAGCCTTAGTCCCCGATTCCTTCGCGATCGGTACTTGATTGGTGAAAACAAAAAGACCTAACCTGGAGTTCCCACCTTCTGAGGAATGGCAGCGAAGTCTTTCGTCATTGCTTTCAGATCCGCTTCATTGGTTGGCGTCTCGTGCAGCAGTAACTCCGTCGATTGCACCAGCGGGTTGGCGTGGAACCACTGTTGAACGATGTCATCACAAAGAGTGTTTACAATCGCCAGAAGCGCCATTCCCTGGTGATGTGCCATCCATTCGCGCACCAGTTCTCCCCGGTGGGTTTCGGTTGTATAATCTGCTGCTTCGTAGAATCCATAAGCGCCCACCCAACCTGCAGATGCCATATGTCGCAGGTTGTTCACCGCCTCGATGGAATCAACACCGAGTGCGAGAAATGTTGAATACGGTGAGACGACGGGCCCGGCTGTTGCTTCATAGAAAAGCGCGATCTGGGGGATGCCGTACGCGTGATAGTGATAGTGTCCCGAATCGTTTTTACGCGCTGCTCCCGATTCCGAAATACCCCAAGGGATACCCACGGAGCGTGCAAAGCCACGCTGTACCTTGACGCAGGATGCCAGCGTTTTCGCGATCAGTGTGTGCGGATAGCTGCGCATCCACAGCGAAGGCATAAGATACTCAAACATGGTGCCCGTCCACGAAATGATGCAATGGGTGCCAAAAGCTTGCGTGTAATCGCGCGCCAGCTTGAACCAGCTCTGCTGGGGAAGTTCGCCGCGGGCCACAGCGAGAAATGTCGCGATGCGCGCCTCCGAGGCGAGCATGTCATAGCAGGCCACGTGAGCCTTCTGCTTGTTCACGTCGTAGCCAATGGTGAGAATGCGGCGTCCCGGGTCAACAAGAAATCCAAATTCAGTCTCTTCCGCAAGCCTCTGCGACTCCTGCGCTACCTTCCTCAGTCCAGCTGCAACTGCTCTTAAGTTGCGCGTCGCAGCCGGTAGTGCAGCGGACAACTTGGCTGCCAGCGGCGGCGATGAAGAAGTAAATTTAGCAGCTTCGGCAGCATGGGTGAGCTTCTTGTCCAACTCCTCCGCGAAAGTGGCAGCCTCTTCAATCGAAAGCGCTTCCGATTTGGCATTGATGGCAAGCTCCGGGACATCGCGAAGGGGCGTGTAATCCGAGAGCAGCCAGGGCATCCAATCTCGAATCAGGCCTAACAGGATGGTCACGCGATTCCGCGTCTCAGCAAACCACCATAAGTCCGCAGGTTGATTGCCCGAATAGGCTGATGACTCTGAGGCTGCGGCAAACGCCAACGCTGCGTTCGGGAGCCATGCAACCCAGTCGGCAATGGTTGCGGAATGTCCGGGTAGCGATAACCTCGATAGGGGCAATGCGAGCTTGCCTTGAGCCTGCATCATTTCCCAGTGGGCGCGCAAGCCAACGAAGAGTTGTCGTGAAAGGAGTGGCCTCTCCAAAAGCGCTAGTGTCCCCGCATGCAGAGTATAAAGTGAGGCTACAAAATTACCGCTATCCACAGTTGAGACGAAGGGGTTCTTTTCCAGAGGTTCGCACGTGTGCGTGTCGTACCAGTTATATAAGTGCCCACGTAGCTTCACCAGTCGATTAATGGTTGCGAGGCTTCGCTCGGTAAGGTCGACATATTCCGGCACAGTCAGGAAGCCAAATTCGCAAGCCGCCTGTCGCGCGTTTAGCAGCAGCCCTACGTTCGTTGGCGAAACTCGCGCGGCTTCTTCCCGACCCACTTCCACCACGTTATCGGGAATGAGATAGTTATGGCGTTCGCCACCGAACTCGTAGAAGTACCGCCATATGCGCAGCGCATGTGAATGAAGAAACCACTTGTCATTGGAACTAATGCGTTTGTGCTGCTCACGCGGTGGCCTGTTTAGCCACGTTGTGATGATAGTAACAAGGCACCAGAACACCAATATCGGCGCCGCAACCAAAAAGGCGTTGTGCTGGGGTGCAAACTCGTATATGAAGAGAGCCAGGCCACATGCGATGAATGGCATCATTGCCAGATAGCGGTCCACCGGGGTGGTCTTGGCCGTTCGTGATTCAGCTTCTGCCGCTGTCTCCCACTCTAGCAATCGTTCTCCGGTAATGAACCTACGGATGAGCGCGCGTACGATCGCGTCGATGGCCAGAAGCGTCTGATGCGGCAAGAAGAAGAGATTCAAGAGCGCGACCAATGCTGCTTGGCCAGATCCAATCAGAGCCTGCTTCGCGCTCCCTTCTCTTCCGCTGATCAGTGCCCGACCCAAACTGAACACAAGCTGAATGATAGTTGGAAAGAAAAACAGGATAAGTGTAACGACGGTCCAGTAAACGGGACCACCCGGCAAAACAAGCCAGCCTGCCACAAAGAGCACGAATGTCAGCGGTTCCACCAGGGAACGGCGCAGGTTGTCGAATATCTTCCAGCGTGAGACCGTAGAGATCGGGCTAGGCGACAGATGCCCCGACTCATCCGGAACCCTCGAAAACATCCATTGTGCAATCTGCCAGTCGCCGCGCACCCAGCGGTGCTTGCGGCGCGTATAGGCGCTATAGTGCGATGGATAATCGTCGATAAGTTCAATGTCCGTTACCAGGCCGGCGCGAGCGTAAGCTCCTTCGATCAGATCGTGACTCAGCAGGGAATTGCGTGGGAAGCGCTTATTCAGCACTGCGTGGAGCGCAGCAACCTCGTAGATCCCCTTGCCGGTAAAGATACCTTCTCCATAAAGGTCTTGATAAGCATCGGACACCGCGCGGCTATAAGCATCAAACCCGCTTTGGCCGGAATAGATGGAGGCAAGCCGCGATCGGGAAGCCGAACCGACGCTGACTCCGATACGCGGTTGAAGGATTCCGTAGCCATCCACAACAATGCGCAGCTTGGGATCGATGATCGCCTGGTTCAGCGGATGTGCAATCGCACCCACCATTCGAGCTGCGGAGCCGCGCGGCAGTTGCGTATCGGAATCAAGGGTCAGGATATAGCGAGCTTGCGGAAGCAAGTCGAGCCGCCCAGCCTTGATCGGGAATGCATCGTACTCACCCATCAAAAGCTTGTTCAGGTCGAGAAGTTTACCGCGCTTCCGTTCCCAGCCCATCCACACGCCCTGGCGCACATTGAACACGCGGTGGCGATGGAGAAACAAGAACGATCCACCGCCTGTCGAACCATATCGCTTATTCAGCCCTTCGATCAGGCGTGTGGCAAGATCAACCAAGGGATTCGAATCATCCACATGCGGCTTGCTAACAGAATCAGGTAAGTCTGTGAGAAGGGCGAAGTGCAGGTTAGGATCACGGTTCGCGAGGAATCGCACTTCCATATCGGTGACTAATTCACGCACCTGTTTCTCATTCAACAGCAGCGTCGGGACCACCACCAGCGTGGTGCATGCCGCTGGTATACCGTTGTCAAAGTCAAGCTTGGGCAGTGGCGCCGCATCGAATATCGACGTGATGGAATTGTTAATGAGATCGACGGCGCATTGCATTGCCGGCAACAGCATAAGGACAAATGTCACCCCCAGCCTGCCAAATACGGGATAATTCGGCAGCAAAGGAAAGAGCGCGGCAGCGATGAAGAATATGGTAATGAGCTGGATGCCGGTAATATAGAAATCATCCGCGTTGGCGCGAATCGATGCACGAAGTCGATCGACTATGCGTGGATGAAAGTTGGCGCGCGATGCCAGCTGCGTAAATCCTTTCTCAATTAGGTAATAACCAACGTGACTTAGTCGAGTATGAATCCGAGGATCGGTGTGTGTCTGCCGTGATGCTTCACGCGCGAGCTCCAGCGCGTGATCAGCCACTTGTTGCTCGCTGCAATCAGATTGCCTCGCAATAAATGCGACTTTATTCCGATACGTCTCGCGCGATTCAAAATCCATCGCGTTATAGGCGCCTGCCGGGTCCTGTTTCAATGCGCTGTCAATCAGAATTAGCGGCTCGATGATCGCCGGCCAGTCCGTATTGGCGATGGTCCGAAGGCTCTTGAACAGTGCTGTTAGGTGTGAAGTAGCTGGCGTGCCCAGGGAACGCAACACCACTTGAGCTTCGTCCAGGATTGCTTCGAGTGCCGCGAAACGCAAAAACGAGGGTATGCTCCATAATTCGAAGACGGTGAGTGGATCATGAGTCTGTAAGGCGCGAATGAATGCACTAAAGGTGGAGGAGGAAAAATCTCCCTTTACGGCGCGGAGATATAGCGCGCACAACGTTGCAACGCGCGGTTCATCCTGGTGATTGGGCAGAATCACGCGCGGCAATTTTGCCATGTCCCGCGGTTTCACTGTTCCCGCCGTAATCCCCGAACGCAATAGACGCGGATTCGCGCGCAAATCCAGTAGCGCGATCAGCCGAAGATCGGCATCGGGCGGCGCAGAGGGCAGGGAAGTGAGTTCATTTTCCAGCTTCAAGAGTTCGCGCCGGCGAGCAAGAACACGTTCCGGAAACGCACCCAGAACTGTCGGACGTGCGGCGACGTCCCACGACTTGGCTGCTCGCGCCGCTACGGATATCTCTTCGTATATATCGCCGTTCGGCGAGCGCTGTGGGTCGAGCATTGTTGCAGTATCGGTCATTGGGCCTCAACGATAACTGGCGGCTTGCATTTCGAACATGGCGGCATAACGCCCGCCCAGCGCCATTAATTGCATGTGATTTCCTTCTTCCACCAGCCTGCCACCTTCCAACACAACAATGCGGTCGGCCATGCGCACAGTTGAAAAACGGTGCGAGATGAGCAGCGCCATCTTCCCTTCGGTCAATTCAGCAAAACGTTCGAAAACCTGCATTTCACTACGTGCATCGAGCGCTGCCGTAGGTTCGTCTAGGATTAGCAGCTGTGCGTCGCGCAGATAGGCGCGTGCCAATGCAAGCTTTTGCCACTCACCGCCCGACAGGTCCACTCCGCCCTCGAAGCGTCGCCCGAGCATCTGGTCGTAGCCGCCTTGCAGTTTAGCGATTACGCCCGCCGCCATGCTTTTCTCCGCCGCGTACTCAATTTCGTCCGTTGCGTGTGGAACTTCGATGCGACCCACTGCAATGTTTTCGCGCGCCGTCATCTCGTACCGCATGAAATCCTGGAAGATCACCCCGATCTCCGCATGCAGGTCGTCCAGATCATATTCACGAAGATCCACACCATCGAGTAATATCTGCCCCTCTGTCGGATCGTAGAGTCGCGTAATCAGCTTCACGATCGTCGTTTTGCCCTGGCCATTCTCGCCGATCAATGCAATGCGTTCGCCCGGATGAAGAAAGAAAGTGAAGTCGCTCAACACGCGCCGCGTTGTACCCGGATACGCGAACGAAACATTACGGAATTCGAAGCCGCGCACAATCGGTTTGGGCGCTTTCGCGCCATTCACTTTCGACTCTACGCGCGGCTTCATCTCGAAGAAGGCCAGAAGATCGGTGAGGAACAATGCCTGGTCGGCCACGCCCGATGCCGTCGAAAACGCCAACTGGATGTTGGCCATTGCCTGCATGATGGCGGTAGTGATCAGCGTCAAATCGCCCACGCTGTATTGGCCTTGAATCGTGCGCCAGATGCTGTATCCGTATGCACCATAGTAGCCAAGCTGACCCACGATTGCCAGTACGCCGCCCCAGAAGAGCCGCCGCCGATTCAGTGCGACATTCTGCTCGTAGATTGTTCGCGACAGCACAGAAAAGCGATCCGTCAGATAGGTGCTCAGGTTGAAGAGCTTCAGTTCCTTCGCAGCTTCTTTACTGCCGCCCACTTGCCGCAGATAGTCCATCTGCCGCCGCAGGGGCGTCTGCATAAAGTTCTTCGCGTAAGTCAGAAATGCGAAGTGGCTCTCCCCAAGAAATGCTGGAATAATGCCCGCGATCAGAAGCAGCAACAGGAATGGCGAGTAGCGTATCAGCACTGCAGAGAACGCGATCGCCGTTACTGACTGCTGAATGAGCCGGCCCATCTGCTGAATCATCGCCAGCCGGTCTGTCGCTTGGACACGTGCCCGTTCCAGCCGGTCGTAGAACACCGGATCTTCGTACACCGTGACATCCAGAGCTGCCGCCTTACGCATCACTTCCACGCTCACGTGATGGGTATAGCGATCGGCAAGCAAGTTATCGAAGTAGTCGACGGAACGCGAGAGCATTCCAGTGATGACGGCCAGCCCCATCTCCGAACCGACAAGCCACCAGAAATGCTGAGGCAACGGCTGGTGCAGCCTGATTTGGTTCACTCCGTCGATGATGTACCGGCCAATGATGCCGATGCCCACCGGCAGAAATGCTACAAGAATACGAATCGTGATATTCCAAAAGACAACGGATGGACCCGATTCCCACACGAAGTGCAGAACCGGCGGTACATTTTTCAGGGCGCGCAGACGATCGCCCCAGGCGCTCGCCGGTGGTTTCGAGGGCTCGGACACTTCTTCGCTGGATTCGCCGGCAACTTCCGGATCGTCGATGGCGGAGGACATTGACTTCCCTTTTATTTGTTAAATGCCGCAGCGATGAGAGATAGCCGGGGACGAAATCCGCTTCCTGGGCAAACTAGGCTGAACCCTACTCCAACCGGCGTCATATCTACTTCGCTAGGATGCGGTTCTTAATCTCATTGTTGTTTGGGATAACCGGCAGCGGTCCGAATTAGAGGATGGTTTTGAAGATCCGGTAAAAACGGACGACAGCCCATGATCGGTGACCACTCCCGATTTTCCTATCCTACAAGTTGCTGGGCGGGGCAGTATACGGCTTGAAACCGGCATTTTCCATCCCGCGCTGTGCCTCCGGATTTTTCATGAACGTATCCCACACAAAACCCGACCGGGCATTCTCCGCCATTACCATGGTGATGCCCTGATCAATTCCAACCACGTCCGTGTCGTACCACTCTGTCAACGGATTGAAGGCATCCACAAACCCGTAGCGGCACCAGGCGTTCGGATAATGATCCTTAATGGTGCGCAAAACCCGCATCGTCGCGGCCGGCAAAAAGGGCAGTGACCCTCCGGCGGCCGCTGGCACAATGCTGCCGTCGATCGGCCCCATCGCCGGGGGGCCGCCCCAAGCCACGTACCCCTTCGCCGAGTCCGAGGCCGTAATTCCCCACAGCGCATTGCTATAGTCGGGAAACTGCTCGTTTAACTCCAGGCAAAAGCGGCGATGTACATCGGTAGCGATCACCGAGTTGTGGAAATAGTCGGTGTACCGGTCCTTCTTCCCGCGAAAGTCGAACCACGCCTGCGAGTATTGATGCACAAAAAGCGGCGCGAAAGATCCCACGTAGCGCAGGCCATCGTATTCAAACACCGAGCGCTTCCAGGCAACCCATGTCTCGACTGGAAGCGGATGCGACGTCGAACCCATGCCCAGCAGGTACATCATCATCAGCTCACTGTAGTCGTCCCATCGCGAGTGAATGAAGCCCATCTCCGGGGTCCACCCATGCGAGAGCAGCGTCGTGTCTTCCGAGAGCCATGTCCAGTCAACCCGATCGAAAATCGCATGGGCCAAGTCTCCGATATCTCGGTCCTGAAAGTGTTGCCGGCACGTGAGCGCACCGCAGAGCAGCATCGCCGTATCGACAGATGACACCTCGGAATCCCAGACACGTTCTCCGGTATTGATATTCGCAAAGTGATAGAAAAAACCGCGATGGGTCGGGAGCTTGTGCCACAAGAACGACAAGGTTTTCAGCACGCGCGACCGCGCATCTTCATAGCTCACAAAGCCACGCATCAGCGCGATGCAAATGGCCGTAAGCCCGAAACCTACCGACGCGATGCTGGCCGCCAGGCTGGTATCTTTGGTTCGAACATTGCAGCGGTCCTTGATCAGCCCCGTGTCGGGATTGGCCTGCTCCCAGAAAAACAGAAAATTCGCGTGTTCCAGTTCATTCAAGAACGAATCGTCGTCGGGCGAAAGAGAGGAGGGTGCCGGGGCAGGGGCTGGCACCTTATGCTGATCTAATGAGTTGGGTTGATGGGCCGCTGGCGCTTGCAGTAGCGGCCACAAGGAATTCGGAGCCAGTGGAAATCCCAGGGAGAGGCCGGCCATTTGTTCGAGAAGTTTTCGACGCGATATCTGCTTTGCGTGCGAATTCATGGCGCGGTGAACCAACGCCCTGGCCTGCTTATCGAATTGATCCAAATCTTTCACCCTCTGCGCCGCTTTTCGCCCTGGTGAATTGAACGTGGCTGTCATTGATTTTAGATGCATGAATCCCGCCGGGGATAAACCGCTGCGGGACAGCATATTAACTGAAAGATGCGTCAAACTAGCTGTCAGACGAATGGAAACTGAATGAATTGGAGAAAGTGGATCATCTGGGCCGGAGTGATCGCTGTAATCGTCACCGTCATCACTTTGCTCGTGATGCGCAGTCATCGCTGGCGGCCGAGAATCATTTCCATCCAGGGCTGCGTTATTCGAAAAGACGCGGATGTCCGCAAGCAGTTGCCCATCGGCAACGTTGCCATCACTGCGACGGACGGCTTGATGACCGTCAAGACTCAGTCTGACGCTTCTGGCTTCTTCAATCTAAAGTACCGGGAGAATGTCTGGCCGGGCCAGACCCTTACCATCAGTTTCAGAAGCCCCGATTACGACGCTTACGACCTCACCATCCATGCCGGACTGCGCTCCAACACCGAAAAGCTCTATGTCGCCGCCCTCACTCCTGTCAAGCCGCTCAATGAACCGCGCTCCAACAAGAAACCTTCGGTGGTCTCCAACATCCGCATTCGTTATACCGTCAACTCCCAGGGCGAGGTCAACATCGGCAGCGCCGTTCAGACATTTCAAGTTGTTAACCGGGGCAACGTGCCCTGCAACATGCAGGCTCCTTGCTCGCCCGATGGAAATTGGAAAGCTGCCACCCAATCTGTGACCATGGACGCTGGCCCCGACCATGAATATCGCAACGTCCGCGCTTCTTGTATCGCCGGTCCCTGCCCCTTCACGCGCATTGACTCCAGCGGCTTCAAACAGGCTGGGCGCACCGTCACCGTCACCGCCCTCGACTGGTCTGATACCGCTACCTTTCTCCTCGAGGCAGAAGTGTTCCGCGTCTCCATCAACTCGAACGTCCGCGAGTCCTACCCCGTGATCTTCGGTCCCACCCTTAACTTCACCCTGCCCCCCACGGAAGAAGGTGTTAGCATCGAAGCCGAACTGGACGGCACCCCGATGGTATTCCCCCTGGGTCCTGACCTCTATTTAAGTTGGGCTACCTGCACCGCCCGAACTAACCGCGAAGGCGAAAAGTCCACCGTTTACCGCTGCGAACTCAAGCCTGGCTACAAGTTCTGACGATGGAAACCTCGAGAGCATGAGCCCAGTGATGCACCCAACGGCCCTAACAATAGAACTGGATAATAGTTTGTTCTGAGAATGCGTACGCCGCCTATGGGCCCCGGCGTTGACCGCGTGGTCGACTCGGCCACCGGGCCGGTCGCCACGGTTGTGTCCAGCCCGTATCTCACCCGGGAATACGCAGAACTGATTGGCACCTGGATGGCTGTATCCATATGATTCCTGAACTGTTCGCGTCGGCCCGATTTGTGGTTACTTGCGCGTACTGGCTGCCAGCGCGGATGATGTAAGCTGAACATTCGCGACTTTCGTATCTGTTCGGTGTTGGCTGTTATCAATAGGTTTAAAATCTCAAAATATGGTGCATCTCATAGCTAGGGAAAGGTCCATAATGATCAAGAAGTTGTGTGTCCTGTTTTCATGTGTTGTCCTATCCGCATCCTTGTTTGCACAGAGTTCTCCGGCAGGCGAAGGGCCAGGACCGTCTTTGTGGGTAGGCGTGGGATTCTCGACTTTTAATCCAGATTACGGCTGCCCGAGTGACGCGCTTTTTTCCTGCTTTACCCGTCAGCTCGTAGGTGTCGTCCCCTACGCTGACTATAATCACCTGTTTAACAGGATCGGCGTTGAAGGGGAAATGCGCTGGTTAAACTGGCGAGGTCCGGGTTCGGGAATTAAAGAGTCGAATTACATGGGCGGTTTGCGCGTACGACTCATCACCTACAAGAAGAGAGTATCTCTGAACGCGAAAGTCTTGGCTGGTGACGCACACTTTTCATCGGCGAATGTGGTTGGCAGGGGAAACTATTTTGCCTTTGCACCTGGCATGACGTTGGATTATCGGATAACGAGACGCGTTGCTGTGCGTGCCGATTATGAATACCAGATGTGGCCGAATTTCAATGGTGGCACGGGCGGGAGCGGCGGTCTTTCCCCCAACGGTCTCACGTTTGGAGTCAGCTACAGACTCCTACATTGATTGCGGTGGAAATCAAATTGGCGATCCACCTCCTGAAAGGAAGTCGACATCGCCGACTTGTCGCCAGGACCCTGAGGGGAATCTCTCCCAAACTATCGCACCGATAGTCGATTCCCACATGCGGACCCCTTCAACATGGAACATACCGCTCCCATTACTCCGCGGATTTGTTTCGCGGATGAAATTACACCCTCGATGACTGAATTAAAAAAGCAAGCTATCGACCAAAATGCAGCCTGCACGAATTGCCGAAGCAAGCAAGGCTAGCCAGGCATTTCGTTCAGGCCCGTGGGTGTGCTGCATCACGCCCAAACTCGGTAAGAGTTACGGCAGTAACTAACTCCTGAAGTACTTTAAAAAACTGGGCGATTACTGGCCTTTCCGATCCGGTTTGCAACTTCCTTCCTTACCAAAATACTTAGAAAAATCAGGGGTTTTCGCTCCGACTGCGTAAGTGCGTCCGATTTGGAGTCAGTGACTCCAAAACCAGTACAACTAACGAGCTATGGCAATCACGTCACCTTGTGACTGCTGTCACATTGTTCTGTGAGTGTTTCGCAATACTGTCAGCGCTGGGCTCCCGTAAAAAAAGGTGTTTCAAAAAGCACCATGCGCTACTCCCGGAGATCGCTTGGTCTGCGAAAGAGGTTTCAAATGGTTTCTAGTTGCCGGTTCCCTGATCTTTCAAATCTGGTACGAGGTCTGATCGCTATATCGCTTGCCGTCTGCAGTGTCGGTAGCGTTTCGCAGGCAGCGGCCCAGGCTCCTGTCGTCAACCCTTCAGCCAAGTCCACCGCCACGGTTGGCACTCAACCCGTTAACGCGACCACCCCGGCGCCGCAGCGAATGCGCGGCACCACCAATGCACAGCGTCAGGCCGCAGCCGCGCGTCTCGCTGTCCGTCGCGCCGCCACCCGGACGACATCAGGCATCGCCGCCCATTCCAACGCCATCGTCGGCTTCCCGGGACAGACGATAGTGAACACCCTCACGCTCGACCAGCTTTATTTCAGCGGTACATATCCTAACTACGCCAATAGCCCGCTCCCCAATACCGCGGATACGGTTAATTGCAAAGCCCCGAACTACTGCGGCTTGCGGAAATTCGTTGATACTCTGCCCCTCTTGAATCAGGCCAATGACCTCGGTGCACAACTGCCCATCGCCGTGCCCGACACCACTACTTTCCCCGGCTCGGACTACTACGAGATCTCGCTGGTTGATTACTACCAGCAGATGCATCAGGATCTCCCCAAAGCCGGAACCCACCTGCGCGGCTATGTCCAGACCAATGGCCCGAATGGAGCCGCTCAGGTACCCTACTATCTCGGTCCCATCATTGTTGCCCAGAGCAACCACCCCGTGCGTGTCAAGTTCACCAACGCCTTGCCTTCCGTCACAAGCGGCGGCAATCTTTTCATCCCCACGGACACCAGCGCCATGGGTTCGGGACTTGGCCTCGCCAACGGCAACTCGCCGTATCTGCAAAATCGTGCCACCATCCACATGCACGGCGGAAATACCCCCTGGATCAGCGACGGTACGCCCCACCAATGGACCATTCCTTCTTCTGATTGGAACAACACACTTTATCAGCGTGGCGCCAGTGTTTCATTTGTGCCTGACATGTACTTCGTGAACGGCAAAGTCGTTCCCCAGTGCTCAGCCACTGTCACCTCGAACTGTTCCGATCCAACCGGCGCAAACCTCACCACCCTTCCAACCGGTGCAACCAACGATCCGGGACATGGGGCTCTCACGTTCTACTACACCAACCAGCAGAGTATGCGTTTGCTCTTCTATCACGATCACGCTTACGGCACGACCCGCTTGAACGTGTATGCGGGCGAAGCCAGCGCCATGGTTATCCGCGATCAGGTCGAAAAGGATCTGATCAACGGCAGCAACGTTTCGGGCGTCTTTACGACTGCTGGCCTTGCGGCGGCTCCAGCCATTCCTTCTGCTGAAATTCCAATAGTCATCCAGGACAAGACATTTGTCCCCCAGAACCCTGCTACCGCGGGCGTCTACAGCGTTCCCCTCCTCGAGAACGGTTCCGGCTATACCGCAGCAACGGTCTCCTTCTCTGGCGGCGGCTGCTCCCCAGAACCCACGGCCACGGCGACCGTCGGCGACATGATGGATCCTTTCGGTCAGTACATTTCAGGAGCAGTTACCGGAATCACCCTGCTCACCCAAGGTGCGGGATGCACTGCCGATCCAGTCGTTACCATCTCAGGAAATGGCACCGGTGCGGTTGCTTTCGCTTCCCTCATGACTTTGTCGCAGGAAGATCCCACGTGGGACTCCGCGCAGTGGGGCAGCTACGGCAATCTGTGGTACCCGCATGTTTACATGACCAACCAGTGGCCCGGCAATCCCGATGGTTCCAGCATCAATCCCATGGGTCGTTGGGACTATGCCAGCTGGTTCTGGCCTCCTTTCAATGGCAACCCTGGCCAGTACACGGTCCGTGGCGAAATCACCTGCGCGACTCCCTACAACCCCAATATGACCTGCCCCGGCTTCCCGTCGGCGCTAACCCCAGCCCCGGACAATGAACTTGATGGTTCCGTGCACCAGGGCGTGGGCAGCACCGCCTCGCTCACACCGGAAGGCTTCATGGATACGCCCGTCGTCAACGGCGTTCCGTATCCGGTTCTCAACGTTGATCCCAAGCCCTACCGCTTCCGGATCCTCAGCGTCGCCAACGAACGCACCTTCAACCTCTCATGGTTCCTGGCTTGCGATCAGACCGGCGCTCAGTACTCTCCCACGCCGGGCGCGTCCTGCCCCGCACCTACCGTTGCGGGCATTCAGAGCCTGACCGAAGTGGGCATGGTTCCGGCCGTCACTACCGCGGGATTCCCCGTTCAGTGGCCAAATGATGCTCGCGCGGGCGGCGTGCCCGATCCAAAAGCCATGGGTCCGAACTGGGTCGTGATCGGTACAGAAGGCGGAGTCCTTCCGGCTCCCGCTGTCATCCCTCCCACTCCGGTGTCATACGAACAGAACCTGCGCAGCGTCACCGTCACCAATATCCAGAATCATGGCTTGTTGTTGATGTCCGCCGAGCGCGCCGATGCCATCGTTGACTTCACGCCATACGCAGGCAAGACGCTCATTCTCTACAACGACGCACCTGCGCCCACTCCGGCGTACGATACTCGTTACGACTACTACACCGGCGATCCGGATCAGACCGGACAAGGTGGAGCACCCACCACGCTGGCAGGCTTCGGCCCCAACACCCGCACCATCATGCAGGTTAAAGTCGGCACCTCGGTTTCAGGCGCTGCCCAACCCGCAGTCAGTTTGGCAAACCTCAACGCCCTCATTCCGGCAGCTTTCAATCTGACTCAGCCGGTTCCGGTCGTTCCCGAGCCTCAATACAGCGCGGCATACAAGCAGACATTCACCGCCACCTATCCGTCTCTTCAAGCCACGCAGATGACTTTCACTCCCATCGACCCATCTACCAAGAAACTTTCCACCATCATTAATCCGGCCACTAAGACTCCCGCGGTCAGTGTCGCATTGGGCTTCAAGACCATCCAGGAACTCTTCGACCTTGATTACGGCAGAATGAACGCCACCCTGGGGACTGAGCTTCCTCTCACCAACTACAACACCCAGACCACCATTCCGCTGGGCTACATCGATCC
The DNA here is from genome assembly GCA_036488735.1 of Occallatibacter sp. Classification (GTDB taxonomy): domain Bacteria; phylum Acidobacteriota; class Terriglobia; order Terriglobales; family Acidobacteriaceae; genus Telmatobacter. The sequence continues at coordinate 431,648 of DASXHC010000041.1, forward strand.
GTATACTGAAGACATCTATGACTCCGCTAACGTTGCCGCGCAGCCGGTGGGCGTCGCCGGCGACGGATCACAGATCTGGATGGTCATCCACAACGGCGTCGACAGCCATGCCATTCACTTCCATCTCTACGACGTGCAACTTATCAACCGCTACGGATGGGACGGAACCAACCGCATTCCTTTCCCGGATGAATTTGGCTGGAAAGACACCGTTCGCATGAACCCTCTGGAAATCGACTTTGTCGCACTGAGGCCGGTTTCTCAAACTTTGCCTTTCCCTGTGCCTGACAGCACACGCCTGTTCGACGTCACCAAGCCTGCCGGCACCGATGTACACATGTCGGCCTTCGACCCCTTCAACAACACCGCCCCACAGGTCAACCAACTGCAGACCATGGGCTGGGAATATGTGTGGCATTGCCATCTCCTCGGTCACGAAGAGAACGACATGATGCGCGAACAAGTCTTCCAGGTTCCGCCCCAGACGCCGCTCAATTTGACGGCACAAGCCACGAAAACGGGGAACGTCCTCACCTTCACGGACATGTCGCTCAGTGAAACAGGATTCAACGTTCAACGCGCCGACGACGCTCTGTTCACTTCCAACGCCACCATCCTCACCCCCGCGATTCCGTATAACCCGGGCTGGAATACTAAAGTTATCTGGAAAGACACAAAAGCAGTAAGTGGCCATCCGTACTTCTACCGTGTACAAGCGTTCAAGCCGGATGCCGACTACTGGACGCCGCTTGTTGGACCCCTCACGGGACCCGGACAAGGAATAGCGACAAAGCTTCCAAATCTGGTGTCAGGGTGGTCGAATGTACCAACTCTGCAGGCCGCCGCGGCCATCTCGGTCAATCCGGCGCTCCTGACGTTCTCAACCCAGGCCTACCTCACAACCAGCGCAGCGCAATCAATTACTGTCACCAGTGCCGGCTTGGCAGGCCTATTGATGAGCCAGATTGCGATCACTGGAACGAATGCTGCTGATTTTGCACTCACCTCAACCTGCCCGAAGACGCCGACGTCCTTGGCAGTCAATGCTACCTGTCCAATCAACGTCACCTTCAAGCCGACGTATGGCGGCATGCGGATGGCTAATCTGGTGATTAACTCGAATGATCCGACTACTCCTGCCCTCTACATTCCGCTAGTTGGAACGGGAATCGTTCCATTGACTATCACGGCAAGTAGTCCCACGTTCAATTGGGCACCTACTGGCCTGCCGGTTATTACTCCGATAGTGACCGGTCTGGTTTCTCCGGATACACTTGCCAGCCTGGGTCCACTCGCATGTACAAGCGCGTACGCACCAGGGGGACTTCCAGTCACCTATCCAACCTCATGTTCGGGAGCAACCAATCCGAACAACGCCTACTCGATCACCTATGTGAGTGGAACACTCACTGTGGTCCCGAGATCACCAGTGATTACTTCGCCGGTGCAAGGAAGCCTCCTGAGTTCTTCAACCGTGACATTCCAGTGGACTGCCTACCCAGGTGTGACGAATATTTCACTGTACGTCGGAACAATGCAGGGTGTCGCAAATCTGCTTAACTTCTATTCAACCAACGGAGCGACCTCCGCGACCGCGACCAACATCCCGCTGAACGGAGAAACCATCTACGTTCGACTGGTTTTCAACTCCGGTAAAGGTCCGCAATTTCTGGACTACACCTATACTGCAGTTCAGATGAGGGCGCAACTGATAACTCCCACACCGGGCAGCACCACTACAGGTGGCAAAGCGACTTTTACCTGGACTCCAGGCGTTGGCGCCACTCAATATCTCCTCTATGTCGGGACCACATTGGGCAACCGCGACATTTTCTGGTTACCCGCGACAACGGCGCTTACCGAGACTCCGACGAATTTGCCGAAGAACGGAAGCACCATCTACGTAAGACTGTGGACGATGATCGGTGGCACTTGGTATTACATCGACTACACCTATGTTGCTGGACCATAACCTCTAACTGTTGTTGCATTCAAAGCCGCACACGGTTTACCGTGTGCGGCTTTTTTGGTGCGCACCTGGGGACGCACTCACAGGGAAGTGAGAGTCATTGTGAGACGAGCCTAGCGGCCAGTGCAGTCGGTGAGAGACCTACCCGTGGAGATTTGCCAGTTGCCACGATAGTCATATCCAGTGCTGACATCAGCTGATTGGTAAGCGTTCGACGGTTCCCGTTGACGGGGCGATGATTCTAAATAGGTGTCCGCCTAATCTAAGCGGACGCCTATTTGGCGTTTAGGCGGCTTCTGCGGGTGCAGACTGGAGCGAGGAAGCCAAGTTCCATGGGAGGAGT
>DASXHC010000001.1:0-1634 GCA_036488735.1 Occallatibacter sp.
GTGTCGAAGCAGGCCACTTGCGGCAAATGCGGCGCCTGCGCGGCGATCGTCCTGATCGGAGCGAGATTGTGCGGCTGGTGCAGCGGCGCGAGCGGCACCAGCTTTTCCAGCTGCGTCAGAACAGCCTCATCCACGAGGACAGGCGCGGCGAAGTCCATCCCGCCGTGAACCACACGATGTCCGACCGCCGCGACCCTCTGGCCTGCCAACAGCTCAATGCCGGCCTTGAGGATCTCGCCTGTCGCCGTCTCATGACTGAAGCCTTCGGCCGGCCAACGCCGTTCCAGCAGGATCGCGCCCGACTCGTCGCGAACCATCAGGGCGGGCGCCAGGCCAATGCTCTCGATCTGTCCGCGCAGACGGACTGGACCACCGTCGATGCCATGAATGGCAAACTTTATGCTGGACGATCCAGCGTTGATAACCGCGACGTAATCACTCATGGGGTGAATCAGGCGACAATGTTCGCCCCTCCATCGACATAGACCGTGCCTCCGGTAATCCGGCGCGCGAGGGACGTGGCGAGGTAGGCGCATGCGAAACCGACGTCCATGATGTCCACAAGCTCCCCGACCGGCGCCTTCAATTCCGCCTCGTTGAGCAGCAGTTCGAAATCCTTGAGGCCGGAGGCTGCCCGCGTCTTCAGCGGGCCGGGTGAAATCGCATGCACGCGGATGCCGCTCGCACCAAGCTCATACGCCAGATAGCGGCACGATGCTTCGAGTGCCGCCTTTACCGGACCCATTACGTTGTAATTCGCCACGACGCGATTGGCGCCCAAGTAGCTCATTGCAAACATCGTTCCACCATCGGTCATCAGCGGGGCCGCGAGCTTAGCCATGCGGATGAAAGAGTGGCAGGAAACGTCCATCGCTTTCGCGAAACCATCGGCTGAGCAGTTCAAAAGCCCGCCCTGAAGGTCCTCCTTGGGCGCGAAAGCTATGGAATGCACGAGGATGTCGAGCCGGCCCCATTCGGTTCGGATGCGGTCGAATATGGCTTCCAGCTCGCCCGGCGCCGAAACGTCCATTGCGCCCGTTATTGGCGCGTCAAGTTCCTGCGCCAGCGGCTCTACATATGGCCGTGCCCGTTCGTTCAGCCAGGTGATCGCGACTTCGGCACCCACCGTCCGAAATGCTTTCGCACACCCGTAGGCGATCGACTGGTCGTTGGCCACGCCCACAACCAGCGCTTTCTGCCCGGCCAGGACTGGCCTGATAATTCCATCGTTCACTGAACCACCTTTAACGAATGGAGTTTGATGCAGACCCGCGCCGCGCCGCTGCAACCATGACGGCAACGGCGCACGAGGCAAGACGCGTCAGCAGAGAATCGGCTCGGCTCGTCAGGATGATCGGGACACGCGCACCCAGCACGATCCCCGCGGCATCAGCATGCGCCAGGAACGACAGGCTCTTGGCGAGCATGTTGCCCGCTTCCAGATCGGGAACGACAAGGATGTTCGCCCGTCCCGCGACGGGGGAGCTGATTTTCTTGACGGCGGCCGCTTCCGGACTGATGGCATTGTCCAGCGCGAGAGGGCCATCCAGAAGAGCCCCGGTGATCTGACCACGGTCCGCCATCTTGCATAAAGCGGCTGCTTCGATCGTAGAGGGCACCTTCGTCGTAACGGT
>DASXHC010000013.1:0-7765 GCA_036488735.1 Occallatibacter sp.
GAATGAACGGCAGGTGTTCCAGGCTAACGCTGTTCTTTCTTATCTTCCTTATCTTCGCTGGGTCGAAGCTGCGGGCGCAGGGGCCACCGTATCAAACCGACGATCCGGTCCCGGTCGATCTGCATCACTACGAGTTTTATATCTTCGGCGGTGTCGATGGCACACCGGCCGAAATCGATGCGACGGGGCCGGCCATCGAGTTCAACTGGGGCGCCATTCCCAGAGTGCAGTTGCACGCCATTCTGCCCTGGGGTGTAGTCGCCCCGTCGAACAATCCTGTCTATCTGCCCGGCGGGACAGGGCCGAGTGCGTTTGGTCTTACAGACATGGAACTCGGCGTGAAACTGGCCATCATTAAAGAAACCAGGCACTTTCCGCAGATCGGCACCTTCACCATGTTCGAAATGCCGACGGGAAGTTATGACAAAGGACTCGGCGTCGGAAAGGTCTGGTACAAACTCCCGGTCTGGCTGCAAAAGAACTATGGCCACTGGCTTTTCGATGGAGGCGTCGGCTATCAGGTAGTTCCGCAGACGAATTATCGCAATTTCCCCTATACCGGATGGCTGGTCAAACGCGAACTCAACGAGAGGCTGGAGCTGGGCGCCGAAGTCTTTGCTCATGGACGCGAAGGCTATGCCGCAGCGCAGACTGAGCACTCGACGATGATCGACGTGGGCGGGTATTACCACTTCAAGCATCACCCCGGCGAGCAGTTCTTGTTTTGCTACGGCCACTCGGTTGCGGGCCAGACGGAAAACTACGCGTATGTCGGCATGTACTGGACATGGGGAAAAGACGACAAGAAACCGGGCAATGCATGGCTACACGGACCGATGAATCCCATGGGATCTCAATGATCCGGCAGGGCTCCTGAGGGCGTACTCAACGGTCGAAAACTGTGCACCAAAACTCCGTTTCGAAGCGCTTTGGCGCGCCATTGGAGAGCAACTGGAGGTGTCGTTTGAACCCTCCCGAGACTCATTGAAAAAGATTCTTGACAATCCTCCACTCTGCAGCGCAGAGTGGTCTGCATAGAGACTCTGTGCTGCAGAGTACTCTTCGCAGAGGGGGTGCCATGAGTCCAGCCGAGGTTCTTCGCAGTGAATGTGCAAAGGGGTCCAGCATTGGAGCGACCATCGTGGGTGGTTTTGGGGCGATGTGGCTGGCAATGGGAATGTCTGCCGCGGGTATGCCCGAGCGAGTTGCCATTGCGCTGGTGCTTCCCGTCTTCGCACTGATTGCCTGTCTTGCCTCGGCGGTGCGCCGCCGGTTGCCGAAGCTCGCAGAGCCGGAGAGTCCCGAAAAGAAGCAGATGATGAGCGCGTTTGCTGTGGTGAATGTAGTGCAGTGGGTGGCCATCTTCGGCACCATCAAGCTGCTCACGAACTGGCACCTCGGGGGATGGATTGTTGCGGCGATCGTGCTGATCGTGGGAGCGCACTTCCTGCCGCTGGCCCGCATCTTTGGGGCGCGCCAGCATGTGGTCACGGGAGCGGCCCTGATGGTGTGCGCGGCCATTGCGGTGGTGTTGCCGCCGTCGGCGCGCGATGCGGTTGAGTGCGTGACTGCCGGCATCATTTTGTGGGCGAGCGCGGCGGCTGCGCTCTACACGGCCTTTCGCCTTGCGCCACCATCGCGGCTGGCGGCGCAAGCCGGGGTGCAGGGACAAGCGGCCACACGATGGAAGGCGTTGTGACACACGCACACGGAGAACCGGCCCGGGTGTGACATTCGACGTACCGGGCAGAGGTTAAGAGGGGAACGCGATGTTTATGTGGGGCTTTGGCTTTACGTTTGCACTGTACGCGGCAACCGGGAGCACGCGCCTGCTGATGTATGGCTGCATTGTGGCCACCGCCATGGTGTTGCTGCTGAGGCGCTGGATTGCGGAAGACACGGCGAAGCCAGTTGTGCAGTGATTGTGGAGTGAAAAAAGGAGCCGGCGATGGATTGGGATGGAAATGCAGTGGGTGGAAGTGCGATGAATGAGCGGGAGATCGGCGAGCGCATCGCTCTGATTGAGTCGATGATGCGCGAGGGACGCAGACGCACCGAGTACTGGGGCTGGAACTTTCTGCTTTGGGGGGTGGCGTATCTCATCGCGATAGGGTGGTCGAGCTTTTTTCCTGCCGGCAGGGCACTGGCGTGGCCGGTCACTATGATCCTCGCCGCGTTGTTGACGATCGGCATCGCGCGCCGGCGGATGCATAACCAGCCGCGGACGGAGAAGAGCCGCGGCATCCAGGCGATCTGGACGGCGGTCGGCTCGGGGATATTTGTGTTTGCTTTCCCGGTTGCTTTCAGCGGCCACTTTCAGGCGCAGTCTTTCATGGCGGCGATCGAGACCCTACTCGGAGTGGCCTACGTTGGCTCAGGTCTCACCCTGCGCTGGACGACGCAGATCGTGCTGGGGGCGTTATGGTGGGTGGCGGCGATTGCGAGCTGCTTCGTCCGCACCGAAAACGGCGTGGGGATCATCTTTCTTGCGGCGACGTTTGTGTGCATGATCGGCTTCGGTATTTATTTGATGATCCGGGAGAGCCGGGTCAAGGCGCAGGCGCGTGCCGCCGGGGTGCAGCATGCCTGAGCTGCCCGATCTCGACCCTGTGGTTCACGGGAAGATGCGTCTGGCACTGCTGTCGCTGCTCTCCGGGGTGGACGAGGCGGAGTTTACCTGGCTGCGGGAGAAGACCGGCTCAACCGATGGGAACCTGGGCGCACACCTGCTGAAGCTGGAAGACGCGGGCTATGTGGGGATGGAGAAGAAGTTTGTCGCGCGCAAGCCGGTGACGCTCTATCGCATGACGGACACCGGGCGTGCCGCGCTGGAGCGATACATCGCCTCGCTGAAGGAGCTGCTGGGAACGGCTTTATAGCGTTTTCACCGTTACTGAGTTCGGCGGCGCTCTTGTATACACCCAGGGTGAAGCTGCTTTGGCGGGCTGAGAGTTTTTCCGCAGAAATCCACTGCAACCATTTGTCGCTCGCGACGCTCTGATTGAGTAAGCACAGAGGCTACTTCCAGCAGTCGATGTCCACCCACGTAGTGTTAACCCCTTTGTCGAGGGCGATGCCCTCACCCCGCAGTCAATTCTGAAATTCCTCCCAGCCTCTTGAGCGGGCCCGCCGGAAAGCGGGCCCTTTCGCTCTTTGGGCCTGATTTGGTTGGTTGAGCGGCGCTTCGCGCCGATATCGAACGATAGGTACAGCAGATCCCTCACTCCACCTTTGGTTACGTTCGGGATGACGGCCTGGGCAAGAGCGGGCCCTTTCGCTCCTTGGGGCAGGTCTACGCAAGCGGGGAGACGCTGCGCGATCTGCGTTTCATCTGTGACTCATTGCTCTCGAACATACGCTTTTGGGCTTTTCTATCATGGCTTGAGCTAGCAGCCTTCCGCGCATTTGGGCACGCACATACATGGCGACTGGCTCAACGCGCCCTGGGGAGTAGCCCTCGCTCCATTGGACTTCGGCGTCTTCAGCCATGATCTGCTTATTGGCCAGTTTGTCGGTGGCGGCACCACTGAGAACAGCGGAACCATCGCCGCTTTCGACCTCGCCACCGGCAGGTTCATCGGCCAGGTGCAGGATTCGACCGGGAAGCCGCTCGCGATCAGTGGCCTCTGGGACATCAGCCCCGGCAACAGCGCCCCAGCCGGCAGCTATGACCCCGCCGGCACGCCGGGTGGCGAGCTTTATTTCTCCGCCGGCACCGATCATGGCACGGGCGGACTCTTCGGCTACCTCAAATCTGTCGCTACGGAACTGACCGTGGGCAACGACCAGTAACCCAGCCTCGACAACTCATCCATTTGCTTCGTCTTTTGGGGTAAATCCGGCGTTGCAGATACGAGGCAGCGAAAACCAGCGGGACTTCAGAATCAAGATGCATGGCGGATGCGAGAATCAAGATGCATGACGAATGGGCGAAAAAGAGATTCTCCTGAGGCCGTCCGGGTTGAGGCGATTGGGGCGGTGGATGATCTGCTGGCGGGTGTGGGGTTGAAGCATGGACGCCGCCTGATCCGCCGCGATAGCCCACGCTACCGGCGCCAGGAGCCGGACGATTTGGTGGAAACGCCGCCGACGGAACTGGCCGTACACCGCGATGGGGCGGTGGAGGTGCTGGTGGCGCCGCGCTGGCAGAAGGCGCACGTTCCGCACGCCTTCAGCACGCGGCGGGGCGGGGTTTCCACGGCTTACTGCCGCGATGAGAGCCCGGCGGGCGAAATGAATCTGGGTCTTACGGAAGCCGATGAAGCGGCGAACGTGCTCGAAAACCGCCGGCTGCTGCTGGCGGCGGCCGGGGCGCCGGGACGGACGCTGATCACGCTGGGGCAGATTCACTCCGGGCTGACGCGGCGGGTGACCCGGGCGGATGCGGACGGCAGCCTGCGGGCCGACGGTCTGATGACGGATGATCCCGGAGTGATGCTGGGCATCCAGACGGCCGATTGCGTGCCGGTGCTGGTGCGGGACCGGCGGACACATGCTGTCGCCGCGTTCCACGCCGGGTGGCGGGGCACGCTGAAGCGGATCGTCGAAGGCGGTATTGGGAGGATGCGGCTGGAGTTCGGCAGCCGTCCCGAGGAGCTGGAAGCGGCGATTGGCCCGGCGATTGGGGCGTGCTGCTATGCGGTCGGTGAAGAGGTGCGCAGCGAATTCCTGTCGCAGTTCAGCTATGCGCCGGAGCTGTTCTCAGAGATTTACGATTCGGACCCGGTGAAGGAAAAGTATCCGCTGCTGTTCCTTACCGCGCGGGCGCCGGGGCATAGCAATATCGGCCCCAACCTGCACCTGAACCTGATCGAGGCGAACCGTCGGCAACTGCTGGATGCCGGGCTGCGGGCGGAGTCGATTGCGACGGCGTACCGCTGCACGAACTGCGAGCCGGAGATGTTCTTTTCATACCGCGCGGATCATGGATTCTGCGGGCGGATGATGAGCGTCATTGGTGCTGGCCGCACGGGCGGACGCGCCTTCGGCGCGAGTTGATGGGTTCGCTCCCGAAGGTCGCTCACGTTTGGCTTTGTGAGCATGCAGCGAACTGGGAGATCCTTCGGTGCACTGATGCCCTGGAAATTCCCCACCCTGTCTGGGCCGGTGCAGGGCATCCGATTTGTTGACGCCGCGACTCTAATTCTCTGGTCTCATCCGCCTGTTTCGTGAGGCCCGCTGCCTAACCGGTCGTTCGCGGCTTTGGGGTTGACCAGGTCGCGCAACTCTTTGCTGGGTTTGAAGTAGGGGACGCGTTTGGCGGGGACTTCGACCTTATCGCCGGTCTTAGGGTTGCGGCCGGTGCGCGGCTTGCGCTGGCGGATGCGGAAGCTGCCAAAGCCGCGGATCTCGATCTTGTCGCCGGACTGCAATGCCTGAATCACGGCATCGAAGACCGTGTCGACGACGACCTCGCCGTCCCGGCGGGTCAAATCTCCAATTTGGGTCACTTCTTCTACGAGATCGGCTTTGGTCATCGTGCGGCGGCTCCAGACGAAAGATCCTGCAAACTCAATGATAGATGCGGGATAGCGGCTTTCGAGTACAAAAATCGAACCGCGGTGATTTGCCGGGTGAGTTCGGGCGATTGTGTTGATTACTTGTTACACACCGTCGTAACCCAAAGGCAGGCCGGGAATCCTTTCCTGGAATATGATGGGAAAAGTTACCGGAGGGCCAAGCGATTTTGGATCATCCCCGTTACACCATCGTGATTCCCGCGTACAACGAGACAGCCCGCATCGAGCGGGCTCTGGTTTCGGTGAGCGGCTGCATCCGGAAGCGGGGGTGGGATGCCGAGGTGCTAGTGGTGGACGACGGCTCGAGCGACGATACTGCCGCCTTGGTCGAGGGCTGGGCGCGGCGGCATCCCGAGGTTCGGCTGATCCGCAACGAGCGCAATCGCGGCAAGGGGTACAGCGTACGCAACGGCATGCTGCGGGCCGCGGGCGAGATCGTGATGTTCACCGATGCGGATCTTTCGTCTCCCATAGAAGAGGCGGAGCGGCTTTTTGCGGCGATCGCCGAGGGCGCCGATGTGGCCATTGGATCGCGCTGGCTGACGGGGAAGCGCATCGTGCATAAACAGCCGCTCTACCGGCGGGTGTTCGGGCGCTGCTTCAATGCGCTGACCCGCACCATCATGCGGCTGCCCTTCGCCGATACCCAGTGCGGCTTCAAGGCCTTCCGGCGCGAAGCGGCGCATCAGGTCTTTGGCCTGCAACGTATTGAGCGTTGGGGCTTCGATCCAGAAATATTGTTTATCGCCATCCAGCGCAGATTGCGCGTGGCCGAGGTGCCGGTGACCTGGGGACACGATGAACGTAGCCGTATCAGTTACTTACGCGATGGCATGCAGATGTTGATAGAGCTGGTCTACGTTCGCTGGAGCGCGTTGCGGGGACAGTACCGGCGCGAGCCGGTGGAGTTCATTCGCGAGCCGGCCGTGACGGATCAGCGCAAGTCGGCGAGGCACACCGCCCTTTAGCGCAGGTGAGTCGGCTGAGCGCGCTTCGCGGAGCGACGAAGCTTCCAGACGCAAGATGGCCCGCCGTCAGTGCACGGCGGGCCATCTTTTTGCGCAACGGTTCAGGACGCGATGGAGTGCGGCGCCTTGTAGGGAAGTACGGAGGCGACGGGGCGTTGGATGCGGGGACTGATGCGCACCGTCCGGTCTTCCACCTGTTCCAGGAAGTAGGTTTCGCTACAGACTCCGCAGAGCCAGAAGTGTTCCATGCGACGCGCCGTCCGCTCGCTGTTTCCTGCTGCGGACCGGGTGACGTCGAATACATAGACTCGGCCCTCCCGGAGATAGTGGAGCGGCTTGCAACATTGTGGATTCGCGCAGTGATTTACCATGGGGGGTCCCTTGCCGGAAGCTACGGCATGCGCCGTGTTCCGCGGTTTTATTGTTCCTGCTGCGTATCGCGTTACCCGCGTAGACGAAGGGCGCGCGGGATGATTTTTCAAGCCGTGCGATACCTCATTAGGATGCTCCCAAATGGTCGCAGTTGTCTTGGGAAATCGTAGACAACCTTCCAGTAAACGAGTGCAATCGGGAATGCAAGCGCGTGCATTCAGTTCCGGCGCTTTTGCAGCCGCAGCCTAAGCTGTGCGAGGATCACGGGTTGCCCCCTCTTCCGATATGCCTTTCCTGCGAAGCACATTCATTGCACTGTCACGAAACACTTCCATTCGCCGCTTCTCTGAAGCGTCCTCCATGGGCCGTCGGCTCTCCTCGCGTTTTGTTGCCGGGATGCATACGGACGATGCTCTGCGCGCGGCGGCCGCGTTGAACAGCCAGGGCATTTCGGTCACGCTGGATAGCCTGGGCGAGAACGTCCATTCGCCCGAGGAGGCGCATCGTTCCGCTGCGATTTATCACGAGCTGCTGGATGCGATTCACCAGCGGCACCTGGATGCGAATGTCAGCGTAAAGCTGACGCAGATGGGCATGGACCTGGACCCGGAACTGGCGGAGCAGATTGTTCGCGACATGACAGACCATGCGCGGACGACGGGCAGCTTTGTGCGCGTAGACATGGAGGGCAGCGAATATACGCAGGCGACGATCGACATGGTGCGCCGCATCCACGCCGAACCGGGAAACGAGGGGCACGTCGGTATCGTGATCCAGGCGTATCTCTATCGCAGCCAGGCGGATATCGGGCTGCTGCTGAAGGACGGCATCCGCGTCCGGCTGTGCAAGGGCGCGTACCAGGAGCCGGCGGACAAGGCGTTTCCCGCGAAGGCGCAGGTGGATGAG
>DASXHC010000004.1:0-67719 GCA_036488735.1 Occallatibacter sp.
ACTCCCGTGCCATCCTGATACGGCGATAAGGCGCACCGCCATAAACTTGGCTGGATTTGGGCGATTAGGTGCTTGTAGATTGTTGAAATACTTGATTTAAAAAGATTAGCTTGACAGCTTGGTGCCGAAGAAGGGACTCGAACCCCCACACCCTTGCGAGTACGTGGACCTGAACCACGCGCGTCTGCCAATTCCGCCACTTCGGCACGAGACACAAGTCAGGCAGGATTTGCCAGACCGGCAGCACTTTCGAGTCTCGCAAATGCGGCCGGCTGTGTCAACTTTGAGCGGATGTTGAACATGGAATTCGCTTTGCCCCGGGTCTACCTCAAGATAACGTCGACAGCGATCTGCGAAGATATTTTCAGCTCCGCCCTTCTAAAAACGGTGACTGGCCCCGATGACGAAGCAGCGCACAGCCGCCGTCACTTCTTCCGTGTGGCGCCGTCGGGCGTCTTCACGCCGGCCCTCAACATCTCCACCGATTTGGCGACACGGTTCTGGCGCGTCTCTTCGCGCTTGGCGTCGTTGATCCAACGGCAATATTCGCGACGATGCGTGAAGCTCAGTTTTGCAAATACCCCCGTGAGCTTTTCTTTCTCCAACAACGTGGCCAGCGCCGGCGGCACGACAACGGTGCGCTCCGCCTCGTCCTTTTGAACCTCCACGTCCACCATGTCGCCGGGCCCTTTGCCGATCTGTTCGCGGATCTCTTTCAGAATCGGAAGCATATGTTGGGGATTGCCGTACTTGATCATCGACCCCGTGTAGGGAATGCCATCGAAGACCACCTTGACCGGAACTCGCCCCTTGACGCCAAACTCTTTTTCAACGTCGAAAGGGAAGAAGACGCAAGCGCCGCCGCTGCTCGCTGACTCAATGCGCGCCGTGAATTTGTAGGTTTTCATGATGGCGACCGCCAGTTTGAAATGAGATACCACAGCACAGAGACTAACTTTCCCATAGGATCGAATCGTTCACAAGCCTGAAGTGCTGCACGGAATACAGTCGTTGACACGTTGACGTGAAAAAAGCGCTTCCGTTCCCGGATCTCTTGATCTAGACCGGGAAGGGAAGCGCTGATTTCCAGTGAGAGCGTGTGGCGAGTTCCTAGACCAGCTTCGCGTCCAGGGAGATATCGGTGTTGTTGGCGAACAGCTTGGAAATGGGGCAGCCTGCCTTGGCATCCGCAGCAGCCTTGTCGAAAACTTCCTTGCTGGCCCCAGGGACGCTGGCGGTGGTGGTCAGGGCGATCTTGGTGATCGCGAAACCGCCGTCCGTCTTGGCCAGGGTGACGGCCGCATGGGTTTCAATCTTGTCCGGTGTCAGTCCGGCACCGCCTAGTTGGGCGCCCAGGGCCATGGAGAAGCAACTCGCGTGTGCCGCCGCGATCAGTTCTTCCGGCGTGGTGCCTGAGTCCGCGCCTTCAAAGCGCGTGGCAAACGAATAGTTCGCGTTGCTCAGCACGCCTGTCGCCGTCGAAATGGTGCCTTTGCCTTCTTTCAGTGATCCAGTCCAAACCGCACTTGCCTTGCTTGCCATTCAAATCCTCCTTCGGGGGTTCAAAATCGTGGATGGGTCCAGTGGTGGTGTCGCGCCGTCTCCTTGGGGGATTACTGGTACGGGCGGCGCAAAATCAAACCACAAGTTGGATGCTTCCGGCCAAACCAGGGAAACGTGCCTCCAATCGAAGTCGTGCAATCCCTATCTTCCGGGTGGTTGCAGCGATTTGCCGGCTTCGGCATGCATCGTCCCCTGTTTAGCTATCGGGAACCTGCCGGAAATCTTGCAGGCAGACGAGCCCTCTCCTCCATGCTAATCTGTCACCCATGCTGCCGCAGCGTCCCCGCGCTCTCGACCCCGAATTCGTCCCGGATTGTGCCCCGCAATCAAGCGGGGCACACCCTCAGGGCAACTCGGCTACTTCTCGGTCTTTCCCCGCCCCCATCGATCACCACTGCCAGATTTGCCCCACCTGCGGCGAGCGTCTCACCGGTCACCACTGCAAGCTGGTATGCACCCAGTGCGGCTACTACTTGAGCTGCGCAGACTACTTCTGACTCTATAACGGTGTACCTGGCGGAACTGACGGCGAAACCTGGATCGACGCCGAACTAACGTCGGATCTTTCAGTGCGCTTCGCTTTTCTTCCGTGCCGCTTCAAATTCGTCGCCTGCCTTCCACTCCACGGATTTTGGTTGCTCGCTGGCCAGCCATCCGAGCGCAAAACCAAACTGGGCCAGCTTGGCATTGCCGCGGAAATCCCAGTCGTCTCGATACTCGTCCGACGGCTGGTGGTAGTGATGGGCAACGTAGTCCTTGAACGCCGTGTGACCCCACGCCTCGTCATGGCCTTCGAACAATTCGCCTTCATCCACTGAGAACGCGGGAATCCCCACCCGCGCCATCGAGAAGTGATCGCTTCTGTAGTAGTGTCCAGCCCCCGGTGTAGGATCAGGCAGCAGTTGCAAATCGAACGCCTTGGCCACCGTCTGCACCGTCGGCCAGAAGTCGATGCGCTCCGCTCCGCCCAGGTTCGCCGAGCGCGGAATCCCGATGGGCAGCACCATGTCGTAATTCAAATCGAGCGTGATGTCTTTCGCCGGGACCGGCGGATGCATGCCAAGATATTGCGATCCCAGCAGCCCTTGCTCTTCCGCCGTTACCGATGCGAAATATACATCGTGCGGCGGCTTCTGCGTCGACTGCGCAAACGCTCGCGCCATCTCCAGCAGGATGCCGCAGCCCGTGCCGTTGTCCGCTGCCCCGTTGTAGATGTTGTCGCCCTTGGCGTCAGGATCGATGCCTAGATGATCGTAGTGCGCCGAATAAAGTACGGCATTCTCGCCCGAAGCCGCACCTGCCACCTTGCCCACAACGTTGGTCGAATCGTAACGCCGCACGCGGCTTTCCACGTGCCCCTTCAACCGAACCGGAATCTCTACCGCGCGGAAGCCCGGCTTTCCCGCTTTGTCGATAGCCTGATCCAGGTCGCCCAGCCCCGCCAGGGTCAGCAGTTTCTGCGCCACATCGTGTTGGATCCATGCGGCCGCCCGCAGAGTCGCATCCGGATCGCCCTGCAGATAGCTCTTTTCGATCGCCTGCGAATTCCGCACCACTTCCCAGCCATAACTTGCCAGATCGGTGCGATGCACAATCAACACGCCCACCGCGCCGCGCCGCGCTGCTTCTTCATATTTGTAAGTCCAGCGGCCATAGTAAGTGAGCGCCTTGCCTTTGAAAAATTTCGCGTCTTCCGATGGCGGCTCATTCACAATCACCAGCGCCACCTTGCCTTTCAAGTCAACCCCGGCATAGTCGTCCCAGTTATATTCCGGAGCATGAATCCCATAACCCACAAACACGATGGGCGCGTCGATCTCCGCAGTCGCTTCTCCCGTCTGGTCTTTGGACACGATCTCCGTTCCATACGCAACGTCTACCGGCTTTCCGCTCGCGGGCACAAACGAGAACTTCGTCTTGTCCTCAACCGTATGTACGGCGAAAAGAGGCACACGTTGAAAGTAAGTTCCGCCATCGCCGGCCGGCTTGACTCCTTCCAGTGCCAATTCGGTCGCAATGTATTCAGCGGCCAGCTTGTCGCCGCGGGTTCCCGGCCCGCGCCCTTCCAGCAGGTCGAGTGAGAGAAAACGAACATGCGCACGAATTCTCTCGGCATCGATTGACGCCGCGGCTGCGCGAGCACCTTCCGGCAATCCCGATATATTCGGAACCACGCTCGTCGACGGCTGCTGTGCGGATGCGCCCAACGTGCTGAATACGATTGCGGAAAAGATCACAAAAACGTTCCTGCGTTGCATCCAATCTCCATTCAAGACAATGTTGTTACGACCAGGTTGAGGGGGAAGTTATCAATAACAATACGATTCTACCGCCGCCCCTTCGCAACTTACTCGCCTGCGTCGCGCAATCTCTACGGCATCTGGAATGAACCGCTCTCGAGCGTCCTGGCAATCCATTCTGCGTAGGGCAAACCGCTCTGCCGCAGGCGCTGTAACTCGCGCGCGATCTCATACTCCACGCGCCGTATCGTCAGCGCGCCCTCATCTGCAAGAAGATACGAAGCCCTCCTGTCCCCATCGTGCGAGAGGCTCACACTCCCCGTGTTGGCCACCGTGATGTGTGCCGTACGCCGCACATACGGTCGATGAATGTGCCCATACACCGCCACCGGTTGCTGGAGCGAAAGATAGGTTCCCTCCAGTTCCTCGTTGCTGGCGTTAACCCCTGGCGCCCGCCACGCATCGTCCCGCGAGCCATGCACCAGCGCGATGCCATCGAGAACCTGAATCCGCGGCAGACCCCGCAGCCACCCCAGCCGTTCTTCTCCCAGCACCCCGCGCGTCCAGCCCGCCATCTCCTCAATCTTTGCGAACATGGGCTGATACGCAAGCGGGGACTGCGCGGTAAATTGCTCCAGTTTCTCCGGCGCGAACAACAACTCGTCCGTATTGCCCACAACTCCGTGCCAGCCCAGTTCGCGTATGCGATCCACAATCTCCACCGGGCTCGATCCACTGTCGGCCAGGTCGCCGCCGTGAAGAACAACATCCGGCGCGGTTTGCCGCAAGTCCGCCAACACCGCTTCAAACGCAGTCCGATTGCCGTGAATATCGGAGATGATGGCAACCCGCATCAGAGTCCTGTGTCCGCTTCGATTGTGCCTGGCGCAACGGTGGAATCTCTCCCGCCCCTCTGCACCTCATGCATGCGCCGCAGAACTTTGCGCGCCAGGCCCGTCAACGCTATCGTGGATGTATCTTTCAGCGCAACCCATCGGCGTTCGCCGCCAGTTTGGGTCGCGCGCGCAATCTCATCTTCCCCCACCCTGCAGACATGCACCCGGTAATTCACCTGCATGATGGCGTGACGCACCGTCATGTGTGCTTCCGCGGCCGCCCGCTTCACATCCCGCAACACCGGCAGTTCCCACAGCCCCGGCATCACGGTCATCGAGGCCGGCCGCTGCTCCAGCAGCACCTCGCCTGTATTTGTTTCGCGCAGGCACAGCGCATAAGCCGCCTCACGCGTCACCATGCGCGCCCGAGGTGCCGTCTTGTGTTCGCCGCGGGTCTTGCATGCGCCGACCAGCGGGCACACCAGGCATTGCGGATTGCGCGGCATGCACACCACCGCGCCCAACTCCATCATTGCCTGGTTGAAATCTCCGGCTCGCTCCTTGTCCACCAGTTCCGCTGCCAACCCCTCAATCCGGCCCCGCAACTCCGTGCTGTTTTTACCCGCGTCCCAGCCCGCCAGCCGGCACAACACGCGTTCCACGTTACCGTCCACGACCGCGACGGGTTCCCCGTACGCAATGCTGGCGATCGCCGCCGACGTGTACCCCCCAATTCCCGGCAAAAGCCTCAACGCGGCCGCCGTCCCCGGAAGCGCTCCGGCGCAGTGTTCGGTCACAAACTGCGCCGCCTTGTGCAACATCCGCGCCCGCCGGTAGTACCCCAGACCGCTCCATACGGCCAATACATCCTGCTCCGCCGCCGCCGCCAGGGCGGCCACCGTCGGAAAACGCGCCATGAACTCCCCGAAACGGTCCACCACCACCGCTACCCGCGTCTGCTGCAGCATGATTTCTGAAACCCAGATGGCATAGGGATCGCGGCTCCGGCGCCAGGGCAAATCCCGCCGGTTTGCCCCGTACCACGTCAGCAAGGCCGCCCGCAGTTGCGTGAGCTCCTGGTTGGTTTTGTCGGTCTTGGCCATGCGCTCAGATTACGGCATTCCGGCGGATCGCTCCGGGCAGACCGCTCTCCACGCCTGACCCCTGCCACACCAACCCGATCCCAGCTATACTGGCCCCTGGTGCAGGATCAATGAAATCGATTACAACTTTAGTGTGAAAGTAACTTAAATCACGTTCCGGAAGTTTATTTCGCGTGTTACGCTACTCGAAATACCTGTTGTGGCCGATTAAATAATTTTGCACCGCGCGCCCGTCCGCTCGCTGGCAAGATCGCACGTTAGGCAAGCGTCCTGAACAGGGAAGTAAGTTTTGAGACGCATATCTAAAGGAGGGATTCTTAATGAATTACAGCAAGCTCGTCACCACGGCCATCTTGATTGCGGCTTCTGCAGTCCTCGTTGCCCAGTCCTCCAGCCTATATAGCTCGTCCGATTCCGATGCCATTCCTGGCGGAGGAGGCGGTGTCATCGTTGCTGCCCCGCTCGTTCGTCCCGGTCCGGCAACGCATCCGTTTTCCAGGGTAGGCTTCGGCGTTGGCGTCTCGCCTCTTGGCGTTCAACTCTCCATGACCACCAACCTCAACCCCCATTTCAATGTGCGCACCACCGGCAATCTCTTTAACTACTCCACCAACTTCACCACCGAAGGCATTAATGCAGACGCCAAGCTCGATATGAAATCGGTCGGCACCGCCCTCGACATCTATCCCTTCCACAAAGGCTTTCGCATCAGTCCCGGCGTGCTCTTCTACAACACCAACCAGCTGACTGCGACCGCCAGCGTACCGGGAGGCACCAGTTTCACCCTCAACAATCAGAATTACTACTCGGCCAATGCCAACTCCACCACCGGCGCCACCCCCATTAACGGGAACGCGCTCCTGAGCCTGCACAAAACCAATCCGGCCTTCACCGTCACCACCGGCTGGGGCAACACCCTGCCGCGCAACAGCCACTGGTCGTTCCCCTTCGAACTCGGAGTCGCGCTTACCGGCGCACCTTCCCTGAATGTCAACCTCGGTGGATGGGCCTGCTATGACCGGGCACAGACACTGTGCACCAACATCAACAGCAAGACGGATCCCATCGCTCTCGAGATCCAAAGCAACCTGCATACCCAGGTCGCCAAATGGACCAGCGATATCGAACCATTAAAGACGTATCCCATCGCTTCCTTCGGTGTCGCTTACAGCTTCGGTGTACGTAGCCGTTAAAAAATAGATATAGAACTGACGTAGAAAGCGGATATTTAAATTACAGCGCCACTTATTTAGAGTTAGTTAAATTAGATTCACTTAGATAGAAAGTTATAAATTAGAAATCACGATTTTACTTAGGCCGCTTCCCGCCAGAGGCGGCCTTCTTATTGCCGCAACTCAAGGGGATCGCCGACAAGTCGGGTGCCCCCATCTCCATTTTTGAGACGTGGGAAAGCACAAACCTAACCGAGCAACTCGCCCACAATCCCGGCAGCCGCCTTCAACGCCGCATCGATCTGGGACTGGTCTTTTCCCCCGGCCTCGGCGATCTCCGGTTTACCGCCCCCCGATCCGCCCACCAGCTTTGCCACCGCGCCCACCAGCATTCCTGCCTGGATGCGCTTGATGAGTCCGGGCGTGACACCGGCAATCAACGCGACTTTCCCTTCAGGCTGCGCTGAAGCCAGCACCACCACGCCTTCGCCCACCTTCTGCTTCAAATTATCAACCAAAGTCCGCAGTTGGCCGCGCTCCAGTTGGTCGGCGCGATGCACCAGCACCTTCACGCCCTTCACCTCCACGGCATGCGCCACCGCCTCATCGAGCCCGCCCGCGGCCGACTGCATACGCATCTCTTCCAACTCGCGCCGCAGCCGCTTCAACTCGTCTTCCTGCGAAGCCAGCTTCCCGCGCAATCCATCCACCGGGCTAGCTCCCACAGCGGGAGCGACCTGCGCAGCGAACTGGGCCAGCTCGAAATCACGCCGGAACGTGTCCAGCGACCCCATGCCGCTGATCGCCTCCACGCGCCGTACACCCGACGAAACCGCGCCTTCGCTGGTAAGTTTCAACAAGCCGATCTCGCCCGTGGCCGCCGTGTGCGTGCCGCCGCACAACTCCGTAGAGAAGCCATCCGACAACTTCACCACGCGCACCTTGTCGCCATACTTTTCGCCGAACAGCGCCATCGCGTGATACTCGTTCACCGCCACATCGATCGGCACATCTTCCAGCGTCTCCACCTTTGCGTTGGCCAGCACCTCGCGGTTGACGATGCTTTCAATCTCCTGCAGTTCCTCATCGGCCACCTGCGCGAAATGAGAGAAGTCGAAACGCAGTCGCGCGGGATCCACCAGCGACCCGGCCTGCTTCACATGCGCGCCCAGAACCTGGCGCAGCGCCGCATGCAGCAGATGCGTCCCGGTATGATTCCGCCGGATTGCATCGCGTCGCTCTCCATCGACCACCGTTCTTACCAACTCGCCAACCGCAAGGTCCTGCTTCAGCACCGCCTTGTGCGCGCGCACGCCCTGCACCGGCAACACGCACCCAACAATCTCCGCCACGGTCGTATTTCCATCGCTCGAAGTGAACCAGCCGGTATCGCCAACCTGCCCGCCCGAGTCTCCATAGAAGCTGGTGTGATCGAGCACCACATCCACGGCGTCGCCCGCCTTCGCCGCCGGAGTACCAACGCCATTCTTCACCAGTGCCAGCACTTCGCAATTCGTAGCCGTAAGGCTTCGATAGCCTTCAAACACGGTTTTCGGCAAATCGCGAAACACCGGGCTGGCACTCTTCTGGCTCCCGCCTTTCCACGATGCGCGTGCCCGCTGTTGCTCCTCCGCGCGTGCCTTCTCGAATCCCTCATCGTCAAACTTCACGCCCGCATCGCGCGCCGCGTCCACCATGAAGTCCAGCGGCAGTCCGTAAGTCTCGTAGAGATGGAACGCCTTATCACCAAGGAAACGCGACTCTTCATACGCCGACACGATCAGGTCAACAGCAAGCGGCCCGATGGGAGCGCCTGTCTCTTCTGACGCTCTAGTCAACAGGGTTCGGAGCGATACGTTTTTTGGCGCAGAGGCCAGAATTGGACTGGCTAAGACCGTTTGTGCAGTCAGATAGGCTTTCTCTGCGCCTGCTCGATCGGGC
This sequence comes from Occallatibacter sp., assembly GCA_036488735.1. GTDB lineage: Bacteria > Acidobacteriota > Terriglobia > Terriglobales > Acidobacteriaceae > Telmatobacter. Next base: position 8,856 of record DASXHC010000004.1, read on the forward strand.
CAATGCCTGTTGTAGAACGCCACAGATCGTGGATCGTCAGCAAGCTGTTCGACAAGTTTCCGAAAACCAAATTCGAGCACCCGTGCGAATTGATTTTCTTCTGCCTCGATGACCCTTGCTACGCGAGCTGCCGATTCAATCAGATCGGGATAGGCATCGGCCATTTCGTTGCGAACAGCCGACACCATCTCATGCATGAAGGGCTTCTCCTGCCCCAGCAGCCGGCCGTGCCGAATCCCGCGCCGCAAAATTTTGCGCAGCACATACCCTCGTCCCTCATTTGAAGGCACCACGCCGTCATTAATCAGGAATGTAGCCGCCCGCGCATGATCCGCAATGATCCGCAAGCTGGCATTTCCAGTCAGATCCTTGTCAGAGCTCGTTGGCAGATTCTCTGGAAGTTCAGGGCTTGCATAGCCAGAAACACCGCGAAACTCCGGCGAGCCCGACTTATCCCGCGGGCCGTAGACTCCGCACAGCTCCGCTGCTCTCCGAATCAACGGCGTAAATAAATCTGTCTCAAAATTGGACAGTTTCCCCTGAAGCACCGCCGCCACCCGCTCCAGCCCCATCCCCGTATCAATCGAAGGCTTCGGCAGCGGCGTCAACTTATACCCGGTCGTCTTCCCCAACGGATCCGCTACCGCCGAGCGGTCAAACTGCATGAACACCAAATTCCAGATCTCGACATAGCGCGCGTCGTCCTGCCCAAACGGCAGATCGACCCCCGGCGGCTCCGCCGCCTCCATCCCCATGTCGTAGAAGATCTCCGAACATGGTCCGCACGGCCCCGTCTCCCCCATCTGCCAGAAGTTGTCCTTCGCGCCGTATTGAAAGATCCGCTCCTTGGGCACGCCCGCTTCGATCCAATATCCCTCGGCCTCATCGTCACGCGGCACGCCATCCGCGCCTTCGAAAATCGTGACGTACAGCCGGTCCTTGGGAATCCCCATCCACTCTTCGCTCGTCACCAACTCCCACGCGTACTGGATCGCATCGCGCTTGAAGTAGTCGCCGAAGCTGAAGTTCCCCAGCATCTCGAAGAACGTGTGGTGACGCCGCGTGAAGCCCACATTCTCCAGGTCGTTGTGTTTGCCGCCCGCCCGCACGCATTTCTGCGACGTCGTGGCCCGCGCGTACTCGCGCCGCTCCGCACCCAGGAAAACATCCTTGAACTGGTTCATCCCCGCGTTGGTAAACAGCAGCGTCGGGTCGTTGGCAGGCACCAGCGAAGACGAGTGCACCCTCCGGTGCCCTTTCGTCTCAAAAAAGCGCAGAAACAGCTCGCGTATTTCGTTTCCTGTACGGGATTGCATGGCCTCTCCAGTGTACTTTGCCGCTACCGTTCCCCGCACTCCTCCACCTCCACCGCCCGTCCGTCGCTATATTTCACGCAACCGACACTCCCCGTCTGCATCTCATCTTCCGAAGTATCAGGAGGATTTCTTGGATAAGTTCGCATTGCTTGGACTGTTGAAAGCGAAAGAAGGCAAGGAGCAGCAGGTGGAGGAGTTTCTCAAGTCGGCGCAACCCCTGGCGGCCGCCGAGCCCGAAACCACCTCGTGGTATGCCGTCAAGCTCGGCCCCGGTCGCTTCGGCATCTTCGACACCTTTAAGGATGAAACGGGCCGCAACGCCCACTTGAATGGCGAAATCGCCAAGGCCCTCTTTGCCAAGGCCGGAGAACTGCTCGCCGAACCGCCCCAGATCGAAAAACTCGAAATCCTGGCCTCGAAGACATAGGCAACGCCGCCTCCGGGGAGGGCCGCCGCATCTCTCCATTCGTCGTGTCGTCTAACATGATGCATGGCTACTTGGTCGGTTGGCCGTTCCCCCCGCCTGTTCTTCGTCCTCGCGCTCGTTGCGGCATCCGCTGCCGCGAGAGCCCAGCATGAAGGCCCCGCCGCGCGCTACCAGGTAGCCTCGTCGCACCGGCTTCCGATCGGCGGGGCTGTCCTGCAAGTCGATTTCGCCGTCGGCCCGCTTGATCTCCCCATCGACACCGTCCTCGCCCACATCCGCGCCGCCGCCTCCGCCGTCGCCGGATACTATGGAAAATTCCCCGTCCCCAGTGCCCGCATCCTCATCGTTCCCACCGCCGGCCGCAGCGGCATCCTTCAGGGCACCACCTGGGGCAACATGGGCGGCAATCCCGCCTTCACCCGCATTCGCCTCGGCCAACACACCACCGCCGCCGACCTCGCCGACGACTGGATGACCACCCACGAAATGGTGCACATGGGCTTCCCCTCCATGCCCGACGACCAGCATTGGATGGAAGAGGGGCAAGCCACCTACATCGAGCCCATCGCCCGCGCCGCCACCGGGGAACTCGATGCCCGCAAGGTCTGGGGCGACATGGTTCGCGACATGTCCAAGGGAGAGCCCCAACCCGGCGACCTCGGCCTCGACCACACCCACACCTGGGGCCGCACCTATTGGGGCGGCGCGCTCTTCTGCCTGGTCGCCGATGTCTCCATCCGACGCGAAACCAACAACCGCAAGAGCCTCCAGGACGCCCTCCGCGCCGTCGTCGCCCACGACGGCACCATCGACTACGACTGGCCCCTCGACAAGGCCCTTGCCGTCGGCGACCGTGCCACTGGCACCCACGTCCTCACCCGCATGTATGCGGAATGGAAAGACAAAGCCGTCCCCGTCGATCTCCCCCGCCTCTGGGACCAACTCGGCATCCGCTCTTCCGCCGAGGGCATCGAGTTTGTCCCCACCGCCCCCTTCGCCGCCATTCGCGCCGCCATCACAGCTCATCGCGCGGCCAATCCGGTTGCGCATGCGCGCGGGTCTCATACGGTCAGCACACAAAAAGCCGCCAACCCGGTTTGAGCAAGCATCGCCGCGATTCCCACCCACCCCATGCCCAAATTATTTCCGCAGTCAGTTCAGATGGACGTCGAAGGTGGCGTGACATCGGAGGCCCGGTTTGAACTCCACCATCTCTTCCTTGTCGTCCTTCCGGATGTGGATATACATGGGCTTCTTCAGGGAGTCGGGAAGTTTGGCAATTTTGACCTTGCCGTCGCTTCCCGTAAAGGCTTCGAGGTCCAGCTTTTTCACGCCCATCAGGCCGTACTGGATGCGAGTGGTGACCTTCGCGTTCAACACGGGCTTGGCGTCGCCGCTGGTCACGGTGATGAGGGCGGAACAGTTGCCCAGGTCGGCGGAAATTTCAGCGGAGGCCGGGGGTTGCGGCGCATCCTGAGCCGTGCCGGGCAGACTGAGGGACACCAAAAGGAGAGACAGGCAGGTCCAGCGCATGGAGTCAGTATAGATACACAACCGTGGGCTCGTTTTGGGGAACGATGCGTTCTCAGGGCCGAACGGCGCCGTTCAATCCAGAAACGGCGCCCTGATTTCCTGCCTCAATAAAGCGACAACCGTGCCTTACACCTTGACGGCCGGATGGTCGGCGTAGTGAAGCAGGACCGCGACGGCGCAGCTGGTGAGGCGGGTTTCGGCGGAGTCCGCGCGGCTGGTGAGAATGACCGGTACCCGCGCCCCGAGAACAATGCCGGCAAGCTGTGCGCCGCCCAGGTATTCAAGCTGTTTCGCCAGCATGTTGCCGCTTTCGAGATCGGGAACCACAAGAATGTCGGCCTGTCCGGTAACCGGCGAAACCAGCTTCTTGATGGCGGCGGCCTTGGTGCTGACCGCCGTATCGAAGGCCAGGGGGCCGTCGAGGATACCGCCGGTGATCTGGCCGCGATCCGCCATCTTGCAGAGAGCGGCCGCGTCCAGGGTGGACTTGATCTTTGGATTGACCGTTTCGATGGCGGAGAGAAGGGCCACCTTGGGCTCGGGAATGCCCAGCGCGTGCGCCAGGTCGATGGCGTTCTGGACGATGTGGACCTTGTCTTCCAACTCCGGAGTAATGTTGATGGCGGCGTCGGTAATAAGCAGGGTGCGGGCGTAAGCCGGGGTGTCCATGATGAACACGTGGCTGATACGGCGGGCGGTGCGCAGGCCGATGTCGCTCTTCATGGCGGCCTTCATCAGTTCGTCGGTGTGCAGGCTGCCTTTCATCATGGCCTGGGCATTGCCGCTGCGGCACATGGCCACGCCGATTTCCGCGGCCTGGCGCTCCGTGTCCGCCTGCAGAATGGCATAGTGGCTGATGTCGACACCAATCTTGGCGGCCAGGGCTTTCATGTGGGCTTCATCGCCGATCAGGGTAGGTTCGATCAGTCCTTCCTCTGCGGCTTCCACCGTGCCCTTGAGCGCCACTTCGGACAACGGCCAGACAACCGCGGTCGTGATCGCCGGCAGATTCTTGCAGCGCTCCAGAAACTGGTGGAAGACGTGATAGTCCGCGGGGTGGCCAACCAGCGGATCGAGGGCAACGGCTTCGGCCAGAGGGGCGAGATCGCTCATGTGTTTTTCTCCTGGCCGGTGCGGAAAGTCCCGTCCGGCCTCACCGAACCATTGTCCTCCCCGCCTGGGTGTGATCCTGTGCCCATGGTCACAGCGCGGGAATTTGTCTCTTAGTGCGGTATTGAATGGTGTTTTGGATCACCGCAGCACCTCGGGGTCGTACGCCTGAAGAAGTTTGGTAACGATGCGGAAAATTTGAGGCTCGGTGCCATCCAGGGACCGCCGCATCCAGAACCCGCCCGCGGTATTCGATAGATACCAGTCGTCTCTGTTGACGAAGGCGTCATAGTCCGACAGCCAGCGAAACGACTCCTGTGTATCGGTTGAACCACCCGGCCGGATGTTCTTCTGGTACTCGTTCCTGATTTCCTCCAACGGCTTTGGACGGTTTTCGAAATACCCCTCGTTCGAGCCGGTAGCCTGGAAGCGCTGCCGGGCGGCCGCCCAGTCACTCGGGAACGCGCGAATGGCGTCCGGCGATGCGAAAAGAATCTGGTGGGTGTGATACAGAGCCCGCGCGGCGGGGCCGATCTGCGCGTCGTACGCCAGCTTGATCAGGGCTTTCGGACGCGGGTCATCGGTTGCCTCCGGCAGTATGTGGCTCTCGACCCAATCGAGAAACGCAGGATTGTAATGGCCGAAGCGCTGCTTATCGTCAAGAATCAGCTCGTTCTCGTGCGGCCCGCCGGGCAGGAAGACGCTCTGCCGCGTGATCGACTGCAGCTTTTGCAGGCCGATGACATCGTGCAGAGAACAGTAAAGGTAGCGGAATCCCTGGGTAAGCGACGTGTGGCAGTCGAAATCGCCGCTGGCGAGGCTATAGGGGCTGCCCGCGGCCTTTGGTAACACATCGTATAGATCCTTGCCCGATTGCTTCGCCAGGTTGGTCAGGAGCGCGTTCTCTTCCTGCTTGTGCCCCATGTCGATCCAGGAATAGCGCACCATCTCAACAGCCAGTTGGTTCAGCGCCTCCCGCGCTTGGGCAAGCGCCCGTCGTGCCGAAGACCACTGGTACAGGGCGAATGCCGCGAAACAGGCAAGTATGGCCGCGGCGGCCAGGGAGGCGCGGGTCAAATTGCGGCGCTGGCGCTGCTTGCGCACTTGCTCGGCTTCCGCCTGCTCGATGCTGGCCTGGCCGAAGGCGCGCATCTGCGCCGACAGTTGATGGGGACGTTCAGCCATCCACGCCCGCATCCGGCTCAACTTTAAGCCCGTCAGGAGAGCAGCGGCCTTGTCGGCGGCAGCGGCGGATTCCCAATCGCGCAGATCGCTTTCGACCTGCTGTTTGCCGATCAGGAATTCCCGGGCTTCATCGAGCCACGCGCGGAGGCGGGGCCATTTGCGCAGCAGGGCTTCATGCGCCACCTCAACCTTCCGCGGGTCGCCTTGCACCACCAGCAGGCGGGCGTCGACAAGCCCCTGCAGCAGGGGATAGGCCTTGGCCGGCAACTCATCCCAGCGCGCGGCGCTGCGCACGTATTCACCCTGGTCGTTGACCCGCACCATGGCGGGCACAAAAGCCTCTTTGAGAGCCGCTTCGGCGTCCGGCTCCGGCTTGAGATCGGCGAAGACGCCGTCAGCCGCCTGGCGCACGGCGTTTTCGAGAGGAGTGAGCCCCGCCTGAAGATCGCCCATTGACTGGTATTCGCGCAGGCTCAGGTACTTGTCGCCTTGCGCTCTTTCGTAGAGCTGGCGCAGGGCAAAGGCTAGCAGGGGCAGAGCATCGTCGCCGGCGGCGTCCTGCATCACCTGCTGCACAAACGCTTCCTCCACCCGTAAGCCGGCAACGCGGGCTGGTCCATGGATGATGTCGGCAACGCGGCCCAGCGGAAGCGGTCCCAGCGAGAACTCTTCGAATTTGGCGGTGAGGTGCTCCGCTGCCTGCAGCTTGCCGAGGAAATCGGAGCGCAGGGCCATGAGGGCCAGAAAGGGCGAGTCTCCCCGCAGCGCCGCGCTCAGGAATTCAAAGAAGCGCTGCGCCTCGGCCGGTTCGGCGGTCGAGAACAATTCCTCCGCCTGATCGATGGGAATGAGGATCTGCGCCTCGTTGGCCCCGGCACGCACCCGCAGGTCGCGGGCAAGATCGCGCAAAACCTGGCCGCCGGTTGTGTCCTCAAGCGCCGTGCGCAGCTTGTTGCTATCGGTATAGGGACCGCAGGCGACCGCCAGCGCGCACGCAAACTCGGTCAATGGCTGTGTGTGGGGGCGGAACGGCGGCAGTACAATCCAGTTGCTGCGATCGCGCTTGAGGCGGGGAATCACGCCGGCGCGCAGCAGGGAAGACTTGCCCGACCCCGAAGATCCCAGCAGCGCCACCAGCCGGGCCCCTCCTTGTGCACGGCGGGCGTTCAGACGCTCGATGAGGCGCCGGATATCGTCGTCTCGGCCGAAGTAGATGGCGGCTTCTTCCTCGGTGAAAGATGCCAGGCCGGGAAACGGGGGACGGGCGGCGTCCCAGTCGAATCCACCTTGCGCGTCGAGCGCGATACGGGTCAATTGGCGGGCCAGGCGTTCCAGGCCGCCCTGGCGATCGCTGCGCAGATCGAGAGCCTGGACGTCTTGCGCAATCAGGGTATCGCCCGTGGGCGTTTCAATGACGGGGAAGATGGCCTTGCCCAGAGCCCGGGCCTGCGTAAACTCAGCGAAGCACCACTTGGATTCCATCCAGTTGGGCGTCTGGATGAGGATGACGGCTTCGGAAACTTCGATCTGGTGGTAGAGGGTGCGTTCCCAATCGGCGCCGGGAGGAATGCCTGCGTGCTTGTCGAAGTCGAGAAAGACGGCGGTGAAGCCCTGGTCTTGCAGCCAGTCCTTCATACGCGAGGCCGGCTCGTTATCGCGGCTCGAATGCGAAACAAAGATGTGGGCCACTTGTGCTCCGGGGAAAAGACGTACCAGCTGCGGGGTGAGCCGGATTGTAGCATGTACAGCCAGGATCTTGGCGCCGGTGGAGCAGGGCGCGAAGCGGAGCATGATTTTCGAAACCCGCCGCTCCCCTTGGCGCCCCCGGGGTGCTATGCTGCGAGCGCCGGAGAAAAGCGATTTATATAGGGGGAAGCGGTTATGTGGTTCCTGGGAATGGACGTGGGCACGGGCGGCACGCGTGCGGTCATCGTGGATGCAGCGGGCAAGTTGATCAGCGGAGCATCGAGCGCGCATGCGGCCTTTCGTACCCCGCATCCCGGGTGGGCTGAACAGGATCCGGAAGACTGGTGGCGGGCAGCGCAGGATGCGATTAGAAAAGCCCTGGCCGGCGCGCCGCAGCCCAGCGAGCCCATCGCCGGCATCGGCCTGACCGGCCAGATGCATGGCGCTGTCATGCTCGATGAGAATGGCGCGGTGCTGCGGCCCTCCTTGATCTGGTGCGACACCCGGACCCAGCCGGAGTGCGACTGGCTGACCGAGAAAATCGGATACGACCGGCTCATCGAGCTGACCTGCAATCCGGCTCTTCCCAATTTCACGCTGACCAAGCTGCTGTGGGTCAAAACCCACGAACCCGGGATCTTCGCGAAGATACGGCACATCATGTGTCCCAAGGACTATGTGCGCTACCGCCTGACGGGCGAGTTTGCCATCGATGTGCAGGAGGCATCCGGAACGCTGCTGCTGGACGTGACCCATCGGCGCTGGTCGAAGGAAGTGGCGGAAGCGGCGGGGATCCCGGAAAGCTGGCTCCCCCGCGTGTACGAGTCGCCGGAAGTGTGCGCGCGCATCAGCGAGGGCGCATCCGGAGCCACGGGCCTGACGGCCGGAACGCCGGTAGTGGCCGGAGCAGGCGACCAGGGCGCGGGCGCTGTAGGCATGGGCATTTTGCAGCCGGGGTCCGTGTCGGCGACCATCGGGACCTCGGGCGTCGTGTTTGCCGCCACCGCCGAGCCCACCAGGGACCCCAGGGGACGCCTCCATACGTTCTGCCACGCCGTGCCGGGTTTGTGGCATGTGATGGGCGTGACGCAGTCGGCGGGCCTGAGCTTCAGTTGGCTGAAAGAAACGTTCTTCGAAGCGAAGAGCTACGACACCCTGACAGACGCCGCGAGCAAAGTGCCCGCGGGAAGCGAGGGACTGGAGTGGGCGCCTTACCTGCTGGGGGAAAGAACTCCGCATCTCGATCCTGAGGTACGGGCCGCGTTCGTGGGTATCTCCACCATTCACACCTCGGCGCATTTTGTGCGCGCTGTGCTGGAAGGAGTGGCGTATTCGCTCGGGGATACATTCACGCTGTTTGCGGAACTGGGGATCCCCGTAGCCGGAATTCGACTGGGCGGAGGCGGCGCCAGGGGGCCGCTGTGGCGGAAGATCCAGGCCGGGATCTATGGGCACGCGGTGGAGATTTTGACCGCGGAAGAAGGCGGGGCGTTTGGCTGCGCCTTGATGGCGGGCGTGGGCACCGGTCATTGGGCCAACCTCGATGCGGCATGCGCACAGGCGATCGAGGTGGCCCAACGGGTAGAGCCGGATGCGGCGGATCTGGCTGCCTATAAAGATGGATATGCGCAGTGGCGGAGGGTCTACCCGGCCTTGCGGGGATTGCGGTAACCGTCACCGCTTGTCCTGGGTCCGGATCTCGCTTGGGCCTGCTCCGGTTCCCGGTCCTCGTGTGATTGCCGGATATTAACCCGTCCCGGAGCATACTTGAAGAATCTAGCCCCGAGGGGATCAGGGCTTTTCCCGCGCCGCCCTGTCGGGTGCCTCCCTTCGGACCGCATAGTGTGCGCTCCAATGGGGAAAGCACGAGGGTAGAAAAGGCACGAACCGCTTCTTCGGGTATTCCCCGAAAAAAGGGGGATGAAAAATCGGGTACCCCCCCCACCCCCCCTCTTTTATGTTGCGAACCGGCTCTAAAAATTGCCGATCATTTCCAGCCGCCTTGACCATTCCGCAGCGATTAGCAATGAAAACAATAACTTACGGAATGAGTGTCCTCCAGCCTGTCAAGCCCCGCCCCGCAAGACCATCGAAAAAAAGCCCCAAAAACACCCCGAAATCCGCGATTTTTCCGAGCCTTCCCCAAAAAAATGAACCGGGGATGGCCGGAGAGTTTCTTTTAGAAGGTTTACCTGATTTTCGAGCGTTTTCCGCATTTGAGGCCGATTAGTTGATCATTTCTGCCTCAAATGACGATTTCGCCGTGTACATCGCCCGGCTGAATGCTGTAGCCTTCAATGCAAATTGCATTGCATGAGAGGGTGTATGCGTCTCCGTCTTGCTTCGGCTTTCTTCCTGTTCGTGTGCGCTGCTGGTGGCGCGGATGCTCAATCTTCGGCGGCGCCGACTTGTGCGGATTTGCACCTGGTTCCCGCGCCGCGGGAGTGTATCGCGGTAACTGCCATTCCGATTGGGAGCGCTCAGGAAGCGAGTGCGGGACTGGTCGTGAGAGCCGAGTCGAAAGAGCGGGATCTTGGCGACACGCATTCGGCGTTGGAGGACCTGCAGACCTGGTTGAAGGAGCGCGGTCTTGAGTCGCGGGTGAACGGTAAAGCCGGAATCACGTTTGCTCCGGCGAGCGTTCAGAAAGACCTGCTGACGCGGAATCACCTAACGTTCGATTCCGCCATGCACGATGAAGGTTACGCGATGGTGCCGGATGGGCGTGGCGGCCTCGTTGTGATCGCGGAGACGTCGGCTGGCTTCTTCTATGGAGCGCAGACGGTAAAGCAGTTGGTGCGCGGGTCGGGCAAAGAGATGGTGCTTCTGGTGCCGACTCTGCGCGACTGGCCGGCCATGGCGCATCGCGGACTTTCCGATGACTGGTCGCGCGGGCCGCTGCCGAACATGGAGTATGTGAAGCGCCAGATTCGCACGCTGGCGGCATTCAAGTACAACATCTTTTCGCCGTACTTCGAACATACGTTCGCGTATGCGAGCACGCCGGTGGCCGCGTTTCCAGGCGGGGCGATGACACCGGATGAAGCCCGCGAGATGGTGGAATATGCGGCCAGGTATCACGTCACGATCATTCCCGAGCAGGAAGCGTTTGGGCATCTGCATCATGTGCTGAAGTTCGAACAGTATTCCTCCCTTGGCGAGACCGCGCATGGCGCCGTGCTGGCGCCCGGCGATGCGAATACGCTGCCCGTCATCGCGGGGTGGTTCGGCGAATTGGCCAAGGTGTTTCCGGGACCGTATGCGCACATCGGTGCAGATGAGACCGCCGAATTAGGGCTGGGACGGACGCGCGACGAGGTCCAGCAGCAGGGGCTGGGCAAGGTGTATCTCGGCTTTTTATCGCAGATCGATGCGACTTTGCAGCCCAATCACAAGCGGCTGCTGTTCTGGGGAGACATCGCTGAAAACTCGCCGGAGTTGGTGGGCACGCTGCCCAAGGACATGATCGCGGTGCCCTGGCACTACGACGCGAAACCGGATTTCACCAAAGCCATCGAGCCCTTTATCAAGGCCGGTCTCGAGACGTGGGTGGCGCCAGGCGTGAACAACTGGAGCCGTCTCTATCCCAACAACAACGAGGCACTGGGCAACATCCGGGCGTTCGTGCGCGACGGCCAGAAGTTGGGCGCGGTCGGCATGATGAACACAGTGTGGAACGACGACGGGGAAGGCATCTTCGACCAGAACTGGTTTGGTGTGCTATTCGGCGCGGCCGCGGGATGGCAGGCAGGCGAGAGTTCAGAAAGCAACTTCATCGCGTCGTATGGGCAGGCGTTTCATGGCGACACGACGGGGAAGATCAGCCAGGCGCAGAGCGAGATCATGGCCGCGCACGCAACCTTGAAGAAGGCCGGCCTCGAGGATGCGCAGGACAGCTATTTCTGGGTCGATCCGTTTTCCGCAGAGGGACAGCGCGTGGCAGTGAAACTGCGGCCGGTGCTGAGCGAATTGCGCCTGCATGCGGAAAAAGCCATCACGCTCATCGCGGAAGCGAAGGCGGCAGCGCGCCAGGCACATGGTGAATTGAGCAACGTAGAAACCCTGGATGCCTTGGAACTGGGCGCGCGGCGCATTGATTTTGTTGGTTTGAAGTTTCAGAACGCCGACGAGTGCGTGGCGCTTTACAACAAGGCGCTGGCTATCGCGGGCGACAAGAGCCACTGGAGCGATGTCGACGAAATGATGGAAACCATCGGCTCAAACAATGGACGAATGGAAGATATTCGCGACGGCTATGCGCTGTTGGGCGGCCTGTATCGCCAAGCATGGCTCCGCGTGAACAGGCCGTACTGGCTGGAGAATAACCTCGCTCGCTACGATCGCGCCGCGCAGATGTGGATCGAGCGCGGAGACAAGTTCGATCTCTTGCGAGATCAATGGTATGAGAAGCACACACTGGTTCCGGCGGCGGAAGCTGGATTGCCTGTGGCAGGCAATTAGGCGTCGCCTGGAACAATGGCGACGCGAGAAACAAAAAGCGTGGGGCGCTTCTACTAGACGGAGAAGTGCCCCACGCCTGTTAGTAAACGGTGCGCACTTTCGGTTCGCGGGTCCAGATGCGGCCGTTGGCGGCAGTGCTGAGGAAGGGATTTGCATCGCTGCCCACGAGCACTCCTTCGTCCGTGATGACGCCGGCCTTGTTGAGCAGCGCCTTCGCCCCTTCTGTCGCTCCGATCACCTTGCAATGAGCGAATGCGTCGTGAACCCAAGCGATTGCCGTGGCTTCCCTGGTGAGTGTGGCTGCACCTTCGGGTGAGAGCGCAACGAAGACGGCATCGAAGAGTACGGATGCGCCGCCGGCAAGCTGCATGTCGGCTTCGATGAGCTTGCCGGCAGAGCCCGCAGCGCCGCCCACTTTGGGTGCAACGATGGCGAAATCCGCCTTCATCTTTTTCGCCGCGGATTTAAGCGCGTTCACCACCGCGGCATCCGTTCCGTCTGCTACCAGGCAGCCGATCTTGCGGCCCTCCAGCGTCTTCCTGGCTTTGCCCAGAATGCTGAGAGCGGGCGAGGCGGGCAGGTCGGTGCGAACCTTGACGGTGGTTTCCACCGGCATGATCGTGCCTTGAAGGCCGAGACCGGCGGCGACGCGTTCTGCGATTCCAGGATCGATGTTGGCGAGCTGGCCGACCATGCGTTCCCGAATAGCCTTGATGTCAACCTTGCTCAATTCAAAGATGAAGGCCGAGACGATGTGGTTCTGTTCCGGTTCAGTCTGCGAGTAAAAGAATTGCCGGGCCTGGGAGAAGTGGTCGGCGAAGGACTCGGCGCGGATGCGGAGCTTGTTGCCCTGCATCGGCTCGGCGAAGCTGCTGAGTCCGCGGGAGGGGGCCTGGCGCGGTGAATCGGGCTGGATGGAATTGGGCGAGTAGTTGGCGCGGCCCTTCTGCAGGCTCATCTGCATGTGGCCGTCGCGCTGGAAGTGCATGACCGGGCACTTGGGCGCGTTGACGGGAATCTGCTGGAAGTTGGGGCCGCCGAGGCGCGTGATCTGGGTGTCGAGATAGGAGAAGATGCGGCCTTGGAGCAAGGGATCGTTGCTGAAGTCGATGCCGGGGACGACGTTGCGCACGCAGAAGGCCGCCTGCTCGGTTTCAGCGAAGAAGTTGTCGACGTTGCGATCGAGGACCATCTTGCCGATGATGCGGACCGGGAGGATTTCTTCGGGGATGAGCTTGGTGGCGTCCTGCACATCGAACGCGAAATCGTTCGCAAACTCTTCGTCGAAGAGCTGGACGCCGAATTCCCACTCGGGGAAGTTGCCTGCTTCGATGGCGTTCCAAAGATCGCGGCGATGGAAGTCGGGATCGGCGCCGGAGATTTTGAGGGCTTCATCCCACACCACGGACTGTAAGCCCAGCTTGGGGCGCCAGTGGAATTTCACAAAGGTCGATTTGCCGGCGTCGTTCACGAAGCGATAGGTGTGGACGCCGAACCCTTCCATCATGCGGAAGGAGCGGGGAATGGCGCGGTCGGACATGACCCACATGAGCATGTGGGCCGCTTCGGGCATCAGCGAGGCGAAATCCCAGAAGCTGTCGTGCGCCGAAGCTGCCTGCGGAAATCCGCGGTCTGGCTCCTGTTTGACGGAGTGAATGAGGTCGGGGAATTTGATGGCGTCCTGAATAAAGAAGACGGGAATGTTATTGCCGACGAGGTCCCAGTTGCCTTCTCTGGTATAGAACTTGACGGCGAATCCGCGCACGTCGCGGGCGAGGTCGGTGGATCCTTCGTTGCCGGCGACGGTAGAGAAGCGCACGAAGACGGGGGTTTCAACGCCGACTTCGGAGAGAATCGCAGCGCGGGTGATTCCTTTCAGTGAATCAGTAAGCGTAAAGGTGCCATGGGCTCCGAAGCCGCGGGCGTGGACGATGCGCTCAGGGATGCGCTCGTGGTCGAAGTGTTGAATCTTTTCAAGGAGTATATGGTCTTCAAGTAAAGTCGGCCCGCGTTCGCCGGTTCGGAGGGAATTCTCATCATCGGCAAGGATGGCTCCTGTCTGCGTGGTCAGGGGCGGATGCGATCCGCCGGCGAGCTGGTGCAGTTCGCCTCCGCTTCCGGTTGAATGGTTGGGGGCTTCTGCACGGTGCACGGGCGTTTTCTTCTGCATGTACTACTCTCCTTTTGCGTTCGACACCGTGTTGTGCAATCGCAGAAAGTTCAGTCCCGACCGCGAGGCGGGGGAAGCCAGGGTAGAACGCAAGTTGGATACGATGCAGGGGTATTGGGCGCCGTTGCCTTAGGAGGTTGTCACGCTTTCACCGGCACAAACACCTTAAGAGGAGCGGCGGCCGTGTGCTTGCGCGACAGAATGTTATGGCACGATGGATCTGCGATGCGGTACAGTGACTGCCTGCGGAAACGCTGAGGAAGGTGCGCGGGTCGGCGCGAGAGGGGAAGCCATGAGCAATCCATTCGTAGATATAGGGAAGGGCATCGTGGACGTGGGGAAAGATGTGGGCAAGGGAGTCGTCACGGGAGTGGACGTGGCGATCGTTCACCCCATCGAAGAAGCCCTGAAGGCGGAGAAGGTCATATCAACGGCGCTGAAGGATCAGCCCATTGTGCGCGATGCAGTGGTGACGCTGGTGAACCAGGCCTCCGCGGTAATCAATGACTTCAAGACCAATGTGAATGACGGCTTGTTTAATCTGAGGCAGGACGAGCAGACCATCAAGGACGCCGAAGCGTTCTTCAACTGGTTCAAGTCGACATTCATCCCCAGGATGGAAGAGGTCTACGGCGACATTGCCGCGGATGCGCAGTGAGGTCGCTCATCCGCCGAGATGGCGGCGCAAGTCGTCTGGATGATGGCAGTGGTCGAAAGCGGTGTCCCGCGAAATGCGTCCGGTACGAACGAGTTCAGCCAACGATTGCTCCATGGTCATCATGCCATCTGCCCGGCTGGTTTCGATGTGCGCGCGAAGCTGATGGTCGTGTCCATGGCGAATCAAATTTCGAATCGCACTCGTAGCCAGCATCACCTCAACGGCGGGAAGACGGCCGGCTCCGTTGGCCGTCGGCAAGAGGCGTTGCGAAATCACAGCTAATAGAGCCATCGAGAGTTGCTGCCGTATCTGCGATTGGTATCCGGAGGGAAAGATATCGAGGATGCGCAGGACGGTTTGAGCAGCATCATTGGTGTGCAGGGAACTGAAGACAAGATGCCCGGTTTCAGCTGCGGTGAGTGCCGCGGCCATCGTTTCGCTGTCGCGCATTTCTCCGATCAGGATGACATCCGGAATTTGCCGCATCGCCGCGCGCACGGCTTCGGCGAAGCTGGGAGTATCGTGTCCCAATTCGATCTGTTCAACGACCGAGGTGCGGTTGGCGTGCTCATATTCGATCGGATCTTCGATGGTGATTATGTGATCGCGGCGACGGGTGTTGACTAATTCGACCAGGGCGGCGAGTGTCGAACTTTTTCCGCACCCTGTCGGCCCAGTCAGCAGCACGAGCCCTTGTCGCCGCTCCGCCAGCAAAGCGAGTCCGGCGGGGAGGTGAAGGTTCTCCAAGGAGGGAACCTGTTCCGGAAGTAGCCGGATCGCTGCCGCGAGCGAACCGCGCTGATAGTGGAAGTTGGCCCGAAACCGACCAATGGATCGTCGCACAAACGAGAAATCAACGGATCGGCGTGTCTGCAATTCTTGAAGCTGGTCGGCCGTCAATGTCGACAGGAGAAGGCCGCGCAAATCGGCGTCTGACATCACGCGCCCCACTCCGGTGGAAAGCGCGCCATTGATTCGAAGCACGACCGCAGAGCCAGCGACCAGAAGAATGTCCGACGCATTGCGTTGAACGGCCGTCGTCAAGATCTGATCGAGCGATGCCTTGTCATCGGACTTTGCTCTTGTCGCCGAGCGGTTCAACTGGTCGACCAGGCGTGTCAACTCGCCTTCATATTCACCCATGAAGCCGAGGATATGGAGTTTTCCCGGAATCGGCAAATCTCAAATCATTGCGCCGCTGGCAGAGCAGGCCGAAAGTCCTGGGTGTGGAAATTTGCATCTCATTCATTCAATAACCTGTGCAACCGATTGCGTGGCGAGCAATTCGGAAACGAATCGAAATCCGGTTCGCGAGTACCTCGCATAGGGCTCTGAATGCGCATACGGAGTTCACGAGTCTGTATCACATGAACAAAACGTCATGACGAACCCGGATGACCGCGGGTTAGAGTTAGCGTCAATCAACTAACAGGTGTTTGGCACCGGAATAATTTTGAAGTCCAACAAACTGCGCGTCGCGCTTTGAACCAGCAGACATAACTTGACCAGCAGACATACGAGGAGAACGCGTGTTGGAGTTTGGGCAGGCCCCAGGAACGTCATGGCGCGTTGCATCGTGTCTGACACATACCGCGGGAGAACGATGTAGAATTCTGGCACCCTGGTGCCTGGCGGTTGCGTGCGCGCTCGGCGGATATTGTGTGCGCATCGACGCGCAAGAACGGGTCAGTTTCATTGCGAAAGATGAACTGCCCGAAGCGCCGCAGGCAAAAAGAGTCCTGGAGAATCCGGGGCAGGTCAAGTCAGAATTGCCTGGCATGGCGGCGCCCAACGAGAAAGGGACCGCGAACATTTCCGGCACCGTGCTGGACACAAACAGCAGCGTAATCCAAGGAGCGCGGGTGGTGCTGAGCAGCCGCGCAGCGACCGAGGAGCGCGAGGTGGTGTCCGGTGCCAACGGGCAGTTTGAGTTTTCCGGCTTGCAGCCGGGTTCGTACAAGGTGACCGTTACAGGACCCGGGATGGGGACGTTCGTCACTCCGTGGCTGGCGATGCACGCGGGGGAAATAAGGATCGTATCGGATGCGGTGCTGCCGATTGCGCCCAACACGACCAACGTGATGGTATCAGGGGACAAAGTCGAATTGGCCGAAGAACAAGTTGAGATTGCGGTGGAGCAGCGCGTATGGGGGGTCTTTCCGAATTTTTATAGCAGCTATGATTGGAACGCTCCGCCGATGGGAGCGAAGCAGAAATTCAAATTGGCGTTTCGGTCGATGATGGATCCAATGGCGTTTGCCGGCGCTGCGGGGATTGCCGGATTCGAGCAGTACGAGAACATCTTTCCGGGTTACGGCGGCGGCATCGGGGGCTACGCGAAACGATATGGCGCGGCGTATACGAACGACTTTTCGGCACGGATGCTGGCCAGCGGTCTGTTCGCTTCGCTGTTCCGGCAAGACCCGCGGTACTTCTACAAAGGAACGGGGAGCACCTCATCGCGCGCGCTCTATGCGATGTCGGCCGCGGTGATTGCGCGAAACGATAACGGACATTGGCGGCCGAACTATTCCCATGTGCTGGGGACGTTTGCGGCGGGGGCTTTGTCGAACCTGTATTACCCGGCAGCGAGTCGCGGTTTGTCACTGACGCTGGTGAATGGACTGGTAGAGACGGCGGGCAACGCGGGGACCAACATCGTCAGAGAGTTTGTGCTGAAGGGGATTACCAAGCACGCGGGCGGAAAACCGTAGGAACTCGGGCACGCTGGGAAAATAATCCTCAGAAACGTATTCGAAAGTGCGGCCGGCGGTCGGCGGCGGGCGATGTTGACGCCAGGGCCGAGCAAGAAGTTGATATTGCGAGCCCGGGCATTCCTGCCCAGGCTTTCGCCCAGCCTCTGCGCAAAAGCCGGTCCCAGGTGAGGCAGCACCGCCTCCGTAGGCAGTGGTGATGAGGCCCAGGTGCGTACGTCCACCGACACTGGACTTTCATGACGCCAAAGGCCAGCGCATTTCCTGGTCGCATGGACACCGGCGCATGAGTAGAATGGGCCGCAAGCAACGATGAGTGCGCTAGTGGTTGTGTCCCCTGTGACACGAGTCACACCGGGGGGTGAATAGTATCACTGCTTGGCACTAAGAGCAGGGCGCAGACTCACTTAACAATGGGCAGGCAAGGTGTGTGCGGTTCTAAGAACCGAGGCACGCGCCGGGAGAGAAATCGATGAGTTTCGCGAATGGACTGAAAACCATCGTGGTGGCCACGGCACTGGACGGCCAATCCGAAGCTGCCCTGGAGTATGCCCGCAAGATTGCGTCGGCCTATGGGGCGCGCATTGTGCTGGCGCACGGATCCGATCCGGTGGAATATGCAGCGGTGGATTCAGTGCCGGGACGCGTGTTGCGGGGTCTCAGCGAGCAGGCGCGGGCAGCGCTGGACGAAATGGCGGCGGACTTGATTCGGGAAGGCATCCACAGCCATTCGGAGATCCGGCAAGGGGCAGTGGTGCAGATGCTTGTGGAAGTAGCGCGGCAATACCAAGCCGGTTTGATCGTAATCGGAACGCGCGGCCGGTCCGGCGCGGGCCCCATTGCGGTGGGAGCGATCGCAGAGCAGCTGGTGCGCAAAGCGGTGTGCCCTGTTCTCGCGGTAGCGGCAGATTGGAATGCAGGCGAATTCCGCCCCATACCGGGTGGCCCGGTTCTGTTGGCGATGGAGCGGAACGACGCGACCCAGTCGGCGGCGGACACGGCTTGTTCGCTGGCAAAGGTCTTCAAGAGGACGCTGCTGGTGGTCCATGCCCGGGAGGCGGCGGAAGTCTCCGCAATTCTCAATCCGGGTGCGACCCAGGCGGAAGGATTTGGCGTCAAGACGGGCGGCGAGTTCCCAGTGCGCTTTATTGTGAAGGATGGGAGCCCTGCCGATGCGATCACGCAGGCCATCGCGCAATACAAGCCGAGCATCCTGGTGGCCGGAGTGAAGCGCAAAAGCGATTCGCCCGGGTCTCACGGAACGGTTTTCGCTCTTATGGCTGGCTCTCGCGTGCCAGTCCTTTGTGTCCCCGCTGAGGTTGGCGTTGTGGAACCGGAGCCGGATGTCGAGGCTTCAGTGGAAATCAGGTAGAGCAGGCGCGAAATTGATCGCGCGTATGTTATCGGGCCGGGGACGATCGAGCATTACGGGAATTCATCCTTTGAGGTGGTCCAGTTTTCTGCCAGGCTGCCTGATGACGGCTGTCTTTGAAAGAAGCCAAGGAGCAAAAAGGGCCAGTAAATCCGACCGGCAAAGTCGGCATTCGACCAGCTGAAAATCTCAATCACCGGAAGAAGCAAGGGAGCAAGGACGATGCAATCCGAGGCAAGATCGAAACGGTTGGAGGCCGTATCCACGCACCCGCTTGCGGAGTTGCTGGCGTGCCCCCCATCGACCAGCACGCTGCTGACTGCCTCTGCACAGACCATCAGTTTTGCGAGCGGGGAAATCGTATTCCACCAGTCGGGAACATGCGAAGGTCTATACCTGGTGATCTCGGGACAATTGCTGCGACGGGCAGAACGCCGTTCGATGCGGTTGACGCTGGGGACAGCGCGATCCGGGGACCTGGTGGAATTGGCGGCGGCGCTTGGAGACAAGGTGCACACCTATACCCTGGTGGCGCAGACGGCCGGATCGGTACTTCTATTGCCCATCGCGGCGCTTCAACATGCATTTCAGAGCTATCCGCCACTGCGGATGCGCCTGCTGGAGGAACTGGCTCGTGAAGTGTCTAGAGCCTACCACTTGTGCAGCCTCACCAGTCTGACGCGGGGCCGGCGCCGGGGGCCGACCACGGCGACGGCATAATTCGCGGAGGGTAATGCTTCAGCCTTTTTCCCGGATCGGAGCCGTGGCGATTTAGATTAAGTCGATAACTGACACAGAGTGAACAGCTCTTAGATTCAGAGTGCTGATTAAAACGTTTCTTCAGCCGCCCTAAAAGTGCGCTATACTTGCGTTAATCACCAAGCAGCAAGACCTATGGCAACATTCCACTCTCATCACCCTCCGGAAGATTGTTTAAATTGTGAGCATCGCCATCTCCGGATGTTCTGCAACCTCACACCGGAGGCATTGCAGGATTACGACGGGATTGGAATCATGATGAGCCACGCGCGCGGCGCGAAGCTTTTCAATGAGGGCGACCCGGCGCGCAATGTCTTTGTGATCTGCTTCGGCCAGGTAAAAATCTCCTCGACATCGCGCGACGGCAAGACCATGATCCTGAAGATCGCGGGACCGGGCGACGTGATGGGGCTGAGCGCGGTGCTGGCCAATGTTCCGCACGAAGTGACCGCCGAGGCGATAGAACCCTGCCAGGTGAAGACCGTACGCAAACAGGAATTCGTTGACTTCCTGGGACGCCATGGGATCGCCAGCATGCATGCGGCGCAATCCCTGTCGGGCGAGTATCTAACCGTATTTCACGATGCCAAGCGCCTGGCGCTATCGGGTTCAGCGGCGGGGCGACTCGCGCGGCTGCTTCTGGATTGGGGCCGTTCTGCGTCGGGAGGCAAGCCCGAAATCCGGTTTACGATGGCATTGACCCACGAAGAGATCGCCAACATGGCGGGAACTTCGCGCGAAACGGTGACTCGGCTGCTGAACCAGTTCCGTCGCGACCAGTGGATTGCCATCAAGGGTGCAAGCCTGACGATCGTGCAGCCGGATCAGTTGGAACGACTTACTGCTTAAAAGCCTCCCACTTTTGATGGTCGCATCGTCCGTGTAGTGCCTTCCTTGCGGTACAAGCGCATTTACACGAACAACAAGAAGCCGGCCGCTGTTTCCAGCGGCCGGCTTCTTGCATTCGAATGAAGATGGTCCGGCATCAGAAGATGATCTTCAGCGCGAACTGCGTGTTGAACGGCTCGCCTGCTCCAATTCCAGGTGCGCCGTTGAAGCTGCCGATGGTGGTGGACAGCGCGAGCGCATTGTCCTGCGTGTAGGACGGATTGAAGCTCCCCGCGAGTGGCGGAGCATAGTTGGTCCTGTTAAAGAGGTTGAACATCTCGACGCGGAATTGGGTCGAAACCCGCTCCCAGATATGGGTGTTTTTGAAGACCGAGAAGTCGACATCGCTGTAACCAGGACCCACGTAGGCGTTGCGTCCTGTGGTGCCCCATGTACCGGCTGGCGCATTCGTAAAAGCAGCGGGATTGAGCCAGTTGAGCCCCACACCGCCTTTGCGGAATCCCTGGTATGGATCGACACCTGGGACCGCGTTGGCGCGCTGGTTGCCGTCTTCGGTGCCCGACGTATCGGAGGAACTATACACCGAGAAAGGCAACCCGCTGTGGAAGGTAAGCAGACTATTGAATTGCCAACCCTTGGTGAGAGCCTGGAAACGGCTCGACCCCGGAAGCTCATAGGAGACAAGACCTACGAACATGTTGCGGCTATCGAAATCGCTGGGACCGTAGTCACCCTTGAAGTTGTTGCTGTCCTGGGGCAGAGCGCCCCGATATGCGGTAACTTCATCGAAGCTGTGCGACCAGGTGTAGGCTGCCTGGGCAGTCACACCGTGGAAGCCGGAAGCCCGGATGGTGGCTTGGAGCGCGTTGTAGTTGGAGGTTCCGATGCTCTGGATTTCGTTGATGAAGGTGACGTCTTCCAGCCCGGGAGTGGTGGAATAGGGCCGACTACCACCGCCAAGTGCGGCCTGGTTAATGTCGCGGATAGCAAGCAAATGACGGCCGCCGCTGCCTACGTAGCCCATCTGCGCGACGATCTTGTTGGTCACGCTCTGCTCAACCTGGAAGTTGTAGTTCAGGTTATGAGAAGGCACAAAATTCTTGGCGATGGAGAACAAGCTGTTGGACGGTTGGGCCTGGGAGGTGAAGGGGTCGACTCCGGCCTGGATGGTGTAGTTGCCGGGGGTAGCAGTCACCACGGGATTGGGGCCGCCGGGATTCCCTTCCACACCGTTCGGCGCGCCATTGCCGGGACGATTATCGAGGAAGGGATTCAGGTTGGGCGTGTCATAGTACAGTCCGACGCCGGCGCGGACCACTGTAGACGGCGTCGCCTGATACGAGAAGCCGAACCGGGGGCTGAAATTCAGATAGGTGGGATCATAGAGATTGCTGATCTGATCGCCTTGATAGACGATACCGTCGTTCGCGGTGGTGATGCTGGGGCGGAATACGGAGAGATTCTTCCAGGGATTATGCAATGGCCCTTCGTAGTCCCAGCGAAGGCCAAAGTTGACATTCAATTTGGGGCTGACCTGCCACGCGTCCTGCCCGAAGAAGGACAAGGTATTAACGAAAACCTGACGATCCGGATCGCCGAGGGCAATGGACGAAGTCATCACCCTGCCGGCGAGGAAATCCGCCAGAGCATCGATGCGCAAGTCCCCCGAGTTGTAAGTATCGCCGGTTATCTGCTGTTGTTTTGGATCCTGAATGGGTCCCTGGCTTCCATCGAAGGTAAAGCTTCCCAGTGCGTGACGGTGATAGAACTCATCCAACTGCGCCTTACGCCATTCGCCACCGAATTTGAACTGGTGCTTGCCGATGGTCCACGAGAAATCGTCAGTCAAATGACCGGTGATATCGTTACGACCCTCTGGAGGCGTCTCGCCGGTGGAATCAAAGCCCGAGATGTTGATGTTGGGAGACCCGGGAAGCCCCGAGCCAGTCACAAGACCCAGCGACGCCACGTCAAAGCTGTTATTCAAATCGTTGAAGACCTGGTTGAAGTAATTCACGCCCGCCAGCACCTGGTTGGTCATGGTGGGCGTAAACACATGGTTGTAGACAATGGCGTAGTTCTGGACGTGGATGGGGGCGACTTCATAGTAGTAATAGAGCGCCGAACCGACCGGCGCCACCTGGTTGCCCTGTCCCACAAACCAGTGAGCGGTCAGGCTGTTCCGATCGTTGATGGTGTAATCGATCTTGGCCAGGCCGTTGTAGCTATAGCCATACTCGGGAGTGCTGCTGGTGTAGTTATTCACCGTCGCTGGAGCACCGCCAGTGGCGGCCGCAGGCCAAAGCGTGCCGAGCAACGCTGTCGAAACGGGATTGACGGGGATGTTGTACTTCGCCAGCGCTGCCTGGGCTTCGGCCTGCCACGCCTGGGTGGGCTCGGTTGCCTGGTCGGGCACGCCAATGGTGAAGCGCTGGTGCTCGTAGGTCGTAAACCAGAAGAGCCGGTCCTTGAGAATTGGACCGCCGGCCGAAAATCCGTAGTTATAGTTGCGCACTTCCTGTTTCACCGGAGCAGTGAATGGATTGGTGGCTCCAAAGAATTCGTTGCGATTGTAGTAGTAGAGGCTGCCGTGCAGGGCGTTGGTTCCTGCCTTCAGCGAGAGGTTGACGCTGCCGCCGGGGTTGCGCCCCGACTCGGGAGCTGCCTGAGTCTGCGCGGAGAACTGATCGACTGCGTCGATGGGTAGTACGATTCCCGCAATGCCGGAGACGCCGCCCTGGTTAACGGCGGGAATATTGTGCCAGAGATCGTTGTTATCAATGCCATCGATTTGCCAGTTGATCTGGTTGGCACGCGTTCCGTTCAGCGAACCATACCCGCCGGCGCCGCTATTGGAGAAACCCGGAGTGAGCACTACCAACTGCGTGAAGTCACGGCCGTTCAGCGGGGTATCCTGCAGAGCTTCGCCGCCTACTTCGGCCACCTGCGTCGTCGACGTGGTGTCGAGCGTGATCGCATCTGCCGACACTTCAACCGTTTCACCGGTAGACGCGATGGCAAGCTTGATCGGCAGCGTATAGACGACGCCCGCAGTCACGGGGACCTTCGACACCACGGTGGACTGGAACCCTGTGGCTTTGGCCGTCACGGTATAAGTTCCCAATGGAAGGTCTTGGAACCCAAACTCGCCCGCGCTGGAAGAGACTGTCTTGTGTGTAACACCGGTGGCTACATCGACTGCCTCAACCGCGGCATTCGGCACCACGGCGCCCGATTGATCGGTCACAGCTCCGTTGATTCCGCCGCGAAACGTCTGGCCGAAACCAGCGAGGGGCATCGTAAGAACTGCGACAATTGCCAACAGCAGCCCTGCGAAGACACTTCGAGTAATTCGATAACGCATTGCGCCTACCTCCGAAAAGTTCAAGTTGTAGTTTTCAGGTGCCCCAAAAATGCGAAGTAGAAAATCGCAGGGCGAAAAGACAGACAGAAGACTATTTTCTCTTGGAATATTTACAAGAATGGAAAGTGCGGGGGTGAGGATCCATTCTCAAAGATAGAGAGAACATGCATAAGGATTCAATGAAGAAAGGGAAATAAAACTCCGAATTCTACAAGGCTGAAAGGAGCAGGATCAGCCATGCGGAACCGCCAGTATTCCTTCTTGTGAGTGGCTTAGTGTTCCTTGTTTTGGTGGGCAGTTTCGGCGTAGGAACCCGGCGTCAGTTCCCAAACCCTCACCATCAGATCGCCCGCCTGGTGCCGGAACGCGACAACCACCGAATCCTCGGTTCGGGCGGCACTGCAGAATGCGTCGCCTGCGACCCTGGATCGGGGAATGGTCATGTTGCAGGGGCGCGGAAGCGATGGCTTGATCACCCCCGCAATCATGTTTGCGATTTCGCGCGCGGCATCCAGGGCATCGGCTTCATTGATGGTGTCAATGGCCTGCATCATCATGGCGGCGGTCGCTTCGTAGGCCAGACGCTCGGCCAGCCGCACTTCGATGCGGCCCGACCAGGTTCCGAATAGATCGACATTGGCATGAACATGGCCGGCCGGCAAGCAAAACCGTTCCGGAAAAAAGATCGGTTCCAGCGTCATCGACAGCATCTGCTCCCAGAACTGTTGGCTGGCTTTAATCACGCATTGTTCATCCAGAGGGACCTGCATTTGTCACTTGCCCATCCGTCGTCGGATTTGGGATCCGCCACCCCTATTTCATCGGATTAAAAGGGGGGTGGCGTGAATGGGTGCGGGTTGTGGACAAAAAGGGGTGTTGACTGCGTCGTTTGTGATTTGCATCACTTGTTGGGGTGAGCTTACGCACATCGCACCTACCGAATTAGTGGGAACCTGACCAGTTACGAGGTGAAGGCAATGTCTGAGCCGGCCACGGATCGTTGGACTCATCCGGCCATTATCCTTGTCGCTACCGACCTGAGCGACATGGAGCGGCTGATGCCGTTCGCATTTCAGCAGGCGGAAAGCACGGGAGCGCGGTTGCTGTTGCTGCACGTGCTGGCGGCCAGCGAAGCCATGGCGGTTGACGCCGTAGGTATGCCTTACTACGATCCGTCGGGCGCGTCGGAGTCAGCCCGCACGGCCCTCGAAACCTGGTGCACAATGGCCCAATCGCGCAAGATAGCCTGTGACGCACTCATCCGCGAAGGCTATGCCGCCCAGGTAGTGCTCTCCGTTGCTCGACAGTTTCGAGCGGACAGAATCCTTCTTGGCACTCGGAGCCGAAGCAAGATGAGCAAGTTGCTGCTAGGCTCCGTTGCAGAACAAGTGCTGCGCTCGGCAACCCTGCCGGTTATTACCGTGGGCCCCGAAGCTCATCTCCCCGTGGTAGCAGCGGACGCCCAACGCGTCGTGCTGCATGCCACGACTCTTGGAGAGACTTCTCGCCCGAGCGCGGCACTTGCCTGCCAGATCGCTGCTGCTCTGGATGCACGGCTGGTCATGATGCACGTCCTCCCACCGGTGGATGAGATGGCGCGTAAAGGGCTGCCCACCGGAGTTGATTCCGCAGCTCTGAAGGAATTAAGCGTCATCGCCGAGGAGACGGCTTGCGATTGTTCGATTTCGGTGGATCCCTACGTGGTGCACGGCAACGCTTCGATCGAGATTCTTGCTGAATCCGCGCGACTTCAGGCATCGCTTATCGTCCTGGGTGCGACGCCGCGTTCGGCCTTCGAAACGGTCACGCGCGATCGAACCATCTATAAAGTGCTGGCCCATGCGCGGTGTCCCGTTCTTACGATGCGTGCGCCCCGGCCGGAGAAAGAGGAGATCCTCATCAGCCGTCTTGCGGCGCACACTTGATCCTGGCGCCTGGATTGCGATGAGAGAACTCCCTGATCCGCAAATTGTCGTAGCAATATCAAAAGCCTTCGCCGGTCGGCGAAGGCTTTTGATTCAAGTACGAAGATGCATTTGGAACGTCCAACGTCCCCGGCCTACGATAGGTGCGTGAAGGGGCGTTCCTGCAGACGGCGCGGCAACTTTGGCGGTACCAGACCGGCAGTTGAACTCGAGATGACCTCGGTGAACGATTTCCGGAAGGCCATCATCTCGTCCTGCGTGCCCACGGTGATCCGCAGGGAAGTGGGCCAGGCTGGCCAGATGCGGCCCACATACATATCCTTGGCGGCCAGCGCGGCCTGCACCTCTTTGCCCGGCCGCTTCACATCGAGCATGAAGCAGTTGCTCTCCGAAGGAGTAACCGTGAAGCCCTGGCTCTTGAGCCACGCGATGGTCTCCATGCGGATGTCGGCAATCTTCTTTTTGCGGCTGGGAATGAGGTCTGGATCGAGCAGGCTGGCCTTGGCCGCGGCCACCGCGGTGATGGGCAGCGAGTTTTGACCACCCAGCGGAACGATCTTCGCCAGCAAATCGGAACGGCCGATCGCGAAACCCATGCGGACGCCGGCCATGCCATATAGCTTCGAGAAGGTGCGCAACACGATGACGTTTTTGCCTTCCTTCACAAAGTCGACGGAGCGGGGCTCATCGCACAGATGAATGTAGGCCTCGTCAATCAGGATGACCGTTTCCTTGGGCGCATTCCCCACGACGTATTCGATATCCTTCCGCGAAGTGCAGGTGCCGGTCGGGTTGTTGGGATTGCAGATGTAAATCACGCCAGGATTGGAGGCTGCGGCGAGCATGGCCTTCACGTCATGGGAAGCAGCGCCCTTGGGATCGGCGAGCGGCACCTTGATTACCTTCGCACCCGACACCTGCGCGGCCCACATCGGCGCTTCGTATCCGGGGTCCGCAATCACCAGCGGCTTGTCCTTGGAGGTGAAAGCCAGAACCGTGTAGTGCAGTGGTTCGGAGGATCCCGCGAAGGGGACGACCGACTCGGGGTCCAGGCCTTCCTGCTTGGCGAAAATTGCCGCAAGTTCATCTTCCATGGGGAAGAGATAACGTCCGCCGCGGGGAACGATGTCGATCATTGCCTGGCGCGCGCCGTCGGAAGGACCCATCGGATTTTCATTGGCGTCGATGTGAATGCCCTTGTTGGGATCGGCGAAGTGAGGGCGGGCTGCCATCGCGAGATGCGATTCAGTAAGTAACGGCATGGTAGCCAGGGCCGAGGCACCGGCGGCGAAGCGGAAGAACGAGCGGCGAGACAGGCCGCTACAGCTTACGGGATCCATGGGTGGCTGCATACGCGAAACTCCTTCGTGTTTTCAGGTGGCAGGGACAAGCTTGCAAACGGTGACGTAGCTGGACAGGACCGCGTCTGTACTGAGGAAGTGGAGTCCCTCGCTCCACGTTATCGTTTCAATCGCGCGAAAACAAGGGGGGCAATGGTTTCTTCATACCATCCTTATGCGGAAAGGCAGCGCGTTTCTGGTAGGATTCAGGGCGAGCGTCAGGTACGCAGCCGGTCCGCGGAAAGGGTTCGAAGCCCACCCTGAGATTTGAACGCAGACTCCTTCTTTCGGCCCGAATCATGCGGACAAGCGGGCACCATACGAAAGGAGGCCGCTGTGCATGAGACCTCTACGTCTGAAGTTCGTCCCCTTCCCGATCGTCCCAACCTCCGCCACCTTAAAGACCAGGCCAAAGAATTGTTGCGCGCCGGGAATTCCGCGTCGCTCGCGGAAGCCCAGCTCCGCATCGCCCGGCTGTATGGCTTTGCCAGTTGGCCGAAACTCAAAAAACACGTCGAATCGATCGAAGAAGCAGGCCGTCTGAAACAGGCGATCGATACCAACGACCTCGAAAGCGTGAAAGCGCTGATGTCAAAAAATCCTGCTTTGCACCGCGCCCCCATCGGATACGGGAAGAACGGCCCGCTCACCTGGGTTGCGGAATGCCGCGTTCCATGGGAGCCGCCGGGAGCAGTGCGGCTGGCCATGGCCCAATGGATGATCGACCACGGGTCGGACATTCACCAGGGGGGCGACGGGCCGCTGATGCGCGCCGCGCTGGTGGACCAGCGCATCCCCATGATGGAACTGCTGGTGAGGAATGGCGCCGACGTCAACGCCCGATGGAATGGGCATTTCCCCATCATCTTTGCGCCCTGCGAGACGGTGGAACCGCGGGCGCTGAAGTGGCTCCTCGATCATGGCGCCGATCCGCGCTGCGACGGGCACCCGGAGACCGCGCTCGATTATGTGATCGGCACCTACTCCCGATCTTCGCAACTGGGGGAATGCATCCGGATATTGCAGGACGCCGGATGTCCGACACGGCGCGGCACACCTGCAGTGCTGGCGATTCTGTGCGGGCAAATCGACAGGCTTGAAGCACTTCTTGACGCCGATCCTTCGCTGGTCGAGCGCCGATTTCCTGAACTTGATTTCGGAAATTCAGGCTCCAGGAGACTGACGCTGCGCGGAGGAACCTTGCTGCACGTCGCCGCCGAGTACAGCAACGTGGAGGCAGCAAGACTTCTGCTCGATCGCGGCGCGCATGTGAACGCGCCGGCAGAGATCGATGGCGACGGCATCGGCGGACAGACCGCAATCTTTCATGCCGTTTCGCAGTTTCAGGATTACGGGCTTCCGGTGGCGAAGCTGCTGGCTGACCGCGGTGCGGATCTTTCGACGCGCGTCCATCTTCCTGGACATTACGAGCGTCGCGACGAAGTGGTGCATTGCACGCCACTGGCTTACGCCCGGCTGTTTCCCGGAACCGAGAACAGAACGGTAGAATTCCTGCGGGATCGAGGAGCCTTGTTATGAGCGCTGAATATCAGAAATCGTTGTGGCGCAGGGTAGGCGGGAAGATGGTACACTTTCGTCCGGAAAACGCTTTCCGAAAATGGTGCCCTCGTAATTGCCCCCTTCCCGGAACGCGCCACGATCTCGCAAGCGCAAGAGCTTCCAGGTTTCCGAGCTTCCGCTTGACAACTCGATCAGTAAACCCATTTACTTGAGGGCGAACGTCCAACTCAGCTTTGCGGGCGCATCACCCCAAAAACTTAGGTGACTCATGTTCGGATTGGTCCCAACTTTCACCGCTGCCGGTTTTCTCCCTTCGGCCGCGCCACTGCTTGCCCTGGCCGCGCCTTCGCTGGCGCACTTGAGCCTGCTCGACATCGCGGTCATTGCCATTTATTTCGTGATGGTGATCTGGATCGGCTTCTACCTCAAGGGTCAGGCCAATACCAGCGAAGAATTCTTTATGGCCGGCCGCGAAATGACGGCCTGGATCGCAGGCCTGAGCTTCGTCTCGGCCAATCTCGGTTCCCTGGAGTTGATGGGATGGGCGGGATCGGCCTACCAATACGGCATTCTCGCCGCGCACTGGTATTGGATCGGCGCCATCCCCGCCATGCTCTTTCTCGGCATGGTGATGATGCCGTTCTACTACGTATGCAAAACCCATTCGGTGCCCGGCTATCTCAAACTGCGTTACGGGCAGGGATCGAGCGTGGTGGCCGCGTTTTCCTTCGCGTTCATGACGGTGCTGATGAGCGGCGTCAATATGTTTTCGATGGCGCTGGTGATGAAGGTGGTCCTGGGCTGGGACATTACATTCTCGATCGTGGTTTCGTCGCTGGCCGTCGCTGCCTATGTGGCTCTGGGCGGCTTGCGTTCCGCCATCTTTAATGAAGTGTTGCAATTCATGCTGATCTGGGGCGGCGCGCTTCTGGTGCCTATCCTCGGCCTCATCGAAGCCGGCGGATGGAACGGGCTGAAGGCCAAGATCGCGCACAACATCGCGACGGGCGCGATTCCCGCTGGCGACTATACGCATATGTGGCGCAGCATGGGCCACTTTGCCGATAACCCCATGGGCGTGCACTGGACCGGCATTATCTTCGGCCTCGGTTTCGCAATCAGTTTCGGTTATTGGACCACCGACTTTCTGGTCGTGCAGCGCGTGCTGGCGGCCAACAGCCTGCGCTCCGCGCGCATGGCGCCGGTGATCGGATCGTTCTTCAAAATGGCCGTGCCCTTTATCGTGATTCTTCCGGGACTGCTCGGCCTGGTCGTGCTGCAGAATTCCGACGGCAGCCTGATGCGCCTCGTAGGAGAAAACGTGGTTGCCGCTCATCCCGGCGCCGGCATGCACAGCTACAACGAAGTGCTGCCGCTGATGCTGGTGCGCTATTGCAGTCCCGGACTGCTGGGACTTGGAATCACCGCGCTGATCGCTGGCTTCATGAGCGGCATGGCCGGCAACGTGAGCGCATTTTCCGCGGTGTGGACTTACGATATCTATCAGCCGCTCATCAACAAAAAGGCGCCCGATGAGCACTATGTTGCGGTGGGCCGGTGGGCGACGATTCTCGGCGTACTCATCTCCATCGCCGCGGCCTACACGGTGATGCGGGCCCAAGGCATCATGGACTATGTGCAGGCACTCTTCAGTTTCTTTATCGCGCCGCTGCTGGGCGTGGTGTTGTTGGGGATGTTCTGGAAGCGCGCCACGAAAGAAGGCGGCTTCTGGGGTCTGTTGATCGGCACATTGACCTCCATCGGTCTGTGGGCCTGGGTCAAGGCGGATCCTTCGGCATTGCGCTACGTTGCTGTGTCACCCGACGCTCGCGACATGGCCGAGAACATGTATCGCGCGTTGTGGTCGGTGAGCGTCTCCATCGGCGTCAACGTCGTGGTGAGTATGTTTACCAAGCCTCGACCGCTCTCGGAGTTGAACGGTGTGGTCTACGGCGCGACGGTGCTTCCAGTCGAAGAGCCGGTGCCATGGTACAAGAACGAATACTTCTGGATGGTGATCGCGATCATCGTCTTCCTGGCTCTCAACATTTACTTCTGGTAAGGAGACGGCGCATGCATTCAGGACACATCTCAATCTGGTTTTTTATTGGCGTTCTGCTCACGGTCTATGGTGCGCTCATCATGGCGTATGGACTGTTTGAACTGGCGACGGGGCACTTGGCCAACGTGATCCTGGCCGATCTGCACGCGCCCGTCTGGTGGGGCGGTTTGATGCTCGCGCTCGGCCTTTTTTATGGCCTGCGCTTTCGCCCGGGCCGCAACGGTTAAGAAATCTACTGCGGTAACGAGGAGTTGAAACGATATGTCAGCTGAAAGAACGATGACCTTTGGAATCGTGGTGGGCAACCGCGGTTTCTTTCCCGACCATCTTGCCAAGACAGGCCGTGAAGAAATCATTTCGGTACTAGAGGGCGTGGGCGCCAAGGCCATCGTGCTCGGGCCTGAAGACTCCAAGTATGGCGCAGTTGAAACCTATGCGGAATCGATGCGTTGCGCCGAATTGTTCAAGAAGCACGCCGAACAGATCGACGGCATCATTGTCACCCTGCCCAACTTCGGCGAAGAGCGCGGCATCGTCGATGCCATTCGCCTCTCCGGACTCAAGGTGCCGGTGCTGGTGCAGGCCACGCCCGACCGCTCCGATAACATGACCATCGCGGTGCGCCGCGATAGTTTTTGCGGCAAAATGAGCGCATGCAACAACATGATGCAGTACGGCATTGCGTACTCTCTGACTACGCTGCATACCGAGGCCTTGACGTCACCTGAATTCAAAGCCGACCTGGAGTGGTTCTCGGCCGTCTGCCGCATCGTGAAGGGCCTCAAGAATTTGAAGATCGGCGCCATCGGCGCGCGTCCGGCGGCATTCAACACTGTCCGCTATTCGGAGCGCATTCTGGAAACCGCCGGCATCTCCATCGAACCAATCGATCTGTCGGAGATCTTCGGCCGCATCAACCGCATGAAGGATACCGACGATGCCGCGCAGGCCAAACTCGCAGCCATCAAGGCCTACGTTTCCACCACCGGCATTCCCGAGGCTGCGCTGCTCAAGATGTCAAAGCTGGGCGCGGTCATTGACGGCTGGATGAAGCAGACCAACTGCACCATCAGCGCGGTGCAGTGCTGGACCTCGATGGAAGAGTTCTTCGGCGTGGTGCCCTGCACCATCATGAGCATGATGAGCAATAACCTCATCCCTTCGGCCTGCGAAGTCGATGTGCCCGGCGTGTTGAGCATGTACATGCTGGCTCTCGCCAGCGGCACTCCGTCTGCCCTGCTCGATTGGAACAATAACTACGGCTCCGATCCCAACAAGTGCGTCTGCTTCCACTGCTCCAACTTGCCCAAGCACTTCTTCAAAGACGTGCGCATGGATTACCAGGAAATCATTGCCGGCACCGTGGGCAAGGAGAACACCTTCGGCACCTGCGTGGGCAAGGTAAAGGCCGGCGCCATGAGCTATGCCCGCTACTCTACCGACGATCGCCGCGGCGTCATTCGCGGATACACCGGGCCCGGCCAGTTCACCGATGATCCGCTGGTCACCTTTGGCGGCGCAGGCGTGGCCGAGATTCCGCAACTGCAGAAGCTGCTGAAGTATATTTGCCACGAGGGCTTCGAGCACCACGTCGCAGCCAACTTCAGCGACGTGTCGAAGGCGATCCATGAGGCCGCGGTCCGTTACATGGGATGGGAAAGCCACTATCATCCCGAACTGGCGGAATAACACGAGCAGAGATCAGCGGTCAGAAAGAGGTCGGTTTACCGGGCCGAATCGCCTGGGTATCCTGATCTCTGACCGCTGATCTTTCAAAGGAATGCATCATGAGTAAGCGCATAAGCAAAGGCCTCGTAATCGGCGGCGAAACCCTGGTGACGGAAGCCGCATGGAATGCCGAACTCGAAGCCAAGCACCAGAAACTCGTGGAGTGGTTACACGCGCAGCGGTTAGCCGGCGTGCTCATTCGCCGCAATGAAAACGTGGCGTGGCTTACGGGCGGTGCAGTGGAAGTGCGCGTGCTGACTCCTGGCGAAACCGGCGTTGCTTCGCTGCTGATTACGTCGGAGGGCAAACGCTACTACTTCACCACCGAGAATGAAGCGCCCCGCCTGAACGATGAGGAGTTTGGCGCGCTCGATTTCGAACCGGTGATCTTTCCCTGGTATGCGGACGACACGGTTGAAACCGCACGCCGACTAGCCAGCGGCCCGCTTGGTTCAGATACGCCGATTCCGCTCGCAACGATCGTGAATCTGTATCCATTGCGCGAAGCACTGAGTGAGTCGGAGATCGCACGCTACCGCTGGCTGGGTGCGGAAACCGCTTCGGCCACGGTGGAATCCCTGCATGAGGTCGAGCCGGGCCTGAGCGAGTATGATCTCGAGGCCATTACCGCTGCAAACCTGCTGCGCCGCGGAATCCTGCCCTCGGTCTATCTCTTCGCGGTGGACGAGCGTATTTACAAGTACAAGCACGCGGCCGCACGCGGCAGGCGACTGAAGCAGTACGGGATGTTGAATCTCTGCTCGCGCAAGTGGGGACTGGCCATCTCCATCACGCGGTTCGTTCATTTTGGCGAACTGCCTGCGGACCTGGCTGCGCGCTTCAAGGCGGCGGCGCAGGTGAATGCCGCGCTGCTCGACGCGACGCGTCCCGGCACCACGTCGGCGGAACTGTTCCGCGTAGCGCAAGCCGCGTATGCGGCCGAGGGATTTCCTGGTGAGGAACAGATGCACCACCAAGGCGGTCCGACCGGCTACGGCGAGCGTGAATGGGTGGCGACTCCGGAGGGCGCGCAGACCGTGGTCAACAATCAAGCTTTCGCGTGGAACCCCAGCATCCGTGGCGGCAAGGCGGAAGACACGGTAATTCTTCGCGACGGAATCATTGAGTGGCTCACCGCGACGCCGACGCTGCCGATTATTGAGGGAACTGCGAACGACACCATCTATACGTCGGCAGGCGTGCTTGTGAAGTAGCTGGAAGCGGTTTTTTCAAACGTGCGATCGCGGCCTATCTTGAGTGCGGGATTTTCTGGTTTTCGGGCAGAAATGGGACACATCGAGGCCCAAAATCGCCAAAAATCAGTATTTTTCGTAGCATTTTGAGGCATTTTCGAAGGTCGGCCGAATCGCTTTTACCTTTATTTTCAACGACTTATCAGAGCGTCGCCGCGCTTTCAGGGGGGGAGGGGGGTGGGGGTGGTCTCACTTTCCGCCCGCTTTTTACTGGTCGGGTTCAAGTGGAGATCGATTCGAAGGCAGTGCCGAGTCAGCCTCGCAGGCCTTGTACCTTTCAGTATGCTCCGGGAGGGGATAATTCCCGGCAAAGTGACTTGGGCGTCCAATCCAGAGCAGGCGGCCAATCCGGAACATTCGAGTGGTAAGGAATCCGTACTAATCCCTAATCGCTGATTCCCTGCTCTTTCGGTTCCAGCGTCAAGCGTGCGGTGAGCACCACCAGCGCCGCCCACAGCACATCCGCGCCGAGCAGATGCACCACCTGCAGCCAGAGCGGCGCCAGCAGCACCACGTCCAGAACGCCGAGCAGGTATTGCGCCGCCAACAGAAGCAGAACCAGGGCCGAGAGTCCGCGGTTGTCCCAGTGCGCCGAGCGGCGCGACGCGCGCACCAGCAGCCAGATGAGGAAGACGCTGGCGAAGAACGCGACGGTGGGATGCGTCCAGCGCCACCGCACCAGCCATCCGCTGGTCGCCGCAAAATCCTGCGCCAGCGCTGCGCCGAGGGAAGTGGCGGGGAACAGGGTGTCGCCGAGCGCGGCCAGCGAACCCGTCACACCCACGACCATCACCACCACGACGCCTACGATTGCTCCGAATGGCGCAACCATGCGAACGGTATCGCGGGTATACCCATGGCGCCGGCTTAGCAGATGGGCCGTGAGAGCGAGCACCGCCAGCAGCAGCAGCGTGTTGGTGAGATGCAGCGCAAGATAGGGAGCCCGCAGCGGGGACTGGCTCTGCGCGGTGAGTCCCAGTTTAACCAGCAGTGCGCCCAAGACTGCTTCGATCAGCGTGAAAGCGACGACGGCAACGGATGCGGCGCGCGCGAGATGGCCGCGCACCGTGCCCGCGAACGTCCAAATCAAGAGGCCCACGGCGGAGAAGAAGGAGAGGCCGCTGGTGATGCGGTGCGTGAACTCGATCATGGTGTCCACGCGCGGGGAGTGCTGCATGACGGTGCCGTTGCAGAGCGGCCAATGGTCGCCGCAGCCGGCGCCCGACCCGGTTGCCCGCACCAGGGTGCCCCACAGAATAACCGCGACGAAGTAAGCCAGCACGCCCCAGGCAAACCGGCGCAGCGCTGCGGAAGGCAGGCTATGGGCCCCTACGGGAACAGCGGCGATCGACATAATTGAGGACTCCGGATCGTACTCATCAGTGTAGAACAAATGAAAAGCCGAGCACCACGGTGCTCGAGCTTTGACAGCGACAACATTGGAGGCGGTGTCTCGGTCGGGGCTTTGCCGAAACTGTACCTGCCCGACTTACGGGTAATTAAACGGTGACTTCCGTTGAGTCCGTAACATCCCCGGTCCCCAAATGCGAGGGACCGAGGGCACCCTCATTAGTGGTCTGGAAAGATCCGGGACCGGGGCCACCCGCCAACCCGCCCACTTGTAGCGCAGAAGGGAATTCAGGGGCCTGAAGGCCCCTGCTCCCTCCCTCGGCGACCTGTTGATTTCTTAAATTCCGGTCCAGTCACCGCCAACTCGGACATAACGAAGAACATCGCAGATCCTTCGACTCCGCTGCGCTTCTCTCAGGATGACAGCGCGCGATGGATAGGTAGTTGGTGTGTCACCGCCGATGTGGAAGGGCCTTGCTGTTCTCCGTCGCATGTCCACCATTCATCCATCGGACCCCCGAACAGGTCCTGGGGCAATCTGCGCTTTGCGGCCCCATGGGCTGAAGCCCGTATCCTCCGAAGAAGCGGGTTAATCGTCGAGTTGAGATAAAGCACAACCATGGCGGAGCTTCGTGCATTCCACCGCTTTGCAGCGAGGTTTCACTTCTGCAGCAGCCGCACCACGTGGTTCACAATGATCAGGTCTTCGGCGGGCGGAATGACGCGCACCGTGACCGGTGAATTCTCCGCCGAGATAACGGCTTCCCCGCGGACGTTGTTGCGTTGGGGATCCACAATGATACCGAGCGCGGCGAGACCGGCGCAGATTTCAGCACGCGACGCCATATCGTTTTCGCCGATACCGCCGGTGAAGACGAGCATATCGAGTCCGCCCAACTCGGCGAAGAAACTGCCGATCCACTTGGCAATGGTCCATGTGAACTTATCGACGGCCAGCCGCGCCTTGGCATTTCCTCCCTTGATGGCGTCGCGCAGATCGCGCATGTCGTTGGAGAGTTCGCTGACGCCGAGCAGGCCCGCCTTCTTGCTGGCCACCGTTTCCAACTGGTCGGCGGCGGCACTGGCGCTTTCGGTCTTCTCGGCGATCTTGCGCAGAATGAAAAGCAGCACGCCGGGATCGATGTCGCCCGTGCGCGTGCCGCTGATGATGCCGCCCGTCGGCGTCAGGCCCATTGAGGTATCGAGGCACGCGCCGTTGCGAATGGCGGAGATGGATGCGCCGTTGCCCAGGTGCGCGACGATCATCTTCTCCGGCACGTTGGGCTGCAACTGGTAGACGATCGATTCATAGGAGATGCCGTGCGCGCCGTAGCGGCGAACGCCCATGTCGGCATACTCATGCGGAATCGGCATGTGGCTCACTACTTCCGGCATGGTGCGATGGAAGTAAGTGTCGAGGATAACGAAGTTGGGAATGCCCGGAAACAGGCGCAGTGACTCGCGCATGATGTACACAGCGATCGGCGTGTGCAGAGGAGCGAAGGCGGTGTAACTTTCCATCTCGTCGATCAGTTGCGGCGTGATGAGCTGATTCTCCTGCACCGTGGGGCCGCCGGAGACCATGCGGTGTCCGATGGCGACCGGGGCAGGGAAGTCGCCGGAGTGAAGCGCATCGGCCACCAATGCGAAGGCTACCGCGCGCGTGGGCAAGGCGGGAGTTTGATCGACGAGCTTGTTTCCGCTCGCATCCTTGATCCAGAATTTGCCGAGATCGGTGCCGATACCGTCGACCGCGCCTTCATGGAGCTTGGCGCGCCGGCCGTCGCCGGCTTCATACACTGAGAACTTGATGGAAGATGAACCGCTATTCAAAACAAGGACAGGCAAAGAAGACATGAAAGAAAACCCTCGTGCTGTTTGCTGAACGAATGCAGCCGTCTAGCGAGTTAGCGAAGAGATCCAGGGATAACTTCAGTGAGTAAGTAAGCCGCCCGGCATAACTTCAAGTTATGCCGGGCGAGTGTAAGTTCAGCTTTGCTGCCACTTCCAGTCGCGGACTTCCGGAAGGTCGTCGCCATTCTCGGCCACATATAGCTTGTGGCGTTGAATCTGTTCGGAATACCGCTGCCGCGCGGCTTCCACCTTTGAAGCCAGCCGGGGCACGCGGGTGATGGCGTCGAGTGTTAACTGGTAGCGATCGATGTTATTGAGCACGCACATATCGAAGGGCGTGGTTGTCGTTCCTTCTTCCTTGTAGCCGCGCACGTGGATGTTATCGTGGTTGCGCCGCCGGTACGTGAGGCGATGAATGACCCAGGGATAACCGTGAAATGCAAAGATGACCGGCTTGTCTTTGGTGAAGACCTGATCGAATTCTTCATCCGGGAGTCCGTGCGGATGCTCCGACTGCGGTTGAAGAGTCATCAGGTCCACCACGTTGACGACTCGAATCTTCAGATCGGGAACCTGGACCCGGAGCAGGCTGACCGCGGCCAGCGCTTCCATGGTGGGCACATCGCCACAGCACGCCATGACGACTTCGGGGTCGCCGTCGTCGTTTGAAGCCCACTTCCAAATGCCTAACCCCGTGGTGCAATGCGCGATCGCCTCGTCCATGCCGAGCCATTGCGGGGCGGGCTGCTTGCCGGCCACGATGAGGTTGATGTAATTGCGGCTGCGCAGGCAGTGATCGCCGACGGAGAGCAGCGTATTGGCATCGGGGGGCAGATAGATGCGCACCACGTCTGCCTTCTTGTTGAGCAAGTGATCGATGAAGCCGGGATCCTGGTGGCTGAAGCCGTTGTGATCCTGGCGCCACACCAGCGAAGTCAGCAGGTAGTTGAGCGATGCGATCGGTTTGCGCCAGGGAATCTGGCGCGTAACCTTCAGCCACTTCGCATGCTGGTTCACCATCGAATCCACGATGTGAATGAAGGCTTCATAACAGGAGAAGAATCCGTGGCGGCCGGTGAGCAGGTAGCCTTCGAGCCAGCCCTGGCACATGTGCTCGCTGAGTACTTCCATCACGCGCCCGGTCTGGGAAAGATTCTCGTCCACCGGGAGAACCTCGGCCATCCACTCTTTGCCGGTGTCGGTGATGACGTCGCCGAGGCGGTTGGATGCGGTTTCATCGGGACCGAAGACGCGGAAGTTCTTGTGATCGCGGTTGGCTTGCATCACCGCGTGCAGCAGTTTGCCGAGGATGCGGGTTGACTCCGCGATGGTCTGCCCTGGAACGTCAATCTTGACGGCAAAATCGCGGAAGTTGGGCACCCGCAAAGGCTGCAGCAGAAGGCCTCCGTTGGCGTGTGCGTTCATGCCCATGCGGCGACGGCCCTTGGGTGCGATGTCGGCCAGCTCCCCGCGGAAAGCGCCCTTCTCATCGAACAGCTCTTCGGGCTTGTAACTGCGCATCCAGTCTTCCAGCAGGCGCAGGTGCTCGGGATTCTCGCGCACCTCGCTGAACGGCACCTGGTGGGAGCGCCAGGTGTTCTCGACCGGCTTACCGTCCACGAACTTGGGGCCGGTCCACCCTTTGGGAGTGCGCATGATGAGCATGGGCCACGCGGGCCGCTGGGTGGAACCCTCTGCGCGAGCCGCTTTTTGAATGGCGGCGATGCGGTCCAGCATGGTGTCGAAGACGGCCGCGGCCTGTTGATGCATCACGGCCGGATCGTTGCCCTCGATAGTGAAAGGTTCGTAGCCGTAGCCGCGCATCAGTTCCTCCAGTTCGGCATGAGGAATGCGCGCGAGCACGGTGGGATTCGCGATCTTGTATCCGTTCAAATGCAGGATCGGCAGCACGGCCCCATCGGTTGCGGGATTGAGGAATTTGTTCGAATGCCAGCTGGTTGCCAGCGGGCCGGTCTCCGCTTCGCCGTCACCAACGACACAGGCAACTATCAGATCGGGGTTGTCGAAGGCCGCGCCATATGCATGCACCAGCGAGTAGCCGAGTTCGCCGCCTTCGTGAATGGAACCGGGCGTCTCCGGCGCCACATGGCTGGGTATGCCGTAGGGCCAGCTGAACTGGCGGAACAAGCGCTTGATGCCGTCGCGGTTCTGCTCGATCGGAGGATAGATCTCAGTGTATGAGCCTTCGAGGTAGGTATTGGCAACCAGGCCCGGCCCACCGTGCCCGGGACCAATCACGTAGATCATGTTGAGATCGCGTTCGCGAATCAGGCGATTCCACTGCACGTACAGAAAGTTGAGTCCAGGGGTGGTGCCCCAGTGGCCGAGCAGGCGCGGCTTTACATCCTCCAGGGTCAGAGGCCGTTCCAGCAGCGGGTTGTCTTTGAGATAGATCTGGCCCACGGAAAGGTAGTTGGCGGCGCGCCAATACGCGTTCATGCGGTCCAGCTCATCGGGTGTAAGGGGACCGTCTTGTGCGGGAACAGACTTCGCCATTTCGACTGCAGTTGCTTCGCTCATGAGGTACCTCGCATGGGGAAACTGCGCGACTTTCAAGCCTAGCAGGGTGATTTACCGGCTTGAGTGATTGATGTCACAGCGTGGCAGGTGGTGGCTTTTATTGTCGTTTTGCGGGATGGAATTGTGTGAGAGCGAGGTTAATTTTTCCGCACGTTATGAGGATGGGCTCGTACTGCTCTGTTCGACGCTTACCAATTGTGATTGCCCGGATTGGGCGCGAAAATGTGTGCAAATATGCACATGTATGGTTCCAAATGCGCTTGGTACGCAGCGTTTGCAGTATCGCTATCAGCGCACATTCCGTGCGGCGCGCTTCGCAAACCTGTCAGAAGAGCCGTTTCAGTCGCAGGATGCGCGATTCGAAACCATACCAGAGTGCCGTTGCTACCGCAGTGCAGGTGGCCAGCCGAAAGACGACAACCGCGAGATTGCCGGGGATGCCGTAGGCGTCCATGTGGCGATCGAACCATCCAAAATAGATGAACACCATGATGTGAGTCATGTAGAGACCGTAGCTGATGCGGCCGTAGAAAGGGAGCGGTCCGCGTCGCAGCAACGAGTTGAGGGGATTGCGCGCTCCGGTCGACGCGATGGAGGCCAGGACCGCACCCGCGAAGCCGGTGGAGAGAGCGGAGTCGAGAAATGCGGTGCCGCCGGCGATCGTGGCCGCGGTAAGGAATCCAACGAGAATCCCGGCGAGCCCGATGGAGAGCCAGGTGCGGCGGCTGAGTGGCAGTGAATAGAGTCCTAAAGCGATCAGGCTGCCCATCGCGATGCCGTCAATGTGCGTGAGTGTGTGAGTAGGCGTGATCCATGCGTAGTGACTCAAGCGGAATATGGGCGCAGCGATCAAAGCGGAAATCAGAACTGCGGTCAGTGCGGATGGCCGCCGGAGAAAACGAACCACGGGAGCCCAAAGAAAGTAGTACTGCTCTTCGATGGCCAGCGACCATGTGGGCCCGATGGAAGGGGGTAGCGCGAGATGGAAGAGGTTTTGCAGGAACAGGACGTAAGCCCACCAGGGCGCGGTCTTGATGGCTTCGAGAACGGGAGGCCCGATAAACCACGGCGCGTTGAGATAACACACCACCAACACCAGCACATACACAGGCCAGATGCGCAGTGCCCTGCGGCCGTAGAAGTTGCGAAAGTAGTGGGGTTGGCTTTGTGCTTCGAGCAGGATCGCGGTGATGAGGAATCCGGACAGAACGAAGAACAGGTTGACCCCTGCCCATCCCCAGAGCGAGGCGTAATACAAATGCGTGCCTTCGAGGCGGGGGTGGCAGTGATAGATGACTACAGCCAGAACCGCGAGGCCGCGCAGGCCTTGGAGTTCCGGGATATAGGAGGGAAGCCAGGTTGGGCGTTGAGTCGGCAAAGTCGAGATTCGAGCAGTTCAGATTCGGTGTTAACTAGACTCCCTGGCGAAGCCGCCAGCGATGTATCCGGCCAGCCACAGCAGAGCACCCAGCGCAACAGTTGGAACGCTGATGGAGATCACGAGAAGGAGACTGTGCATTAAAAACCAAGTAAGTAGCTGTTCACTTCCAAACCCACGAACAAAACAATGGAAACGATGCCGATGGCGAGAGTGATTTTTCCCGCCTTTTGCGATCTCCTGGTACCCACGGTTAAATTCATCGATGACTCCGTGGAGTAGAAAACACGATGCACGTCAGCCCGCGGCCAACTGTTTTGCCCGTTCGGTAGCGCGCATAACGGCTTTGATGAGAGTCACGCGCAGGCCGCCTTCTTCGAGTTCGAGAATACCGTCGATGGTGCAACCGGCGGGAGTGGTTACGGCGTCCTTAAGCAACGCGGGATGGTAGCCGGTCTCGAGCACCATCTTGGCCGCGCCGAATGTGGTTTGCGCCGCGAGTTGCGTCGCGGTGTCGCGCGGGAGGCCCACCTTAACCCCGGCCTCGGCCAGGGCCTCGATGATGATGTAGATGTATGCGGGGCCGGATGCCGACAGGCCGGTTACCGCATCCATGTGCTTCTCGTCGACGATGACGGTGCGGCCGACGGTTTCGAAGATGCGCTGCGCCAGTTCCATCTGCGCGGCGCTCACAAAGCGCCCTCGGCACAGGCCGGCTGCGCCCGCGCCCAGAGCCGATGGCGTGTTGGGCATGGCGCGGATGACGGGGATATCCATACCCGCGGCTTCTTCAATGGACCGGGTCTTGACCGAAGCCGCGAACGAGACGATGGTCTTCAATGTGGTTAGTGCGGGACGTATTTCCGCGATAAGGTCCGGCACCTGAAACGGCTTGACGCCAATCAGAATTAGGTCGGCCTGGCTTGCGGCTTCCAGATTGTCCGTGCTCACGTCTACGCCCCACTGGGTGCTGAGCGCGATGGCCCGCTCGGCGTGCCCAACGGTGGCGTGAATCTGCTCGGGCGCGAAGAGGTTCTGTTTCAGAAAGGCTTGCAACAAGATGCCGCCCATTTTGCCGGCGCCGAGGACGGCGACACGAACCTGGGGCAACTGCGCGGGAATTTCGCTGGCCTCGACCGGTATTTCGGGCATGGTTGTTCCTTGCGTTGGTTAGCAGTTGTGATACTTCCAACAGGATACGCGCATCCCCTCGGCGGTGCCATGGAGAGAGCCGGCGGGCGGTATCTGAGAGTTATCGAATCGCACAACTCACTTCTGGCTGGCGATCCATGTGTTGATGCGTTCATCGAGGATATCGAGCGGCAACGCGCCGAAGTCGATGACCTGGTCGTGGAAGCCACGGATGTCGAACTTGTCGCCCAAGGCTTTTTTCGCGCGATCGCGCAATTCGAGTATTTTGAGTTGGCCCATTTTGTAGGCCAGGGCCTGGCTGGGCCAGGCGATGTAGCGGTCTACCTCGGCTTGAACCTCGGTTTCGGAGATGGACGAGTGATCGTGGAAGAAGTCGACCATCTGCTGGCGGGTCCAATGTTTGGAATGCACGCCGGTATCGACGACCAGGCGGATGGCGCGCAGATTATCGCTTTCGAGGCGGCCGTAGTCGGAGTACGGGTCCTGATAAAGACCGAGGTCTTTGCCTAACCGCTCCGCGTAGAGCGCCCATCCTTCCACGTAAGCGGTGTAGAAGCCATACTTGCGGAATTCCGGAACGCCCACCTGCTCCTGAGAGATGGAGATCTGCATGTGGTGGCCGGGAATGCCTTCGTGGTAGGCAGTGCTCTCGACTTCAAAGAGATTGCGATCGGCGGCGTTGTACGTGTCGATGCGGAGGCGTCCCGGGCGGCTGCCGTCCGGCGCTCCCATCTCGTAATATGCGGCGGCCGATGTCTTTTCGAGGTAGTCCGGCACCGGCGCCACTTCAAACGGGGCCTTGGGAAGGCGGCCAAACAACGTGGGCAGCTTGGCCTGCATGGGGGTCAGGTAGGACCGGTACGCATCGAGAAGAGCTTCGCCGGAAGCAGGATGCAGCTTGGGATTGGTCTTGAGGGTGGCACGAAAGCTCTTCAGATCATCGAACCCGAGCTTGCGTGCGATCACCAACTCCTCGGTCTCGTTGCGCTTCACTTCATCGAGACCGATCTGGTGGATCTGGTCGGCGGTGAATTTCGTGGTGGTGGTGCGGCGGACCAGAAACTGGTAGTAGCCGGGGCCATCGGGAAGCGCGGAAAGGCCGGGTTCCGTGCGACCGGCGGGAATATAACTTGCCTCCATGAAGTGCGCGAAACGCAGATAAGCGGGGAGCACTTTCTTGCCGATGACGGAAAGCATTTCCTGCTTGATGCGCTCCTGTTCAGCAGCGGGCACTGAAGCGGGAAACTTCTTCAAGGGCATGGCGAGCGGCGAGTCTTCGGGCTTCTGATTGGCAAGCTGCTTCACCTGCTCAAGGGTTTTCTCCAGCAGATATTTGGGCGGGACCCGATGATCGTCCATGCCCAGAGACATGTTGGTGGTGACTTGATCGAAGGCGTTGGGAAGGGCGCGGAGACGGGCGATCCAATCGTCATAATCCTTCACGGCGGTGAAGCTGAGCTGGGCGACGAGTTGCGGGTAGTCGGCATAGATTCCGCCCATCTGGTTGACGGGCATCTCCCATTCCTTGAAGTCCGCTGCCTCCTGATCGTCGGTGATCTGGTGAATCAGCAGTTGCTGGCTGATTTTCTCCTGATCGGTGAAGCCGGTGGCATCGACGGCGGCGAGCTTGAGAAGGAGGGCGCGCTCCCGGGCGAGACTGTCATTGAAGGCTTTCACCGAGAGATCGGAGATTTTGTCGTTGTAGCGCTTGTCGCCGAGGACGGAAGCAAATTCGGGAGCGTGTTCGAGTTGATCGTCCCAGTACTGCTGGAAGATGGCGTTGAGCGTTTTGCGGCGGTCGTCAACGGAGGCCGTTGGGGGGGCCTGGGGGTGCGCAGCGCGCGCAAAGATGAGCAGGAGCAGGAGAGCGGCCAGGGCAGAACAGAAGTATTTGCGCACGGGGAGGTCCTCGACGTGAATTCGCCTTCCCGTCGAGTTTAGAGCAAAGAGGGGGGTGTGCGAATCCAGTGGACACGAGCCGGAGAGACAATGGGACCGCTGGTGGAGCGGAATTAGCGGGCGAGGATGTTTTCGT
Source organism: Occallatibacter sp. (assembly GCA_036488735.1). GTDB lineage: Bacteria > Acidobacteriota > Terriglobia > Terriglobales > Acidobacteriaceae > Telmatobacter. The sequence goes on from DASXHC010000004.1 coordinate 52,599, forward strand.
TGCCGAGGATCCGGTAGAGCGTGGACCGGCTGATGCTGAGTTGGCGGGCCGCGCGCAGTTTATTGCCACGGTTCAATTCGAGAACATACTGCACATGGCGATGAATGACGTCGTCGAGAGTGAGGCTGACGGGCCGGGTCGCGGGTTCGAATTCTTGTGCCGCCTCGATATTGGAGGTCAGGGGCAGGTCGCAAGGACGAATCACGTCTTCGGTCGCCTCGAGCAAGGCGGCTTCCAGGACGCTGGCCAGTTCGCGCACATTCCCCGGCCAGGAGTGCTGCAGCAGGCGGGCCAAGGCGCTGGGGGCCAGAATCACGCGCCGATGTTGATAGCGCGCGCAGATGCGATCGAGGAGAGCCTGCGCAATGGGTGGAATGTCCTCTCTGCGCATACGCAGGGGAGGGATGGCGAAACGGACGGCGGTGAGACGGAAAGCGAGATCCGGGAGCAACTGCCCCTGGCCCGCCAATTGCCGCAGGGACGTCTGCGAAGAGGCCACCAGGAGGACGCGTCCCGGCTGCCGGTCCTGAAGGCTTTTGAGCACCGCCAAGAGCAGTCCCTGACCTGGAGGAGCGAGCAGGTCAACGCGGTCGAGGTAAGTGAAACCGGTCATGGTGGCGGGATCGGCGTCTCCCAGAAGCCACTCGCGCGCATCGTGTCGCTGGAATTTCGAGGAGGACAAGGGCGACCGGCTCAGGAGATAACGTCCCAGGGTCTGTTTACCCGCGCCGCTCTCTCCCTCGATAGCAGCCGCCTGGACATGGGGAGCCGCCATTTCGGCCTGGACAAGAAGTTTACGCCAGGCGGAGCTGACTCCGGCGATTTCGGGCGCGAGGGGTGTGTGCATGCCGACAAGATTCATGTCGAGAGGGGGGCGTTGCGACGGGAGTTGCGCGGCAATTTGCATGATTCTCAACGAGTCTCGCTCCGTGGCCGCAATCTGCTAATTGGCCAACAGGGTCTTCATCGGCGAGAACGCTGAAAACTTGATTCGGAGAGATTGTTCCTCTCTCCGGCCGGGGATGGTGTCATTCGACTGGAAATGAGAGTGGCTACGCTTTTCGGAATCGCTTGGAAGGCTCGTCGGAGAAGATCTGGCCGTCGCGAATGTGCACCACGCGATGGGCGTACTCCGCGATGTCTGGTTCGTGGGTGACGAGGACGATGGTGTTGCCCTTGGCATGCAGGGTATCGAAAAGCGCCATAATCTCAACGCCCGTCTTCGAGTCCAGGTTGCCGGTGGGTTCGTCGGCCAGAATGATGGAAGGACTGTTGACCAGTGCGCGGGCGATGGCAACGCGCTGGCGCTGTCCGCCCGACAGCTCGTTGGGCTTGTGATTCATGCGGCTTTCGAGGCCCACGCTCGTCAGGGATTCCTTGGCCCGCACAATGCGATCGGCCGCGGGCGTGCCATTGTAAATAAGCGGCAACTCGACGTTATGCAGGGACGTGGCCCGGGCCAGCAGGTTGAAGGTCTGGAAGACGAAGCCGATTTCCTTGTTGCGGATGCGCGCCAGCTGATCGTCATCGAGTTCACTAACGAGTTGGCCGTTGAGCCAGTACTTGCCCTTGGACGGCGTATCGAGGCAGCCGATCAGGTTCATCAAGGTGGACTTTCCCGAGCCGGAAGGGCCCATGATGGCCACGTACTCGTTGTGCTTGATGCGCAGGTTTACGCCGCTCAAGGCCTGCACCTGCTGCTCCGAGCCCATGTCGTAAGTGCGCCACAGATCCTCGACAACGATGACATCGCCGCTGGGCGCGGAGTCGGGTCGCGTTACATCTTCGGTGCTGATGCTGTCCAAAGCCATACCCATATAATCCTCTGCATTCTGCGTCCGGTTCGGTCTCGGTACGGGCGACGGTATCTCTCCGGGAGTGAAAAAGTCCCGCCGACTCCGCAAATGCCTTAGCGTTCTACCCGTTGGATGCTTCTACACAGTTCGACTGCCTGAGGGCGCCTTTCATTTGCACGGGGCGCCGATTTTTCTCGAGTCACTACGATTTTTCTTGTCCAGGGACGATCGGTTTCACGGTATCGCGCTTCACCAGGGAGCCATCTTTCAAGCCTCGCAAGGTCTTGTAGGGACCGGTGACAACCTCGGAACCCTCGGTGAGACCGGAGAGGACTTCGATCTCCGTTGCGCCGGTAATTCCGGTCGTAACCGGTATGAACTTGGCGCGCAATTTTCCGTAGGCATCCTTGTTGACGACGAATACGCCCTGCTGTTCAGGGGCAGGCTTGGCTCCGGCGACAGGGACCGATGCCGCCTCCACTTTGCCTGAGCCAGACGGGGTTTCCGGGGCGTGCATGGTCAGCGCCTGGATGGGCAGGGAAACGACGCTCGACTTCTGGGCGGTCGTGATTTTGGCGGTCGTGGAAAGTCCCGGCCGCAGCTCATCGGATGGCGCGTCGAGCGTTACCACGACCTTGAAGTCCTTGGCCTCCTCGGTACCCGTGGTGGACTGCGACGTGGATACACCGCTGGACCGCAGGAGGGCCTGGTCGCCGACCAGGGTGACGTGGCCCTTGAAGGTCTTCCCCGGGATCGCGTCGATGGTTACATCAGCCGGCTGGCCGATCTTGATATTGACGATGTCGGTCTCGTCCACTTTCACTTCCGCGGTGACTACGCTCATGTCGGCGATGGTCATCAGGGTCGAACCTTCCGCGTTTTGGATTCCTTCGACGACCGTCTCGCCCTCGCGGATGGGTTGATTTGTGACGATACCGTTAAAGGGCGCGATTGCCAGCGTGCGTCCCAGCATGTCGAGATTGGCGCGCAGCGTAGCTTCCTGTGTTTTCATGTGGCCGCGCGCGGAGTCGGTTTGAGCCTTGGCCTGATTCAGCTGCGCCACGGACTGGGCCACCGAAGCTACGTCCGTGTCATACGCAGCTTTCTTGGCGTCGTAATCCTGCTTGGCCATGATGCCGGCCTTGTAGAGGCCCTGGGCGCGGTCCCAATCCAGTTTCTTCTGTTCGAGGTCGGCCTTGGCATGTTCGACATTGGCCTCCGCGGTCTTTTCCGCGGCGGTGTAGGAAGCGATGTCCGTGGTGGCTGCGGAAATGGCCGCCTGCTGGCCGGCGACGGTGGCCTCCTGCTGCACATTCTCGATGCTGGCAACCGTCTGGCCCTTCTTTACCATGTCGCCTTCTTTGACATAGAGGTGGGTGACGCGGCCCATCGCCGTGGCTCCCAGGTTCACGTAGGTTTTGGGCCTGATTTGTCCGGTGCCGCTAACCACCGTGGCCAGATCCTGGCGGACGATCTTGGCGGTCAGCACCTTGGTGTAACCGGACTGCTGCTTGACGACATAGAAGCTTACCAGCCCTACAACGACGATGACGGCGAGAACGATAAGAAGAATCTTTTTCATGTGCAGTGCTTGCTCCCAGGTCTCCCGATTTGAGTTTACGCAAAAGTCGGTGGAATGGTTCCCGAATTACGCCAGACGGCTCTGATCCTGGCTGGCTGCGCCCCAAAGCCGTGTAATTGCCAGCCGCATGTCTACCCGCTTGCCATTTCACAGCGGCTCATTGGTGCTCCGATCCAGCCGCAGGATAGGAGTTTTCTCGCCCCAGTCGATCAACGTGCAGAGGGGAACCGCAGATCGATTGGCCGGGTAGCGGGAGTTTAAAAGGATTGCGCTTGTCTTAAGGACGATTGTATGACGGGGAGGGTCTCAAATCCAGTGGCCAGTCAAACTGCGCCGGCACGATTTAGCCATTGAGGGTTGTGACGTTGGGTGGCAGGGAACGTCTAAGATGCAGCCAACTGCCCTCGGAGTCTTGCCCGGCGCTGTTCCTGACCCGTAGAATAAGGCATCCAGGAGTTGCCAAGGTAATGATGTTCAACAGCCGTACGTTCCTTTTCGTCGCATTGGGGTGCGGCCTTATCCTCATACCCGCCGCCGGGCTCAGTGCCCAGCAAACCTCAAGCCCCGCCGCGCAGGCCCAGCCGCCGTCGGCCCAGGGGCAGGAACCAGATCCCCTCAAACGAGAACGTTCCGACAAGGAGAAGTTTGCTGCGCAAAAGGCGGTCCGGCAGGAATTGAAAGGCGCCTACAAGACATGGCTTGAGCAGGACGTGACCTACATTATCTCGGACGAAGAGCGGAAGGCTTTCAAGAATCTGAGTAATGACGAAGAGCGCGAGGCGTTCATCGAGCAGTTCTGGCTGCGGCGCAATCCCAATCCCGATTCTCCCGAGAATGAGTTCAGGGAAGAACATTATCGCCGCATCGCCTATGCCAATGAGCACTACGCGGCCGGAAAGCCGGGATGGAAGACGGATCGTGGCCACGTTTATATCTCATTCGGAAAGCCAGACTCCATCGAGTCGCATCCCTCGGGCGGTTCTTACCAAAGACCCATCGAAGAAGGCGGTGGCGAAACTTCTACGTTCCCGTTCGAGACCTGGCACTACCGTTATCTCGAGGGTGTCGGCGAAAATGTCGATCTTGAGTTCGTCGATACCTGCCAATGCGGCGACTACCACTTCACCATCGATCGAGGCGAGAAAGACGCCCTGTTGCACGTTCCCGGAATGGGACAGACGCAGTGGGAAGAGATGGGCATGGCCAAGAAGGCGGATCGGTTCAAGGGCGGATTCGAGAATCTGGGAACCGGACCCCTTTCCTCTTCGCAGCAGTCCAAGCAGTTTGATCGAATCGAATTGGCCGCCAAGATTTTCGCGCCGCCCCCGGTCAAATTCAAGGACCTGGAGGCGTTTGTCTCCGAGCACAAACTGTTGAGCGGCCCGGTATTTCCCTTCGATGTTCGGACGGACTTCGTCAAAGTTACTGAAAACACGGTTTTAATGCCGGTTACGATTCAGATCAAGAACCGCGACGTGACGTTTGTGACTAAAGACGGCGTTTCCAAGGGCGTTGTCAATATTCTCGGCAAGGTAACGACCTTGACCCATAAGACTGTTCAAACCTTTGAAGACACGGTCGAAGTGGAGCAGCCGGCGGAACTGCTGGAAAAGAGCCTCGACAAGAAGTCGATTTACTGGAAGGCCCTGCCGCTCCTGCCGGGTTTGTACCGTCTCGATATCGCCATCAAGGATGTGAACAACCCCGACCACGTAGGCATTTACGGCCGCGGTATCGACGTTCCCACCTATCACGACGAAAAACTGGCGACGTCGTCGCTGATTTTGGCGGATCAGATGAGCCCGGTCGATTCTCACTCCATCGGCGCCGGCAACTGCGTGATCGGCAATACCAAGATCTGTCCGAGGGTCACGCCTAATCCGGCTACTCCCATCAATTTCCGGCGCAACCAGCAACTGAATTTCTGGATGCAGGTTTATAACCTGGGAATTGACGAGGCAAGCAAAAGTAACCTGGCCACGGTTACCTATCAGATAATCGACAGCGCCACGAACAACGTGGTCTTCGAGAAACAGTTGGATTCAAAGGACTTGGGAGCGCATAGCGACCAGTTAACCGTAGAAAGGTCTCTTCCCATGGCGGGGCTGCAGCCTGGCAAGTATAAGGTGACGATAAAAATAAATGACACAATCTCGAAACAAGAGATTGCGCAATCGGCGCCTTTTGTCGTGGAATAGTATGCAATGTCCCGCCGAGTGGGGTTACCGGACAGTAGATCGCGGAACCCGGCGTGGACGATTTGAATGGAATTCGCCAGGGATGCCGCCGGGTCACAGAAATCAGTGATTATGCGCAGGCTCCATCTCGCGTTGTTCGTGGCACTGTTCGGGAGCGCTCTGTCTTACGGAGCCACCCCCGGATCGGTGAGCGGTCTTGTGCGTGACTCCGCCGGAGTACCCCAGATCGGCGCCGTTGTGGAGTTGCTGCGTCCTGACATGAGCGTGGTTGCCAAAGTCTACACCAGCGAAAAGGGAAGATTTTCTTTTGGGACTGTCGCTCCCGGCCACTATGCCGTGAAGGCCATGGGGATTGCTTTCCTGCCTTCCTTGCGCGAGAACGTCAGGGTACGCGCAAGCACCGTCGTCAATCTGACCCTGAATACCCTGTATGAAGTGATGCAGTGGCTTCCGGCTGAACCGCGTTCCGGCGATGCCCAGCAGGACGACTGGAAGTGGACGCTGCGCTCAGCGGCGAATCGCCCCCTGTTGCGCTGGTTGGAAGATGGCCCCCTGGTGGTTGTTTCCGACGGGCCGGGCAAGACTCCTAAGCTGAAAGCCCGCCTGATGGCCACCGGACAGGAAGGCGCGTTCGGCGAGAATGGCGAGCGCATTTCGGCATCGCTGGAAGACACCCCCTCGAACAGCCGGGAACTGTTGGCCCGGGTGGATTTCGCGCCCGGAACCGATGCCGGCATCGAATCCACACTTGGCTTCAGGCAGGAACTGGGATTTGCCGGATCGGTCCAGTCTCTGGCAGCGGTTTCCATTCACCCCGAGGTTGAAGGAGCCGGCTCCGAAGGTTTGGACGAGGCGGCCGTGCGGACGTGGGAAACTGTCAACCTGGGCGACGAGTTTGAGGGCGAGGTTGGGGCCGAGCAGGTAGTGGCTCGTTTTGACCACGCGTCGTCAAATACCGTGGTTGCCGCGCTGCCATTTGTCACCGCGGGTTGGCGCAGTGGAGACCAGACCTTTCATTACCGTATGACGACGATCGTTCCCGGGATGGAATCGGGCAGCGAAAACGAAGCATCCGCCTGGCTCCCCGCGGTTTCTATTCGCAATGGAAACCTGGCTCTGGAACATGGCTTGCATCAGGAACTCGGCTGGGAGCGCAGGACAGATGCTTCCGGCGTGGCCGTGGTGTTCTTTGCCGATCGCCTCGACAATCCCATGCTGGAGGCGATGACGCGCTTTGCACCAGGTGGTGAAGCTCAGGTGCTTGCGGATTCCCTCTTTGATCGTTCGAGTGGCCTTATCCGGGTTGCCGGTCCCGGCTATTCGACCGCCGGCTTGATGGCTACAGCCGATCGGCGTCTGCCAGGGGGAAACCAGGTTCGCTTGAGCTATGCAAATAGCGATGCGCTTGTGATGCCTGCCCTGCCACACCCCGCATCTTTGAACACAGTGCTCACCTCCGCCCATGTTCGACGCTCACCGACCTATTCAATTTCGTTGTCAGGTATTCTGGATGGAAGCGGCACCCGATGGCGTGCAAGCTACCGCTGGCAGCCGGAAGAGACTGTAACCCGTGTGGCGCCCTTTGCGGCCGGAGCTGCCGATCCATTTCTCAGCGTTCATTTGCGCCAGCCGGTGATCAATCACCACGACGGAGCGCACAGTGTCGATGTGATGGTGGATGTGCGAAACCTGCTGGCGGAAGGCTTCCGTCCTTTCGTATTGAATGATGGCTCCGTCGTCATGTTCGCACAGGATCAGCGCAGTGTCAGTGGCGGCCTAGCCTTCACTTTCTGATGTCTACAGCCTTCGTCCGGTTGAATCTTCGGTAGGGTATCCTGGACAAGAATCCAACCTCCGTACGGCTTTGGATAATCTTCCATGATCGTGTTATTCTCAGATAGTTGCAGGGGTAAATTCCCTGCCAACTCAAACCGCGCTCTTTGTTTCCTTCCGCGCGGGTCTCGATTTTTGGACGCGTAGCTCAACTGGCAGAGCATTCGGCTCTTAACCGACAGGTTGTAGGTTCGATTCCTACCGCGTCCACCAAAGCCACTTCCTAAGACATGCGAGAGCTTCCGGATTAAAAATGTATCTCCCAATCCTCTTTCCGGAGACGTCTACCGGCTTCCCGAGAAAGCCAGCGCCGGAAGGGACAACGGTTGGGGTGATGTACGCGCCCGCGTGCAACTGATCTGAGTCAGCGACACGGAGTGGGATTGCCGTCGGCAAAAGCGGACGAGATCTTCAATGTCTTCTTCACCACGAAACCTCAAGTCAGCGGCATGGGTCTCCCTATCTCGCTTACGCTCCGCCCTTGTGCAACAAGCGGCCGGTCACACCACCACTTTGCCTGAACATTCCCCACGATAGAACTAGGTTCCTGCGGTCATTGTGCGCGCACCCAGCGTTTGCAACCGATCATAGAATGGCTTCCTGATCGCCCATGTCACGTCGTCGCGCGGGTTCTTTCATTGCCTCAACTCCGACCGGCAGAGTGAAATGAAAGGTCGCGCCGCGACTACCGTTGCCGTTGGCCCAGATCCGTCCGCCATGCGATTCCACGATGGACTTGCTGATCGCCAGGCCCATACCACTGCCTTGCGGCTTCGTCGTAAAGAACGCGTCGAATATCTGGTCAGTTTTGCCCTGCGATAGACCGGGTCCCGTGTCGTTGAGAGAAATCTGAATTGGGCCATCCTCTCTCAACTTCGATTTGAGCATAAGAACCCCGCCGGTATCTTGCATCGCCTCGATCCCGTTCAACATCAGGTTCATCAGCACCTGTTGGATTTGCACACGGTCGGCGATGACGTTGGGGAGATTCCCGGCGAGATCGGCACGGATGGAAACAGCGTGTCTCGTTGCTTCGGGCCGAAGAATCCCGACCATCTCGTCAATGACGTCGTTCACCGCAACAGGCTCTCGTTTGGGCGCGGATTTTTTGTAAAGCGACCGCAATCGGTCGATGATTTCTGAGGCGCGGGTTCCGTCTTCGATAATCTCCGATGCAGTTTGATTAGCTCTGCTCAGGTTGGGAGGATCCCGGCTCAGCCATTGCAACACTGTGTTGGCACGGACAATCGCCGCGGTAATGGGCTGTTTCAGTTCGTGCGAAATCGAGGCCACCAGTTCTCCCATCGTACTCACCCTGTTCACATGGGCCAGGTCCGTCCGTAACTGCTCGCGTTCGTGTTCGGCGCGCTTGCGATCTTCAATGTCGGTCAAGGTTCCGAACCACTTTACGATCTGACCATCCTTATCGAGCAGCGGAACAGCACGAACCAAGAACCAGCGATACTGCGCATCTGCAGCGCGCCGGAAACGTGCCTCGGTTTCCAAGAGTGTTCCCGTTGCCAGAGAGGCGTGCCATTTCTCCATATGCCGTTCGAGATCCAGGGCGTGAACGGCCTCCTGCCAGCCGGATCCGGAGGTTTTCTCCCTGGAAAAACCGGTGTATTCCCGCCATTGCCGATTGACAAAATCCACGGAACCGTCGGGCAGAGCGGTCCAGGCGAAAGTTGGAATCGTCTCAATTACGTCAAGAAGCTCTCGTTCACTCTGCCGGAGATCTTCATAGAGGCTTTGAAGCTGCATGGCGGCATAGTTGAACGCGTTCCCCAGCACAGCAAGCTCATTGTTCCCGCTTAGTTGCACCCTGTGATGAAAATCGCCGCGTGCCAGAGCCTCAGCGGACGCGGTGAGTGCGGAAAGCGGGCCACTCACGGTCCGTGTGACGTACCAGCCAAGCGCGGCAGCCGCGAGCAAAGTCAGCGATGCGGCAATCGGAACGATGATGAAGAGACGTTGGCGGGCCTTCTGCGCGTCGTCGCTGGCGGCGTGTTGCTTCTCGAGTGCCTGTTGGTCGACTCTTTCCACCAGGGCGGAACTGAACTCGATCAGTGCCGGGATCTCGATCGCCGCACGAAGCTGAACGGCGCTCCATTCACCCGCGGTTGCCAGTTGGACCTCTGTGTCAAGTTGCGAAAGCAGTGTAACTCGCAGACTTTCGAGAGCGTACGATATGTGCGCGTCTTGGTCAATGTCAGGAGCTGCCCTGAGCATCTGCTCGGTATGATCGACCCGATCCAAAAACGACCGCTGGATCGTGGCAGCTTCAGTGAAAAACTCACGACTGTCCTGACTGCCGGCCAGGGCAGCCATTCTATCCCGGAAGCTATAGACGTCGAGGTGGATGCGGACAACGGCGAAAGATATCTGATCGATCTGACCGACCCGCTGCGCCGCGGCCTCGATTTGCCAGTATTGCCATAAAGCCACTCCGTCTGCAGCGATCATTAGCAAGACGATCAATATGAAACATGCGATGAGGTGAAAGCGAATGCTCAAGGCGCCTGGGCGAAGCAGACTGCGAAGTCCGATCCGCGTTGCATGATGCGCCTGGGTCGAATTCGTTTCCATGTTGACGTTCCTCTAGCGGTCACCTTGGACGTTCGATCACTCTACCTTTCTGCAGCCGCTTTATAGACTCCGAATCAGTTTGACCAGTGGGTGTTTTCAGTATCCGCTCTAATTTTTCTTGCAATTCGCCTGCTGCCTGAGTCGCAGATTTCTCTCGCGTGAGAACCGCATGGACTGTTTCCCAATAGGCTCGCGACACCTCCGGATACATCTTTCCCGCCCCCCTCGACGGCCGCAAGACAACGCCCTTACGAAATACTTCCAGAACACGCGGGAACTGAGGATTGGTTGGCATGAGTTCCGGGTCGTTATAGAGCTGAGATATGGTTGGCGCATCAGTCGTATTCCTGCATCTCGTGACCTGTTCCTCGCGGCCGGACAGATAACGGACCAACATTGCGGCCTCCCGAGGATGAAGAGAATATCGCGAAACCCCGAAGCCAGATCCTCCGATAGTTGCGGCCATCCTCGCCGTGGCCGGAAGGGGAGCTATGTCAAAGCGGTCTCTTATTAGACAGGTTGGGCCTCGATCCGCAATGTACTCACTTGCCCAGCTGCGCAGGAACGCCGCATTTCCCGCTTGCCACATGTTTCCCGCATCCCATTCCTTGTATACGACGACTCCGGGGGGTGAAATGGACCCTACCCAACGCGCCGCTCTCTCCCATGCTCGAATGCAGTGCGGGTTATTTACCCTCACCTTGCCGGTCTCGTCGAGTATTGTCCCACCGCCCTCCGATGCCTGCCATTCCAGCGCGTTGCAGGTGAGCGCTTCGGAAGGCGCTCCTTCCCAGACAAAACCCCAGAAATCTTTGTTCCCGCTGGCCCGCTCGCCAGCCTGAATCCGTCTGGCCATGGCTTCGAGCTCTTCCCATGTCTTCGGCGGTGCTCGATACCCGTACTTCCGCAGCAAATCGACACGGTAAAAAAGCATCCCTTCGTTCAAGTTAGCCGGCAGAGCTACGAGCCGGCCATTTACCGTGTTAGCCTCAATGAGTTCAGGAAAGTGCGCCTGGATCTCTTGCTCCGGAATATATCCCCTGAGGTCGAGAAGATTGTCGGCCAGAATTCCAGGCCAGATCACATCGATGCCGTAAACATCTGGGACTTTTGCTCTGGTCTCCAGAAGTTTGCGATAAGTCGCCAGCTGCTCTGTTGTAGTCTCGGGGCCGGGAAGGAACTCCACCCGAATTCCCGTCTGCCGTGTGAACTGGGCTAGCTCTCCATTGAGGCGACGCTGATAGTCCCTGCTCACCCATGTCTGGTCCATAAGAGTAAGGGTTGTCACAGGTTCAGGCGGACTAGCCTTGTGGCAGGCTTGCATCAAAAAGAAGACGAGGGCACAAACTCCACCGTAGACTAAGCGGCGTATACAACGAATCCACGAGCCGAAGATACGATTCTCGCGTGTTCTGCATGGGCACGCCATCTGTCACCCCCGCCTTGGCGAAAGTCCCGGTCACGATAATATCCCGCGGTATTCAAATGTCAACCAACGAAATGTTGCTGGTGGCACCTTTAGAGACGCCAGGATGTGAACCCAAATGAAGTGAAATGGTTGCCGCTCGCAGCTTGAGCCGTACAGCGGTTTCCCTGAGCCCGGGTTCATGCTCGAGCACAGCTTTCAGCGTTTCGGGAGTCTGACAAATGGGGAATGGCAATAGGAGACTCCGAGGCTCACAAAGCGACTGCCTGACAGACCGGAACAATCGTTCCGTATCCCCGGCAACAGACGTCATATCTCAGCGCCCGGTTTGTCCATGGAGCGGGCGAGTGTTGCAACAGCGGAAATCAGTCGGGGAGTGTCAAATGGCTTCTCGAAAAAGCGAAGACAATCCCTGGTATCGATTTCCTGGAGCAGGGCGGAATCCTGCTGTGCAGAAATGAGAATGACGGGCAGATCGGCATGTTCAACTCTCAAATGACGACGTAGGGCAAGGCCGTTCATTCCCGGTAAGCCGATATCGACGATCACACATCGAGACTCCGCCGCACATCCGCTTTCGAGAAATGCCTCCGCAGACGAAAATACCGCGGCCGAGTAACCAACAGACTCCAACAGACCCTGGAGCGAGTCCAGGACGCCTGGGTCGTCATCTATGACTGCAATGAGTCCTTTATTCCGCACGTTTCACCGGAACCTCGACGTCCGAAGGCACACCTCAGTATTCCGAAATTCAGGAAATCGGGCCATTATATGTTGATATAATATGGAGACCGATTTGGGCTCCATTCCGGGATTCAGGCGACCGCACCGAATCACGTACTGCACGCGCTCTGTGGCCAACGACAGGAACGATGAATTCCACCTAATTGAATTCGGCGGAGAGCGTCGAGCGATGAGGATTCAGCACCCCAAAGGCTGCAGACTTTACAGAGCCGGACGCCCAGGCGGTACAGTCATGGCACAGTCGTGATTGATCGATGCCGGTCTGCGGGAGCTCGGAAAGTTGCGATGACGATTGACCAGATTATCTTCGTCGTTGATGATGATCCGCGAATGCGCAGCTCCCTCAAGGATCTGTTCGACTCGATGGGAATCGCGAACATGGTATTCGGCTCAGCGGGCGAATATGTGGCTGCGGAAAAACCCGATACCATCTGCTGTCTTCTGCTCGATGTCAATCTTCCTGACCTGAACGGTTTGGATTTGCAAGAAAAGCTCGCCCAGGCTGATCATCCGCCCATCATTTTCATCACCGGCTATGGGGACATTCCTTCTTCGGTCAAGGCAATGAAGGCTGGAGCCGTGGATTTTCTTCCGAAACCGTTCAAACAGCAAGACCTAATTCGAGCCGTTCGCGAGGCTTTTGATCGTGACGAGAAGTTGCGAAAGCTACGTGCAGATTCCGCCGAACTCCGAGGGCGTTACGCCCGCCTCACTCCGCGCGAGCGTGAGGTGCTGCCACTTATTATCGGTGGCATGTTGAACAAGCAAGCGGCGGCTGAGCTCGGGATTGCGGAAATCACATGCCAGGTGCATCGAGGACAAATCATGCGGAAGCTGGCAGCCGGCTCGCTGGCAGACCTGGTCAGGATGGCTGGAAGACTTGGCATCTTGCCACCCGGTCAGGACAAGCGATAGGGTTAGCAACCGTTGCTTCATTGATACCCACGTTTCCAGAGCGCCGCATGACGTTCTTTCACCGCCGACCCCCAATTGTAGTTTGCCTGATTTTGGCTCGTTGCGCTGATTGCCAGCGCTCTTTTCCTAGGTGTGGTCGTCACAACTGATCACCGGTTGAGTGAATTGACCGGGATTCTAAAGTCTTAGCCAGGATGCACTCGTTCAAGATGGTAGCTGCGTTCGCAGAACACACCGGGTCTTCGGGGTCGAGGCAAAAGTGGCTAGCGATCCTCGCGAAGCAGCGAATTGGTCGTCCATGTCCTGATAGTGTAATGCCCCATCGGGGACGAGTTCGGCGTGCAGAGTTGCCTGGACGTTTGGTTTCTGAACTTTCTTGGTCGGCTAGGAACCAATATAAGCGTTGAGACTCGACCAATTGGCTCGTCTGCGAACATCAACAGGATTTCTGGTTTTCCTTGCCGTTAATAGATGGCTTCTGCATAGATTATGGCCTAGACTGCATTCGCATGAGCGGGGCCTGGCATGATGCGTCTGCTGCAACCAGACCCACAGTTTACCTCGACCAGATAACTCTCTCTGACACTATCTGTAGGGTGCATGCAGCTATCTATATAGAGACATAATTGGCGGCCAAACGAATGAGATCTAGCATGTATCCATCCCTGTGTTGATCAAGAAAGAGGGGCGATGAGGTAAGAAGGCAAATTACCAGGAGGTCACAATGGACGCTTCTCCGATGCTCATTAGTCGTGATCGAGACTCTTCCCCCCGTGAATTTGAAGAGATCATCGGCAACAGCCCCGCGCTAGAAAGGGTTCTGGAGCAAGTCAAACATGTCGCGCCCACAGATTCCACTGTACTCATTGAGGGAGAGACAGGCACTGGCAAGGAGCTCATTGCGCGCGCCATTCACAACTCCAGCTCTCGGCGCGGGAAGGCTTTCGTGAAGCTGAATTGCGCTGCCATTCCTTTGGATCTGCTGGAAAGTGAATTGTTTGGCCACGAGAAAGGTGCGTTCACCGGGGCCATCGCGCAGAAGATCGGCCGTTTTGATTTGGCCGACAAAGGCACGCTTTTCCTGGATGAGGTGGGCGATATTCCGGCGGCATTACAGCCCAAGCTCCTGCGTGTTCTGCAGGAACAGGAGTTCGAACGCCTGGGTAGTAATCGGACTCATCAAGTGGATGTTCGGCTGGTGGCAGCAACAAACCGAAATCTCGCGGAGATGGTCAAGCAGGGCGAATTTCGCAGCGATCTTTACTACCGCCTGGATGTTTTTCCGATTATGCTCCCACCGCTGCGTGCGCGCCACGAGGACATTCCGGAGCTGGTAGTTCATTTCGCCGAGATATTCGGCCGCAGGATGGGAAAGCAAATCAACCACATAGCCCGGGAAACGATGTACGCACTTTGTTCTTACCACTGGCCGGGCAATATACGCGAGTTGCAGAATCGGATCGAGCGCGCCGTGATTCTTTCAAAGGATGGAGTGCTTTTCAATCCCGTGCCGATGCCGGCGTCTCCATCAGTCAGCTTTTATCCAATTCCAACGACTCTTAAGGATGTAGAACGAACGACGATCCTGCGAGCGCTTGAAGATCGCGATTGGGTGGTTGGCGGGACGGAAGGCGCCGCTGCAAAGCTTGGCTTACCGCGCACGACGCTGATTTACAAAATGGAGCGGTTCGGGATATGCCGGCCTGTTGAGACAAAGGCTGCCTTGGGATAAAGGACCGTCCGATGCTCCCTGAACATCTCTGCTCGGGCAGCTTCGTCCAATGAGGTTGGCGTCCAAAGGTATTTGCAGTTGCATGATTGGCTCTGGGATAGGGGATGCGCTTTTATGGTTCAATATCAGCCGGCCTCGACGGCTGATTGAACTTAGCAATGTAAATCAGAGTAAGCGTTCGACGGTTCCCGTTGACGGGGCGATGATTCTAAATAGGTGTCCGCCTAATCTAAGCGGACGCCTATTTGGCGTTTAGGCGGCTTCTGCGGGTGCAGACTGGAGCGAGGAAGCCAAGTTCCATGGGAGGAG
>DASXHC010000010.1:0-1646 GCA_036488735.1 Occallatibacter sp.
GCCCACAGGTCGGCGGCTGCCCACAAGCTTCACAGCACCCCGCAACAACACAGGATGAATTTGATTTCGGGGAAGGGTGAAACCAGCAGCCGGCTACCGGGGCCCTTTAGCTTATTCCTCCCCGGAAGCTGTCCAAACAACCGGAACCATTGCAATACCGCAGTCGCGCCGATGGAGGTGGTGGAGGCGCAACCCGCTCGATCCTCGTCGCGGAGACCACCACCATGATTGTGATCGGCATCATCCTCGGTGCTTTCAGTATCGGGCTCCTCTGCTGGCTGCTGTTTGCGCTCGCGGTCTACGCGCTTTTGTACCTTAAGACAAGTCGCCTTGATTGACGATTTTCTACGGCGGGTTTGACAGCTTAGTGCTGTGCTCATCGAGCTTCTATGTATTGGCCCCGCGTTCTGGTGACGATACTGCGTTTCTGGTCCCGTTCCTGCTCTCTGCCGACGCATAGGACATCTTATCGCATGCTGAGGAAGCCGGGGCATCACCCGCGGATTCATTCGAATGCCCCGATGGGTCCCGTGTCGCCTCACCAACATGAAGTCTTGTTGACAATTTCGCAAAAATATGTTAGCGTTGCCGGTTACGATGAGTTCGGGAGTTAATGCGATGAGCACGGCCGATTATCGCGCAGCAATCGATGTCGCTGGGTCCCGCTCACGGTTTTTTCAACGGTCAGAAAACCCAGCCTGACCTGCACCTGATAAAACAGGTGGAACAGGTGACAATGTTGGGTTGGAAGGACCGGCCCGGCGCTTTGCCACGATTCGGAGCATGGAAAACAGGTGACAATAGTGATCGTTGTGTTTCTAATTTGGCAATTATCGGCACGGCTGATATTTCGCTGCAGAAAACAGCGAAACAGCCAGGAGCGGCTAACGGCGATCTGCTTGCGGAAAGGGCAGCCCGCCAATGCTACTGAGAGGTCCGCTTGCAGGATCGAGCCTGTCTGGGATTCCGTAATGAAGAGCCGAGCGTTGTCGGGGCCGCCAAAACGCGAGGTTCATCGTCGAACGCGCAGCGCACGCTCGAGGATGCGTTGCAGCGTCACGGCGCCGTTTAGTCCGGCCGGCGTTGGGTGACCTCCTTCGGCGATCAGGCGATGTTGTGCATCTTCCCACTGCCGTCCGTCAAAGAATCGGATGGGCTCGAGGCTCGGCCCGTCGATGCCGTCGAGGCAACGCGCGTTGACCGTGATCCGGTCCGGCTGCAAACGCGGGATGTAAAAGGCGTGCATGCCGCAATGCGAGCAGAAGGTGTGCTGCGCCACCCCGGTGCCGAAGGTGTAGACGGTCAGTGCATTCTTGCCGCACAGCAATTCGAAATCCTCGACCGCTACCGGCAAGTGAAGGATTCCTTTCTTCATGCAGATCGAACAGTTGCACTGAAACAGCAAATCCAGGTCGACCCGCGCCCGGAAGCGCACCCGGCCGCAATGACAGCCGCCTTCACGTTGTTCAAGCATTATCCGTACCCCGCTACCGACGGCGCCTTTGGGCCTATGAATGAGAGAACATCGGCAATCCCGGCGTTGGAGGCGACGCGGTCGCGGTTGGCGTCAGCCCAGGCCGAAGGCCTCGACTGCGAAAGCGGTCCGGCAGGCGGGTGAAGACGGTGGTCTCGACTCGGCGTGGCGG
>DASXHC010000022.1:0-1942 GCA_036488735.1 Occallatibacter sp.
CACTTTAAAAGAAATCATGCGCCGGAATCCACTGCCGGTGATTGTGGTCAGTTCTCATAGCACGGAAGGTGCCTCCGTCACATTGAAAGCTCTGGGGCTGGGTGCCTTCGATTTCGTGACCAAGCCGCAAGACGCTTCGGCTCACATGGCGGAAACGGCAAGCCAGTTGATTGCGAAAATTAAAGCGGCGTCGGGAGCCAAAATCGTCCGGCCCGGAACCTTAGGGGCAGCGCCGGCGCACCCGGAAAAAATCTCTGCGTCGAAGATCATTCCGCCGCCCAGCAAGCTGGTCGCGATCGGAATCTCCACCGGAGGGCCGCAAGCTCTGGAGTTCTTACTGGCACAACTGCCGCCTGATTTTCCCGGCTCGATTGTAGTTGTGCAGCACATGCCGGAAGGTTTTACCGACATGTTTGCGCGCCGTCTCGATGAGGTGTGTTCGCTGCGCGTGAAGGAAGCTCAATCGGGCGATGTTCTGCAAGCGGGGCGCGTCCTGATCTGTCCCGGCAGCAGGCACATCAAGGTGAAACGCATGTCGCGAGGAGACGTAGCAATCCTCAATGACGATCCTCGCGTGAATGGGCATCGTCCCAGCGTGGACGTTCTGTTCCACAGCGTGGCTGAAGAATTCGGTTCGCACGCCATCGCCGCAATCATGACCGGTATGGGAGACGACGGTGCGGAAGGATTGGGCGCGGTGAAAAAAGCGGGGGGCATGACCATCGCGCAGAACGAAGAGTCTTGTGTGGTGTTCGGCATGCCGAAGGCAGCCATCGAGCGCGGTTATGCCACGCGCGTGGTGGCTTTGGACGTGTTGCCGGCGACGTTGCAGACGCTTTGCGTCCGCAATCAGGGCCGAGGGCAGAATGGCGATGTAGGAAAGGCTCTACGCGCAGGGATCTAAGGAAGTTAACAATAGACGATTTTGTGACTTGAGTTATCTGGCCGGGAGTAACCCGGCGTGATCGAATCTGTCAGGAGGCTGTTATGGAGCAGTTCGCATCAGTAAAGCGCAGTAAGGACGGTCAACCCGTCCGCTACTTGATCGTGGACGATTCCGTGTTCGCGCGCAAGAATCTGGCCCGCATGATTGAAGGTTTCGGGGGCCAGGTGGCGGCGGAGGCGGGCGATGGCTTGACCGCCATCAGCGAATTCGAGCGTACTCATCCCGACATCGTGCTCATGGATATCACCATGCCGCAGATGGAAGGCATTGAGGCCGCCGAGAAAATTGTCCAGGCTCATCCCGAAGCTCGCATTGTGATGGTTTCTTCCGTGGGCTATCAGGAAAACATTGTGGCCGCATTGCAACGCGGGGCACGGCATTTTGTACAGAAGCCGGTCAAGCCCGAAGTGTTGTATGAAGTGATCAAGTACGTGCTGGGAGAAGACGGCGCTGTGGTAGCCACGGCCGGCGCGGGAGCCTAATTGCAATGAAGATGGAACTGATTCAGCCTTTCATCAACGCGGGCGATGCCGTGTTGTCGCAAGGTCTGTCGGGTACCACCAAGGTGGGCTACCTCTCGATGGAAGAGGATGCCTATCGCCGCAAAGGTGTGGCCGGAATGGTCGCCGTCAGCGGCGATATTGAGGGCCGCATCATTCTGGATCTCGAGCCGCAAACCGCTTTGCGGGTAGCCAGCCACTACGCCGGAGCCGAGTTGCCTGAATCGGATGGCCTGATCAAAGAGACTATCTTCGAGTTGGCGAACCAGGTAGTCGGGAATGCCGTCTGCGCGCTCAATGACCAGGGCTTCCACTTCCGCGTGCATCCTCCGCTGCTCGTCACTTCCGAGCAAAACGACAAGACGAGCGAAGATGTTGAAGCATTGATGATCTGCTTTGAAACTTCCATGGGCAACGTGTTTATGAACGTCGCTTTGCGCCACAACAAGCGCCGCATGGCCGACCACCAGACGGCGGGAGCATAGCTCTTCTTTTT